>CAVXVG010000001.1:0-85349 GCA_963765145.1 Parachlamydiales bacterium
AGATCATGCAGGCGTAATCCCGCCTAGAGCAAAAAATAAAGAAGTGCTTGATCTAGCTTTCCAAAAGGAGTTAGCCAAGCTATGTGAAACCGCACTTGGAATGCAAATGAGCAAGCAGGAAAAAGATTCATTATCTCAAAGAAATCTCGAGACGACTGAAGAGACGAGCAAGCAAATAGAAAAAAACGCCCAAATTATTCCTTCTGTGAAGGGGCAAAAGATAATTCACCAGGACAGAGGGCTTTCGTTATAACATGTGCTTATCAAGAATTGTTGAGGAGAGTAAATTGTGCAACGGTTACACACTTTACTGGATAAGGATAGGGAGAAAGACATGAAAGTTAAGGTCGTTACACAAGATGCGGAAAAATTGAAGCAAGCCGTTACACAGGCTTGTTATTCGGGAGAACGTTTCATCATCAGGGGGGAAGATGGTCTCGCTGCTGCAATAGTTCCAGTAGAAGATTTGGAGGTTTTGGGACAGATAGAAATGAGAAAAATCAATAATTAACTAGGATTCTTTCTAACAATCATCTCTCGGAGGCGGCTCACCGCGCGACAGAAGAAAACAAAAGACGAATAAAGTTACCGAAAATTAAGCATGGGTTCTACTTGGCTGATGCGCTAGCAGAGAGGTGACTTTCTAGACAGATTATCAAAGCATCTATAGTGGGGATTTAATTTCTTGGGGGGACCACTCCTTTGAATGTGCAAATCAGACCACTAACACCCAATCCTAATGTTACTGCTCCTATTGCAAGACTGGCTCGTTGGAGTAGACAAATCCGCATGTAGAAAAAACCGCCGACACAACCAAAGTTATAGTGGAACAAATGCCACAACCTTTTTGTGAAGGAAGATTCTGTTTGTACCCCAGTGGTCGTTGGCTTCTTCTATTGCCTTTTCAACATCAGGGGAAATGGTTCCATATTTAGTAGGAGGGGAGTAAGGCTGCGGCATTGTAAGCCAATGGTTTGGAAAATTTGCAGCGGCTCTTTGTTCATAGGTTGAGTTCCATGGAGTTAACATGTTTTTCTCCTTATTTTAAGCTCATAGTTCAACATCAAACTAGGAAAATTATATCTACCATAGACCTTAATTTGCAAGCTGTTAAGCACAATTAACGACACCCGTTGCTTTATTAGGACATAATCTAAAGCCGCCGCACATTGTCTAGACAATCTTTTCTATTGGGAAAATTAACATTTCAAGACTTATCATCCAACTTAGTATCGTCAGCTGCCAGCCGCTTTTTTGTTTTAGCAACGGCTTGTTGCAGCTTCTTTTGTAGCAATTTACGCGAGGAAAGCTCGGTTAGATATGATTGTCGTTTTTTCTTTCTCAAAAGAACGAAGATAGACTGGTTTCAGTACTAAATTCCTAATTTTCGAAATAGATCATCGGCATCCTTTGCTTCTACCAAGCCTTTGCCTTTTTTAATACTATCTAACGCTTTAAGTGTTGTCGCATTTGGTGTATTTCTGCTGTAGAGTTTTCCATGAATCCATTCAGCGACGCGTTCTCGCATGCTTTTACCAGTAATAACAGCAAGTGTTTTGAGTCGTTTATGG
The DNA here is from genome assembly GCA_963765145.1 of Parachlamydiales bacterium. GTDB lineage: Bacteria > Chlamydiota > Chlamydiia > Chlamydiales > JAJFMK01 > JAGVKY01. The sequence continues at coordinate 1,572 of CAVXVG010000001.1, forward strand.
TCCTCACTTGGAATATCTATGGTGATTCGGAATAAGTCTCTTTTGCTAGACATAGCTTTGTCCTCCATTTCTTCATCATAACAGATTTAAAAAATATGTATTTCTATATATCGATTGCAGCTCGTGTAGAGGAGCTTGCGCTATGAGCTTATACAAGGAATTGGTTGGCATCCGCTGCTTTTGTAGAGTGTATAACTAGCAGGTCAAACACAAAACGTGTTTTAAGCTGCTGGTTTTACGATTGCTAAAACCAGCACGTTAAACATTATAGATTTAACTTCTTGAATATCAATCGTTAAGGATAATAGAATCATTGGTTATTGGACTTTTTGGTTCCTGAATGAAGCAGAGCTTTCGAAATTACCACGCAGTGCGTGGTGAATCTTTCTGAACTTCCAATTTATCATATTCCGCGCTTCAAACATCAATCTGCAAAAAAGCGAATGTCGATTTGCGGATGAATTTTACGCCCTAAAAAAACATCCACAAATCGACATTTGTTGATTTACAGATGCTTTCCCTACAACCGGAAAAATCATTGGACGCACAAGGGAACAGAGAATCCTCATGGAGCTCTTCGAATCAAATTTATCGCGCCACTTATGAAATCATCATAAGTGGCGCGATAACTTTATATTCCGCGCTTCAAACACTAATTCATGTTTCACGCGCGGCAATTAATTTTCTAAATGTCGCGCCTCAAACATCAAAATGCGTTTCATGTGCAGGTAAAGTGTGTAACCGTTACACACTTTGCTGATAAGGACTAAGGGGAAAATATGAAAGTTAAGGTCGTTACACAAGCTTGCTATTCTGGAGAACGATTCATCATTAAGGGAAAAAGATGGTCGCGCTGTAGCAATAGTTCCTATAGAAGATTTAGAGGTTTTGGGGCAGATAGAAGTGGGAATAGCGTGTTCTTTGAATAAAGAGCTGTAAGAGGCATTAGCTCGCATTTTTCTAAATTGTCCCACAGCTTGTGGGGAAATTGCATAAGCCATATAAAATGTCTTCGTAAAATGGTTTTAAAAATAGAGTTTTTTTGATGTATTTCGCTAATTATAAGAAGCTTAAAAAATAACTTTAAAAGTCTAGCAACCTGCTGGACTTTTGGTATCTGTAGAGCAAAGATCTCGATGGTTAAGAAAAAAGAAAAATCATCCGCGCGCTAGCCTTTTAGCTACCCCCAAGGTCTTAAAAGACATTTTTCATACAGAATTTTAGCAGCAAAAGATATTTTATCTTTTTTCTGATGTTTTTACGCGCAAAAAAATCGAGCAGCAAATAGCATTTTTGCTGTTTTACTGCTATTTTGTTAAAAATAGAAAATCTAGCAACAAATCGATTAATTTGCTGTTTGCTGCTTGATTTGTATTCTTATCGCTGGTAGACTCATTCCTTAAATCATAAGGAGTTGAAATGAAGCCATCTCAGTTTATAGGGCGTGAAGCTGAAATGATAAGGCTTAAAGGGCTTTTAGATAAGAGAAGCGCCAGCCTGATTGTTGTTAGAGGTAGAAGGCGTATCGGAAAAAGCAGGCTTCTGGCGGAATTTGGAAAAGAAATGAAAAGCTACTTCTTTTCTGGAATCCCCCCGTTCGTAAAACGACAGCTCAGACCCAACGTGATGATTTTGCGCGTCAGCTTGAGAGAGTTGGTATTCGTGGAGTCAAGACAGATGACTGGAGTAATCTCTTTTGGTATCTCTCCAAGGAGACTAAAAGAGGTCGGATCCTAATAGTTCTGGATGAAATTTCTTGGCTGGGAGGAAAAGATCCTCATTTTTTAGGTCATTTGAAAACTGCTTGGGATATGTATTTTAGTAAAAATCCTCATCTAATTATTGCACTTTGTGGTTCTGTGTCTTCGTGGATTGAAAAGAATATCTTAAGCAGCACAGGATTTTTGGGGAGAATTACTCTTGACCTTGTGTTAGAAGAGCTTCCATTAGAAGTTTGCGATGCTTTTTGGCATCCTAAAGAAAAGCGTATTACTTCTTATGAAAAATTTAAACTTTTGTCGGTAACAGGAGGTGTTCCGCTCTATTTGGAACAAATCAAACCTAATCTTCCTGCAGAAAAAAATATTCAAGATCTCTGCTTTACTAAAGGAGGTTTACTGGTAAGGGAATTTGATGAAATATTTTCCGATCTTTTTTCTCGGGCAAAAGCTAGGCACAAAGAGATAGTTCTCTGTCTTGCCAATGGCTCAAAAGAACTTGTACAAATTTGCAAAGAATTAGGGAAAAGTTTGGGAGGAATATTCAGTAAACATTTAGATGAATTGGTTAAAGCTGGCTTTATAAAGAGAGACTTTACTTGGGATCTAAAAAGCGGGAAAGAAGGAAAGTTGAGCCGTTATCGTATAAGTGATAACTACCTACGCTTTTATTTGAAATATATAGCTCCGAATCGGTCTACAATAGAGAAGGAGAGATTTTCCACTTTAATAACCCAACTTCCCGGATGGGGAAGGGATTATGGGATTACAATTCGAAAACCTTGTTGTTCATAACCGAAAAGTACTCTGGAAGATATTGAGAATTGCTCAGGAGGAGATAGTTATGGAAGGGCCCTTTTTTCAAAACTCTACGACTAAGCAGTCTGGATGCCAAATTGATTATATGATACAGACCCGCTTTCATAATTTGTACGTATGCGAAATCAAATTTTCTAAAGATCCAGTGGGAAATAAAATTATCGAGGAAATGGAGAAAAAAAGAAAAAGTTTGAAAGTTCCTAGAAACTGCTCCATTCGTCCTGTGCTGATTCATGTGAATGGGGTAGAAGAACGTGTGGTCGATGAGAGATATTTCGATAAAATAGTTGATTTTGGAGAGTTTCTCAGCAGTCAGAAATAAACTTTAAAAATGCGCCATTTTCTAAATTTATGTATACGAAAAAATCCCACAAGCTGTGGGACAATTCAATGAAGAATATCTTTGGTAGATTACACAAATCAATTAGGAACTTGAACAGTAGTCGCTCGTATCTCGATATTTAATTTTTGTAATAGGGTGATTACTGGCAAACAAACAAAAGCCTCGAGGGGTTCAAGAGACTGAATCGCTGTCGCTGTGACGACAGCCGTTTCAGGATCATGATCAGCGAAAGCAATTCGAGTAGAGCAGTTGCCGATAATAGCTTTTAGCATGCTCTCTTTCGTAAATTGCTTCCAAGTGAGCAGATCTTTACCTCGAAAGATTACAAGTTTCCATTAACTAAATAATTTGTTAAAATTCATTTCCAATGAGCATCCATAATATCCTCCCTAGCAAAATTGAAAATCCAGAGAATCAAGAATTCCTTCAAGCCCTTCGTAACTGCATTCGAGCGCGACTCAAAAATGATCAATGGCTATATGAGTGCGCAATAGAGGAGAACATTAACAGCTTTCCCTATGAACCCGATAAAACAAAACCTGCAAAGGTTTGTGAAGAAGTTGTTTTTCCTGAGAAGGTGTCTGATTTTCTTCCCTTTGGCTGCAATGATTGCCAACCTTGTTACGTTATAAATATTCCGCTGGGTGTTCGAGCAAAAACATTAGATCCCACCGCAGTTGTCAACCTGCTAAAACTTATAAAAAAAGAATCTTTTTTTGCTACATGGCAAGCAGCCTGGCGTTCAGTACAAAATAGAATCGCAGTTGTAATTGGCATTAATCAAATACAATCTATCGATAAAAAGATAAATAAGGAATTTAGAAAATTCATAAAGACACTTCCTATTGTAGATAAAATAGCTTATAAAATCATCGGGTTTCAGTGGTGTTTTGTTTGGGTAAAAAAAAGCAAATACACTTCTATCTCTATCTTTGATGAATTTAAAGCGTTTCAAATATTAAAATTATTGAATACCAAACTAGCTACACAATTCAGGATTGGATGTGAAGGTGACGACTTTCTTTCCGATTGGCTAAAGGCCAAAATTCCTTACCAAGATATTAGAAATATTATTCTTCATAATTCTAAAACCAAAGATTTTATCAAACATTTACAAAAAAAAGCAGTTTACTCACCTATTTATTGTTCCATCATGGATGCTGATATGATTCGACTGCGCCAACCGGATCAAGATGGACTTTTTACACAGTATGACCAGCTAATATCTAAGTTTAAAGTTGACAAACGTAAGTGGCCAACACTCCTTAGTACGGGTTATAATGTCGACCATGACGAACTTCCTATAATTCGCTTAGCGCTTGAGATTGATATGAAAGTCAGAGAAGCTACAGCAAAAATAATTCCCTTCTCTGTTTATGCTCCTGAGCCCAATTTTATTTTTCTCGTTCGTCGCCCCAACACTCCACACTTTCTTAAGTCCCAGTATTTTTCTTTCAAAGGGCATGGTAACGACACAGAAAGTAGAAGATTAATACAAAGAGGACGGCAACAAAACATCTTGTCCTCTTCTGTCGTGGTTGCAGGTCCTGGAGTTACAACAACCACTCCTTTTCGTATGATAACACAAAAAAACAAAAAAATTACTGAGCTATCATCAACCAAACTCAAAACCAAAGTATGTCTTCAAGCTTTACGTCATGTGTCTCAAGTCCACCAGAAGAAGAAAATTTGGGCAGAAAATCTCTATCTTGCATTACCCATTAAGGTCTCACAGAAAACAGATATCACAAGTCTTTTGATGAAAATATTTTCGGTTTTTGACCCTATTTCTCTGGCATTTCAATATGCAGAACTTATACAAGGTCATTACTCAAGCAAATCTTTTGATTTTGTTATGAAAAATTACAAAATCTATTCTAGATACATTGGCAAGGGCCTACAAAAAAAGCGCAAAGAAATTTCATTTCCTAAAAATCACATTCTGCAGAAAAATCCTGATAATAAATTATGGGCAAATGTATTTTTCTCGCAACTCCTTGAACAAAAAAAAGAACTGTCAAAAGCTGAATTGTCAACTGCTTGGATACAAAAAATCATCCACGCTGCTAAAGCTGCTGGGAAAGCTATATATGATGAACTTTCTAAATATGAAGACAATCATTAATTTTTTTATTAAAAATAGTTATACGCGATATTTAAATTTGATTTTTGTAATAGGATGGTTTCCGGGAAGACGAATAAACGCTTCGAGCGGTTCAAGAGATTGAATTGCCGTCGCGGTGACAGCGGCTGATGTTTTGGTTTGATAAGATAAATTGACGCCATCCCGCATTTCATGAGTTCCATAAGAAATTGCTTCTTGAGCTTCTTTCTGCTCTTTTTCTCCAAAAGTCTTAGAAATCCTAGCTGCTGTTTCAGGATCATGCTCAGCGAAAGCAATTCGGGTGGCACAATTGCCGATAATGGTCCTTGTGTGCTCTCTGCCATAGATAGCTTCCAATTGGGCAGGGCTTTGGATAGCGAGTAAGGCGCATCCTCCATACTTGCGGCTTTGTGCAAGGCATGTTTCCAGGTCTTTTAATCGATTGAGAGAAGGGAGCTCATCAGCGATAAGCCAGAGACGTCTATCAGCATCAGGCTGCATCTGTAACAAACCATGCATGGCGATCGAGAACCACGCGGACAGGAGAGGGGTTAGAGCAGCTCTCTGTTTAACCGTGGAGCAGAGAAAGAGCCAGCTATCATCCTGGTCGTTCCATACCCAATCTCTAATAGAAAAAGGCTGTTCCGTATCTTCTAGGAGTTCTAAACATTCGAGAAAGGAAGCTACGACGGCTCGGACAGATCCAGCTGTTTTTTCTGAGGCCATATCCAAATATGAAATGGCAGTTGTTCCCTCTAGCGATTGGGAAAGAGTGGCTAAAGGATCATGGAGAAGAAGGCGAGTTAAGGAGGACGTGCGCTTATCTTCCGCTTTTTCTTTGAGCGCTGCTAAGAGAACTTCTTGAGCTGCTTTTCTCCAAAAGTTTTCTTCTTCTCGATAGGAAGAGGGGATAAGACTTTGAGAAAGTGCTTTATAGTCATAGATATCCTGGCATTCGGCCCAAGGATGCCAGGCAACGCTTCTTGGGTCCGAGGGGTTGATAAGAATGTCTTTGCCTTCGCGATAATACTTTGCAACGAACTCCCCAGAGGTATCGACAATAATGGCCTTATGTTTTTGCTCACGAATCTGCGGCAGCATGTGGTGGAAACAGTTCGTTTTCCCCTGACCTGTTGCTCCTGAAATTAGAGTGTGATGAGTCTCCGTCCCTTTTACCATGGGCAAAATATCGATCTTTATAGGACAGGCTTGCTTGGAGAATTTAAGCTTTAGAGCAAGCTGTCTTACAGGGATGATTTCTTGACCATCGATGTGGAGTTTACGTCTGGAACGAATGCCTTTAATAGAAAAATAGAGCACGGAAGAGCCAAAGGTGATGAGGGCTGTAAATAACGATTTGATAATGGTTTTTTCGATGAGTTTCCAAAAGGTATCCACTTTAGATTGGCAGGCTTTCTGTAGAGTTGTTGGAGAAATAGTAATTTTTCCGAGGGATGTCCTCTGGTGAGAAATCTGATCCCAAAATTTGCGACTTACAGATATCTTTCCATCCTTAGGAGTGAATTGTGCCTCTGTTGAATAGAAGAAAGCTTGGTAATAAACGAGAGGGATTCGGCTGGCAAAAAATAGAAAGGATATCGACCCAATGAGCAAAGAAAGCAGAAAAGCAATCCGTAGCACTTGCTTTGCCATGCGGATGCGATGGGTCCAGATTTGGCCGCCTTCGATGACAGTTTTTAAAATGTCCATGATTTTAGGTGGTTGTTTTAGGGGATTCTGAAGATGCTGAGCTGTAAATTGATTGAAGAATGATTCCTTCCACCCAAAATTTCGATAAATCGAGTTTAGACGACTCTTGGGTCAAATAAGGAGTAATAAAACGAAATTTGGGCCTCTGAGGCAGCAATTTTGATAAAGTCGGTTTAGTCAACATAGGTTGAAGCCTTGGTGATTGATTTTGTAAAAGAGGCGCGCTCTACAGCAGCTCTTTGTGCAGATTTCATATAGTCTATTTGCAAAGCGTTTTGGATTTTGATGGTCTTGTCGTCCCATATATCGATACTTATAAAGATGCCCGCAGGAGTATAAAAGTATTCTGTCGAAGACCTATTTTTATAAAAACTTTCTCTGAACCCTGTATCACGCATGAGGGGCCAGTAGGTCGCTTGCAAATAAGATCTAAACTCTTCCATGCCTAGTTGAGTCTCTTTTATTTCACGTATGGATATCGCTGATAGGTCTGATGATCGGAACTTCTTTTTCTTAAAAAGAGTGATAGAATGGAGACGGTGCTGAGGGGTAAATTCTAGAACGCCTTTCTCAAACCAGTCTGCAGCATTATAGAGTTTTTCGAAGGGAGGGTAAGAGGTTACTTCGATAACAGAAAATTGAGACAATCCTTTATAGGAAGTTTCCTGATAGACAGCTTCTCGATCTTTTAATATTTTTAAAACATCCTCGTAGGAGCTTTTTCCAATGTAAAAGCCAAAAAATTTGTCACCCGGGAATGGTTGATTTGCATGCTCTTTCTCGTAGGATTTTTGCAGCAAATAGATTTTTCCCTGGTCTCCTACCATATCGGGTCGATGAAGACCAAAAACTGCATACATGATGTGGAATCCACAAATCACTAAGAAGGCCTTGAATGGGGCTATGGGTGTTAGAGCCAGCAGAATAGATGGATCTCTTTTCTTGAGTTTAAGCAAGAGAGAAAAAAACAAAAGAATGACGACCGCGATCAAGCCATAGAAAATGGCAAAGATATGAGGCATCAGTACAAACCAGCCTGCAAAGAAGGATTCGATATTGTAAGTGACAACCCATACTCTGGCCCAAAGGAAAATGGCAAGAAGGAGACCGATGGAAATAAAAGGAGCTAGGCAGGCGCCTAGTTTTAGCCATTTTCTCGATGGTGTTTCTATAGGGGTATCGTCTTTTTTGGGAAAGACAAAATTAATAAGCTTTTTTATGCTAGGAAACCCTTGTGATGTTAGGGTCTGTAAAAAGGATTTAATTTCTGTCATCGGTCTTTCCTTGTTCTGAATTTTGTGTGGGAACTCTTCCTAGAAGCTTTTCGACCATCAAAACGGTATATCCAGGAATAGGCGTTGCCATTTCTTTTTTGGCGTAAGCTCCGAGACTTTGAGTCTTGACTGTGTCCCTCACGGAGGACCTTATCGATTGAAATTTGCCAGTTTCGAGTTCCGTTATATCATCTTGCAACTCAGCTCTGTCGGCTCTTTCGCCGGCAATAACTTGTGATTGCAAATGTTTAGCCATTTCTTTGGCCTGGCCAAAACGATGGCCAATTTTAGACTCGCCTTGCAGAATCAAGTCTGTCTTATTCTGTTGAAATTTTTCCTCAGAAAACTCTGGCAGGGCTTGGATGTTTTTTTCATGCCAATCCGACATAGGTTCTGGGGATATCTTGGTAGGGAGATAATCATGGACAAACTCATCGATAAGCGCTCTTTTTTCGGGATTCGTATTTGTGAGCTCGGTAGCATCAGAGATTCTTCCTATGTCGCCGTGGTATTTATCCTTTAAAAAATCCACAAAACGCTGGTTGAGGTTCTGATGGAGGGAAAGATTAGTGCTTTCAGCATAACTTTGAAGTTCTGACATGCTTTGCTGTTGGGAATAGGCAGCTCTCCATTGGTCCATTGAAGATTCTGTTTTACTGAGAGATTGTACAAAGTCTTCGTGTAATTTGGCGTCTTCAGACCCTAAAATACTTGCCACTTCTCCTTTGGACAGGTTTTTGATCGTTTGTATATGGTCTTGGAAGTTGCTTGCATTACTGACTCTTTCAGAGCTTGTATCAGACGAAAATTTAGAGACCCCATCTTGGAAGCTGGCTTGTACATCTCCTTTGAGTCCGATTAGTTTGCTTGCCAATCCGCCTCCTACTCCTGCAGAAAATAATTCGCGGACAGCGACATCGTTGCTAATACCGTGGGCTTTGGCATATTCATCCGCAATGCTCATCACAGATTGGAAAGCCCGCTGGGTACTGGTCATCTCTTGCGTGTTGAAGTTTTCCCCAAATTGCTCATGTCTTGAGATAGCTTGCATGAGTCCGACTCCCTTGTTAGCCGTCTCAGTAATACCGGCCGAGACAGATTTGGAAGATTCCATAACCGCCATTTGGGAAGAGGAAAGAGAATCTTGAAGGGAATGATTAAAAGCTTCCGTTCTAGAAATGCCTTCTCTTAGATAAGAGTCCCCCTGTTTTAAGAAAAGCTCATCTTGATCAGGTGAATAGGTAACAGTTTGAGTCCCGGTATCGATTCCATAGCTTCCGTAGGAAAGAGAGCCGCTATAAGTCTGTCGAAAGGTTTGAGCATTATAGCCGCTAAGACTTTCGAGATTGACATTGCCATAGCTGTAATTCCCATATGTTTGTTCTGAGGCAGCGGTGGATGCGGCTGATTGAGCAGGAGACATCAGTGAAGAGGCTAATTGGACCATTTGGGACACTCCACCCTTCAACAATATCCAAGAAAGGAAAGGAATGAAAGCCATGGCTATAGCCGCGATAGATTCCATCGAGCTGTACAGATCAGCAAGACCTTCCGAAGAAAAGAGAGTCAAAGATAGGCCCTCACCCCAAATTAGCTTTTTCCGAAAGGCCCAGATCGCATTGAGAAGGAAATTAACGACGACATAGAACGGGGGCCAAATGTTGACCCATAGAGCGAAATGAACCCAATGAATAAGAGGTTGGATACCAAAGGACATCAGAGAAACAAGAATCATAATGGGAAAAACCATATATATGACGGCTTCGAAGAAATTGCGCATGGCCACTATAGAACTAGCACCCAGCGCTCCAAGTATTTTTTGATTTTCTTTTTGTAGGAGCTCGGCTCGTTTTGCTGCGAAAGAAGACATTGTTCCCGGGAGCTCTTCTTTTATTGTTTGAATCGCCATTTGCTGTTTGATAAGATTTTTTAGATCTTTCCCTCCCACTTCTTTTTGATTAAGAAGAAACTGCATTTCGTTTCCTAATTCTCCGAACAGCATTTCTGCAGCGTTACCTTCTTTTTTATCCAGGAGAAGGTTAATACGATGGATCGCTTCATGGCAGGAAATAAAGCTACCTTCAAGAGATGCTATGTCAGATGGAGTTGAACTAGGAAGAGGCAGTTCTTTATAGATAACAGTACGTACTTTTGAGGTGTTATTTTCTAGAAAGTTTAGGAGGGAAGGTGTTTTGACCAGAGCGTCTTTGGAATAGAGGCCGATGCCGATATCTCGAAAGACACACTCTCGGCAAAATTCTCGAAAATTGTCTTCTACGACGGGATTGGCAATACGACATTTTTGAGTACGGAAAATGTTTTCGCCAGCATAGATATGGCCTGTCCAGTTATAGACTTGGTCGTTTACGCCATGAGCAACGTGTTCAAAGGCATTTGTAAGCTCGTAGCTCACGCTGCTGACAAGAGTTGCCAGCTTGCCTAAGAAAAATGGGACATCCTCGATCTTTTTAAGAGAAGAGCTATCTGTCGAAATAGAATATTGGACTAGGTGATCTTGGATATAGACGGTAGTTCTAGGAACTAGAAGGAAGCTGATGATGCCAAGGCTGGGCAGAAAGAAATTGCGGATAAGGGGTTCGAATGATTCTCGAAAAAAAGCTAGGCAAATCGCACAAAAGCCTCCAATGGTAAGAGCAATGCGGACAATACCGTTAAACGTCTTGCCTATCCCACTTTCAGTATTTCCATAGATTAACATAGAGATGGAGCGAAAAATCTTCTCAAAAAGATCACCGCCACCATAAGTGTGGATGGCATGTTGAGACAGGGGCTCTTTTTTCGCGTTAGCCATGTTATGTGAAGCCGCAGGAAGGGCCGCCGTAGAAAAGAGAGCCATGAGAATCATAAATAGTAACTTTTTTTTCAACAAGGTTAAACTCCCCTTTCGCGATCGCGCATCGTTTTATCAATTTGGATTAGATACTGGATAACCTGGTGTTCTGCGGAGATTTTCTGGAGATTTTCCATATTCAACACTTGGAGATCCTTGAGGACATTGGTTACTTGTTTAATATATTCATCGAGCTCGTATCCGCTGACTTGCGCAGCTCTTAGAGCCTCAGCTCGATTTAATGTATCTCGCACAACCTCTTCAGCAAATTTTAGTACCCGATCAAAAGCGATGAGATCGCTATAACGATCGATAGCAATGACAGCACCTTTTCCATTGTATTGAGTCATGAGGGATAGAAGGCTACCAATCGGAAAGTGGGTTGTGCTGATTAGGTTCTTTTTCTTCCACGCTGAGGGAGATATCTTTTTCTTTGCGTTCATTTAAGATTTTTTCCTGAAGGGAAACGAGGAGTTTATAAACTTTGTTTTTCCAGGCATTTTCAGGCTTGATATCGAGCGGTCTGATCTGGATATCGATGTTATTGTCAGCGATATGGTAAGCCTGGTCGAGTGTCCCTCCAAACCGGAGAAGGTCGATGGCTTTTTTATATAGAGGAGGATAGACATGGATCTTTTTCTCTTCTTTAGGATTGGGGGGCATTTCGTAGACAACGATTGTGCCCGTAATATTCATGAAGAGATTCTTTGTGCTCTTATCTAGAGAAGTGTTTTCGAGTGCTTTCCAGGCAATATTGTAGTTGCCCACGAGGAAATTTGAATTAGATTTTTGTAGGGAATTGACAACGTGCTGGCGTTTGCTTTGGTCATCACGGCAACCGTGCTTGGCTTCAATGAGGTCTTTGAAAAGAGGGCTCGAAGTAGAGGCGTGCTCACAGATGTAAGATGAGGCTCTTTGGGTCTTGGGCCAGGCTCCTTGTACCAGGGAACTGGCTAGCTCACAGGAATTGACATTGATCGCGTTGAGCTGATTGGCCCAGCTTTGGATCTGTTTCATCGTAGAGGCAATCACTGGAGAGACAGTTTCAATGCCGAGGAGAAAGGCATATCCTACGCCATTGGAGGCAATGCTTTTGAGAGCCTTTTTCATTTCTTCTTTACTGGCGATATTGATAGCTCCCAGAGTGTAATCGATCCCGCCGCATCCGGCGGAAATATTGGGAAGAGCAATATGAGTAGGGTGGACATCGTAAACGCTGGTGCGAACACTTCCACTACCCCCTAAAAAATGGACTCCTAATTGAGAATTGATAAGTTCGGTAGAGCTGGTATTGGCGACCGTGTTAAATCTATCGAAAAATTGATCCATTTTGTCTTCCAAAGCAGCATGCAGAGAAAGGCTAAAGAAGGAAAAAAAGAGAAGATAGGAAGGAAGTCTACTCATCATCTACTACCTCCAGTTGCGTTATGATATTTTGTTCGATCTCGCTGACAGAAACGAGCCCCGCACCTACAGGGAAGACCCAATTATGTGTAGGGTCAACAATATAGAGTGAGGGGCTGGTTTGGGCTCCCACGTTTGTGCTGAGACCTTGATCGGTTTCAAAGTGTGGAATGGAAGGAGTTCCTTTTCCATCTAAGGAAACAGCTTTATATTTCCAGCCATTGGTGCTGGCAAAGAGTTTTACGACTTCGGCAACGGCCTCGGCCAAAGGATCATTGCCGCGGAAAAAGAAAAGAAGAAAATATTGATTGGAGAGATGTTCGAGTATGGTTTTTTTCTTTTTCAATTCGAGTTCCTTCATGGCTAAGACTCCATAATTTGTCGTGGGGGTAGCAAGGAAATCCCCCAAGAGCGGATGCTGTAATAAGACTTTTCCCCATGTTTCGGCAAAGCGATTGCTTTGATTGAGCAGTTGTTTTTGCTCGCGGATGTACTTTTCAACGTTTTCAGAGGTCGGTTGTATGAGAGCTAGAGAAAGGAGCTGATGAAGGTGTTTTTTTTGAGCATCGAGAAGAGTTTCAGCATCTTCAGGTGAGAGTTGAGTAGCTTCTTCTTCTTTCTTTTCGAGATCTTCAAAATAATACCATCCTTCCAGCTTTTGATCATACCAAGAGCTTGAACCCAAGAGAAATACAGGGAAAAAAATAAGAGAGGAGCCCCAATGAATACTTCTTTCTAAGATAAGTCTAAGGCTGTTTATCAAGAGAGCCTCCTTCGCTCACCGGCATTAAGGGTGCGGGCTTTTTTTGCTCTATTTCTGACTGAATTTTTGTTTGGAGTTGCTGGGAAGCAGCTTGTAATTTTTGAGCTAGCTCTTCTCGCCGTATTTGAAGGTCATCGACGACCTCTGTCAGATCAATTTTGGTAAAGTCGAGGCGTTGGAGTTCGTATAAGGTAAAACCCCTGCATTTAGGCTTTTCAGAAGTTCCCCACTTGATACCGAGCTGTTTCCTACCCTGTTCGTGTATAACGCGGGCTAGTTTTGTGGGGAAGCAACAGAAGACCTGGGTTGTGACAGTTCCTAGTTTTTCTTTGTGGGATCCTACATGGCGACATTTACCCTGATCTCGGTTTTCAGCTAGGCGTTTCTCGTCCGTGTTACATGCGGCCAGTTTTGCCTTGTTAGCGAGGCCTTTCATTTTGCTACAGCAATCGAAAATGCTGCCGCCTAAGAAGGTGCGTTGACATTTGAGTTTATCTCCCTTGAATAATTTAATGTTATGTTCCTGAAAATCTGTCCCATTTTCTTCCATCTGGTGCTCTAATTCGGCAAAGAAGGAAAGAGTGGTTACAGAGGAACCGAAGTCAGTGCTTTTTTTTGGGTGAAAATCAAGAGAATCATCATTTTCCCATAGAGGGGTTTTGTCGATAGATAGAGCTGATTGCTGGTAGGCAGCCAATTTCCCAAGGTCATAGGTTTTTTTCCAGAGATCGCACTCTCCTAGAGGATTTTCTTCCTGGCAATTTTTACTCATAAGAACTCCACCCTGGTTCCGCAGTTTTGCGCAGGGAGAATCACTATCAGGCTCGCAAGAAAAGAGAAGTTCCCGCATCCAGCTATCACGAAAGACGGGTCTGTTCTGGATGGTTTTTGTTTCGGGGCTCGGTATCATTTGCGCTTGCAGGAGCTTGCAATGCGGGCTCTTCTCTAAATGTTCTAAACCTTCAGAATCGACAGGTTCCCAGGAATCTTCCTCTTTAGCGGCTTCTACAACTTCATCGCGCATGAAAAAAGCGTTACAACCTGGTGTATTGTCATGGTGTTTCCATGTCATAGTTCGCTCATAAGTGTATCCTGTAAAATATGATCCTTTTTGTTCGACAACGCCTTGAACGGAGGCGATCGTGGAGTCTTTAGTGAGTTTTGCTTTTTTAGAAGCGAGTTTTTGTTCAGCAAAAGATTTCGAAGCAAAAGTTTTCTTTTTTGTATGGCCTTTGCAACTTTTGACTTGTTGTTTTACTTCAGGCGTAAAGGTGACCTTTCTTTTTTGCGAAATGGTAGCTTGAAAGGTGCCTGTTTCAAAACATGTTATGAGCTGTTCCTCTTCAGGAACATTTTGGCTATTGACATTCAGATCGCCAAGAGCAGAAGAAGGAGCTTTCAGAATGGCAGAGCCCTGGGCAAATAGCGCTTCTGTTCCTTCGAACTCTTCCCCCTTAGGAAGGGATTTATGGAAAGCCTGCAATTCGGTACCACTGTTTGAGGCATTGGGGTTTTTTGATTGAGATAAGGCCTTTTCTCCGTCAAACGTCTTGCCTTTATCGCTGTCTGGTAAGAGGTCTTGATCAGTAAACTCTAGCGACTGCCCTTTTTGTAAGAGAATGTCTTGTAAATCGCCCATCTGACCTTTCGTAAAGTCGCGAGATTCTTTTTTGGCCTGTTTTATTTCATTGGCGATGAGGAGGAGAGGCAAAACGGGTAAGAAGATTAAGCCGATGGATTTCATGGAGTTGGTGTTCCTACGGTTGCAGAAGCTGCTTTGACGGCATCTAAACAGCAATGCTTTTTGGTCCAAATGAGATAGCTGAAATCTTCTCCCCCATAAGGATAGCTTTTCCCGGCTCCCCAGAAGACATCGCTTTTGCCTAAGGGTTGGCAAGGGCCCTGAGCATTTGCAATCGGATGAATGAGTTGGGTCTTGTAAATTGTTTTCCTCAGGCGAGGCATCGATACTTTCTCGCAAAAGTTTTCTTCCTCTGCACCCCAGATCATCCCCAGGCTGTGAAGTTTGGCCAAAAGGCGTTGAACTAGAAGGTAACTGGCTTGAACAGCGCCAACATGGTGTGAGACATGACCAGTATAGGGGTAAGGAGATCCTAGGCATCCTCCACACCAAAAAAGTTTATCTGTGGGGGCATCTAAGGAAGATGTCGTGCAATCGGCAATACACGCGGCTTGGGCAAGAGGGTTGGCAAACAAATAGGCTTCGGGGTGTAATATCCCCGTCCAAGAGTCATCATTCCAAGAAGGGTCTAGTTCGGAAAGATAAGAGATGTCGATATCGGACCCACCTTCAATGCAGGAGAATCCCGGCAGCATCCCCAACCAACTTAAAAGAGGAAACTTATAGTAATGAACGTTATAGAAGCTGGTTCTTTCCGTGTCACCCACATGCGAGACACTTCCTCGTTTCCGGATATCTGATTGGGCGAAAGAGATCCCACCCAGGGCAACGGATTTATAGGGAGTGTGTGTAACATCGATGAGAGCGACCGGTTCCCAAAATGCTAAAGGAAGCCCCACTTTAGGAGGAGCCCCAGCACACACACAAAAGCTCGATTTGTAGGAGACGTAATCATGATGTTGAGAGGTTACATTGGCGCCTGCGATATGGATGGGAAAAATGCATTTCCAACAGACATCGGTGATTGGATTGATGAATTTGCCCTTTTCTTCGGCTTGTATAACCGAGCAACCCAACACACACGTTAGCCATGAAAGTGTGCAACGGTTGCACACTTTGTGGACTAGTTTCACAAGGTAGGTGTGGGTATTTTTAGTCATTGTTGCCTGTGTTCCCGGCTTTCAATTCTGAATAAATTTTATGAGCCAATGTTTTGGTTTCTCCTTGTTCGGCAAAGAGCTGTAACGAGGAAAGCAACACTCTATTGCCGACAAGCTTGTCGTGTTTGGATCCATCCAAAAGAACTATGGAGGGAATAGCATCGATGGCATACCGCTCGAAAGCTTCGGGATCGATAAGAATCGGAGCATAAATGCCTTCTTTGCGCAATTCTTCCACTCGTTTAGAAAAGAGAGTGAAAGAGTTGGAGGGAATCCCGCGTAAGACAAAAGCTCCTTTCGCGGTTTGAAGGATTGAGGAAAACTCTTTCCACGTAGGGATGGGTGCAGAAAAGGATATGAAAACAAGAAGCTGATAGGACTTCTCAGAAAAAGAAAAGGCGGTCGTAGGGGGATTGGAACCGGAACATTTCCGTTCTGTACCAGTGCAACCGGCCTGAAAGTGTGCAACCGTTGCACACTTTGAAGGAGGTGTTGCAGGGTTAGAAAGTAAAGATTCTTCGCGGTTTTTCTCTAAATCCGGAGTCATGAGAAACCGAGCTTCTTCCTCATTTGGAGGAGGGAGGCTAGAAAAAAAATCCTGGATTTCATCGGCGAAAAGCAAAGAGCTACAAAGTAGGAAAGATAAAGCTGGTTTTTTCATGAAGTGCCCCCTTTGTTTGTAGAGGGTATTTCTTCGACGAGGAGACGGTTGCCTTGTTGCATGACTTTGGCAGGGACTTGTTCAATATGAAACTTCGTTGTGTAAAATCCTTGTTGGTCAAAGTAGATAGGTCTTTTTTCTTTCTCTTCCAATTGGAGGGGGTGGCCCTTGACGAGCACCCATTTAAACATGCCTTTTTGCTCGCGCGCCCATAGAACATGCTCTTCTTGATCGCCATCGATGAAGAGAAGGCCGCTAGAAAGAATGACATGATCGAGAGGATTAATGCGAGTGCCCCTGCGAACGATAAGCGTTCCTTTAGTGTCGACAACGTCATTTTTAGCTTCATATGTGGGATCAATCAGAAAAGATCGAGCTGTCGTTGCATGTCGAATGCCAGGAATGGGGGGTGGATTTTCGATAAATTGAAGAAGGCACTTAGTTAGAACTTCTTTATCTTGAGAAGAGGCTTTGCTTGCCAGCTGTCTTTGAATGTAATGCTGGAGATTTTCCTCTTCAATAGGAAATGTGTGTCCCCAGATTCCAAAATCCTTTGCGAGAAGAGGGTTAAAGGAGATGTCACCTAGGAGGCAGGCTAAAATGAAAATAGAGGGTTTATAACGCTGCTGCATGCGTTCCCCCTAGACTTAGGAGTCGTTTTATGGCGGTTTGTACAGAGACACCATTGCTTAAAAGAGCCTTGTAGCCAACACGGTGTTCGAGAAGCCATCCCACAGCTTCTTCAACAGTCTTACTGTGTTTTTGCAGTTCTTGCACCGCTTGAAAATCCTCAGCTTTCGTTGAGTAGAGAAGAGACGAAAAAGGGTCCAGCTTAAGTTGTTTGACCGAGAAATACCCAGTGCCTTTGTTGTAGAGGAAAAGTTCGGAGTATTTGCCGGGTTCCATCCGTAGAGAACTAAGGGCGGATTCTTTGATAGAATCCATGGTGATAAGACCCTCTTTTTTGAGAACATTGATAGCGTCGTCATCTTTACCGAGCATCACGAGCCAATTCGAGTTTTGAAAAGCAGCTCTCGCCCCGGGGGTGCGATCAAAGTCTTTTAAGCTCTGCGTGCCTACAACGAGGCAGCCATTGTATTTTCTAAGACGCCGGGCCAGACTCTCGATGAACCCTTCCATTTGGGGGCTTTTGAGAAGATCCCACGCTTCGTCAATGCAGATGACACAGCGGCGCTCTCTACCTCCTAAAAAGATCTGATTGGAAATGGCGAGAGTAAAAATTTGTAAGATGACGGTCTGGAGATCAGGCAAGCCTTTTAATTCTTCAGTTTCAATGACGACGAGATCGCTATGCATATTGATAGGTTGAGAACCGTAAAAGTAATGGGCGTAGTCTCCTTGAGTGGTGAACCGTTGCAGACCCTCTTCCAGGCTTTCTACAGCCCCGATCATGAGCTCGGAATTAAATCGCATATTTTTCATCGAGTGGATGACATCGTCGATGCGGGCCTCATTGCCCTTTTGTTGCCAAGCGAGCTTCACGCGGGAATTAATTATGTCGGCGCGTTCTTTGTCGATTTTGTAAAAGGGCATCGCCATCGTAGCGATGGTTGAAGATGCCATGCTAAGCGCCGCATTGAGGCTTTCAGAGTCACCATCTGATTTAATGCTCGCGAAGGGGTTGAGGTTGTACTGATTTTTATGAGAGAAAGCTAAGTATTGCCCTCCGAGAAGATAACAAAGGCGCTCGAAGCTTCGGCCGAGATCTAGGACGAAAACACGGCTGCCCTGGCCTAAATGGGTCGTGATCATTTCTTGCATAAATACCGATTTGCCGGAACCAGATGGGCCAATGACCACTGTGTTGAGGTTTCCTTCTGTAGCAAAGGAGTCCCATGTTGAGATTTGGCCTCGTCTTCCCATCAAGAGCATCCCTTGAACAGAATTTCCCCAGCACTCTCCAACGATAGGGATTAGGCTACCCGTTTCTGTCGTCAGAGAGGTACGTAGGCAGCGGGTGCGCCGGATTCCTTTGATCGCGCTCGAGTCCTCCCCCCAAGCCATGGGAAGAGAAGAGAGAAAGTCGGGGAAATGGACAAAATGATTTTCTTTGAGTTTGAAGCCGTACTTTTGAAATAGTGCAACGAGTTTTGATTCAGAATCGATCATTTGGTGTGGGGGCGCCCAAAGTCCGCAGTTAAAACGTGTCTCAATGAGTTTTTCTCCTTCAAGGAGTTGACGTTGCACCAAAAGATGTTCTTCCCTTTCCCTGGGCATGTTCGGAAACATACGGACGAGAGAGGGGAATTTGATTTGATGTTCGATAATTTTAGACTTGCCTTTTAGTTTAGCTTCTAGAGTTTGCTGGACGGGAAAATGCACTCCGTAATGGAGGTAAAACGGTGTAGGGATTCGATAAGATTTATTGAGAAAATCCCCAATGAGTTCTCCCATATAATAGCCATTCCATTGATCTGGGAAGTCAACGGCTTCGTAGGTCTTAAAATGGGCGCTATCTTTTGGTGTTTGAAAAATGAGGTTGTCGCGTTGGATCGATATAGCTGACCCAGGTTGACAGACCTGGCGTGAGATCCATGTAGAGGGGTTCCAGGCTCGGCGATTATTGGTGCCTTTTTCCAGATCGAAGTTCACCATTCCAGAGAGAAGTTCTAAGAGAGAAAGAGGGTCAACATCCATAGCGATGCTGAGACGAGATAAGACGGCTAAAGCTTTTTTCTTTTTTTCGAGAAGATGGTCGAAGTAGAGAAGGGAGTCTTTTCCCAAAGGCTTAGGTTGACTATAGGATAAGAAGAAACGAAAGACGCGAGGAGGCACTTCAGCGGAAATAGCTTCTTTGAGAAAAAAGTCTTGTTTCTTTTGGGCGAGAGTTTGGTAAATACCTCCTTTCTGCTCACGTGGTGTTTGCCAAAGATTGAGCAGGCGATCGATGCGATAATCGGCGAGGAGCAAGCATTGAATAGAGGCTCCTTCTTCTCCCAGATCACGGAAGAGGGCACTCAGTTCTTTTTGTGCATCTTCCGTGAGCATATTTAGAGGTACGACTTCGAGAACAAATCCGCAGCTGGTTTTGTTTTCGTAGATTTTCTTTTCAGAATCGTAAAGACGATAATGTAGAAGGTCGGAGAGATAATCAGGATCGAGAAGTTCAGAAGAAGGAGTGGATGAGTCTACCTGATGGTCGAGACCTGATGTTTCACCAAAGAATTCGGCGATTTTCTGTCCGAAACGATTGAGAAGAGTCATTTCGCATCTCCTTCTTTGTGGGGAACAAGGACTAAATCCCCTTTCTCAGTTTTGACGAGATAGAGCTTTTTATTGCTCTTATGGTTGGGGCGAGCTTCTTGCTCCGCTTCTTCTTGCTGAGCTAAGAGAAGGGCCTTGCCTTTATCGGAAACAAAAAGATCTTCGCCTTCCTTTTTCTCTACGATGAGGTCCATGACTTCTCCGACAGGTGCGCATCCGACCCCTTTTCCAGGAGCACAATCAAAATTAGAGTTGTAGATTCCGCATGAGGCTAGGAGAGATAGGGCAAGCCAAAAAATAGATTTCATAAGGGCTTCTCCTGAGCAGTAAGTGAGCGAAGAGTGGATTCGATGAAAGGCCGACTAGGATATTCTTCGTAGATTTTCCCATTGATCTCGACTGTCGGAATGCTTGTAATGGCATCGGGTTGCTTCAGAAATCGATAAGCAGCCTCAAAAGCGGGCGTTTTTTTAAGGGTATCGACAGTCTCGATCGGTGGGATGGGTCTCCGAAGTAGGATCATCGTTTGCATGAGTAGTTGAAGATTAAATAATGCAGCTCCTAATTCAACCTGCGAAACAATGTGTTCGAAAAAGATACGTTTGTCGTTCAGGGACATCGTTTCAAAGCAGGCCATCACTTGGAGTGTTAGAAGATCGGCGGGATCGGGATGAAAAGACCAATAAATGAGGCCGGGATCGATATATTTCTCTTTGAGGATGTGAAAATCTTTCTTAAAAAGTTGGCAGCAATTGTGGCAGCTCAAAGAATAGTATTCGACCACATGAATCGGAGCCGTGGAATCTCCATAGGAAACGAGGTATTTAGGATCTAGTTTCTGAAAGCCCATCAATAGGGGCACAGAAAGGACCAAACTAGCTGCTTTCACCATCATGATTTTTTCTCCCGCATTTTGATTTCTCGTTCATGGGTAATTTTTTTCTTAAGGTCGCTTTCTCCGATTTTGACCGTTTTGGTAAAGATGACATCGACGACACGGCCAGCAGCGATTTGAATAGCGGGTTGGAGTTGCTCGGCTCGTTTGATGTAGTATTCGGCCATTTTGTTAAGAGCGGTGCTACCGCCTTGAAGGGCGCTGTTGCGGTAGAGATCGATATCCAAAATGGTTTTATTGCGATTAGTTCCCGCCAATTTTTCAATGGTCTGATTGTTGAGAGTCGCTTCAAGAGTTTGACCGACACCTTGGAGGAAAGCGGCAAAAGCAGCCCGTGTGATGATTTGCCCTGATCGATCGACAACAACGCCACGCAGCCCTTCGCGGCCATCTTCTCCAGAGATGTAGGCGCTGATTTCGGTTTCTACAAAAGAACCGTCAGATTCAACGAGGGTCATGCGTTCAGCCCGAACATACACACGCTCAGAGGAGAGATCTCCGATGGCGTTGCCGATGATCACGCTTCCTTTCAGGGGGACCCGGACTTTTCTTGGAAGTTTACCATTATCCAAAGGGCGGAGAAGAACCATGTTAGGACCCGTAGGTTTTTGGACAGCGACACTACAGTCCGCTCCTGAAACGAGAACGGCTTTGACCACGGACCCGGCCGGAATTTCGAATAGGACATGACGATCTTCTTTAGCTTCTGTAACCTCCCAAATACGAAGGTGGGAAGGAGCTTCTTCTAAGGGTGATCGATTGCTATCTACAGCAGTAGCTACTTTGGTGTCTTTTTTGTGCAGTTGCGTTTCTAGGGTTTGAACTTTTTCTTGTAAACGCTCTGTTTGCTGCATTAAATCGTTCTTTTCTGTTTCGACAAGTGTCTTCTCCTCTTTGACGTCGATAAGCGATTTTTCAAGGGATTGCATGCGTTCGGTGAGAACGTCGCTGATAGTTTCTAGATTCATCAAGCGAACATCACCGGGATTAACATCTTTGGAAACGATATCAAAGCGTTCGGTAGGAATCTTGGCAGGGGCATCAGGAGTTTTTTCAGTTGTTAGCATCAAAACAACAACTGTGATGGCAATGCCAGCAAAAATCGAGGCTCCTAAAATCTTGTTTTGCCGCGACAGAATCTTGCTTGAAGCTTTTCGCATATCCATTAGAGGGCTCCTGCTTTGGGGTAAGAGATGATACAGATCGTGTCTTCGCCGCGCTTCAACTGATGGGCAGTTAAAAAGACCCAGGCATTTTCAGAAGTTTTTAAAAGATCAGAAGATAAGACGACGGGTTTTCTGCCTTCGTTGTGGATTTGATAAACGATGATGGTTTCGAAGGGTCCTTCTAAAACTTTCATGGTTTGAGAACGAAGAGGCGAAGGAAGAGAAATTGGTTTGGATTGGTCTAGACTAACAGTTCCATATCCCAGAGGGGTTTTGCCCTCGAGAATCGTATTAAGGAATTCGATTGTCGGAGAGTGGAAGATGTCACCTTTAATTGTTAAGTCTTCGAGCTCCCCTGCTTCTTTAAGAATGAGATGTTCCGAAGTCTTTTCTTCGCTTCGAATGAGGAGATCTTGGAGATTGCCTGCACTCGTGAATACTGTTAGCGTTGCAGGAATACTTTCGATAGGACGCAAGAGTGTAACAAAGGCGTTGCCAGTGATAGGGTCTAGGGTAACAGAAAAGATAGTCTCATCGGCAAAGATAAGCTTAACGCTTCCGCCTTCGACAGAAATGCGATTATGCGAGTTGTGAGAGAGAGTGATCTCTATAGGCATCTTATCATTGAGGTTTTGCTCTACCAATGCATGAAGAGAAGAAAGGGTAATCAGCGGGGCTAAGAATAAATATCGGTACATCTACAAGTCCTCTCGTTTGAGCGATGTCAGCAGCAGCTTGCTATTCTGGCACTGAAATCCCAGGGTGTATTTTTTATGTTCCTGTTGTGCACAAGAAGGGGTTTGGCCATTCTTACCGATCATGACGAGAAATTCGCCTTCGATGAAGAAACAATTTTTCGTAGCGTCGACATAGCTTTTTTCTGAGCGGAAAAAGAAAGATTGGTCATTTTGAAGAATGTTTTCTCGATCCTGAAGCAGCTGGCGGCGGATTTCGTGATAAAAAATAGGATGAGCTTGTTCTAAGATCATCTGATTCTTACGATCGACATCAGAAGGGTTACGATTGAGGAGAAGATCCGAGAGAAAAAGTCCCATTTTCTCTAAATAGACGGTAGAAACTCTACCATCTTCAATCCAAAAGGAAGGGCCGGTTGTCGGGACAATTACTATGCGTTCTTTTTTGGTAAACGCGAGGATAGAGAGCAGGACCACAGCTCCACACAATAGAGTGGAAAGAAACAGAAAGATGTTGCGCTGAACAATGATCTTTTTGATGTGGGTCCCGAGAAAAGTACTATCCATCTTATTTCACCCAAAATCGTTGATGAGATGGCGGCCAGTTCAACTTCATCATAGGATTAAAACGGCGTGTTGGGAGAACCCAATACATATAACGCACGAAAAAATACCTAGGGTAACGCTTGAGAAAGCGCTTAGTTGAATAGACGACAATCACCCCTGTGAGAGGGATGATTGTCAAGCTATCAAAGGCTATTCCTACAAAGAAAGGAAGCACGTAAGCGATAAAATCATTCATCGAAACAGAGATGATGCGCATAGGATCATCCAAGTGCTTCAAAAGAATAGGCTTAGTATTTTTCATTAGGGGCCTACCGTAGAAATGATCTTTATCAGGTTAGGAATGTATGCGATCGTAAAGCCTATTCCTGCCCAAAGCAAAAATGGAACAAATGAACCTGCGGCTGCGGCTTTTATGACGCCCATAATGCCGGAAAAGGCTAACAAGGGATATTTCACCCAAGGGCTAAATAGGATTTTCCCTAATTCGCCATTAATGGCGTCTAATGCGGTGATAGCATTTGGATCGGTCGCACAAAATCCCTGACTCTGTAACAAAAGGGATAAGGCAAAGAAGCCTAGAGAGAGTCTCTTTATGTTCCATTCTCGTTTTCTTTTTTCTTCATTCACGCAAAGCATATGCATCTCCTATGTGTTGTTTTGCAGTGTTTACATGCTGCACAGATTACTGTGTGATGTGTTTACACATATTCCTCTTGCCTATTTTTTTGCAACTTCAGAATCTAATAATTTTGGGGCGTGCTGTTAAATGATCAGACATGGGCAGAGATGGCAACTAAAATGAATAAGATTGGATAGCCAGATGAACTGAAAAAAGAGAATAGTGGGTTGTTGAGTTCAGGATATTAAAAAGAGAATCAATCGAGGTCTACTCTTTGAAGAGTTCTTCTAGGAGTTCTGCTTGTCTTTGCGGAAATAGGTCTTTCTTAGAAGAGAAGAGATTTTGATTTTTCTTAGAGGAAAAAAAGCTTTTGAACACCCGATCGACAAGGTCTTTTATTGGTATTTTACCCATGAAAGCCAACGTTTTTATTTTTTCAAGATGCTCTTCACGAATAATAAAAGTGGCTCGCGTCCATCCAGATTCCAAGCGTACTTTTGTTGAAGGGACTTGAGTTGATGACGAATTCGCTGAGGCAGATGGCTTCTTTTTTTTCTTCTGAAGCTGTCGTTTTCTATTCGGAAGCATTTGATCTACAGCTTTCTCATTCGTCATAGTTTGACTAGGCAAAATCCTTAAAAAACCTGGTTTTTAGGCACTTATGGGCATCATATGCTACTGTACGATTTTTTTAAAATCAAACCTTAATATGCGTGATATAGCGCCAAAACTGTAATGTCGTCTTCCGACAACAAAAGGATGGTTAACTTTGACCTTATAGGTGTTTAACTTTAGGTTGACAACTTAAAGAAAAAAGCACGAGTTTTGGTGAATATTAGATCTTGTTAGCTATGGGGCCTTCTGAGAAATTTTAAGATGTCTTGCAGTAGAAAAACCATTCGGAATTAGAGAGACAGGTGTATGCCCCTATCAGGGTCGTAGAGCAGTTTAATTTTACAGCCTGAAATAAATTGAGATCCTTTTTGCCTGGAGGTGGGATCATCATTTCCCCAAACCGGTAAGAGGCCATCATCAAAATATTCAAAGGGTGTCGGCCCATTAATGGTCTCCAAACAATCATCTTCTGAAGACAGTCCCCCAAAAGAAGGAAATGCGTCTGATTGGAACAATGGGAGCTGTAAATCTTGCGCGCACCTGATGGCCGCCAAGATAAGATAGGGCTGAAAGACATTCTTTGGATATTTTGCGCCGATTATCTCATATCGGGTTTCCAGATAGAGTGCAGGACCTACGAACCTGCCGCTCTTATCACAAAGACGGTAGAATCGTATAATGGCTCTCTGTTGCATTTCGCCTTTTGAGATAGCATAAATAACCTGATTTTTGCCATCGCAAGGATAGGCAAGCAAGCATTTGTTTTTTGCAGGATCTCCTGTTACCTTCTGGCAGGAGTTTTGGGATAGAGTGCCGAGACGAAATAATAATTCCGGATCTCCACTGCGCACGATTGAGCAATTCATGAAATTTTGTATCTCTTCTTGTATCTCGACGATATTTTCTAAACCGCGCCTCCAGTTGGTGATAAGCTTATTGGCATGGTGTTTTCCAAGGTGTTTATTCAATTCTTTTAACGCCTCTATATCTTGCTTAAGAGATGCTTTACCCTCTGAAGCTAGCTGTGCAAGATGCCAAAATTGGTCCTGCGGAAGGGGTAGGTTAGGTTCAATTAGCTTGAGAAGTTCAATATAGTTCTGTTTTCGATCTATTAATTGAGTTGACTCTTGTAGCTCTTGTTTTTTGTACTTGTATTGAAACTGCCGAAATTGGTGTTCCAGATTTTCGATAGTTATTGAATCTCCATCTATCCATTTTTTTGAATCAAGTTTGCTAAGCAAAGTTTGGATTTCGGAGTGTTGATAACGTGTTGCTTGCATTGTCCCTTTGGACACCTGCTCCAGGAAATCAAATAGGGTCGGAATCATGCGCAACTTGTCATTTTCAGGCAGTTTTTCAATCGCCTGAGCGTAGTATCCCACATCTTGTCGAATGCTTTCGGGAATAGATTCAAGTAGGCCATTCGAATCCAGCCTGTAAATTTTGGCTAAGTTTTGCAAGGAAGATTTAAAGGCAGCCGAAAGCACCATAGAAGGAGAAGTTGAACTGACGAGCTGCTTATCCAAGCCCATTGCTAGGCAAGCAGACAGGTCTCGGAGTTCCTTTTCTTTCTGCCAATCTTTAGATTTAAGTGATTCCAAAATAGATTTTTGCTTTGCTTGATCACTTTTAACAGAAAATAACAGTTCAACTAAAACGCGAGCCTTTTCTTTAATATGTGAATCACTGCGAAAGAAGGAACGGATAGTGCCATCCTCCGCCTTAAACATGCATAACCATCCCGCTTCTATCACAGATTTAAGGTAGCGATGTCTGCCACTCTCCTGCAAATGAGAAAGTTGTTGATTGATTCCTATGTTCCTCCGAAGGAGTTCAAAAGTAATCGCTGCAATCGTAAAGCGAGTAAAAACATCGGGAAAGTTGGCTACTTCTTGCAATAATAGATAGATTGGCTTGTCTTCTTGCAGGTCTTCTAAACCAACTTGCTTTTGTCTGAGAAGACATATTAGATAAAGGAAAACAACACCACAGGAATATTGCTCTCTATCAGAAAGATGTCTCAATGAGAGATCGTTATCCCGGAGCCCCATACCGTACAATTGCCACTGAGGAGGCTGTCGTGCCAGAAGACAGAATATCTGGGCCTCCGAATAATCTCTTATGTTCGTTATTGCCTTTCTTAAATCGTCTTCAAGGGCTTTGTTTTCATCAGGCAGAACTTGCCAATGCACTTTCCTGTCGAAGTTAAAAAGATGGTACAGAATCATGAAAAAACTATTATTTCTTTCTTTCAAATCCTCTATAAATCCTGCTTCTTTGTTATAGGATTTTTTATAGCTTTCCCATAGGCCTTGGGCATCTTTTAAAATCTGATTGTAGTTTGCTATTTCCTTGAAAGCTGATTGAACTTCTTGCGTTCCAAAACCAAACCTTTCATAGATCCTTTCGAGAAATGAATCCGGAATTTGCTCTAAACTATCCTGAAACCAGTCATCCGACCATAAAAGCGTAATGGTGTCTGTTGACCGCGTTAAGGCGAGTAGAAAAAATTCCAAGCTTAAATCATCGCTCGATAAATTAAATTCATTTCTATTCGGCAAAAAAGCATTAGAATCCAAGTACAAAGCAGTATGAGCTAATCGCTTTTTGAGAAGGGTATCCATTTCATCTAATCGGTAAAAAGATGCATTTTCACATGTTTCTTCGGTACTACCCTGTAAAAGAGTCTTGGCTATTTTGTAAATAGTTTTCGGACTGGAAATTTTTACCCTTGCAAGTTGTTCAACAGTCTGCTGCGCGCTTAAACGTTTAGCTTGACAATTGCTTAACATGAAAGAGGCGCGTGTTTCTTCGGGAAACGAAGAAGGCTCTTCTTTAATAATGTTTATCACTCTCTTTTGGATTGCTCTTGGAAGCGCTTGAAAAAGGTTGCGAAGAATTTTTTGTCGTAATGAAGCGCTTTTAAGTCCGGTGACAAGGCTGGCTATCTGTTGTTCTGTCGCCGTATTGTCTTTCTCCCGAAAAAACAGAAAATTCTTTTTTCAGCACATCTGGAACTATTTGGGGATCATGAGAAATTGACTGAATCCACCTTGGGGTATTTTGCACCGAGCTAAAATCCATAAATATGTTCCTTCTTTAACGGTTTTGAGCTACGACAATAGAGAAAGGCTATTAGTTACACTAGTTTTCCTCCTAAAAAGAAAACACCGCTTTTTGGAAAGTAATTTTACTTTCAAGCAAGAGTGATGTCAAAGTAAATCTTAAATAGCCCAATCAACATCTGATAATCCTCATGTTTTGTTTAAAATTTACCTTGACACCCATATCCTTATTATGCTAATTATAACCCTTCTTAGGGGGTGTTGAATAACTTGTGAGAGAAATCCATTGCCTAGGCACGTGATAATTCCATCAAAAATGAGGGTTCAGCTATCTTTTCCTTAAGAAAATGTTGCACATTGTGAGTAGTTGTCATGTCGGTTATTACAATTGTCTGGATGTGCAATAAACTCAAAATAGAACTAAAGAAATCGCAGAGTTCCAGATTATCGAATAGAATATATGACGGTAAATAATGGCTTTTCTCTAACGAAAAGATAAGCCTTTCGGTTAAAATTGCAACTGCTCCATCTTCGGGTTTAATAATATCTATCCCCATGATCATTTGAGAATTTCTATCGACGATGAGAGCGGCTTGCAGCCAATATGGACGTTCTCGGTCATGGATGGTAGCTGGTCCTGTGAAGATGCTTACTTCCCAAGCCATATCTTTATCTTGTTGTTTTGCTTGGAGCGATTGGATTTTTTCTTGGCTAACCCAACATATTTCTTCTTCTTGAGGAAGTTTTTCAGGAATATTCCATGTTGTACTCCAGCTTGAGCTTGGAGTATCTACTTGCGGTAAATAAAGTAAATATTCTCCGGCTCTAGAAGGCTTAAGAAAAAGAGGATTTTCTTTACTTTTTTTAATGTGTTCGATTGCTGCTTGCAATACAAAAATGAAAGACTTTACTTCTTCTTCATTTAAGTACCAGCTTTGATATCCTGGTACGTAACTTCTAAATTGGGCATATCGATGCCGCTCTTTTGACCCAAAGCCAATCCTTTTGAGTATCGTGCGATCTTCTTTATCGAGCTCTTCTATATGACAAAACTCCAATACAAGTGCGTTATACGTAGAGCGAATATTAGCGTTATTTGAGCTCATGAGGCTGCTTTTTATTTTCCAATGCATCTCGTGGTCAGATTGTCCTCTGTAGGCTAGAAGACCATAAAACTCTCCTATCGCGCCCAAAACACTGCAATATACAAGCTTTTCAGAAATAGGGTCTTGCACAGCAAAAATGTGATTTTCATCTAATACAGTCCAAGGGGCGAATTTTTGATACATGGAAGCTTCATCGTAAAGATCTTCCCACATCTGAGTAGAAACACTTGGGATAATTGGTTTCATCAAAACCTCCTTAGAGTAATTATCAAAATAATGATCCAGCCTATAGTCTGTGGGAGGTTGAGGATTAAGACGCTTGATATAGATTTTCAAGCGAACGTATTAGCGATCGTGTTTTTGAATAGAGCTGGCTAAGGAGAATACTTTTCTTGTCTAGAAATTGTCAAGCCAAAGTTAAACACCGTCAACCGGCTCAAAATAATCCATCAAAATGGTGAACTGGTCCATTACCCTGTCCAATTTAAATGAATACCCGCCTGTCAAATATCCTCCTTTGACAATGACGGCTTGAGGTGCCATTTGTGTCAGATCGAGGACAGCTCTTGCTCCGTTTGATCCTTTGTCACAATCTCTCAACCGAAGAGAAGAGTCCAAACGAAATCGCAAGAATATTGAAACTCAAAGGCCATTTTTATTTTGGTCGATTTCAAACAAATCCATGTCTATCCTCGTCTCATTGATCAAAAGCTCATTATAGAGCCTTTAATGAAGTTTATTATTTTTCTTCGAATTTTAAGCATATTTTGGTCAGACAAATGACTGAGAACTCTTGACGGTTGCCTGCTGCAGTTAAAGTACATCCGATAAGCTAAAAGCAGCAAAATTAAATTTTTGTTGCATTTGATTGCCTGATAATGTTATTCATCAGGCTATCAGCCGGAATTTAAAGCTATCATTGGCCCTGGAGCCAAACGGGTTTTTCTTGATATACTTAGCAGGGCGCTTTAATATATAGGTAAATATCCTCCTAAGCTGGGAAAACAATAGAAACAACTAAGAGAGAAATCGTTTGCCTGATATAGAAATAGATCTCAGCTGTCCAATAAAATGGTTTTTGAGTTCAAATTAGTCGCTTTTGTAATCACATTAAATTGAATAAAAATAGAAGAAGTGATTTTTATATGACAAATGTATCTTCTTAAAAAGAAGGGGAAGAAACCAATGGTCGATCCTACGCAAAAAAAACGAAGTGGAAGCTTTTCTGAAAACTCCCCCGAAAAGAAAAGACTCAAGGTTGAGGACAAAAAAACTCAAACTGTTTCGCAAGACACCCTTAAATCTCTAGCAGCAACACCAATAAACACATCCAATATAATAGAAAAAAACGTTATAAGTACATCTAAAGATGCATTGTTAATTTCTGTAACCTCTATGATCGACCAATGCAAGTTTGAAAGACAAAAAAAATTGAGCCAGTTAGATCCAAATACTCAAAAAATAATCGAACATTTTGCTGATGATCTATCAACTTTATTACCGTTTGCTAAGCAATATGCTGAAATTACAGACTCTATTAATAAAATTGAACAGGAATTAATAGAAATTGATGCATATATTGGTGATCTAGAAGATCTTCTTGAAAGCGAAAAAAATGAAGAGCATATTTCTAAACATAAAAAAGAAATTCAAGACCTCAATAAGAAAAAAGAGCCTCTAGACGAGCAGGAAAAAGACCTCTCTTCCAAATCAAAATCAGCCACTACTCTGATGAAAAAAAAGATTAGCTCTTTTTTAGAATCTTATAAGGTTCTTTCGCTGGAATCAGATATGTTCTCTCCATTATATAAACTAGATCAGATAGAAGAAAAATACCGCGATACAACATTAGTTGCTTATCAAGAGCAAATTTTAAACAAGTGTGTTAACAGTCAATTTTATATTAGCGAAGTAAGCAGAATAATCGAAAAAAATAAGCAAAAAATTATCGAGATTTTCTATCAAGGCGATTCGAAATCTATAAATGGTTCACACGTTAGTTTCAAAATTCATCCTTCGAATTTGGAAACACATAATCTAGGGAAAATGGCCTGTAAAATTATTTTTATTTATAAAGAAAATTCATTTCTTACAATTTATTATAAACCTCGTAATGCGGAGGTTGATTTAGCTGTAATAGAATTATTTTTCAATTTGAATAAAATCGAGCATAAATCTCTTAATGTGTCTTTGCCGGTTTATAAAATTGGCCGTTTAGAAGGTGTTGAAGATTGCAGTCTTTGGGAATTCATTGATGGAAAATCAGAAAAAATCGATGTACAAACTTACATAGATAGAAATATTACTAGCGAGAACCATCAAAAATATTTAAGAGAAAAACTTAAAAGATTAGAATCTATTGCTACTGCTATCCAGTTAAGCGACTTGCATGGTGACAACGTTATTTTTAAAGGCTTAGATAGTTCTAACCCTGAAATAGTTCCTATCGATCTTGAAAGTTTCCAAGAGGGTAATTCAACAGGTCTTTGTTCTTCAAATATTTCATATCCAAAATTAAATGCTGAAGAAATGAAATTAATTTCCGAATTTAATTTAAATCGAAAAAAAATCCCTTTTCGTTTAGTGCCAATACCAACGGGCGAATTTCTAGGTGCCCTAACCAATCCTTTTAAATTTCAAAAACTTACTGAGGCTATGATTTCTGCTATTAAAAACCAAGGGTATATTTTGACTATCAAAGAAGACGAGTTAGCAAGTATCGTGTTGAAAGAATTAATTTATGATGATGTTCCATATTTAACAGAACTCTCTTCAGTGATATATTTAGGATCGCCGCATGAAAAGCAACCAATTGCGAAAAAAAAGGATTAAAATATGAATTCACCTGCTCTTAACATAGATTCTCAAGCTTTTAGGATCCAGGCTTTCAAATTTAAAGAACAAATTATCAATCAAGCGGAAGCAAAAGCACATGAATGTGCCCAAAGACATCTTTCTGCTAATAGAGAAGATGCTAAGGCAATTTTTCTCTCTAGGAAGGCTCTCAATGATTTTAGAAAAAAACTTGTAGAAGAGTATTCGGATCCTGCTTATGCAAATCTTATTGAGATCGCTGTTGAAGGGCAAACGAATTTCTTTTGTGATAATCTTGTAGTGAAGCTCAAAAATATTATGATCTCTACAGAGAATGACTCTAAACTTTAAGGAAGCTCTGGAGAATCAGCTCCGCGCGCGCTTAACAACAGAAAGTTAGCATTTACCCAGAGCTTTCTTGCTACATATGACACGTTAATTTTTGGTCTATATTGAAAATAGCGAAAATGAGGAAACCGTAGAGGATTTACCCTAGGATTTTATATAAATTCTGAAATTCTGTTTTTAAATTGGGCAGTTGATTTTCTAGTTCTTGTAATCGCTTTGCCCATATGGCTTTACTGTTTTTCAATCCCTTAGTAGTAGCAGAGTTGATTTTACTTTTTAGTTTTTTAAAATCTTCTTCTGGATTCAATGGCATAAAACCGTTATAAGGAGGATTAGCCTGGTAAAACTTCCAAAGCGTCCTCTCTTCCTCTGCAGTGATATTATCTGCTGCACTCAGCTGACGCCCGATGATTTGAGCACAGATACTTTGCCCTTTTACCTGCCTATGATACCAATCTCTGTAAACAAGATCTTGAGCCAACATTCCAGGCAATCGTTCTCCCTTCATAACAGGGAACGCATTGGATGAAAATCCTTCGATTGAAACCATTCTTCCATCGCAAACATCTTTTAGATGCCGTACGTGTAAGGCTTTTCCAATTCCGGTAGACAAGTTTCGTTGAATTAAGTCTAAAGCCATGCATATCGTATCTCTATCGTTGACCATAACAGTTTCACGACCTTGGGGTGTATGAATCTCAACTGGAGAAGTGAAGCCATGGGGCCCAATGGACATTCCACTTGTATTGTTAGCAGGAGTGATTTGTCGCTGTGTTTTTAGAGCTCTCATAATGGCAATAGTTTTTTGATCTTCGGGACTAAAATCGGCGATTTGATATGTCACAATACCTGCCAATTTTAAGATATTTTCATGAACTACAAAAATAGGGCCACCTGAGTTGCCTGGAACTACCGTTCCATCGATGATAAAATACGAAACTTCATCTTTGGAGGATACAGAAGAAATTATCCCTGCGTGGAATGTTGGATTTTCTTGCGTAAGGGGAAACCCTCCGAAGTAAACTTTTTCACCAGGCTCCATATCATTAGTAAAAATAGGTAAGCTAGCTACAGATGAAAAATCATTATCCACGATCTTAAAAATAGCGCAATCCAGATCAAAAGCTGTCTGCATATTAGCGGTATGCCATTCTGCCTCATATTGAACGCCTTGGTATATACAATGAATCATTTTAGCTTGGAATTCATTTGTTTTTTCGTTTATTTCTCTAATTTTCTGTAATTCAACAACATGAAATGGTACGCATATAAGATTCTTGCCTATTAGAAAACCTGTTGCTTTGCCTTTAGAGGTCACAATTCGACAGATAATATCATCAATTTTCTGGTAAATTTCCTTTCGAGGCATTTTCTGATACACTTGAGGGTGCGATGATTGTGAAATTATCTGGGGTGCCAAGGAAAGGCTATTGGTTGCCATACTTTTTCTCCTAAAAAGAAAATTTCAACTTTTGGGTGTTGATTTTACTTTCAAGTGGCAACGATGTCAAAGTAAATCTTAAACAAACCATCAAACGTCTGATAATCTTTTAACTTATATGCAAAATTTTCCTTGCATTCTATATCCTTATATTGCTACTTATAAGGATATGGAAAGTGAAAAGGCGGGTTTAACGCCGTCTAGCATCAACGTGTTCGGTGCGCAAAAAATTGAAAGCTTTGAAAAAGCCAAAAAGCTACGCGACGACCTGATTTGGGACCAGCTAGATAAGACAAGCGTCGAAGAAGCAGTTCTTCAGTGGTTATCGACGCTCAGTCCTAAAACCCAACTCAATTATCAATCAGGCATGAGAAAGTTGGTGATACTAAATCTTATCGAGCCTACGATGAATTTGCAGGCTTTCGCCCTTGTTAACCATGATGTTATTATCGATCGGATCAAACTGGTGCCGGAATGGTCTGAATGCAGTCGGCAGGCACGAGCTGCCTGCTATATCTCCTTCACCCGTTTCTTAAGCCGACGAACCCAGGGAATGATTTCTAGAGCAATCCCCAATAAAGAAAGTGGAGCTAAAACCTTCTTTAGGGTGTATGAAAAAGTACAAACGGAAGCAATGACCCAAGCCCAATGGCTAAAATTTTTCGAAGCTTTAGAGGAGCTTAGCCCTCGGGAATGCTTAATAGCTAAAGTTATCCTTCAGGGTGGAAAGCGTGTGAACGAAGTGCTCTCGTTGAAGATCGAACAGATTGATTTTGACAGAAGAAAGATTGTCTTTGGTCAATCCAAAACCAAGGGTCTTAAAAAAGAAACAGTGATTACTTACCCGGCAAGCGTTATGGAAAAATTACGCGTCTATATTGGAGAGCGAAAAGAAGGGCATGTTTTTCTATCACGCTTCGGAAAGCCTATTGACTTAAGATGGCTTGCCGTTGTGTTTGCCAAAGCAGGCAATCAAGCAGGGCTCTCCTTCAAAATCACTCCGCATGTTCTAAGGGCTTCAACTGTTACTTATTTAAAAGAACAGGGATTCGCTGATAGTGATATCATGAAAATTACAGGACATGCCAATTCAGCAATGGTGCATGCTTACGATAAATCTTCTAGAGAAAATAATGCGAGCGAGAAAATTCAACTCGTCTCATAGAGAAGTAAACTATCCGTGCGTTTTCTAAATAGGCTTACTTTCGATTAAATGTGAATCTAAAACTGTGCATTCATTTTTGAATTGATTAATTGCATTTTCTATTTTTTCTAAAGAATCTCCAATTTTCCCCTCATTTAAAACTTCTAGCAGTCTGTTGTAAATCTTAATACAAAGAATTTCCGAGACTATCTCTCTATTTAAAGGAAAACGATTAGCTTTCAATTTAATAGACACACAAATGCCGACAGTATCGTATATTTTCATCCATGCAATGCCTCGATAATGATTATTGTTATTTATTCCTATCAACTCAGAAGGAATAGAAGATAAACATTTCCGTTTATTGCATAGATTAAGCATTTCAATACGAGGAATTCGTGAAAGCCAATAAGGAAACTTGCCAGGAAGATCAGGATCAATTATGACATTCATGGGATCAAAAGGCTCGTCTTCTGGTATAAGGCCTTTCTCTTGTGCATCCAAAAAATCTTTTTGAAAAAACCAGACATGAATGCACCAGCCAAGCAGATCTAATAAACCAAGATTTTTTTCTAAATAAACCTTGTCGATTCTTAACAAAGGCAAATGAAATTGTTCGCAAAGATCATTTTTCTTTGCATCATTCATAGATTGCCTTTTTTCATTATGACTAGGTCCATCAAACTCAACAGCGAATAAAGGAGCGTAAAGAGGATTGCCTTTTGAACTCCATATAACAAAATCAAAATGGGCTTGCAGCCCGTATGATTTTAACCTTGAATTGCTATTGTCAATTTGAAAGACGTCAGCGACTCGTATCTTGGGTGTTATTCTCACTCCATACTTAGCACAAATGTCATGCAAGCGTTGATCTGTGATTAATTCTGACTCGTTAAAAAATAAGTTTTTCAACATAATTTATCTCAGGAACTGATTTTTTTCTAATTTTCCAAAACATTATAACTTATTTTCAGCTTGGTTTGAAAAATCGGCCTCATTAGAGGCCTTATAATGAGCCATCGAATTGTGAGACGATCGAAGATATGAATCAACTCAAATTATCGGAAATTCAAAAGCGCATCTAGCAAAAATAATCTTCGCTGCGTAGAATTATATATCGAAATTCAGAGCCAACATGAAGTTGTTAGATTCCACCTCTATACATCCTAAATTTTGCTATTTCCTCTATTTATTAGCTTTCGTCTTGGGATGGTTCAGTGGCTATTTTTTTAAACTATTCTGTTAATCAGGATACAGGTAGGCTTTCCTAATAAGATAAGATGCCAAGTCTATTCCCCACGCAATTTCATCGCCACCTCTCTCTACTGCATGTTTCATTTCTTATAACCACTGTTCCAACTCCCCCTTTTTGGCCAATTAGGCTTAAGGTGACCATTTCGTTAATCTCATCGCCATAGCAAATGCGATATTTTCTTTTGACTGAGTTTGGAGCCGGACCGGCTCTCAATATATAGCCTTCCCCTCTTTTAAACCCTTTAATATGAATCAGGAAGTAGTTAGATATAACGGAAAGAAGCTCCGCTTCCAACAAAGCTTCCCATTAGGGCTCTTAGTGCGCATGGGGTGAGGTATTAGCCGCAATTTGTGATGAGTAGAATTGTCAACAGAGCGGATGCAGATATCAATTTCCTTCTCCTGGCAAAAATCCGCAGGAAGGTATCACAATATAGGGCCTATTTTTTTCAAACCCTTCAACCACGCCGTTTTTATTGATTTGAAAAGGTTTCGGAAAAGAGCGGACCTGGCTCACCTAGACAAGTCCTGGAGATAGACAGGATTAATCTTCTTCTCGAGGAAAGTCATATAGGCGGATTAAATGTTTCGCGTGGGTGTATCATCCGTAAGCTCTTTTTTATTGGATTCAGAGACACTTGCTGAAATGACTCCAACTCGACTCAGGTGCTGTTGCGGCAGTCCTTTCTTCTGTGTTTAAATGGCCACTCAACAAAATCGAAAACAAGCAAAGAACTTTCAAGAAACTAAAATAGACGTCTTTTCTAGCTTTCCTTACCATAATGGTTATTCCCCCTCGAACTGTTACAGCCGCCTCTAAGGATTCGCCGGGAAGGAAGCCGCTTTGTTTTTCCTCCAACCTGCAAAAAAGGGAGCCCGAAGAACCGAATTGTTTTCTAAGCATAATCGATGCGGCCAATCCAACTTTTGGGTCATAGGGTGAGGGCGGTAAAGTCTCTTGCCGTTCCCATTTCTCACTAAGACTTTTGTAGGAATACTCTTTATCGTTGAAGGCCGCATGTGGTCGATACCAACCATCAACTCGAACCCCCACTGTTGTTTTTTCGCCGTGCCATAACAAAGAAGGATGCTCGAGGCCAATGCCTGGATAGATATGTCCTGCATGACGGCCGTATCGCAAATAAGCATAGATAGGTTCATTCCCTTTCAGGAGATAATTTTCTAAATAATACTCGGGACCAAAAGGAGTGAGTCCTAGACAAAACCCAGGAAGATATCCATACTCCCCTATGGGAATCATGGGAACAGCCCTCTCATTGCCGCTGAGTATGAAATCTCCCCAACTGTAAATGGAAAGATACGTAAATGGGTCTAAAAGATTAACCCAAGCTTGTCGCTTGAGGGATTGGATAGAAAGATGGTCGTGGGGATAGACATTGTTAAGTAGATCGACATAATGCTTAACATCCTCCTACATCATACACAGAATCTCTCGTATGATGGACATACCGCGTCAATCATGCTGCGAAGACAGGTAGAGAACGGTTGATCGTGGATCAAGGTTTTCATCTTGAAGCCAACGCAGTTTAAGGCGATTTGCGAGAATAGAGGCTCCTTCCATTCCTGCGGAATCAATTGCCAGTGATTGAAAAGGAGTCCATTTGGGAGAAAATTGAAACATCGTATATCCCCCACCCTGTGCATAGGGAAAGGACTCCGATTTTGTACTTCAAAACATGCCCATGCAAACTTCGAACTCGATAACCATGTCCAAAAACTTCGTGTTGAGCTGTAGCTGCATATCTTCCTAATGGATCCCAAAAACCAACCTGTGTGAAAAGACGCTCATACCAGGGACGCGTTGCGGATGATTCGCTCTTATCTTCAAAGCCCATTCGGCAAGACGAAATCCTTCGATGATATCTTCACCTCCTGCATAAGGTGAAAAATGCGCATCCATGATGAGATTTAAATGCTCGTCAGCAAAAAAGCGCCACAACATAGAAAATAAGAAAATCGTTTTCTTCATGATTATTCTCCGAAGCAATAAACCATAATCGCAAAATACAAACAAACTATCAATGCGAAATAATATATGGAAAGTGCAAAGTAAATTAATGTGTAGAATGGCTGGATTAAAATTTTAAAATGCTGCCTTTATAATATAAGTAATAGCCAAATAAGTTTTTCATGTTGTCTTAATATTAGAACTGCATTTATCGTTAGATTTATTGATTTAAGAAAAACAATAACTATATAGTTTCATGCGATTTTAAAAATTTGAGAAAAGCAATGGGAGTTCAAAATGCAAAGAAGAATAAAACAGCTCTTCTTATCGACTTTCTTGCTGGGGATTTTGCTTGGGTCTTTTATTGTCTTTGGCAAAAACACATGAAGTAATATCGGCTGAAACCACATCTCTTTGGGACGAGAAAACTGAAAGAGAGCTTGCTCGTTTGGTTGAAAATAGAAAAAACCCTCCTTTTAAAAATGAGGACTATTCCATTCAAGAATTCGGTGATGGTGCACACTTATTAAATTATACAAAATCTTGTTTGGAATTTGGTCGACAAGGAACTCAAACTGTGATGCAAATAATGGCAACGATAGATAAAGAACTATCTATTAAAGACGCATCCGATCTGAAAAAGTTTAAAGATTTTAACTTTTTAATCAGAATTAGAGATTGCTTAGAAGAGGCCTCGAAGAAGTTTGGTGGATATCTCGATAAAAATAAGGCCTGGCTCGGCCAATTGAGAAGAGGTTTTTCCAATACTCATTTTGAAAATTCTCAGATAAAAGCTCTATTTTTAAGCGATATAGATGAAACAATTAACAGTAAACAATTAAAAAAGTACGCTCTTCATTCAAAGCGTTTCATTGAAGAATCCTTGGCAATGATTATTTCTATATTTCCAACTTCGATAGTTATCGCTTTGAAAATGATCGACTTATTTTTGATAATGAAGATGGTGCTCAAGTTCATCTAATACGAATGCAAATCTGTCTGGCTTAGAAAAAGAGATGATAAAAGATAAAATGGAATCGGAAGAATTTGTTAATAAATTTATAAAATCATTGAATAAACAATCACTATCTCTTGATTTCCTCATCCATTTCTTTAGACTTAATAAGCGGTTTGAATGGCTTATAGTATACCCAGCCTAAATAGAGATTAATAACCCAAGTGCTTATGGGGGTGAGAAAAACGTAGCTTCGCCACAAGCATAGGGTCTATCGAGTGGAGAAGTTGCGTGAGAGATATGCTGAAAAAGAAAACCAGTAAAATATCAAGATGGCTCTATGAAGAAGGGCGCCTATGACATTGAATTCTCGAAGCCCATTCTGAAAAAACGTCAATTGTAGAAAAGGGCTTTGCCTTCAATCTTGACTCCTTCGAGAATAATGTCGGCAGATTTTTCATCCGCTGTGCGTTGTTTTCGGAATTCCAAAAATGCCAAAACAGAAGAAGAAACACGAATGAGGTCGCAATTATGTTAAGCCGTAAGCTTGCGGTATTCTGTTGAAATTTCATGAATCCGACGATAACGATGACAAAAACTTCTAAAATCAATGCCCTTTTCTGGAACTTTTCTAAGAGCTCGGCTATTTTCTTTGTATTGCTCCACGAGCCGATGGTGTTTTTCCTGATCCATATAACCCGGAAGGTTACTTTCGATTTTAATCAAGGTCAAGTTTTTTACATAAGCAAAAGTGTGATGGCTTCAGAAGTATTGATTATAAGTTTTTCGGTGGAGCGTTGTTCGATGTTTTGATAAATACTGAAAAAATGGAACCCAAGGCATTCCCGCGCATATACCAATGCCAAACATGTAGATGAAACTAGGCCAACCTTTTTCAGAAGCGCTCCCAAACAAAATGTATATAAAAAAGCAAATAGCAAGTAAGGCCTGATGATATTTTTTAAAAGTTGGCTTTTTATGTTCAGTCCAGTGCTTGACAGCCCATCCTCCAAACGCCGTAATCAGCATGGTCCCACAAAAGATAATCATATGAAGGAGAGAGGTGGATTGCCAAAAGGCACAAAATAGCAGCCAAAATGAGAGTAAGCTGGGTAAAATGAAACTGTTCCACCTATTAGGCTTGTTTTTAAAAATTGTTATTATCCCTAAACCTAAGGAACAACCTATAGCGAAAGGAACCATACCATAGGAACTCTTTCCCAATACCAAGATCAATCATATGAATGCATATTAAAACTATTGAGCATTCACCGGTCAATATTTAAAATTCGATTCAAGATCTGTGCTCTATAGAGAAATGCAAAATGAACAGAGACACCCCTAACTATTGCTGATTAATGAGTACTCTTACCTAAATCGGGAAACCCCGTTTGTTTAAGCTGTTCTCCAAAACAGACCCCAAATCACATAAATTGAACCTAGAACAAGCATAACAGCAAAAAACATCTGCTGAGCCTTAGTAAATCCAACAAAGGGCGTCGGACCACGCCTGTAGATAGGAACTTTAAATGTTGGGCAATAACTATGTGTTTTTTCGTTTCTCTTTCCTTTCGTTTTCAAATAGCCTTCTCCCCTGCATTTATACTTGCCTATCTTCACCGTACGAATTTTTGATGAAAATTTCTACAAAAAGTTCGGGTTTTTCTCTTTATCTGAACATATGTAACTTTCGACACTCCTTTTCGACCAATCTTCTCCCTCGCCATAATCGGATGAATCTGTCTTTAGTGCTAGTCATACACCAAGTCTTATTCCTATGTCTTCGGTGACTCTATTTAACTGGGAGCACTCCAAAAACGTGCTTGACGAGCAAAAATGTAAAAATCTAATGTTCTTCCAAAGTTTCTGGAAGATCTGTATCTTTGGCGCTATTGGCCCCAATATACTATGGAATGCGTTCGGCCTAGAAAAATTAGACTACTAAAAACTCATAAAAAGCGAGTTAACATGCGATCGATATTCTCATTTTTTTGCTTCAGAAATTTTCTTAAGGGCAGTTATGGCCTTCCCTTGATCCTGTGTCTATTTTTACCTCACATTCCGACAAATGCTGAAGAGCCGTCTATAAGGCAAATGCACTTTGAAGAGGTTGAATCTACCCTTATCATTGCAAAAAATTGTGCGCGTGAGCTGCTTGCAATACCCGGAAAGTGGTTTGTAGTAACCGCAAATCGCCAAACAAAAAACAGCAGTGCTGACGGAGTGAAGCTACCACCGTCTTTTCCTGATAATCTTTATGCAACATTTGTGACCCTTTTCCCTAAAAGCAAGATAGATGAGTTACCAAAAGTGCTTCAAATATCAACCTTATCCATTGCTGAAATTTTTCGAGATCTTCGAATTGATGCAGGAATAATGTGGCCTAATGATATTTTCAGTCGTGGAAGTAAAGTTGGTAGTTGCTTTTGTGAGGTGACCCCTTCTCCGCTTGAAGATTATTTCAGCCTATTAGTCACGATCAATCTCAACGTCAATATGACCCGAGAAGAA
Organism: Parachlamydiales bacterium; assembly: GCA_963765145.1. Classification (GTDB taxonomy): domain Bacteria; phylum Chlamydiota; class Chlamydiia; order Chlamydiales; family JAJFMK01; genus JAGVKY01. Next base: position 42,410 of record CAVXVG010000001.1, read on the forward strand.
CTCAAACTTTATCATTTACCTACAACTTCTATGCTTGAAGAAGCGGGCCAAAAATTCGATAAAGAGCGCGTTCTAAATGATATTTCGGACCGCCCTAAGTGGCTCTATTTCTAAACTTTTAGAACAAGGCTTTTCCCCGTTTTCTAATGAAATGGACTATTTTCTCATGCTTAAAGGGGATATTATTGGAGTCGAGTTTGCTCCGAGCTCAATTGTGAAGGAAAAAATAATCATTAGAGGCAAATTAGAGGGGATCGACGACACCGGGACTCTTTTATTGAAATCATCTCGAGGAGAGATCTGCAAAATTAGAGAAGGGCGAGTTTTAGGAATGATCAAGACTAATGGCTCTATTAGCCCCTATTGCGACCGTTAATTGCAGAACGGAAAAGATTCCTTAACGGTTTGGAAAGGATGAAGAAAAAGAGGATCTTCTTAAAAATCGAACCCTATGTTTTCTTTGTACATTGAGTGAAACCTTATCTTTTTATACATTACTATCAAGTCGATTACATTCTATTTGTTGTCAGAATGAGCGCTCAGTAATTTGGTATTAAGCTCAACATAAGGACATTTAGTGAGTATCGTTCTAACCCCCGCATTCCAACCTTGAACAGCAGCCATGTCTACGGGCGTATAACCATCCATCCTAGCCCGGGAAGCGTTAGCGCCATGCTCGCATAAACGACCCACTACCTTTTCCATTTGTGATTCTACTGCTAAATGAAGCACAGTACTCCCATCCGGCATTGTGGTTTCCAAATCAATATTCGGAGCTTGGACCAGCTCTAATGCCACTTCTTCCAACCCCTGATAAGCTGCACACATGAGCGGTGTCATATGCATAGTTGTTTTTAAATTGGGATCGGCGCCGTTCTTTAGAAGAAGCTGTACGCAGGACAATTGCCCACTTTGCGCTGCGACATAAAGAGGTGTTTCAGCGTTTTGCGAAGGGCTATTGATGAGCGTAAAGGCTTTTTCAATGAGCATCTGTAAACAAGGAACGCTTCCATAACGAGCTGCATAATGGAGAGACGAATATCCTAAAGGACCGGTCTCTTCCACATTGGCGCCTTCCATCAGCAACATTTTCAAAAACGATGGGTTCTTTTTGCTAGCCGCGTAATGCAGTACGCTGACTCCTAAGCGATCCTGAAAATTCCAACCTGTGATGTTTTTTGCCAAGGTTTTAAAACGGGCTTCATCTTCCATCGCTAATGCTTCAAAAATCTCCAGTTGAGCGTTATTCAAAATAGGATGAGTAGGGAGAGGGTGGTAGTAAGCAAGAGAAATTTGTTTATCGTCCTCTGTGGAAGTCGGCAAATCTTCAATAGGAATTTTAAACAGCATGCCGGAAGCAGCAGTGTTCCACCAACTACTGTAGGTTAGTAGGCCTTTTCCGTGAGGCATTTTAGCTAGCTTTACATTGTATTTCTCCCATAGTTGGGCAGCTTCAGGGTCTAAATGGGCCTCTTTATTAACTAGAGAAATACCCCATCCTCCTGCAATTTGCGGTACTCCCTTATAAAGCTCTTGATAAACTTTCGCCCCGTGGGGAAATGTTGTCAAAGAAACTACAAATCCATCTAGCGCGGGAACAAGAGATCCTTGCGACCAGAGAGACCACATTTGCCTGTCTTTAACCAGACTAGCGACGGTCTTTTTCAAATTAGCCAACTTTGTTAATAGTTCTAAGCTTGGCTTGTCCTGCATCGCCATCTTATTTTCAAGACTAACTATGTCCTTTTTTGCTGCCTCAATAGAGCTATCAATCTTAGCAATCAAACGACCTGCCAGCTCTTTAGTTAGAAGGCCATTGGAGCTTTTTAAGTCCAGAGCAGTCAACGTAGCGCTCATTTTCTTGATAAGGGCATTATCAATGTTTTTACAAAGCTTTAGGAGATTTAAAGAGGCTTTATTCCAATCAAAAGAGCGTAAAAAAGAATGTCCTTCTGGCAGCTCAGAAGCCGCAAATTGGTAAAGCTCCTTGGAAAACGCCCTGATAGCTTCGTCCTCAAATTGACCTGTTCGAAGGTACCATAGAACCGCTTTGTATTCCTCATCGGACATCGAGTCCAACAAAGAAAGAATTTTCGTCTCCAATTTCTCGGAATTATCAATCGGAAAAGGCGGAAAAATAGAAGGGCATCCTTGAGGATTTTTGGAGAAGGAAAGAGGAGTTAAAACAGGAACCTTGTTGTGGGCTTTTAGTGTATTAAAATAATAGGTAAAAAAGTTGATAAGAGAAAGAGCTTGAAAGTGCTTCTTGAACATAGGTAGGCGAGGCATAAGGTCCCTAGCTTGGACGCACATTCTCTCGCAGGCGTTTGTTTCTATAGTAAGCTGTCCATCGTCCATAATCTGCTCTTCAATCGAATCCAAGGCAAAATAAATATCAAATGCTCCCCCTACAATGAAAAGATTACCGGAACGCTTTATTTCCTCTTGATTTGCGATTAAACGAAACGACGTCGCTGGATAATCCATCTTTAGTGACGCCTTAAACTCTCTCTCACATTGTTTACGCAGCTGAGGTAATGTGGAATACGAAGACCCCAATGTTTTTTGGCAATATTCCTGAAGATTAACAGCTCTGCTGACCAAAAAACTCTTCTCGAGCAAGGGATTCTTCTCCCATTCTTTGATGAACGCCTCATCAAAATAGAGCCCGTTCATAAATCCTTTCATGTGATAATCGAGCATCGAGATAAAATATCCCACCAACGTGTTTTGGTAGGCGGGATGGATAATAGGATACTGGACCTGATCCCTTGTAAAATGCAGGCTGAAAAAGGGTACAGCATCATAGAAAAAGATACCCGTAGCTAGCTCCGCTAGTAGCTGCTGGATTTCTTCTTCTTTTAAAAGAAGCTCATCAGGTGTAGGCAAGAAAAAATAGTGCTCATTGACCTGGGGCTCAGCATCGAAAAGATTAAGAATAAGCCCTGTTTGATGTTCGACGCCTTGTGTAGTGCCCTTTGTGACATTTCGATCTGTTATGGGGGTAAGTGGATGGTAAGAGTTATAAACACCGACGAGTCTATTGAATTGAAGGCGAGTTTTAAACTCGCTCATGTTAGGCGAAAGAGGTCCGTATTTAATAGAAACTAATTTTCCTCCCGTTTCCCCTGCTTGAACCCATTTCATGGGAAAGCGGTTAAACCCTCCATTTGTAATAACACCCTTCTCAACATAAGCCCATGCTTGCAACCCGTTGGGCATCATTTTAAGAAAAACTTCAATCGTATGCTCCCCATATTTATTAATTCCAACTCTACTGGCAGGATCAGAAGCGGCTTCTAAAATAAATTTTCTATTTTCGGCGGTATCTTTGGTAAAATGGCCTTTCATATCTCGAAAAATATGGCCTAAATTGCTGTCGTCCTCCACAAAGCATGGATGCAATTCTGTCTCTGCTTTCTTATTGGATGTAGGGCTGTTTCCTTGTTCTGAAGAGCTATAGATGAATGAAGCAACCAAAATGGAGCATATAATGAGCTGTTTTTTGAAGGAGATCATCGACTATTCCTCACCTTGAAATTTGTCACCGATTTGGATTTCAATCTTGAGGAAAATTTATACCATACTTTCTATCCAAAAGGTAAAGGGATATTTAAAAAAATTCCCGAAAAACGCATGACGGCTTGCTAAAGACTGCATTTTTAGCTATATTGCTTAATGCAACTATGAATAAATTACTAAACAAAACTCAGACAATCCCGGTTGAGCAAGGATATAATATTTGCCTTATTTTCCTATTGAGATTATGGCCCTTCGTTAATGAGCAATTAAGCGCGCAAACTGAAGAAGTACAGAGTGTTCACTATGTCTTTTTCGAACTTGTGTGTTTTGAAGCCGAATCTTATCTTGAATGGCAAGATGCTGTTTTAAGTGTTACAAACATACTTTTCGAACAGCAAGATGATTATAATATATCTTTAGATAGATGCTTTGAATGTGTTATCGCCTTTTGTAATATTTATAATATAAAACACAACTCTCAGCTCGAATATACAGTCCATTTGCTCGAAAATATGAAACGAGTGTCCGACCAATTCTCAGCAGAATGGCAGATTTGGGAAGGTGCGGTCTCGGATGTTATCAATGGGCGTAAATATATCTGCTCCAATTTCTTTTGGCGGACGGGAATAACATTGGGGCGATTTCCTGAGGATACCCCAGAAAATCGCCGTATAATCAATCAACTATTTAATGACCCGGCTAATCGAGTTGGTGTAGCAGGATCCCCGGCCTTTAAAAAAGATGTCTATTGGAAGAAACTAAGTCCAATTAGTCATTTGTGGGGCTTTGTCAATAGTGGTGAAAGACATTTCAATAAGAAGAACATCATCGCAGACGTAGGGATCAACCTAGCTCCCACCCAATGGCTTATGGCCTGGTTTGTCGACCCGCTCCATGAAAATGGAGGTCATTTTGCTCCTCTTGCTCGTCAAAGGCTAGATTAACAACGAAGTGGTGCCATCATCGAATAATTATCCAGACTACTCATCAATTGAATAAGGGTGATTTATTCTCTAACTCTTTTGAGTAAAGCCCGCAACTCCAGTCAAACCAACTCTTGGCATGTCTTATATAACTATCCGCGACCGCCTGCTTCCATAGAGACCATTCGAGAGGATAACCCTTTGGATGCTCTTGCATGGCCTGTACTTTCTTTAAAGTGAAACTGAGAAGGCCTTTCAAAGCTTCGTTATAAAGCCTACAAAACCCAATAGTACAGGATAAAAGCTGTTTTCTTGATAGTCCCAATTCCTTTTTTTGCTCTTCTTTAGGTATGCCTGTGATACGAAAAATAGCTTCGTTCCAGTCTCCACAGCTTTTAAGCCCCGCACAGATATCTACAAAAAATAGGATATGAGCTTCCTGCTCTTCCTTGTTCATCGCCCTTGTCTTTGGCTCGGTGAGGGGCCATAAATTGAGATAAAATAATAAGCAGACATTAAATCCTTGCAGGATTGACATATCTTTCCTGGGTGACGTTTCTGGAAAATCTGCTATTGTCTTTCTCTTATATAATTCAGTCCTATGTTGAATGTAAATATCTCTAATTTTTGTCATTAATTTTTCAATAAATACCTTTCCTAGCTAGCTAAACCTTCAAGTTCAAAAACACATGGTGACAACCCCTGTTGAGCAAATAAAAAAAGCGGTAGAAGAATGGTAATATAGAGAAAAGCTCGCAGCATAGACGTTACCCTTATGTAGATAGCATAATTAGGCTTTTATGGACTTTTTTGCTAGCAAGAACCCTTTAGAGCGAATACCTCTCGACGAGCGAGAAAATGCACGTCTGACGCAAGTTAGCGCAGAGCTTTGATATTCCTAAATAGGTATACCTCTTGAAAGAGACTTTCATCGTCCTCTCGCGCTAGGCAAGAATGCTTTCCTCAGATAATTCAACAATAGCGTTTATACGGACTCTTTTACCTGCAAATGCTTGATTGGTTTTATAACATTGCCAGAAACAAGAGCATTATAGTGTTGTTGTCGTTTGTAATATAAAAAATAAGTTAATTTCGCTGGAATTATTGTATTTAGATCGAGCCCCATATTTTGTAAAACAAGACCGATTTTTTTCTCGGCTTCTGGAATTTCATCTGAGCTTGAAACAATCAATTCGAATTCAGCGACTCGATAGGTTAAACCTTCAAATTCAGCCTCGTCAATATCTACCTTAATCTCACCAAATTGATAGCATTTTCTCACAGTTGTAAAACTACAAAAAGGTAGGATTTTAGCTTTGGAGAAGGTCTCCGATATATCCCCAGAATGAATATCATCCAGTTGTAGCTGCCTTAGGATTTGTTGAGGATCCGTTATTTCTTCGTAACGGTCAATGGTACCGTTACTTTTTTTAACGCCGACCTTCAGCTCGAACTGCTCCCCTCTTTTCCTAAGCCAGATGTTTTGAAGGGTTAGATAAAAATCTTTTGTGTCAAAGTATGTATCAACAAATGAAAATTCCTTAAGGAATTTTCCATTATTCTCAATTTCTTTCATTTGTTGAATATCTAGCTTCACTTTCTTTTCTATTTCAATAGCTTTTTTTTCATTCATTTTAAATACCTTAGTGCTTTTTTGAGATTCTGATCCAAATGCTGAAGTCGTTTCCTTATGAAAATTCAGTAAAGCTATAGCAGGTATTAGGCGGTTCTTTCAAGCCATTTTGAAATTTGTCTCGCAACGAACATCAAGTATCGAAAAGTGGTGAACGGCTAGGCTTTAGAGCTGGATTCGCTACAAAGGTCGGAGTGAAGCTATCTCTTCCGAAACTTTCCCAAAAAATCCTGCTGCATCAAAGCTTGCTTTTCTGCCCAAGAAAAATTATTATTCACAATTTAGACCTTGATAGAAAATCCTTATCGAACGTGCTGCTCAAAAAAGTAAGAGCTGTTTCAGTATAGAAAAAGAGAATCGATAGAAAATGAAAAGAGAAGTTCTGGATGTGTGGTTTTACAGGATAAAAACCCTTCCCAATAGGGAGCCCCTATTGGCATCCAGTCTATGTAGCATGGTGTGCCTTTGGCTAGTCTTAATTTCAGCTCTTATCCTTGCCATTAAAGGAGCAGAATTTGATCTCCGTCAGCTTATTGTTCCTTCCCTATGTGCCATGGGACTAGCGACTATATTATTTGCAAGATGGAAAAGGATGGCCTCACAAATCAAAGAACAAGAAGGCAGCGTCAAAAACTATAACCCAGAATCAATTGAAAGAATCCTTGGCAAATTGGCAGCAACAGCAGCCTCCTTTCAATGGACAACTACCATAATTTTTGCCCTGATATCCGCAAGTAAAGGGATGATCGTCAAATACATTGATGTCCATCGTTACTCACTGGCAGGACAAGGTTTTTGCATAGTTGCTCTTCTCTTTTCTTTCGTGCTAAATAGACTATACGCCTATTCGAAAAAAAGATTGGGTGAAGTAAAAGAATTGACTCCCGAAGAACAAACATTCCTTAAGTATGAATATTTAGGAAAGTTTCTTTTCCCCCAGATTTTTTGGGCTGGTGCTTTTGCCCTCTTCCACTGGGTAGTCGGCTGAGAGCTTTTCCGAAAATTAATCTTCATTGAATGAGTAAAGATAAAACCCGCTTCTCTTGGAGATTGTAATGAGTTTGGTCACGACTGGAGTGAGGCTATCTCTTCCGAAACTTTCTCAAAAAACCCTGTGGCATAGGGATTAATATCAACCATAGCCCAGTTGAAAAAGATACGCTCTTTTTGATCTCTCTCTAGGAATTCTTGTGGAGAGATCTCTATTTTCTTTTCTTTCAGCCACTGAGCAAACGAAACACAAAAAAGTCGTGATATTACAGAAAATGCATTCAAACCCCAACTCCTCATATAGATACCCCCAAGATCGGTATTGAAGTTGGGCTGGAAAAGAATGCTATCTCCATGCTCCTCCAGCAACCTATCCATCGAGGGAAAATCTTTTTCTAGAATTGCTTTTAGAAGATTTCTGGCATAAGAATGTGCCTTTTTGGCGATATGAAAGCGACCGAAGGCTTTGCGAAGATTTTCTATTGCTCCTGTTTCTCCCAGCATCCTGGCCACTTCTGTGTGACCCCCCAGCAGGGCTACTTCGCCAGGTGAGTAGTCAAAAAATCCCGCAAATTCTTTGCTGAAGCAATATGAATGAGGAAATTTTCGGAGCAACATCTGTAGGATGTCTTTCTCGCCTAAGACAGCGGCACTGTGAAATGGAGTCCATGGATTTTCATTGTCATATCCGATATATATGGTCGTTCCGACAATGGGGTTTGTTTCAACAATAGAAATTCCTTCGTAGGAGGAAACTTTATCGCATAGATCATAGTTTCCTCTTCGAATCAGAATATCAAGCGCGTTTCCTAAAGAAGAGAGGGTTCTGACACTAAAGCTCTCTGAGGGATTATGACCCCGTCCCATGAGAAAAAATAACATTTTCTCTTTTTCCCCAAGAGCAGCGTAATGCAAAGGAAGACAACCCAAAAAATCTCCTGTTTTTCGACCCACTACTTTTCTTCCAAAATTTGTAAAGACCTCAGCAGTTTCTAGATGTCCATGATAGGCAGCGATATGAAGGGGTGTCTTTCCACTGAAAGGCTCACTAACGCTTGGAGAAATCTTTTGGTAGATCAGAAATTGGCAAATCTCAGGTTTATTGTGCCATGCAGCTAAATGGAGAGGCGATAACTCATACTTCCCCAACTTGTCCTTGCGGGAAATCTCACCTTTTTGGAGCATTATCTGAATGGATGATAAATCCCCTCTAGCGATTAGCGAATTCCACCCTATAAAGTTGTCTAAGACTGGAAGAGTTGGACTTTTCATATTCCTGCGCGGTTGGGTCTTTTCTGTTTACATAACAAAACAGTGATTTTAATAAAACCACCCCAATCAATCGGGCTTTGGCATCTGTCTTTTTTACCCCTGTTATTTAATTTCCAATTTGTTATTAGGTAAATTAAACGACTTAATCGAGGACAAAGATGCTTTGGGTTTTATTGAGTATTTTAGCTTTCGTTCTAGCCGTTGGCGGTACCTTTCAGATTTGTCGATGTTGTTTAAGAGACTTGACATCAGAGGGTAGCACCTGGGAAACAATGATTGGCTTTGCTTCTCTCATGTTAGGAGGAACGATCGTAATATTGATAGATCACTTCCTACATGTAATGTAAGCCTAAAACCAAACCTATTAAATAGTTATAGATCAGTTAAAATGTATAATCAGTAATGTATATGACGGGATTGTGAAGATATGATGAAAAATACTCGCTCTTTTTCCGAAAAAAGCCCAAAGAAAAGCTTCTCCTTATGGGAGAAGATTTTTTTCTATTCAGATCAATCCACAGAGACTGGTTGCTGGTACTAAAAACCAAGAAGGAGGAGCCTTTTATTTTTTGGTCTCTATTCGGCTTATTAAGCTTCTACATGCTTATTATGATTGGTATCTTTGGTTACTATGTTTTTAATACAGTTTCCAGGCTTTGAATGTAAGGGCATAGCCCTTTTGCACGCCTGATTCTCTTCATAGGGCTACATAGGGCTATGCTCCCTTGACAGCTTTCACCCACCCTGATAGTGCTTTGAATAAACGGCCAAAGAAATAAAAAAACATATTAGCCGTTGTGTTGCACAGCTAGATAGGACATCTATGAAACTGAGTCTCGATCATATACTCAAAAGAAAATACACAAAAATGAAAAAACCAGAAGAAAATCTATTACTAATCTGCCGAATTCTCTCTTTTTTTATTTTTGCTCTAATGATCGGCTTCTTTTTGTTGACAGTCAGTCTTTGTTTTATAATCGATTTGCAAAAAAATTGGATAAGCCTACTATTCTTATTTATTATGCAGGTGTTTTTTACTTTTGTTTTCTTAAAGACAATATGTTCGGATAAGCTTCGAAATTTCCATAGGCTTATAGACACCAGCATATTTGCCTTGGGGCTTGCTATCGTTGGTATCTCGATATGGCTACTGGGCAGGTTGGTAGTAGATTTTCATACCCCCGCCTTGCTGTATAACTTCCTACGACCATAAACAGCAGAAACACACAAAAGGTTGGTTAATTTGATTCCTTTTGTTATGGAAAACTTAGAGAATGATGGATATGTCATAAGGTTCGTACAATTGAATTAGGGGAAATAAGCATGGTTCATTTTATCGATGATGTTACTCTTCTGCCATGGCAGTCTACTATCCTGACCTGGGGAAGTAGCGTTGCTTTTGCGCTTTTCTTTGCGATGATGGCTACAATGTTTTTTCGATCAAAAAAGAGACCTGTACAAAATAAGATTCCCACCGTTTTCTACTGCGTTTTCATCGCCTTCCTCCTAGCTTTGGGAATTACCCTTGTTGCCGCAATTTCTTTCTTAGTAGACGTAGAACTTGGCTGGAAGCTGTCTTTGGTAGCAGGGATTGCGGTTATTTTAATGGGCATGTCTATCATTGCAATGATTGTTGGTTGTTTTACGAATATGTCCTTGTCTAGATTTTTTATGTGGATGCTCTTCGCAGCGGTTTCATTTGGATCCATAATAGGTTTAGTGGAACTAAGTTTGATGGCTCATAGGTAAGAAAACGATGGAAAAATCCTCTTAAATGGCAGAAATCTTGCCTAGATATCTAAAAAAGGTTTAGCATCCAAAATGATTTGTTCATAATCGTTTGGAAGAGACAAGGAGAGGAGATGATGATCGCAACCCCTGCATTTGGGCTAATAAGTGGAATTGGAACGGCATTAGGGTGGCTACCACATGTCCTTGCGCTGACTACTCTATTACTTAATGGAATCTCTCCTACAGCTATACTACCCCTTGCCGCCTTCACAATTGGAGCTAGATTCGTAGGAGAGTGGATCTTTTGGAACCTTTTCTCCAAAAGAATGGATGTTATTGAAAATCTCAGAGATTGGAGGTCAAGTTTTGGACCAAAGGTTTATTCTCACCCTAATTTTATAATTGCGTCGGCCTCAATGGCCATAGACGCTTTTGCTGATTTTGTTCTTATATACATCGCATTGAAAACCTCGCTTCCGTGCCCTGGGGTCTTTTTAGCTCTGACTCTATCTCAAATGTTATCGGCTCCCATCCAGGGGTTTTTATCTGATTGTTTTAGTCAAAAGAAGTCATTGATTTTGGCGGCTGGGGTGGGAATGCTAGCTCTTATAACTGCTGGAGAGATTCAATTAGATGCAAAAACTTCTCAGACCTCTATGTTGTCTTTTCTTAGGATGGTAGGGTTATCTTCTTCTGTCCCTGCAACTCAAATGATGTTCATTTTATGCTTCAAAGGGCTTTTTGGAAATCTGACTGTCGTCGCGCGGGCCAGTATAGCAACTGTTATCAAAGCCGAAACCCAAAAAAGGATAAGAAGTATATGAGCCGGGAAAAGATTAATAAGTGGCTCTACGACTTCAAAAAACTGCCCAACACACAGCCGGGCTTTGCTTCCGGCCTTTGTAGCATGGTTTGTTTGTGGTTGGTGCTTATTCCTGCTCTCATAATGGCGATTAAAGAGATTAAATTTGACCTTCAAAAGCTTATCATCCCTGGGTTGGGGGCTCTCTTGTTGGCAACTGTTTTGCTATCTGCGTGGAAGAAATTGGCTCTAAAGCTAAAGGACGTGGAAAACTTCCATGAAAACTAGATATTTAGACTCTGAGCGAAATTTTAAAAATGAAGGAGAATAGCATTAGCCATTCTTGCCTTATTATTTTGCTGTAGCAAAGAGTAAAATTAATGTTAAATATGATAAGAATTCCCATTCTACTCAGAACTTTTGTTTACTGCTCTCTACTTGTTTGTTCACAAAACATAGAATGCAATCCTACATGCAAGAATCCCTGTGAGCCAAACGGTGAATATGATCATTGGTTTACGGGTCCTATTTTTACTCCAAATCCCACAACCGTACAACCTGACCATCCTGGAATTGAGCCCGTACTTATCTTTTCAAAGACTTATGGGCTGTACGACAACAAATGGAAAAAACAGAGCATTCCAAAAATATGGTCCATAGGCCCTTACGTTGATTTCCAGGCGGGATTTACCAAAAGATTCGCGATCGAGCTTATTGGGTCAATGGTTAGTAATTTTAGCCAAGGTGCAAGTTCTACACATCTGCGAGATTGGATATTTCGAATGGGATACCAAATTTCAACTGATAAGCAGAATTCCTGGGTCCCAGACTTTAGAATCCTTTTTCAAGAAACATTCCCCACAGGTAAATATCAGAAGTTGAGTGTACAAAAAAAAGGAACGGATTTAACCGGGCAAGGAGCTTTTCAAACAGGCATTCACCTTGCCTTTCAAAAACTGTTCAGATTATGGTCAACACATTGTCTTAGTATAAGAGGTGATGTTGGTTATTTGATTCCTGCCCGGGTGTCAGTTAAGGGATTGAATTATTATACCGGCATCTACAGCGTTAAAGGTAACGTTAGGCCTGGGCAGATTTTTGTAGCGTATTTAACAGGAGAATGTTCTCTTTCTTCAAAATGGAATCTATGCTGCGAGAATTTTTATCAATATCAAAGAAATGGGCATTTCTTAGGAAAAATTAAGGGGAAAACATCAATCGATCATCCATCTATAAAAGTACGGGCATTTTCGCAATATATTATTGCGCCGGAAATTCAACATACCATAACCCCAAACGTCGGGGTCGTTATTGGGGGAGCGTCTACTATTCTAGGTAAAAATGCTCCTGCATTTTGGTCCGGTTTTTTTGCTGTCTTGTATATGTTTTAATGCTTTTTGTTTACTACTTTTTCACCCACAATCATGTAATATTCAATAAGATTTTTTGTATACGCTTCGAGCCATTTAGGCGTGTGATTTTTTTGGCTCATAGCTTGGGCAGCCCACTTGCTAAATCCTTCGAATGTCTTTCCTCCTATAGGCAGCAATTTAATATTCTGAAACCCGGCATCTATCAAAGCATCCTTGGCTTCTTGAACAGAAATAGCACGATGTGTTCCAGAGATATCAGATGGAATTATATCCTGTATATTATGCTTAGCCTTTTTACTAGGAAAAAAGAAGGTAGTTATTGCAATTTTACCTTTGTCTTTGAGCAAGCGATAACTTTCTTTTGCAAATGAAAGAAAACTGTGAAAATGCTGCGCTGCTTCCACAGAGACAATGTAATCAAACGTGCTGGACTTGAACCCTGTTTTATTTACTGCTGCCTGCTTGAAAGAGTCCCTTAACTCCGGGTAATGCTTTATGCATTTTTGAATTTGAGCTTCAACCATATCAACGCCATAAGCGTCCAAACCCTCTTCGCTCAACAAGTGTACTCCATGACCCCGGCCGCAGCCCATTTCTAAACTACTACCTTTGGATTTTCCTTCAATCCCAGCAAATTCAAGTAATTTGCGGTATAGATTTAATTGACTATCTTCCCTCTCTTTAAGAGAAATTGTGGTGGGGATTCGATCCCAATATCCATAATTGATACATCCAAACTCTGATTCTGGGAAAAGCTCATTTATTTCTTTAACCCACTTTTTTCCTCCGTAGCAATCATTTATTTCAGTAGCAGTATCTTCGCTGGTAATTTTTTGTTTTTTGGGAATAAGTATTGTTTGAGTCATAAATTCCTCCCTTTAATAGGCTTCCTCTTTTGATTGGTAGTAGATCGCAAATAGAAAAAGGACAGATGTCATAGCAAATAACAACAAATTTCTTTCACCTAATGCAACACTGACGGCTACGCCAAACAAGGACGCCACTAGCTGAGTGATTTCCGCTACTGCCAACATTGTACTTCTCCGTTCTGCCCTACTTCTGCCAGCGATTATATCATAAACATATGGTAAATAGGAACCGCCAATTGCAGAAATAGCTATAACTTGAAACCCCACAGGAACAGTTGCATCTGCAAAAATGGATAAAAAACTTATGAAGCTTAGCATTAATCCCATTCTATATGAGCTAGTTATGTGAGAAATGTGGGGCGTTTTCCTGTAAGATAAACAATATAGAGTTGCCACAAATGCACCAATACCCACTAAGAAAAAAAGATGTGGTTGCTGTTCAAGGCTATGTATCTTGTCAAAGGTAGACCAAAAAACAATTTGAGCGCAAAAAAAAGCTATAAGAGCATGAGGATGTTTTTTGAAATTGGTTGTCAAGTCTTTAACTTGAGCTCTGTGTGCCTCGTCGCTTGCGTCTTTAAAAAAGAAAATAGAAGATATAGAGCTAAAAGCCATTAAAATTGTTAAAATTAATAAAAAACTTGCAGGGTTTAAAATAATAATTAAAGGATATAAAATCCAAGGGGTATATTGTACGAGCCAACTAATAGAGATAAGCCTAACCTCAGTCAAACCTAATGCATTATAGAAATTATTTGATTTGCCGCGCGCTATTGATGATCTATAATTGTCTATTAAATCAGCCCTACAAGCTGGGTTAGGACTAAAAGATATACTTGATAAAATTAAACCAAAAGGCATTAGTTCGGGTATCAAGATGCTTATAAACAAAATGGCTAAAGTCAAAATATGAACAGCTATCAATGTTTTTTTTCTGCTCCATCTATCTGCAAAATGACCCACGGAAAAAGTAACAATCGCTTCCGCCAGTACGTAACTTAAAAGTTTTAGATAAAAAAGATGCGATCCGAATGCCTTGGAATATATATGTACAAGTAAAATATCAGACAAAAAAATTGGCAAAAGAGCAGGCGTTAAACTTTTAAAAGCTTCTAGAGCAAAGAGTGCTTTTGATTTGAAATTCATTCAATAAATATGTTTTTGGCCAAGAAACTATTCGGCCCCTGCTAAGAGAACCCTGTAGGATTCTCCTTATATAGGGAAAATATGAGAAAATAAATTTTGGGACAAGATAATTGTTCGAAAGCCCTTCTAAAGGTATAGAGCAGCTTCTAAATTTTCAATATCTGGCTCACCTAAGTCCGGGTTTACCCTATAACGCATTGTACACATCGAAAAGCCACAAGACAGCGAAATCAACCGCGGATTGTTAAATTTTCTGATGCATATTGGAACCTTGCAACTGCGATCGCATTGCACAGCATTCCCTTGAGAATGAGTGCGCATAGGAAGAGCTCTGGACCTTTATCCCCGATAAAAAGGCATATTACTTGAGTAAAAACAGCCAACGCAAATCCTGCATTTTTCGATAGGTAAAGGCGCGATAAAAATACTTGAATGGGGGCCGAAAGAAATTTACATCCAAGAAGAACAAGGAAAAAATTCAAAGGATTCCAATTGAATCTGATGGCCAAGAAAAGAAATATGCCATCAAACAAAATTTCCGATATGTAAGCCCATAAAAAATATCCAGCAGGAGGGCGCGGATTAAGAGCATGTTTTAGCCAATCAAGAAATGGCATATTTTGAGTCACTTTCTTGCAGAAAAGATATTCACCTAAAAGAATCGAAGCAAAGTAAGTCGGGATCAAAAACTCTAAAGGAGCTTGCATCTTCGCAAAAAACAAAAACAGAAGAAAACCTAGATGAGGCGCAAGCCCTAATGAGGAAAACATTCCACTTAAAAACGCACCATTGGATTGAGGCTGATCCATAAATTTCTCCTTGTTCCTATCATTAAATCAGTTTCAATATTTCTTGGTAAGATATGTCTACCGCGAACCAGGTCGAATATTTCTGCCTTTTTAATAGAAGAGCTTCGCCTTGGAGCGGTGGCGATTCTTTGAGGACATCATGAGCAAACCAATTTGTGCCAGCCTTCTCTATTTCTGAAGAAGTAGGACGGCATGTCGATCGTTCTGCCCAAGCTACGATAAATTGAATCTGTCCTTCTTCATTTTTCAAAAAAGTAGGCAGTGTAACCAAGATTCCATCCTCCAAATATTCGATTATTTCAGGTGGAAGAAGTTTTTCATTTGCTAGGCGTATCGGCAGCCATTTTTGACTTTCTGAGCGAGATAACAAATATTCTTCGTCTTCGGTTCCAATACTCAGTTTGACACCTGTACTATCCCAGCTCTGAGAAATTAAGCCTTCGCCTGACTCAGGATCTCCTTGAAGTTTCGCGTTTCTAAAAGACAGGCGGCAACTAAATTTTAGATCCACTTGGCTGGAAAAAGTTTTGAACCTCCATAGAAAAGCAACGCAACGAGATACCCTTATTGGAAAGGGAAGAGAGGGCTCAACAAAAGCCTTTAAAAGCTCTATTTGCAAATCTTTCAATGACCATCCATATACGGATGCTTTTTTTGGTGTTTCTCCCGCAATTGCTGGAGGAGTGATGGAAAGTTTAGAACCGTTCACCATGACTTCCAAATTAACTTCTCCTAAAGTGGTTGATAAGGAAAGAGCATCGTGAGCTGCCCGTTGTTTTAGATTAGTAACATCAAATAACTTTATCATAGCCTTTCTTATATCTAGTTTATTCCCTGTGGGCCATCGTTTTATTTTTAAGGAAGCGCTGGAACAATATGAACTCCTTTATCTCTAAGGTTCACGTCTACGGTAGATTAATTCCTGTTCATCACTCTGAGGGATCGATTTTGGATAATCCAATCGGATGATGTCAACATGCAACATGTATTCTGGGTAGCAGGAAATAAATTCTGTCGCAACGCATTCGGCAGATTCTCGATCTTCCTCCGAAATCTCGCCATCATAATAAAAAAATAGATGCACGTTTTCGTCATCCCAGCTAACTTTGGAAGCGCGCAATGCCGGCGACACCTCACCCCAAAGAGCCCGACACATAGAAAGAATGGCACTGATACGATCTAATGGATATTTTTTGGCATTTTTAGGAGCTCGATCGGGCATTAATTAACCTTTTAGTCTTTTGGTGCTGCTGGAACAATATGAGCTCCCCTTTTGCTATAGCGTATGGTAGCCATGGTTGTTGACACTTTTTCTTTTGTCTTATCATTTACAAAATAGCCAATGACTTCGCCGCAGTCAATTCTTTCTCTATAGTCAGGTTCGCCAGCAATCCCTTTCACTTTCTGGCCTTTGCCTGCATTTTCACTCAAAATCCTTTGCGGATCTGGATGAGTCCACTCACTATTGCCCATCTCGAAATTTCTATGATTAGGTATGTGCTTCCCTTGTTTGTCCGGTTCAATTTTGACATTGGCAAACCATTCCTTTCGCCTTTGATCCCATTTGACAGCTGCCCCCGTGAGAGCTTCTTTGCTTTCTTGAGATTCTGCAAGCGTCTGTAAAATGCAGGCCTTTTCTGCCTGCTTAATTTTACGGTAAGCGCTGACATATTTGATACCTTTTATCACAGCGACAGGCAAGAGGATATCAGTTCCATATTTCCCTAGGCAAAAGCCTGCCAGCTCTCCCCTCTCCCGCTGTCTTAAGCGATCCCAATTCGTCACTAAATCATACATCTCTGGCACTAGGAGCTGAGCCAGCTCTGCTTTATCGCAATCTTTGAGAAACATAAAAAATTCAGCGGTTGCTTCTCCCAACTGCCGTGGGGTCTCTATAGGATGTTTAATGGTGGACCAAAGAAGATTTCCAAGACCCCTGGTAGATGCCAGCAGCGAGGGGAAAAATTCAACAGTTGATGCGGCAATGCCTTTTTTGGCTCCACTGATCATACCCAAGGCAAAATCAACGGAGTTTTGAGTGTTGGGCACCATGATGGCCTGGTCTTTACAAACCAGATAATCTTTTAAAGACAGATCGAACTGTCCTATTTGAAAATAGGCGGCCGCTCTTTCGAAGTAAGCTTCTTTATTTGCCGGGTCTTCTTCGATCACCCGGCTTAAAGACATAATGGCTTCATTATAAAGGCAGAGTTCAGATTCGATGACTCCTTTGGTGAGATACGCTTCCACAGGCAATAGATCGTCATCCTCGTATCCTTCAGAAGCCTTAATAAACTGGGAAATATCATCGTTGGCTTTGGAGTAGTTGCCTTCAACAAAGTTTGCTAGACCTCTCTCATAATAGGCTCCTCGCCACTGATGGTATTCAATGCACCGTTGGGATCTGTCTGCAAATAAACGAATCATTTTTCTGGCTGAAACATCAAACTTTCCTAATACAGGAGTTAAAGAAGCAGCAATGACCTCAAATTGGCTTGATTTGTCTTCAATCTCTTTAAGAAGGTTTTGGTGAAGAGAGGTTAAGGCTGTCAAAGGATTTGACCCTGTAAAGTAAGGCCCAACGAAGCAGGGATAATGAGTTTGATCTTTTGCTTTGAACATATCAATACGAGATAATTCTATATCAGCCCAAAATGTAGCTTCATTTAAGCACTTTCTTTCGTTGTCCATAAAATCGCAAATATCTGAACGCATTTTTTGCAATATATTGACGCAAATTAAAGCATTTTTAATTTCGTATTCCTTCCATCCGTAGCCTCTCTGATCCGGATATTGCGGAGAAGGGTGAGAAGTCGCCCTAAGAAGAGCCTCTGCAAAACTTTTGGCCCTGTAATAAGGAATAGGATGATCAAAGCTCCACTCTACTCTATATTCCGGAAACTTTGGGGCTGCCAAAGTGATATCGCATGTGAGAATTAGTGGAGAAAATTTATGAAATTCCAGCGTTAATAGCTGATCTCCTTCTACTTGGAAAAGAGAGCGAAATTCGACTTTTATTTCTTCTTTCCTTTGCTGATTGCATCCGAAAGGACATTCAAGTTCCCAAGCAATTGACTGTAAGGGAAAAAGAAAAAGGAAAAAACTGAGACCGCCCCATCTCACTGCGACCTCCCAAGGTTGATTATTTAAACCATATTCTTGAATGCCTTTCGAAGCAAATTTTATTCAGAGGGAAAAGGAAAATGCTTTCTTATTGCCCAGTTTCGCGCCATTTTAACAGTCCTAAACAGGGCCAATTTAGGCCTAGTTTGGGTTACTATTGCTTTAACGTAAGCTCTTCATAATCAATTTATTATTCTAATAGTTTAATATTCAATCTCTTGTTTTTATTGACATTTAACCTAAGTTGCTAATTATCAACAAGTTGTGATATAAAATAATTGTTTACATTTATTAAAATAAATACTAATATTAATAAATAAAACAATTATATTTATTGTGTAAAATTCATAATGTAAAAAAGGAATAATATGAACCCTATTCTGTCGTTTATAAACAAGGTAATCTCTATTCTACCTTTCAATTCAGGAAGAGAGGTTTCTAACGGGCCGGATCAGATTTTAAGAATTAACAAGGCAACTGAGAAGACCTTAGATGCGCCGACTAATGCCTCTAAAGACCGATTATTGAAAATAGAAAGCGTCTCTCTCCTGCCCAGCAGCCAAATAAAAATGACGTCAGATATTCGAAAACTTGAGGATTCGACAAAGCAAACATCCCAACCCGTCTTAGACATGGGGCAAGAACGAGCTTCCAAAGACCATCGCTTTTATGATGATAATTTTTACTTTGCAGATTTAGAAGCTACTATCGAAAGACCTAATGAAACCATTATATCTATTTCTTCAAGGCCCTTAAAACAAATAAATCTTTTAAATTTTTTATCTCTCAATTCAAAAAAAATTAAGCCTTTAGATTGGGTTCTAACAAAATTTAAAATTCCTATTCCCCCTGATATATGGAAAAAAATTACGCAATATCTTGATCGAGCAAGTATTTTATCTTTACGCTCCACTTGCAAAGCTTTAGAAGGGCTCAACACTGATCCTTATGTCCAAAACTCCGTCTTGCAAAATCAAAAAAATGAGCTAGAAAATCAGGTTTATGGAAAAACCCTATGGAATCAGTTCATTGGAGATATCGGTGAGGTTCCTTCTCTCCCAAAAGAATTTGTGATGGAGCTAGAAAAACCTTGCCCTTTTAGTTGCGATCCTAATGTGAAAGTCAAAGATACTCATGTGGTTATATGGATCCCTGAAAAGGTAAATGGCCAACCCTTAACTTTGAATATTTTTAAGAAATTTATGAAGATATCACATATACTTAAGGTGTCTCCCAACAACGTTGAAATTGACGATCGGCGTAAAAAAAGTCTGTGGGGCGACTTTATTTCAGAGCGCTATAACACAGAAACACCCCTCAAAGAGTGGGGAGATCTTGCTATTAAAAAATCTGGCTGGTTTCTTTTTACGAAAGAAATAATACAGGGAAGTGCCAATAAAAGCTTTGATGAGCAAAAAGTTCTTATCGAAAAACATCCCAGCTATGAAGTTCCTACTCTACAAGAAACTTGTATTTGTCAATTTCTGCATTATCTTAAAACAGCAGAAAATCTATATCCATTTGCTAAGCGTACTCGCTGTCAAGAAAAATACAAGGATACATCAATATGCGTTCACGCAGAATACCGAGAGTTTCTTGGGTATCTACAGATAAGTCCAGAAATTATTCACGGAGATTGGAATATGGTTTTCTTAGGAATGGCCGGAATGAGACGATTCTAAATCCTATCCTATAGGTCTCTATTTAGTGCTTGAAATCTATCCTTTGTAGTTGCCTTAATAAATAATGTAGTCGCTTATCCAACGCTAAAAATATAAGTTCTAAATTAATGTAGAATTTATATTGAAATTAAAATAATTCATTTCAAATCTTGCTCGTAATTATAATTTTCTATAAACATTTGATTTGAAACTTACCAAATAATTATCATTTCTTTTCATTTTCCAGCATTTTAGAATTAATCTCTTTCTTAAACCAAGGATAGTTCAAGTGCACCATTTTATCCTCCTCAGCTTTTTTCTACTCGCTTCTTCTTCTGTCGAAATGCCTACCAAACGTTTTAAACTGGCTTTTTCCCAGAAAGTTTCAGTGGTATACTTTGGCAAATATTTGGAAACTAAACGAGGATCCATTTTTTTTCCTATTTCCATTCGCATATTTGACCCAAAGACATCTTTTATCAAATCAAGCGTTGAAGGAAGCTTGGGTTCTAATAATCTAGCCCCAGCTTCGGAGCAGACAATAATACCTCTATTCTTAAGGCAAAAAAGAGCTGTAACCTTACCTTTTCTGTTTGGGTCACTCAAAATGCTAAAACAACTAAAGTTAGATAGGTCCCAGAATTCGATATCTCCATTACTAAAGGCACAAACTAAAATACCATCCTCGCTAAGAGTAAGATTCTCGATTTCAACACCTTCGGGCTTTTGAAGAGTAAGTAAGCATTCTTCGGTTGTAAGCTTCCAAAATTTAATTGTTCCATCTGAAGACCCACTGATCAGAATTCCATTTTGGGTAGAAACAAGAGTTTTTACTTCACCCTGATGAGCCTTGAAGAAATGAAGCGGCTTTGTTTTTTCAACAGATGGATTCCACCACATAATCGTGCCATTTCGATCTCCACTTACAAGAAAATCCTTAAGATAAGTGACCAACGCGGTCACAGGAGCTTTGTGCCCTTCTAACACGTGTTCACAGCTAATCTTTAGACGATTTTTCCAAATTTTGATAGTGTTATCTGCACACCCTGCCGCATACACTGAACTTTGAGGTGAAATTACGACGTTTACTCCGACTTTTGCGGCGATTCGTTTGTGATGATGTTTACGTACATAGGTGTCATCAAAAAAGCCAGCTACATATATAGTTCCATTACTTAAAACGACGGCATATTCATCATGCGAAAATGGAACAATAGCTTGGATTTTCAATGAATTATCAAGACTTTCTTTCTGCTCTTCCTTAAGGATTTCCCATTCGCTATTGTAACGCTCATTATTACCTATAACCTTAATTTTATCCTTTTCTGCTGCGACAAAAACATTCTCATCTAACTGCGTAACAAGGTGAGCGCCTCTACTCTTACAAACTTGGTCAAGACTTTTCCATTGGTATGCTGTAGGTTTAGTACTTGGAGGATACATCTGTTCTATTTGACCGCAATGAAGTTCAAAAGTCGAAACTCTTTCTCTTGGGCATAGAGGATCTGCAACTTTAATTGATTCAATCACTTTAGGTTGTTTCTGATCAGAGGGAGGCAAAGAGGCTGCATCCGGTGGAATTGCATGCGCGGGTCTTCTTATTATGACAGGATCATTTATCGGTGACACCTCCCAAGAGCGTTTTTTTGTTGTAGACGCCTCTTTGGGAATATCTATCTGTGTATCTTCGAGCGTAGGATAAAGATGAGATGATTGAGGTTCTTGCATTTCAGGGGTAAGATTTGATAATTGGGGGGCACCCACTTTTTTAAAGCACTCTTGAATGAACTCATCGATCTTTTGTGCTTGCTCATTTTTTTCCAAGCGGAGCATGGTTCCGAGTTTTTCAAGGACACCCTTGAGATTTTCACTACCCTGTCGGGCATAAAACAAGACCTGAAGCTTGAGAAATTCTGGATGATGATTGAGCTTCTCTTTCATTTCTTTTAGCAGAGATTCTATTGGCTGGAAGGAATATTCGGCTTGCTGGTCTCTCTGCGACCATAGAACTCGAATACGCTGAACAAAATCGATATCTCGTTTTTCGCGCAAAGCTTTTCTAAGAAAAGCGAGAGAACTAGCCACATCGCCCCCTTGAAAAAAAAGACGGGCTAAATTTTGATAAAGTGCGTCTCGTTCAATATTATCCTTCTCGAGGTGGCTTAGATAGGTGAGATATATCAACGGCTTATCTGCATCTATTTGAAGAGCTTTCTCGTAAAACAGCCTCCCAATTTGAGGATCCAATTTATAGAACGTGCAAAAGCCAGCGAGATAGAGAGTGATTTGGCGATTTTTATCATAAAAGGGAGCGACTTGATCATAGAGCTCTTTTTGAGCAGGGTCTGCAATCAAAGATCGTTCTAAATCTGCTAGCTTCTTTAAATGCTTGTATCTTTCTTGGAATTCTCGAAGAGCAACTTGGAGGGATTCAATGCTTTCTTTTTTCTGACTTCGCTGTGCAGCTAAGGCTAAAGATTCTTCAGCTTCTGTCAAGGATCCTTCTTGAAGTTGGAGCTTGGCAAGGTAAAGATAAGCTACAGAAGCTTCATACGGGTAAACCTTATCAAAGAATAGGCAAATTTTCTTGTAGTCATCACTTTTATTAGTAAATTTAAGTGCGTCAATGTAACACTCTAAAGCTGCTTTGTTTTTGCCCTTGTTAGCAAGTATATTTGCCAAATCGAAATTTGTTTGTTTTTCTTCCTCATCTAATTTTTTTTTTCTTCAATGGAGGAGGTACTCGACAACTCCTTGCTCTTTCGATGAACGGTTTGAAGTCATAATTAGGGACAATTGATATTATTTTTTGCCTACAACCTGGGCAAGGCGATTGCATTTTAATACTTGATCTTTCATATGTATGACCACAGTTTGTTACAACAGGATCTTTCATCAGCTCTAAGGTAACTGGGTCCTGGACGTTTTTAGATTCTTGGTCGTCGATTGAATCAGCTATCTGGTCCTCTACTTCAATACGTTTTTTGTTAATAATGTTATCGAGCTGATCTAAAAGTTTATTTAGATCTTTGGAATACCGCTCATCGTTTTGTTCTAGTTTTCCACAATCAAACGATATATAGTTATTATTTGTAATGTTTTGATAGCCGCCACCTGAAACAAAAACTATTTCTTTCCCCTTTAAGACAGGTATACATCCACTTTTAAGTATCCGTCTTATTTTGGTGGGAGAAACTTCTAATCTCAAGTCTGGATAATTTGAGCTTCCTAAGATTATAGGGGATACAGCGTGGGATGTTTTCTCATTAGATGACAGCGGTAGGACTTCTGCTGTAATGTCACTACCCATTCGCTTAAAGTAAATGATTTTATCGAAGGTTACGTAAGAGGCTATATAGGACGAAGAGCCATTAGAAATACTCATAAATTCCTCCTGATGTGAGGTTTTATGAAGTAAATTTTGTGTTATCGAAAGATTTTATGTAAAGAAAAATTAAAGTATTGAAAATCTTTACCTATATGGAAATGGTCTGTATTTCCATTAACAGTTGAAACATTTTCTATAATGAAAAAGGGCATGCCATACATTTAGTAATGCCCCTTTTAAATGGAAGCGACGCCTTTATGCAATTTCAGGTTGCATCGAGTTGAGGCTATCAACATAGGCATTCCAAAGCTCTTGATCTAAGCGATTCTGCCGAACGGAGGCTATAAGATCACGTTTGCACACTGCAAGTGGGCGTCTAGGGGCAAGCAATGCAACCAAGGCTTTATCTCCGCCTTGTCGAGCCAATGTAATAAGTTGATTTAATTGCGCTTGAGAAAAACTGATTTTATCATGAAGTTTTCGTGAACTCCGGCGAGCCCTTTCTTTTCCAGGAATCTGCAGAGGTTTATCAGTATTTATAATGTACTTTTCTAGCATCTGCATAAGCTCGTGAGGTTCTTTCTTTTTCAACTTTTTAAGAGTAAAATGATGAACATATCCCCCGGCTCTTGCTGGAAGGTAATGGCATAAAGCCATTTCGCTTTTAGCATCAACTTTTTTCTGCGCTTTTGCAATAACTCCTTCTAATTCATTAAGGTGTTTTGCTTTCAGTTCTGCTGTTTCCATAATGGCTCCTTAGTTGGACAAATTTTGGTACGCGTTCACGGGTACTTGCTAAAGCGCGCATCAAAATTTTAAACACGAATATGTCTTCTCATGTTAAACTGACATGCGATGAAATTGTCGAAGCCTACTTACGACGAGTTATTCGCTTTAGTTCAGCACCAAAGCAGGATTATTTTCGAGCAAAGTCAAACGATCAAGCGGCTTGAGAAAAAAGTTGCTGAGCTCGAAGAACGACTGGGGCTCAACTCCAAAAACAGTTCTAAACCTCCCTCCACCGATCAGAAGGCAAACCAAAATCCTCCGAGGAAAGGCGGAGCGAACGTTGGCCATCCAGGCCATTTTAGACCCTTAAGAGTGGCGCACAAAGTTATCGAACATAAGCCTAAAGCATGTAGCCGCTGTGGATCTTGCAACCTTTGCATAGGTAAACCCTGGATCTTCCAACAAACAGAACTCCCTCCCATCAAACTGGAAGTCACCGAATACCGATGCTTTAGAGCTGTATGTCGAGACTGCAATAGCCGGGAGGCGGCGTTGCCGCCGTCCGGCATAGAACCCTCAGCTTTTGGTCCCCGCTTATCTGCAGCTGTGACAATGCTCACCGGGACTTACCATATGGGCAAGAGAAAGGCCCAGGGCTTACTCAGTTCTCTTTTAGGCACGCAAATCTCTCTGGGATCGATCTCCAACATCGAAGGGCGCATGGTCCACGGCTTAAAAGAAACGCAGGAAGAAATCCGAGAAAAAGTCATCGAAGGCAAAGAACCCAAATGCATCGATGAGACAAGCTGGAGACAAGAGGCTAGTCGCCGCACAGCTTGGATCGTGTCGACAGCACAAGGAGCTTACTACTCCATCTTGTCCAGTCGAGGGAAAAAAGCTTTTAAAAAGATCGTACGTCGTAAACTCCAGACGCCCGTTACAACCGACCGATATGCCGTTTATCAATTTAGAAGACACCAGTGGTGTCTGGCGCATATCCAAAGAGACTTGAGGCCGCTCGTGATCTGGAGAAAAATCTGCCTGCAAACATGGAGTGACCGAGGGAGCCAGTTTATCAAAAGAATCATGAGTGCGCACATGATGCTGAAACGGCAGGGGAAATGCGTTCTAACGTTCTTAAGCAGCATCTACGCAGGACGTATCGATCCCAATGTTCGTCCCTCTATCTTCTAAATCCCGTGAACGCTTACTTCTAGCAAGGCTTCGATAGCTTTCATCGCACAGAAATTCATCATCACATTTAATATACCAAATAAAAGAAAACTTATCTAATCTTCGATTAGCAAAGACAAGAGCTGTTTCCGTTTTACCTATGCCTGTAGGCCCATAAATGTGCAAAATTTGTGTTGGATTTTCTACCTTCCAGGTATCAAAATTACAGCTCTTTTCCAACTCTTCTAAAACAGCCTCTCTCCCTTTGAAATGATCAAGAGCTAACGGAAGATTGATCATTCCTTGCTGTTTTAAGAGTTGAAAAAAAAATCCTTATCGATGGGTTTAAGCTTTTCTTCTAAGCGAGCTTTGGTTTTAGCATAAGCTGCTTGCACTAAACTGAGCTGTTTTTCTTTAGGTAGACCAAAGCTTAAAGTTCCCACTTCTTTGGGAATATCAAGCTCCACAATTCTCTCGACATTGTTAGGGTTCGTCTTACGTATCAGTTCCTCAGCGTTGTAGTAAATATCTCCAAAGCTTTTTAAAAGTTCTCCAACAGTCTCGACAGGATGTGCTTCTATGTGATTTTCATCAGTGATCACCTTAAGACTAAAACCTAAAGTATGGCGATTGAATTTAATCCCTCGTCGATCATTTTCTGAAAAGAATTCCATCTGTTGATAAGCCTTTTCATCAAAGGCATCGATTGGAAAGTTATAAAGCATTCCTCCATCGACATACGAGCCTAAATCAAGTCTAGGATAGATTTTTTTGGTATGGGGATCTTTATAATGAAGCACGTGAGGTTGATAAGCTCCAGGGATGGACATCGAGCAACGAATAGCATGGGCAATGATCAAATTATCCCATCGCTCTTCTTCTGAACTAAATCGAATAATTTCTTTCTTATCTCCTATTCGTATAGCGAAAACATGAAGGTGTTTTCCTTTATTTTTATTCACAAGCTCTTCTCTTAACTCTTTAAAGGTACAGTTGGAAATACCTGTCTGTTTAGCAATTTTTTCTTCAAGCCAGTTTAAAATTGTAGTTCCCTCACAGATGCCTGTGGAATGCCAGAGATCTTGAACGATTTGGAGAGGGTTGAGAATTTTTTTAAATCCCCTATACGCTAGATGAAGCGCTTGAATAGCTTTGTAGCTTGAGCCTGTTAACGTTTCAAGTTTTTGACTGCTCAGAGGATGGTCCAAAAAACTCACCATATCTGTCGTGGATAAAATATCTTCAATTAAGGGAACATCATACCCTACAGCTAAAAGACAAGCTGTAATCGCCCCTGCGGATGTTCCAGCTACACGACGGATATCTTTAAGAAGATTTTTTTCCTGGAGATATTTAAGAGCTCCCAGATGAGCAATTCCCTTAGGCCCTCCTCCTTGAAAAACAAGATTTTCGTAGGAAGTGACAATCCACTGTGGTTTTTCAAAAGTTCCTTTTTGAAGAGCATAATTTTCTAATCGATTGGCAATAGATTGAATAATAGATATATCCTGTTTTTTGTTAGCCAAATCTCTAGCTAAAGCTGGAGCAGTTTTACCTGAAAGGTCTAGTTTATTGATTTTACAGCCTAAAAAAAGTAGCCAGGGAAAAGCTTCCAGCTGTCCTCCCAAAACGGCTTGATGAAGAGGTCTTCTTCCTTGGTCGTCACTTGCTTCGACATTAGCAGCTTGTTCTTTAAGAAGAATTAAAGCTTGAATTTCGCCATAGCGCCCCGCTAAATTAAAAGGAGTCAGATGCATATCATCTTGAAGTTCTAAAAGAGATTTAGACTGTGAAGGGTAGTTTTTAAATAAATGCTTCATCAGGTCTATTTGATGGAAGGTAATAGCAATGTGCAAGATGTTCCCAAGACCAGGGGTTTTTTCATCAAATTTGCACCGGCCACTTTTGATTAAAGCGTCGACACAATCAGCATCACCAACCATAACAGCAAGTGGAAAAGCGGATACTTGAAATTCTAGATAAATGCAGGGCGTATTAATATTTGCACCTTTTTTTAGAAGAAATTCAACAACCTGAGATTGACCCGCTAAAATAGCAGAGTGTAGGGGTGTTTGTTTATTTCTGTTGAGTGTCTGAATGCTGAGATTTTGAGTTAGAAGTGTTAAAAGAGACAGGGCCCCGCTTCCGGCAGCACAATGCAAAGCCGTATTTCCTTCTGTATCAACATCATGGACACCTATTTCAAGACGCACGAGCTGTTCTACGATATCTTGCTGCCAATTAGCAGTCGCTTGCATAAGAAGTGTCCGTCCTCTTCGATCTCTAATCTGAGAAAGTTCATTTTTATACTGTTTGATGAGGACTAAATCGCCTTTTTGAATTTTTTCAAGAACGACTTTACATATTTTATCTTGTTGATCAAAAGGATCTGTGAATACCTCATTGGGTATTAGCTGCTGAGCTAAACTAGATACAGCACGGCTATTGTCTGGCGCTCTCTGTGGAATAAAAGCTATAAGTGCCGAAGAATTTACATTGTTTTGGAGACTCAATCTCAAAGAAGGTTCCATAAAAATACCCCTTACAGTTAGATGACAAACATTCTGTTCCTATGAGAAGTATTAGTCAAGAAATTAGTAAAATAAGAGCTGGATTGGAAGAAGGAACTCTAGTCTAAATCAGCAATAATGGGAGAACGTTTAACGGTTATTGCATGCGGTACAACCCCGACTATATCGTGAAAAGTCTGGACTGTATCCGGATGCTCATCACTTAAGATTTTTTTTCTGATCTCTAAAGCCTTTTGTAAGTATTCTAAAGCATCATAATGTTGACCTGTATCTCTTAAACACATTCCAACAGTATGATAGCTTTTAGCAGTATCACGATGTTCATCGCCCAACATTTCTTTTCTAATTGTTAAGGACTCTTTCGCGCAATCTAAAGACTCTTGATATCGACCTAAATCATACAAACTCAACGCTTTGTTATAATAACTCTTAGCTGTATCTGGATGTTTTTCTCCAAGAACTTTTTTTCTTATCGTTAAGGTTTTTTCGTGACAGCTTAAGGCTTCTTGATGCTGCCCTAAATCTCTTAAATTTAATCCATAATTATTATATGTAATTAGTGTTTCCTGATTATTTATACCGTAAGATTTTTCAAAGAAAAGAAGTGCTTTTTGGAGTTTCTTCGAAGCTTTTCGGTGCTGCTTTAGATCTCGCAAACTTAATCCTATATTGTTATAGCTTGCATAAATATCATGATGTTCTCTTGGTAGTAGCTTTTTTCTTATTTTAAGCGCATTATTATGGTGTTCTAAAGCTTCCTGATGTCGCCCTAAATCTCTTAAGACTAGACCAACGCCTGTATAACTTATAGCTGTGTCAAGATGTTCTTTTCCTAAAATTTCTAGCCTGATTTCTAAGGCTTTTTTGAAATACTGTAAAGACTTGAAAAGGTTTCCTTTCACATGCGCTAACCAAGATCCTGTTTGTGTTAATAAGAGACTTCCTTTTACAGAGTTAGAATGAATCCACATTTCTCTATCTATCTCTACATGCTGAGCACATATTTTCCCATTATTCCACGTCTTTGGATCTCGAAAATCGAATGCTCGGGCTGTTTTATCTAACATATCGGCAACCTCAAAAATTTTCTCTTTTGCTCGTCCTTGCCTATTTAGTACTTTCCTAAGAAACTCTTGCCAAAGCTTGTGTTGTATACTGAAACTTTGCTTCTGCTCATCAAATCTTATAATCGATAGATCCCTTAAAGGCCATAAAACATCCTTTTTCCATTGAACAGGCCTGTCTTTGATCCAATCCTTAAACAGCTCTAGCTGTATCTCTTGATTGTTGAGATAGGCACAAGTGTAGAGCATCTCAACAGCTTCTTTACTTTTCGCGGATAACCTTTTCAAGGTCATCTCAAAAGCTTGTCCCAAAGATTTAGGATAGTTTATATGTTCTTCCTTTTTAAATAGCGGATCTAGTGATTGTAACTCCTTAAGATATTCGATCACACTACAGTGCGTATCTTCCAGGTAAATTCTAGCTTGAGCAATAAGCACAGGCCATCCTCCTAACTCTGTATGTAAGCTCTCTAATCGATCAAGTTTTTCTTGAGGGATTCCATTAAAATACTCTTTCGTCTCCGCAAAATCAAAAGGCTCTATTGGAAATGGGGTTGGGCTTGTTGCTTCTTTATGTATTCTTTCATGCTGTGAAGTCGTTAGAACAATACCTCCTCTTTCCGGCATGGGAACTGGTGCTTCAACACTATCCAAGATCAATAGCCAAGGTTTATCCTCTTGGGAGTTAGCTAGCCTCATATTTACCTTTTCAACAATTTGCTCAGGGGTTTCTTTATCAAGAGGAATTTTCAATCTTTCTGCTAACAATCGATAGCTTTCATCGTAAGAAAATGCATTATCACACCGAATAAACCAGACAAACCAAAATTTGTCTAAATGTTGATTAGCGAACATTATACTTGTCTCAGATTTACCAAGCCCTGCAAAACCATAGACATGTGGGAAAGGGCAAACAGAGGCTTGCCTCCACTCTTTTGTAAAACAAATACGCTTTAACTCCTTCAAAAAATTCACTCTTCCAACAAACGAATCTAAAGAGCGGGGTAGAGAAATTTTGTTCTGAAACTGAAGAAGATCTCTTAGTAAATAGTTTTCATTAGTAAATAGTTTTGATTTTAAAACAGATTCAGCTTTGTCATAAGATTTTTCCAGTGAGCTTGATAAATATTGATCCTCAAGCTCCACAACTCGATTATGAAGCTCTTCCTTTCTCAACAACTCTAGTGCCTTGTAATAAAGCATGCTACACGTGTTTAATAGTTCTTTTAAAGTTATAGGAGCTTGTTTTTCATCGACTTTTAAAGAACCTATCTTCAGTCCCACTGTCTGCGAATTAAACTGAAAAACTCCTGATTTTGGGTTAATAACAAATTGAGGTGATAAATATTTTGTAGAATCAAACAATGTGATGGGAAAATGGCAACTAATTCCTCCATCTATAAACAGTCCTTTATCACCTCGAGGATATCGAGTAGATGTGTGTTTGTCTTTGAAATGAAGGACATGCGGCTTAAAAACACCTGGGATTGCCATGGAAGCTACAATTGCATCCGAGATGACCAAATCACTCCACTCGGGATCTTCCGAGCTGAAGATTACAGACTCGGTATCAGATTCGGCTTGAGTTGCAACAATGAAAAGGGCTTTAGCTTTACTAGCCTTTACGAGCAGATCAAGTTCACTAAACGTCAAATTTGTACAAGAAGCTAGGTCCGCTCCCGTAAGCTTGGTAACTTGTGCGGCTATTAATTGATCGATTTTTTCTCTAAGCTTTTCAAGAAAGCAAATACCATCCAAATCTTCAAGTTTTTGTATGATCTTCCTAGGGCTTATTTTTTTGTTAATGTAGGAGTAACATTGATGCAATGCTTTAATGGAAGAATCTGTAACGTGTTCGAGCAGTGTATCTTGAAGGGGGTGATTCCATAAATCTGTCATTTCTTGGGACCTTATAATTTCTATAATAGTCTCGACAGAACATCCCACCGCTATTAAAGTGCCGATGATTGAACTAAATGAAGTAGCTGCAACCCTTTTGATTCCTTTCAAGACATCTTTATCGTGAAGATACTGCAGAGCGCCGAGATAGACTTGGACGGTCTTTCCAACTCCACTTAGAACAAGATTTTCAAGGGGAAGAGGTTTCGTGTCTGAAAGGATACCCAATTGTTCTTGACCGAGAGCATTTTGAAGATAGTTACGAATGGAGTATGATGTATGAGTGTTATCCCTCTCTGCTATCTTCTTTGCTAAAGAGAGAGGCGTATCGCCGTTTTGATCAATGACTTTCAATCTACATCCTAGATAAACTAGCCATAAAACTGCTAAATGATATTGTCCTAAGACAGTCTGGTGCAAAGGACCTCTTTCACTTTTATCTTTGGTTTCAATCATGGCTCCATGTTCTTCGAAAATTGTTAAAGCATCCGTATCTCCATGCCTAGCCGCCAAGTTGAAAGGAGTTAATCCTTGGTCTTCTGGTATTTCTAAGAGAGCTTTAGCCTCATTAGGATAGACCTTGAAAAGTTTCTTGAGGAATTCGGTCTGCCGGTAGATGACAGCAATATGGAGAATTGTTCCAAAACCTGTTGTATATTCTTTAAAATCAGCTTTTGCTTCAATCAGGGCATGAAAACATCCAAACTGTCCTTCTTTAACACTTAAAAAAAGGGATGAAATAAAATAGGAAGAACCAGAAAGAGGACACCCTTCTTTGAAATTAGCACCTTTACGAAGAAGGTACTGTACAATCTCGTTTTGTCCAGCGATGATGGCAACATGGAATGGGGTCTGACCTAACTTATTTTTAGTTTGAAGTGAGAGGTGTTCCGTGAGAGATTTTATTAACTCTAATGCTCCGCTGCGTACGGCATGATGTAAAGCTGTATTACCTACCCCATCTACGTCATGAATACTGATTTTATATTGAATGAGCTGATGCACGATTTCTTGATCCCAATCAATCGCAGCTTGCATAAGCAGAGTTTTTCCCCAACGATCTGTAAAGTGGTCTAACTGTGTAGAATTTTGGTGAAGAACTGTCCAATCCTTTTGCCGAAATGTTTTAAGAAGAGAATCAAAAATATGCTGTTGAAGGTCGAGAAGATTGGTAAAAGTGCGTGAGATTTTTAAGACTTCCGCAAGTCGATTTGTATTTTGAGAAAAATAGACTCGACTAATAGGAGAAGTAGAGACATTTGTAACCGAGAGTGGTGCCATAAAACATCCTCTCAACTTAGGAAATACTCTAACAACAACAGAATTAAAAACAAGTTATTAAAAAATGCTTTATAGACATTTTCTTAATCTAAATCAGCGATAAGTGATGGGTGATTGTAAATTTCGCTTAAGCTATCAGCTATGTTGCTATAACTTTTAAGGATTGCAAGATTAGGTGGTCCTTGGAGTGCACCCCATAAAAACGGACCACTAGCTTGCTAGTTTTTGTCCTTTTATAAACTCTCTTGGTGAGAGCATTTTTAAAGCCTTATGAGGGGCTTTTTCATTATAGTCTTCCATCCATTTTTGCAGCTGGCCCATCACTGTTCGAGCATCTTTTAGATCCCCAAACCAGGCGTAATCCCTTTTAAACGTTTTTACGAACGCTTCTGCCATTCCATTGCTTTCCGGGCTGTAGGCTGGCGTTGTCCGGATATCTAGTCCTAAACGCCTGCCAAAAGACACTGTTTCCTTCGCTGTATAGCAACTTCCATTGTCACTCAGCTATTGGATGGGAGTTTGTGCCGCAGGATTTCCTAACCGGTATTCTACGGTTTCTAACATGAGATCCCGGATCGCTTTTCCATCGATCCCGATCGTGGAGGCTATGTATCTCATCACTTCTCGATCGCAGGTATCGATCGAGAAGGCCACATGCACCTGTTCTCCATTCAGACACTGGATTGTAAACGTATCTGAACACCATCTCGTGTTGCTTAAAAGTGTCTGCACTTTTCCCGTATGCGGCCTTTTGGGTTTTGAAGAGGGCCTTCCAAGCAGAAGGTTATTTTGTTTCATCAAGCGGTACACTCTTTTCCGGTTTATGGAGCGGCATCCCAACTTTTTGAGTTTGCCATTAACTAAAACGGTTACCCTTCTATAGCCATAGGTATGCCTTCTTTCGACTACCTCTCGGATATTCTCAAGAAGACTTTCATCACCTTGCCTTTTTATACTCCTGGGTTTTGGAGCTTTCAGCTTATTGATGAGATTTGATCTCGATACTTGTAATGCCTCGGCTATGGCTCTCATTCTAAACCTTCCACTCCGGGCAAGGGCTGCCGCAAGATGAGTTTTTTTTCACGAGCCAGTTTAACTGCCTCTCGTAAAATCTCATTTTCTAAGGTCTTTCGACCAAGTATGCGCTCAAGTTCCCTAACACGGCTCTCGAGCTCTCTTACACGCCCTTTAGGAACAACACCTTCTTCTGAGCGGATCCCCTCTAACGCTCCTTCTTCCATAAGCCTTCTCCATGTAAAGAGTTGGCTAGGATTTATACCATGTTTTCTAGCTATTAGGGAAACAGACATCCCTGGAAGGTGTGTCTCTTGAGCGATAGACCGTTTTTCTTCTATCGACCATCTGCGACGTCGTTCCACCGACGTAATAATGTGAACTTGATCTTTAGTAATAGTCATACACCTAGTCTTACTCTTATGTCTTAAGAGCAAACTAGATGGTCCTGTTTAAACGGGGAGCACTCCACACCGAAGGCAAAATCCTGCCGAAATCGAAGCTAAAAGAAGCACTGGGATACTTTTGCAGCCTAATTCCCTACATAAAACATATATACCCAGCATCCGCATGCTTGCCTCGACAACAATGTAGCCGAGAAAGCAATCCGGCCTCTAGCGATAGGGAGAAAGAACTGGATCTTTTTTGGAAGTCCCGATGAGGGAAAAGCGGCAACCTCTACTGACCCGCCTTAAATGTGTCAATATGGGTTCCCTACACGCTTACAAATAAGGAAACGTTGGAGAACAAAGACTTAGTCTAAATCTGCGATGAGAATGCGTAGTTGTTTACTGATTGCAACACGGCAGCTTTCTACGTTACGGTGGGTTTGGATTGTATTAGGGTGTTTCTCTCCGAGAGTTTGTCTAAAAATTTCCAAGGCTTTTTGTAAATATTTTAACGCCTCTTTACGTTCTCCTAAATCCATTAAAATCGCACCCACCCTATTATAACTTGTTGCCAAATTAGGATGATCAGGAGGAAGCACTTTTTCCTTTATTGCAAGCGCTTTTTGTAAATATTTTAGCGCCTCTTTATGTTCTCCTAAATCTTCTAAACTCGAACCCACATTATTATAACTTGCTGCCAAATTAGGATGATCAGGAGGAAGCATTTTTGCACAGATTATAAGCGCTTTTTGTAAATATTTTAGCGCCTCTTTATGTTCTCCTAAACCTCTTAAACTTGCACCCACATTATTATAGCTTGCTGCCAAATTAGGATGATCAGGAGGAAGCACTTTTTCCCATATAGCAAGCGCTTTTCGGTTGTATTTCAGCGCCTCTTTATGCTCTCCTAAATCCATTAAAATCAAACCCACATTATTATAACTTGCTACCAAATCAGGATGATCAGGAGGAAGCACTTTTTCCCATATAGCAAGCGCTTTTCGGTTGTATTTCAATGCCTCTTTATGCTCTCCTAAATCCATTAAACTCGAACCCACACCATTATAACTTTCTGCCAAATTAGGATGATCAGGAGGAAGCACTTTTTCCCTTATTGCAAGAGCTTTTTGCCTGTATTTCAATGCCTCTTTATGCTCTCCTAAATCCATTAAACTCGAACCCACATTATTATAACTTTCTGCCAAATTAGGGTGATCAGGAGGAAGCGCTTTTTCCCTTATTGCAAGAGCTTTTTGTAAGTACTTCAACGCCTCTTTATGCTCTCCTAAATCTCCTAAACTCAAACCCACATTATTATAACCTGTTGCCAAATTAGGATGATTAGGAGGAAGCACTTTTTCCCATATAGCAAGCGCTTTTTGGTTGTATTTCAGCGCCTCTTTATGTTCTCCCAAACCTCTTAAACTCCCACCCACCCTATTATAACTTGTTGCCAAATTAGGATGATTAGGAGGAAGCATTTTTTCACATATTGCAAGTGCTTTTTGTTGGTATTTCAACGCCTCTTTACGCTCTCCTAAATCTCCTAAACTCAAACCCACACCATTATAACTTTCTGCCAAATTAGGATGATCAGGAGGAAGCACTTTTTCCCTTATTGCAAGAGCTTTTTGCCTGTATTTCAACGCCTCTTTATGCTCTCCTAAATCCATTAAACATGAACCAATATTATCATAACTTGTTGCTAAATCAGGATGATCAGGAGGAAGCATTTTTTCACATATTGCAAGAGCTTTTTGCCTGTATTTCAATGCCTCTTTATGCTCTCTTAAATCTCTTAAAATCCCACCTATATTGCCATAACTTATTGCCAAATTAGGATGATTAGGAGGAAGCACTTTTTCAAATATTGCAAGAGCTTTTTGGTTGTACTTCAATGCCTCTTTATACTCTCCTAAATCCATTAAACATGAACCCACATTATTATAATTTTCTGCCAAATTAGGATGATCAGGAGGAAGCACTTTTTCCCATATTGCAACTGCTTTTTGTAAGTATTTCAATGCCTCTTTATACTCTCCTAAATTTATTAAACATGAACCTACATTATTATAACTTGTTGCTAAATTAACATAAATTGTTGCTAAATTAATATAATTATGAGGAAGCGCTTTTTCCCATATTGCAAGCGCTTTTTGTAAGTATTTCAACGCTGCAGAGGCATTTCCCTTAACAGTCATAAACCACTTTCCTGCCGCATCTAATAACAAACTTCTTTTTTGGAGGTCTAACTCATCCCAATATCCTCCCTCAATTTCCACATGATAGGAACATATATTTCCTTTATTCCATGTCTTCGGTTCCTTATGGTCAAACTCTTTCCCTATCTGATATAGAAGCTCTACTGTCTTCAAAAACTGCTCTTCCGCCTTTACTTCTTTCTCTAGTTTCTTTTTTAGAAAAACCTGCCACAGTCTGTGCTGTATACTAAAACTCTGCTTTTGCTCATCAAATCTTATAATCGACAGATCCTCCAAGGGTCTTAACACCTCTTTTTTCCATCGAACAGGTGTGTCTTTGATCCAGCTTTTAAAGATCTCTAGCTGTATTTCCTGATAATTGAGATAAGCACATGTATAGAGAAGCTCAACTGCCTCTTTGCTTTTTGTGACTAGTCGATTTAATGTCATCTCAAAAGCTTGACCTAAAGAGCGAGGATACTGCGAGTGCTCTTCTCTTTGAAATAATAGGTCTATCGACTGTAACTCCTTAAGATACTCAGTTACACTGCAGTGAGCATCTTGCATATATACCCTAGCTTGAGCAACGAGAACCGGCCA
Organism: Parachlamydiales bacterium; assembly: GCA_963765145.1. Lineage (GTDB taxonomy): Bacteria > Chlamydiota > Chlamydiia > Chlamydiales > JAJFMK01 > JAGVKY01. Next base: position 78,473 of record CAVXVG010000001.1, read on the forward strand.
ACCGCCAAATTCTTCATGCAATTTCTCTAACTGATCCAGTTTTTCCTTGGGAACACTTTTGAAATACTCTTTCGTCTCCGCGAAATCAAAAGGCTTTATAGGAAGTGGAGCGGGGATTGCTTTGTGTATTTTCTCATGCTGTGAAGTCGTTAAAACAACTCCTCCTCTTTCCGGCATGGAAATGGATGTTTCAACGCTGTCCAAGATTAAAAGCCACGGCTTTTCTTCTTCCGAGTTAGCGAGCTTCATATGAACCTTTTCAACAATTTGCTCAGAAGTTTCTTTATCGAGAGGAATTTTTAATCTCTCAGCTAAAAATCGATAGCTATTATCATAAGAAAACGAATTTTCACATCGGATAAACCAGACGAGCCAAAATTTGTCCAAATGCCGATTGGCAAACATAATACTCGTCTCCGACTTGCCAAGTCCTGCAAGCCCATAGACATGTGGAAGAGGACAAATGGTCGCTTGTTTCCAAGCTTTAGTCAGACAGATGTTCTCTAAATCCCTCAAAAGATTTATCCTTCCTACAAAAGAGTCTAAGGGACGAGGAAGAGAAATTTTGTTCTGAAACTGAAGAAGATCTCTTAGTAAATAGTTTTCATTAGTAAATAGTTTTGATTTTAAAACAGATTCAGCTTTGTCATAAGGTTTTTCCAGTGAGCTTGATAAATATTGATCCTCAAGCTCCACAACTCGATTATGAGTCTCTTCTCTCTTCAATGACTCTAATGATTTGTAATAGAGCAAGCTACAGGCTTTTAAGAGTTCTTTTAAAGTCATAGGAGGCTGCTCTTCCGCGATTTGTGATGACGCTATTTTCAACCCCACAGTTCTCGGGTTGAACTGAACAGCTCCTGGTTTTGGTTCTGGAACAAACCTGGACTGCAGGTATTTGGGGGAATCAAACAGCTTAATGGGAAAATGACAGGCGACTCCTCCATCGATAAATTGTCCTTTATCGGAGCGCGGATATCGGTTAGACGTTTGTTTATCCTTGAAATAGAGTGTATGTTGCTTAAAAACCCCTGGGATAGCCATAGAAGCGACAATCGCATCAGAGATGACCAAATCATTCCACTCTGGATCTTCTGAGCTAAAAACTACAGACTGAGTATCGGATTCAGCTTGAGTTGCAACAATGAAAAGGGCTTTAGCCTTATTAGCCTTTACGAGCAGATCAAGTTCACCAAACGTCAAATTTGTACAAGAAGCTAGGTCCGCTCCCGTAATCTTGGTAACTTGTGCAGCTATTAATTGATCGATTTTTTCTCTAAACTTTGCAAGTGAACAAACACCCTCCGCATCCTCCAGCTTTTGTATCACCTTTCGAGCGCTCATTTTGCTATTTATGCTGAGGTAGCGCTGGTGTAATATCTGAATAGATGGATCTGCTATAGCTTGTTCAAGCGGCTTGTCTTGAAGGGGGTGATTCCATACAGCAGTGAGATCTGGTGAACTCATGATTTCTATAATGTTTTCGACAGTGTAGCCCACAGCTACTAAAGCGCCCATCACAGAGCTAAAGGAGGTAGCTGCAATCCTTTTGACATTTTTAAGCACTTCATTATTTTGAAGATATTTTAGAGGGCCGAGGTAAATTTGGCCTGATTCTCCAGCTGCCTGTAGAACGAGATTTTCAAGAGGAAATGGCTTAGTATCTGAAGAGGTGGCTGATTGTTCTTGGCCGAGAGCATTTTGAAGATAGTTGCGAATGGAGTATGAAGTATGAGTGTTATCACTCTCTACAATCTTCTTTGCAAGAGAAAGGGGCGTATCACCGTTTTGATCAACAACCCTTAATCGACAGCCTAGATAAACAAGCCATAAAACGGCAAGGTGTTGCTGTCCTAGGACGGCATGATGTAAGGGATATCTTTCGTCTTTATCTTTGCTGTCTATCTTAGCTCCGTTTTCTTCGAAAATTGTTAAGGCGTCGGTATCCCCGTGCCTTGCCGCTAGGTTAAAAGGTGTTAAGCCTTGATCATCAGGTATTTCTAGGAGGGTTTTAACTTCGCTGGGGTAGATTCTGAAGAGTTTTTTAAGTAATTCAGTCTGTCGATAGATGACGGTAATATGTAAGATTGTTCCAAGGCCTGGTGTGTATTCTTTGAGATCAGCTTTTGCTTCCATGAGCGCATGAAAGCATCCCAGCTCCCCCTCTTTAACACTGAGAGGAAGCGCTGAGATAGAGTAGGAAGAGTTAGGAAGAGGACATCCTTCTTTGATGCTAGCCCCCTTGCGGAGGAAATACTGCACAATCTCGTCTTGCCCGGCCATGATAGCTACATGTAAAGGGGTTTCACCTAACTTATTTTTGGTTTGGATGGAAAGATGTTGGGAGAGGAGGTCGAGCAGTTCAAAGGCTCCACTACGAGCTGCATGGTGCAGAGCTGTGTTCCCAGTTCCGTCTACGTCATAGATGCTGACTTTGTATTGGATTAACTGTTGTACGGTCTCTTGGTCCCAATTAATTGCTGCTTGCATGAGGAGCGTTTTGCCCCAACGGTCGGTTAAGCGATGGAGGAGAGAAGAGTTTTGCTGGAGGATCGCCCAATTTTTTTGTCGAAAGGTTTTGAGAAGGGAATCAAAAACTTGCTGCTGAAGGTCGAAGGGGGTTTTTGTGGTTTGCGAGATATTTAAAACTTTTGCTAATTGCTCAAGTTGTTCTTGTGAAAGAGGATTGAATTGACCTTGTTTTGCATGAAAAGCACTAGACGAAACTCTGGAAGGCTCCATGATATATCTCCTTCAGACTGCTGGTAAAGATTTTGCTGCGTAGGGCAATTAGATACAATAGAATAATTGAGTATGTAGCGCCAATGTTGTAATGTCACCCCTTCACCAAAGTTAAAATGTCACCCTCTGACGAGAAGGGGGTAAACTTTGGAGAACGAAAAGATGAGCATTAAAGAGGCTAACCGCCTAAGTGTGATGAGGCAGGTTGATAAGAAAGTATTAAACATAGGTAAGGCCAGTGAAGAACTGGGGATATCGCTGAGGCAGGCTAAGAGAATACGGAAGCGTTATCTGAAGGAAGGAGAGATAGGACTTATTTCAAAACATCGGGGGAAGATCGAGCGCTTTGATACAGGATATGAGCGTAATGGCGTTAGCAATGTTCTGCTGAGCTTTGAGCCACTAACAGGGAAACGTTACATTGATCTTTCGGAGAGAAGGACTCGATTGGATTAGGCAAGACATATAAAAAAGTTGGTAGAGGAACATTATCCCGAAGCAAAGAAGATACTCTTGGTTTGCGATAATTTAAATATCCATACTGGGGCATCTTTTTATGAGCTTCTACCTCCCAAAGAGGCGAAAAAGATCGTAGATCGTCTGGAATTTCATTACACACCCAAGCATGGAAGCTGGTTAAATATGGCAGAAATCGAGTTAAGCCTCCTCTCTAGGCAGTGTTTAAACCGGCGTCTAGGAGATATAGTCGAGGTTAAAAAGAGGTTTCTGCCTGGCTAGAAGGGAGAAACAAAGATGGGCATGTTATAGACTGGCGATTCACAGTTGAGGACGCAAGAATCAAGCTAAAAAAGCTTTACCCTACAATTGTCAAAATTAATGAAACGCAGTAGTACTGTGTTGGAAAATTATAAATGTCTTGGCCGAATTTTTATGATAAAAGTGTCGTACTCTAGCGGTTCTTGTGCCGCGGAATAAGCAAGGCCATTATATCTAAAATCGGAAAATAAATTCTAAGCGCGAGCCCAGGTTGAAAAATTGCCCTTTTGCATCAAAAAGCTGATAGTAGGGCTGAAATTGGATGTCCCATTTGTTCTCTTCGCCAAAATGCCATGTCAAAGGAAGTCCCACTTCATAACCCCAAAAATCATTCACTTTCCAGGATTTCTTATGCTTCGCATCCAATCTTATGTGGGTCCTTGCGTGAAAAGCAAAGTTGGACTTTACATTGAGTCCTAAATCGAAACTTTTTGTGATTTGTTGATTAGCTCGGAACCCCGCTGTCGTATAAAACCAATCCGTATAGAAATTGACGTTTGCATACGGGTGAAAATAGGACACGCCGATTCCAATAAATGGGGTTAAAGAGAAGGTGTGGTATTGCAGCATGCGACCCAGACGGCTCTCTATATTAGCGTAAATGCTTGTTTGGTGCGAACCAACCTTCCACTGTTCAGAGGTTTGAGGACGCCACTTTTCACTATTTCTAGTACGCCCTACGGCATACAACCCTTCTAGATTGAAATAGACCCCATTGGGAATAGAATATTCGTAACCGATTCTTGGTCCTGCTAAGAAACCATCGAACGTCTGTTTATGCAAGGAATTATCTGCATGATCATGTACCCAAAAGGAATCAACGCCCGCACGAAAATGGTGGGGTGTTGCTAATTGATCGATTGCAGATGTCTCAGGATTATCTGCAAACATCACAGATGTAAGAACTGTCGAAAGCAATGCTAATCGTTTCATTTTGACTCCTTATTCAATGCACAAAATGATCAGATTATATTAATTATCGATTTTATTCATATTAATAAATAAATTGATTTGTAATTTAAATTATTAAAAATGTTGGCATAAAATATTTACAACCGATTGGGTTGACTGTTCGCGCGCAGCTAACCAGCGGATTTGAAAAAGAACCTCAAATGTCGTGGAAGAGGATGACAAGAATCCAGGACTTTGTCAGCTCATTTACTTGTTTTCTCCCGATTATTTGGGGAAATGCTTACGGTAAAGAAAGTATCAATGCTTTTGCGAATGGATTTCTAAGAAATAAACTCATGTCAAATCCTAAATTCCTCATTAAAGGGCAACCCTTCGAAGAGATTGAGGTGTCAGCCTTTCCATCCAATATGGCTTCAACAAAAGTCATCGAAGAATACTTGAAACCCGTAGATAAAAAGATAGAAAATCTACACGGAGATAAAAGAAACGTTTATCGCATTAAAAAGTAAGCGCAACGCCTTTTTTGAATAAAAAGGGCATGTCAGACGTCTGCTTATGCCCTTTTGAAAATGAAAACGACGCCTTTATGCTATTTTTTATGGTTGCATCGAGTTGAAGCTATCAACATAGGCATTCCAAAGCTCTTGATCCAAGCGATTCTGCCTAATAGAGGCTATAAGATCACGTTTACATGCTGCAAGGGGACGTTTGGGGGCAAGCAATGCAACCAAGTCTTTATCTCCACCTTGTCGAGCCAATGCAATAAGTTGATTTAATTGCGTTTGAGAAAAACTAATTTTATCATGAAGTTTTCGTGAACCCCGACGAGCTCTTTCTTTTCCGGGAATTTGTAGAGGTTTATCAGTATTTATAATGTATTTTTCCAGCATCTGCACAAGCTCCTGAGGCGATTTCTTTTTCAGCTTTTTAAGAGTAAAATGATGAACATATCCTCCGGTTGTTGCTGGAAGATAGTGGCATAAAGTCATTTCGCTCTTCGCATCAACTTTTTTCTGCGCTTTTGCAATAACTTCTTCAAGAATGCTCAAATGTTTTGCCTTGTGTTCAGTTGTTTCCATAATAGCTCCTTAGATTGGATGAATTTTCAGTGTTTTTGGCAGTTTATTCAACATTCAATATTTTCGACAAGGAACTTTTCAATACGACATAAAATATGCCCAAACCATTTAATTATTGATAACTACTTTGCTAAGACACTTGCTGCACCACTCCTTCAGGGGTTATCTCTAATGGAAATAGAGAGTTGGAAATATTTGTGAAAGAAAACGTTAAATCGAACTCATAGAGTGGCATACGAGAAAACTGATAACGTCGAGAAGCTGCAAGTTTCATGATATCAGCAAAACCCACAGAAGTACTCGTTTTGCTTAGAATCACTGCAAAAAATGAGCTGATGCGGTTTGAGAACACTTCCTGCCACTTACCCTCTACCCAGTTGTTATAAAGCTCGCTTTCTGGGGTTCCTGGGATTTTATGCTGCTGAGAGCTAATAACATTATCGATAAATTTCAGATCTAAGTCCGCGCCCCCCTTCCCTGGAATAACTGCTTGAGGAATATATCTGACAAGGTGTGCTCGAGCTTTTGAGAAAACGGGGTTAGAAAAATCTACCATAAATAGACATGCAGCTAGGTGTTGACTAATGAACTCTTTTTCAATGAGTTTGCCCAGCAGGTCGCTATCTTCGTTAGAGGCTTCAGGAATAATAAAAGCAAAATGTGTATCGCCGGATTGCTTAAAGTCCTTTGAAACTGAAGGTAACCTCAAGCTGCTGTAAAACGTCCAGGTATACTTTCCCAGGAACTTTTATGGGCTTTGTGTCTGGATTAAGTCCAGCTTTTGACAGAGCATCCAAATTAGCAAAAAACCAAGAGGGAAGATCAACGCGATCGTCTTCATCAACAGATTCCGAGGGAGTGAAAGAACTTATTAAATTCAAATTCACCGTTGTTAAAAACTGCCGGAAAAAGTGGATAGCTGGATCTATTTTTCCATCCTTCAATGCTTTGGCAATGCGGCTATCATTCCAGCGAGACATGCCCGTACGCACAAGCTTCTCGAAAACCTCTCCTCCTTTTATTGTCATTGAAGGATTTGTACCACGCCAGCCAGCCACGCCAGCCACGCCAGCCAGCCACGCCAGCCAGCCACGCCAGCCAGCCACGCCAGCCAGCCACGCCGGCCACCAGCCAGCCACGCCAGCCAGCCACGCCAGCCAGCCACGCCAGCCAGCCACGCCAGCCAGCCACGCCAGCCAGCCACGCCAGCCAGCCACGCCAGCCAGCCACGCCAGCCAGCCACGCCAGCCAGCCACGCCAGCCAGCCACGCCAGCCAGCCACGCCAGCCAGCCACGCCAGCCAGCCACGCCAGCCAGCCACGCCAGCCAGCCAAGCAAGACAACGGAACCAAGGCAACAAGGACAAG
>CAVXVG010000002.1:0-172920 GCA_963765145.1 Parachlamydiales bacterium
GGCGTTGTTGCACAATACCCCTGACACGCTGCTAAAAGGCATGTCAAAAAAAAATGCATGAAGTAATCTGTTTTCGACTAAAAAAAGGGAAACTACTTCATGCAAGCTAGCGCAAACTATCAAATTCGCAACTGGGCCGATTATAACAAAGCTCTGATCCAAAGGGGAAGCATAACTATTTGGATCGAGGAAAACGCTCTAGGAAAGTGGCTGTCTCATAAACATACAAAATCTGCTGGAAGACCGGAGACATACTCAGATGACGCCATCCTGATGTTGTTGGTTTTAAGGGAGCGATTCAACCTAACATTGAGAAGTCTGCAAGGTTTTGCCGCATCCATATTCTTGCTAATGAGGTTATTTCTAACAATTCCTTGTTATTCACAAATCTGCCGAAGAGCAAAGACTCTCCATAAGAGCATTAAACGCCTAAGTAATGGGCCTGCCAGGCACATTATTTTAGATTCTACCGGCCTTAAGGTGCATGGAGAGGGAGAATGGAAAGTTAGGACTCACGGCAAAAGTAAACGACGTATTTGGAGAAAATTTCATATTGCGATTGACGCTGAAACACAAGATATAGTTGTTTGCGAATTAACAGATCATAGTACTGGAGAGGCAGAGCCAGCAGTAAGGATGCTCGACAAGATCCGAGGGAAAATAGATACGGTGCGTGGAGATGGTGCTTATGACCCAAATGTAGTGAGGGAGAAAATACATCAAAAAGGGGCCAGAGCCATTATTCCTCCACCAAGACACGCAAGGATTAAGGGAGCCAAAGAAGGATGGGTAAAGGATCGAGATACAGACATAGCGAGAATACATGCTCTGGGGGATAGAGATACTGGTAGGCGACCCTGGAAAGAGGAAGTTGAGTATTACAAAAGGTCATTAGTAGAGACTTCCATGTTTCGAGTAAAAACGATGTTGGGTGATGAACTAAAATCACGCACATTAGAGACTCAACGCACTGAAGCGTTTTGCAAGTGCCTAGTAATCAATAAAATGAATAGTTTAGGAATGCCGAAGGGCGTTTGGGTAAAAAGATAAATTAGGATAGAAAAAGACCTTGTAAGGGGGTCTAAAATTTTTTTACTTAATTGTGCAACAAGGCCGTGCGAAACTCCTGTTTCGCTTTCACTTTTTGAAAGTCAAAGCGAAACAGGAGTTTCGCACTCCAAACGCGTTGCGACCAAAAAAGCTTCTTGGAGTTTTTTACTCATCTCTGCAAGCTGCAGTTTATGAGAACATTTTTTCTTTCCCTTCTTTTTGCCTTTTCCCTTCAGGCAGAAAAGCCCTTAGCCGTTTATCTGACGTGGGTTGATAACCCCCTCACAACCATAGAGGTCATGTGGCTAACAACCAATGCAGATTGCGGCCAACTAACGTGGAATGAGCAAGCCGTCGAGGCCCTGCATAAAAACCTGCCCCAATTGCCGGCCACGCTGCATCAAGTTTCTCTAAAAGGATTAACACCCGGCCAAAAATATTCTTTCTCCCTAGAAGGTGAAAAATACCAGTTCTCTATGCCACGCCCAGAGTTGCCTTGTCACTTTATTGTAGGGGGCGATTGTTACCATGATGAAAAAGAGATCTATTTTAAAATGCTCCGTACCATCGCAGAAAAAAAACCAGACTTTGTGGTGTTTGGTGGGGATTTAGCCTATAGCGTTCAAAAAAAAGCAGGCCCAGAACACCCTGAAAGATGGATCACCTTCTTAGCCGGCCTCACCGACTACATGAAAAAGGGTGACGAGCTCATACCGGTATTGACTGCGATTGGAAACCATGAGCTTCTTGGAGGCTATGGGCAAACTCCTGAAAAGGCCTCTCTTTATTATTCTCTTTTCCCAGGAAATGGCTTCAGAAAACTCCAATTTGACCATTACCTCAATCTTTTTATTTTAGATTCTGGCCACACCCATGAGATTGCAGGGGCTCAGACCGAATGGCTGAAAAAAGCATTAGAAAATTCCTCAAATATTCCATACAGCTTTGCAGTTTACCATGTTCCCGCCTTCCCAACAGTGCGGCCTTATACCTATAGCTACTCAAAAGAAATTAGAAAAAATTGGGTTCCACTTTTTGAAACGTTCAAGCTGACAGCAGCTTTTGAGCATCATGATCACACACTGAAAAGAACATTTCCTATCCTGAACAAAGATGCTGTGAAAACAGGAGGCGTTGTCTATTTTGGAGATGGCACTTGCGGTGTTGGAGACCCCCGAGTTCCAAAAGAGGTTGGAACGGTCTGGTATTTGGCCTATTCGAAACAGGCTCAAGCTGTTTGGGATGTCACTTTAACTAAAGAAAAGGCCCTTTTTCAGGCCATTTCTGCAGATGGAACTGTTCTCGATAAAACCGAAATCAGTCCCAGCCTAGGGAAAAATACCCAGTAAAGAAGCAGGATAGGCAGGCGCTCGCATCAATCTAAAACATCTTGGTGGCTAACATAAGAATAACAGGGTGAACAGGATGAACAGGACAAGCTTCGCCTAAAGCTATTCTAAAATAGTGAAAAAAGAAAAAGAGCGGCTTCGTCTTAGTCTTAGTTTAAAGGCGAAGCCACTCTTTTATATTTTTTACGAAATGAACTGCTTTTAGCAGGCGAAGCTTATCCTGTTCACCCTGTTTTTTTCTTACGTTATGAAAAAATGTTTTTCATCTTGTAAGGTTATTCGGCGGCTACCTCTTCGGTGCCAGTTTGGACGTCGGTGATGGCGCCTTTTAACACTTCGATTTTCGCACCATCAATCATCTTTAAAATGACTGTCTGCTCTAACACTTTATCCACTGTGCCAACAATGCCCATAGCAGTGACTTTATCCCCTTTCTTCAGCGAAGTGCGAAGCTCTTCTGCCGCTTTACGTCTTTTTTGCTCTGGGCGCCATAAGATAAAGTAAAAGAATACCAAGGCGATCGCAATCATCACCAAAGTTTGGGTAAACCCTCCGTCACGAGGAGGAAGTGTCTCTGCATCCAGCAGAAAAGTTAGATGTGTCAAATTCATTTTTTCTCCAATAAAGCAATATTTTCCACATGTGGAGATCGGGGGAACTGGTCGACCGGTTGGATCGCCCGAATTCTCCAGCCAGCCTCTACTAGCGGAACTAGATTTTCTTTCTGAGTATTCGGATTACAAGAGATATAGGCAATCTTTTGTGCATTTAACCCGATAATTGTTTCTAAAGCTTTGGTTGTTAAACCGGAACGAGGCGGATCGATCATCAAAACATCGGGTTTGGGCAAACTATTTTTACTTAAAATTTCGTAGACATCCCCTTGGATGATCTTGATGTTTTCAATGTTGTTTTTCACTTTATTGCTTTCTGCATCCAAACAAGCCTCGGGAGACAGCTCTATCGAAAAAACCTGCTTAGCAAAAAGGGCACCAAATAGCCCCAATGTGGCCGTTCCTGCAAAAAGATCATAGAGAACCTCATCTCCTTGCAGATCCAACAATTCAAAGGCTTTTGCGTAAAGTTTTTCAGCTTGTTCCGGATTGGGCTGAAAAAATGCTTTAGGGCTGATCTGAAAAACAAGCTCTTTATCTCCTATTTTCAGCCCCTCTTCAATGACATCGCTTCCATGCAAGTGCATCTCAAACAATTGAGTTGGTTGACCTCTTACCGCTTGATGGATGACCAAATAAAGCGAGGTGATCCCGAGCGCTATTGCTTTTTCTTTATAGGCCTGGATGTGCCCTTTATTCCACGCGAATTGGGGGTTTCCGGAAACAGTCATCACTACCATCCGCCCGTTACTTTTAAAACCATTCCTGACAGTCAAAGTGCGAAGAGAGCCTTCGTTTGAATAAGAGTTAAAGCCAGCAAGCCCCTGTTCCTTTTGGAAGGTTTGAAAAGCTGTGAGCGCTTCTTGAAACCATGCGGGGCCAAGAGAGCAGTTGGTTGTTTCGAACACCGACCTTTTCCCAAAAAATCGGTGAAGACCGGCAGTTCCATTTGGAGAAAAAGTAAATTCCATCTTATTGCGCCATCCCTGCATTTTTGGCGCTTTTAAGATTGGGTAATATTTTTCCACTTCGAAAGACTCGAAGAGTTTTTTAATTCTTTTTTCCTTCCAAAGAGCTTCTTCCTCATAATCAAGATGTTGGATTAAGCACCCACCGCAAGTTCCAAAATGGGGGCAAAAAGGGGCGACACGATTTGGAGAGAAGCTTTGGACGCTTGCAGCTTCGGCAAACTTTTTCCCCTTCTTCTTAAAAGGTTTAGTTAAAATAACCTCTTCTCCTGGAAGGACAAAGGGGACGTGAATATTTTTAGTTAGGCCAAGCGCATCGTCTGTGAAGGAGTCAATAGTGAGTTGTTCTGTCATTTATCCCTTGCCTATTTCGCGCTAGCGTTTGGAGTGCGAAACTCCTGTTTCGCTTTCACTCCTTTGAAAGTCAAAGCGAAACAGGAGTTTCGCACTCCAAACGCTTCGCGTAAATAACTTTGTTTAGTTGGTAAGGAAAGAATTCTAAATGAAAGAGGGGGATTTTCAAAGAAAATCCCCCTCGAATTGAATAAGTCTGCCAGAAAAACTGGAAGGCTTACCAGCCCATACGTTTTTGTGGTAACTTGGCAGTTGCTTTTTTAACTCTCAAAGAACGTGGTCTTGAGATTTTTTTAGCAGCTGAAGTTTTTACGCGAGCTGTAGCTTTTTTAGGAGCTGATTTTTTCTTTGCGCTTTTTTTAGCAGCAGCTTTTTTAGCAGGCTTTGCTTTTACGCTCTTAGTAGCCTTTTTTGCAGCAGGCTTATGGGCTTTTTTAGCAGGCTTTGCTTTTTTAGCAGCTTTTGCTTTTTTAGCAGCTTTAGGAGCTTTAGCAGCATGAGCTGTAGAAGATTTCTTCCCGCTCTTTTTTGCAGCTTTAGCAGCCTTTTTAGCTTTATCAAAGAGACCTTTCCTTTCGGAAACGATAGACTCTTTGCGGAATTTTTTAGCTGTTTTTTCTAGCTTAACGGTTCCAGTGCGAACCCTTTGAGCTGCAGCTTTGTTGCCGTGTTCGGCTTTATGTAGGTCGCCTGTTAAACTGGTAAGCAAACCTTTCATGTCCTTAATAAGGCTCTCTAGTGTCATATTGAATGACTCCTCAACTTGATGATTATCACAATTTACCAAATAGCGTGATTGGGATATATTCTGCAAGTCGTTTCTCACAATTTCGTATTTTTATGGTTTTTAAAAGATCGGTTCAGGATGGATTCAGGGCTCAAAAATATGCCCTCCCACTCATTTGTAAAGCTTTTTTTTTAATTTTTTCCCTATCCCCCTTTGAGATGGTTTCAGGCCATGAAAATAATTTCGGAATCGAACAAATTCGGTCCGGAATGGACCAAATTTCTACCGGTTTTCCCGAAAAAGGCATCATCAATTTAAGAAAAGGGCGTGCTTTACTTTTTGAATTACGTGACGACCCATTTTATGCTTCTTTAATTGAGCTCTCCTTAAGAGAGGAAGCACGGGCAGAACTGCTGCTGGCGTCAAAATGTTCAGGATTGCAGAAAGCCCTTCACCTCGACGCGGCCGAAAAACTTTTAAAAGGGGGATCGCCTTCGTTAGAGTCAAACCTGTTGGAACTGGAACTACTTCAAGCTCAAGGAAAAACAGAAGTTGCATTGCAAAAAGTGAATGGGTGGCTGCAAGGAGAACAAGCCCCCGTTGAAAAAGGGTTTCTAATTTTTGCAAAGGCAAAACTTCTTTCTGAGGATGAAAACACACTAAAGCAGGCCCTTTCTTCTTTCGAAGCCGTACGGTATGAAGGGGAAGAGACACAAAACATTCGATTGCTTCTGGCAAAAAAAGCCTACGCAAGAGGAGAACTCACCGAGTCGCTCCGCACACTCTCAAAAATTGTCAATTCCACTCTTCCATCGCAAGTTTTTACCGAAGCGCTTAATCTAAGAAACGAACTTTTAGAACGCTTAAGTCGTAAAGACCTGAGGAGAGAGCATCAATTCCCGCTAGAGAGAGTTGATGCACCCCAGAATGGGGTGAAGGATTGTAGCCCAGGGTAAAGAAACCCTGAAAGGGTGATGCAACCCTGGGTATTAGAAGCGGAAATTGATGAGGAGAGAACCGCATGTGGGAATTGATTAAAGAATCGTTGCTCGAGGGCAACCCGATTATCTTGCTCATTTTATGCACCTCCTTTCTGGCTGTTTTTCTTTTTGTTGAGCGGTGGCTGACCTTGCAGAGAGCCACAGTTGATGGAGAAGGCCTGCTTTTGCGCCTCTCTCCCCTCATTGAACGGGGCAATTTTGGGCAAGCGCACCATCTTTTAGAACAATCACGCGGTGCGCTACCTCTTATTTTCAAAGCAGCTGTTGAAAAACAGGGAGAAAGCAAAGAAGAAATTTTAGCCTCTATGGAATTGCAAGCCATGGTTCAAATGGGTGAAATTGAGCGGCATGCAAACATTCTTTCTCTGATCGCCCACATTGCCCCCCTCCTTGGCCTTTTAGGCACCGTCTTAGGGTTCATCGCAGCTTTTGGAGAAATGAGGATGAGCGGCCTTTTAGACACCTCGGCCTCAAAAATTGGAGAAGCTATGGAGTCGGCTCTTTTGACAACAGCTCTTGGTCTGGCTGTAGCCATACCGACTGCCTTTGGTTATAACATATTAGTTTCAAGAATCGCTTCGTTTGGACTGGAATTAGAAGCTTTTTCCCGCCGCTTTTTAGACCTTCTTCAGGGGAAGACCCATGTTTAAGAGTGGGTTTGCTACCCGTCTAAAACCGCGCGAAACTCTGATCGACTTGGCGCCCCTTGTCGACGTTGTTTTTTTGCTGCTGATCTTCTTTTTTGTGACATCAGAAATTTTACCTTTGAAGTCTTTGCCCTTAAAAACTCCGAAAATTTCACTCCAAGCGCCTCCGATTCCGTCTGAAATTGCTGTCATGATGGATCACTATGGGATTATCTATGTCGGATCGAGCAAAAGAGTCGCCACTTTAGACTCCTTACAAGACCTATTGAAGCAACACTTGCCTTCCAGACTAGATGGGCATACTCCTTCTATTGTTTTAAGTGTGGACGAGCAGATCCCCTATGGGATGTTCCTCAATCTTTTTAGTGCCCTTTATCAAACCGGTTACCCGATTCGCCTTGTTTTCAACTCCTAAAAAAGCAGCCCTTGCTGTCACATTACTTCTCCATGCGCCCCTTCTTCTGGTCACAGTGAAATGGCCAGAATTTAATAGGCCACTCCCTTTAAAAGCAGTGGAAGTGGGTTTAGGTTTGCAGCAAGCGCTTGAAGTGGCCCTCTTAAAACAAAATGGCCCTTGGGATTTAAAAACCTTTGGATTACCCCCTTTGCTTACATTGGAAGAGCCGCCAAATATTTTATATTCTTCATACATCCTCGTGGACGGACTGGACGGATCTCTCCTCTGGACAAAACCCCATCCTTTGCTAGACGACTATCTTTCCAGATTAAAATTTGAACCTGCAACCTCTGGACCAAGGCTTCTGTCCGGCTACATTTCGACCGGAAGTAAAGAATGAGCTTATCCACCCTTTTTACCCTCTATCTTTTGTTGATGTTGGCCCTTTTTTTGGGGTTGAATCTTTGGAAAAAAAGGTGCCTTTCATTTTCTACAACACTGCTATGTCCCATTTGTCAGTACCGCTACATCGTCAAGAAAAAGGAACAGGTCACCCGATGCCCCCAATGCAATTCCTTGCAATAAACATCTTGCCAACGCTCTTGCCCTTGCCCGAAAAAATCTTTAATTCCATTTATGCGTAAACAACAAGGCAAAAAACCTCTTCCGTTAAAATTCGGGCAAGGGCACGGGCAAGGGTTGTCTTGGGCACGGGCAAGGGCAAAGAGTTGATAAAATCTGTAGAGTCAGGCTATTTTCCTTTTACATGATCGATTTTGAACTCTCTTTAATGGCTATTTTGGCCTTTATCGCCATTGGTTGCATCCTCGCTGGCCTTATCCTGTTTACAAAAGCTAAGTTGATCTCTTCTGAAGAGTGTAAAATCGACGTGAACAACGACCCAAAATTGACCGTTGTCGCTCCAACTGGCATCACGCTGCTCAATGCATTGACTTCTCATGGCATCCCCATCCCTTCACCGTGCGGAGGAAAAGCAACCTGTAAGCAATGTAAAGTCCAAGTTGTACAAGGTGCCTCTGAACCGTTAGAAACCGACAAAGGAACGTTCACAAAGAAACAACTAAAAGAAGGGTGGCGCCTTTCTTGCCAATGCAAAGTCAAAGGGGCCATGCACGTTAAAGTGGACGAACATGCCCTTTCTACAAAAGAGTGGATCACAACAGTTGTTAGCAATAACAACGTAGCCACATTCATCAAGGAACTTGTCTGCGAAATACCTGAAGGAGAAGAGGTTCCTTACCAATCAGGCGGCTATTTACAATTCCATGTTCCTGCATTTAAAACCGATACCAATAGCTGGAAAGAGAGCATGGACCCCAAATTTTATCCTGATTGGGAAAAGTTTGGGCTATTGGGTCATGACATCGATTTTTCCCATCTAAAAGGGGACGATATCCGCGCCTATTCGATGGCCTCCTACCCTGCCGAAGGGAGAAAGTTGATATTCAACATCAGAATTGCAACCCCCCCCTTCAAACAAGGGAAACCTGATCAACAAATACCTTGGGGTCTTTGCTCTTCCTACACTTTTGGCCTCAAGCCAGGCGATAAGGTGAAATTGTCTGGCCCCTATGGCGAATCTTTCATGATCAACGACTCAAGAGAGCTTGTTTTCCTCATTGGGGGCGCCGGTTCATCCTTCGGCAGAAGCCATGTTTTGCACCTATTCAAAACAGAAAAGACAAAGCGAAAGGTCAGTTTTTGGTATGGAGCAAGATCACTTCGTGAAAACATCTACCAAAAAGAATATGAAGAACTTACAAAAGAATTCCTTAATTTCAGCTACCATTTAGTTTTATCGGAACCTTTGCCAGAAGACATACAAGCTGGCTGGCCAAAAGAAAACCCCGTTAAAACAAACTTTCTTTTCAGAGCCTTTGAACAAGGGCAATTATCTAAAATGGAAGAACCTGAAGAATGCCTATTTTATGTATGCGGGCCTCCGATGCATAATAGTAGTGTGTTAAAATTACTAGACGATTATGGTGTTCCGAGAGAAAGTATTATCTTGGACGACTTTGGTAGTTAATGTTACCCCCTATTTTTATAGCTCAATTACGCACCACTGTAGGTGCCTTATCTTTGAATCGGGAAAGCATTGCTAGGCAAATTGCGCTTGCAAAAAAGGCAGGGGCTAAATTTGTCGTAACTCCCGAATTGGCCATCACTGGTTATCCCCCTTTAGACCTTCTCCTTCTTCCCGAATTTTTAGAAGAAACACAAAAAGAAATTGATCGGTTGATTCCCGGAAACAAAAGGGATCACCCTTTTTCTAGGTGCACCAAGGCCAAGTCCTTTCGGATCAGGAAAACCGCTTTTAAATAGCTGCCTGATTATAAAGGATGGTCAATACATTGGAGCCTATGATAAAAAGCTGCTCCCTACTTATGACGTTTTTGACGAAAGACGTTATTTCGAACCTGGCAAACACGACGCCCTTTTCACCCTAGATGGATATAAAATAGCCATCACCATCTGTGAAGACATTTGGGGAGAAGAGACCACCCCGCTTTACCATCAAGACCCTTTAGATCTAATCGCGGGACAGTCGATCGATCTGGTCATCAATCTTTCAGCCTCTCCCTATCACTTACAAAAGGGAAAAGAAAGAATTGCAATTGGGGAAAGGGTCGCAAAAAAAATGGGCGCCCCCTTCTTACTTTGTAATCAAGTTGGAGGAAATGATGGACTTCTTTTTGACGGCTCTTCTTTTTTACTGAACGACAAAGGCGAGCTTAAGGCGCTTTTACCAAGTTTTGAGGCCATGGGCTCTCTTGTAAATTTTGATGGACCTATAGCCCCTTTTAGAGGCCCTGAGGAAGAACTTTTTGAGGCCTTGAAAATAGGAGTCGCCGATTACTGTCACAAACTTGGGTTCAAAAAAGTCCTTTTAGGCCTTTCCGGAGGGATTGATTCTGCTCTTGTTGCAGCCATTGCTGCCGCCGCTTTAGGAAACGAAAACGTGACAGGTGTCTTGCTACCCTCTCGCTACACCTCAAACAGCAGCAATACAGACGCGAGCGCCCTAGCCAAACAACTTGGGATAAAAACTATTTCCATCCCAATTGAAGAGCCTCACAAAGCCTTCATCGATTTATTGAACCCCCACTTTTTTGGATTCCCGGAAGATGTCACTGAAGAAAATTTACAGACCAGAATACGGGGTGTTCTTTTAATGGCTCTTTCTAATAAATGGGGAGCCCTTCTCTTAACAACCGGCAACAAAAGCGAACTTGCCACTGGCTATGCAACCCTCTACGGAGATATGTGCGGAGCTCTTGCTGTCATTGGAGACTTGACCAAAGCAATGGTCTACCGGCTTGCTCGCTACTTACATCTTCCACAAGCCATACTCGATAAAGAACCCTCTGCAGAGCTAAAGCCAAATCAAAAGGATAGCGATTCATTACCTCCTTACGATATAGTAGACAGAGTTATTACAGCCTATATCGAAGAACACTTACCAAAGCTAAAAATTGTTGAAAGAGAAAAAGTACCTTTAGAAGTTGTAGAAAATCTCATCTCGAAAATCCACAAAAACGAATTCAAAAGACGACAAGCTCCTCCTGTCCTCCGAGTTACTTCTAAAAGCTTCAATTTGGGAAGATATTTCCCTATAGTTGAACGTTTCATCTAATAAGAACTATAATATCGACTTTATCCATTTTTTGAACCCATCTTTTGAGAAGACCTTTTTCTTTTCTCAAAGAATCGCCCAAAAATCAGATGAAGCCCGAAGTAATTAACCAACATACTAAAGAAGGTTGACATGTCCACTACTATTACTTTTACTGCTACATTCCTTTCTGCACCAGTAGGATCTCAAACACATACTGTCGATGTTATTACTCAGGATAACCATGGATCAAACACCTATGCCATTCTTGATGAGTTAGCCGAAGCTTTCTTTACAACATATCGAGAAAAGATGCAGGCAAAGCTATCTTTCACGAACAATTCAGTTACTTTGTTAGAAACAACTAATGATAACTTTAGAGCTATCTTTGATGAACATTCAAAAGAGTATTCCGCTCGTATGGAGTCAGAAAATCCGGACTATTTGCCAGCCACCATTAAGTTAATCATAAGGCCAGAGTAACAAACAAATTGGGAAGCCTCCCGGCCTTCCCCTCTTTTCAAACGACCAAATTACTTTTCGAAGGTGATCCCACACTAACTCTCGTGCAGGACAATTACAGGTTCAAAAGAACAAAATAACAGGATGAACAGGATCGCCTTCGGCGGCAGGATAAGCTTCGCCTAATGACGGATCTTTTTCAACGAAGCCATTCCTTCATTTGTTTCAACGATGAAAACGATATGACGATAAAAACGATGGAACCTTTACATCTGAAATACCGAAACTTTTTATCGTTCTTATCGTTATATCGCTCTTCATCGTTGATGGTGTGTATACGGAGATTATTTTAGTTGGCGAAGCTTATCCTGCCGCCGAAGGCGATCCTGTTCATCCTGTTATTCTTCTTTTTTAATAAGGGAGAATTGTGCAACAAGGCCGTGCTCCTGAGCCTGTTTAGCTTTGACTTATCAGTGAGAGTGAAAGCTAAACAGGAGTGCTAAACGGCCTTGCTGCATAATTGTCACTACGTTTCTTTATTCCTGCAGCCTTACAGGCTGCCAAAGTTATTTTGCCCTGTAACCCTGGGGCGTTGCCCGCAGGCTGTTGCAATTTTGGCCTTTCAGGCCAAGGAAAACCCTGTACTACGAGATTTTCCGGCTGAAAGCCGGATAGTTGCAACAGCCCAGTGGCAACGCCCTGGGTTAAGAATAGAAAATAGAGATGGCAGCCTGTAAGGCTGCAGGAAAAGCAAAAAAAGGCGAAATCCAACGAATACTTTCCTTAGGTTGAGCGTATGCCTGTTCATCCTGTTATTCTTCTTTTTTAATAAGGGAGAATTGTGCAACAAGGCCGTGCTCCTGAGCCTGTTTAGCTTTGACTTATCAGTGAGAGTGAAAGCTAAACAGGAGTGCTAAACGGCCTTGCTGCATAATTGTCACTACGTTTCTTTATTCCTGCAGCCTTACAGGCTGCCAAAGTTATTTTGCCCTGTAACCTGGGGCGTTGCCCGCAGGCTGTTGCAATTTTGGCCTTTCAGGCCAAGGAAAACCCTGTACTACGAGATTTTCCGGCTGAAAGCCGGATAGTTGCAACAGCCCAGTGGCAACGCCCTGGGTTAAGAATAGAAAATAGAGATGGCAGCCTGTAAGGCTGCAGGAAAAGCAAAAAGTTGATAACAATTGTGCAACAAGGCCGTTTAGCACTCCAAACGCTTCGCGGACAAAAAAAAGACCCTAGATAGAATTAACTATCTAGGGTCAAAGAACTGGCGGCGACCTACTCTCCCACGCTCTTGCGCGTAGTACCATCGGCGATGCGGGTCTTAACTTCTGAGTTCGGAATGGGGTCAGGTGTGTCCCCCGCTCCATTACCACCAGTAAAAAAGCTTTTAGAAATCTAATTCTAGTCAGTGATCTGTTGCTATTCCTAGGGCGTTGCCCTAGGCTGTTACAATTATGGCCTTACAGGCCATTTTCACTTATCTTACTCGACGCATGAAGAGATCTTCTCTCATTATGCTCTTAGTTTAGCCTTTATTGCTTGGACTGCAGCTTTAGGCTGGTCCTTTACAAAAAGGCCAAGTCATTCGATCTATTAGTATTGGTAAGCTACATGCATCGCTGCACTTCCACACCCAACCTATCTACCAGGTAGTCTTCCTGGGATCTCATGGGATACCTTATCTTGAGGGAGGCTTGGCGTTTATATGCTTTCAACGCTTATCCTTTCCAAACTTAGCTACCCGGCTTGTACACTTGGCAGTATAACCGGAACACCATTGGTCTGTCCACTTCGGTCCTCTCGTACTAGAAGCAGCTCCTCTCAAGTATCCTGCGCCCACAAAGGATAGGGACCAAACTGTCTCACGACGTTTTGAACCCAACTCGCGTACCGCTTTAATTGGCGAACAGCCAAACCCTTGGGACCTTCTCCAGCCCCAGGATGCGATGAGTCGACATCGAGGTGCCAAACCGCCACGTCGATATGAACTCTTGGTGGCGATAAGCCTGTTATCCCCAGAGTACCTTTTATCCGTTGAGCGACGGCGATTCCACTTTCCACCGCCGGATCACTAAGCCCTACTTTCGTATCTGCTCGACTTGTTGGTCTCGCAGTTAACTTACCTTATACCTTTACGCTCCACTCGCGATTGCCAACCGCGATGAGGTAAGCTTGGGACTCCTCCGTTACTTTTTGGGAGGATACCGCCCCAGTAAAACTGCCCGTCTGACACTGTCCATACGCTGGCTTCACAGCGTTATGTTAGATTCCCGACTCTTCAAGACCAGTATTTCAACGTCGGCTCCATGCGTCCTAACGAACGCACTTCAAAGCCTCCTGGCTATCCTACACATGAAGAATCAAGAGCCCATATCAGAGTACAGTAAAGGTTCATGGGGTCTTTCCGTCCTATTGCGGGTAAACGGCATCTTCACCGCTACTACAATTTCACCGAGCCTCTCGTCGAGACAGCACCCAGATCGTTATACCATTCGTGCAGGTCGGAACTTACCCGACAAGGAATTTCGCTACCTTAGGACCGTTATAGTTACGGCCGCCATTCACCAGGGCTTAAATTCAATGCTTTGCGGGTTTAACCCCACTAACATCTCCTTTTGACCTTTTGGCATTGGGCAGGCATCACACCATATACTTCGGCTATAAGTCGCCTTTGCATAGTGCTGTGTTTTTGTTAAACAGTCGCCTGGGTCATTTCACTGCGGCTGACATGTGCTTCCCTTGTACAGGGTCACACTCATCAGCACCTCTTCTCCCGAAGTTACGAGGTTAATTTGCAGAGTTCCTTAACGAGAGTTATCTCGCGCGCCTTAGAATCTTCTTCTCATCCACCTGTGTCGGTTTTGGTACGGTCGAATAAAAACAAGTTAGAGATTATTTCTTGAAAGCCTCGATCTGCTACTTCGGTTCCACTTGCGTTTCCCCTTGGCCATCCTCTGGAATTCCGTAGACGGATTTGCCTATCTACCTTCCTCGGGCTGTCACGGACTCTTCCAATCGTCCGCATTAGCGTACTCTTACTTTGTCATCCCATCCTGTCGTCATTATTCGGTTCAGGAATATTTAACCTGATTTCCATCGCCTACGCAGTTCTGCCTCAGCTTAGGGACCGACTAACCCAGGGAAGACGAGCTTTACCCTGGAAACCTTGGATTTTCGGCGAGAGGGATTTCCACCCTCTTTATCGTTTACTTATGCCATGCATCGTCACTAGTTGCCGCTCCACCACTCCTTACGGTATGGCTTCTCCGCTGACAACTACGCTCTCCTACCACGTACATTAAAAATGTACATCCGCGACTTCGGCTCTCGGCTTTTAGTCCCGTCTATTATCGGCGCAAGACTTCTCGATTGGTGAGCTGTTACGCACTCTTTAAATGATGGCTGCCTCTAAGCCAACATCCCAACTGTTTTAGAAGTCCCACTTCCTTACTCACTTAGCGCGAGAATTTGGGGCCTTAGTCGGCGGTCTGGGCTGTTCCCCTTTTGACTATGAAGCTTATCCCCCACAGTCTATCTCCCGGCTGATTAATAAGTATTCGGAGTTTGGTTCCGTTTGGTAAACCGGTAGGTCCCCAAAGTAGATCCAGTGCTCTACCCCTTATTAATTTACACCGAGGCTAACCCTAAAGTTATTTCGAAGAGAACAAGATATCTCCGAGTTTGATTAGCCTTTCACCCCTATCCACAGCTCATCCAAGACTTTTTCAACAGGCACTGGTTCGGTCCTCCACAAGGTGTTACCCTTGCTTCAACCTGGCCATGGATAGATCACTCGGTTTCGTGTCTACGTCATACGACTAAACGCGCTTTTAACACTCGCTTTCGCTTCGGCTCCAGAACGATTCGTCCTTTAACCTTGCCATATAACGTAAGTCGCTGGCTCATCATGCAAAAGGCACGCCGTCAGCCATTGCCCTCTAAAGGGCCATAGGCCTCCGACCGTTTGTAAGCTACTGGTTTCAGATTCTATTTCACTCCCCTCACGGGGTTCTTTTCACCTTTCCCTCACGGTACTTGTTCACTATCGGTCATCAAAGTAGTATTTAGCCTTGGAGAGTGGTCTCCCCAGATTCAGACCGGGTTTCACGTGTCCGGCCCTACTCAGGAACTGGCTCGAGTAAAGTAACCTTTTCGCCTACAAGACTATCACTTTGTATCGTCTAGCTTTCCATCTAGGTTCAGCTAAGGTTCTTATTCTCTTTATTGCCAGCCCTACAACCCCAAGAAGAAAAACTTCTCGGTTTGGGCTATTCCCCTTTCGCTCGCCGCTACTTAGGGAATCTCGTTTGATTTCTTTTCCTCCGCTTACTAAGATGTTTCAGTTCAGCGGGTGTCGCTTCACAACCCTATTTATTCAGATTGCGATGACAGTCTTTGGACTGCCGGGTTTCCCCATTCGGAATCCCTCGGGTCGACACTTTTGTCCAGCTCGCCGAGGATTATCGCAGGTAACGCGTCCTTCTTCGCCTTTTGATGCCAAGGCATCCACCAGTAGCCCTTAGTAACTTGGCCATAATTTTTTACGGCGAGTAAAAAAACCATTGTCTCCGATTTTTTCTTTACTAAGTGCATGTGGAACACAACTTTTGTGTTCCAATTTATAATGAGTCAAACATTGTTCGTTCACTTTAACCTAATATATTGTTCACAGACTACTTTTTTATTTGTGACTAAACGATTTAGCAGTCTGTTTCACAACAGCTGCTCGCTTGATTATATCGTTATAAATTAAAAATTTCATAACGATATATTTTAGAAGATTCTTCATGCGCCGAGTAAATTAAGTGATAATTGTACTCACACTATTTGATTACATAACTGCAATTATCGATAAAACTCAGACTAAAGTCTAAGCTACATAGTGCATATTTTGTAGCACACCGTGTGCATCGCTGCAAACTTGTGTTACCGCATTCAGAAAACTTGACTAAGATTATTATTTCTAAAAAAACTATGTTAAAAAGTGCTCTCTTAACAGCGAAAAGAAGATAATGTGTCCGATGGATTAGGGAATCCATTGGTATCGATTTCGATAAATCGATGAATTAAAGTTGACCAAAAGTGATTTAAGTAGCTTGTGCTCAACCTAGATTTGTTCGTTTAGAACAAATTTGTCCTTAAAGGAGGTGATCCAGCCCCACTTTCCAGTAGGGCTACCTTGTTACGACTTCATCCCAGTCATCAGCCTCACCTTAGATATCTCCCCCCTTACGGTTAGGTAGACATCTTCGGGTAAAACCAACTCCCATGATGTGACGGGCGGTGTGTACAAGACCCGGGAACGTATTCACGGCGTTGTAGCTGACACGCCATTACTAGCAATTCCAACTTCATGTAGTCGAGTTGCAGACTACAATCTGAACTGGGATCGGCTTTATAAGATTTGCTTCACCTCGCGGCTTCGCTGCCTTCTGTACCGACCATTGTAGCACGTGTGTAGCCCCAGACGTAAGGGCCATGCGGACTTGACGTCATCCTCACCTTCCTCCCAGTTAACCCGGGCAGTCTCGTTAGAGTTCCCACCATCACGTGTTGGCAACTAACGATAAGGGTTGCGCTCGTTGCGGGACTTAACCCAACACCTCACGGCACGAGCTGACGACAGCCATGCAGCACCTGTGCAATTGTCCTTGCGGACTGACATATCTCTACGCCATTCAACTGCATGTCAAGCCTGGGTAAGGTTCTTCGCGTTGCATCGAATTAAACCACATGCTCCACTGCTTGTGCGGGTCCCCGTCAATTCTTTTGAGTTTCAGCCTTGCGACTGTACTCCCCAGGCGGCATACTTATCACGTTAGCTTCGACACAGCCAGGGTTGATTCCGGCTACATCAAGTATGCATCGTTTACAGCAAGGACTACCAGGGTATCTAATCCTGTTTGCTCCCCTTGCTTTCGTGCCTCAGCGTCAGGAATAAATTAGAAAGTCGCCTTCGCCACCGGTATTCTTCCACATATCTACGCATTTCACCGCTACTTGTGGAATTCTACTTTCTCCATCTACCCTCAAGAAATCCAGTCTCAAATGCCATTCCGGAGTTAAGCTCCGGCATTTCACATCTGACTTAGATTCCCGCCTACGCACCCTTTACGCCCAATAAATCCGATTAATGCTTGCACCCTCCGTATTACCGCAGCTGCTGGCACGGAGTTAGCCGGTGCTTCTTTACCAGGTACCCTCAAATTAGATATTTATTTGATACCTTCTCTTGTTCCCTAGCGAAAGAACTTTACAACCCGAAGGCCTTCTTCGTTCACACGGCGTCGCATCGTCAGGCTTTCGCCCATTGCGAATGATTCTCGACTGCAGCCTCCCGTAGGAGTCTGGGCAGTTCTCAGTCCCAGTGTTGGCGGTCAGCCTCTCAGCCCGCCTAGACGTCTTAGCCTTGGTGAGCTCTTACCTCACCAACTAGCTGATATCGTATGGACCACTCTGTAACCGCAAGGTCTTGCGATCCCCCACTTTGATGATTTCTAGATGCCTAGCTATCATCACATTCGGTATTAGCGATCGTTTCCAATCGTTATCCCCAAGTTACAGGCATGTTATCCATATATTCCTAACCCTTTCGCCACTATATGGAGTTACCCCCATATCGTGCGACTTGCATGCCTCATCCACGCCGTCAGCATTCAATCTGAACCAAGATCAAATTCTCTTGAAAAATTAAAATTAAAATTTTGACGTATTAAGTCAGCAATCTCATCACGAGATTGCTCCCACACAAGCTACTTTTGACCTCTCACGAGGTCTTTCACTTGTCGTACACATTATCTTTTCTTCGCTGTTAAGAAAGCTGCCTACTTTTGTAGGTCAACGGTGTTCGGCGACACCTTAACTCTCGATTCAACGTCTTTGGCTATTCTCGTCGTATCGAAGTGAGCTAAACAATATAGGAAACCGCGATTTTCGTACAACACCTAAATCACTAAAAGAAAGATTGCTGCAAAAGATAGACGCCAATCCCCCCAAAATAGCCGATGGCCGCAGAGAGGGTGACCCTTTTTAAGTAGAAGAAAAAGTCTGTTTTTTCGATGCCCATAAAGACAACGCCTGCTGCAGAACCAATGATAAGCATGCTACCTCCTGTTCCTGCAGTGTAAGCGATCAGCTCCCAAAAGGAAGAATCGGTTGGGAACTCGCTTAAGTTGTACATGCCCATAGAAGCTGCAACTAAAGGGACGTTATCAACGATTGCGGACAAAATTCCAATGACCGTCGCAATCAGAACTGGGCTCTTCAATGTTTGATCGAGAAAATTGGCCAACTCTTCCAAAATGCCAACTTCGTGCAATGCGCCAACAGCTAAAAGAATGCCAAGAAAGAAGACGACCGAAGGAAGATCGACCCTTTTCATAATGCCGCTTACCCTCAAATGTCCCCTTTCAGGATGACCTTGGTGAAGGAAATCGGTCACCATCCAGATAATAGCTAGCCCAAAAAGTATGCCCATAAATGGGGGCAATCCGGTGATTGACTTAAAAATAGGCACAAAGACCAATGCCGATACGCCTAAAATCAAAACAAGCAGCCCATGGGGTTCGGTTTTTTGCTTGGTCAGCTGGTGGGTTACCTCACCCTTTAAAAAAAATTGTAAAGGAATTAACGCCAATACTAAGCAAGCTAGACTTGGTAAAAACAAGCTGGTAATGATATTCCATGAGGTCAACTGCCCCCCAATCCAGAGCATAGTAGTCGTCACATCGCCAATTGGTGTCCAGGCCCCCCCCGCATTAGCCGCAATCACGATGGCGCTGCCGATGGTCCATCTATCTTCTTTTTCTGGTATGACCTTCTTAATCAAAGAGACCATCACAATGGTAGTGGTCAAATTGTCTAGGATGGCCGATAGAAAGAACGTGATAAAACCGACAACCCATAGCAGTTTCCGTTTAGAGCGGATGTTCAACAAGGCTGCCACATGTGAAAAACCTTTGTGAGCATTGATCACCTCCACAATGGCAAGGGCGCCGATCAAAAATAATACGATTTGGATGACACCCGACAGCTCTTCTTGTAAAAAACGGTAGTGGTGAAACTGTGAAATCTCGGGAGACTGAAACACAAGGGCCCACAAAATACCGGCAGTAAGAAGGGCGCTGGTTGTTTTATTCACCCCAATTTTGTGTTCAAAAATAATGGCCAGATAACCAAGAACAAAAATAACAAGGATCGAAAGTGTCAGCATGGGCAAATGAAAAATTTATAGATTAAAAAACCGGCAATAAATGCCACAAGAGCAGGAAGTGATACCCTCTTTAGATACCAAGTAAAAGGGACGTTTTCCATCCCCGCCAAAGCAACCCCTGAGGCAGATCCAATCAACAACATGCTTCCCCCAACCCCTGCACTATAGGCAATCAGCTGCCAAAAAAAGTGATCGGTCAGAAAAATATCGGTTGAAAACATCCCCATTAAACCTGCCGTTAGCGGAACGTTATCGATCAAGGCAGAAACAATGCCAGCCCCTAAGGCGATCGAGGTTGGATTGGGTGAAAAAGCAAGTAGACCGTGAGCTAATTTTTCTAAAATGCCGGCTGTTTCCAAAGCATTGACCGCTAAAAGAATCCCTAAAAAGAAAATGGCTCCGCCAAAGTCTAATTTGCCAATGATGTGCGGCACTGTCAGGTGTTGCCGATCTTCTGACCGGTGTAAAAGGTCTGTAACAAGCCAAACAACGCTCAAGCCCAGCAAAATGCCCATAAAAGGGGGCAATCCAGTCAAACCTTTAATAACCGGAACAAATAAAATGGCGCCCAAGCCAAGAACGAACATGCCAATCGAAAGCGGGGTTGGTTTTTCAAGTTCGCCTGTCACCTGCTCAAATCTTCCTTTTAACCCAAATTGAAGGAAACAAAGGGCCACAATGCCGCATACTAAGCTTGGCAAAAAAAGGTCGAGGACCATTTTTGAGGTAGAAAGCTGACCTCCAATCCACAGCATGGTCGAAGTGATATCGCCAATAGGAGAAAAGGCCCCTCCGGCATTGGCCGCAAGCACAATGCCACTTCCCAACACCCATCGGTCTTCAACTTTATCTGCGATTTTACTAACCAAGGCGACTAATACAAGGGTCATGGTTAAACTGCCAAGGAACGCCGAAAAAATAAAGGCTACTCCGCCAACCATCCACAACATTTTTCGCTTTGAATGGGTCACGAGCAAATTCTTGATGAACCTGAAACCATCGTGGCTATTGATCACTTCGACAATAGTCAAGGCTCCTACAATGAAGATAACGACTTCAGCAATACTGGATAGATGCTCGCCAAAAAAGCGGATTTTTTCGCCGTGTGCAACTTTTTCTCTCGTGAATTCGACCACCCAGGCCACAACCCCCATTAAGAGGGCGCTGGTTGCTTTATTTATGCCAATCTTTTGTTCAAACGTGATGAATAAATAACCGATCACAAAGATCGCGACTAGCAGCCAGTCGACTGGGCTTTCAAGCATATGTTCACACTCCGGGCCGAAAACCTTACCATAAGCGAAGTTTGCAAGTAACGCAATCTTACAAGCCTATTCTTGCAACTGCCTCTTATTCCTTAAGACTTTTGCGAATACTTTCCACCAAAGCTTGCAGATTCTCGACATCACCGTTTAACTCTAACTGCATATCATTTAATGATTTCCGGAAAATAAAGTCGTTAGTGGTGACCACTTTGTGGTTTTTAATCTTCTCTGAGAGCTCATCTCGCTTTATGATCGCAATATTAAGTAAGTCGTTAGCTTTGGAAAGGTTATCGTTTAATTCAGTGTAAGTTCTTTGCAGAAGAGCTTCGTTATAGAATTGAGAGCCTTTGAGGCGAGCAAAAACCAACGCTGCTATCCCCTCAATCGGCCGCCCATTTTTGAAATGATCGACCGATGTCACAAGATAGGCCGCCACTTGTGAGCCAAACGTTGCTAATTGAAGCCGATCGTTTTTAAATAGATGCAAGGAGACAAATAGAACAGCTGCAATGCATTGCACCGTTTCTTTGACCATTTCCAACCGCTTCCCTTCTTGGAAAGCAAGGTATGTCTGCCGTGCGTTGAGAGAGGCATCATGGAGACTTGTCGCGACGGCACCCCATTTAGGGAAAAAAAGGAGGCCTATCAAAGCAGTAGCCGAGAAGGCAATATCTGGTTTGCTACCTGCATGGATGGCAGTGAATAGACGGCCAACCCCGCATAACCGTTCAATGGAAGAAGCAGTCGGCTTGTAAAGAGCTAAAACCGGGAGCAACGCTTTCGCAACACTATATGTAGCTGGAAGATCGTTTGAAAAGTTTCGAGTAACAGTGGGCATGTATATTTTCATAAAAATCATTATACAACAAAAATAAAATAGAAACCAATCAAGAAATCAGAAAATTCAGCAAGTCGAGTTGCTGAATTGGCATTAAATTAGGGCAAAAACTAAGTAGGCAATGAAGGTTGGAGGGATTGCCCATAGTGTCAGCCGAAAGACCGAGGGCTCAACAGGCGCAATGGCTTGCGTAAGGAAGCGGTAACCGATCATGTTGGGGCCGTTGGCAATGAGGGTAAGGCCGCCACCGGCTACGATGCCTGAGAAAATCGCCTCTTTCATATCCAAGCTTAAGTTGGGAGTTAAAGTTGCAAGGTAGGCCACTGCTGCATTGTGGTTGAACGAGGTCAATAGCATCGACACAGGAAGAAGGGCATCATGTTCTAAGTGGTGAAGCAACGCTTCGACCCAAAACCCTTGCAATCCTGCGTGTAAAATCACCGTTGCAAGGAAAAAGGCGATCAAGATGGCTCCCCTCAAAGGCAAAGAGGTCTGAAAACGGGGCGTTGCCTCTGTGAATCCGAGAAAAAGGACAAAAAGACCTAAAAATAAGACAGGTTGATGTCCAAAAAGAATCACCCCGAATAAGAACAAAAGATGGACGCCTGTTACCCAAAAAGGGACATGAACCGATTCTTTTTCTTCCTTGATCTCTCCCAACTGTTCTAACTCTTTTTTAAAGAAAAGCCATCCTAAAGTAGGCAAAAGAAAGATTAAGAAAAGTGCTTTTATTCCAAATTGGGTAAAAACAAAGAAGCTATCCCATTCCCAATAATGGGCAATGATTAAGCTGGCAGAGGAGGCAAATGTGGTCAAGGCCCCAGCCAAAGAAATATTCACAAAGAGAATTGCGATCGTTGCATACAGAAGCTTTGGGGGCAGCTGGTATAAAAGATATTTTCGGAGGACTAAAAGGGAAAGGGTCATCGCCACCCCCTCTTTGAAAAGGGCGCCGGTAAGTGGGCCTAAAATCAACAACATCCACCACAGCCCTTGCCCTTTACCTTTGCACAAGCGGAGAAGTTTGAAAACACCGTGTTCAAAAGCATGAAAAATGGGATAGGTCGAGGCTATGGCCATTGTGACTAAAATATAGAGAGGTTCTTGATAATCCCAACGGTCGACATAATCGATCATCCCTGACCAACCAAAACTCAAAGCTAAAAAGGTTAATAGCGGGATCGCCCATAGACCAAACACCACCTCGACCTCTCCAATAAACGAAAGGAAGGAATAAAACTTAAAACCCGATGTTGAAAATTCCCTCTTTTTTCTTGCATAGGCGTGCAGAGATGGGGCAAAAAAACTGTGGATAAGGGCTAGCAGGAAAATGAGAAAAAAGAGCCCATTTTCAGGCTGTACTTGGAGTCGGTTGAGGATTTGTCCAAAAAAAGTGGGAATCCCATCATCCCCATATAACCTAGTATCAACGATCAGTTCCATTAAGTGAGCTTCTATCACAGATGGAAGATTTTCAACTCCCCCATTTACCCCAATTAAACCCGTGCCCCTGCCCTTGCCCTTGCCCGAATTTTTAATTGAAAAGCTGTTTTGGCAAAATATACGGGCGTTTTACCAACAAGCTTTTCGGGCACGGGCAAGAGCACGGGTATTCTTGAGTAGCAACTAAAAGTAGTTTTGGCATATGGTTCGAATGTATGGTTTTTGTCTTTAGTCTGCTTGCGATTGCGCTACTTGCCCTTTTTATTGGGTGGAGACGCATTGCTGTTTCTTTTGTCATTGTGGCGCTACTCTTTGCAGTGGCTTTGACTGTGTATCACGGCAACGACACTTTAATGATCAATTGGTAGAGTCAATGGTTTCTGTAGAACGTTTTTTAAATAGCCTCATTCCTTTCATCATCCTCCTCATTATTTTGGGGGCTTTTGCGATCCAGGTTTTTGCCCACGAAGTGCCATGCCCTCTTTGCTATTTACAAAGGGTTGGCATGATTGGAGCCGGCATCGGTTTTTTGCTCAACCTTCGATTTGGCAGCCACATGAGCCACTACGGGCTTGTCCTTTTAAGCGCCTTTTATGGTGGCACTGTCGCCCTACGACAAATGTTTCTTCACATTTGCCCGGGGACAACCTCATTTGGCTCTCCCATCCTTGGAGTCAGCCTCTATACCTGGTCTTTCTTCATCCACGCAGCCTTTGTATTGGCGGTCGCCCTGCTCCTTTTCCTGTTTAGACCAAATCAACCTCACATTCGGATGAGCCGTTGGGAAAAAACCGTTGCTATTCTCTTTTTCCTGATGGTATCAGGAAATATCCTCTCAACCTACCTACAATGCGAATTAGGGCCTTGCGCTGATGTTGTGGCAACTTCTGACACTGGCAGTCAGCCTCCTACTCCTTAAAGCTCCACTTGCCGCCGAAGCGCAAGTAACCTATGGGCTGTCGAAGGGGCGTCTTGGCGACCAACTGGTTTCTTACCTGCATGCTAAATGGATCTCCTACCGATATGGCCTTCCCCTAGTCTACACCTCCTTTCCCCATTCAAACGCTTTTTTATTTCACGAGAGTGAAACCCGAAAGAACAGACATCATCGCCCGGTCACGCTGACCGATTTGTCTGTACTGGAAGCGCCGGAAAATAAGCTCTACCTGATCCCTTATGCGCCCGAATGTGTCCATGATTACGATTTTTTTCCTTCGACATATCAACAGGAACATCCCTATATACAAGTTGACTGGGAAGACAAAACATTCATTGAATGGGTACGCCCCTTTGTTTCGCCAAGGCTGCCGATAAAACTGATCGACTTACCAAAAGACAAAGTCACCGTGGCTGTCCACATCCGAACATTGACCGGGGCAGATGCCCAAATCCCAAATCTTCTTGCCTACTTCCCCTACAAGTTTCTTCCCGACACTTTTTATATCGATCAAATCCGATGGACCTATGAGAACATGGGAAGAAAACCGCTCTACGTCTTCCTTTTTAGCAACGATCCATTAATCAAAACAATTGCAGAACGGTACAAGTCTGCTCTGCAAATTCCCGATATCACTTTCGATTATCGAAGCGGTAAAGAAGATCTTCTTTCCGACCTGTTTTCGATGATGCACTTCGATGTGTTGATCCGTTCTGAATCTAATTTGTCGATTGTGGCTGACAAGTTAGGCTTTCAAAAAATCATCATTTCGCCCCAGCATGTTGTGATTAATCGAGGTGAAAATGTTGTGGACGAAATTAAAATTACTCGTAAATAGTTTTTTGCTTTTTTTGATTCTATCCTCTGCTTTACTTGCAGAGGCCAAAGTCACCTATGGTTTTTCCGAAGGAAGGCTTGGAGACCATCTCATCTCCTACCTGCATGCCAAATGGGTCTCTTACCTTTATCAAGTTCCCCTCTCGTACATCCCATTTGATGGTTCAGATAATTTTTTGCTGCACGAACTGGAAAAGCCGCTTGGATCTGGTGAAAAAACTGTCTCTTTAAATGATCTGTCGCAATTGGATCGGATGAAAAATGTGGTCTATAAAATCCCTTACGCCCCTGACTACTTACAAGAATATGAGCATATAAGAGGACTCAAGAACATCTGCCCATACATTAAAGTCGACTGGGAAGACAAAGCTTTTATTGAGTGGGTGCGACCTTTTTTGTCTCTACGGGTCCCTGTAAATACCCTTTCTCTTCCTGCAGATAAACTCACTGTAGCTCTACACATCCGCCGTAACGTAGGTGTTGATGGAGACCGACGTCTTGCAAAACTTTATCCTTATAAATTTTTATCTAATACATTTTATCTCGATCAGATCCGTTGGATTTACAAAGAATTCAACGAACAACCCCTCTACATCTATTTTTTTAGCAATGATCCGGATATGGAGAAAGTAGCAGAATTTTATAAAAAGACTTTAAACATCGATAACATCACCTTTGATTGGGGAAAAGACAACACAGTATTATCCGATTTTTATTCGATGATGCAGTTTGACTGCCTTGTCAGACCTCAGTCGAACCTGTCGATAGTCGCCTCAAAATTTGGACGGCAAAAATTGGTTATCTCTCCCGAGCATGTCAAAACAGGGCGGCGGGGGAATAGTGTTGATAAAGTTCTCATAGAACGAAGATAAAGGTGCTCCAGCCCATGCCCTTTGCCCGAAAAGCAAAAAAAGTTATGCATAGCCTCATTCTAAAAAAAACATCCTATAAAATAACAGGATGAACACGATGAACAGGATAAGCTGCGCCTTGATCTAATCTAATGAGGAAAAAGCAAGTAAAAGAAAGCTATTTTAACGTTCTCGTCGTTGATTCTCACACAATGGTCGTCATCGCTAGGCAAAGCTTATCCTGTTCATCGTGTTCACCCTGTTAAATTTACAGGAAGCCATTACTTTGATGATGCCTATGCGTGCACATCTTTATTTTTTTGGGCACGGGCACGTTTTCTTTATTCGTGTGATTAGTTATATTGGTCCTTATGGACAGACCGACACAAGAAAGACTCGAACAAATACATTCAGCGCATCCTTCACATGTGGAGGTATCTTTGACTTAGAGGTCAAAGATAACAGGGTCAAAGAGCTAGATGACAAAATGTCAGAGGCCCGTTTTTGGGACGATCCGACAGAAGCTCAAAAAATTATCAGTGAAGCCAACAGCTTAAAAGAGTGGACACTTCCCTATCAGGATCTTTCCATTCGGTTTACTAACGTCAAAGAGCTCATGCCTGAGGCTTACGATATTGGCGATACGGCTTTAATGAAAGAGTTGCAGCAAGAGCTGACCGATATCGAAAAAATATTGGAAGAGCTTGAAATCCGGAAGATGCTTGCAGGCCCCATGGATAAAAAGAACTGTTTCTTAAGCGTCAATGCAGGCGCCGGCGGGACAGAATCTTGCGATTGGGCTTTGATGCTATCCCGGATGTATAACCGATGGGCCGAACGGCGCGGATGGAAAGTTGAAACAATCGATTTTGTAGATGGAGAAGTCGCTGGGGTAAAAAGCACCACGTTAAAGCTGGTCGGACCCTATGCTTATGGTTATGCAAAAGCTGAGCAAGGGGTTCATAGGCTTGTCCGTATTTCCCCTTTTGATAGCAATGCCAGACGCCACACAAGCTTTGCCTCTGTTGAAGTGTTACCTGAAGTCGATGACGATATTGTAATCGACATACGCCCTGAGGACATCCGGATCGACACCTACCGGGCGTCCGGTGCCGGCGGGCAGCACGTGAACAAAACCGACTCGGCTGTTAGAATCACACATGTGAGCGGTATTGTGGTCTCTTGCCAGTCTGAAAGGAGTCAATTACAAAATAAAGAAACCTGTTTTAAAATGCTCCGATCAAAATTGTATGAAAAAGAGATGCAAGAGCGAAAAAGCTCTTTAAAAGAACTTGGTGGCGAAAAAAAGGAAATTGCCTGGGGCAGTCAGATCAGATCGTATGTTTTTCAACCCTACACTCTTGTCAAAGACAACCGAACAGGAGTAGAAGTAGGAGATGTGCACGCTGTTATGGACGGGATGATCGAACCTTTTGTCCAAGCCTACCTAAAAGAAATGGGAGAGAATTAATATGGAACAACCAGCTGAACACGAAGTTCACATAAGATATACGCTGCCTGAAGATGCATCTTCATTGCGTGAGTGGTTCCATGAACCAAACATCCTCCGTTGGTTCCCCCATACAGAAAATGAAATGGAAATCGAGGATGCGGTGAATCGGTGGATTTACTACCACCGCTTTCGCTCTAGTGTGACAGCCGTTATCGATGGTGAAGTGGCAGGTATTGCAACTTTTTATCCACACGCTTATCAAAAGATAAAGCACCAAGCTTTGTTCTCGATCATGGTTGGACCCAAGTTCAGGAACAAAAAAGTGGGCGAAAAATTGATGCTGCACCTTTTTCATCTGGCAAAAACCCAGTTCCATATCAACCTTCTTCACCTCGAAGTGTATGAGGGAAGCCCAGCTGTGAATTTTTACAAACGACTCGGATTTAAAGAATTTGGCTTTCAGAGCCATTGGGTTATTGAAGCAGATGGTAAACCACGCGGCAGACATCTTATGGAACGTTTTTTATGACATCTTCTCACGATTTGAAATCGCTGCTAGAGCAGAAAACAGGTCGAAAACTGAAGTTAAGAATTAACGAAAACCGCTCGACGATGGTCAGCGTCAAGTGGGATACGGGCTGTACAACCGTTTCTTTGCATAAAATGTTTTTACAGGCCCCAAAAAATGTGATGGAAGAATTGGCCTGTTACATCAAAGAAAAAAGTGAAATTTCTCCTCTTGTAAAATCGTACATCCACCAGGGGCTTGAAAAAGTAGACTATAGTCATAGCATCGACCCGAATGCATTGGTCACACAAGGAAGTGTATACGATTTAGAGGCCATCTATAAAAAAGTGGAAAAAAGATATTTTCCCACACCGCTTGGCCTTCGGATCACCTGGTACGGCCCTAAAGTACCAACACCGCATGGTTCTTTAGTGCTAGGGCAATACCAAAGGTTGCTCCATCTGATTCGCATACACCGCGTGATGGACCGAGAAGATGTGCCTCAGCAGGTACTAGAGTATGTTATCTATCACGAGATGGTCCACCATCTTCATCTTCCGAAAATTGGGGAGGGGGGGAAAAATTTGGTCCACCATGAAGAGTTTAAAAAAAGGGAAAAGGCCTTTGTAGGATACGAAGAGGTCCAAGATTGGATGAGAAACGAACGGGGGCTATTCTTCACTAAAACTAAAGGACGTGGACATGGCTGGTCATAGTAAATGGGCAAATATTCGGCACAGAAAAGGGAAAGCCGATGCATTGAAAGGCAAAATCATCAGCCGCTGCGCAAAAGAGATCATAACCTCCGTCAAATTGGGTGGCTCTGACCCGAAAAACAACCCAAGATTGCGTGTGGCTTTAGATAAAGCAAAAGTTGGAAATGTTCCCAATGAAGTGATTGAGAGGAACATCAAAAAAGGGATGAGCCAAGATACTTCGACCTATGAAGACGTCACCTACGAGTTGTATGGCTATGGTGGAGTAGGAATACTTGTCGAAGTGTTGACCGATAATCGAAACAGAACCTCATCCGACATGCGAATTGCCACCAACAAACGGGGTGGAACTGTAGCAACACCTGGGGCTGTGGCTTTTAATTTCGACCGTAAAGGGGTAATTGAGCTTGCAAAAACCGCCGGCAACGAAGATGAACTTTTTGCCATCGCTTTGGATGCTGGGGCAGAAGACTTTGAAAGCAGTGAAGAAGGGTTTTTTATCACAACAGACCCTCAAGAGCTTGACAAGGTCCAAGTCGCACTGAAAGGAAAAAATATCCCTATTACAGACGCTAGCCTCACCATGATTCCTAAATCGACGATTTCTTGCTCCGAAGAGGATGCAAAAAACAACATGGCTTTGATCGAATGGATTGAGGCTCTGGATGATGTGGACGAGCTTTACCATAACATGGAATAGCGGTATAAATAGTCCTTTAATTAGGAACGTTTATGTCAAGCGCACTATCACCAACCTCTTCGAACTCTAACTTAACTGCTTATGCACTCGCCTTTCACGCAGCGATTGGCGTTGGCGGCCTTGCGAGTATAGGTTCACTATTCGCCAGACAAAAATTTAGCTGCTTTTTAGGACTCGGTATGTGCGCACTTGGATTTATAGGTGTTCATGTCGTAAAAAAAGTAGAAGCCAACGAACTGCCGCCAACTCAAACGGCCGAAGCTTTTGTTGAAACAAAACAAACATTTGAACCTTTACGTCTAGTCGTTGCAGGCTTAGCGCGAAAGGCAAGCCTTACAACAGATGCTCAAGCATTAGATAATGCTCTTGGAAGTAGTGAGAATATGCATGCTAATTCCACAACCTTGCTTGGCATTCTTGACCAAGTAAGCGATTTCCTTGCTGCACTTACTAATAAATTGCCTAATGCCGGTGCCGGTGCAGATAATTTTGAAGTAGTCGTTGATGAAGAGCATGAAGAGGATCCAACCGAAGTAGAAGGTAGTACAGTGATGTGGAAAGATTCCAAACCTGAGGGGACAAAATAAGATTCCAAATCCTAAACATTAAATTCCAAATTCGGTATGGTATTTTCTTTATGTAATGTAAGGAAAATTATGTCTGGATTTGTTTTAAATGCACTGTCAACTGCAGGAAGTTTTGGCTATTGGGGACTTCGCCAATTGGTTCATACGGTAGAAATCAACCGCTCAGGCCCTTGGGTCTACCCTCAAGCTTTTTCTAAAGTTGCTTGCCTTGCAGCGGCTTACCTTGCTTATTACGCCCCGTCGAGCGATCTAAAAAAAGCCTATGTCGCCTGCTCATTGGCCTCCCTTGTTGCCAACTACGCCTTCAGAAAAGTCCATCTCTCAGATTTGACCCTGGCATCAAAAACAGCTGAACTAGCTAAGGAAAAAGATGACATTATTGAGGACCTTCGAAGGGGATTAGCAGAAAGTAAGTCATCAGAAACAGGAACAGCTGAGGCAAATCAAATCTTAATCAATAGCAACCAAGATCTAACCCGGCAATGCGCGTCCCTCACAAAAGAAAACGAGGAGCTTAATCTGGAAAAAAAAATGCTCATTCAACAACTTACTGACGCTCGCATAGAAACTAGAAATGTAGCGCTCCAATATGCCCCTTCTGAAAAATTGCCCTTAGATCCCTCTGTAGAACAGACGGGTGACAAGAAAGATGAATAGCTAGAGCCTTAATTCGTAACGCGTTTGGCGGTAGAATAGGGCTAACGCCCGAAGGGCGTTTTGGATTGTAGCCCAGGGTAAGCGAAGCAACCCTGGGTAAGATGCATAAAAATAAATGGCACCCACGAATGTGGGTGCCGGATGTTTTATTGCTTTAAACTAGTTTGATGATTGGGAGTCGAAGAGTTGTTGTATCCACCTCTGAAATTTTTCGTCAGTTCCACCATAAATATCAACGGGGAGGCCTGCCATCATTTGCGCCTGCATTCCATTCACGGTATAGGTGAACAGGTCGCCTTCTTTTCCCTTTTTCCATGCATTCTCTTTAAATTCGCTTTCAGACTTTCCGCCGCTTGTTTGCTTAAAATTACGATAATAAGACACTCGATCATCTATTCGCTTGATCAATTCAGTACGTGATGCTTCATCTTTAAAGTAAAACTTCACCTGAAGATACCCGAGTTTTTCACCCTTTATCACTTTATAAGTAGCGCCTTCAATGCCTTCTATAAACTTGGCATAACAGGCTTTTAATTGATTTGTGCCTCTAGCTGCATTCCATTGGTTGACAGAGGTTAAAATCGCTAGAAACAGGTGGTTGATAACAGGAATAGCAAGAAGAGCAGCTAATGCAAGATGGCAAATGGCTTGCAGTTTTCTTGTGCTATTTATTTTAAATGATGATGAGTTGGACCAAATTTTGTTTTTAAACTGATCGACTTGGTGGCGGCACTCTTTCCAAGGTGCAGAAATGAAATGCGTAATAGCTCCATTCAATCCATTAATTGCTGACATATAAAACTCCTGATTTAAACGATAATTGTATAATTTTTCTAATTAAAAGTATAGAGATTGAAAAGAAGAAAAGCTCGGAATTGCTAGAACGCGCTAGCGTTTGGCGGTAGAATAGGGCTAACGCCCGAAGGGCGTTTATTTATTTCTCACGAGATCTCATTGTTTCTTTTGGGTCCACCTTGCTCCAAACGCGTTGCGTACTACAGAGTGGGTTTACGAGAAAGTAGGGAGCCTATATGAATGGGGAAACACATTCGGAAGGTCACTTGTGAAGTACACTCTTTGTCTTGCCATCTTATGCCAATGTTTCGGAAACACCGTTTTTGCCGAAGAATCACTCCCTCTTGCCCTTCTGGGGGGACAAGGCCCTGCCCCTTACGCTGCATTCCTCCTTCCTGATGGATCCATACAAGAACTAGCAGGCCTTCCGCCCGCTGGACTTACCTACAGAGTCGCCATCAATCCATCCGGAGAAGGCATCGTCGGAGGGACAAGCGGGCTAAACGCTTATGCTGCCCTTGTTTCTCCTAACGGTGTTTTGCAACCAATCAATGGACTCATTGCTCCCGGTGAAATTTATTCAGTGGCCATTAACAGTTCAGGTAACGGCGCAATCGGCGGCGGACATCTCTTGTCGAATGTCCCCTACGCTGCCCTTATCTCTACGAATGCTGTAGCAACCCCTCTTCCAGTGCCCGCTAGCGGACTTGTCTATAGCGTTGCCATTAACAACTCAGGCAATGGTCTGGTAGGGGGAGTTGGTCCAGCTAGCTCGGCTTTCGCTGAACTTTTTTCGGCAAACGGAGCTGTTACACCCCTCACAGGCCTCCCTACAACTGGCGGTATTTTTTGGGTGGCAGTCAATGACTCAAACACCGGATTCATTGGAGGGAGCAACAATCTTTCTGTTTATGCGGCTTTTGTTGATCCAAACGGTAACGTAGCGCCTGTAACAGGTTTACCTTTAGGCCTTCTCTACAGCGTAGCTCTGAACTCTTCGGGAGATGCGCTCATGGGAGGAACTTCGTCGACCCTTCCCTATGCCGCACTCGTTGCCCCAAATGGAGCTGTCACCACACTAAACGACTTGCCTACGACTGCAGGGAAAATCTATAACGTTGTGATTAATAACTCTGGAACAGGACTCATCGCTGGGTACTCAACATCGGGTCCTTACGGAAG
Organism: Parachlamydiales bacterium; assembly: GCA_963765145.1. Classification (GTDB taxonomy): domain Bacteria; phylum Chlamydiota; class Chlamydiia; order Chlamydiales; family JAJFMK01; genus JAGVKY01. The sequence continues at coordinate 32,191 of CAVXVG010000002.1, forward strand.
TTTAGTCGCACCAAACGGAACTCTAACCCCGTTGATAGGCTTGCCGGTAGGAGATGGATTTCTTGATGGTGCTGCACTCGACCCTTCCGGAGTTGGGATCGTAGGTGGAACCATTTCTAACACCCCTTTTGCCGCTCTTGTTGCCCCGAATGGGGTCTTAACTTTTCTAGATGGGTTGCCCGCGACTGGAGAGATCAATACCATTGCCATCACTGACCTTGTGCCAAAAAGCATAGGTCCCTTTGACAGCTTTGCCAACACCCAATTTGCCCTGGCAGATGCGTTGACACAACATTGCATCATCCACCAAAGGATGCAGGATTGCAGCTGCAATTCAGACGAGTGCTACAGCGTCTGGCTATCTCTTTTCGGAAATTATGTCCGAGAAAAATCGCACCATTCCATCCCTACTTTTTCAAATACAATCGGAGGAGCCCTTTTAGGTTTTGATTATTTTGGCCTGCCAGATCTTGTAGTAGGAGGAGCCATTGCATATGCCTATAATTCGGTTCACTATATGCAAAACTTGGGACGCGCTGCGATCAATCAAGAATCGTTAGTGCTTTATGCAACTTGGGAAAGACCCTGTTTTTACCTCAATGGAGCCTTGTGGACAGGTATTTTTCAAACCACAAACAACCGAAAAAGCTTTGGCTTCATCACCTCTAAATCCACACCTTCAGGATGGAATTTATCTCCGCATCTAGAGCTTGGAACTTCTTTTATTGTTGAATCGTGCCCAGAAATAGTTCTTGAACCCTTTGTCGCTTTCGACTCGGTCAATAACTGGCAATCCCACTATCGAGAAAATGGATATTCTGGCTTTAATTTAGAGTTAAACCATCTGTACGCTTCTATTTTTCGCAGCGAATTAGGCGTCCGTTTTTACGAATCACTCCTATGCCAATGGGGTCAATGGTTCTTCGAAGAAAAGGTCAGCTACATCAACAGAACTCCGCTACAAAATGTTAGAGAACAAACCTCTTTCATCGGAGCTTTTTCTTCTTTTGATGTTAAAACATTGAACTGTGCCAGCAAAAACATAGGGTGCGTTCAGCTCCACGTTGAATGTATCCCTTCATGCCTAAACAACCTTTATACCTCTATCGATTATCAAGGGGAATTTGGCTCCGCCTTCCAATCCCATCTGCTAACCCTCACTCTCGGCAAAGATTTTTAAATTAAAAGAAATGTAGCTTAGGCTTTAGCCTGAGTTCGTTTTGCAGGACTTTAGTCCTGCAGGAAGCTTGCGGGTTAAAACCCGCAAAAACGAACTCAGGCTAAAGCCTAAGCTACATTTTTATAGTATGCCTAAGTTTTGGCGGCGGGTTGCCGTTTGTCCCAAGACTTTTTCAATTCGTGCAATTTGTTGGCTGATAAGCCTCCATTGAATTGAATCGTCTCTAAAAGACGGGCTCTTGACCTATCTTTGCCTAAAATTTCAAAGGAATCAAAAAGAGGTGGCCCTTGCAGCTTTCCTTGGATAGCAGCAAAGAGGACCGGCATCACATTTTTCTTGTGGTTGATGCCAAAAAATTCGGCAAGCTCGCGAGATGTTTGGTTAATCGCAGCAGAACCCCAACTTTCCAACTCGTCTAGTCGCCAAATCACCGTTTGAGCAAGCGAGGCAATCGCATGAGCATCAAGCTTTGAAGAGGCAAACAGTTCCGGCGTATACCTGAGATGGTTGATGAACAGGAAGTCGCAAAGCTCGATGAAACTGCCAAAGTTACTGATACGGGTTCGTATCATTGGCATCAGCTTTTCCATGTAAGCATCGTTGAATTGCCACGCTTTGATCCGATTCCACAACTGATCTTCCGAAATCGTGTTCAACAAGTAGTGCTGGTTCAACCAATCAAGTTTTAAAATGTCGAATACAGCGCCGGAGACACCAATCCGCTTGTAATCAAACGCCTCGATGATCTCTTCTAACGAGTAGATCTCTTTGTCGCCAGGCATGCTATAGCCCATCAACGTCAAAAAGTTGATAAACGCCTCTTTGAGGTATCCGGAATCGCGGAAATAAAAGATCGAAGTAGGATTCTTTCTTTTAGACAGCTTTTTCCCATCGACGCCAAGCAAAAGTGGCATGTGCATGAAAGTTGGGGGAGTCCATCCAAACGCTTCGTACAAGCAAATGTGTTTAGGTGTCGAGCTCATCCACTCGTCGCCACGGATCACATGGGTGATTTCCATGTGGTGATCGTCTACAACGTTTGCTAAATGGTAAGTCGGATAACCATCAGACTTCATCAAAATTTGGTCGTCCACATCGGCCCAAGGCACTGTGACACGCCCTTTGATGGCATCATCAAAAACACATTCACCCGTTAAAGGAACTTTGAGACGAACGACATAAGATTGCCCTTCAGCCAAACGGCGTTGGATCTCCTCTTCGCTTAAATTCCGATAGCGTCGATCGTAACCCTGCTTATTGCCCAATTTTTGAGCCACTTCCCGCATCTCGTCAAGCTCTTCTGCCGTTGCAAAACATTTATAGGCTTTGCCGGCATCTAAAAGCTTTTGGCACTCTTTGCGGTACAGTTCGGTCCTTTCTGATTGCCGATAGGGCGCATGAGGCCCCCCTTTATCCGGACCTTCATCCCATTCAATGCCGCACCATTGCAACGCCTTGTAAATATTTTGTTCATATTCAGGACGGCTTCTGGATTGGTCGGTATCTTCAATCCGAAGGACGAAGTCTCCGCCATGTTTTTTGGCGAAAATAAGATTAAATAGGGCCATGTAGGCGGTTCCCACATGGGGATCACCTGTTGGCGATGGGGCAATACGGACTCGAACTCTAGACATAATGCCTTATATCATAGCGCAAATTTGATCCAAATTGCACTTGAAAACATTAACCACAGAGAACACAGAGATCACAGAGGCAATGTGAGAACACTGAGAGCCATTTCTTTAAAACAAAAAATATAAAATTATTCTTCGTGTCTTTGTATTTTAAATTTTACAAAAAAGTTAAAACACAAAGAAAAAGTTTTCTTATTTTCTCAGAAAAAGACTCTCAGTGTTCTCACATTGCCTCTGTGATCTCTGTGTTCTCTGTGGTTAAACCTTTAAAAAGTTGCTAGCTAGATTTGGCATCTTGCAACATCAACAAATCTTTCATCACATTGACCGTCTCGTCCAACTGCAAATCGTTGATCCCAAAAGAGGCCATCTGTTCATGGTCGGGCATCGTTTTCTTTTTCACTTCGCCTAAAAAGTTTTGATAGTTTGGGTTATTAGCCATCCTTTCGGCAGAATTTCTTTTTAATGTTGGGACAAATTTTTGCAGTGCTGACGTTCGAACTTCTTGGTTATTTTTGTAGAGAGCCTCGAACTTTGACCGGTAGATGAAAGGAATATCTGAGAGGTCGTCATTGAAAGAGGGCTCGATGTGGTCACTTTCCAAAGGAAATTTTGTATATTGTTCTCCGATATCACTTTGCGAAAGGGAACCCGGCACCTGGATGTCGGTTAAAACGCCGATCATCTGAGGGCTTTTGCCCGACACTGTGTAATATCGTCCTCGAGTGACTTTATATTCCCCTTCAGGGTTGACCCCACCTTTTCCTGTGCTATCAAGTGTAAAAGTTTGGAAAGATCCTTTCCCAAAGCTGTGATCGTCACCTACAACGAGGGCACGCCCCCAATCTTGCAAGGTTTGAGCCACAATTTCTGAGGCCGAAGCCGATATCCGGTCGGTTAAAACAATGAGTGGGCCCGTCCACAATTGCTGCCCTTCTAAATTTCTCAACCGTTGAACATCGCCCGCTTCATCCTTGATCGAAACGACAACTCCCCGTTTCATAAAGAGGCCTGCGACGCCGACAGCCTGATTCAGCAGGCCGCCCGTATTATTTCTTAAATCGAGGATCATCCCTTCGACTTTATGATCTTTTTTGATCTGGTTGATCGCACGCGTTAAATCTTTCGTCGAAGAGGTCTCAGGATCCTGGTAAAAAGAGTGGAGCCTGACTACTGCAACGACCCCTTTTCCAAAAGGAAATAGAGTGGTTTTATAACGGGCTTCGTTTAAGACAACTTCCCCACGGGTAATTTTAACATCGAGTTTTTCTTCAGGCTTGCCCTCTTTTGCAGGTCTGATCACGGTAAGAACCACAGAGGTATTATCGGGACCGCGGATCATCGCCACAACGTCGGAAATATCCATCCCAACAACAGGCTCTCCATCCACAGCAATGATCCGGTCTTTTGCTTTGAGCTCTTTTCCTCTCCAAGCAGGGCCACCTTCCACAATTTTTGTCGCTGTAAAGCCGTTGATGTCATCTCGAAGAAGAACGCCGATCCCAAGCAAACGGTGTTGAAAGCTGATCAGAAACTGAGAGGCCTCTTCAGGAGTAAAATAGTTCGTCTGGCTGTCGAGTGATTGAGCAACAGCTTTCAACACTTCGGCGTACACTAAGTTTTTTCTAAAGGTTGGATCGGAAGAGGTCATCTCCTCATCGGTTTTGGCCTCCCGCTTTTCAATCCGTTGCAATGTTTTGTCTTTCAACTCAGGCGTTAAATTATTCAACGCATCTAACTGCAAAGCACGGTAAGCCAAAATGCGATCGATCAATTCCTTTTCATCTTTTGGCCAAGGAGCGTCTTTAAAAGCCTGTGGAGAGACTTTCTCCGGCAAGACCATCCCATGGATCTCTGACTCAATCGAACGGCGCCGCTGTATGGCTTTTCCTAAAGCATCTTGCATTTCGAAAAAGGGGGCGAACTCCCCTTTTTTGAAGGAGACAACCGATTGTTCAAGCAGTTGGTCGCTTGGAGTGAGCCATTTGGAGATGTCGCTTACCATGAATGTTGTCTTTGTCGGATCCAGTTCGTCCAAGAAGCTTTCGAACATTCTCTTCATCAAGAAAGGGCTTAAATCTTTCTGTGAGGCATGTTGCCGCATGATTTCACGCGATTTTTTCAAAACAATTTCAGGTGTCAGTTCGGGGGGTTTTAATCCTAAGAGGATGAGTACCAGAGGGAGAAGAAGTAGGTGGATGAAGCGCATCACTGCATCATCTCTAAAGAGGCTAAAAGTGGCAAGAAGAACAACAAGGAGTGGGCGCATTTAAGCGAAGCGTTTGTTGCATGATTAACCACTTTGCATAGAGTCTTTTCGTCCGCGAAGCGTTTGGAGCGCTAAACTCCTGTTTAGCTTTGACTTGTCAGTGAAAAGTGAAAGCTAAACAGGAGTTTAGCACTCCAAACGCTATCGCGAGTTTAGTTCGGCTTTTATTTCGCCTGCGTCGTTCAAACCATACTTGAATAAAGGCTGGTTTGGCTCCAACTTCAACTTTTCTAATGTTGAACCGATCATGCGATAATGATAGCCATCGGGAACGATGATCTTTTGAGAGCCGATGAATTCGACGTTGCGAGCTTCAAAAAAACTATCCCCTTCCAGAACGATCTCCAATGCTTCCTGTCGTACAACTTCCCTCTTCCAGCAGCAATGAGTCGCATCAAAATCAATTCCACTGTTTCGAACGACGACATTCTCTAAAAGACACTTACCCGATCGATTAGTGTATGTGTGATGGTGAAGACCAAGAGGACTCGTCGCTCTAACCAGCAGCGACCCCTGAACATCAAAACCGTTCATATAAAATTCGGCAATTTCCAAATCGATTTCGCTGTCTGAATGAATAGTCCCCTGAAAGATTTTTTGTGAAATAAGGCTAAAAAGAGGCCCCAAAGCCGGATGGTAGTGAAAAATAAAGGGAGGCTTCACCCGCTCGCCAAACACCCAATCCAAAGGTGGAAGATTGACTTGGCATTCTTCTTTAAGCAACATATAGCTGTTGGATAAAAGATCAAAATAAGCACCCTCTGGGGTATCTTCGATCCCTTTTCCTGCCTCATAACTTTTCTTTGTAGGAGAAATAGTCTTTTGTCTGTCGTTATAGGCAATGAAAGAGGGTAAATGGTCTTTGTTGGGAGAGAACAATAAATTTCCAACCGCCTGCATCAACGTCTCAAGGCGGCCTGCCGATTTTTCTATCAGATCAGGACCTTTGCGTGAAAAAGGGGCCACTTTTGTTTTTGGGTTTAGAAGAAGGCCTGGAAATGGATCTTGTACGCTCAACTCTTTTAAAACGGCCAGATCGCCAAAAAGAATGTTGGTATTGGACGGGTATTTGGAATAGAGACTGCCAGGCGACTCGGGTTCGTCGACAATGCCCCAACGGTCAAAGTCGGTGTATTCGATCGATGTTAAACAAAAACGATGCTCATCTTTTGTCAAAAGATTGATCCCTTCAGGAGCCCCCACCCGTCTTGGGCAAGAAAGAAAGCCAAACCCCTTCTCCTCCATCACCCCGATCCCTAAAAAAGAGAGCAAGGCCCCATCGACTCCTGCGACCGGGTTGTTAATTTGCCGAACCAATACTTTCGATCGATTCAGCTTTTCAAACCAATCAAAGACCCCCTCTTCCCTTGCCAATTTCCAAATCAAACCATGCCCACCCGGCTTCATCGCCAACTTCCAAGGCTTAGAAAAGACCCACTCTCCTTCTAGGGAAATCAGCGGGGCTTGCGGCTGTTTAAAAAGATGAAAATGGGTCGAAGGACGACCAAACCAATTGGAAGCGCGCAATAAACGATCGATGTGGTCATGATTTTCTTTTTCATCGCTTGTCATCAAGGCCACGGGGGTCATGATCGACTTTTCAAATAACTTAAAAAAAAGAAATTCTTTTGCTTGCAAATCTCGTATCAGCCCTTCAAGAAGATTTTGTCCTAAAAAAGGAAGGCAAGCGGCAGGAAGCGGAAGTGATAAACGGTCTCCAGCACCACCTAAAGGATATATTTCACCTGTTAATGGCAAGGAGGTCAGCCCAAAAAGAATGTTGAGAGGGTTTTTTTCTCTCAAGTTCCACATCGGAGGAGAAAAAAGATCGACATTCCGCCTTTCCTGCTTTCCTTCTAAAAATAAGGCAACTTTTTGGTAGTACCCGCGAATACCGCCGATTGGTGCATAGAAACGATCAATTTGCCCCACCTCTTCGACAAATTCAACAAATCCTTTTTCATCTTCAGAGTCAAAAGGTTCGAAATCTTGAGTTTTTTGGAGGGTAGATACAAAACTTTGAAGGATATTTCTGTTCTCTTCGGTCGTTTTTTCGATCCAATGGGGGGGGGAAAGGGAGGTTCATTTCGAGTAAGGAGTTTAAAAACTTTTGACTAAAATTTCCACGAGAGATACAACAGGACATGTACAAACGTTAGAGAGGCATGTAAAACCTGTAGAAACGTCAAGTTTTTCCAAAGTTTTGCAAGCTTCTCATCAAAAGTCATCATCTCAAGGAGTTAATGATGCCCACTACCGCTAAAGATACAACTAAAGAAAAGAAAAACTCTGCTTTCATGCGCCCAGTTAAGGTCAGTGATGCACTTGCAGAAATTGTCGGCAAAGGCCCGATGCCTCGCACAGAAGTTACAAAAAAAGTTTGGGTTTACATCAAGAAGTACAACCTGCAAGACAAAAAGAACAAGCGCGTCATCAACCCAGATGCAAAGCTTGGCAAAGTCATTGGTAACACACCAATCGACATGTTCAAAATGACAAGCAAAATTTCAACACACCTAACAGAAACGACTGCTTAGTCAACACAATTAACGGGAGTTCGAGACATCGGACTCCTGTTATTCACCACTGAGCCACTGAGATCACAGAGGAAATGTGAGGCCATTGAGATGGTCATGTTGGCTACAGGAGGTTGTTTTTTCTTTAATCTCTGCTTTAGATGAACCCCATGACCAGAAAAATGGTTCTCACTACTCTCACATTTCCTCTGTGATCTCAGTGGCTCAGTGGTAATTTATGCAACATCGCCAAACTTATTACTTAAAAATCGCCTACGATGGAACTTCCTTTGTGGGGTGGCAAGTCCAGCCCAACGGCCCTTCTATACAATCTTTTCTACAAGAAAAGCTCTCTATCCTATTAAAAGAGAACATAGTCGTCATTGGCTCGGGAAGAACCGATAGTGGCGTTCATGCCTCTGGGCAAGTAGCCCATTTCCATACCGATCAAAAAGGGGCTGAAAAGCATCTCTACGCACTTAATGCTCTGCTTCCTGACACCATCCGAGTTTTAGAATTAAAGCAAGTCTTGCCTAATTTTCACGCCCGATTTTCAGCAAAAAGAAAAACTTACCATTACCATTTAGCCCTCGGCGGAGTTGTCTCTCCTTTCCTCTACGCTTATCGCACCTACGTCAGAGCAAAACTTGATCAAGAGCTCCTTACCCAAGCGGCTCGCCTTTTGGTTGGCACCCACAATTTTTCTGCGTTTGCCAATGAAGCAGGAAAAGGGTCGGCTGCCGTAAAACCGGTGAAAACCCTCTACAGAGTCGATGTCAAAGAGGAAGAAGGGGGAATTCGGATCGAATTTGAAGGGGATGGTTTTTTGTATAAAATGGTTCGTAACTTGGTTGGCCAGCTCCTTTCCATTGCCAAAGGAAAAGCACCTGTTTCTTCGATTACAGAATTATTGAATGGAGGAAGCCGCGTGGAGTGTGCTGCCGCTGCTCCCCCCCAAGGGCTCTTTTTGTTCGACGTGGTCTATCCGGAGGAGCTCATGAAAAGACCTGAAGTGGAAAACCCCATCTTCTTGGAACCGGGCGATCTCGGGATAGATGATGTCTGAAACTAGAACAGGTTGAATAGGGGTCTGTAAAAGGGCTTCTACCCCTCTTGGGGTATCTTCAAACGCAACCACCCGCTTCCCTTTTCCGACCAGTTCATAGGCAAGTAAATAACCATCTGGCGCAGGTTTTGGGTTTGGATAACACTCTCTTGTGATCCAAAGTGGCACTTCGTTTAAAAGAGGTAAATGTATTTTGATAATATCAACAAGCGATTTTAACGAATTTGTCACTACAGCGACCGGCTTGCCCTTAGAAAGGATCCATCGAAGAAATGCTTCAGCTCCCGGCATAAAGGAGACACATCCCTCTTCATAAAGCTTTAAAACCTCTACAGTTTTTTCAGCATGGATGGTTTTCCAGTCGGGTGCTTCTTCCTGCAACTTGGGGAATGTGGTGTAAAGGTAGTCACGCACAGCAGTTGAGCTGTAGTGGGACATGCTGACATATTCTTCAAATGTCCATTTGACATCGTACCCTCTCTTTTGACAGGTCCGTTCGTAGGCTTTACAATGGGTGGACTCGGTATTGATCAAAAGACCATCGAGATCGAAGAGATAGGTGTCGTACGTGTCTAAAAAAAGCATCCAATACAATTTTACCATTTTAGTGGTTGCAATCTCAACCTTAAGTGGCAACGAGTCAGAACTTGTCCCCATTTTAAGAAGCACAGAAGAGAGGGTCTACCCTCCCCCTCTCTTAACCGAGGCCGAACTTCCCTCTTATCCTTGGGAAATCAAAGGGCACCCCGAACTTCGCCCCATTCAAAAAGAAGATTTGCATTGCCAAGGAAGACGGGACCACACCCCAAAAATATTAGCCAATGGGGAAAACCACCAAGATTGCGACGGTCCTCTTGAGCATGGATTGCCTGTTACTGTGCAGCCCATTTTAATGACCCTTTTGAACTGGATCCAAGAAAAAACAGGGCGAGAGGTGGTAGTGACAAGCGGCCATCGATGCCCGCGACATCAGACCTATTTAAATGCCTCTAGCAAAGCCTTGAGCTCAAAACATCAAGTGGGCGCTGAAGTCAATTTTTATGTCAAAGGGTGGGAGGATAGGCCAGAAGAGGTGATTGGTTTGCTGTTCGATTATTACAAAATAGCCCCTAAACGGTGGGACAAAGAGACTGATGTGAGGACAACCCCTTGGTATAACGATGAAGTTTTCGTGAAATTGTACCAAAAAGATGAAGGAAGAGACGAGGATAACAGCCACGATTTTGCTTTTATCGACATTCAGGCCAGAGGTGTTCAGTACACCTGGAAGGGTGCTCAAGAGTATTTTAGATAAAAATAATCTTGCCCTTGCCCTTGCCCTTGCCCTTGCCCTTGCCCTTGCCCTTGGCCTTGCCCTTGCCCTTGCCCAAAAGGCTTTAATTCCATTTCTGCTTAAACAACAAGGCACAAAACCTCTTTAGTTAAAATTCGGGCAAGGGCAGGGGCAAGGGTTATGTTATTGAAAGCATATAACCGTTTTTGTTAGATATGGTGGCATCAACAAAGGATTATGTATGTTTGGCGACTTTAACTTGTGGGTGCTCTTAGGGGCAGCCTTGCTTAACTTTATCATTGGAGCCGTCTGGTATTCGGCTCTTTTTGGACGTATTTGGATGGAATCTTCTAATCTGAAGGCAGACGAGATGCGTTCACGCGGCATTGGCCCCTTTATCGGCGGATTTATTAATTCATTTGTCATCGCCCTAGGGATGGCTGCCCTTTTATATTTAACCGATAGCCAAACGCTATCTGACGCTCTGATTGTTGGGTTTGTGGCTTGGTTTGGCTTTTTCCTAACCACCCAATTTTCAGCTGTTAATTGGGGAGGCAAATCTCTTCCTGTCTTTTTCATCGACATCGGATATGGCCTTATCTCCTATTTAGCAGTCGCCCTCTTTATCCAATTTTTCTAATGCGAGAAAGCTTGGACTGGAAAATTGCCCTTAGAACAGGTCTGGGGGCAGCATTAACCTGGATCATCGATCAACAGCTAACAGAAATGGTCGGATGGACCGACCGGTCTATCAGCGGTCTCTGGGCTGTGATCTCTTCGATTGTTGTACTGCAATCGACCCTTGGCGGAGGCTATCTAGAAGGGTATAAAAGATTTATCGGCATCCTTCTTGGATCCCTCATGGGTGGACTTGCAGCTACCTTTTTAGGCTGGCAAGCTTTCCATTTAGCCATCGCCCTTTTTTTAACCGTTCTTCTGATGGGAATGCTAAAGCTGCAAAGCAGTACGCGCATCGCTTGTCTTTCTTGCGCAGTTGTTATAGTGGTCTGGAGCTTAAATCCTGTCGGCTCTCCCTGGGAATTTGCCCTCCACCGGTTTTTAGACTCATGCCTCGGCCTTTTTGTCGGCCTACTCACCTCTCATTTTCTTTTCCCTTCTGAAACTAGGAAAAAGCTGAAAGAAAATAGAGCGTCTATCTTTTCTTTCTTCTCGGAAAGTTTAAGCACCAAGGAGGTGAAACCCCTTGAAAAAGCTCAAAGTCTCCTCAAAGAAGATGATCAATTGATCAAAGAAATGCAGGCTGAATGGACTTTAAGGGCAGAAACGCTTGAGAAATGGGAAACCTTTCACCATAGTGAAAAAGCCTTGCTAGCTTTGCTGACAACCACCTCTCATCTACCTCAAAAAGCATTATTTTCTTTATTAGATGCCCCTCTTCTGCAGGCAACAACTGGCGCCATCCAATGTTTGGAAAAGGCTTTTGAAGGTTTAGGCAAGGGAAGCGAAGAAAAGAGCCCGCTTCTGGAATGGAAAAATAGATTAAAGGAAGAACGGCTCAGGTATCGTGAAACGAGGGCCACTCGTAATTTCCCTTTTGATGAATTAGAAAACTATTTCGTCTTCTTTTATTCCTTAGAAGAACTCCTCTTAGAAACCCTCCTCCTCCAAGAAGCCTTGTGAGTTTAAGCTCAGAACAGGTCCGGAGGACCGAAATATGAAAGCCCTGGTCGAAGGCCAGGGTAAGCCATAGAAATATTATTTGGAGCCCTGAAGGGGCGACATATACTTTTACCCCAATATTTTAGGAGAAACGATATATCGGCCCTTCAGGCCTCCGATTATTTTTTCCATAGTTACCCTGGCCTTCGACCAGGGCTTTCATATTTCGGTCCTCCGGACCTATAAGAATGCAAAAGCTCGTTAGCAAAAGATCTGGGAATATTAAAGCATAAAAAAAGGGAGATTTTGCAATCTCCCTTCTTGTTCATTTAGATTCAGAATCTAAAATTATTTCTTTTCAACTGTCTCAGGCTTTAATGCAGCATCAGCTTTAGCTTTAGCAGCTGTAGTTGCCCAGAATGTTTTGGCAGCTGTTAATGCTTTTACAGCTGTTTCTAATTCACCTTGTAGATTTTTCAATGCTTCAGCTGGGCCTTTTGCTTTTTCTGCACTTGCTTTCGCAGCATCGACAAATCCTTTAAGATCGTCTTCTGCTGTATTAGCTCCTGGTTTTCTAGCATCTGCAAGTGCTTTTTCGGCTGTTGAAGCTGCTTCGAGAACATCTTTGCTTTCTGTTTCAATTTTAGCAATTGCTTCTTTTTTAGCTGTTACATCAGCAGTAGCTTTAGCGATAGCTTTGTCTGCTTTAGCTGTAAGACCAGTGTAATGGCCAACATTCGTGCTAACAAATCCAGTTGCTGCTTGGCCATATGTGGTTTTGCGAGCGTAGTTAAGAGCAAAGAGACCAGCAATAGTAAGAGCAGAAGCTTTCATATCTGAAAGAGCTGGTCTTGTAGCTTTGCCAACTAGGCTTGCTAATCCTTGAACAGGCGTTGCTAGAACGTTTTTGTAAAAAAAGCCAACAATAGTTGGAAGAACTGGCACGCGTTTAGCCGCGTTTGCAATAACATTCAAAGTAGAAGTTACTGCTGGTGGAACTTTTGGGAAATGTACCATATAGGGTGAATCCTTGTTTAGACGCGGGAGCTATAGAGGCGCACGCGCATGTTTTTTTTTAATGATAAGATCCAATTGTATCAGCAACTGATTTTTACAGGTAATAAAAAAGGTGAGGGAAAATGGCGGAGGAGGTGGGATTCGAACCCACGGTACAGTTACCTGTACACACGCTTTCCAAGCGGGCTCCTTAAGCCACTCGGACACTCCTCCACAAGGAAACCCGAAAGAGTAGCTTTTGTTATAGATTCTCTTCAAGGGTTTTGCAATTTGACGTGAGAAAAGGTATAATAAAAGTCTGCCCCTCGGGACAACTTGGTCTGAAGGTTTCCCGAGCAACTATGTGTTTTTTTACGGACCCTGATGCGCGATCTCCTGCGGGAATCATGAGGAAAGGGACCACCCTTATTTAAGGGTTGCACGAGGCCTCCCATCCCCCTGGGGCAGACTTTTACTTATTACTTACGCGAAGCGTTTGGAGTGCTAAACTCCTGTTTAGCTTTGACTTGTCAGTAAAAAGTGAAAGCTAAACAGGAGTTTAGCACTCCAAACGCTTCGCGCCTTAGAGATTTATTTTAACCAGCGCCTTTCGATGTTCTTTTTCTAAAATAAGTGAATATTCAGAAAATGTGCCTTCCTTATCTCCAAAACCCCTCTTCCATTGCGAAGCTACACTCGAAACAAACCCCTCTTTCGAAGGGAAATGTTCTTTGAGTTTTGTTAAGAAGTGGCCGTGCTCCCGCCTCTCTCGGTAGGCTGGCATTTTAGGCGGCATTTTTAATAGAGCCATCCGGTCTGGATGGTAATCCCACAAAAATGAAGTGTGGTGGACAAAACGGCCTCTAGCAAAAGCCTGGGCATTGCCCCCCATCTTTTTCTCTCCCATCACATAATCATTTTCGCGCAAAGCAAAATGGGAGTGTTGCAACGCCTCTTGATAAAACTTGGCTGTCCAACCGAAAAGGTCGTGAGGATAAGGCTCAACCCCAAAATCTTTGGCATTTCCAATAAAAGTGACAAATAGAGTGTGCTCATCAATCACCACTGTTCCTCCACCTGAAAAACGGCGCCAGACAGGGATGTCGACTATTTCTTGGTGCAATACCTCTTCTACTTTAGCAGAAAGACCCAAGACAACAGCAGGGCTAGAACCTTGATTGATCAAACAATAATTGCCCTCATCTGCACGAAACAAAGCCTCTTCTAGTCGAAGCTGCTCCCAAATCGGAACTTGATCAAGAAAAATGAATTTACCCACAGCAGGGAGGGACTTCCTCATATTTTTTTAATGCGACCATCAAAATGGAGACATCGGCCGGAGTTACACCTGAGACCCGAAGCGCTTGGCCCAAAGTTTCCGGCCTGTGAAAAGAGAGTTTCTCTTTCGGCTCCTGCCCTATCCCATGAACCGAATGGAAGTCGAACCCTTTTGGAATGCGCATCTCTTCTTTAGAGTGAAGTCGATCGATCTCCATTTGCTGCCGTTGGATATAGCCTGCATACTTTAAGGACAGTTCGATCTGCATATTGATCTCTTCGCCATGATCTTGTACCTGTTCCGGAAATTCCTTTAAAAGCCTTCCGTAGGTAAAATCTGGTCGAGAAAGTATCTGCGAAAAGCTATATCCTTTTCCATCGACGGTCTTAAAGGTTTTGTGGAACCTCTCTTTTTCCCGTTCGATTGTCTCCCGTTTTTGCATCACTCGATCGTAGCGGACTTGGTCGATCAACCCAAGCTGATACCCTTTTTCCCGGAGGCGTAAATCGGCATCATGTTGCCCCAATAGCAACCGATACTCGGCACGGCTGGTGAACATCCGGTAGGGTTCTGTTAGTTCTTTAGTGATTAGATCATCGATCATCACACCGATGTAACTCTCTTTACGACTTAGCACAAAAGATGGACGCCCCTGCACTTTGAGCGCTGCGTTGATCCCGGCTATCAGCCCTTGACCTGCAGCTTCTTCATAGCCTGTCGTCCCATTGATCTGCCCGGCAAAAAAGAGCCCTTCTTGAGCATGAGCTTCCAAGGAGGTAGAAATTTGGCCACTCGGGACAAAATCGTATTCAATGGCATAGGCTGGCCGGATGATTTCAGCATTGCTTAAAGCCGGAATGCTTCTCACATAGGCATATTGAACATCGAAAGGAAGAGAAGTTGATATCCCATTGAGATAAACCTCTTCTGTTGTTAACCCTTCAGGCTCCAAAAAAATCTGGTGACGCTCTTTATCTGAAAAGCGGACCATTTTGTCTTCAATCGATGGGCAATAGCGAGGTCCTACCCCAGAAATTTTCCCTGAATAGAGAGCAGAGCGGTTCAAATTATCGAGTATGATCTGCTTGGTCTCTTCGGTTGTATAGGTGATATGGCATGGAACTTGCCGAAGCCTTGGCCCTTCTGGAGGGTCGAAAGAAAATCGAACCCCTTCTTCGCCCGGCTGCTCTTCGGTTAAGCTCCAATCGATCGACCGTTGATGGACTCGCGGAGGCGTCCCTGTTTTAAGCCGACCTAGCCGAATGCCCAAATCTAACAAGCTTTTTGAAAGGCCCATTGCAGCGTTATCGCCAAGCCTTCCACCCGAAAAACTTTCTTGTCCGATGTGGATTTGGCCCCTCAAAAACGTGCCGGAGGTCAAAATGACGGTTTTGCCGACATAGACGATCCCCTCTTTAGTGGATACGCCTTCTAACTTTCCGTTTTCGATGACCAGTGACTCGACCGAGCCTTGTTTTAAATAAAGATTTACCTGCTTTTCAAGCCGTTGCCTCATTTCGTTTTGGTAGGCAATTTTGTCAGCTTGAGCACGTGGAGCCCAGACAGCGGGCCCCTTGGTGGCATTCAACATCCGGAACTGGATTCCGGTGCAATCGGTCACTTTGCCCATTTCGCCGCCCAAGGCGTCGATTTCGCGTACGATGTGACCTTTTCCGATCCCCCCGACAGCGGGGTTGCAACTCATTTTAGCGACAGTGTCGACACTCATGGTGAGTATCAACGTTTTGGCACCCATACGTGCAGAAGCAAGAGCCGCCTCGCATCCTGCGTGGCCTGCTCCTACAACAATAACATCAAAGCACTCTGGGTACCGCCACGACACGCTTACTTATTCTTGTGGCGGTCTCTGCGACTACGTTTTTTTCTTTTGTGTTTGGCAATTTTGTATTTGCGCTTTTTCTTAACTGAAGACATGTAGTTCCTATCATTGGAAAAGGAGAAAGTCTACAGCAACTCCTCCTAAAAAGTAAACCCGTGCTCAAGTTCGCAAAAAAACCACAGAGACACTGAGATCACAGAGGAAATTTGAGAGCTCTGAGAACGGCTTCCTTTTTAAAAAGAAGACCGAAAATTTATCCAATTCCTTCAAAAGACTTAAAACACAAAGAATAATTTCTCTTTCCTCTTATAAAAAGAATTGCTCTCAATGCGCTCAAATTTCCTCTGTGATCTCAGTGTCTCTGTGGTTTTTTAGTAGGCTTCGGCATAGGAATGAGCCATGTTGGTTAAATTCGCAAACTGAGCCAACTCTTTTCTATAAGCAAGATGGACGCTGCCGATCGCTCCGTGTCTGTTTTTCGCAATGATCAGCTCGGCTTGGCCCGGCTTATCCATTGGGTCGTAATAATCACGCCGTAAAAGGAACATGACCAAGTCAGCGTCTTGCTCCAAGCTTCCAGACTCCCTTAAATCGCTCATCATGGGGCGATGGCCCGGCCTCTCCTCCACTTTACGCGAAAGCTGCGAAAGGCACAGAACCGGAATGTTCAATTCCCTAGCCAAGTTTTTTAACATCCGAGAAATTTCAGACACTTCGTTTTGCCGGTTTTCACTCCCCCTTCCTGAAGATGGGCCCGATAGAAGTTGCAAATAGTCGATGATCAAAAATTGAATGCCCCAACTTTCTCTCATCCGTCGAGCACGAGCACGTAAATCGGTGATTTTCAAACCTGGCTGGTCGTCGATGATCAGCGTATGTTTTTGCATACGGGCCACCGCGTGATGGACTTGCTGGTATTCATGCCCATTTAAAGCGCCCGTTTTGATTTTTTCCGATTCAACGTCTGATTGCGAAGAAACTATCCTTTGCACTAACTGATCGGCACTCATCTCCAACGAAAAGACACCGACCGGAGCATCCTGTTTAAAACAGACACTTTCTGCAATGTTGATTGCAAGGGCCGTTTTCCCCATCGCGGGACGGGCAGCCAAAATCATCAAGTTAGAGGGGTTCAGCCCGTTGATCATCCGATCAAGATCTGTAAAATGGGTTGGCAGTCCTGTCACCACCCCTTTTTGAGGCCCATGAAGCTGATAACGAGCCTGCTTTTCTTCCACCTCTTTAAGGAAAGGAATTTTGGATTCTGCTTTTGGCCCTTGCAAAATGTCGACCAACAACTTTCCTGCCAGCGGATTTGCCACTTGGCTTATTTGAAAGAAGGCCTGCTGCGCTTCGTCCAGAGCAATCGACACATCATCAGGTTCGTCCAACGCGCGACGTTCGATCTTTTGCGAAGCATCGATCATCCGGCGTAAAATGGCTTTATCTTTGATGATATCAGCATACTCATCGATGTAGGCCGATGTCCCCGCATACTGAGCAAGGGTGGTCAAATAGGCGACTCCGCCGACATCTTTTAACTTATCTTGTCGCTTAAGCTCTTCTGCTACCAGGTGGATATCGGCAGGTTTGTCTTGGCAATAGGCCAGCTTTAAAACCTGAAAAATTGTTCTATGTTCTGTGTGATAAAAGTCTGCTTCGTCCAGTAAATCACTTGCAACGTTTAAGCTGTTGATGCTGGTTAACATGCACCCCAGCACCATCATCTCAGATTCTTTGGAATGAGGGGGAATTTTGACAGTTTTATCTGGCTCTGACATAGGATCTATTGTATGGTTTGTAAAAAAGTTGTCATTATTGGTGGTGGTTTTGGGGGTTTAAATGTCGCTAGCCACTTAAAAAACGCCCCGGTTGAAGTGATTCTAGTTGATAAGGTGAATCATCATCTTTTTCAACCCCTCCTTTATCAAGTCGCTACCGCCGCCCTAAACTGCAATGATATTGCCACACCTCTTCGTGAAATTGTGAGTAAACAAAAAAATATCACTGTTTTGATGGAAGAGGTATCGAGCATCGACAAAGAAAATCAAAAAATTGTTCTGTTAAACGGGACTTTTTTAAAGTTTGATGTTTTGGTGCTAGCGCCTGGCAGCCATCAAAGTTATTTTGGCCATGATGAATGGGAAAAATATGCTCCGGGACTAAAAACTCTTGAAGATGCAATCCACATCCAAAAAAAGGTGCTTTTAGCCTTTGAGGAAGCCGAAAAAGCAGCGACGTTAGAAGAGCGCGAAATGGATATGCGTTTTATCGTCGTTGGCGGTGGCCCTACAGGCGTTGAAATGGCCGGCGCTATTGCAGAAATTGCAGAAGAGATGACCCGCGACTTTCGCAAAATTAAGCCAAGCGATGCCAAAATTTACTTAGTAGAAGCAGGCGATCAGATTCTCCCCTCTTTTCCCAATAAATTATCTGAAAAAGCCAAAGTTATGCTTCAAAAACTAGGCGTCGAGGTACTTACAGGACAAAAGGTGACAAATATCACCCATGAGGGGATCTACATCGAAGGGCATCTGTTCAAGGCAAAGACCATCATTTGGGCAGCCGGCAATAAGGCCTCTCCCCTCCTTAAAACATTGGACACTCCTCTCAATAGAGGCGGGCAAGCTATTGTCGAAAAAGACCTCTCCATTCCAGGCCATCGGAACATTTTTGTCATCGGAGATGCTGCAGCGATCAAAGATTACCCTCTGCCTGCCATTGCCCCTGTGGCTATTCAGGAGGGGCGTTATCTTGCAAAATTGATCAAAACGGGTAAACGAAAGTCTTTCAAGTATTTCGACAAGGGGCAATTGGCAACTATCGGTCGGGCCAAAGCTGTTGGTATGTTTCGTAAACTTTCTTTCTCCGGCTTTACTGCATGGCTTATTTGGGCTTTTGTCCACATCGCATACCTGATCGACTTCCGGAGCAAAATCGAAGTC
Organism: Parachlamydiales bacterium; assembly: GCA_963765145.1. Lineage (GTDB taxonomy): Bacteria > Chlamydiota > Chlamydiia > Chlamydiales > JAJFMK01 > JAGVKY01. The sequence goes on from CAVXVG010000002.1 coordinate 50,809, forward strand.
CTCGTCAGTTGGAGCTTCCTCTACTTCACCGGCTCCCACGGCAGCCGCATCATCCCGGGTACAAGTGAAGAGGAGTAGTTTTAATTCGAAAATCCACGAATGATCTTTTCCATTCCTTCTATTTCTGCGTCAGTTAGCATCGAAAAATAGGTCTCCTTTTTCCTTTGCGATAAAGTGCCTCCATTTTGTCGAACAAATCTGATAAAAAGATCTAATCTTTGATCAGGCATGTCAATGATGTCTCGAAGTTGTTTTTTGATCCTGTCATAGTCGGATAGGAATTGCAATTCTGTCTCGAAGTCGGTCAATATGGTCTCTTCGACTTTACAATAGAGATATTCTGCAAGGGGGGTAAAATCTATAAAACGGTAAAAATCAAAAGTATCTTCTTTTATAGATAATTGGCCTACTTCGCTTATTGAATATTGAGTAATAAATTCCAAGAGAGGAACTGAGAAAATCTCAAGGGCTTTATCGTATTCTAGAGTATTCCGTAAAATCGCTGCGGAAACAGGAAATACAGCTTCTTTTGGCGCAAATTTCAGCCTGTTAAGAACATAGTGGATTAGAAATCGATGGATCCTCCCATTTCCATCTTCAAACGGATGGATGAAAACAAAACCAAAAGCAAAGATCGCTGCCACCAGAACAGGGTTTAAACCGGAAGCTGATGCTTTTGCAAAAGAGGCCAGTAAACCCTCCATCAAAACCGCTACATTTTCCGGACGAGGAGCAATGTAGTGCAGAATAGGCTCCCCAAAACCCGATTCACCCCCTACATAGTTTTGAAAATCACGATAGTCATTAAGCGCAAACCGTGGTTCAACAATTTCTTTTTGCAAATCAACCAACATTTTTTTTGTACATTCACCGCCACCATCAGCTCTTTTCAACAGGTTGGTGAAATGCACAAGACGCCCCCGATCTGGCCTTTCTCTTTCAATTTCCCAAGATGAAAGGGTTTCCTTAGTGTATAGATAGAGCATCGCTCGGGCTAATAGTTCAGGTGAGTACTCTTTTATGACCCTTCCTGCTACTTTGTCCAATTCCTTTTCTTCAAAATTTTTTAAAGCGACTGTTCTCCTCAGTATCGGACAAAAATCAAAAGAGCCAAGCAGGTTGTTGTCAACTTTATATCGAGGGAATTTTACCCCTGTTCCAGTGTAATACATCTGGGGATCTAAAATATGGACATAATTCCCCTTTAAAAGATCATTTAAGGGAAGTTTTTGAGAAAGTAGCTGCTCATAAAAAAACCAAACTAATCTGGTATATTTTCCTGTCTGGTTAGCTTTGACATAAGCGCTGACATCTTCTTTAGGCATCATCTCCAGCACTTTTTTAATGATGAGGAGGTTTATCCCTTCATGCTTGAATGCAAATTCTAGATGAGAGAACGCACTATCTCCCACTTCATAGGATGGAGGATAGAAAAAAAGGGTAAGACTCTCATCACTAAATGTGATGCTGTTTATCCCCCTTCTTTTACTTGAAATATAAGACCAACGGAAATGGGAAGAGTGCGTAACCTGAAATCTTTCTATCAGAAACCTATAACCAAGCGGGCGATCATGTGTCCTTACTTCGATTCTCCACATCATCAAAACCTCTATAATTCCTCAATTCTGCAGAAATATGCATATTTCTTCACCAAACATGTGAATATTTTACTTTTTTCAACAAAACAAAGAAAACAGGTCGTTTTGGGAAATGATGTTGAAAAAAAATTAAGGGTAAAAAACTACGGAAAGAGAGGGATTTGAACCCTCGATACCCGCAAGGGTATGCGTCCTTAGCAGGGACGTGCTATCGGCCAACTCGAGCCATCTTTCCGTAAAAGAAATTCGTCCAAGATGTTAGCTGTGTAGCTCACCTTGTGTCAATTTTAAAAATTTTGTCTTCAAAAGAAGGAGTATTCCATAGGCCAAACCGGTGATCAGCGCAATGGTCGGCCCGGTGGTAAGTCAAAGTCGTAGGCGATCCACAATGCCAAAAAAGAGAAAAACGAGGAGTAGGAATGGCCAATCCATCATAAACGACAACTAGGTGAAAGGTTGCCAATAGCTGCCGGAATCGTCAACATCGTTAAGACAAGGAGAACGCCGACCACTTGAGTCAAAAGAACCACCGAAATTGCAATAGAATCAGCAGACATCATGTAAAGAGGCTGAACCGCCACCCCTTGCAATGTGGCTTGCTTCTTCATCAAAACAGAGGGCTAAAAGCTTTTTGTGAAGAGGAACAATCAGAATCAGGGCAATGACATTGAGAGCAGCAGAATCCAAAGATCTTTCAGGAGTCACCCACAACAAGTTTCCAATGAGGAAATTGGTCAGCTCTACGTTGAATCCGGGGAGTGGTTGCAGATCAAAAAGAACACCAATGGCCATGCCGACAGTCCAAAGAGCTCGATAATCGAATCTTCCCTTTCTCGGAACTTGATCCGGATAAAGCCAATCAAAAGGGCGAGATGATGGCAGCGACAAGAGCCCCTATCAATGGGGTCATCCACTCGATTCCATGCCTTTTTTGCAGCCAGAGGGCCACGCCTATGCCGCCAAGAACAGAATGAGAAATGCTTCCTGCAAGAAAGCAATCCGCTTGACAACCACATACAACCCTCACAATTCCGCTTACAATGGCTGCCAAAAATGAACTAAAAGGGCATACAAGATTAAGCTATGCGAGACAATGGCTTCTTCAAGAAATTCATGGATGCCACACTCCGAGCGCAAAGTGGCCGCACAACTCATTCTTTTTACAAGAACGCTAAGATCTCTAGGTTTTTTGAAGACACAAAACTCTTTCCACCTCGTTTCGACTCTCTTGAGATCATGAGAGACCAACAAAATAGTGATTTTTCCTTTCAGCTCGAAGCAGCTTCCAAATCTGCTCTTCCGCTAGGTATCGACGTTGGCAATCGGTTCGTCCAATAAAAGAGCACTGATTTGATCTAAGCGCCCTTGCAATGATGACAGCTGCGCCTGACCGCCCGACAAGTCTGAAAAGGGTCTGTTGGCAAGCGGAAGCAGTCCGACCAATTCCAGCGCCTCTAAAGCCTTGTTTTTTTCATTTTCTGGATAACGGCCATACCAAGGCAGATGGCTAAGTCTCCCCTGAAGGACAATCAAGAACAGAAATCGGAAAGGCGCGATCAAAATGAAAAACTTGAGGGACATATCCAATTTTTTGTCGGATATTGCGAGGTTTTTCTCCAAAAATGGTCAAGGAGCCTTTTTCAGGTTCCAAAAAGCCTAAAAGAAGGCGCAAAAACGTGGTTTTCCCCCGCCGTTACGACCAATGATGGCCCAATAATCGCCTTGAGGAATTTCGACAGACATCTTTTAAGATGGGACGACCCGAAGAGAAGTAAAGATCTTCTGCTACGATGGATCCACTCAATTTGAAAACTCCTTAGCAATCTGAAGCCAGCAAGCAAAAACATCTTTTGCATAAGGTCGATATTGACCACTTGGCTCCAATCTGTTTGGCAATTAAAGTGGCTCCTTTCAAAGAGTATTGAGGCTGAATGAACACTTTTTTGATTCCGAGCGTTTTAGCCTGTTCCACTAAAGCTAGGATTTGTTTGGAGAAGGGTCTTTTCCTTCCACCTCGATCGATAATTGCCGAAAACCAAAATCGTGACAAAAGTAGGGTAAGCAGGATGGGCAGCTAAAATCGTCCGTTGCTTGGCTTGCGAGGTGATCTGGGAAACCTGTCGGAGAGTATCGTCTAGCTTGTAAAGAAAATCACGGTTGTTGAGCTTTGCTTCAGGCAGCAAAGGTTTTAAAGCCGTTGTAATCATTTCGGCCTGTTTTCTAACAATCGAAGGGCTCAGCCAGTAGTGCAAATCTTCAGAATGATGTCCTTTGCAGTGGGGGCACCCTCCATCGTCATAAATGAGAGGCATCCCTTCTCTTAAATCGACAATGATCAACTTTGGGTTATGGTTTTTCAAGACAGGTAAAATTTTATCTTCAAACTGCTCTCCCATCCGAAACCAAATCGCCGCTTGCCCCGCCTTGATCATCTCTTTGGCGTTGGGTTCGTAGCTGTGACCGCTGACACCGGGAGGGACTAACACAGAGACTGTCACCTCTTTTCCCCCAATTTCTTCTACAACAAATTGGTAGGGGACCATGGTGACCAAAACCTGCAAAGGTTCGCTTTGTAAAAAGCCAAATAGCAAGAGAGATAGGGTAAAAAGACGCATCTTGAATCAAAGGATACACGAAAATCTTTTTTTCGTGCCTGCGCCAAAAGAACCACTCCCTACAACAACTCCGACAAAAGTAAAATTAATTTCGTTTAGCTCTCCATTCAGAAAATAAAATGCCCGACAATCGCTGCACCTCTCTTATATCACGTCTATAAAAAGTGAGTGGAGTATTTTGAGGAATTGCTTCGTTAGGAACGATATAAGCTTCTTGCTGATGATTCAGACCTCTATGGAGATAGATGACCTTAAAAAGGTGTGTTGGGACAGCAACTTCTGAGCTACCAATCACCGGAAAAGAAATCGATTTCCCGTTTACATTCTGCTGCGAAACAAATAATGGGCCTGTAAACACCTCGACTAAATCATGAGATTCAGCGCTTCTTTGGATATACCCTTCAAGCTGTTTCCAGAACGATTGGTTAAGGTTAGGATTTTGAGGAACAATGTTTGAGAGATAAAAAGTATCATCCATTGCTTTTCTAGATGAAACTGCATTCGCAGCTGTGGCTAGATGCCCTTTATGTAGGCCAGAATGGTGATAATCGTCGCTCCGAGCTCGATTAACGTTTGGAATCTGAAAATCCACATGAAAATTAATCCCATCGCGAGTTGCATTATTCACATAAGATTGCCTAGTTAGGCGTTCATACACATAGTTAGCTACTTTTGTCCGTGTGTTATAATCAATGAAATAGCTTTCTCGGTTAAAAGTCTTACGTGTTTCTGGTAAGGATGGCTGCCTCCACAAAGGATCTTTTATACTCTAGCCGTCCCACAATTTTTTGAACGGACCCATTAGTTTTCTTTAAAAACCCTTCTTGCATGGAAATTTTAAAATAATCGCAGGGATTTTTTTGATGAGAATCTACAATAATACGGTTAGCATCTTTAGCAATGAGAAACTCACAAATTGCTAAATCTCCCAACCTCGCTGCTAAGTGGAGTAAGGTTACTTTTGTTATCCGGGTAACAGAGACTATTGGATGATTTAACTTAAAGCTGGAAGATACTAATGCCAGCTCTCCGGCCACCTCATCATTTAGGGTTTTTAAAAAAACATCGACATCTTCTTCGTTTAAATGTGTTTCATAATGCTCGTCTTCATCCAGGTTTTTTAAATCTTCAAAAGATTTATCACTCAACCTACGATCGGCAGAAACTAATCCCTGTTCACTTCGATTTAGGCTTGTAACTTGTAAAACCTCGTCATACAGCATTAGTTTGCCTTTTACCATGCAACATGGTCGGTCAAGCAAATAAGGCGCTCTTCTGAGAATTTTTTCAAGCATGGTTGTATCTTTTAGGACAACAGCGTAGTGAGCAATTGTCACATTGTCCATTAAGTAACTAGAGCTATAAGATCCTTCTTGCGTCCCCTTAAAAAAATGACCAGCAAGATCATATTTCCCAAGATAATATTCTGAAAAAACTGCTGTTAGATCTGTTCTAGGATCTGCAAGCATCTGATCAATAAGATTTTCAAATCCCCTTTTAGTTACTTCATCCCATTCAACTTCAGGTGATTTCATCAAGAGATACACTACATGAAAGCAGGTAGGGTTCTGGTAAATTCTTTGCCCAATATCGATCCGATTAAAACGTAGATTGGGATCTATGCCATTGCCAATATACGCGTTCATGTAGCGAAGAAATTTCTCTACCTCTAAACCCTCGCTTAAATAGGCGAGCTCTTTTGCCAAATTTTCTTCGTTTATATAATTAATCTGTTGCTGCCATCCAAAAAAATTTATGGAAGTATTTAATGCGGGTAATCCTGCCATTTTGAACATCACTTTTTAAGAATAACTATAATATGGAAAATGCGATTTTTTATGTTTCCATGAGATAATTTTTCGGGAAAGATGCATGGAAAACCGTAAACCTTTGCCCCTATTTATTATAATAAAAACTAATTCAACAAGTGAAAGCGCAAGAGGACTTGCGCACTCCAAACGCTTCGCGTAAAAAGGCTTATAATTCGCGCTAGCGTTTGGAGTGCTAAACTCCTGTTTAGCTTTCACTTTTCAGTGAGAATAAAAGCAAATTGCTTTACACCTTATCGATTCTTCTGATGCCTTCTTTGTCGATGACGATGCGGAAGGTGTCGAAGTCGACCCGTTTCTTGCGGAAACGGGTTAGGAATGTTTTTTTGAGTATTAAGTAGACGTGATAAATTTTGGGGCAAGAGATGACTTCGAGTTCACCGGTCATCGGATTGAGAATAAGGTAATCTTCTTTGGCGTCGCTTGCCTTGAATAGAAATTGGCTGACGTTGAAGCGGAAAATGTCGTTCACTCGGCGCAACCGTTTGTCGACTCGAACAGCTTCAGGAAAAATCTCTACATCTTTCCGAAAATAGAGGATCTTTTCCAACAGCCGCACCTCTTGCAGTTCGTCTCTGGCCCCTCTTTCTCTGATTTTAAGGACATCTTCTCCCACTTCAGAACGATCTAAAAACGAGAAAAATTCAGAAACTTTCCCGATTGCCTTGTCAGACTCGGGTAGTTGAATATCGGTGGTGTAATCGGGGTAAAGATGGGAAGCAAGCTTTGTCGACAAGCTTTTCATGCTCTCTTTTAGCCGATCCTTGACGATGTAAAGAAGCACGCTTAACAAAATAAAGGCTGTAGAGTTAAAGACGATGGTCGTTCCGGCTCCTCCCCCCATTCCAATCCCTTGCCATGCCAACAAACCGACATAGACAAACATAGCCAACCCTGCAGCGACCATAGATCCGATCGCTTGGAATTTAGCCTTGGGCTCTTTCCGTCTGATATTTAGGAACAAGACCTCAAACACATACTTATTCAACTCGCCCAAGCGCCAAATGGCCCTTGAAGTGACTTCCGGGTTAGAGCTAGAAAAAGTCGTAGGGTAGTGCCTTTCCCGCCGGTAGAGGTCCTCTTCTGTGATCATCTTTGTTAGCAAGGCATCGGCCTCTCGAAAGACTTTATCCTTTGTACCTCGGATAGCTGAAAGCAATACGGTTAAATAGTGTTGAATCGTGATGCTGATGAACTCGTCAATGCATTCTACATCTCCTTTAAGAGGCTTAAAGGCTTCGATCGACAACAGTTCTTTACTGATCTCCTTTTTTGCCTCCTTTACCTCTTTGATCCTTTCTAAAAAGTGGAGCGTTTTGGTGTGCAAAAGTTGGAAATGGAGTTTGTTTTCAACAAGCCCTAACTGTTCAATGATATGGTTCACACGGTCTCTAATCCGGCTTCTTACCACATTGGAAAACAATTTTAGCTCATAAAGCTCCACCCGAAAACTGGGCGTTGGTTCGCCTGTCGCCATCTGATTTCTTAAAATTTGCAACGGAGAATCGGGCTCGTCGCTCAGCAACCTTTCGAGTGACAACAGGGGTGTTTTGTACCGAATCATCGACGTCTGATCTCGGTAAAACTCCTGCTTTGTGTAGGTGGAGTCATTGACCTGCAAAGAAGCCGGAGCAAAAAGATACAGCTCAGTCGTATAAGAAGGCTCTCCCTTTGTTTGAACCGGTAAGTATTCAGACTTCAGTTCAAACTGAAATTTATCCCGGATGTGAACTTCACCTAAGGTGAAATCCTCAAAAAAGTCCGACATTTTCAACCTTGGGGGTGTACCCCTTTACGCGAAACAGATATGCTTTTCGATCATCATTCCAAAGGGGCTTTTCTCCCAAATACTCGACATCGGAAAAACGGCTCTTCAACTTACCTTCAAGCGGATCTAAAGCGACATCCGAGGCGACAAAAATCCCTTCTTTCCTTGGGTCGTTTTCAAGAGGACTCCAATAATCAAATTGATTATGTCGCCGACCGCTTAAGTTCACAAAATAGCCCCTCTTTTGCCCAGGACCATAAAAGCTTAATAGGCTTGCCATTTGATAAGTTTCACCGATCAACGTCTGTTTTTCGGGATCATAATCGACACTTTCAAGCGCCCCTTTCAAATTTCTCCATCCAAGAGTGTTCTTAAAAGGATTTTTTCGAAAGGGAACTTGCCCTGCAATCGATAAAAAGCCAAAAGATAAAACCACAGAAAGGAGAAGTGGATCCAACCAGCCACCCTTTCCATTTGCGAGAAAGGAGGTCTTCGACCGTCAACAAAATGGCAGAGGGATAGATAAAATCACCCCAGTTTCCCTGCATTTTCTCGAATAAGCTCATAAAAAGTGGTGCAAGGATAGTGATCGACAACAAAAAAAGGAAGTAAACAGTTGGTGTAATTGTTCTTTCTCTTTTGACAATCCGATAGATGGCCCACCAGAAAAAGATGTAGATAAGAGGAGAAAACAGCGCTCCTTGAGCTCCAAAAAAATCGAGAAAATTGCCCTTTGACGCATTGGGGTCATCATGACCACCGACAAGTGTAGCTCCTACATGACGAAAGGTGGCAAAGCCATGCAACACATTCCACACAAAAGAAGGAAGAAGCCCTAAAAGGGAAATGGCCGCGCCTTTTAACACATCTTTCCTCCAACTCGGTTGGTAAAGAAAGGTATAAAAAAGGATAACGCCCAACAAAATAAAAATGGGCCATTTAAAAATGGCGCCTAAGGCAATAAATCCGCCAAGAGCCCAAGGAGATGGGCTTTTATCGGTTGAAAGGGCACCAAGAAATACACCCATTGCTAATGTCCAAAAAAGGAGCATGCCCCCATCTGTCAGCGCTAAGATCGAGCCGATGATATCAATGGGGATAAGTGCCATGGTCAAACCCGACCAAAAAGCCACTTGCTTGCCAAACCCCCCTTTCAGAGCTGACCAGTACAGGGCAATTGGCAACAGCGTTCCCATGATGAGGGCCGAGAAACGAACACCCCACTCGGTATTACCAAAAAGGGAACTGGTCAAAAATATCTGCCAAGAGATGCCCGGGGGCTTGCTGTAATAACCGTAGGAGAGGTCTTGACTCCATGTCCAATATTGGGCCTCATCGGGCCCTAATGAAAAAGGACCGTTGAAAATAAAAAGGGCTAAAACAAGAGCCCTAACACCAAGAATGATCCATAACATATTCTATTCACCGTTTGACCCAAAAAGATCCTTAAAAGCTTGCAGTGTCGTATCACGACCGGCTGCAGCAATAGAGTCTGTCAGAGGAATCTCTTTAGGGCAAACTTTTACACAGGTCTGAGCATTACCACACGACCCAATGCCCCCTTCTTCCATTAAAAAATGGTTCCGTTCGTCTTTTGCCTCTTTTCCAACAGGGTGAAGGTTAAAAAGTCTGGCCTGAGAAACAATAGCAGGCCCTACAAAAGCTGAATGGGGATTGACTTGCGGGCACCCTTCTAAGCAACAACCACAGGTCATGCAGGTCGATAGCGAATAGCGAATCTGTTGCAATTCCGGAAACATTTTGGGTCCAGGACCTCGGTCGATCCCCTGGTCCAAATCGACCCATGCTCGTGCTTTTTTTAAATTTTCAAACATCGAGGAGCGGTCGACGATTAAATCTCTGACCAGCGGAAATTTGGTGAAAGGGGCCAGCGTGATGGTGTTGGAGCCACTTTCATCGATTAATTTTTGGATCAAAGCAGTGCAAGCTTGTCTTGGCCTTCCATTGATCAACATCGAGCATGAGCCACACACCTCTTCTAAACAGCCAGACTCATAGGCAACAGGGGCCACCTTCTCCCCTTTTCGATTGATCGGGCGAAGAGCAATGGCTTGCAAGGCGACGATGATGTTCTCGCCGACCGGCAATTCAAATTCCTCCCAGTATTGATTTCCGGGAGTGCCTCTATAAACTTTTAAAATATAGGTACTCAAATCGGAAGCTCCATCTTTTCTGGAAGATTTTTAATAACCGGTTTAATTTTTTTTGCCTTCGAGTAGTCACGCAGTTCCGGGTCAAAATGGCGCTTATCAACCTCTTGATACGAAATCACTGGCTCTAAACTTTTTGGGTCAAAGGTTGCAATCGTAGTTTTCAAAAAGTTCACATCATCCCTGTCAGGATACCCTTCTTTAAAATGGGCACCCCTAAACTCATTCCTTAACAGAGCACCACGTGTCATGACAAGGGCAAGATGCAACATCGGCTTAAATTGATTGGCAAAAATGAAACTCTGGTTGGCAAATGAGCTTCGGTCGGGCAACGTGACCTGGTCCATCCTTTTCAACAGTTCCATAATTTTGTCGTAAGTCTTTTGCAACCCCTCATTAGACCTTTTAACTGTCACATGCTCAACCATCCAATCAGACAATTCGTTATGCAAAGCATAGATATTTTCATCGCCCGTTTGAGCAAAAAGGGCCTCTTTTTTCTTCTCCTCTTCACTTAAGTGGTAGGCAAAGACCTTCTCTTCCTCCGTTTCCTTCAGGTGGTGGACTGTCTCTAAGTACTTTGGAACATCATTCCCCGCTACAAGGCCGCTAAAAATGCAAGAGAGCAACGAATTGGCACCCAGCCGGTTAGCCCCATGGAATTGGTAATCAGACTCTCCAATATTGAAGCAGCCGGGCAAATTGGTCATTTGACGGAAGCGGGTTGAACGATCAGGATCATCTGCCGCCGGCCAATCGACCCACCCTCCACCCATCGAATAGTGGACGGCAGGGTAGATCTTCATCGGCACTTTATGGGGGTCTTCTCCCGTAAATTTTTCATAGATGTCGATGATCGACTTCAACTTATCGAGTTTTTCTTTCGGCAAATGGGAAAGATCGAGGTAAACTTGCGTTCTTTCCGTCGACACCAAGACCAAGCTCGCACACTTTTAAAACTTCACGCGCCCCAATGTCTCGAGGGACAAGATTGCCAAAGGCGGGGTAAAGTTCTTCTAAAAAGTACCAAGGCTGACCTGTGACACCGCAAGGAACCATTTCGCCTGACGGGTTTTTGATCTTTTTGCTGCTATCTCCATACACCCAAATCCTGCCCCCTTCTCCCCTGGCAGACTCAGACATCAAACGGAGTTTATCTTTTCCCGGTATAGCTGTAGGGTGGATTTGGATAAATTCTCCGTTTGCATACCACATTCCCTGCATGTAAAGACGTCCGTTAGCTGCCCCTGTGCAGAAGGTTGAATTGGTCGATTTTTTGAAAATGAGCCCCGGGCCGCCAGTTGCGATCACTACAGCGTCAGCTTTTAGTGTGTTGATCGATAGGTTGAACAGATCGAGGTAGACAATGCCCCTAGTTTTTCCCTCTTCATCGAGAACAAGGCGCAAAAACTCATGATGCTCCATCTTTTTGACATGCCCTGCTGCTTCAAATCGCCTCACTTGCTCGTCTAAAGCATATAAAAGCTGCTGACCTGTGCTGGCTCCACAAAAAGCTGTCCGGTTATATAATGTGCCGCCAAAACGGCGGAAGTCTAGGTTTCCTTCACTGGTTCTGTTAAAAGGGCAACCCATCCGATCGAGAAGATAGATGATAGAGGGTGCTGCATAGCACATTTCAACCACAGGGGGTTGATTGGCCAAAAAATCGCCCCCTTTGATGGTGTCGTATGCATGAATGAGAGGAGAATCATCCTCGCCCATGATGTTAACGGCCGCGTTGATCCCCCCTTGAGCGCAAACAGAATGGGAACGTTTGCAGGGAGTCACAGATACAATGGTCACCTCCATTCCCCGCTCGACAAGTCGAAAGGCAGCAGAGAGCCCCGCAAGACCGCCCCCAACAACAACAACATGCCGGCGCCTTTTCATACTTCACCGTTTACATAAACCAGCTCAGGACAGAAATAAACCACTGAGGCACTGAGATCACAGAGGAAATCTGAGAACATTGAGACGATATTTTTCTTAACGCAGAGTTTTATCGTATAACCTTTCTCAATGTCCTCAAATTTTCTCTGTGGTCTCTGTGTCTCTGTGGTTATCATTTTAAAGCCCCCCTATTATCGCGATAACGCCTAATAGGGAAACAAATACCATTAAACCGTAACAAAAGATACGAGAAATACGCTGCGAATAGGGGCTGAGTGTGATTCCCCACGCAATCAACAACGTCCAAAGCCCATTAAAACCATGAAAGGTTGAAAAAAGGACCAAAAGAAGGTAGAGGACAACTGTCAACGGATTTAAAAAACTTTTCCTGACCACAAAGAGTTCAGCAGTGCCAAAATCTGTGTCTGGCAAAAGTATACCCTCACCTTCAAGGCGATAAGGAACATCAAGAGCTATCGCCAAATCTTGCAACTGCAAGGGGGCTTCCATTTGGTAACGGTCTGCCTCCACATTTTCTGGATAATTTACGAATCTCATGTGGATCACATGGGCCAAAATCCCCGCCACTAAAAGAGCTGCGGTGATCCTTTGCCAAGTGTAGGCCCTATTCCTTGGGTATTGGGGCAAAGATGGGGCATTTCCCGCCGTAGCAAAGCTGGTTGGCGCCATCTCTAACAGATAGACAACACCTAAATAACCATGGATGACGAAGGGGACTAAAAGAAAAACAAGCTCAATGATGGTCAAGTAGGGTAAGTCATGAATCGCATTGGCTGCCCTGATAAAGCCCCTCCCACTCTCCCCTAAAAAAAGGGCGGACTGAGAATTGACAAACAGATGCTCGACCAAAAAAAAGGTCAGAAAAAGACCCGCAATTGAATGTAACCTTCGCTTAAGAAAGGCGCTAGGAGGCTGTGAAAAAACAGAAACCCCTTTCAATTTTGGATGATTTTTTGATCTTTTCAATTTACGACCCCCATCGCTATAGTGCCTACGGCTATTATCGATGAGGGTCGTAATTGAAAACCTCTAAAAAATCCTTCCAAAATTGAAAGGGTCCTAGTTTTTTCACAACCTCTTCGCAGTCCCATGGGTCAAATTCCTATAGAGCAAACGCAGGGGTTGCATTAGGGTCTTCATAGCCGTCAGCCTCATACTCTGTAGGCATCTCTTGATAAGGTGTCAAAATAGGGTAGTTGGTCTCTACTCCAAGCTGTGTTTCTCTAAAGGGCTCATTGGTCAAACGGCTTCCTTCAGGATGATCCATCATAGGTGCCATCTCGTAAAACTTCTCAGGAGGTGCAAACACCTCTTGAGCCTCACGTAAATAATAGCTGTTAGTTTGAGATGTTTCATAAGGTTCGCTGTGCATTTCAAACAGGTTGCCTTCACATGTAAAGGCAGTGAACGCGTAAAAAGTGACAATCCCGTTCTGCAGTCTGATCTGGTTTACAAACTGCAAGTCACAAAACTCCCCAAAAAAGGAGTCAAAGGTGAGCACCAAGTCTACATCAAGGTAATCAAGGGGGTAATAGGTCAACTGACTGGCCACATAGGCATCTTGATTGATCCTTTCCAACAAACTATCGATAAGATCGACCAGCAAATTTCGGGCGTCGCAAATATCAAAGAGCTCTTCCGACGTATAGCGAAGCTCAAGGCCGCCAATTCCTGGATTATAAATAGTGGAAGCATTATCAAGCCTGATGTCATACCGTTTTTTTAGCTCTTCCACATGGAAAACTTCGACCCTCGTCAAGTCTTTGGAAGGGAAGATGATCTCAGGGGAGACACAGGCAGAAAGTATCAGTAAACTTGAAAGCACATAGCGAGACATCAGGCAGATCGACTCCAGAAAATTATAACGAGCACTTTAACTCGTTTCCCTAAATCGGGCAAGGGCAAGGGCACGGGGACAGGCAAGGATAGTCTTTTGTTTAACGAGTATTGACCAAAATTCACCATCAATGTAAAATTTACACTTCCATCAAACTGAAAACTCTTAAGCAACCTAAAAGTCTCGGATAAACAAAGACTTTCGGAAAAAAGGATTCTTTGAGAGAATAGTTACACGAAATTTTAAGTTACGTCCAAAATTGGAGACAAGAATGGCAAAAACATTAACCCCTACTCTTGATAAAAAGAGAACCAAAGCTGAGGCAAGCCGTCCGCTGGGGAACGATCAAAAGCTTGTCTCTATTACCGAAGCTGCTGAAATCAGCAATGTCACTCGCCAAGCGATTTATGTTGCGATCAAGTTAAGAAAGCTTCAGGCAAAAAAAGAGAACACGCGCTGGGCAATCCATGTTGACGATCTTGAAGATTATCGCCTTCATCGCTACAGCCGCACTCGCTCTATGTTTGATGGCGAGCTTCTGTTTGACAACATAAAGGGTTATTACTCTGTCAATCAGATCGCTGAAAAACTGAAAGTGCCAGCCCAGAAAATTTATTACGCCACTCGCGCCGGCCACATCCGTGGTTCTCGCAAAGGGGCAGCTTGGGTAATCCATGATGACGAGTTGAAGCGCTACAAAGAAGCTTACCTCGACAAGAAGTTCAAGAAGAAAGCTTCATAATTTTTAATACACACACAGTGTCTGGCTCCGAGAATCCCCTTCTCGGAGCCTTTTTTTATTCTCGTTAGAGGATGAAAAAAGGAGGGGCAGGTCGAAGCCCACCCCACCCTTCTACTCTCTTACCTCATCAGGATGGGCAGCATTGAATACCAACGCTGCTACTGCGCCGCCTAAAAGGTTGGCGACGATGAAAACCCAAATATTGGACCAAAGACTCAAATTCATCAGGGTAATCCCTAAGGCAACCGCCGGATTAAACGCGCCGCTTGAGATGGATCCCACAGCATAAGCACCCACCAGGACGGTAAAGCCAATCGCCCAACCAAAGTAAGAATTACCGGCTGTTTCTCTGGATGTAGCGACATTCAATACCACATAGCAAAGAGCAAATGTGAAGATGAACTCGCTGATAAGGGCTCTCCATACATCTGGCACCAAAGCCTTTTCAGCTACTCCCCCTTTTAGATAGATCACCGTCCAAGCAGCTATGACAGCTCCTAAGAGTTGAAAAACCCAGTAAAGCCACAAATTATTTAAAGTCAGCCTTTTGCGCATAAAAACAGCTAAAGAAACTGCTGGATTATAGTGGCCGCCCGAGACGTGCCCTCCGGCATAGACCATCACAGCAAGAGCTGTACCAATGGCAAGCGGCGCAAAAAGACCGATGCTATTA
Organism: Parachlamydiales bacterium; assembly: GCA_963765145.1. Taxonomy (GTDB): domain Bacteria; phylum Chlamydiota; class Chlamydiia; order Chlamydiales; family JAJFMK01; genus JAGVKY01. Next base: position 65,953 of record CAVXVG010000002.1, read on the forward strand.
GGGTTAAGAACCGACATCCCCACAGTGAGGACAAGAAAAAATGTTCCGATGAACTCGTAGACGTATTTCATGAGTGAAAAACTCCTGGTTAGAGAAAGAGATAGAGCAAATCAACAATTGGAACAAGCACTTTATGGTTCACGTCCTATTACCCACGTCTTTTAAACGTGCCCGTGCCCTTGCCCGAAAAACCTATGGGTAAAAAACTCGGTATATTTTGCTTAAGCAGTTTTTTTAGTTAAAAACGGGCACGGGCAAGGGCAAGGGTGATTTCCGGCGCAACTAAAACCTACCTAAAATCTTTGACTAGCAGTTGGATGGAGCCTTTCTGGAAGAGGCCGACATCAGGGGTAAAAGCCACTTCGACGCTCTTTCTTCTATCTTTTGCAAACTGCAGCAAAGAGGCTCGGTTCATGACGATGCCCTCTAAAACACGGTCGTCTTGCTCTAAAAAAAGCCTCAAATGGGAGCGGCCAAGAGGTTTAGGAGACCAAGGCTGTTTAGCTTTTGCGTAAAACAAAGGGGGGGGATTCCCATTGCCGTAAGGCTCAAGGAGTCGATTTGATTCCAATAGATCAAAGGTGATCTCTTTGAAATCGACCTTTGCATCTAAAAGGAGCCTGTTCTGCACATCTTCAGGCTTCAACACCTTTTTTGCTAACGCCAGAAAAAAAGTCTTAAACTCTTCAATTTTTCCTTCTTGGATGGTCAGCCCTGCCGCAAGGTCATGACCCCCAAAACTTTCTAATAATCCACTGCACTGTTTCAACACTGGTAACAGAGGGAATTCGGGAATCGAACGGAGCGACCCCTTCCCCATCCCCCCTTCAATAGCCAATAAAACCGACGGGCGGTTGTAAAGCTTGGTCAACCTTGTCGAAAGGATTGCAATGACTCCAGGATGCCAATTGGAAGACGAGAGAGCAATAGCAGGTTGTTGCAAAATAGCCGGCTGCCCAAACAACAGCTCTTCCACCTCATGAGAGACTAGTCTTTCGATCCTTTGCCTCTCCATATTATTCAGATCCAATTCTTTGGCCATATCATTGGCCTCTTCAATGCTTTTTGTTAAAAGCAGTTGGACCCCTTTTTGAGGGTCATCAATCCGGCCAAGACTGTTCAAACGGGGCGCTAATTTAAAGACAATGTCTTGGGCAGTTACTTCAGACAGGTCAATTTCAGAAATATCTGCTAACTTGACAAGACCAACTCTTTTGGTCCGACGCAACGTTTTTAGGCCATACCGAACAAGAATTCTATTTTCACCTTGCAACACACCCATATCTGCCACTGTGCCTAAAGCAACTAAATCGAGATAACGCTTCAAGTCAATTTTCTTTGTCCCCTCTTTTTGAGAAAGGTAACTTGTCACACCGTGCGCCAACTTAAAGGCAACGCCCACCCCTGTCAGCTCTCGATTAGGATAGGTAGAGCCGATTAGTTTGGGGTTTAAAGTCGCTAAGCAATGGGGAATTTTGTCGGTAGGCTCATGGTGATCTGTCACAATGACATCGATCCCCTTTATCTTAACCTCTCGCAATTCTTCTTCTGCAGAAACCCCACAGTCTACGGTAATGATGAGACGGCACCCATTTTTCTCGGCTGCACTGAGCGCCTCTACCATGAGATGGTCTCTTGAAACACTTCGAGTGGAGGCGTAGGGGTAAGCTTTTCCTCCTACATAATTTAAGAAATCGGCTAGCAGGGCTGTCCCGGTCATTCCATCGACATCGTTATCTCCATAAATCAAAATGCCCTCTTTCCGATCGATCGCATCCATCACTCGCTGAACGGCCGTTTCCATATCGGGCATCAAAAATGGGTCATGCAAATCGGGCAACTTGGCATACAAAAAGTCATGTATGGCTTCCAAATCGGTAAACCCGCGGGAGATCAACACCTCAGCTGTTACTGGGTGTATCTTAAATTCTTTTACGATTTTATCACGGAATTCAGGATCGTCTTTTGGATAAACCCAGAAATATTCCTCTGGTTGAGGATAAAAACTCACCATGACAATGCCCTTATATCAGGGCAGACCAGTTTAGCAAAAAGAAGAAGGCTAGTTTGCCCTCACGGAATACTTATTCTACTTTCCCGCTTCTCTCTACACGATCCTCTTGATCAAAGTTAACGTCATACGACACACCTAAACTAATCTGCTTAGGTTCATTGTACCGTTTCAGTTTGAGTTGTCAAGAAAACTCCTCAAAAAAAGGAGTGGGCGCTATTCCCTCAACACCGGAATGAGCCTGGAGTTGAAAAAACAAAAACCTCGGCTCTACTCCGTAGGCCGAGGTTTTTGTTTTATTCAAATGAGGCCATTCCGGTGTTGAGGGAATAGCGCCCACTCCTTCTAGATAACAGACCCGGTAGAAGAAAACTTCCTTCCCTTGGCTCCATTACTCTCCGGTTCTTCTTTCATGGCGAGACGATAGAGAATGTATGGGGCAATGAAGAGAGACGAGATCGTTCCGAAGAAGACACCTAATGCCATGACGAGGGAGAACCCAAAGAGGGCGCTGCCACCTAATAACAAGAGAGCCAGCAACACTAAAAGAGTTGTGCCAGATGTTAAAATGGTTCTGGACAGGGTCTCATTCAATGCATGGGTAATCACCTCATAGAAGGATGATTTACGGAGGATCTTGGTGTCTTCACGGACACGGTCAAAAATAATGATCGTGTTGTTAAGGGAGTACCCAATGATTGTCATTAGAGCACCTACAACAACAAGGTCAATTTCAACCGCGAAGCCAAAGGCGTGAAAGATGGCAAGAAGAGCCAGCGTCAACAACAAGTCGTGGACAAGGCCAATGACTGAAGCCAACGCATACTTCCATTCAAAGCGAATGGTGATGTAGACCAAAATAGCTCCCAAGGCAATCAAAATCGCGAAAATAGCGCTCGTTTGCATCCCTTGCGAGAATTGTCCTGACACTTCAGACCAACTTTCCTCTAACATTTGAGGTGTTGAGGCTTGCAATTGGACTCCGCCTTTACTCAAAGCGTTCAACACCCATTCTAGGCGAGGATTATTCTCTCTGACATGAGCAAAGTGATAGAACGGTCTTCCAGGTTCATCCATCCCTTTTCCAAGCTGAATCCGAAGCTGTGTTGGACGTGAAAGTTCACGTACATCAATTTCGTTGGATGCAGCTCCTGCAGCTTCTAAAGCCTCTTTGGTAAGAAGACGTGGTGATCCTTCACTATTCTGCGTTTCCACTATGAGGGAATATCCCCCGGTGAAATCCATTCCAAACAATGTTTGACGTTGCTGAACAAAGAAAATACTTCCAATAGCAATCAGTAAGACCGAAAAGCCAATGCAAATGCGTGATTTTGATAAGAATGGATAGTTAGTCCCACCAAACATCGAGCTCATATTCAAAGCCTTTCCACCACGCTGCACCCACCAATTGAAAAAGGCGCGTGTCATGAACAAGGCGGTAAACATCGAAGAGGCCACACCGATGATCAAGGTGATGGCAAACCCTTTAATAGGCCCAGAGTCAAATTGTGTTAACACTAAAGCTGCAATAAGGGTTGTCAAATTCGAGTCGACAATAGCGGAATACGCTTTGTTATAACCTGCATTGATAGCTGATCCAATCCGGCCAGAGTTTTTAAACTCTTCCTTGATCCTCTCAAAGACAAGCACGTTAGCGTCGACGGCCATACCGATCGTCAACACAATACCGGCAATACCGGGCAGTGTTAAAGCTGCATCGATGTTCTGCAACACACCCCACAAGATGAGGAGGTTGAAAAGGACAGCCGCACTCGCCACAACCCCTGCAAAACGGTAGTAACCGACCATTGCAAGGACAACCGCACATAAAGCGATCAGTGCAGCGCCAAGACCTGCAGCCCTTTCTTCTTTCCCAAGTTCTGGGCTGATATTGGTTTCCGAAAGGATTTTTGGAGTAAATGTCAAAGAACCGGCTTTCAAATCGGCAGCCAATTTATTGATATCACGTTGAGAAAATCTTCCGGTGATGGAACCGTTATCTTTTAATGATCCGGACAAAGAAGGGGCACTGACAATTTCGCCGTTTAAAACGACCGCCATTCTCCAACCTGTGCCATCACTGTATTTTTCTAGCGGTGTGCCCACAATGCTTTCTTCAGAAAACCTGGAAGTCCACGCATACAGTTCGTCTTGTGGACTGCCAGAACGCAAGTTGCTGTCATAACGACTTTTGATCGAAAAGCCGAGCATGTTCCCTTTGTTTGGATCATAGCCTACATGGACATCAGATAAACTAGCCCCTTCAAGCGCATAGTTATGGAACATGATGACAAGCGGTGTAGGCAATCCACCCCATTCTCTTCTATCTTGACCACGCATCTTTCCAATCGATGAAAAGGTGTCGTCAAGGGCTGAAGAAATGGGCGATCCCGGAGGGGCAAACCGTAAACCTTCTTTATATAAGAATTCAGCGACAGATCCTCTTGCAGCAGTTGTATCCCCTTCCGGTAGATCTCCGCCTAAACGTCTCCATGCAATTTCTTGCAAAGAATCGGTATCGGTCTTCTGAGTAACGACAGCTTCATTCCATACATCTTGTAAAAATGCGTCGACGTAGTCGCGTGTTTCACGGTTGTAATAGCCAAATTTTTCGTTGACCATATGAAACGTCATGGCAGAAGCTTGGATCAACTCTTCTGCTGAAAGGTGTTGAGAGCCTGGGAATTCTACTAAGATATGAGAATCTTCAACTCGGATGGTCTGTTCAGAAACACCCAAGCGGTTGATCCTTGCATAGAGCTCGTTGACAGCCTGCTTCAAATCTTCCGGATCGGTTACCGGTTTGCCAGAATGGTCAACAAGACCTACGCGGACAGCTTTACCACCCGAAAGATCAAGACCCCATTTCAAGACTCTTCTTTCATCGCCGCGAACATATTTTTTCAAGCTTAACTTTAAATTTTCCCAAAAAGGACTTTTGGTTGGTTCAGGAACCGTTAATCTCTGCAGAGGATCGATGCTGACAGAAGAAGATTGCCACTCTTCTTTTGATTTCAAAAGATCATCTTGGATCTGGTCATCGATCGTATTTTCTCTTGCTATCCGCTCGCCTACAGTGGAGAGAGGCAACATAGCTAAACGTTTTGTCCCCAAAACCTCAAAACTTTCTCTTGTCGCAGCCAATAGATAGGAAGCGTAAGAAGAGTTTTCAAAGATAATATCTTGCTCGAAACCTTTAGGCATCCCGGTCACATCGCCTGGATAACCGACAAAACCTCTTACTTCAAGCAATCTGCGAAGCGATTCGATATCTTGCTTCCACACTTCTTGCAGTTCTTGCGATTGCTGTGTAGCTGCATCTAAAAGAGTACGCGCCCCTCTTGCAATCACATAGAGCGATCCTTTATTCAGATCTTCTGTCATCGGGTCATTGGCCAAAGGATCGAGCACTAACAGGCTTAAGCTTTTATCTTTTTCATTCAGCTCTTTGACATGTTCTCCGCGCACAATCGGATAGTTTTTCAGTGCAAAATCTGCATGGCGAGGTTGCCACTCAACTTTCAACGCATTTTCTAATCCGTTCGAAAGAGACTCTGCAACCTCTTCTAAATCGATTGCTAGAAAAGAGGAGGTATTAGGAAGAGGGCTAAAAGCAACAGTGTATTCACCTGTTTCGCTAACTTCTACCTTTTCTCCTGTGATCCTTTGGAGAAGGGCAACTTCTTGCACCAATAGCTGACGAAGTTTTTCTTGGATTAAAGAGCCCCTTTCGGTCGTCGCATTTTCATCTAAAGCCTTCTTTACATCACTTGCAAGGACTAATGACATTTGCCCTTTAGCCCAGTCGACGTTTAATTTGTCGAACAATGGGTTAACGCCTGACAAAGCAATGTCTTTGCCTGAATTGTAGGTCACTTTCTTTGTCTCTTTGGCAAGAGATGAAGAATTCTTCTTTAAAATCTCTGACCCTTTTTCGAGAATCTTCCTATTTTCAGAAGCAAGCCCTTCGCTTTTCGAAAGCAGCTCTAACTTAGCAGCAATGGCCGATGATTTTTCTGCTTGGTTATCCCCTCCAATCATGCGGGATAAAAACTTGCCAAGGAAAGCGTTGCCACGACCAAAGGCGTTTTCAAGATCGATCAGCTCTCTGCTAAATGAGAGGGCAAAAGCGTCAACTTCTGTCCCCTTCTTTTCTTGCCAGATTTCAAGCTCTTTTCCAACAGGTGACAAGCCGGCTAATACTTCAACCATTGCTTTGGCACGGTCGTCGACCCAAGTAGATAAGGCAGAGCTATAGCTTCCATCTTCTTCAAAAACGGGCACATATGAAAACATCTCTGCCCCTTCCATGTGAAGCCCGACGTTTCTTCTAACAATCACTTCAAGTGGGTTGTTAGAAACGGCCACATGAAGTTGAGCCGGAACAAACTGGATGTAACTTCCAGCCCTTGGGAGCAGTTTAGAAAAACGATCGGCCTCTTTGGCGTTGTTAAACGAGACGACGAAATTGCCGGCATCATTTGGATCGAGTGAAATGTCAGTTGGAGAGACACCTACCAGTTTAGCAAACGAAGCAATCCATTCTTTGCCATCTTCCTCTAAAGTATCGACTCGCGTTGCAATCTGATTTGCAATCGACACCGCTCTTGTTTCTGTAATCGGAGCAGACAGCGGTTTTGAATAGTAGAATAGGGTTGGCAAAATGTTATATAGCGTTAGCAGCACTACTGCCAGAATCACGCACCATTGCCAGGTCTTCGTTTTTTCCATAAATCACCTAAGTAACCCGTAACGATACCAGATAAAGGGAGGCGAAACAATCCCCGAAGAAGAAGGAGTGGGCGCTATTCCTTCAAACGCCCATCTTGAAGACCTTTCCGATCTGTGTTAATGGCAAACTGAAACGGCCATCAACCTGGGCATTTTCGGCGAGCCCTAAAAATCCACCATCTCGCGCTAGCGTTTGGAGTGCTAAACGGCCTTGTTGCATAATTAATTGCCTCGAGATCCTCAATTTCCTGCAGCCCTACAGGCTGCCATCTTTATTTTCTACCCTTAACCTGGGGCGTTGCCCACAGGCTGTTGCAACTATCCGGCTTTCAGCCGGAAAATCTCGATACATATTTTCATCGGCCTGAAAGGCCAAAACTGCAACAGCCCGCGGGCAACGCCCCGGGTCCAGGATGAAAATTTATTTGGCAGCCTGAAGGGCTGCAGGAGGGACGAAGAATCACGTGCAATTATGCAACAAGGCCGTGCTAAACTCCTGTTTAGCTTTCACTTTCACTGATAAGTCAAAGCTAAACAGGAGTTTAGCACTCCAAACGCTAGCGCGTAGGTTAGAAATTCAGAGCAGGCAGCCCGTTAAAAAAATCCAATCAAAGAGAAAAAGAGAATCTTACAGCCGAAGGTAGAAATTATATTGGGCGCCCACTCCGATCAAAAAAAAAGCCCCGCCAGTTACCTGGCGGGGCGTCTTGTTGAGCTAGCTAATAATTAGCTGGCTGCTGTTTCGGCTTTGCCGATTGGCATTGCTTTGTCTTTTGGTTTCTCGGTGAGGGCAGTAAACTGCTTGTTCAACGAGCGAACTGACACGATCCAACCGCCGATGATGACGAAGAGGATACCAGCAACGTAAGGTGTGATCGCTCCGATAGAACCGAAAGCAACCAGCAACCCTTGCTGAATAAGAGCTCCGCCTGATTTACCAAAACGGGCACCGACAACGTCAATCGCCGCTTTCCCTTTAACTTTTGACTCTGGGTCAAGAGGGATGTAGGCCATTTCTTTTGTTGGGTCAAACAGCGAGTACTTGGTCGATTTACTCATAATGTTTTGAGCCATACCGAAGATAACCGCTAAGAACAGAGGTGTTGTACCAATTGTAGCAATGAAACCAGCTAAGTTGTCTCTGAAAATGACGAACGAGAAGAACCCGACGCCTGTTACGAGAAGAACAACAGGAGTGATCATCGCAGAAGTACCCCAGCCGAAACGACGGATGATAGAACTTGCAATAATCATCATGACGATCGATACATAGCCTGTCATCTGAGAGAACCAGCCCATGAACGCACTGTATTCGTTTGCGTTAGGATATTGGAGCTTCAACTGATTTTTCCAGGTTACTTCGACTAAGTTGATCGAAATACCATAGCCGATAACCAACATGGTCAAGCAAAGGATGTACTTTGATTTTGCCAAGAACGCCAAGCTTTCGCCGATTGACATTTTGAGCTTTTCTTTCTTCGGTTTTTTGATCTCTTCTGGATTGTAGTAACGTGGGTCGGTTAAAACGTACTTGTTAATCCAATAGTAGATGGCCATCACAGAAACACCTGCAAAAGCGACTAAGCTCATCAAGTAATTCAGTGTCATACCCCAAGCATCGACATCGGCAGGTAAGAATTTACGGATGTCAGAGAAGTAAACGATCAAGAAGCCGGATATTGGAAGAGCAAGGTTTGCTGCTAAGCCGAACTGGCTGTAAAATCTTTTCGCTTCAGAAACTTTAGTGATGTCATTGGCAAATCCCCAGAAAAGGAGAGAAAGAGCCACAGAGCCCCACATTTCTGCCATGATGTAGAACAAAGAGTATGTCCAGTTCCGGTAGCAGGCAACCAGCCCGCTCAACCCTTCAGGCAAGAACGACTGCATTAAGTCGGCACTTGTCGTTGGGTGAAGAAGCTCTCTGTTAGGATAAATAACTGTCGCAAACAATCCGAAAAAGATGATGAAAGGTGCAATTGTTGCGTAAAACAGACGAGGCTTGCTCAGAATGTTACTCATTTTTGAGTACAAGAGCATGAATAGAATCGCAAAAGGAACAACGCCCCAAACCTTTAGGAAGGGAATCGCCTCAGCGCCAGATCCTTCAGCGGTCACGATCAAGGTATCTTTAGTGTCGCGAAGGATTGTGTAGTTAAATGAAATGAGAAACATCAGCAAGTACATTGGCAAAAGCTTCTTAAGCTCGAAGCCATGGACCGGCCAAAAAATCGAACGGAGCTTACCAAACTCCGGCTTTGTCTGTTCTGACATAGGGTTCCTTGTTTAAAACAAATTTTTTAATGTTTACACTTTGAGTATACACTATTTTTGTAAAATCTTCAAGACCTAATGTACGCCTAAAGAGGAATTGATCTGGTTAGAACTTCCATTTTTTTAGTTGCGTTAAAATTTGATAAATTTATAATCAAGCCAATTTAAAGAGATTTGATCGAACATTTGAACTGTTTGATTAATCTCTAAAACCAAAGGGTATTACGAACGCTTTTTGGTATAACTCACTGAATTTTAGGAAATTAAACGAAAATGACACAATCTTACGAACAAGAAATTGAGCAAGTAATCGGACAGGCTATCAAGAAGATCGGCGCCGATAGAGAAAACGAACTTTGCCGCTATTTACCTGGCCCAAGCGGTGGTTATATTCACCACTTTACACTGAAAAAAATGAAAACGGAAGCTCCGGTAAAACTTCTTACCTTGCTAAAAGACTACATTGTCAATCCTGCTGTTGCTAAAAAATTGCCACACAAACCAAGAGCGCCACGTGGCTCTAGAAACCGCCTTGTTAATTTCTCTCGTCAAGAAATGGACCGCCTACTTCAAGTTGTATTAAAAGAAGGCGACACAGAACTCCTAAAAAAACTGACTCCTAAGCCAACACTAAAAAGCATCAAAAGACAGCTACTGCAAAGCATTAAAAACGAAAGAGCAGATGTTGCACTTTGGAATGCATTTGTTGACCAAGTTCAAGCCGTACACGGCGCTGCTGCACTAGCTGCTGTATAAACAGAAAGAGTTCGATGTGATTTCGCTTGATCTCGGGTCGAATTCGCGTTCCATTTAAACACAGTTTTTTGCAACAATGGGGGGTCCTATGGGACCCCTTTCTCCTTTTCTATTTTTAGCAAAAGGCCTACTAATAGGCTTTACAATTGCAGCACCTGTCGGCCCTGTTGGCATCCTCTGTATTAAGAGGACGCTTCTACAAGGTCGGATAACCGGGCTTGCTACAGGCCTTGGCGCAGCAACAGCCGACTTAATGTATGGCTTTATTGCAGCTTTGGGACTCACTGTGGTTGCCGACACCCTTCTTTGCTGCTTTACCTATTTAAAACTTTCTGGGGCACTACTCCTTTTATTCCTTGGGTTTCGCACTTTTTTTTCTCACCCTAAAAATGAAACACAGGCATTGGCTAAAACTTCGCTGTTTGGCGCCTTTACCTCTACTTTCTTTTTAACACTGACCAATCCCCTTACCCTTTTTGCTTTCTTGGGCATTTTTTCTGCCTTCGGTTTTGCAAGAATCAGCGACGAGCCGGGAAGAGATATCTTTTCACTCCTCTTGGGTGTTTTTATTGGGTCTGCTTTATGGTGGCTCCTCTTAAGTGAAGGAATCACCTCTTTTAAACACAAATTGCCAAGCAAACTTTTTGAATGGGTCAACCACGTGGCCGGAACTCTACTGATCCTGTTCGGAGTTGCCCTTTTAGCAAACGGATTATACGAGCTGTTATCATGAGAATTACCTCTGCAATTCCTCTACATTCTAAAGCATACAAAAAAAATTTCTTTTTCTCTGTGCTTCTCTGTGTCTCTGTGTTGAAAAATTTCATTAGCTCTCACCTACAAACGTGCTTTGGTAAAAGCAAGCCGATTTTTTCAACACAGAGACACAGAGAGGCACAGAGAAAAATAATAATTTCTTGGAACAAATGGCTATGCTCAGGAGTTCCGTTCCTTCTACTCCTCTTCTTTGTAGGGTGTTCATCTTCTCCTAAAAAAGGGGAACTGAGGGAATGGATGGAACCGAGTGGCAAATTGAAAGTTTTAGCCACAACAGCCATTGTCCACGATTTGGTTCAAAAAATTGGTGGCGATCATGTCGATACTCTCACCCTTATAAAAGGTGATTTAGACCCTCATTCGTACCAGTTAGTCAAAGGTGATGACGAGAAGTTAGGTTTTGCAAATCTTATTTTTTATAATGGCCTTGGACTTGAACATTCTCCTTCCATTTACCTTGCTTTAGTCCACAACCCTCGCGCAATCGCTTTGGGCGGAGAAATAGAAAAATCCCGTCCCGATGTGATTTTAACATTTGGTCATGACGTTGACCCGCATATTTGGACAGATGTCTCCCTCTGGAAACTTTCTATCCCTTCTATTGTACAAGCTTTATCAGAGAGAGACCCTGCTCATGCAGAGGATTACCGCTTACGAGGACAAAAAGCTTACAGGGAACTAGATCAATTGGATCACGAAGTGGAAAATATCGTTCACCAAATTCCGGAAGAAAAAAGGTTTTTAGTCACTAGCCACGACGCATTTAATTATTTTTCTAGACGCTATCTTGCAACAGACGAAGAAAAAGAAGATGGTTCATGGCAAAAAAGATTCCAAGCGCCTGAGGGGCTTTCACCGGATAGCCAACTCAGCCCCCACCAGATCCAAAACTTGATCGATCACCTACAACATTACAAAGTTGAAGTATTGTTCCCTGAAACCAATCTAAGCCCAGATTCTATCTTAAAGATAGTAGACGCTGGGAATAAAAAAGGGCTTACCGTCAAGATGTCCACCACCCCGCTTTATGGCGATGCAATGGGCCCAAAAGATTCTGACGGAGATACCTACGAAAAAATGATGTTGCACAATGCTAAAATGATCCGGAACGGGCTAACAGGGACAAAGTGAGCGCTGCACCTTTATCTGTCGAACATTTAACTGTTCATTACGACAAAACTGCTGCTATTTGGGACATTTCGTTTACTTTGCAAAAACCAAGTCTTCTGGCTATTGTAGGCCCAAATGGAGCGGGGAAAAGCAGCTTAATCAAAGCTATTTTATCTTTAGTTCCAAAAAGCTCGGGGAGAACCTCTTTTTTAGGGAAGGTGGCTTATGTCCCCCAAAGAGAAAGTGTCGACTGGAGCTTTCCGATTACTGTCAGGGAACTGGTTGTAATGGGCCGTTATTCTCGTCTTGGCCTTTTTAGAAGACCCAAACAAAACGACTATGCTGCAGCAGATCAACTCATCGAACGGGTAGGGCTCTCCCCTTACAAACACCGGCAAATTTCTGAATTATCGGGTGGACAGCAGCAAAGAGCCTTTTTAGCTCGAGCGCTACTTCAAGAGGCAGAAATCACCTTCATGGATGAACCATTTATTGGGATAGATCAATCAACGGAGGCGCTTTTAATCGAGATTCTCAAAGAGATGCGTGAAAGTGGAAAAACTGTTGTGGTTGTGCATCACAATCTCAATGCAGTTAAAAAGCATTTTGATTGGGCCCTTCTTTTGAATCGTTGCCTGGTCAGTTTCGGTCCCGTTCAGCAAGCTTTATCGCCAGAACACCTTGAAAGGGCTTACGGACAATCTTTCGTCCTTTTAGAAGATGCCCTCAAACTATCGAGAGAGGTGGAGTGAACACCATAGAACTTGTATCTTATTTCACAGATCCTGTTCTTCGTGGCCCTACCCTTGGGGCATTTTTTCAAGCCCTGACCACATCATTGATTGGGGTATTGGTTTTTTTAAGAAAAGAATCTCTTTTGGGAGAATCTCTTTCGCACGCAACCTACCCCGGCCTAATTTTAGGGCTATTGGCAGGCATTGTTTTTACACCAGCTCTTGGAGGGGTTTTTGAACTTGCGATTCCCCTGTTTGGCGCTGCTCTCTCAGCCTTTCTTGCCCTAAAAACAGCTCACCTCCTCACAAGCCGCTTAAATGTTAAAACAGATTCTGCGTTAGCACTTATCCTATCCTCCTTTTTTGGATTTGGAGTCCTTTTAGTTAGCGGTTTACAACATTCTTGGGGATCGCTGTATAAAAAAGGAGAGGCTCTTTTGCTAGGACAAGCGGCCACCATGCAAGATGCCCATATCGGATTCTATGCAGGGTTGTTTGCCATCGTTTTGCTTTTTATCGTCTTAGCAAAAAAAGAGATAGTCTCTTTTTTATTCGACCGTCCATTTTCAAAAGTACTAAAGCTGCCTGTAAATGGTCTTCAGATCTGTTTTCAGCTCCTTTTTCTTATCGCCATTGTAGCTGGAATCCGCTCAGCAGGTGTCGTTTTAGTCTCAAGCCTATTGATAGCGCCCCCTCTCGTCGCCTCTCTTTTCACCTCAAGGTTTTTTCCTTTTTGTGTAGTTGCAGCTATTACAGGAGGGATTGCGGCCCTTTTAGGAACGATTTTTTCGACAGAAGTGACCGCCTATTTCCATTCTGCCTATAACGAAAGGGTCATTTTACCTACCGGCCCGTGCATTGCCCTTTTTCTTTCTCTCTTTGCTCTTTTATCGATCCTTTTTGCCCCAAAAAAGGGATTTATTGCCCGTCGCCTGAAAGTCTTCTCGCACCGGTTCAGAAGGCTAGAAGAAAATTTGCTCAAATTTTTATGGCGGAGAAACAAGCATGAGGCCGAAAAGAAGGAGATGCATGAAACCTTCCCCCTTCCCTTTCCTATTCTTTCTATAGTCCTTTATCAAATGAAACGGAATGGCCTCGTTGTCAAAAAGGAAACCATTGGGCTTTAACAGCACTTGGAATCAACAAAGGCTCAAGAGTGGTTCGGCTTCATAGACTGTGGGAACTTTATTTGGTCGACATCTTGGGAAAAGGAAAGGATGAAGTCCATGTGAATGCAGAGGAGATGGAACACATTTTAACACCTGAATTAGAAGAGCGGCTGCTAAACCTGCTTAAAAACCCCTCCGTTGACCCTCATAGCCAGCCAATCCCCTAGACCTGATGAATCCATACACCGACACAGACTTTTGGACTTTCTTTTCTACTCTGTTCTATAGGCTAGGGGCCTTTTTATTGGGCTATCCAACGTCTATTGCGACCGATGAGGTGCAACTGATTGTTTTAGCCTCTATAGGAGCTGCTTCGGCCATCTTAGGCACATGGCTTACCTACAGGCGGATGGCGATGTTGGCCAATGCCTTATCCCATACCCTTTTGCTAGGAATCATAGCAGCCTACCTCTCTTATCGTTTTTTTTCTGGAATCGCTGTCCATTCACTTTTTGATATCCCGTTTTCTCTTCTTTTAATGGGAGGGATTTTGGCAGGCCTATTAACAGCGTTTTTTACCGAAACGTTGCGGGTGAAGGTGGGTATTCAAGAAGATGCAAGCATTGGCATTGTCTTCACCTCTTTTTTTGCCCTCGCGTTGCTTGTCATTAACGTGTTGAGCCGAAATGCTCATCTTGGAGTCGATGCGATCATCGGAAATGTCGATGCATTGCAAAAAGGGGCTGTTTTTGAAGCCATTCCCCTGTTTCTTTTTATTTTTGCAGCCTGAAAAGCTCTTTCGAAAAGAGCTGCTTATCACCACTTTTGACGCCTCCTTTGCAAAAACTATAGGCATACCGGCAGAACGGATTAATCTGCTTCTTATGGGATTGACAGCTCTTCTTCTCACGTTGGCCTTTCAGGCAGTCGGCGTCATCCAGGTATTGAGCTTCCTCGTCATCCCTCCTCTATTTGCCGCCCGTTTTTCCCACTCCATTTCAACCCTCATCCGAATTGCCATTCTCTTTGCCCTTTTTTCGGCCCTTGTCGGTGTGGCCCTCTCTCGTCATTTCCTCACCGTCTTCGCCCTACCACTTTCCGACCGGCAGCCTCGTCGTCACCCTCCAAACCCTCCTTTTAATCCCGGCTCTCTTCTATCGGAATAGGCGCACGCGGTAGCGTTTGGAGCAAGGAAGAGACTGCCGTCCCTAAGATCAAGAAGTAAGTTTTCATACTCTCTGTGATCTCTGTGTCCTCTGTGGTTGAAATATATTTAAATTTTTCAACCACAGAGGACACAGAGATCACAGAGGTTTTTTTTTAGGCTCAAAGCATCGGATTTAAAGACACTTACTCAGGAGTGCTAAACTCCTGAGACACTTGCAAAAATCAGAATGAACTCTGATAAAGCTCTTAACATCTCTTAAGAGCTCTTGGTTACAAGATAAAAATAACAGGATGAACAGGGTGAACAGGATAAGCTTCGCCAACAAAATGATTTCTATTTGCAAAATGATAAAGCTAGGCGGAGCTTATCCTGTTCACCCTGTTCATCCTGTTTAATTTATAGGAAGCTTTTCCTTAGGTTAATGCAAAACATAAAGGTCTACTGTGATCTGTAGTCCGAATTTTGCAAGTGTCTCTCCTGTTTAGCTTTGACTCGTCAGTGAAAGTGAAAGCTAAACAGGAGTTTAGCACTCCAAACGCGTTGCGAGGTAAGACTTACTTGAAAAAGATTCCTCACTTTGAAACTATCTAAAGGGAGGTTTACGATGATCAAAGTGATTTTTATTCCGGGGAATGGGGGTGGAGGGCCAAATGACAACTGGTTTCCTTATCTAAAAGAGGAGCTGGAAAAAGAGAACGTAGAAGTAGTAGCCGTCCAATTTCCCGACAGTATTCTGGCTCGAGAATCGTATTGGGTCCCCTTTTTAGAAATGTTGAAGGCAGATCATGAAACAATTTTGATTGGGCATTCGTCAGGTGCGATTGCTGCGATGCGCTACGCAGAAAACCATACGATTTTAGGCTCTGTTCTTGTTGGTACTTACTACACCGATATGGGGCTTGAGATGGAAAAGAAAAGTGAGTATTTCGGACGTCCTTGGCAGTGGGATAAGATCCGGGAACATCAACAATGGATCATCCAATTTGCCTCTCAGAACGACCCTTGGATCCCTATCGAAGAAGCTAGATTTGTCCGCGATAGGCTACAAACCGAATACCATGAATCGATCGATCAAGGCCATTTTGGCGGCGACCATTACAAGCCCACCTTTCCTGAACTCCTCGCCGCTCTTAAAGCAAAACTCAGGAATTATCCCGATTGAACATCAGTTCATAATAGGCCCTTGTAACTGCCACAGGAACACCTCTTCTTTGAAGAAGAGAAGCATCATGATGGGCCTCCGCTGAAGACAACTGATCTACGATAAGGCAGTGATAACGCATCATTGCGACCGTTTGCCACTGGGCTTGCGTGAATTGGTCCTGCGCTGCGACTGCTAATGCTTCGACCAGTCTTGTAACGACAACACACCGCTCGTTTCTATCAGGAGCTGAAAAATGAGGAAAAAGAGCTTTTGGCGTAAAAATTAACTGTATAGAAGACATAAAACATCAAATACTTTCAACAATTTTAAACTAAAAACCCATTGAAAATCAATAGGTTACAGAGGCTTCGCGAAGCGTTTGAAGTGCTCTACGCCCGTTTAGCCTTTCACTTTCACTGATAAGTCAAAGCTAAACAGGAGTTTAGCACGGCCTTGTTGCATAATTCTCCCTTATAAAAAAAGAAGAATAACAGGATGAACAGGATCGCCTTCGGCGGCAGGATAAGCTTCGCCTAATGTTGGATCTTTTTCAACGAAACCATTCCTTCATTTGTTTCAACGATGAAAACGATATGACGATAAAAACGATGGAACCTTTACATCTGAAATACCGAAACTTTTTATCGTCATATCGTTTTCATCGTTGATGGTGTGTATACGGAGATTATTTTAGTTGGCGAAGCTTATCCTGCCGCCGAAGGCGATCCTGTTCATCCTGTTATTTTTTTCTTTTGAACCTGTAATTGTCCTGCACGAGAGTTAGTGTGGTGACAATTATGCAACAAGGCCGTTTAGCACTCCAAACGCTTTCGCAAAATTAAGAGAAAATTTTGATGAGTTCGGTGACGACTTCGAGGGATAGGAAGATGGCGATAGCCCCCAAGATAGCATTTGGGATAGAAACTGGTCCCTTTTTAGTCCACGCCATCAAGATGGGTAGAAGACCAAGAAGTAGGGCGCAACCAATACCCCCTGCCACATCCAATGCCTTTAAAAAGAGGCCTGGATAGGTCAAGTTGATGATAAGAGGTGGAAGGAGCGCCAGTAGCAGTACCGGAGCTGCTCCCATCGGGTAACCTCTCCCTTTCAATCCATCATTGATAAAATCATACAGACCGAGGCTCACCCCTAAAAAGGAGGTGACTAGGGCGCAAAAACCAAATAGCCATCCAAACATATCCAGCACGGGAGATTGGATCCAATGGGTCAAAGGAACCATCGCTGTATTACCTTTAACAAGGGCCTCATTAAGCCCATGTGGCCCTTCCACAGGCACAATGCCAACAACAACAAATTGCCAGAAAATATAGATTACTAAAGGGATTAAAGTTCCTAAAACAATGGCTTTTCGAATGGTCGTCCGGTCCCTTTCAAGATAGTGGATGACGCTTGGCAAAGTTCCCTGATACGAAAAGGCTGTAAAAATAACGGGAAGAGCCAAAGGAATTTTACTGACATCAAACAATTTAAAATGTTCCATCTGCATCAGCGGCAATCCGAGAACAATAAAGACTGCGTAGGAGACAAACAACAGGACCATCAAAACCCCATTCACTCCGCCTACAACGCTTGTCCCACCAATCAGAAAAGGAAAGACAATCAATACGCCTAAAATCTTCAGGAATTCTGCAGACATCGGGATAAAAGTACCGAGCAGCTCACCGACACCGGCCACATAGGCTGTCATCAAACTGTAGAACAAAAAGAGGTAAAGAACCAAAGTGCAGGCCTCGCCGACCGGTCCAAGCGTCCTTTTTGCAAGCGTCAACAAATTGGTCTCTTCTTTATACCAAAGAGACACATCCAACAAAATCAATCCGGTGCACATCATCACCAAACAGCAAATGAAATACAAAATCAACGTTGGAACAAGCCCTACACTTGCCGTCAAGATCGGAAGGGCCAACATTCCACCTCCAATGGTGGTGCCGGCTATCAGAAGGGTGGCTTTTAACAACTTCATTCTACAGTTACCGATTTTGCAAGGTTGCGGGGTTGGTCAATTTCAAGTTTTCGTTCGACAGCCACATAATAGGCAAACAACTGCGCTGCAACTGCTGCCGGAATAGTGATTAACGGATCGATTGTATCGGGAATTTCGATCACATCATCAGCCACATCGACAAGCTCAGCTTTAGCGACACTTGCCACAGCAATCACTTTTCCATCTCTTGCTTTGACTTCGCGCAAGTTGCTCAACATTTTGCCAAATGTCTTTTTATTGGTTGTGAAGGCAACAGTCGGGCAATCTGCATTGATCAAAGCAATAGGTCCATGCTTCATTTCACCTGCAGCATACCCATTGGCATTGATATAAGAGATCTCTTTTAATTTAAGAGCCCCTTCCATGCTGATCGGGTACATGTAGCGACGGCCAAGGTAGAAAAAGTTCTTGTAATGAGCGTACTTTTTGGCCAGGGCTTGGATTTCCCCTTTTTTCTCTAAAACAGCCTCTACATCTTGCGGCAGCCTAAGAAGATGTTCGATAAATTCTTGCCCTTCCTCTTTGCTGATATTGCGCATGCGCCCCATCATCAAGGCGAAAAGGGCTAACACAACCACCTGGCTTGTAAATGCCTTTGTGGAACAGACTCCAATCTCTGGGCCTGCATGGAGGAAAAGAGTCCCATTGGCTTCTCTTGCAAGGGTTGACCCTTGGACATTACAAATCGCAACGACCTGAGCCCCTTTGGCTTTTAGCTCTCGAACTGCAGCCACAGTGTCGGCCGTTTCACCCGATTGGCTGATGGCGATCACAAGCGTTCCGGGCTGAACTATCGGGTTGCTATACCTGAATTCCGAAGCAATTTCTGTTTGTGAAGGTATTCTGGCTAGCTCTTCAATCATGTTTGAGCCAATTGTGCCCGCGTTGTAAGAGGTACCGCACCCTAAAATAAGGACTCTTTCAACCGCCAACAACTCATGAACAGACAGATTCAATCCATCCAATTTTACCGTTCCCCAATCGATCAACGTTCTGTTGTACAGAGCTTTTCTAATGGTCATCGGCTGTTCGTCGATCTCTTTCAACGTGTAGTGGGCATAGTCCCCTTTGCTCGATTCTTGGTTGTTGTTTTCCAACACCATCATCTCTTTTTTGATGGGAACAAGGTCCATGTCATAGAGTTCAAGTTTCCCTACACCAAGCTTTGCAATTTCACCTTTTGATAAGAACAGAACCCGTTTGACTTCAGCTGGAAAAGCATTTGGATCAGACGACAAATAGCAACACCCTTCTCCCACCCCAATGGCAAGAGGGGCATCTTTTGCAAATGCTACAATCGAATGAGGATCGCTTTCGTGCACAAGGCCGATTGCAAAACTCCCTTCCATCAGCGGAAGGGCCCTTTGAATCGCCTCTAATAGATTCCCCTCATATAAAGTAGAGATAAGATGGGCCAACACCTCGGTGTCTGTATCTGAAACATACTGGATATGTTGACCTGCCAAGCTTTTTCGCAAAGCATCATGGTTTTCAATGATCCCGTTGTGGACTAAAGCCAATGTCTTTTTTCCGTCCATATGAGGATGGGCATTTTTCTCTGTCGGTTGACCATGTGTTGCCCAGCGAGTATGAGCTAACGCCAGCTGATCTCCTTCGACATGCTGTTCCTCTAAAGCTTTTTCCAGCACAGAAATTTTTCCGACACGCTTTAAAGTGACGATCTTTCCTTTTTCAAAGGTGGCAAGGCCTGCAGAGTCGTATCCTCTATATTCTAATCTTTTCAGTCCTGCAATAGCAGCTTTTACCGGGTTTTTCACCCCTACACAGCCAAAAATCCCGCACATTTAATTGCCCCCTATTTCTTTTTTGGCTTCTGCTGCGATCAGGTCGGCAAGCCGTTTTACTACTTTTTCGTTTCTTCCTTCTACCATGACACGGAGAATAAGTTCTGTTCCTGAGTATCTGACAACGACTCGTCCATTTTCTCCCAGCTCAAGTTCTGCCTTTTTAATGGCCTCGTTCATGGCCGTTAAAGTATGTAAAGGTGGCTTTGAATAGACTTTTACATTCAATAATAACTGAGGGTATTTTGATACAAATGAAGCCAACTCTGACAGTTTCGAATCAGTTTCAATCATGATACGCAACACTTGCAGAGCCGAGACAATCCCGTCGCCGGTTGTGTTTTGATCTAAAAAGATCAAATGGCCACTTTGCTCGCCACCCAAATTGGCATCATGCTTCAACATTTCATGGATCACATAACGGTCGCCAACCCCCGATTGAATCACATGGATCCCCAACGACTCCATCGCCTTTAGAAAGCCAAAATTGCTCATGAATGTCGAAACGACTCGGTTGTTTTTTAACTCTCCGCGCATCTGCATGTCTCTTGCACAGATGGCTAAAATGGTATCACCTTCCACCACTTGCCCTTTCTCATCGACTAAAATGACACGGTCGCCATCGCCATCTAAAGCAATGCCGATATTTGCATCTGATTCAATCACCCCTTTTTGGGTGGTTTGTGGATGTAAAGAACCCACATTTAAATTGATATTCAGACCATTGGGCTGGTTACCATACACAATCACTTCGGCATCTAGTTCTTTAAAGACTAAAGGGGCAACCCTGTGAGCCGCTCCGTTAGCGCAATCCAAAACAATTTTTAGTTTTCGTAAGGTTTTTCTTTTCGGAAAAGTCGCTTTTGCAAATTCAATGTAGCGGCCATCAGCATCATGGATCTTGGTATTTCTCCCAATTTCATCCTCTTTTGGCAGGCAAGATAAGTACCCTTCATCTCTGATAAGGGCCTCGATATTTCTTTCCCATTCATCTGAAAATTTAAACCCCTCTGAAGAGAAAAATTTAATTCCGTTGTCACAGTAAGGATTATGGGAAGCGCTGATCACGATGCCAGCATCAGCTCGATAGGCACGGGTGATAAAGGCAACAGCAGGTGTTGGGAATGGGCCTACCATCAACGTGTCTACTCCCATCGAACAAAGGCCAGAAATCAACGCGTTTTCAATCATGTAGCAAGAAAGTCTTGTATCCTTGCCAATTACAACGCGGGGCTTTTCGTTCACCTCGCGGAACACTTTTCCTGCAGATCTGCCCAAGGCAACGGCCATCTCAACCGTCATCGGGTAGGTGTTCGCTTTCCCCCTGACTCCATCTGTTCCAAATATTTGACGCTGCTCTTGAAGATTCGACATGTGACACCAACGAGGAAAAAAATTCCAGATTCATCTAGTATCTTATACCAAACGTAACAAATAATGAATCATTTCAGCGCCTGAAAGCGCCGCGATTCAAAGATCTCATTTGCTACGTTTGGTATTACCCGAAACTTGCCTTTGCAACGACAGGCAAGTTTCACAGAAGATTAAAAATATTTTGCAAGGATCTCGTGCACGAGCCAACACTCTACTCTCCTCACGCCCATCAAATAGACTCATCGCATATTGACGCTGACGCTTTAGAAGTCATTCGCAAACTCCAAGAGGCAGGGTTTGTCGCCTACCTTGTGGGCGGTGGCGTTCGCGACCTGTTATCGGGTTTCACGCCTAAAGATTTTGACGTATCGACCAGCGCAAAACCTGAAGAAGTGAAGCGGGTTTTTGGAAGACGGTGCATTCTGATCGGTCGCAGATTTCGATTAGCCCACATCCGATTTGGAAGAAAAGTCATTGAGGTGGCCACCTTCCGCCGCCCCGATTCAGATTCGGGCGAACTCATTTTGCAAGATAATGCGTGGGGGACCCCAGAAGAAGACGCTTTGAGGCGCGATTTTACCCTCAACGGTCTTTTTTATAATCCCCTAGATGAAACGATCATCGACTATGTGGGTGGCGTTCACGACTTAGAGAAAAAAACACTTGTTTCTATCGGCGATCCGCTCGTCCGGTTCCGAGAAGATCCGGTCCGGATGATCCGCCTTTTAAAGTTCAAAGCCCGTTTTAATTTTCACCTCGATCAGAAAACAGAGCATGCTTTAAGCGAATTAAAGCACGACATCGTTAAAAGCTCTGAGGCACGCGTGTTGGAAGAGATCTTGCGGATGTTGGAGTCTGGCTCAAGCGCTGAGTTTTTCCGCCTCCTTTATAGCCATGGCCTTTTGCACCTTATTTTCCCCCACCTCATCCCTTATATTGAGAGCGATTTGGGTGAAACAATCTTTGCTTACTTGGCAAAAGCCGACCAAATTCAGTCTCAATTCGGCAAACAGGCCCTCTCAAGACCCATCTTGACCGCCTGCCTGTTGTTCCCCATTTTTGAAAAAGAGGTCAGACAAACACAAAGTAAAGAAGATCTTCCGCTCCATTTAGGCGACATTACGCTTCATGCTCAAAAATTGATCCATGAAGTGGTTACAACTAGCTTTTCCCGCTTTCCTAACCGATTGTCCAGCATCATGACTCAAGTGATGATCGATCAGTTCCGCCTCACCCCTTTAAATCCTAAAAAAGGTGGCAGCAAAAATCGGTTTGTCGAATCACGCGATTTTCCTGAAGCATTGAAACTTCTAAAAATCCGCTCTCTTTTCCATCCGGAATTGAAGGAAGCCTACTCTGTTTGGATAGAATCTTTTAAAGCCCGTCAAAAAGGCGAGCGCGCTCCCCGTCCGCACCATTGGCACCATCCCAAAAAGCGGCAAAGCGGAGGAGGAGCTTGAGGACTTTACATCTAACTGCTGGCGACGTTTCTTTTCTAGGCCCAACAGAGGATGTGGGGCCCCTTCCTGCGTTGATCTACTTTACCATGTCACATCGGGATTCCCTTTTACAGCCCCCCTATAACCAGGTTTTAATTCCTCTTTTAAGCGCTCCTGTTCGCCTCTTTTCCTGGGATCTTCCCTACCATCCCCCCGGTGTAGAGCCAAATGCCGGCATTCACGCCTGGACAGAAGCAGTCGGTCGAAAAGAAGATTTCATGACCCCCTTTATAGAACAATCGCTCTCTCATTTAAACGACTTAAAAGAAAAAAATCTTCTCATTCCAGGCAGCACATTGACTGCTGGATTGTCTAGAGGAGCCTACGCCGCTTTTCTACTAGCAGCAGCATCTGTTGATATCAGCGGAACCGTCGCCTTTGCCCCTCTCATCGATTTTCATGGCCATAACCTTGCGTCGCACGCTCACCAATTAGCCTCTAAATGGATCCGGGGCTTTGTTTCTTTTCATGACACACGGATACACACTGAAAAGGTCACCTCCTTTTTTCAAGATCTCTCCGACAAAAAGCACCGTGTTTCCAAGCCCGATATCGAACTGACTCTCTATCCTTCCATCGGTTATCAAGGGCATGGAACGCCCGAAAATGTCTTCATTGAGGGTGGACAAGCCATTTCAAGGAGGCTGGCGCCATGATGTTATCTGTTGTTATTCCGGTCAAAAATGAAGAGGAAAATCTTCAACACCTGTGCGTTGAGCTATTTTCTGTCCTAAAGGAAATTGACGAACCATTTGAAGTGGTGATTGTCGATGATGGCTCAACGGACGGAACACTTTCCCTTCTAGAAAAATTTTCTTCCCAATACAAAGAGCTCCGGTTTCTTTCTTTTGATAAAAATTATGGTCAAACTGCCGCCTTCTTGGCCGGTTTCCGTGCGGCCACAGGGGAATGGGTCATCACACTCGATGGGGATGGACAAAACGACCCCCATGATATCCCTAAACTTTTAGCCTTGCGAAATGAGGCCGATCTGGTCGTTGGAAGAAGAAAAAAACGGAAAGATACCCTTTCAAAAAGGATCATATCTCGTGTTGCCAATGCTGTCCGAAGCCGTTTATGTGATGACGGGGTAGATGATACGGGGTGTTCTCTCAAATTATTTCGGAAATCGGCCCTTGGGCAAATCAAACTTTTCCGTGGGATGCACCGGTTTTTCCCCGCCCTTTTTAGAATGGAGGGTTTCAGAGTCCTTCAAGTAGATGTCAATCATCGCCCCCGCTTAAAAGGGAAAAGTAACTACAATATTTTTAACCGTTCACTCAATCCGATCATCGATCTGTTGGCTGTTTGGTGGATGAGAAAACGAAAAGTAGAACCCAAGATTTTAAAAGCTAAATGATCGAATCCCTGCAAGAAACCCTATACCCTTTAGGGTTGATCTCGACCGTTTTTTTTGGCATCCGTTTCTTTATCCAATTGTGGGTTTCTGAAAAAAGGGGCCGTTCTGTCGTTACCAACAGTTTTTGGCACTGCTCTATTTTAGGAAATGCCACATTAGCCTTACATGCTGCCATCCAACTGCAGTTGCCTGTTTCCATCCTGCAAGGTTTACAGCTTGTTTTAGCTAAACGAAACTTGGAAATCGCCTCGCCAAAAAAGCCTCCTCTTTATCGCCTTCTAATACCCACTCTGCTGATTCTTGGGGCCCTTTTGGTTATTTTCTTTGCTTTTTCCGGACCAGAATTGGAATGGATGAGAATTCCGGCTACTCCTTGGTCTAAAGGTGAAATTACTCCCCCGCTCCTCTTAGAAATTTTGGGCATCATTGGCATTTTTCTTTTCTCTTCCCGTTTCTTTTTTCAATGGTGGGAGACTGAAAAGCTAGGAGAAAGCCATCTGTCTGCCAACTTTTGGGGCATCACATTGATGGGCGCCTTTTTATCGAGCCTTTATTTTCTCTACTGCCTAGACATTGTGAACCTATTAGGCCCTCTTTTTGGCTCTTTAGGAGCTGCTAGAAATTTTATTTTAGCCAGAAGGACAAAATGACCTCATTTCCTCTTCCCATGAACGGAACAGATGCTGAAGCAAAATCGATGCCCATTGCAGCTAAAGAGGAATTATTTATCATCGCTGGCGAAGCAAGCGGCGACCTGATCGGTTCGCTTCTTGTTAAAAGCCTTAAGCGCGAATTGCCAAAACTGCCGCTGGTGGGGATTGGGGGACCTTTGATGTCTAAAGCCGGAATGGTTCCTCTCGGGTATTACGACAATTTGCAAGTGATGGGTGTATGGGAAGTGATCAAAAATTTGCCTTTCATCCTAAAAACGCTGCAAAAAGTGGCCGATGAAATCATGCTCCGTCAACCTAAAGGGGTCATTTTTGTCGATTTTCCCGGCTTTAATCTGAAACTGGCAAAAAAATTACGCAAGAGCGGTTACAAAGGGAAGCTGTTTCAATTTGTCTCTCCCAGCGTCTGGGCCTGGAAAAAATGGAGAACAAAAACCCTAGTCGACACTCTGGATATTCTTTTTTCTATTTTCCCTTTTGAAAAAGAACATTTTGCAACCACCCCACTTCAAGTGGAATACGTGGGCCATCCATTGCAAGAAATTTTACAACAAACACCGTACGACCCTCACTTTGATGAACGGTTTGGACTGGACTCTGAACGCCCGGTACTGGCTGTGTTTCCAGGCAGCCGGAAAGGGGAACTTAATCGGCATCTCCCCTTGATTGTCCCGATTTTAGAGAAGTTTTTGTCTCTCCATCCCGAATATCAAATAGCCATTTCTGTTGGGAACGAAAACTTTTCAAAACTGATCCAAAAACATTTGCCTGCTCACCTAAAGTCGGCCTTGATCCCCTCTTCTCACACCTACGATTTGATGAAAAGGGCTCATGTAGCCCTTGCTAAATCGGGGACAGTGACTTTAGAGCTGGCTTGGCATCAGGTGCCGACAGCAGTTTTCTACAGACTCTCATCTTTTGACCATTTCTTGGCTAAATGGTTCTTCAACCTCGATCTTCCCTACTACTGCATGGTCAATATTCTTAAGGGAAAAACAGTCTACCCTGAATGGATCAAAGAGGGCTTGCCTGTAGACAAGGTCGTCGCTTCGCTTGAAGAATTGGCTGGGCCTAAAGGAGCAGAGATCAAAAAAATGTGTGAAGCTGTTTGGAATGACCTGTCACCTCCAGGCTATCTTCCTCCCTCGCAATTGGCCGCCAAAAAAATCCGCCAGGCATTTTAGTGAACTCTTTAAAAAACAGGCTACTTGCTTTTTTTGCCAATGGGATCATGCGACTCATCGTCAAATCGTGCCGTGTAGACATTTCCGGTATCGAATATCTCCATCAAGCAGTAAAAAGCCCAAATTCCTCGATCATTTCCTTCTGGCATGGAAGCATGTTCATCGTCCCGGCCCTTTTGGGTCCCTATGCCAAAAAGACAAACTTTGTGGCTTGCATCAGCAAAAGCCGAGATGCAGATGTCCTTGAGCAAGTGATCAACCGCTACCCCCCATCCGCTTGCATCCGAATTGGCAAAGCAAGGGCAGCCGGCCTGCTTGAGATGATACGGGAAGTTGAAAAAGGAGGGCGCATCCTCCTAGTCACTCCCGATGGGCCAAAAGGACCTTATCAAGTCATCAAAGAGGGAATGCTAGAAATTTCAAAAAAAACGGGCGCCCCGATCTACACATTAGCATGGAACTGCTCATCTGTTTTTAAACTTCCCACATGGGACAAGTTTCAGATCCCCCGCCCTTTTTCCAAGATCCAGGTGATCATCAGCTACCCAGATCCAGCCGAGATTGCCTCCGGCTTGAACGCATAAAGAATCGACTTTCTTAAAAAAACACATCAAGGTATAATGTTTATTTAATTAAGGAGAATCTACATGGCTTCTATTTACCTCACTTTAAAAAGTTTTGCAGTTGACTGTAACAAACTTTACACTAGGTCGGACAACAATCATGTAGCACTTTCCAATAGGATCGCTTCTGTTGCTTTACGGGGAATCGGTGCTCTTGTGATGTTAAGCGGCGCTATAGATGTTTGCTTCCTTAACAAACGGGCTAATGCTCACGTCTTCTCGGCCCTTTCCGGCCTAACATATGGGCTTTTCACAACAATTATTGGACATGAGATTTTCGCAATTGGCTCAAGCATAAGCGAAAAAGCAGATCTGTTGAATAATGAGGCTTCAGTTAAAAACGCGGCCGTTGCCGCAAAGTACTTCTGGAATTATCTTATAACTTCCCCTCAAGGAGAACAACAGGCAAACCTGACCGCCGAAATCAAACATCTGTTAAAGTACACGTGGGAATTGAAAGACATTTACGCCGATCACAGCGTTGCTATTAACAACTTTTTTAGCCGAGCAACCAAACCGCAATAGTAAACACGCGAAGCGTTTGAAATGCTAGAACGGCGTTGTTGCATAATTATTCGCTAGACAGAAGTAAACGCTCGAAGAGCGTTTTGGATTGTAGCCCAGGGTAAGCGAAGCGCAACCCTGGGCTACAATCCAAAACACCCTTCGGGCGTTTCTTTATTTTTCACAAGACCTAGAGCGCTTGGAGTGGTTAATTACGCAACAAGGCCGTTTAGCGCTCCAAACGCTTCGCGTACTGTTATTTCGTGTACGAGATGCGTGCCTCGGTCCAGCCGGTTCTAATGAAGAACCTTTTTCCTTCTGTTAACACTTCGACTTTCGGAGAGAGTGTTTTTGCCTCTTTAGCACTTGCGTCTACCTTAACAGACCAGGTATCCCACAACCACCCTTCTGTTTTTTTCCAAGTGCCATTAGCAAAAAGTTCTGCGTGTTTCTTTAGGTCCGCGACTGGCTGATCATCGCTTTTTACGTCTAGATATGCTTTAGCATTTTTATCGAATAGCGCTTGAAGGGACACACGAAATTGAGGGACATCATCAGTTTTCTTAAATTCTGTTTTCTTTTGTAACCACACCCAGTTAAAAGTTAGCAGGTAGGTGGCCGCACTGATTGTTGCACATAGGGCAAAAGTGCGTTGATGAGGTGTAAAACAGGCCAGAGCTACATTAGCTAAGATTTGGCGAAGCATGTTGCGTCGAAAACTCTCTTCCTTTTCCGATGTGCTCCAACTAAAAGAGGCATCAGTTTCATTCGGGAGAGCTAAATTTGTCGCCGCGATTCCTGTAACTAACCGATCATATCGATTGCCAAACAATGTAATAGCTAAAAAACTTAAACTAAATAGATTATCTTTTTTCCGGTATGCAACATTGGCTAAGACCAAAAAACCCAAAGAAGCCTGAGTCGTAAGACCGTGTAGTAACCCCTCAATTTTTTGATACAGCGGATAGTTAAAATTCCTAACTGCAACGGCACCGAACTGCGCCGTATGGAATAGTTGATATAGTGCAGGTATTGACATCGCCTTCTCTCTGGTTGGCCAATAATCATACCACTCCAATTCTTTTATTTAAAATCGAAATGATAGTTTTTTACTTAGCTTAGAAAAGCGGAAAGCCAACTTTGTTTGAACTTACTCCAAACAGATACTTCAGGATAAACCGGAGCTAGAAAATCTTTATCTTTCTGATCTACACAAACAGATGAAGAAAAGGGAAATGGAAGAGTTTTCCAACTCACATCGGCAAAAGCTGAGCACTTGTTTTCAAACTCTCGAAAAAAGGGGTGATTTTGCTCGTTTTTTCCCCATCTATATTGATTTTCACCGTAGGGAAAGTGGACGGCTAACCGTATTTTTTTTCCATTTTGGTTTGTTATTTCACGCTCTACTTTTAGCCATTGCCACCGAAAGGAGGTAAGGTAAGCAATCCCATTGAGGACAGCACAGGTAGCAAAAGCAGCCTTTTGTCCTCCTTTTGTCAGCAACGCTAAAGCAATGTTGCACATCAGCTGCCTTAGGTAGGCTCTTTGTAAGGCTTCCCTTTCTTTAGGTGGTGTCCAACTAAATGTTTGACCCTCAGTCACAATAGTGGGCACAGATCTGCTAAACACTTTCGAAAACAGTCCATGGATCTTCCGGTCAAAAAGATAAGATAATGCAAGAAGACCGCCGACTTTTAAGAAAGGAGACGAAATAAAAGTTGCAGGCTTGTAGGTATTTAAGATTTTGAAGCAGCTGCCTATAGCTAACAGGTGAGAGGCGCAGCTTATCACTTTTGAAGAGATCCCTTGCCTCGACTCTTCTAAATTATCGAAGCTTCGATTTTCCCATATCACATGTGCTGTCTGCCACGCCGTATACCCTATTAATGGATAAACTATAGATAAGTTCATGATCGGCCCTCTAAAAAACAACATTGTAACACAAAAAACATCCGTTCGCAAAGCGTTTGGAGTGCTCCTGAGCCCGTTTAGCTTTGACTTGTCAATGAAAAGTGAAAGCTAAACAGGAGTTTAGCACTCCAAACGCTTCGCGGAGGAAAGGAAATGGTAGGCGCGGAGGATGGCGCCGGAGAGGGTGGCGGCGTTGGAAAGACCATGGCATTTGAGGATCAGCTCATTCACTCCAAGTAAAAGGGCACCGGGCGAAACTTCTTGGGTAAAACGGCTTTGCAATCTGCGGAATGTCTCGGGATCGACACTGTTTTTGACCTCTCTTAACAGAAAATCGGCCATCCCTTCTGCCGCCTTTAGAAAAACATTTCCTGTAAAGCCATCGGTCACGACTAAATCGACCGCCCCTTGGAACAACTCTTTCCCTTCAATGTTGCCCACAAAAACAAAATCGCCTTCTCGTTTTTTTAACGTATCGAATAACTGCCGATGGTGGGCTGTCCCTTTCATCGATTCGACCCCAATATTTAAAAGGGCCACTTTGGGGTGTTCAATTTTTTTGACTTTTCGCAAAAAATCGACGCCAAGGGTTGTAAACTGCAATAAATGTTCAGGATCTAATTGGGTAGAGGCACCTACATCTACCATGGCCGTTTCGCCGGACATTGTGGGCAATGTGGCCAAAAGGCAAGGCCTGTCCACCCCTTCTTTTAACGCCAGCCTAATGCTGGCAAGAGCTGTTAACGCCCCTGTATTTCCAGCAGTAATAAAGGCGTCGATCTCACCTTTTTTAATGGCTTCAATCCCTAAATGAAGAGAGGAATTTCGTTTATGACGGACAGCCTCCAAAGGAGGGTCTTCCATCCGGATTTCCTCGTCAGTTTCGACCCACTGAAGCCTGTCAGATATTTTTTTTAATGGGGAAGCGCCAAAGCAAACAACAATTGCTTTGGTTGGAAGTTGTGCAAGCGCATGTTCAACACCCTCTAGCAGTGCGCTAGGGGGGGTGTCACTGCCAAGAAGGTCAACTCCGATTTTCACTCGAGAGCCCCTATTCCTTTAGAGCAAGGACATCCTTTTGATTATACCAACCGCAAGCGGCGCAAGCACGGTGTGAAAGAATCAAAGAGCCACAATGTGAACATTTGGCTGGGTTTTTTTTCTGTTTGGCTGAATGGGCCCTTTTCGAGTTTTTTCTCGCATTGGACATCCGGTTACGTGGTACTGCCATTTTCTACTCCAAAATCACTTAAAGGTCCGAAAAGGGATGGT
Source organism: Parachlamydiales bacterium (assembly GCA_963765145.1). Classification (GTDB taxonomy): domain Bacteria; phylum Chlamydiota; class Chlamydiia; order Chlamydiales; family JAJFMK01; genus JAGVKY01. Next base: position 95,972 of record CAVXVG010000002.1, read on the forward strand.
AAACATCTCCCTCTCCTTCAGCCTTTAGATACTGTTTTAACTCTTTTCTGGAAGGGCAAGCCCCCTCACAGCATTCTACAAAACTAGGAAGAGAAACAAGAATTTCTTCCCGAATTGCCGGTACTATATCGCAAACTCCCCCTTTGATTTCGTCTATAGGAAACGCCTTGTAAATCCCTTTTAAATTAATCGGGTATTTAACCGGTTCGTTACAAATCAAACAGGGAAGCTCTACCTCTGTTTCCGCTGAAAAATGGAAAAGAAGCTCCTCATCTGCAACATATCCTTCACCTTGCACGTGAATGCTACTCTTAAAACGGACAGAATCGTCGATTAAATCAAGCTCTTGGGGATTAAAATCCCCCTTAATTTCCTCGCTTTTTCCCCCTTTTAAACGGTCGATGTAGAGACAAAGGATAGGATGCATAATGTGAATAGGAGAGATCATACCCCAAGAGGCAGGATTTTTTCTAGAAGCCTTTTACAAAACTAACCCTATATCCCTGGACACCCAGGGTTGCGCGCTACGCGCTTACCCTGGGCTACCATCCGAGACGCCCTTCGGGCGTTAATGATTTTGTGAACGCCCGAAGGGCGTCTCGGATGGTAGCCCAGGGTAAAGAAACCCTGAAAGGGTGATGCAACCCTGGGAGGGGTTAAAGAGCTCGAGCTCTGCAAAAGGCTAGAAATTTTCCCTATCATCCCCTATTCTATAGCCCATGGAAGAAATCCTACTTAACGTCGAATCGAAAGAGGTTCGCCAAGCCACACTATCCCACGGGCAACTCAAAGATCTAGTTGTAGAACGCAAAAGAGAGCGTCAGATCACCGGTAATATTTACCGCGGGCGAGTAACTAATATTTTAAAAAATATCCAATCTGCCTTCATTGACATCGAAGAAGGCGACTCCGGCTTCATCCACATTTCCGATATTGTTGAAAATGCCAAAAAGTTCGAAGAGATGTTCGACATGGACTTCGACCTCAATTGGGAAAAGGGTGAAAAGAAAAAAGCCAATACCAATGTCACCGACATTTCCCAACATTTGAAGGAAGATCAGCCTGTTTTAGTCCAAGTGGTCAAAGAACCGATCGGCACTAAAGGGGCACGTCTCACCTCAAATCTTTCGATTGCCGGCCGATACCTTGTGCTATTGCCCAACTCGTCTCACCGGGGTGTTTCTCGAAAAATTGAAGATAGAAGAGCCAGAGACCGGCTGAAAAAACTGATACGCGCCTTTGAGATGCCACAGAATGTGGGGCTCATCTGCCGTACAGCTAGCGCCCTTGCTTCAAACGAGGCGTTGATCGAAGAAGCGCAAGATCTGTTCGACACCTGGCAAGGGATACGAGAAAAATATGAGAAGTCTAAAGGGCCGGAACTGCTGTTTGCCGAGTCTGACATCATCAAACGTTCTTTGATCGCAGCAATCGATAAGAAATATGAACGGTTGATGGTAGACGACTATAACACCTTTCAAACCCTCAAAAGGCTTTATAAGCGGTACGAAATCGAGCACCCATTGAAAATCGAATACTATCGGGACAAAGTGCCGATGTTTGAACGGTTCAATGTGGAAAAAGAGATCGAAAGAAGTTTGAGAAGAAAAATTTGGCTCCCTTCTGGCGGCTATCTCTTTTTTGATAAAACAGAAGCGATGACCACTATTGATGTGAACTCCGGACGAAGTAATTCCACTTCGACAGATGTTGAAGAGTCATTGGTTCAGATCAACTTAGAAGCCACTGAAGAGATCGGACGCCAACTGCGTATACGAAACTTAGGCGGTCTTGTCATCGTCGACTTTATCGACATGCGAAGCCGGAAAAACCAAAGAAGGGTTTTAGACAGACTTAAAGAGTGCATGAAGGACGATACAGCCAAATGCATGATTTTAGGGATGAGTGAATTTGGACTTGTCGAAATGACACGGCAAAGAAGCCGTGGTTCTTTGATGCAGACCTTATTTACCGCTTGCCCCTACTGCACTGGCACTGGCCATATCAAGAGCCATGAAACTGTTTCTATCGAACTGGAACGGGCCCTTAAAAAAGCCATCCAAATCAGTCAATGTTTTGCCCTGAGAGTGGTACTGCACCCTCATCTGTATGAAAGCTTAAAAGGGGAAGACCTGAAGTTTTTAGAGGAAATGGCAGAAGAGATGAATGCTAAAATTGCTTTTGAGACTGACGACCAACTCCATCTGAACGACTTCCACATCTTCTCATCGCTTTCGGGAGAAAAAATCGAGGGATGAGTGAGTTTTAAACAACTAGCCCAAGATTTTGCGGATCAATACATTCGAGAAGGGGTGAAAGCCGGTTTTCCTCTAGAGCAGGTGACTGCTTTGATGAAACACTATTTCAATGCTGTTATGCAGGAGATGAACACTCCAACCCCCTTTTCGATCTACCATGAAGCAAGATCTGCAGAAAGGCAGTTTGGCCTCGACATGTTCCATGTTTTGGTAGACCAAGAAAAGTCCCAAATCTTGGGTTTAGATAATCTGAAAGAGATTTCTGACAAAGTAACACGCGGCGAAAATGTGATACTGCTTGCTAACCACCAGACAGAACCTGACCCGCAAGTCATCACCATTGCCCTTGAAAAGGAATTTCCCTACCTTTCAAAAAACATGATATTTGTGGCCGGCGACCGTGTGGTTCGAGATCCGATGGCTATTCCTTTAAGCTTAGGCTGCAACCTCCTTTGCATCTTTTCTAAAAAATACATCGATACTCCTCCTGAAAAAAGGGAAGAAAAGCTGCTTCATAACAAGCGGACGCTAAATAAAATGGAAGAGCTTCTTACAGAGGGTGGCAAAATCATTTATGTGGCGGCCAGCGGCGGAAGAGACAGAAAAACAAGCGATGGTGTTTTGCTCCCTGCCCTTTTTACACCAGAAAGTGTTGAACTGCTCTATCTTATTGCGAAGAAAAGTGGCTCAAACACCAGCTTCCACACCCTTGCTCTAAAAACTTACGATCTTTTGCCACCACCCTCTTCCCTCAACATCGACTTAGGAGAAGAAAGGCTTCCTGTCCGTACCCCTATTCACCTCTATTTTGGCGAAAAGCTGGATCTTGAGGTTAAAGGAGCATCTCGCCATGAGACCAGACAGCTGCGTACTGATAAGGCCTATAGCGACCTCCTCACAAATTACCTCATTATTGACAAACTTTAATCTTCCTTTAATTATTTCTTAACATTCGTTCGGCATAGTGTTGCCCTTTAAACCTTAAATCCTTCAGGAGAACAAAATGACAGCTGCTTTTAATTTTATAGTAGGGGCTTTAGACCACAGCATCCCACGCGTATTAGGTAACGGATTACCTACGACATTATTAACAATGACCGGAAGACTTGGAGCAGCCAGCATTTCGCTTGTAGGACTCTACTTAGTTTCAGAAGCTGTAAACGACACTGTTGGTAAAGTTAGAGAATCCATTGGTGCATTAGGACAAGGGGTTACAGCCAAGTTGCCAGACAATATCCGTGCATTGTCAAATAAAATACCAAACCTTTTGCCTAAAACAGATGCAAGCAATATGACCACAAGTGAGAAAATTGTAAACGGTCTCTATGCTTGTGTATTAGGCGTCCTTGCTTGGGAAGCAATGCGCTTACTAGCCGGCCCTGCTTCACCCCACTATAACAACGTCGCAAGGTTGCTTGGCGCAGTTCAATTCAGTGACGAGTCTTATCTCGCTGGCGCAAGAAGATCATTAGAAGCTTTTGACCAGCTAGTAAAAGGCTACCTACAAAGAAAAGCTTAATATTACTTAACCCAATGGGGGATGTCGGACCAAATCAACAAGGGTCGATCCCCTTCAGAATTGCCGTAGGCCTCTACGACAACTTGTTCTCCATCTAAAAAACTTTTCAGACGATGAACTTTTTCTTCTCCACGACAGTTGGGAGTCGAAAGTTTTCCTGTGATTTTTCCATTTCTTATCTAGCTCAAGCTCTGAACAGAGATGTTCGTCAAACCCAAGGTGTTTTTTCGCCGACAGGATGACAGGAGTGATATTGGCGCTGACTAAAATGGTACGGAAACCCTCTTTTTGGTTCCGTTGAAGCGCTTTTACAATCTCTCCCTTCAAACGGGGCACCACCCATTTTTGGTAAAATCGCTCGCCTGCTTCTACAGCTTCTTCATACAGCATTCCACCCAAAGTGCCCTCGATCATCGCCTCTTTCAGCTTCACCCGATCTTTGTTGAAAGGATATGTGACTAGCTCAGGAACAGCTTTTAACAATCCCCTGGCCCTAACCGACCACAGATAAGGAAAAAAACTTTCTCCCTGTACCAGCGTTCCATCAAAATCAAATACGACAACTTTTTCCATGCCCAAAAAGCTTACCACTCCCGAAGATTTTTTCATTCCGCGAAGCGTTTGGAGCCTCCAAGCAACTACCGTCTCTCACATCAAGAGGTAAGCAGGTATTCCTCTTCCTCAGTGATCTCTGTGTTCTCTGTGGTTATAAAAATTTAAATATATTTCTACCACAGAGGACTCGAGAGATCACAGAGGTTTTTCTCAGGTTTAAGAGTGTTGTATTTTAAGAGACTTACTCAGGAGTGCTAAACGGCCTTGTTGCATAATTGCACGAGAGGTCCTGCAGCCTTTCAGGCTGCCCAATAAATTTTCATCCTGGACCCGGGGCGTTGCCCGCGGGCTGTTGCAGTTTTGGCCTTTCAGGCCATTGAAAACGTGTATAGAGATTTTTCGGCTGAAAGCCGAATAGTTGCAACAGCCTGTGGGCAACGCCCCAGGTTAGGGTAGAAAATAAAGATGGCAGCCTGAAGAGCTGCAGGAAGAGCAAAAAGTTAATGGCAATTATGCAACAAGGCCGTTTAGCACTCCAAACGCTTCGCGAAATAAACACGTTTTAACTTGGAGAAACTAATTTATTATCGTTAATTGGTTGGTTGTTTGTCTTTGAGAGGAGTAAAATAGGAGGCAGGAGGTGACAACATGACAGGTGCATTACTTTTTTCCTTTTTAGCCGCAAGCAGTGCTTCGCTCGGTAACTTCTTCTTTAGGAAAAGCGCCGGTACCACACAAAAAGTGGGCAGCTTAAATGGATACCTTTTTTTCTTCTTTCTCTCGTCGTTTCTCTTTGCGTTATGTAATAGTTTAATTTTTTTCTCAAGAGATTTTAACCTTCAGGTTTTTGGCTTCGGTGCATTTGTGGGGGTGTTAACTTTATCTGTGATGCTACTTACAGCTAAAGCTCTTGAGCATGGCCCGGCAGGGATGACCTTCGCTTTTCAAAATGCAAGTGCCGTCTTTCCAGGTTTGATCTTATTTTTATTTTTAGGAGAAGAGGCCGGTTTTTCCTCATCCATTACACAAGCGGCCGGAATGCTTCTTGTTCTTTTAGGTATTTTTATTGGTGCAAAAGGAACTTCTAAATTTTCCTTTACCTGGCTTGCATTTGCTATAGGCTGTTTTTTGGCTCAGGTTCTTACATTGACTATGATACAAGGGAGAATCGCTCTTTTTGAATCTGACAGAGACGCATGGTTCATGCCGGGACAGTTTGGAGTAGCAACACTGTTTCAGGGAATTTTGTACCTAAAAGAAAAGAGAAAGGTAGCTAAAACTGAAGCTATCTATGGCATCCTTGGAGGTGTGACAAATTTCATTGCTACTTCTCTTCTTCTTTTAGCAACAACCGTTGCCCTTCCTTTTGAACAAGGGGCCCTATTTCCTTGTTTTGCTGTGTCTGCCCTCATCCTTTGCAATGCCTGGGCCTACAAACTTTATGGCGAAAATTTCAACTTAAAGGCCAATCTGATTTGCACTGCCGGCATCCTCATCAGCACCTTACTCTAAGATATTTTCATTTCGCGTTAGCGTTTGGAGTGCTAAACTCCTGTTTAGCTTTCACTTTTTTGAAAGTCAAAGCGAAAGCTAAACAGGAGTTTAGCACTCCAAACGCTAACGCGTCATTACAATTACTATGATAAAAAAACGTGTTTTACTGACTGGCGCTGCCGGTTTCATTGGGTTCCATACGGCCATTGCTCTCCATAATAGGGGCGATGAGGTGATCGGATGTGACAATTTCAATCCTTACTACCCTGTCGAACTGAAACGAGCCCGAGAAAAAGAACTTAAAAAATTGGGGATTTCTATTCATCCCCTAGAGCTTAAAGACAAACTTGCCTTTGATAAGTTTTTAGCCGATACACAACCCACCCACCTACTCCATTTAGCTGCCCAAGCTGGTGTCAGAGCCTCGTTAACCCACCCTCAATCTTACCTCGACGCTAATATCACTGCATTCTTAAACATCTTAGAAGGGATTCGGCAATATCCTCACATTCCGCTGATCTATGCCTCTTCCTCTTCCGTCTACGGAAACAATCAAAAAGTCCCTTTTGCAGAGACCGACCGGGTCGACCAACCAGTCAGCCTCTACGCAGTGACCAAAAAATGTGGCGAACAGATGGCCGCCACCTACCACCATCTTTTTGGCCTCAACGTGACGGGTTTACGCTTCTTCACCGTATACGGAGAGTGGGGCAGACCCGACATGGCCTACTATTCGTTTGTCGAAAAAATAACCAAAGGAGAGCCGATCTCTCTTTTTAACCATGGACACATGGAGAGGGATTTCACCTATATCTCAGACATTGTCGATGGGGTATTAAGAGCGCTTGATCTATCGGCCCCTCACGAGCTGTTTAACCTTGGCAATAACCAGCCAACCCAGCTGAAAAGGTTTGTAGAGATTATAGAGGAAGCTGTAGGCAAAAAAGCCCGCCTTGAATACCTCCCAATGCAGCCTGGGGATGTGCTTCGAACCTATGCCGACATTTCCCATAGCCGCAAACAATTGGGCTTTACCCCTAAAACATCTCTAGAACAAGGAATTCCCCGTTTTGTAGAGTGGTTTCGATCTTATCGTGGATAGTCTGACGTTTTACGGCCGTGTGCCGCCCGACCTCATCAAAAAGGCTCTCCTTTGGGGCTCATTTAAAGGTTTTTTTGGGCTGATTTTGTTGCCTTTTGGAGGCATTTTCTTCATTGCGGGTCTTTTGCTCATCGCCTGGGGTTTGATCCCCTACCGGCAGCTCAAAAAATTAGAGCAAGCGCCTCCAACCCTTACCCTTACAGACCAGGGATTAAGTTATAAAGTGGGAGAAAAGACCTCCTTCTTTTCAACCAGCGACATACAAGCCATTGATTATAAAGATGGTAGTATTATTATTCAGGGTGCCGTCCTCCCCTTGTTCTCAGAAAAGACCTTCCAACAGCTCAAATCCATAATTAATAGCGATTCTACAGAAGAGCTCTAAACAACCCAATCCTGCAGCCCTTCAGGCTGCCAAATAAATTTTAATCCAATACCCCGGGGCGTTGCCCACGGGCTGTTGCAACTATCCGGCTTTCAGCCGGAAAATCCCTATACACGCATTGACCTGAAAGGCCAAAACTGCAACAGCCCGCGGGCAACGCCCCGGGTTATAGGACAAAATAACTAAGGCAGCCTGAAAGGCTGCAGGAAATCCGAAAGCTCTCACAACAGTACGGTAACACTCCCTTAACACTTCTCTGAAACAATGGGGATACAGAGAGGTTACTTATGAGCATGAAAGTTCCTGAAGGGTCACAGGGAGATAATGTCGTCCGTGCGCTTCTAAAAGCTGGCCTCCGGGTCGTAGAAAGTAAAGCAAAAACCAGTTCCGGCCATAAAATCTACCAGATCATTCATGACAAAACTGTCTTCGATAAGGAATTTAAGGTCGTTGGAAAAGCAAACTTTAAGAATATCACCCCCCAAGAGGCGGTCACCCTTCTTGCGGCTCGTATTGCAAAACTAACGGCTGAATTAGAGCTTGGTAAAGCGAACAAAACAGACGTGTCAGAGCTTGAAAAAGAGATCCGAGATGCTAAAGATGCTCACGACTTGCTGCATAGCGGAGAGCTAGATCACCACACCTGGACAGATCGGGCAAAAGAGGGGGCCATCCTTGTGGCAGCATCCCCATTTATCGTTTCGATGGCCATACTAACCGGTATTGGCAAAACTGTCTTAGGAACAGGAGCTCTTTTGAACAGAGGGCTTTTTCTTGCTGTGGATAAAGCCAAAGCTCAACTAGGTGATAAACAGACACGGGAAGTCGAGCTGCAGGCAGTTAAAGCGTACGACAATTTAAGGTGGGGGCTGCTAACCAAGAAAGGGCCACCCGACTATTTAGCAGCCACAGAAACCCTCTACAAAAGGCAAAGCTTTATTGATGGCATCACCAAAGATTCTTCTTTTATACAAAAGGCTGCACTGAATGGCCCTAGGTCCGTTAAAGACTACGAGGCCTTTGCCAAAATCATCGCAAAGAAAATGGATGTTTATCTTCAAACAGGCGAATTTGAACCGATAACAGAAAGTGAATGGAAAAAGTTCGAACCCGACTTTACTGAATTCGCAAAGATTTCAGAAGAGACTAATAAATATGTTAAAGACAAACTCATTGCGCAACTAGATAGGGCTTATCAAGTCTATACACCCGATCCTGGAAAAGAAGAAGCCTTCAAAGACAAGTTATTCGAGCTAATGGGAAGAAAAAATAACTTCCTCATCTTTGCAATGACCGCTGGGTTTAGGGCGACTCCCAAGATAACTGCTCCAACTGTAAACGATGAGCTTTTTTCAACAGGGGGAATCCGAAGCGTATTGAAACACAAAATGCAAAAATCTCTTCAAGGAACCAGCAATCAGACCTTAAAAGAGTCTTTAGCCGCTGGAGTCAGCGCCACTGCCATCATCCAGCTGATCGAGCGGCCTGGCTTTGTCAAAAGAATATCAAAAGGGTTGTTAACAGCCGTTGAAAATTCCCCTTTAAGCTTAGAGGGTAAGAAACTCGTGTACCAAGCCCTGTTTGAACAGTGCACCGACGACCGGGGCAGAGAAAAAATCTTTGCAAAAGTTGGCAAGGAAGTTGCCGCCCAATTTATCAGAAGTACTTTAGAAACGTTCGATATTAGCGAAGAAGAAAAAAGACATTTGGTCTTACTTTCTCTACAAACAGGCGATGCTGATCTAATTGAATACACCTTAGGCATCAACATTACGGAAGTAACTGGCGGCTCTCTTTTAGAGAACGAGACCTTTAAAAATTTATTATCTCCTCCTTACATGAAAAGCCAAGAAGGGCAACATCCCCTTTTCTATGCTTTGCGAAGTGGGAATATGCGACTGACTGTAGCGGTCGCCGAAGGAATGAAAAACTATGACGGCGGTACCAACAACCCCTATCTACTTGCTGATGATCGGGGCAGAAAACCTATTCACTATATGACAAGAGAACAGGCGACCTGGCTGGACAATCACTATTTAAATGAACATGCCCAGCCTTTAGATGGAACTAAACCTGGCTCATTCAGTGCTGTCATGGACAGACTAGACGCTCTCCGTTTCCAAGGGACAAACTCTCGAATGGTAGCTGGAGCTGTGATTGGGAAAATGGCTGGTAGCGCTGCTTCTGCGGCGGTTATTTTGGCCACTCAAGCTCCCGGATGGACGGCAGTTGCTCAGGGGCCCTCAACCGTTAAGGAAATGGTTGCCTCTGCGTTAGAAATCAACGTGCCGGTCTATGGGGGCCTGTTATCTGGCGCCTTTATCACCATGCCGCTGCAAAAAGCATTTAATAACCTCTATGTAGCTATCAATGGTCTCGATCTTACTTTAGAACAATATGAGGCTCACCTTACCGTCAATCCCGATCAAGTGGCTACAGAAGGTTTACGTTCCTTGAAAGATCGACCAGAATCCTTAGGGAAAAAGAGAAACGTCCTAGAAGCAGAAGATGTCACGAGAGTCCTTAAAGGAGTCGCCACTTTAGGGGTTTCAGAAGCCCGAAGAGCCCTATCCGGCTTATCCAAAGACTGGAGAATGGCTTTACGCAACCGAGATCCTGTTGCCATCGCTTATTTAATTCAACTTTCAGGAGATGACATTACCCTTTCAAGAAACAAGCTTCGTCAACTAGCTAACATCAGCTATTTTCCAGAAGTTCGCGATAGGAATGAAAACAAGGTGGATACCCGAAAACTCATTGGCGACTTTGTTTTGGCTCAAAACGAAAAACGGATAGCAATCGCCGAAAACACTAGAAATCGTAAAACACTGGCGACAGCAAATTCTCAAGCCCGCGATGACATCCAGCACCACTTTGAAATGCAGATCGCAACAGGGGGAAAAGAGTATGTTACCCAAGCGATCAGAGATTGGGCAACTAGCGACGCCACAAAAAAAGCTGCAATAGAATCCAACGGACGAACAGGAATCTTCATAACCCCCATGTACAAAGCTGCTATGGCCACAGCCATTAAAATGGGAGATCGAGAACTTCTTGCAGACTTAAGAAAACTGGATGCCCACATTACAGACGACAAACTAAAACCTCTTTTCTTGGCTTATGTCGATAAAGATGGTGAAACGCTTTACCACTTGGCTGCCATGTCCCGAAATCCAAGAATGATGATGGATGTCAAAGAAATGCTGTTTTTGGGTCGAGGCAATATTGAAGGAACGTTAAAATATGATATTGAAGGGGAAAAACAGCAAACCTTTTATATGTCTTATGGGGGGATTGAGATGAACCCCCACGCCCTAATTGCTCGAATCCGTGGGCAACGATCAATCGATTGGAACCCCGACAATCTTTTAGACGGGAAAGGAAGAAGAATTGCCGATATTGTCGACCCGGATGTCGCCGAGCAATTCGATACATTACAACGGCAAACAGCGGGCAGCCAACAAACGCTTTCTCACATTGCAGACACAAGGTTTAGCCGACAGCTTCAAAAACTGGGCTACACAGGTTTAGTAGGGCTTCCTGCCGGTAAAATGGCCCTGTACATGTCTGTCGCCAATGCTATCGATGCTGCAGTGATTGGGGCAGGGATTGCAGGTTTTCATGCAGGCGGGCCTGCCTTAGGCTTTCTTGCCGCTTATGTGACACACGTGACAACAGGTGCAATGGTGATTGGGGCAACCGTTTTACTGGCCACAGCTGTAGGAGAGGCCGCTGAAGGGGCGGTGGCCGGTTTGGAATCTGTTCAAAAAGGGTATGACAATAGAACCGGCTTAGCTTATGGAGGCAGCGCCAAAGAGATCCAGGAAGGGCTAAAGAAAGCTCAAGAGTTGGCCAACTTAGACCCAGACATTGCAAAAGCAAGTAAAGACGCTGCCGAGGCCATCTTGATTAAAGCTTTTGAGGAATCTGTCGCGGCTCTTGGAGAGGAAGAAAATCTGGACCCTGCCACACTAGCCAGAATTGAGAAATTCGCAGAAATATCGGCTAAGATCATAGCCTCTCATAACACGATGGGAACCACCACTCGGCTTCTCATAGAAGCTGCCGCCAATTTGCAGTTAACTCCCCTTCAGGCTAAAACATTAAATGATCATCTCGTTGAAAGAATTGGTGTATACTCCGGAGTGGTTGCAAGAAAGGTTGCTAAGATTTCTGAAAATGAGTTGGAAACCAGCGCGAGCCAAGAAAAAATTTCGGATGAATTTGTAGGGTTTGTAAGTGATGTCGTTAGTAACCTGTGGGTATGAAACGACAAGTTATTATTACGATTGGTATAAAATTTGCTCTGCACAGTGATTAGAAAACATTACCCTTCGTTGCCTGGCGACCTGGTTGAGGTGACAACGTTTGAACATGCGCCCCAAGGGATGGCGTGTATCTTAAAAGCCGGCACTCTTGAACTGGAACCTTTAAAAACCCTGGCTGCCCGCCAGCCTGCCTACCTGGACATCGACCATTCGGTTGACATTTCTGTCTTAAAGGCATTGACAGAGCAATTCCCTGATCAGAAGATCATTTTGTCCTACCATAACTACGACGAGACCCCTGAAAATCTGCAGGCTCTTTACGATCAGCTGAAACAAAAACCGGCGACCCTCTACAAAATTGCGACTTTTGCAAAAAGCTCTGTCGATACAGTGAGGATGTTAGAGTTTATCTACACCTCTGACAAAAAAGTGATCGGCATTCCGATGGGGCCCTTAGGTTCTCCCGGCAGAGTGTTAGGGCCTATTGTAGGCAATCCGATCAACTATGCCCCCATCACAGAAGAAGATCGGTCGGCACCGGGACAAGTGCTTCTAGAGACCTTATTAAAAAAATTCCACTTTGAAAAGTTAACAGAAAAAACATCCATTTTTGGCCTTATCGGCGACCCGGTCGAGCACAGTTTAGGAGAGCATGTGCTCAATGGTGTCATGGAAGCGATGAATCTTGATGGGGTCTATGTAGCCTTTAAAGTAAATAAGGAAGAGGTTTACCCCTTCCTCAAATATGCGATGCGTATTCCCGCATTTCGGGGCTTAAGTGTCACAATGCCCCTCAAAGAGATGTTTGGGGCAGAGCCGGTCAACACCCTTATCTTCAAGCCAGGAAGATTGGCCGTCGAAAACACTGATGGGGAAGCTGTTTTGAAGGTGCTTGGGACTGTCGATAAAAAACAGGTGGTGATCGTAGGGGCAGGGGGATCGGCCCGAGCGATCATCCAAACACTAGAAAAAGCAGGGGCAGAAATCATTGTTCTAAATCGAACGGTTGAAAGGGCAAAAAAGATCCACCCATCTGCCAGATCGCTTGATGAGGTTCCACACAATTACGACATCCTCATCAACTGCACGCCCGATCTCTTGCCGATCGCTCCGGAAAAACTTCTCTCCCATCGCATTGTGATGGATATCAAAACAACAAAGCCCCTTCCATTGCTGGAAGAGGCTCAAAAAAAAGGGTGTCATACCTATTCGGGGCTTGAAATGTACAAAGAGCAGGCGCTTGGGCAACTTCATTTCTGGTTCCCCAACAACGTCTCCCCCAAAAAACTCCGCACCTCAATAACCGAAGTCCTCGACACACACACATCCAACTAAATCCCGCGAAGCGTTTGGAGTGCTAAACTCCTGTTTAGCTTTCACTTTTCACTAACAAGTCAAAGCTAAACAGGAGTTTAGCACTCCAAACGCTCAAGCGAAATTGCCTATCCTGTTCTGCTAGAAGAAGTAGGAAGCGCCGAGGCTGAATCCTTGTAACGAAAAATCGCCCCGCTGGACATTCCGATCCAATGTAATTGTTTTAAACGGGTCGATCGAGACATCTTCTAAGAAAAAGTTTTGGGCATTATTGGTTTTCATATAGAGGTGGTTTTCCCATCCAAAAGTGACCACAATCCATTGCGACTCATCATTCAATGGACAGCTCCACTCGACTCCTAAACCCAAATTAGCATTCAAGCTCGTTCCCCAAAAGTTATGTGTATCTGTTTCTGAAGAAAAAGTAGAAGACCCATCTGCCATTGCCACAACATCAGATTGATGGGTTTGAAAATGGCCCCAAATAAGCCCTCCTCCAACCTTACCCCACAAATCAAATCCGCAGCCCAACGAGAAACGTCCTTCTAAACCTCCAACGAGACCAATCCCACACAATTTTGGATCGATGTGCATCTGATGCGTCACAGAAAAGAACTCAACGTTGGCATTAGGAGCTGTATTATGGGCAGACATTTGAACATGCTGCTCTAAGCAAAGGCCTCTTAAACCAAAGTAGGGGGTCAAATAGCTATCTCCACCAATACCAAAAGGTTGCTCGATTACAAGATCAATTTGATTAAATGAAAATTTCCAAGAGGCTTGGTTTGTGTACACAAAAGGACCTGCTATTTGATTGGTCATATAATCGGTTAAGATCACATGGTTCTTTTCATTAAAAACATTTCCTGTAAATGACCTTTCCAAGGCCCCTGATGAGATCGTTCTTGCTAAATAGGTGTATTGAGCAGAGATCTTCCATGGGCGACATTCAGGCTCCCATGTGAAAGAAGCTCGCACACCCGAATTCCAACGGTTATCTTCGATATATTTGTCTTCAGCAATAGCTTCTGTTGTATCGTTGGCTTGAGGAGGAAAGTAGATGTCAGTTGCTCTGAAAAGGCCATCTTGGTGGGCCTGAAATAAAAGATATTCCACCTCAGCTGAGAAGCGGTTGTCAGCCATTAATGTGCCGCATAATAAAGCAGATGTACCCAATAAAGTTGCTATTTTCATTTTATATAAACTCCAAAAAAAAGAAGTTTATAACATCTTTGACACTATAATTTCTAAAGAAAAACTCTTGTGGCCCGTGCCAAAAAAAACCATAAGGCTGCTATAAAAGTGATACCACTTCTCACTCACCTCCACCAATATCGTCAGTACATCGCTTACATTAACGCTACCGTGAAAAGAAGGAGTAGGCACTGGTACCTCAAACACTCGGTCGGATTTTTTAGGAGTTTTGCAACTCCCTCCATATTTCAACTGATTATCAATGAGTTAGCCATTCACTTTGCGTTTATATTGGATTAACTCTTCTCTCTGAAAATTAAGAAAAGAGGGCAAAGTTATGACAGTCGAAAATTTAAACCGTTTAAACCAAGTTCATCAGAATTACCAAGCCTAAGCTACATTTCTAATGATGGCGATTAATTATGCAACAAGGCCGTTTAGCACTCCAAACGCTGGCGCGTAATGATGGTTGTATTAACCTTCTTGGGCGCTTTCGAGTGCTTGAGGCAGCGCTCACTCCTTCTCTCCAGGCAACACGTTGCCCTGGTCGTCGATGTGGAACTCGGCAATTGTGTAGGGGGCTGTTTTTGCTAGGCCGGCCATTGCGTTGAAATTGAGAGGGATGGTTGGATCAAAAAGACCCTGCTCAATGCTGGCTCGGTGCTTCTCAAGAACTTTTGCAACAAAGGGCAATCCAATTGTAATGGCTTCGGTCAAACTTGTGCTTTGTGAAAGATTCAAAAGAAATGCCGGCACATAAGTAGGTGTACGTAAAAACTCTCCCTCTTCCTGCAAATCCAATTGAGAAACTACTCTTTCAGAGGCCTCTTGGTCTAATTGCGCCATGGCCTCTTTTAAAATAGTCCCCTTTTCTTTCGTGTAAAGGCGAAGCATCGCTCCGATCCGTGTCAAAACCCTGTCGATCCTAACATTTGGATCAAGCCCTAGCCAGTCTGCAATCTGCGACAAGTGAACGTCGTAAGCATCCCCTTCTGTTTTGCTAGTATCAGAAAGGGTAAAAATCGCCTTTTGGACTGACTGGTATCCCTGGTGTGTTTTTTCTCGGTAAGCAAGAGAGGATACTCGATTAACATGCCCCAATGCACCGGCCACATCACATTTTTGTATAAATAGCTCAAAAACCAATGCAAACGGGTCTTTGTATGCAAGTTCGCTTTCTTTCAATTTGCTAAACATAGATGGGCCCCCTTCCAAATGGAAAACATGGCCAAAGTGGGCCAAGTTCGCCGTCTTGATTAACAGCTCTTTAGAGCATTCCGGCAAACAAGCAAAAGAGGGGCAAAGATCGGGCGCTGTTTTCATCACTTGACCATGAAAATCATCATGGTCGGGCGCTTTTATCCCAAGCGGACTAAATAGGTCGCGCGCTTTTTCACTTTTTCCAATGTCACCCAGCACAAGAGCCGTCTCCAAAGCTTGCAATAGCTCTGTTTCTGATAGCCCTTTCCAACCCGATTTTAAAATCGCTTGTCCTTCTAGATAAAGAGAGATAAAGCTATTTCTTGAAATTCTCTCGTCCTCCGGCTGCGCTTGTGAAAACAGCTCATAGGCTTCATCGCTTCCATCCAAAATAAGGTGTAAGCAATGCAAGGTCATTACCGTGCGGTCAAATTCAATAAATTTGTGTCCAAAAAGTTGCTCAGAATGTGAAAGACCTGCGGCTTGCCCTCTTCAGTTTTTCTTACGTTGGCATCTGCAAGCCAAAGGATTTCAGGATATTTTTCAGTGAGAAGTAAAACAGTGTCAGAAGCCGTAAGCGAGGCAAACAGGCAAAAAAAGAGGATGAAAAATCGGTTCATCCCCCTATGATAACCGATCAAAATTCTACCAACAAGAAGAATGGGTAAGAAGCGGCTCTTCCAACCACCCCGGCCGCATCAACCTAAGACATTTTGGTTATAACATAAAAATAACAGGGTGAACAGGATGAACAGGATAAGCTCCGCCTATCAATCAGTGTCTTTTGTAAATAAATAGAGTGGCTTCGCCATGAAAAACTGTTTTTGTGGACGAAGTTTGTCCTGTTCATCCTGTTCATCTTGTTAAATTTACAGGATGCTTTTTCCTAGACCGATGGGTATCCCTTGTACATCCCATATGCCTAAAAAGCCCAGTTGAGATTGGCGCTGAAAAACTGGACATACGTGTTTGCAAAAACACCTGTGACATGGCCGACTAAAGGACCTTTGTTTACATCAACTGGCAGATTTCCAGACCAGGACATCTCATAGCAAAGGTCAAAAGACAGGGCGTCTGAGTAGTTCCAGCGCCCCCCTGTTCCAAAGCGCCACTGTTCCCCGATGGGAAAGTCGAGCGTACGGTTAGCATCTGAAATGGCAGCCGAATCATAAGCAAAGCCTGCCGACAAGGTCCATTCGCAATTGGGGTGGTACTCAACCCCTAATGCTCCATGCCAAGTGTCTTGGTATTTTGGCAAGAAGGTCAAAGTATTTGCAGACGTAGAAGCAAGGGTGACAGAGACCTTCTGAAACTGAGACCACTGTTGCCATCCTCCATCAACCATGACCGACCAGCGGCCATTAAACGCATGAAAAAGACTGACCATTACACTTTGAGGCACTCTGACATTGATTTTGACTTTGCTGTTCAGAACGCCAGTTCCACGCAAAACATTTTCAAGAACAGGCCCAATGCCTACAAAAGTAGGAGTATCTTGAAAGTGAAATTGGATGGGAGATAAATACTGGATACCAAGCCGTGTACAAGGGGAAAATTGGTAGAGAAGGCCCGCCACTGCCCCTGCAGCCAATCTCTCGTCATGCAATTTCAAAAAGCCATCTTTTAAGGCATCTAAGCTATTCCGTATGCTGTTCTTTTCTCGGAAAAGGGCATACATCGCATTGATCCCTAAACCAAAAGAAAACGAGTCAGTCATCTGATAGGCAGCAGAACCAACAAGCGAAAACCCCTCCAAAAAAGCATAGTCGACGTAATAGCGACCAACCCAATTGTCATTGTTAAAGTGTAAGTCTGATCCAAAATAACCAAGCGATCCCGCACCAACAGAAAATCTGTCGTTTACCGGTGCCACACAAAAAAAGCTGCCTGACGGAAGCCAAATAGAAGCATCTCCATTGGGTCCTGCAACTGTTGTTCTCCTGTTTTTATCAAATTCTATGTTGGCATTGATTGCCTCTATGCCAGCTTGTATTTGGGCACAAGGAAGCCGAGTCATCCCGGCAGGATTTGTAAAAACGGTCGATGGATCTTCTGCCCTTGAACTCCAGCCTGCAGAGGCCAGCCTCACTTCCGGCGTGGCGATCTCGTACAACAAAACACCACCTGCGTGCGCTGAAAGTGGCAGTGAAAGCAGCAAAGGAAATAAGGCGTTTTTCATCGACTACTCCTCTTTGCTTTCTTTAGGTTTTTCCGGCGGAAAAAGGGTTTCCCAATCATTTTTCATACTGATGACGATCCAATTTTTTTTGACCGCCTCATCCATTAAGGCCTCTGAAAAAGTCCCAATCTTTGAGTTGGGTCCATAGGCATATTCACGCTTCGGATCGTCGTGATGGACAAGCAACTGCAAGGTTTTACCGGTGTTACTTTGCGTCCATTCCAGCATCTGTTGATCTCCTATTGAATTGCCAAAAGCGATCGACGGCTTTTTACCGACAAACAGATTAATTCCTTCAACCTTACCTGCAAAATTGTTCACGAAAAGGAGCTCCGGCAATTTGATCAGGTCAACATCTCCATCTTTATTTTGGTATTTCATTTTGCCGGCAGTTCCTATGACATTTTCTACAGGAATTTTATAGACCTGTTCCGAGTAGGTCCGCATAAATTCTTGCCCCGCTCCGGACACAATGTAAATGTGAAACTGATGCATTTTTAAGAGGTGGATCACCTCTAACATCGGCTGATAAACAAGTTCGGTGAATTTTCGATTGAATCGTGGATGGACTGCGACATCGAGCCACCTTTTGACCGCTTGCTGAAATTGCTCGACACTCATCCCTGCATGTGTGGCAACTAATATTTGGGCAATCTCTTTTTCGTTAAGCCCTTGCACCACATCCAGTTTATCCTCGAGAATCGATTTAAAAGGCTCTTGATTTCTCCATTCCGGATGTTGGGGAGCAAGCTCCTTCACCCGATCCACAGCAAAAAAGAATTGGACATACAGCGGCTGCTCCACCCAGAGAGTCCCATCTTCATCAAACACGGCTATCCGATCTTTTATCGAGATGTAATTGCTTCCGCCCACCCGACTGGTCTCTTCGATAAAGCTTAGAATGGCATTTTTTACAGGCCCTTCATTCCAAGAAGGAAGAGGATCTGCCAATAGAACTCCGAAAAAGGAAATAAAAATTAACCAATAGCGCATTGTTATTTTTTGATTTGGGAAGAGGGTTCAAGCAACAGCATCAGCCTTCTTAATTCAGGCGGATTATTCACGTTATCAATGATCTGATTTGCAGAACCAGCTGTTGGCAATGTTGGGCGGTTTGGATACTGAAGCAGTTCCCCAAAAAATTGGTCCAGCTTAGGCTGTAGCAAAAGCGTCACCCACCCATGATCTGAGCCCGAAAAACGTCCTGGAGATGTTCGTAAATCACCTCTTGTAGGGGCAGCTCCATTAAAAATCATGTCATAATTTTCGCCCGGATCCCACCAAAGGTTGTACAAAGCAGGGAATGCCAAGTTTAAATTGGGCCCAAGCCAGGTGTCTTTTGCCGAATAAAGAACTTTAAAGTTGTTCAGTCTCACACCACCAAAGGACAAGTCATTGATGTAGATGAATGAATTCCTGTTAGAAGGTCCTTTTCCTAAAAGATAGTCACTGTTGTCGAGTCCATCAAAAACGATCCCATCCCCTTTATTATCTTTCCAGATCCGTGTGGGTGGAGTCCCTCCCGCCAGCTTAACAAAGGTAGGCCACCAATCCATATGGGACATCATCTGGTGGGCCGCAATTCCTGCTTTGATATGACCTGGCCACCAAACAATAGCTGGGCACCGGAAACCCCCTTCAAAACTTGTCCCTTTCATCCCACGGAAAGGGGTGTACCCGGCATCGGGCCAAGCATCAAGCCAAGCTCCGTTATCTGTTGTCCAAACTACAATCGTATCTTCTGCAATGCCCGCATCCCGAACAGCTTGCAAAACTTGCCCCGAGTTATCATCTAATTCCATCAACGAATCAAGATAGTTTCCTCCTCCCATCGACCTGCCTTTGAAACGGGGAGATGGATTGTTCGGATTGTGAACCTTCATGAAACAGACATACATAAAGAACGGTTCAGCATCCTTTGCATGGGCCTTGATGTAGCTGACTGCATCTTCACGCATCTGATCGTCAACTGTAGCTAAGTCGTTGTAATCAAACTTCTTCTTCATGACTTTTGGCGCCTGCCCAGCCACACCTTCCCATTGGCTTAAGTTCAGCTTGCTCCATAGCTCCATAAAGGCTTGGTCATGAACGGGGAAGTCGGGCTGAAGCGGAAGATAGTCATAGGCATACACACCTGCATAATAAGGAAGCATGTATCTCATTTGATCAAACCCATGTTCCGTTGGGAAATTTTCAAACCGATCGCCCAAATGCCATTTCCCCCACATTGCAGTCTGATAGCCCATCTTTTTCAATGCCTCGGCAATCGTTGGATCTTCTTTATGGATACCATTGAGATCTCCGGGAGCCAAAACAGTTGACAGGGCCGTCCTTAAAGGAATCCTCCCTGTGATAAAGGAGGCACGCCCCGCGGTACAGGAAGCTTGTCCATAATAGTTAGTGAACCTCATCCCCTCCGCAGCCATTTGGTCCAAGTGGGGAGTTAAGCAACCCCTTGTCTCGCCCCCACCGTAGCAACCTAAATCGCCATATCCAACATCGTCGGTCATGATCATGATGATGTTAGGTTTTTTGGGCTCACCTGCTCCAAAAACCGAAGTCGTTGCAGCCAAAGCTAAAGTGAAAATGGAAGATCGGAAGATGCCCATATGATTCCTTTTTTTTCAGACCATAATCAGAGAGGCGATATTTAACAACACTCCGATTATCAAAATTCCACTACTTCAAACCTCTTACCATCAATGAACAACTTAATTTAATTAAAAAAATCTTGTTAAAATCTAAATAAAACGACATGGTCCAAATTAGAAGGCCAAATGAGACGACAAGGCTTTCGCACAGCTAACTAATAAACAATAAAATAAAAGGATGTGTATGAAGAATCTATTTAGAATATTAGCCGTAGTAGTTGGAATGCTTGCTACATCAAGCGTTAGTGCCGCTTGTGGTCCAGAAGGTTGTTCTCCACGTGGGAACTTCGAATCAAGAGGTGGGGACTTCGAACCAAGACGTGAAATGGCTGACAGTGCACGATGTGCTGAAAGACCTGCTGGCGAATGCTGGTGCAAATTCTCACGTCAAGTGCCTGAATACTACTGCTGTCCACGTTGCGTAGAGGAAACTATTCCTTGCTCAAAAACTTGCTGCAGATACGTTAAAAAGTACCATGAAGTACAACGTTGCAGAATGGTTCCAGAGTACTACACAGAAACTTGCTGCACAGAAGTTCCTGAGTACTACCAAGTACCAGATTGCAAAACCCGTAAAGTTTGGGTTAACGATCAAAAATGCAAATACCGTACAGAATGCTACTGGAAAAAAGTTTGCCAACCAACATGTGGCGACAACGGCTGCGCTCAGTAATTCCTAGGTCCTAAAGGGCCAAACCGAACAGGTCAACTTCTGTTGACCTGTTCACTTCTATTTTCAGTTTTCCCTCATTTTTTCCCTTGCCCGTGCCCGAAAAATCACAGACATTCTCTTTTTAGCATGTCAATTAGTCCGCGTTAGCGTTTGGGGATTATTTTTTTGGGCAAGGGCAAGGGATTCTGCTGTTACGTGAATTGACGTAACCAATCATTTGAAGTTAAAGGATTTCCGGTCACATGCTCGATCAGTTTGTTCCAACTTAAACTGTTTCCAGGGAAAAATAACTTCTCCCTCAAAAACTGCCCCGACTCCGCTTTTGCCAACTCCCCCAACTTCTCTTCGATACTAGAAGCAAACAATTCCCCCAGCAAATAACTAAAATAATAAACCGGCGCCAATCCCATATGAACCTTTGCTGCCCAATCGGTCCCACCCTCTCTTTTTCCAGGCGGAGATATCTTCTGATATTTTTTGACTGCATCCCACCAAACCTTATTCATATCTTGTTTGGGGTTGCGATAAAGCTCCCGCTCAACACTGGTCATCACCATCACAAAACGGCTGAAAATCAATTGCCGCCTTGTCAGGCTTTGCTCACCTTTAGCCATCAATCCCTTTTTATGATCAGAAGACTCCACCACTTTCTTTAGAAAACCATTTCGATAGGCTTGCCGTCCTGCCAAAAGAGCCATCGCCTCTGTCGTAATCATATGGGGTGGCTCCCGAAGCAGCCAAGGCAACTTTGGGTCAAACCCTAGCTCATAAACTGCATGGCCAAGCTCGTGCAACACTGTTTCAAGCCATCGGATGGTTGGCTTTATGTTGTTCAGCATTCGAACATCTTCCCCTCGATCGATGTTTTGGCAAAACGCATGCTGGTTTTTCCCTTCTCTTTCAAAGTTATCACTACGGCCAATGATGCCCTGCACATCTATCCCCATCGCTTGATAAAAATCTAAAGCCACTTTCAAGAAATCGAGCTGGTCTACTAATGTGTCTAGCTCGCGCACATCGAGAGGATCTCCTTGACAAAAGGGGTCGCACCAAGCCCAAGGGCCCAAATCCGCAACAGACACCTGGAATTTTTCTGACTGCTTCTTCTGAAGCTCTTCCAACATCTTGTTGTAGGCGCCATCAGACTGCTTTACAAGTTCTTCAAGTGTTTCAAACAACCACTTTTCATCGACCTCTTGCAATTGGAGCATCATCGAAAAATAGTCTGAATATCCAAGCTCAATTGCCGCCCTATTTCTCAGTTCCACCAGACTCAAAATCTCTGGCGCCATCTGTTTTCCAATCTCTTTCGAGGCTTCCCACACCTGCTTTCTTCTTTTGGGATCCTTCTCTTCTTTCAGCAATTTGAGAATCTCATTTTTCAGAGAGTAGCTTCCCATTCAGTTCCGCTCTAAAATTGCCATAGATCTGGTTCAGACGGGCCTCTTTATCTGCTATCTGCTGCAAAAGCGCTTCCGAAAGCATGTTTTGTTTAAAAGCCCGTATCAATACATTGAGCTGACGTTTTAATAACGGATCGGTCAGGCTTTTATCGCCGTCCCAAGCCAAAAGGTGTTCATAGGTTCCTTTGTCGCTAAACAACAGCTTACATTCGGTCTCCAAATCTGCCTTTAAATCGGCAGCGTCTTGAGAGCTTGTTGTCTGCAAAAGCCAATGGGCCTTTTGTAGCTGCTTCTCTTTGCGCGCTACCTTTGTCGTAAACTCTTCTAAAAATGCTTTTAAACTTATTTCTGCTGACATTTTCTCTCTTCTTTACATCTCTAAAACAACGCGAAAGCGGGCTTTACCGCTCATCATGTGTTCATAAGCCTCCGGCGCCTTTTCCAGCGGGAACACTTCATTCATCGAACGGACGCCACTTAGTGCGCTAAAATTCAACGTATCTTCTGAATCGATCGATGTCCCGGAGGCCCATCCAACGACTGAGCGGTTCTGAGTGAGTAATTGAATAGGAGAAACCTCTAAATTCTGAGTGGATGCTCCCAATAGCATTAATCTTCCACCGGGCTTGATCCCATTCACCGTTTGGCTCATCGAAGGGCTATCGGTCACAGTCGACAAGACAACTTTTGCACCACCCAGTTTGTTCAATGCTGCCGCAACATCTTCTGTTGTGCTGTCGATATAGTGATGAGCACCCAATTTTTTTGCGAGAGGTTCTTTATTTTTGCCTCTAGCGATCGCCACAGTTTTAAATCCCATCTTCACAGCATATTGAACGGCCAGGTGACCCAACCCTCCAAGACCTAACACAGCAACAAGATCTCCGGCATGAGCCTCTGCATGCCTTAAAGCATTGTAGGTTGTAATGCCTGCACACATCAAAGGTGCGGCCTCAACAGGCGACAATTCGTCAGGAATATGGGCAAGCGCCTCAACAGGGGCAACCATATAGTCAGCATATCCCCCATCAAAAGAAATACCGGTTACTTTTCCCTTTTCACAGGTTACAAAGTGACCTCTGCGACATGAGTCACATTCAAAACAACACCCTCCAAACCAACCCACACCAACTCTTTGACCTACTTTCCAGCTTGTCACTCCTGGTCCAATCGCATCAATCACCCCTGCCACCTCGTGGCCAGGAATGCGTGGAAATTGAATACCAGGAAATCCCCCCGTCTTTAGAAACGAATCACTATGGCAAATCCCGCAAGCCTGCACTTTAATCCTTACTGTACGAGCTGTTGGCTCTGGGATTTCTCTTTCTACCTTTTCAAAAGGTTTATTTGGCCCCGAAACTTGAAAGGCCCTCATCTTCTTTCCCATCATTCCCTCTTGCTTAAAGTCTATTTACCATACAAAAGCCGATCTTGATAAAATAAATCAAGATGAGTTCTTTAATCGCCGATTTTATGCTGATAGGTGGCATTGCCCTGCTTGGAGCGATGAGCCCAGGCCCCGACTTCCTGATCGTTACAAAAAATGCCTTAAGTTATTCCAGACGTGCCGGCCTGTGGACCGCTTTTGGGGTGGCATTGGCCATTTTGATCCATGTCACCTACTGCGTTGTTGGGCTTGGGGTTTTAATTGCAGAAACCCCTTTTCTGTATCACCTGCTTCAATATCTTGGCGCAGCCTATTTGATTTACATTGGCCTACAATCTTTTAGGTCAAAACCGATGACGATACAATCGGAGCATAAATCCTCAAGAGATTTACCCGCCTTTCAGGCTTTCAAGAATGGATTTTTTACCAATGCTCTCAACCCAAAAGCTTCTCTTTTTTTCTTAAGCGTCTTTTCGCAAGTGATTGAACCGAGAACCCCTTACCTTATACAATTCTTTTTAGGCATAGAGATGGCCCTCATCGGCCTGATATGGTTTTCGTGCCTAGCGACAGTGTTGTCTCACCCCTTCCTTCAAGCCAAAGTGGCAAAAGCGCAAAAAACCTTCGACCGTATTTTGGGTTCCACCCTCATCGCCCTCGGCCTCAAAATCGCCTTCATATAACATCGCGAAGCGTTTGGAGTGCTAAACTCCTGTTTAGCTTTCACTTTCATTGATAAGTCAAAGCTAAACAGGAGTTTAGCACTCCAAACGCTCACGCGAAATGCAAAGAAATAAAATATAGTGAATGTTAAGCGGACTCAGGACTCGCGATGCGGCTGGAGAGGGTGAGGCCGTAACCGACGGCTCCAAGTAGGACTAAAATGCCCACACATTCCATAAGAGGTGGGACTTGCTGAGCCAGAAAGTAAACAAACAACAGGCCGAAAATGGTTTCAAAGATAGTCATCTGCCCTGCTAATGTCACAGGAAGATAGTGGCTTGCCTTGTTCCATAAAAAGCCACCAATCCAAGAGCAAAAAAGCCCCAAAATGGCACACCCTATCAGATAACTTGTCAGCTCAGGCGATAGTGTTAAGAATTTTTCTACCTGAACAATACCGGTTAAACTAAAAGCCGAACCGCAAAGCACAACCCAAAAAAGGGTCGATACCCCCATGAGGGTGGCCCAATCATTCGAGGAAACGTGGGGGTTGTCTTGGAAAAATTTGGAATTTGCTACTACATACCAACTCCAAGCTGCCAAAGAGATCAAACAACAAAAAAGGCCTAAAATATAATCCGAAATCGAATCGGCTGCTTCAATATGGGGCACATTGATGATCACAAGTCCAAGCAATATCAAAACAGAGGGCAAAATCAAGCTTCTGTTGCTGCATTCCTTGTTCTTCCAATTCCCATAAAAGGCGATTGCAATCGGGCTTGTCCCCAGCACAAGGGCACAAATAGCCGGTGCGCAACACCTTAAAGCCAACACCAATGCGGTGTAATAAACCATGGTAGAAGCTAAAGAAAAGTAGAGTGCCTTAAACCAAATGGGCCTTCCATACTGACAAAGCCCTTTTAGCCTTGCTCTAGCAAAAATGGTGATCGAAATGATCGCGTAAAAAAAATAGCGACCTAGCGCCACCTCGACAGAGCTAAAACTTTCTAAGAATTGCGGTACGACAAAAATGAGTCCCCAAAACAAGCAAGCCGATAAAGCAAAAGCTATCCCTCGAATCATTTTAAAATCCTTTTGGCCTCATCCCAATAGTGCATGAGCAACTCAAAAGGCTGATTCTGAAGATCTTTCTTTCCATCTTTTGCTACCAACTCAATAATCACATCCATCCGTTTTTTAAATTTGTCAGTGCTTTTCTGGAGTGTTTCCGTCGGGTCTAAGTCGCAAAAGATGGCAAGTCCAATGGCAGCATGGAGAAGATCACCCACCTCTTCTTGAAGATGGGTTCTATCGTTATTTTCATGGGCCTCTTTGATTTCGGCACATTCACTTTTAATCTGTGCAATCAGTTGATCGACAGTCTGCCAGCAAAATCCAAATTGGCTTGCCCTTTTCTCTTCGTATTCAACTCTTTGGATGGGGGTCATATTTACTCAATGGCTACAAAAATATCGACCTGCTTGGGGTCTTGGTAGAATTTTTCTCCATAGACCTCAAAATCTCCTGTATAAGTCCGTTTGATGTCAGACTGCCAAACATTGCCCCAGGTCTCGGCTAACACTTTAGGATACTCTCCGATGGCAGGAAAGTGGGTATAATTTGATCGAGGAACTAATTTGACCACCATTCCTTCAGGTATTTCATCAGTAGAAGAAACTTTGCAGCCAATCACCAAAGAATAGGGTTTTGTATGGTCTCCGTCATAGTCACAATAAAGGGCGATGATCTCATCTGAACTTTTATTTACAATACGGCTGTAGATCCCATCTTGCATAAATTTCTGCCAGTGGGCGCCTATTTGTTGAGGACCAACTTCAGGGTCATTGCTTGTTCTACACTCAATGCCCATCACAAAAAATTCAGGCAGTTCCATCGAAAACACCAACCCTGTCATCAGACAGCAAACTAAAAAGAATTTATTCATGGTTAAATTATAACGAAAGAGCCTTATTACTTAAACGCACCCTTGCCCCTGCCCTTGCCCGTGCCCTTGCCCGAAAATTTCTTGGTAAAAAGGTCGTATATTTCACCTAAGCATTTCTTTAATTTAAAAAATCGGGCAAGGGCAGGGGCAAGGGCAAGGGAAAATTCAGTTGGTTCTATTATCTAAACCGGAACGATGGGAGTTTTGTTTTTGGAAACTTTAGCGAGGACCGAGGGGTCGATGTGCAGATGGGACTGCACGAGATCGAAGGGGGTAAAAGCTAGCCACTGAGCCAACGAAACATCGGCAAAATAGCTGCTTTTAAAAATTTCTAGAAACCGGAGCGTGGTTTTCCCCGTGTTTTCGATGTAATGCCCCATCGGAAAAGGGACCACCCCAACATCTCCTGCTTGATAGTCCAATGTACGAGCTTTTCCTTCTGAAGCAAAAACGGTCATCCTCCCCTTTCCTGTCAGATAAAATTGCCATTCTGCCCCATTTGGATGCCAATGAAGCTCCCGCATGCCGCCAGGTTCCACTTCAACCAGCGCTGCAGCAATGTTCACCGAGGCCGGGAAGTTGGAAGAATCTGTGATTCTCACCTGCCCATACTTAGTTTTAATTGGCTCTTGCGCCAACATTTTATGAGACAACTTCAAAGGAACTGGCCCATTTCCGGCAACCCTATTTTTTTCAAGCGGGGGTGGGATTTTCCCCATAAAAATGTAAAGTTCCTCTTTGGGAATTTTCGCAAAGGCACTTTCTGGAACATTAAAATTTTTCGCCAATACTTCCTTTGGAGTATGGGCTAACCAATCTGTTAGTAAAAAAGTAGAATCTTCTGAAAAATCCCCACTGTCAAACACTAGAAGAAATTCACACCCATCTTTTCCAATCCCTTGAATCGAGTGGGGAATGCCTGGAGGGAAATACCAAAGATCTCCTTCTTCCACATCTTCTTGAAAAGTGCGCCCGTCTTGATCTACGACTGTGATGCGAGCGTTGCCCTTTAACATGTAAGACCATTCGGCCTCTTTGTGCCAGTGCATCTCTCGGATAGCCCCGGCATTTAGCCTCATGTTGACCCCTGCAAGGTCGGTCGAAATAGGCAATTCTCGAATGGTGGTTTGCCGTGCCCATCCCCCTTCGCCAAGCCTCATCCGACTATCGGCAAAAGACCACTTTAAGCTTGGTAATGTCCCATAATCTGTGTCTGGAGGCACTAAAGTGCTACGGTTTTCTAACTCTAAAGAACGATTCTCCGGACCGATAATGGTTCCACCTAGTTTGCTGCTGCTAATCGGTTCCGGCTTGTTCATTACAGTTGCATCCCTTGTTCAAGTTCTAATTTCAAAGAAATTGCCTTAAGTAGATCCTGAGAAGTTAATATCCCCACCAATTTGCTGCCATCTGCTATCAACGCAGTCGAAACATCTTCTGACTGCATCATATTCAGCGCATCCATGGCATTAGTCTCTGAAGACAGTGTTTTGATTTGCGCCAGAGGTATCATTTGTTGAGAAACTTTGGTTGACCCCCATTCGCTTTGCAGAATAGGTTTGACCTCTTCCAAACTGATGTACCCTTTTAACACCCCATCGTCAGTGACAGGATATAAATGGTGACGAGATTGGTAGACATATTGATCTACAAACGTTTGCAATGAAATATCGGATGGAACCGAGATAGGAGATGACATAAACTTTGTCACCTTTTCCCCTTTTAGTTCTTTGCTAACATAATATTGGGTTTGGGTTGATGTTGCAGCCTTTCTCAAAAACAATCCAATGATGGCCATCCACATGCCACCAAAGATGTTCCCTGAAATAAAAAGAAAAATCCCAAAAAAGATGAGGAAAAATCCAAATGCAGAACCGATGATCGTGGCAACTTTTGTTGCCCACCCTAAATTTTTACTAATGGCCCATAAAATTGAACGGAATACCCTTCCTCCATCAAGTGGAAAGGCAGGAATCATATTGAAAATTGCTAAAGCAGTATTGACATACGCCAAATACCCTGTCACACCCGTCACCCAGACTGACCATTCTTTTTGCTCGCCTACTTGTGTAATCAAAAAAAGCAGGACAGCAAGAATTACGCTGACAATTGGCCCAGCGATGGCCATGAGAAATTCAACTTTGGGGCTTTGAGGTTCCTTTTTTATTTCAGCGATACCGCCAAAAATAAAAAGGGTGATTTGAGAAATAGGAAGTTGATAGTACTTGGCAACAAAGGCATGGCCAAGTTCGTGCAAAACGATGCAAACAAAGAGGCCCAGCATGCCTATGATTCCCATGAACCAATAAACCCCGGTGGTTAAACCGGGGTAATTAAATGGGAAATATCCTGCAGCAAGGGTCCAGGACAAGAGTAGGGCGATGATCAGCCAACTCACATCGAGTCCAATTTGGATTCCCGCAACTGAGAGGAAGTTAAATTTCCTCCTAAACATTATAGCAATTCCCGTTGGAAAAAAGTGAAGCACCCCGGAATGGGGTGCAGGACTGTAGCCCAGGGTAAGGAAACCCTGAAAGGGTGACGCAACCCTGGGTATTTGAAAGGCTGGCGGGAATTGCTAAACACTAGAAGCCAACGTTAATTGATACGTATGGCCCAGCTAATGCAAAGTCGCTCACTTTACGCTCAAATGTTCTAGCAAATACACCGACAACATCTGGAGTGACAGGAGGTGTGACCACTTCGCTGCCGATCTCTACAGATTGTAGGGCGCCAACAAACACTTTAGCTTCATAGCCGGCTTCAAGCTTCACGAAAAAGTCATCGCAGAGTGTGAAGTCGTAAGCAAACCCAAGTCTCCCTTCAAATTCCGGCACAATCCCATATCTGTTATGGACTTGTGTGTTAGAAATGGTCGGAGAAGTAAATGTTCCCAATCCAAGAACTGTAACAGGGCCTGGAAAGATCGACTTGTACTCTGTGTGGTTGATGAAGTTACCCACAAAAATGGCTGCGGCTGCTTGTCCGGTTAAGCGGAAGTCATCAAAGAGGGTGTAAGAAAAATCAAGCCCAATTCTTGGTCCACCACCGGTGAACGTGATCGGAGAATTGATATTTCTGCCAATAAAACCCCCGCCGGCTATCGCTGGCAATGTGCCTTCGTAGAAGGTATTGCGCGTTTCTTTGATTCTTGCCCCTGTCAAACCAACAAACAAGTTAGCTTGGAAACATTCTCCAAAGTTAACATAGGTGCCGTAGTCGAGGTTGATTTGGTCAAAATACCACTTTACTTTTCCATGAGCTCTTTCATAGAGAGCCGTATCTGGACCAATCGCAAAAAACGGACCCATCATACTGGATGTAGGAACCGAAGCTTTGCTTGAATCGTTGTTTTCAAAATGTTCCCAAGAAACTGCAAGTTTAGTGCCTCGATCATGAAAAACTGCTGTTAGATCGACTTCAAAACCAAAATTGTAGTTTGGTTGGACATCGAAAGTTCTCCACTGAGGAACAAGAATCGGTAACGGATCTGCTGATGCAGCATAGTCTAAGTTGTTAACGGCAGGTTTGTACGCAATTGCCCTAAATCCTACATCAATTGAATAGCAAGGGGCGCCGACAAAAACATCTGAACAGCAACCTTCGTCCCACGACATTGATTCAAACGCCATCATTTCATTTGTAAAGCTTAAAAGGGACAAGCCTAAAACTAGTTTCAAACCACTTTTCATTTTTTCTATACTCCTTAAAAAATTTCACACTAAAACCACCGAGATATTTTTTCAAGATCTTTTGGAGTTTTTGGAGTTTTTTGGAGTTTTCTTCGAAGAAGGCGCCTAGTTCGCTAAGGAAGTGCAACTTTATGTCTCACTTCGACAATGAGTGCCTTTTTGGCCAAAAGGTTTATTTTGTCCTCAACTTTAAGCACATTTAAGAAATCTAGATTGGCATCCCATTCATCAAGCAAAAAAATGGCTGTATCTTGTGAAAAAATGAAATCTATTTGCCT
Organism: Parachlamydiales bacterium; assembly: GCA_963765145.1. GTDB lineage: Bacteria > Chlamydiota > Chlamydiia > Chlamydiales > JAJFMK01 > JAGVKY01. The sequence goes on from CAVXVG010000002.1 coordinate 126,132, forward strand.
AACTTGGCGCTCTCCAGATGATGCAGCGATATCATGATTCACTAAATTGGCATCAGGCGAAACTAAAACCGCCTCTTCGTTGATCGATTTGATAAACCGCAATAAAGAGGATTTTCCAACACCATTTGCACCTGTAATCAAAAACCTACCCCGCTTGAGCTCTTTTGTGTGCATTTGATCTAAAAATTGCTGGACCGACAAATCACTTTTTTCGTGAACATCAGAAATCCGAATTTTTTCGGGCTCTATTTGTTTTTTTAAATCCTGTTTCTCTAATTTCTGAACAAAGCATTTCAAGTTGTTCAGTTTCTGCTTCATAAGTACAAATCTACTATTGTACATACTAAGAGAATGCACATTGCCGAATAGCTGCAAAGATCTAGGTAAGACGGCTACAAAAGCACCTATCGATGCAGCTGTGTGATCAGTCAAAAACATCGTTACAATCACAAACGGTATAGCAATATAAATCGGTAAGCATGCAAGGATCTGCTCGGTAATGACATATTTTTCAGAATTTGCAAAATACATTTTCGACTTTGACTGCAAATTGTCGTAAGCCAATTTCGCCAAAGGTTTATTTCCGAACAGATAATTATCCCAAAGACAGTTTAGTTGGACCAGTGTCAGCAATTTGGAAGATTGGATATTATCTGCCAATCGCATGATGCGTTCTTTCAACACTGCTACTAAAACAGCCGAAACAACTAGAGATAGAGCCATTACGCCTGCCATCGTCAAGCCAAGCGTAAGCCCAAAAACTATTAGTGTGAATATCACATTACAATAAATGGAAAGGAGTCCCACCGAAAAACTGCTAACGTCTTCGAAAGTAGAGGGAGCCTCGCCTGCTAACCAATTCGTTGTAAGTTGCTGATTTTTTTTTGAAGATAAACTCTGATCTTGTTTGATCGTTTCATACGAGTCAAAGGTGTATTTTTCCCACAGATTATTCTTTAATTTCACTTGCAACCATTCGACGCATGAACTTAAAAAATACGCCAATAATGCAGCAACAAAAAACAAAGTAATAAAACGCTCTACTTTTAAAATTTGCGCGGAAACAAGCGATTCGCCAGCCATAGCAATAAAATATGTAGAAATGGCCAGGAATACTTGTTGAAAAACAGTAAAAAGGGCGCACAGTAAAAAGTATCTATTTTTGAGTATCACGTAGTCACATAAAGGTTATTATTGCGATAAGAGTTAATAGGCATAACAAAGACAAACCGCTTACACAATAAATAGCTTGTAATTTTCTTTCGTAATGAAGTTTAAGGCGAATAGCTTCTTTTAGTTGACGACGTTCTAAATCAGAACGAGCTTCACTAAATGAGCTGATATATGTTTTCAAAAAAGAAAGGCGTGTTTTAATCTTGTAATGCTTCGGATCAAGAAATATCAAGTCATTCACTGTAAGATCTCTAATCACAAGAACTGGGGTTGGAGTCCTTAACGGAAAATATTCAGAATGATGAAGACTCTGAGCTGGATTAGTACCCCAGAGAGCTCCTAGCATTAATGATTGATGCACACATTGCTCTTTGCTGTGTAAGTGAATTTCTAATAACTTGGTAATGCTGTAGCTTTCAGGAAACAAAACAAGCAACGCTCCAAACTGTTTTTTATCGGTCTTTTTGTGCAGGTAAAAATCCACACACTGACCAATAAACTCCTTACTTTTCTTTTCTAAATCATGATTTAGCGAGCTGTCTTCAAAAAACGTAAAGAAAATACGGTCATTTTTCAAAGCGGCTGGGACAAAAGGGCACATAATCCCTTTCCGATACGGGTGAGGAGAGGTTAAAAAATCTTTCACGTAAGGCAGCACTTCAGCATATGCTTTAGCAGCAAATTCTGGAACGCTAGAATTCCCAAAGGTATTGATTGTCCAAAAGTTATTTGGAAGGTCGTTATGCATTATTTTTTGTGCATGCCTCAAAAACACCACAGGCCTGCATAGGGCAGGCCTGTCTTCAAAGATTTTTCATTTTCCACATAAGGCAAACGGGTATTTTTGCTTCACGCCTACCAAGACCAATGCCCTTTAGATGCGGCACAGTTTAAATTGACATAATTGCACAGGCGTAAAAATAAGCGAGTAACCCTCCCCCTTTTTTGCCATGTTGAAGAGGTGAAAACTTCGCCGTCAGAATATGATGTAGAAAACACTGCTGACTTCGGATCAGAATAAGACTTATACATAGAGAACTCCTTGTTCAAAATATTTTTCCCAAAATGCTCATCGTCAATTTCAACGAAGTTTGATGCTGTCAAAGTCATTTGAAGTTGTCAACCAAAAACGAATGAACAACCTATATCGCTTTTCAGGTAACAGTAGCGCGATTTAGCAAGCCTACTAATCGCACTAGCAGGTCTTTCCACGATCTCTTAACTCCCTAGCTTCGGGTCACGGGCGCCCTCATGCCACGCTTGCAGCGCGTGCCGACATTTTTTCATCGTACACCGATAATGGAGGCGCCGCCGATTACAAAGGGGCTTGTATAGCCTAACTGTTGTGCGTATAAGAAGATTCTGGATGCCATTTTTCATACCTTGTTATGAAGCGGCATTAAACTCCAATTAAGCCTTTCTAAATCAACAACAAGAAAAAATCATGAAAATCGCTGAAAAGTTAGGGGAATTCTATTTAGGCAAAGTGGTTGACCCAGCCACTAAAAAGACAACCGACCATCCCCTTTGCCTTGAATCGAAAGATTTAACTACTCACGCCGTGATTGTTGGGATGACAGGGAGTGGAAAAACAGGGCTTGCCTTAGACCTGATTGAAGAGGCCGGCCTAGATAAAATTCCTGCCATCTTGATCGACCCTAAAGGAGATTTAGCCGACCTTCTTTTAACATTCCCTAACTTGTCGGCTGAAGAATTTCTCCCCTGGATAGATAAGGGAGAAGCCGAAAAAAATGGGATGAACCCCAAAGCCTACTCAGAGGTCGTTGCAAAAAAATGGCAATCGGGGCTGAAAGAATGGGGTGAGGACAAAGAACGGATCAAAACTTTACGCGACAACGTCGAGCTTGCTATCTACACACCTGCAAGCCAAGCGGGTCTTTCACTCTCTATTTTAAGTTCGTTTGCAGCTCCACCAAAAGAGGTGCTGTTAGACCAAGAAGCCTTCCGTGACAGGATACTTTCGACAGTTTCCAGCCTTCTTGGCCTTCTAGGGTTGCAGGCAGACCCAATCAAAAGCCGCGAACATATTTTAATCTCTACGATATTGGAACAGGCTTGGAGCAAAGGGATCGACCTTGACATCCCCACCATTATCCAACAGGTTCAAAACCCACCCTTCCATAAAGTTGGGGTGCTCGATATCGACACCTTTTTCCCCAGCAAAGAAAGAACGGCCCTTTCGATCAATTTAAATAACCTTCTGGCCTCTCCCGGTTTTCAAGCTTGGATGGAAGGAGAGCCTCTTCATATCGAGAATTTGCTCTACACAAAAAGTGGCAAGCCCAAACTGTCTATCCTTTCTATTGCCCACCTCTCAGATGCCGAGAGAATGTTTTTTGTCACTTTGCTGCTGAACGAATATGTCTCATGGATGCGTAGACAACCGGGCACATCGAGTTTGAAAACGGTGTTATACATGGATGAGGTCTATGGCTTTTTTCCTCCCATAGCGACACCTCCATCCAAAAAACCGATGCTTACACTGCTTAAACAGGCGCGCGCGTTTGGTGTGGGCATTGTGTTGGCCACTCAGAACCCTGCAGATCTGGATTATAAAGGGCTTGCCAACTGCGGAGCCTGGTTTATCGGAAAATTGCAAACAGATCGAGACAAGGCAAGGGTCTTAGAAGGGCTGCAAGTCGCATCGAACGGAGAAATTGACACGAAAACTTTGGATAAAATGGTGGCCTCGACAGGCAATCGCACCTTCATTTTACGCAGCATCCATGAAAAGGAACCTATTTTATTTCAGACACGCTGGACGCTGTCTTATCTACGCGGACCCCTTACCCTAACTGAAATTGCTTCATTAACTAAAAAAGAGCCGACGATCGCTCCGAAAAAAGTGGCGGAAAAACAACCCTCTAAACCTTCTATCCCTCAAGGGATTAACGAATATTACATCAGTAAAGACGGTGCAAGCTACAAACCCTTTTTGCTTGGAAAAGCCAAACTCCACTTTGTAGATGCCAAAAATAAGATCGACAACTGGGTCGACGTCTCTCTTCTTTATCCTGTTACCGAAGAAGGTGTCGATTGGGAGCACGGCACGCCCGTTCAATCGATAGAGAAAGATCCAAAGCAAGGAAAAGTGTTTGAAGATCTCCCCTCCCCGTTGAACCAAGCCAAAAACTGGCCCCTTTTTGCAAAAGTTTTTGCCTCTACCCTCTTTCAAAACCAAACGTATACCCTTTTCCAAGCAGACGGCCTGACATCTAAAGCAAATGAAACGGAAGCAGACTTTCGAAAAAGGTGGGCCAAGCAAATTGAAGACTCTTACGGAAGTAAAATCTCTTCTCTAAAAGAAAAAATGGGAAAAGTCTCTGACAAAGCATCGGAGCTAGAAAAAAAGGCCAACATGGAAACAGCGAGCACGTTGATTTCGTTTGGCACCACTTTACTTGGCGCCCTCTTTAGCAAAAAAATCACAAAGGGGACGTTATCTCAAGCCGGAAGTGCTTTTAAAAAGGTCGGTAAGGTATCAAAAGGAAGCAGTGATGCTGACAAGGCATCTGAAGACCTGAAAAGCTATGAGCAACAATTGAATGATCTGCAAACTGAGATGGAGACAGAAATTGAGAAAACTAAAACCTCTCAACTTCAAACCAATGAGATTCATCCACGCAAAAGCGACATTGCCATTGAGCAAGTCGCTCTCGCCTGGGTTGGGTAGAAAAAGCCCCCTCTTCCCCACAAATACCCTTGCCCGTGCCCTTGCCCCTGCCCGTGCCCGAATTTTTATTAAAAGGGCTTTTTGGACAGGAGCAAGGACACCAGCTTTAGAACAATACTACTTCTTGTCTGTGTATTGTTTAATGACAGCTACGATCAGCATGAGAACCGCACCACTAACGCCACCGCTTCCTACGTTAGAAAGAAGGGAAGACAAGTCGAGACCACCGGTTGCACCACCCATTCCAAGCGCTTGAAGAATTAGGCCACCTGCCCCTCCCCCAATCAAACCAGAAATAGAGTTTCCTAAAGCACCAAGGCTTTTATCTGGTGCGGCAGCACCTGCAACGTTACCACCAACAGCACCACTAATTAAACTGATTAAAAGACCAGCAATGTCCATTTTTTTTCCTTTTGTTAAAAAACTGACACTCACTCAAATCTGATTTCCTGTCAACTTTGCGATTAATAAAGAATCTTAGGGTAGATAGCTGTGGCGATAGCGACAAGCACTGCATAAATCGCTATCGTGACCCCAAAATCAGTCCAAAGGCCAAAATGGCTTGCTTCGCCCACAATCATCATGTACCGCAAGCCATCCACTTGATAGCTTAATGGATTCACAATAGAAAGGGTCTGCAGCCACGGGGGCATTAATGTGATGGGATAAAGGGCATTGCTTGCAAAAAAAAGAGGCATGGTCAGAATTTGCCCAATTCCCATAAACCGTTCCCGTTTTTTTACGACTGAAGCAATGATCAACGACAATGTCGAAAAAAGGGCACCACCCAACAGCATCATCGCTAAAACGCCCAAAATAGAGAGCAGGTCAAGTCTTAAATGGATGCCCAAAAAATAGCTAATTCCATACACGACAATGATTTGAGACAAGCTTCTAACACCTGCAGCCATCGAACGGCCTAAAACCAATACAACCCTAGGAGTCGGCGTCACTAAAATTTTCTGCAAAATTCCCATGTCCCGATCCCAAATTAGGGCGATCCCATAAAAAATCGAGATAAAAAGAACGCTCTGTGCAAGTATCCCCGGTGCAATGTAATCCAAGTAAGAAGATTCCATGACCGGTATGGCCCGTGCATTGGCCATGGCTTGGCCAAAAATAAGCAACCAAATCGCCGGTTGTATCATCCGAGTAAACAGTTCGATCGGGTCATGGCGCAGCTTTCTGATATCGGCTTCAACAATAGCTAGAGCTTGTAATACAGTTTTAATCACGTCTAGAGACCGTCCTTCTAATTTCTTTGGCATGCGCATAATCGCCACCTTCTGTGATGGTAGCTCCGGTGTAACCTAAAAAAACATCATCCAAAGTTGCGTGAGGGCCATATTTAGCTTTTAAAGCGGCGGGAGTGTCCATCAAAACAATGTGGCCCAAGTGCATAAAAGCGACAATATCACATAACGTATCTGCCTCTTCCATATCGTGTGTTGTCAGCAAAATGGTTGTCCCGAAGTTGTGCTGCAACTCTTCGATTTTTTTCCATAAGCTGCGGCGAGCGGCAGGGTCAAGACCAACAGTGGGCTCGTCGAGAAAAAGGACACGCGGCTGATGAAGCAATGCAGTTGCAATTTCCAGCCTACGGATCATCCCTCCCGAGTAGCGGTTCACCTGCTGATCGGCAAACTCCGTCAGCCCCATAAACTCAAGCAGCTCTGCTATCCTTTTTTTCCTTTTCTCTTTATTCAAGCCATATAACTTGGCTGAGATGAGCAAATTCTCATAACCGGTCAGCTCTCCATCCGCCGATAACATCTGCGGTACATATCCAATATGTTCCCTTACAAGTGCAGGAGACGCAACAAGACTATGGCCGCAAATGATCGCCGCACCCGATGTGACCGGCAGCAGCGTCGTCAGCATCTTAATGGTGGTGCTTTTCCCGGCGCCATTTGGCCCTAATAGCCCTAAAATCTTTCCTGACTCTAGCTTAAAAGAGATCCGATCGACTGCAGCATAAGTATCGTAATAATGGGTCAGCTCGATGAGCTCGACAGCAGTTTTAGTCATACTGTCCTTTTACTGCAAAATATGAAAAACTCAAAAGGAATACCGAACGCAATAAATAACGTTACATTTCAGCTGCGTCAAAGCTGCCGGGATTCAAAGATCTTAATCGGGGTTGTATTCCTAATACTACCCCGATTAAGATCTTTGAATCGCGGCGCTTTCACGCGCTCAAATGTAACGTTATTTATTACGTTCGGTATACATGTCTCAAACCGATCCACTCTCTCTCGAGCTGGCCAAATTTTACGAAATACCTGAAGGTCTCGCCCATGTTGAGATCACAGAAAAAGTTCTTAAAAGTCCTTTAGTAGAAGAAGAACAGAAGCAATCGATCCAAAAGTGGAACAGAAAGATCTTTCTTTTCACCTACTCAAGCGGCCATTTAAAAATTAAAGGGCTTCTCAGCTTTGTTCCTAATCCAAGCGACCGTCTACTCGTCTTTTTACGAGGGGGCAACCGAATCTTTAGCATCACCAACCCTGGCAGTGATTGGGTCTGTACAGGATCTCGCACTGTCGTAACGACCACCTACCGAGGAGGTGTCAGTGAAGGGATCGATCAATTTGGAGGCGAAGATGTTGCCGATGTCAAAAACTTGATCGACCACCTCCCCATGTTGGGAAAAACATTTGGGCTTAATCTAACATTGCCCACCACCCTTTTAGGCTCAAGCCGAGGAGCAATGGAAATGTTTTTAGCTCTGACACGCTATCCCTATTTGCAAGAACGCTTTGAAAAAATCATCTCCCTTTCTGGGTTGCTCGACTTAAGAAACACCATTGCAACCAGACCCGACATGGTCAAAATGTTCAAAGAAGAATTCGGAATAGGCGATATCGATGAGGAAAGTTGGATCAAACAGAGAGACCCTCTACTAACTGCTTCTAAAGTTAAAAAAAATCTCCCTATCCAGATCATTCAAGGGAGCGATGATAAAGTCATCGACTTAACCCAAGGCCATCGGATGGCCGAACAGTTACAACAGCACGGCTGCAACGTCACCTACAAAGAGATAAAGGGTGGCGAACACTGCCTCGCCAACCTCAAAAACCGCACCCACCTCGTCTTAGAAGATTAATAGGCATAACACCCGTCTAAGAAAAAGCATCCAATAAAAATAACAGGGTGAACAGGATGAACAGGATAAGCTACGCCCACACAAATAGTACTTTCGTATAAAACAAATGAAAAGAGGGCTTCGCCTATCGAAACTAACACGCAGGCGAAGCCCTCTTTTTATTTGTTTTATCGTTGCAGAATAGAATTAGGCGTAGCTTATCCTGTTCATCCTGTTCACCCTGTTATTTTTATTGGATGCTTTTCCATAGGTTGATGCGCATGCCGCCTATTTCTTCCAACTTAGGGTCTGTTATTACTTAAGGCGTTTTCTTAGTCTGTTTCTTTTCGACTTTTTTTGCCTTCTTCTCTTTTGGTGATAAAGCAGGCTTCTTTTTTTCGTCCTTGCGGTGTTTGACGACTTCTTTTGCCATTTTAAACTCCCTGTTTATTTGAGGTAAAAAACGAAGATACCACAAAAGGCGATCTATCGCAAAGACTGCTCTAAACTTGTCTTTGCATCGGTCTTAGCATCCCGATAACGGACAATAATCGGTGTATAAAGCGACAATCCATGCTCTTGGGCAAAAACCCCTTTAACCTCCCGCGCACCCGGAACAATCACCGCACCTGGCGGAATATGCAACGGTTCATCAGCTGTTGATGTGATCAGCTGCTCATGCACAAGGTCATAGACCTTCGTTGAACGGGTCAACATTACCCCTGCTCCAATGACAGCCCGATGACCCACAAAAGTCCCCTCGTAAATGCCACAGTTTCCTCCGATAAAAACGTCGTCCTCAATGATCACAGGCCTTTCACCGACCGGCTCTAAGACTCCTCCAAGGTGGACCCCTGTCGACAAATGGACATTCTTGCCCACTTGGGCGCAGCTGCCAACAAGAGCATGCGAATCGACCATTGTTCCAGCCCCAACAAAAGCCCCCACATTCACAAAAGAGGGTGGCATCAATGTCACGCTAGAGGCTATATGGGCCCCACGTCTGACTGAAACACCTCCCGGAACCAATCTGATCTGTTGAGATGGGTCAAATTGACGGATTGGATAGGTATCTTTATCGACAAAAGAAAGGGAATCGGCTCCTGTGGCAACAAGTTGACCTAAACGAAACCCTAGCAAGATGATTTTCTTCATATCGGGGTTGACCACCCAAATACCTAGAGAATTTTTCTCGGCCACTCGAACAGTACCTGCCTCTAAGAGAGACAAAAAGGCAGGAAAAGCCTCTTTTAATTCACTATGCTCAGGTAAACGGTGTAAATCTTCGGCTGACAACTGGGTATAGGTCAATAAACGATTGATCAGTTGCATACCAATTTCTTTCCTAGTTGAATGTAGAGTTGAATGGCTGTCTCTAAATCGTCCATCTGGATCTGCTCGTGAACAGTATGTGCATCCAAAATCGATCCCGGTCCCATCAAAAGAGGCTCTCCAATCGGCCGAAGATGGGGCACATCTGATCCAAAAGAGACAATGCCTACTTCAAACCCATCTACGACTTTCAAGCTTTGAGGATCTGAACAAGATAATAGATTTAGCTCGGTCTCGGGATGGATATTTGATTGAATAAGCTGGACAATCTCTTCCACTTTGATCGTAGCGCGGATCACCCCTTTAGACGCGGCCTCATCTGCAATCACATTCGGAGCCCTTCCCCCTTGTATCACCCCAATGTTACAGGTTGTGTGACCTAACGTTTCAGTTATTGGCCATTCTAGATGCGAAAGATTATGCAAATCATCAACTAATTGATGCACTGCCGAATGACCCTTTTCTGGATAGGCGCTATGGCCGGTCACCCCTTTGGCCTGCAACTCAAAAGCTACAACCCCTTTCATGGCCCGAATCAATTTCAATTCGGTCGGCTCGCCAACGACGACATATTTGCCCTTCACTCCAAACTGTGCAGCAGCTTTGGCCCCATCGCTTGTGGTTTCTTCCCCCACAACAAACAGTAAAGCAATCGAAACCCCATCTTTTTTGAGCTCTTCCGCTGCCATTGCCAGACAAGCAGCGATCCCTTTTGCATCGCATACCCCTCGACCAAAAATGGTCTCCCCCTCCACCCACGGAGCGATAAAAGGAGGAACAGTATCCAAATGTGTGCAAAAAATAAGGTCAGGGTTTTTATTCCCACTAAAAGCCCAAAGATTGTCTCGGCCAACTTCTGGCCCCACAGGCTGCCTTTCGGTCTTCCACCCTTTTCCTTGTAAATACTGTTCAAAAAAATCGACGGCCCCTTTTTCCAAGCCGGTTGTCGAATCGATGCGACACGCATCTAAAGTTAGCTGAGCTGCGAGAGAAATCATAACCCAACTAATCTAACTTTTACCCGCTTTAGAGAAAACAGATTATTCCACAAATTGGACTCCTGACCCTTGCTTTTTGGAACAATTTCAGTATGTTATCGGCGGTTTTGAGGGATCGTGTCTGTGTAATTGATCCTAGTTTCTAAACCTATTTCCTTGAAAAGAATCGTAAGGTCATGAGGAACCGTCCTGTTGCAAGTAGGGCAATTTGGAAGATGACCTTTAGGGAAATCAATGAAAATTATTTTTCTTTTCGCAAGAAAATCCATTGGGTTGTGACTAATGCCATCCTTTATCGTGAAACTAAAATCATCAAATTTTTTGACGAGTTTTATAACCGAAGGAAGCAAACATTTCAGATGAAAACTGTGGTTTTTACAAAAACCTATATCCGGTCTTTTCTGATGACAAGCTGAGCAATCAGGATGGCTCGGAGAAAACGTGTTAAAATAATAAGCAACATCTATGATTTGGCCTTTAGTCAGCCCCTTTCTTTCTATTTTAATCGCACGTTTCTCTAGTGAACTGTTTAAAGTATAGGCATCTAAAAGGAGAAACAAAGTGTTGTAAAAGGAACTTCTATAATAAAGGAAGGCAGCATCTGCAATGACCCTTCCCAAAGCTAGAGGACGGATTAATTGTTGAAAAGGAGAACAATCGACTGAAACCTTTAAATTTTCCTCTTCAAATTGAGCCACATTACGGTTCACTGGTTGATATAAGTTTGCAGCAGTAACAAATTGATTCAAAAAGTAAGGGAATGCAATACAGGAGACCGCCCAAAAAAAACTGTGCGCCGATGACATCAAATCGAAGTGAGAGCTTCTTGTTAACGAGTGATCTTCTTCGAAAGTCATTCCACGACGAGATAAATTGGAAAGCTCAAGCACATTGAAAAACAACATGGTCAAATAGATAGCATTGATAAAATGCTTTTGCTCTACCAAACGAGCAGCCCTTCCAGGGTAATGCTTCGCGTCATGAATTGTTAAAGCCAAGAAGGTTGGCATGATTACCATAAGAACACCGCTAAATTAGCTGTCATCATTCACTGTCTAGGTCGTGGAACTGGAGGTCGGGGTTGTTTTTGATGGCGTATTGCTTTTCCCATTGGGTGACAAAAAGGACCATCGTTTTATCGTTGGCATCTTTCATCAAAACCGAATTCATCGACTTTTGAAACAGTTTTGGGTCGCCAATCATCCATGAGCTGCATTGATAAGGAAGAGAGGTGAGCTGCGTTTCCACCCCATACTCATCTTGCAGCCGGTATTGCATCACTTCAAACTGCAACTGCCCAACGCCTGCGAAAATCAGATCTCCATCGTCGTTTAAAGGACGAAGCATTTGAATCGCCCCCTCTTGAGTCAATTGCTTCAACCCTTTGTCGAACGATTTTCTTTTTCCAATATCTTTAGGGTGCAATTTGGCAAAAATTTCAGGTTGAAAACGGGGAAGCGGCTTAAAGTTAAAGCCCCCTTTCAATGAAATAGTATCTCCGATTGCAAAAACACCTGGGTTGATGACACCCACCACATCGCCAGGATAGGCTTCATCCAATGTCGTCCTCTCTCCGGAAAAAGAGGGAATGAGGCCGTGAAAGACGGATCTCTTTTCCTAACCGGTGGTGTTTGACCACTAAATCCCTTTCAAATTTCCCGGAGCAGATCCGCATGAAGGCCAAGCTATCTCGGTGCCTTTTATCCATGTTCGATTGGATTTTAAAAATATAAGCACTAAACGGGGTCTGTTCAGGATCGATGACAACCTCTTCACCTTTTAAGCTGTCGGCAAGACGTTGATGGGGAGCAGGAGCTAAGTGGATAAAAGCGTCAAAAAAAGGTTCCACACCAAAATTAGTGAGTGCAGAGGCAAAAAAGACCGGTGTCACATAGCCATCGAGAAAATCTTGTCGACTAAAGGTGTTACCCGCAGTCTCCATCAACTCAAGCTCTTCTTTTAGTTTGTCAAACTCTTGCTGCCCTATTTTTTCCAAAATTTTAGGATTATCTAGATTTGAAATAGCAATTTCAGCCCTTTCAGCACCACCGGCCGATGTTTTTGTGAAAAGTAATGCGTTCTTTTCGACCCGATCGTAAACACCGCAAAAATCTCTTCCCCCCCCGATAGGCCAGTTATAGGCAAAGGTGTGGATCTGCAACAGATTTTCAAGTTCATCCATTAAATCAAGCGGATCGCGTCCGGGCATATCCATTTTGTTGATGAATGTTAAGATCGGTATCTTTCTTAAGCGACACACCTCAAACAGCTTTTTGGTCTGTTTTTCCACCCCTTTTGCGGCGTCAATCACCATGATAGCGCAGTCGGCAGCGGTCAATGTTCGATAGGTATCTTCAGAAAAATCTTGGTGGCCAGGTGTATCTAAAATATTGATGACTACATCTTTATAAGGAAACTGCATCGCAGAGGCGGTGATCGAAATGCCCCTTTCTTGCTCCATCGACATCCAATCGGAGGCGGCCATTTTTCGCCCTTTACTGCCTCGCACCATCCCTGCTGTATGGATCATGCCGGAGTAGAGCAACAACTTTTCAGTCAGTGTTGTCTTACCCGCATCGGGGTGGCTGATGATGGCAAAGGTACGCCGCTTTGCAATTTGATTGGATAAACTCGAACTCATTCATTTAATTATACCTCGAGTTCAATTGAAAAGAAAACACGAAGGCACTTTACCCCCTTCATAGGGCTGGCCTTCTCACTAGAAATTTTTTGGTTCCTTTAGTTGTTTAAGCAGCTGATCAGCCCGATGGCTGCAATGACCCGAAGCATGGGGAAAGGCTCTTTTAAACATTCGATCAGAAAAGGGGCTTGAGCCGGGCCGCCAAGCCTTCCGATTGCCTCAAGTAGAACCTCTTTTTCTTTTCGATCCCCTTTTGGATAGTGCTCTTGAAGCACTTTGACCCCTTCATCGTCTCGTCGCCATAAAGACAGTAAAAGGGCAGCTTCTACTTTGTGAGGAAAGGAGGGGTCTTGCAACAGGTCTTCTACCTGCTCCAACATCTCGTTTGAGCCCTCTTTGATCAATAAAGTTGTCGCCATCAAACCAACCTCAGGGCGTCGGTGTGTCAAAAAGCTTTTAAGTTTTTCTTCTGCAAAAGTTGGGGCAAAGGGAGCCACGCAGCCTAAAAACTGCAGTCTTGCCACAACATCCATATCTTTTTGCGAAACCATGGGGGGCAAAGGCTCCCCTTTTTGCGGCAAAAGAAACGCCACTCCACCCTGTTCACCAACACCCCATAAGGGTGTTTTTAGGTCAAACTGCTTGGATAAAAAAGCTAATATACTGTCTCTTTGCTCAACTTCTGGTAATAGACCTAGAGCCAGATTGATTTTCACAAAAGGGTCTTTAGCTTTATCGAAAAGCGACTGACGAAGGGGAATGCTTTTTTCTCCCGCTGTTCCAAGCAAAGCGGCAGAGTAAAGTGCCACCTTCACATTGGGGTGGTTTATGAACGGAACCCAATCTTCTACCGTCCCTTCATTTCTCAGAGCTTCAATCCACAAAGAAGCGACTCTTGCCTCACCTTCAGGCCGTTTTTTTAGACCTTTAATCAAGTCCTCTATCTCTGGAGATTTAGCATACAGCAAACCAATCGTTCGGGAGGCCTCTAAAACGACCCTTCTAGAAGAATCGACTAGCAAAGGTTGAAAAAGAGACAGGGGCGGAGCGGGCAGAAGATGGAGGGCAAGCCTGCATCCGACCGCGCGGTGAAGGGAGCGAGGGCTTTTTAACAGCTCCTCAACCTCTCCCATTTTTGGCCCTTCGTGCAGGGCTAAAAGGGCCTCAAAAGCCGCTTCCCGCTCCAACTGCCTATTGCTGTTGCCCTCGACTATTCCGACCAAATAGGGCTCAAGCTCTTTCATCCGCAAAGCCCCTAAGGCACGGATCATCGACAGTTTGGCTTCGGTCTCTTTTTCTTCTTTAACCCGCGTACGGATTTTATTCTGTAAACAGGGGTCACCCAGTTGCCCCGATACTTTATAGGCAATGGTCCTGATCAAAGAGTTTTGGTGATCCATCGCCTCTTCAATGAGACGAACACCTCGAAAATCATTGGACATGGCTGCTGCAACAAGAGAAATCGCTCGCAATGGCAGTGCAGAATCACGAGCCCCCTTCTTGATAACACCCCAGGCCATGCTTTCAAGCAAAAAAGGCTCTAAAGCCTTTTCCTGAGATAAAAGAAAAAGTTTATCCCATTCTTTGATCATCTCTTCGGTCTTTTCCGCTTCTGCCAAAGAGGAAATATAGAGAGAAAGGAGGGAGGGATTGTCTTGAAAGTCCTTCAAAGCCTGTTTTGACAACTCAACCGCAAGGCTTTTTGCCCCAACAGTCAAAGCGTCTCTGATGGCTAATTCTTGCTCCGGGAAAGCCGCAAATAGAAAGAAGCTGGCAACAGCCCCTTTAAGCCATAGGACCAAGTCTTCTTCCTCCTATCAAATGGAAATGGAGATGAAAGATCGTCTGGCCTGCTTCGCGACCATTATTGGTTAGCAATCGGTATTCGTTTGCCACATTGTATTTTACAGCAAGTTCTTGAGCACAGATGGCAATATCGGCCAATATCCCCATTTCTTCTTTTGGCAATGACTGCAGGTCTTTGTAGCCCTTCTTTGGCATGATCAAAATATGGACCGGAGCTTGAGGATACTTATCTTTGATAGCCAGCACTTTATCATTTTCGTAAACAATTTCTGCCGGCAGTTTTTTCTCTATGATGTCTGCGAAGATATTTGTGCTCATTTTGACATTCCCTTTAAAGCGATCTCGAGTGCTAACTCGGCATCTTTTTTTGTTTCCCAAACAGAGATAAATCGACCTTTATGACAAAAAATAGCGCCGGCTATCCCTGTTTTTTTCTTCAACTCTTCTTCTAACAGTCCTGCCCATTCTTCGGGAAGAGGAAGTCTTACTTTCATCCTTTCAGAGGTTATCGGGGGTATGCCTCTTAATTTCCAATGCTTTCCTGCAGGCATGACAACATAAAGGGCCGGATGCTTTTCTCCATCCATATCAAAAAAGGCGTCCATCCAGGGAATAGATCTGTCAAAAAAAAGAACATATTTGCCCTTTTGCATCGCCTCTTTGACATCGTCTCGGCACGATTGAATGTAATTAAACCTTTCGATCATTCGACCAATATGCCCGTGGGCAAATTCGAGCGCATAAAAAAAGGACCGGTTTTCCTCTTCTGAATTTGCGTCATAGACAATGGCGTTAAAATTTGAGATCACATGAGAAAAAGTTGTGACATGAGGGCCCAATAACTCTTTACCGTTGTCATAGGCATCCACCCCTTGAACCAACTCATTGTGGATGTGTTGGTAAAGAGAGTGGGAAATGATCTGCTGCTCTTTCAGATAGAGAAGCACCATCCCCGCACTACTAAGCGGGCCTGTATAATCGACTTGGTGGTGATCAAATAATTTTTTCGTTGGATCATAAATGCCTCCAACATCACACACATACTCGCAGGTTTCCAACAAACTTGGATCTCGCGTGCGGAAAATGCCTTCCCTTGAGATAAGGCCAAAGTGAAGCAGTAGAGCTGTTGCGGTTACCTCATCGGCGTGAAAACGACCATCATGAGTTCCTAAAGTCCCATTTTTTTTCATCATAAACGGGCCATTATGTACTAATAAGATCTCATCCGTAAACACCAAATAGAAAATGCTAAAAGTTAGTTGTCGACAAGTGAAACGTTTGATTTATGGCAGCAGGCCCTTGCGTTAAATTCAAATTTTATGTTTTATATTTAGCCTTCCCGTTCATTTCTTAAACCACTTATTTCCAACAACTTACGCACTCATATCGTAAATTCATTTTTTGGATCAAAAAGAACTCTAATGAGTAGATTTAGGCTGTTAGTCCCTTTTTTACTCACAACTCATCCACAAGACCCCCACAACTTTTAGCCAAATCACCCCAGTATTTGCCAGATTCAAGAGAACATCTGGTGAACTATCCTCTGTAGAGCAAAATCTTTAGACCAGCTATGAATAGGTTTGTGATAGATATCTTTTATAATGGAGGCAATGAGTATGACTTATCCTCTCCTGACGGCAAGCTTATCCTCTGGGAACCTCGTGACAATGGGACTTATTTTGGAAGAGTAGAAATTTCCAACATCTCTTCTCAGTTTGTTGGCTTTCAGCTTCCCATCCAGCAAGTACAGTTCAACATCAAAAGTACATTGGCGCAGCTTGGCATAGACGTTGAAGTTCAACACCTTGAAATAGACCAAGGAAAACGGCGAGCCATAGTGGAAGGGCTATTTTTCCATGTTGGAAAAGTTGGCCGACAAATGTTGAGCTACATCGCCATTGGAGACTGTGTTGGCAAATTGTTTGCACCTGACGAAAGAAGAAGAGTGCGAGACCCTTTTTATTTAGACAGGATGTTTGGACGAGCAGACAGATGGGGACACCCTCTTTTATCACTTGGGGGCTTACAAGGAAGCGACCAGCTCTTTTTAGAAAAGGTGGATGGACGATGTGTCGCCTTTCTCTCTCTTCTTAAAGGAACGGTCCGTTATGAACCCGAAATTTTTGGCCTTCTTCCCACACTAGCAAAGGGGCTATCTCATCAAATTCCAATGCGCCATCTTTTAGCATTGCAGCAAGTGCATCAATATGAAGAGGCCAGATATCTTGAAGAGGGAGAGCTTCTTCTTGTAAAAACCCTTCCCCTCCATGTAAGAACGGTCTTTGCAAGGGTTGTAAAAGAGCTTCTTCCGCCAGGATACCACCACACAAGCGCAAACGTTTTACAGCCGGACACAAAAGCTTCAGGCGATATTTACGAATTTTATGGGAAAAGCGAACGAGAAATTGCCGACATCCCTTTAGAATTTTTTACCCTCGAGCCTTATAGAGAATATGTTTTCTTTTCAGACAGAGACCAGCTGCAAATTTCTCTTGAAAAGCCCGAGCAGTTATTTAAAGCCTTCGAAACCGCTCCCATCCCGAAAGACGATCCTGCTGCTATCTATATTTGTAAAGGAAGTCAGTTAGCCCATTTGCAATCGAGTGACTGGAATAAAACCATCTCCCATTTACACGACTTCCCCGGTTTTTCGATCGCTTCTCGTCAAGCCATGATGGTAGAGCGGTATATCGAACAACAAGCCTCTTATCCTTACCTTGCCGGAATCGAAAAAGGGGTGATCACAAGCCAAGGGGTGCTCCTCACCCGCTATTTCCCATCCCCTTTGATGAAGAGGATGTATTTAAGCGATTTTGTCCAACGATCTTTAAAAGGGATCTACTTCCAACATCCCTCTAAATCCAATGAAAGCTTCTTTTCTCAAGAAGACCGCGCCTTTTTGCATGACTTAATGACCTTTGGCATACCCGTTTTTTGGGTCGACGAAGCCTCCGGAAAGATTTTGCGCTTTGTTTCTAAAGAGGGAAGAGAATCTGGGATGTTTGTCCCTTTAGATAAGGTTGATACTTATCTGAAAGCCACATTATTTGGTGTTTATGGTTCAAATCTAATCGCCTATGGCCTTGAAGATCTCTTATTAGAAATCTTTAAAGGTTTAGAGGAGCTAAGAAATGAAGTTTCTCACCCTATGCTAAACAGCAAAGTTCCCATTGCACTGGTAACAGGGGGTGGACCTGGTGTCATGGAGCTTGGAAATAAAGTGGCCAAGCAATTAGGCATTTTATCGTGCGCCAATATCATCAATTTTCAGACAAAAGGCAATTCTATCGTCAATGAACAGAGACAAAACCCGTACGTTGAAGCCAAAATGACCTATCGAATCGACCGCTTAGTCGAACGGCAAGCTGAATTCCACCTCGACTTTCCCCTTTTTACCGTGGGAGGCATCGGGACAGACTTCGAATTTTATCTAGAACAAGTGAGACGGAAAGTGGGCTCGCAAACCCTTACCCCAATTATGCTGCTAGGGCCCGAAAGCTATTGGACCGACAAGATCACTTCTAACTTTCAAACCAACCTAAAAAAAGGGACCATCAAGGGCTCTGAGTGGATCTCTAACTGCTATTTTGCGATAGAAACAGCCGAACAAGCCTTGAGCGTCTACCGCCGCTACTTCAATGGCGAACTAAAAATCGGCCCCACCGGACCCACCTACGATAAAGGCTTCGCCACCGTCAGTTAAAAACACGCCAAATTGATCTCAAAAAGAAAGATAACAGGATGAACAGGATCGCCTTCGGCGACAGGATAAACTTCGTCTTCCAAAGCACTTTTTGGGGTAAAAATATAAAAAAGGTGGCTTCGCCTAGGTGAAGCCACCTTTTTTATGTTTTTACCAAACAAATGGTATTAGAAGGGCGAAGCTTATCCTGTCGCCGAAGGCGATCCTGTTCATCCTGTTAAATTTATAGGCGGCCTTTTCCTAAGTTGGTGCGATGCCTAAAAAAACTCTATACAGATCTTCTGAAAATGCCTGTAATCATTGCAAAAGTTGCATCCTTGATCGGTTTGATCACCGAGCCGCCGAGAGTTGCCCCTAAGTAAGCGCCTGCAAACGGAGCAGCTATCATTGCTATATGGGAGTAAAGCATATCGGCATTGCGCGCTTCCACATTTGGCCAGGACTTTCCTCCGCCTTCTGGGAGCTCGCCATACCAGTGATGATATGCCCTACTTGAAACATATAGACCCGCAATTCCCCCGCAGGCCCCAACAAAATTTCTAAGACTGAAGATGTCCATACTTACCCCTCAAAATTTAAAAAGAAAATTGCATCACCACAGAGATTAATTTGCTAGCGCCCTTGTCTTGCTTCGAGAAAGTTAAACAAAGCGACCCTCAGGAAGGGAGATAATTCGTCTCTTGGAACAATGGTTTCAAGATTGGGATGACCATAAGTAACCATCTTCAAGTAATTGGGCTCTGTGGTGATATTGCGCCAATAGTTGCGGGCAAAATGGGGATAGGCTGACAAAAACGCCTCTAACTGACCATAGGTCGGCATAAGCTCGTTGATGGCCGTTCCTTCAAAAAAGTAGTTTTTCCATCCTATATAAGCCTGTTTCACCTCGTAGGGCAAGTCTTGCAATACTTGATCGTCAGCAACTTTAGGTAGCTGTTCAAACAGCTTCACATATCCTTCCGGGGCATCGTGCCACCATTGGGGTGTCCATTCGTTAGATTGCCTTAAAAATTCCTTAAAAGAGGCTGCTTTGATCGGCCTTAAAGGCGTCTCATGGCTAACCAGTCGATTCCAGGTGTGATAATGAAACAAAACGCTAGGAGGGGCTTGCACAAGCTCGTCTGCATTGACCGGATAGGGTGTGACTTTATCCAAATATTGAAAACCGGGCAGGTAGGCTTGCTTCGAAGAAACATTCACCCGCATAAATTGTGGGTTTTGCCATAAAAATAGAGAAAAATCTCTGTTAGTCACTTGAAAAAATGGGGTGGAGGCATGGAACTCTTCCATTTGATCTTCCACCCAATTTTGAACGATAGAAAATAGACCAATCAGAAGAGCTATAAAAAATAACCAAATCCAAAAAGGGAGCCGGTCCTTTTTAGAACCGTTGCTCCCAAGCAATGAATCGGGTATTTCGCCGTTAGAAGCCATAACTTATCCGGAAACTAAAGTAGTCGGTTCTCGCATGGCAGAACTGACCTTCCAATGAATATCCTTCGTGGTATTCAAAGTAGAATCTCAATTTCCTCTCAAGGCCATATAGTTTGGCAAATTCATAACCTAACACATAGGTTTGGTCTAAATCCCAATCATGCTCTTCGCGACATCTTAAGTTGACTGCAAAATAAGGACGCCCCTGGATCATGTGACAGGTGCTAAATAGGTGAAACCAAGGGAAATAAAGCTCTGCCCCCGCTTCACCATAAATTCTTTCGCAACGGAAGGAAGGGTCTCGATGAACAATATAACCACCGCCTAAATAGAGCCTAAGTGTATCCCCATCTAAATAGTAAGAGGCATAAAGGTCAACATACTCGGCGCTTGGATTTCTTCGATCAAAGCCTGGGTGTTCAAGCAAAAACTCATCTCCAATGTGTGAAGAGATGTGATAGGCACGAAACCGAAAGGACCAAGAATCCCATGCATAATTTAACGAACCGCCTACATAATAGTCGGCATTCACTAACGGAGAGGTCGGTGCTGTAGGCTCGAAAACAGCCCACAAAGCTCCGTCAATGTCAAACTCCAGCTGCCCACAAGGCAGCCCTATGTTGAACCATCGATACATTTGGATCGTATCAAAATAAGACACGTCAATGACGTGCTTCCCAATCACTTGGTCGTAAAAACGCCATCCTGCCGATGCAGCCAACTGCCTTGGGTCTGCCTTAAAAGGCAAAAAGAGAGGCGGCGCTTCCGGCAGCCAAACACCTCGCAAGCAGCACGGGTTCAGACATTCGTAGATACAATTATCTACACAGATCAGCCCGTCGTCCTCTTCTTCCTCTTCAAAAGGACAAGGTTCTTCGTGGATTTCTCCGCAGTACCAGCAGCTACCAATAGGTAGGTGGTCTTTGGCTTTCGGTGGCGTTTCGTCTCCGGCACAGAAATGGGTAAGCTCTACACAGGAAGAGCTCAGTAGCAAGGTCATTAGAAAAGAAAGCATAAGGGCCCGTTTATATTAGAGGCCCCTTTTATTTTGCAAAACTTGTTCGCTTTGGCATAAGGTGAGCACTTTGGAGATACTCATGAAAATACTTGTTGTTGGAGCTACGGGAAAACAAGGCAGCCATGTGGCTCGCCATCTTTTAAACCGAGGGCACCATGTCCATGCCTTTACTCGAAATCCAAAATCGACCGTCATCAAGGAATTGGAATCTCTTGGCGCAACCACCGTCGTCGGCAACCTCGTTGATCGTCAGTCGATCGAAAAGGCGTTAGAATCGGTCGATGCTTTTTTTGCCATCACCACACGGGTTCCTGAAGGGGTAAAA
Source organism: Parachlamydiales bacterium (assembly GCA_963765145.1). Classification (GTDB taxonomy): domain Bacteria; phylum Chlamydiota; class Chlamydiia; order Chlamydiales; family JAJFMK01; genus JAGVKY01. The sequence goes on from CAVXVG010000002.1 coordinate 147,341, forward strand.
ACTGAAATCGAGCAAGGAATCAACATCGGTAATGCAGCCAAAGCAAAAAACAAATATTTGGTGTTTTCTTCAGTTGCTTCTGCAGATAAAAAAACTGGCATTCCTCACTTTGACTCCAAAACCACTATAGAGGAACATTTTAAAGAGATAGAACTTGATGCTTGCATTCTTGCGCCGGTCTATTTCATGGAAAATGTATTTGCAATGCCTCAACTAAAAGAGGGGCAATATGTCACTACACTGCCCTTCAACCGTCGGTTACAGCAAGTGGCACTGGATGATATCGCCGCCTTTGCGACTCTTGCTCTTGAACACCCCAAACGTTTTAAAAATAAAAGAATCGAATTGGCCTCCGAATCGCTCACCCCCGAAGATGTCATAGAAATTATTTCTAAAATTTCTGGAAAGCCACTAGAATATGTCCAAGTTCCCGTGGAACAGGTCAAAGACCTCGACATGGCCGCCATGTTCTCCTTCTTCAATAAGCCCGGCTTTCAAGTCGACATCGTCGCCCTCCACCGGGCCTACCCCGAAATCCCTTGGCACAACTACCTTTCCTGGGCCAAAGAACAAAACTGGCAAAACACCCCCACACTCTCGCATCCTTAAGATGGGGGCTTTTGTTTTTGATTTAATAATGAAAGGCAATTTATTATTGTATTCATGACCTCATTAGAACCAACAGACTGCAAGAATAACTATAATATTCTCTCATTCGTTAGGGCGGTAACTGCTTCCCTCGTCCATTTTACTGCCGCAAAAGTCTCTGACATTGCCTCTTCCCTTTTGAGAAAGTCCCCTACCATCTTACAGTCTGAGTCTGCTTGGCATCAAAATTTAAAGTTGATGAACGATGCTCAAACTAGAACTAATGACCCCAGCTTAACTAATAGAATCCGTTTTCTTGCAGTTAACTATCTCAATAAGATCGCTCCTTCCGTGCTCATTTCTGCTCGGATCATCGGTTGGAAATTTTTTGAATCGGCTTTCCAGGTCTCCCCCTTCTCTCCTTACCAATACCATCGCGCTTTTTACCGCTATCGGCCCGATTTAAGTTCATCGGTTAACCAACGTTTTGCCCTCGGCGACAAAAGCCCTCTTATCCTTACCGACACCGACCAATTTACCCAATTCTTCCCTTTAAAATTTGTTGTCTTGAACCGCTCAAATCTTGCAGATTGGGCCTCTTTAGTCTCTCAAGCTAAAAAGCAAGACGACGAACTTCTCTTTGACTTCACAGATGAGCTACGCAACACCATTTTGACTGAGGGGAATCGGGAAAAAGAAGAAAGTTTTTCCGCTCAATTTGCCGAAATTAAAACAGAATTGATGACCCTTGGGGATTTGGAATACTTAAAGCAAAAAGCAACTGCGATTGCTCGCGTGAAATTTGAGTGCCAAGGCGAGATGATCGGTGGGATAAAAATCCTACCCCTCTTTCACGAATTAAGCCCTAAAAATATCATCAAAACCCACCCAACCCTTGCCGAATATTTGGTAGAACAAACTGGGATTGCACTAGGAGCTGTCCAACTGCGCCGCCTTGTGCCTGAAGCTTTTCCTTTGCCAAATGGTGTTCCTAATGCCAGTGAAAACAATCCACATATCCTCTTTGAAGACAAAGAGGCTTTCTTAAAAGCCCTTCGTTTTAAAGAACTCCGTTCACATTCTACGAATTCTCATGTCGAAGTCCTGGGGAATTCCTTGCTAAACATGCTCCATGGGCTTTTTGAAAACATCTCTCAAGAACAATGGGACAAAATCGATCGCGAACCTGCCTTAAGACAGATCTTTCAAACGGTTCTTTCTAACATCATTGATCACTTGACAACTGCAAAAACCTGCTTAGAAGATGACAACAAATTCATACAGGCCATTGAGCTTGCCCATGCCGAGCTTGCTATCCTTTTAGAGCTCTCCGGCCCATTTGGACCCGATGATTTTCAATCCATTTATCTGAAGCAGTTACTAATTATTCCAGAAAGCTTGCGCCCTCACCTCAAGGGTGGCCTTGGAAAAACAGCGGAAACTGTTTTTGCCCTGACCAATGTGGCTGCACGTGAAATAAATGGCTCTCGCCCCATCGTCAGTGCCTGGTGCGATGATTTCTACTTCGAACATGCTTGTTTTTTAGGCACCCACAAAAAGCTCGAATCGGTTTTACAAGATCAAACTATTGATCATGTCGATCTTTATGGATGTACTTTCAACCCAAGCATCGAGACAACCTTAAAAACCGTACCCTATATACAAAGAAATCTGATCGCCGACATCGAAAAAATATTAAGGGACAAGCCAAATACCAAGCATTTGACTATCGCTTTAGACTTCACTAATGATTACGTCAATTCTCTTAAAACAGAAAACTTACTAGCCCATTTTGAACCTCTCATCAAAGAGGGACGTTTAAATTTTGTACTGTTTGGAAGCGGTCAAAAATTTGACCAACTTGGAATGGACCATTTCTACGGATCGCCCTTCTTTATGATCAACAATGGAGCTGACCACTGGAAACCTTTCGACGCTTTACTGACAGCAGAAGTGAACAAAACCGATCGGCTAAGCAACCAATGGTTCTGCCTTCTTTACAAATCCGCAGCAACAGCTGTCGATGGGTTCCGATATCTTTTCTTTACGAATGCCCGTTCAATTCTTAGACAGACTCCAGAGGGTTTAGCTCCCGCTAAAAAGCGGAATATTACTGTTATCCCTTTCGATGATAAAGCTGAACCGACCTATGTCGATGTGAAGATCAAAGGGATCTTTCACGTCTTTAAAGCTTGCCTCTTGATTGCCTATTTTTACGGCCACGCGGTTGCAGAAAACGTGAAAGCATCTGTTAGAGGCAGTTTCGGCTTCCTCCACCCAAATGTCACCCTTATCTTTGCAGACAAGCACACCACTCTCAGGCTTCACCCCGGCATCGTTGAACAAGACAACCGGGCAATCCTCAACTTCCTTCACAGCCTAGTTTAATACGAGCTCTACAATCGTATCGATGGGGGCCAAGTATGGCAAATAAGTCCACAGACAACAGAATTTCTTTTAATAGGCTCCATTTTCCAAACCTGCTATTCTCTTTCTAATTCGGGGCAATAGCTCAGTTGGTCAGAGCAGCGGACTCATAACCCGCTGGTCCTTGGTTCAAGTCCAAGTTGCCCCATACCTTCACACACACCTGTCGACACAATTGGACTTGATCCATTATCAAGAATCAAGTTAAGGTTTGTCGTCGCGGTGCAAAAACGGTGCAATGCCTAACCACAGGGACCAACAGCACCCAACCGCTCGAACCCAACAACCAAAAGGTTTCGAGTTATGGCATCCATTTACAAAAGAAAATCAAAAGACGGCAGGTCTTACAAATGGCGAGCAGTCGTTCGCATGAAGGGTCATCCCTCTGTTTGCGACACCTTCGATAGAAAAGAAGTAGCTGAAGATTGGGCTCAAGACACAGAGCAAAAGATCAAGCGCGGTCAATACAACTTTAACCAAAACAACCAACTCCACACCTTCAAGGAACTCTTTGAACGTTATAAAAGCGATGGGGCTCTTGAGCACCACCGTTCCGCTGAAGATACCCTCCGCCATCTTACCCATTGGAAGGATCGGCTTGGTTCCTACGCCCTTGTCCACATAACTACAGACCTGATCAGTAAAGAACGCCAATTTCTAGCCGAAATACCCACACCAAAAGGAACAAAACGCTCTCCAGCAACGATCAATCGTTACATCGCCTCTCTTTCCTCTGCGTTAAGCTACGGAGTGAAACAGCTAAAGTGGATCAGTGAAAACCCATGCTTAAACCTCATCAAACTCAAAGAAAACCCAGGCCGAGATCGAATTCTATCGGAAGAAGAAGCTAGCCTCCTTCTCCAAGCTTGCCGTGAGAGCAAGTCACCCTACCTCTATTGCATTGTCCTTATTGCGATTACTACTGGGGCAAGACAAGGAGAAATCCTTGGACTTGAATGGAAACATGTCGACTTTGAGAACAAGCTAGCCTATCTAAAAGAGACCAAGAATGGTCGGCCCCGAAGTATCTCGCTTGCTGACCCCGTCATTGAAGAGCTCAAAAAGCTTTATGCTGCTCGAAATCCTCAAAAGCCCCTTGTATTCGCTAGCCGCACCGCTTTTGGAAAGGTCGACATAAAGAAGGCGTGGCAATCGGCCCTTAAAAAGGCGGGCATTTCAGACTTTCGCACTCACGACCTGAGGCACACCTTCGCTACCCTTGCCGCTGGCCAAGGTGCCTCTAATCTAGAGCTTGCAACTGCGAGGGGGCATCGCACTTTAGAAATGCTCCAACGCTATACTCATCTCGACGCCCAAGTCACCAAGAAATTTAGCAAAGCCATCTCTGAGCAGATACTTCAAGGAGTTTCAATATGAAAAAAACACGCAGCCTGGCAAAGGTAAAAAACTCCAAGCCATCTGTTAAAAAAACTGATTTACTCGAAGACTTACGTAATATAATCGAACTAGCCAAACGATCCGTAGCTTCGGTTGTTAATACCCGTCTTATAGCTCTTAATTGGCAAATGGGCCGTCGTATTCATTCTGAAATCCTTAAGAAAAAAAGAGCGGGTTATGGAGAAGAAATTCTTGCGACAGTGTCGCAAGAATTGACAAAAGAATATGGACAAGGTTTTGCCATATCAAGTCTTAGCAGAATGTTAAAATTTGCAGAGTTGTTTCCGGATGAACAAATTGTTGCGACACTGTCGCAACAATTGAGCTGGAGTCATTTTGTCGAAATACTTCCTCTTAAAGAACCATTAAAGCGTGATTTTTATGCTGAAATGTGCCGAATTGAAAAATGGAATGTGCGCACTTTGCGCAAGAAAATTGATTCTATGCTATACGAGCGTACTGCTATTTCCAAAAAACCGGAATTGTTAGTCAAAGCTGAATTGGAAATGTTAAGAAAAGAAGATCAGCTGACCCCTGATCTTGTCTTTCGTGATCCTTATGTCCTGGAATTTTTAAATCTTAATGATCGATATCTGGAAAAGGACGTTGAAGACGCCATCATGCGTGAGCTAGAGCAGTTCCTTTTGGAATTAGGTGTGGGTTTTAGTTTTGTCGAGAGGCAGAAGCGGATCGTTGTTGATGATGAGGATTTTCATCTCGACCTCTTATTTTTCCACAGAAAGCTTAAAAGACTCGTCGCAATTGAACTTAAGCTGGGAGACTTCAAGCCTGAGTATAAAGGACAAATGGAACTCTATTTGCGATGGCTTGACAAGCACGAGCGTTGTACCGGAGAAGAATCTCCGATGGGGCTTATTTTATGCGCTGGCAAGAAGACCGAACGCATTGAATTGCTCGAGTTAGGCCGTTCAGGTATTCATGTCGCAGAATATCTCACTGAATTACTTCCGAAAAAGGCCTTGCAAGACAAGTTACATAAAGCCATCAAAGATGCCAGAAATCGTTTTGAACTTCAGAATAAAGAAAAAAATGAAAGATGATTTAGAACCAGCAAAAAATGTTTTGCGCACTTTTCTCAATGAGATTGAAGAAGTTAAAGCAATTCGAAAGCAAATGTCGCCTCCACAAGCTGCGCAATCTTTTACAATCGAAGATAGAATGCCTGTATTTGATGCATCGGAATTTACACCTCCCCCTGATGAATATTTTGAAAAAGAAGATGCTTACATCTGGCTCTATGGAGATGCTTGAACTTTCATTCATTTATGCATAGGCCAAAGCTAAACATTATTCCAGGATATTATAACCAACCTGCAAGACCCGTATATCTACAATGGCAGCAAGAAGAAAAGGAGGTATTTTATCGAAAATGTCATCAAATTCCTCATCCTACTGATAATATTTCCCTTGCAGATTATTTGAGGCAACTAGCCCTGATGGTATCTGAGGAGAACGAACACCGTGATGTTTGGATTGAGTCATTGCGTTGTTTTCTTCAGTTTTTAAGAGAAGATACCGAGCCGGATCAGAGAGGATTTTTGGAAAGGCTATTTCCTAGTCAACAAAGCTGCAAAGGCATGGAACTTCGAAAAGGTTCTATACCAATACTTGAAGGGCTAGAAATCAAAGAAGTCGAACGCCAGTATATTTTGCGAAGGATTGAAAGTACCGTATATCCCATTGATATTTTAGCAGCTTCTGAGATACTAAAAAATTTATCTATGGCAGTGCTTCAAGGCCGTCCAAATTCTCAGCGCTCTGCTGCTATAGCTTTGGGTTTTGCTTGGTTATGTCATGCCGTAGGCTGTTATCGCATAGTTACAAGAGAGGACCTTGTATTCTCGACAGAGCTCAGCAATTTTAGACCTCCTTTAAACGAACCTAAGCAATGGCTACAACCAACCCATTTTATTGGCATTGCTAGTCTTGACGGCATTATCGACATCCCGTTTTCAAAGACCATTTATGAATTCCTGCTAGCACTCCCCCGTGAAGCAGGGAGCAATCTTATCTTCAACATGGACTTGGAGACGGTATCACGTACCTTCCGCAACAAAGGGGTAAAACCTTCAGCACGAGCTCGAAATTTAGGACCAATCACGTTTCTTACTTTTATGAGCCAGCCTCATCATGCAATTGGTCATCGATCTTCGCCCAAAAAAGAGTCCCCAAAATCAAAGAAACTGTCGGCCACCGAGCAATCTGAATAATCGACACCTTCCATCAAAATAGAGATTAGATATACCCACTGTGTGGCTATGCATGGGACGGATATTCCGAACTTCAACCGGAACATCTCTCGCGTGTTTCGGAAGCTTTGCAAGACACTATTACAAAAGTCTCCATTCCCTTAGAGGAATGCAAAGAAATAGCCTTCAAACAGGAGTTAGCCCTTTTTGATCAAGATCCGCAGCCAATAGAAAGTAAGCTTCGGCCTGTCCCCGATTTTCCTGTAGATTTACTGCCGGAACCGATCAAAAACTACCTATCTCTTTCTGCTCGTCAGATGTCTATCCCTATTGACTTTCCGGCCACCTCGTTTCTTGCACTAATCGGTGGTGTTCTTGGACGAAGTGTCAACCTTGAAATGAGGAAAGGGCAAAAGTGGGAAGAAGTGGCGAACGTTTGGGCAATTATGGTGGGTCGACCTGCTGCAAAGAAAAGCCCCACTCTTAGACGTATATGTCGCCCTTTGGCTGCTATTGAAGAGCAGGCAAGGCAAGACCATGCTCGAGCCTATAAAGACTACAAGACTCGTAAGAAGGCTGCTGAAAAAGCAGACCTAGACTTTGATGAACCAGAACCGATTTTGCGGCGGTACATTTCAGATGATTGTACCATCCCAAAATTGCGAGAACTTTTGGCAAACAATCCTCGAGGATTCATTCTCCGCAGTGATGAGCTTAAGGGGCAATTGGAAAAATTAGAACGAAACGGGAATGAAGGCGACCGTTCGTTTCTTGTTCAATGCTGGTCTGGTCTTGACCATTACAATGAAGATCGGATTATTCGAGGTTCCTCCCTTCAAATCCCTCTGGCAATGTCTTGGATAGGCTGCATACAGCCTTCCTGTCTTTCCATGTACATCAGACAGGCAATGTCAGACGGAAAAGGGGCTGACGGCTTCATGCAAAGATTCCAAATGGTTACGTTTCCAGATTTTGACAAGCCATTTGAGATATGTCACGAATCTATGCCACCTGAACTAGAGAAAAGCATTGAAAACCTCTTTACAGCTATCGACCAGATGGCACGTAGTGAAAAGAGAACCCTTTGCTTTTCCCCAGAGGCACAAGCTCATTTTGACTCATTACAAACCTGGATCGAGACCCAAGGTCGTAGTAAAGAACATCCTCCTTATTGGGAAAGCCATTTGGGAAAACAACCCAAACTGCTTGCTGCCCTTTGCCTTATCCTTCATGCGATGGGAGAGATTTTGAACCAGAAACGTGAAGAAACCATTTCTCTTCACACCTTGCTATCAGCAGAAAAGATCATGCTCTACTACCTTGAGCAGCACCTGTCACTAGAGCAACCTTTTCTTCTAATCTTTTCCTAGGCATATCGTGGTTCCTCTCTGCTCAAGACTTTCAATCAACAGTAGGATACCATAAGAATATTAACCTTTCGATCCCTTAAAGGAGGACAAAGTGAAAATACGCCTTCTTCAAAAAGAAGATGTTCTCTTCTTTGCAAAGAATCCCTTTCCCTGGTCCAATCAAGAAGATACTTTCAAAAAATGGGCTCGTTACTTCGAGGAGCAGGCAAAAGGAATTCGTCTATCTTTTATCATAGAGGCGGAGGGCGAAATGGTTGGTTACGGCCATTTACTTCTCCACTCTGACTATTCCCCTTTTATGAACTCTCAAATACCAGAAATCCATGATGTCTGGGTTTTTGAGAACCATCGCAACAAGGGTTTTGGAACATCTCTTCTCTCTCACTTAGAGCAAGTAGCCAAAAAGAGAGGATTTTCCAAAATCGGAATGGGGGTCGGTCTCTATAAAGACTATGGATCTGCCCAAAAACTCTATTACCAGCTAGACTACAAGCCAGATGGCAATGGAATCACCTATAAGTACAAACAGGTCATTCCTGGCCAAATGTATCCAGTCGATGACGATCTCCTCCTTTGGCTAACCAAAACCCTTTAATCTTTAGCAGGGCATCAAAATGAATATTGAAGAACTAGAATGTGAAGTTACTGACAACCCCTCTTCAACAGATTTAGATTTTTTAACAAGAGAAATCAATGAAGAGTTAGCTGCACATTCTTTTACAATTTTCATTCGTGATAAGGAAGGCAAGATCATAGCCGGATGTAATGGTTCGATTATCTGCGGTTCGATCTATACAGATCAACTTTGGGTTGATCCTAGTCTTAGGAATCAGGGGCTTGGGACAAAACTCATGAAGTCCGCTCATGAGCATGGTAAAAAGCATGGATGCATGCTTGCTACTGTAACCACAATGGATTTTCAGGCTCCCAATTTTTATGCAAAACTCGGGTATAAAATTGATTTTTCTAAAGAAGGGTATAGTAACGGCGCTTCCTGCATTTTCATGTCTAAAAAACTATGAAACAAAATATGAAAGATGAGTAAGATCAAGCCTAACACATTCAAACCACAGCCTGGAGCCTAATTTAATCGGTCTATGGTTTAAGAAAGGGAACCATCTTATGCTTTCACTCAAGAATAAATGCTTATTCATCGCCATTCTGTTTCTTGTCGCCTGTCGAGAGCAAAGTACAGTTTTGATGGACGATCTTTCTGCTTTAAAAAATGAATTTATGGCCAAAGTTCTGCAGGGATCAATCGAGGAGTGCCCCTTCAGTCTATCTTACAAGCTTCGGACAATTTTTTATTCAAGGGAACTGATCAGTTTATTTGGGGAATTTCATCAGTACACTCATTTGCCGCATGGTTGGACAAAATATGAAGGGCGCACTTTTTACAAAAAGAACGGAAAATTTCTCCCACTTTTTCTAGATGATCTACTTTCTGGCAAAGAGGGATGGGAATTTGTTCGTGCCTATTGTGAAAATGTTCTAAAAAATGATCCATGCTCCTATTTTTCTGGTGAACAGCCTCTTCGGACTGTCCTTGAACTGAAAGATCTCAACACTTTTATTCTTGATGATCAGGCGTTAATTTTTGTCTTTCAACCTTATACAGTTGCAGGAGGCACCGATGGTCCCCCTATTGTCAAAATTCGTTGGGATGAACTGGAGCGAATCATAAAGCCCTCTCATTTTTTGAGTGTTGTATTGAATAAAGCAATCACTTCCAAATGCTTTATCTCATCCTGGGACGAGAATTCACTTGAGCAGTCATTAGGGGCGTTCATTGCGCCAGTCTCCTCAGAAAACTAACAAGCCAGATCTCGAAATCGCTTCCCCTTGTGCGCTGGACGAAGATAGAGATGTCCGTTAGAAGAGTGGACCAAGATCGCATGAATACGTTGTTCGCTTGCCAGAATTAATGCTTCTTCTTTTGAGATCCATATATTAGATCCATTTTTGTGGATGCAGTATTCTTGGATGACCCCACGTTTCATATGGACCCCAGTGATATAATAGACATCGATGAAGTCCTCTCTTCCAACTACCCATTTTTCGATTTTTTCGATAGCCTTCCAATATTTTTCAAATTCAATAGGACTTAAGGAACTGATTTTTCTCATTCGATCAAAACCAGTTTCTTCTACAATCGAGTCGATGTGCTTGGGATTGTCAGGCGTATAATCAATCGAAGCCTGCTCGAGTGTTTTTGCTCCCCATGTTTTTCCAGATAGCATATCAACCAGGGCTTGATGACCAGTTTTGTAATCAGGGTATGTTGCAAACCCACCTGCTTTTCCGATTGCTTTTGATGAGCGTTCTTTTCCCATGGTGTAGGGATTGGCAACTAAATTGCCTGGGTTATTGTTTCTCCAAGCCCATGTTCCGCCGCTTCTGATGATCATATTTCCTTGTTCATCGAAATACTGGACGGTTGGTTTGCTTTCACCAACGTTTGGTGGGCCTTCTTTAGCTCGTATGTAAACCATTATCCCCCTTCAAATCAATTAATTATTAAATCAAAACAAAATAAAATCAACTATTTATATCAATTGGATGAAAATTATAAATTAAACAGTTGTGTGTTAATTCTGGGACACGCCGCTCTGGAAGCACATACTGCTCGGTGCGATGGCGGTGCAACGACTTACCTATAGAACCGGCAAGAACCAACAGATTCCAGTAGATTTTTGAATGGAGAAGGGATATCCTAACTACTGAAAGCGGTTGGATGTTGTTGGTTTGAGTGGGGTTCTCCCTCCCTCATAACCCGCTGGTCCTTGGTTCAAGTCCAAGTTGCCCCAATCCTTTTTCCAAAGATAAATTTTAAACAAAGCCTGAAGGGCTCTAAACTGCAACAGCCCATGGCAACACCATGGGTAAAAACGCCCACTTAATTGAGTTGCCTGTAAGGCAACAGGAAAACCCAAAGAGTTGTTCTGCAAGATGCGCAGCGGGAAAGAGGCGGGCCATTCAAAGGGCATTTCCGTATCTCAAATGTCCGAATGTCAGGCCTGACACCAAACACCTGGAACTCCCATTAATGTAACAAGCAGACCGTTTGGCATTGCCATTGCCCCCGACGGCCTAATTGCGTATGTGGCTTGTCCAAATATTAACAGAATCATTCCTATAGACATTGCGACTAATACGACAGGTACTCCGCTAAATTGGGGCAATGACCCTTTTGGATTGGCCATCACACCAGATGGCAAAACAGCTTATGTACTGAACAATAACTTAAATACTGTCACACCCATCACTATTGCAACAAACACGCTTGGTACTCCTATTGTCGTGGGGAGTAATCCCTTTGACATAGCCATAACACCTGATGGAAAAAAAGCATATGTTGCAAATATTTCCAGCGCAAATGTCACTAGCATTGACTTAGCTACAAATACCGTAGATGCTACAATTATTGTAGGTGGCGGCCCATTTTCAATTGCTATTACACCTAATGGAAGGACCGCCTATGTCTCAAATAATTCCGTCGATACGGTTACTGCGATCGATATTTCGACTAATATTGCTGTAGTTACCATTAATGGGGGTGCATTTTCAGGGCCGGCCGGTATCGCTATAACTCCCGATAGTCAAACTGCCTATGTATCAAATAATAATACTACTACAGTGACTCCAATCACTATTGCAACGAATACTCCTAACGCGCCCATTACTGTTGGGGACTTTCCTAACGGTAGTGCTATTACCCCTGACCAGGCGCCTGTGTCATCTTTTACGCCTACTGTCTCATTAGCAGGTTCTCCCACTATCTTTGATGCTTCGAATTCTGTGACGCCTGTTGGGATAATTATAAGCTATTTTTGGGATTTTGGTGATGGTCAAACCATAACAACAGCTTCACCAGTCGTTTCTCATACATATTCTTCAGCAGGTTTATTTAACGTTTCCCTCACTGTAACTAATTCAGCGGGAACTTCTACTATACAGGTGTTCACTGGACAGACTATGAGCAATAATGGTAGTGCACTGGCAAACTCTTCACAGTTTGTAGACATTTTAAATTCTCCTCCACTACCCCCATCCAACTTCATTGGTGTACTTAAGAAGAACAAGTTTCTAAATAAAACAGAGTATGTACTCAAAGCAAAATGGGACGCCAGTTCTTCAACAGACGTCGTTCTTTATCGGATTTATAATAATGGACGTTTAGTTGGTGAAATTCTAACAGGATCGCCCCTCGTTTTCACAACCTGCCTTGATTCAAAGAAAACAGCTAATAATTATCAAATTGTGGCTGTTAATTCAGACAATCTAGAAAGCACACCTGTTTCTATTAGGATAGTCCATGATTAAAATAGCTGTTAAAGCATGTTTCCTTCTTTTATTGATATTGAATATTCATCCGCTTTTTGCTGAATTTCAAAGCAGCGTTGAAATTCGTTCAGCTGCTTTTTTTCATAATTCAGAGCGTTTTAGAGAAATTTACGGCAATGTAGGTGCGAGTTATCAATTGGAAGCATCCACTAAATTATACGATTGTCTTGATGGATGGGCGAATTTCGATTGGTTCTCTAAACACGGGAAATCAGATGGATTTAATGATCCAACAAGGGTCAGCATTGCCAACATCAGTCTAGGAGTCAAATTCCCCTATCAGTTATGTGAAAAATTTACAGCTTACATTGGCATAGGGCCGAGTCTTTCAAGAATTTGGCTAAAAAACAAATCTCAATGCAGCCAGGAAACCATTTCAAAATGGGCGATTGGTGGTGTTTTAAAGACCGGGGTTTACTACTTCATCAGCGAGCGTGTCTTCATTGATGTATTTGTAGATTATTTATACCAACCTGTTCATTTTGAAACACATGTTGATATTGGCGGGTTCAAAACAGGAGCAGGGTTAGGCGTTAAATTCTAGTATTGGCTGATGTGTGCCCACGATATGAAGGATCATAGATCCTACTATTTTAACGCACTGAAATGTAGTTTTGTATAAATCCTATGAAATTAACATTAGTTAGACTTTTGGTTACTAGATGGCCGACGCTGAGTTATTTATTTTAATTTTTATCTTTCCCTACCAAGCTTTTGTATCTTTTACTCCCATTAAATTGATATAACAGGTTCATCATCCAAAAAAGGAGTCAGGCCTGGCATTCGGACATTTGAGACATGAATAGATCTTCTTGCTCCGATCGGCCATTTCAACAGAAGGAAATTAATATTTCTCTTTACCGTATTTCCTGAACAACTCTTTATTTTTTCTAATGTCCGAATGCCATGCCTGACCCCAAACTCTAGGCCTGACCCCAAACTTGACCCCAAACTCGATTATCTCTTTATCTGCCTTCAAAACCGATAGCATAGCGTCTATCAAACTTCAGACCTACCCGATTCTAGTTTAGCTATTTTCCCCTGGAGCCTTTCTAATCTTTTCGAGTTTTTGGCTATCTCTTGCTTATACCAGCGCGCCTCCTCTATACGCTCCTTAACATCATAAGTAGCTCCGGCACCAGGATTTGTCGCTCCACTAAAATCGAGCAGGTTATTAAGCTCCGTCTTATGACGCTCTATTTTCGTTTCAAGCGCTCTGATTTTTTCCTTTAATCGCTCAAGGGATTCGTCCCCCTTGTCATTAATTGCTTCTCTTGCCTCTAGGTAGGTTACTGCAGCCGTTAGCCTTTCTATCGTAGCATCGAGCCGCTTTTTAACCACCTCAGGAAGAGAATCTTGATTGATAGAACGTAAAGCAGTCAAAGAATCCTCTATAGTGTCTAAGTTTTTAGTATCTAAATTTTCGGCATCCACCGCACTGTTCCTGCTCTCATGAACATCATGGCATTCCGAACATTTGGGTCTTTAGATAGCGTTTGAAATGAAAATTTCAGTTTCTCAACATAACCAATGCTCTCTTCACTTTTCTCAAACAATTTGATCTTATGCCCAAGCAATGCGCTCTCACGTTTAACAGCCTCATCTGTTGAGTCCTCATAGCGTTTGAAGATCTCCATAGCTTGGTTAAATAAGACAGTTCTTTTCTTTCCCTTAGCTTCCGCAGCTCGGTCTAGAAGATTTCCCCCATGAATGAGCGCATGGGTTGCATCTTCACTACCCCCTTGAACACCACCTAAGCCCATAAATCCCCCCATTTTCCCTAAATTCAAATAGTGAAGGAGAAAAGTTAAGGCCAGATAAACAAAACGAATTATTTCGCTTAACCATCATAATATTAACTGATTACAATACTTATTGAATAACAGTGAAATAGGACATGTCGACCTTTCATGCCTCCAATGTGTTTTACAATCTATTCACCCCGACCTTCGACCTTAGCATTACCCATATCTCTCTTCGGCACCCTCATTCGAGGGCGCCCTTTTCTTATTCACGCCTTTAAACCCGAGGGTTACGTCACCCCCACGGGGTTTCCTTACCCTGGGCTACATTCCAAAACCCCCTCCGGGGGGTTTAATCGTTCTTCTCTTCTTAGGCTAACCTTACTAGAAGGCGTAAGCGACGTTGAGTTCTATCCCATAGAAATTGTAGTTGTTTCTGGACAGCCCTAAAGCGTTGCCTGAAGAGGTTGTGGCAGTTGACTCACCGTCTTTCCAATGTTCGTAAAAGGGTTTTAGGATTAGGGAAAGGCAACTATTTGCTGGAAGGAAAAAAGTGAGAGGAAGTTCAACAAGAAAATTGTCGGTCGTTTCGACAAGCGACCAGTGAGTGCCGCCAAGGGGTTGAATCAGAACAGTCGAAAAGATCTGTGGCCTCCAGGTGAAATGGAGACCTAAAGACCAGCAAGAAGAAAAACAATAATCTGTTAGCAAACCAACAGGAATATAAAACTCGTTGTAATTGAACCGAATAGGAGATAGACCCGTTTGTTTGAGCTTATGGCTCAAGTAGCGGTAACCAAATCCTGAAAATAAAGTTGTGCTCCAATCTGAGCAGAAACAGTAGCTGTAACCAATCCTCTCTTCTGCATCGACATAGGTTAACAACCGCTTGGTGTTAGCAACAGACGTATCCCCTGCTTTCCATGCAGCCTTCATAGCAGCAGGCAACACTGAAGGAAACCCCTCCTTGAACTTAGTGTACGACGCCTCCATTCCAGCCAATAACTACACTTACAGAGCTTATTGCAATGGTTGGGTTGGCCTCCCCTCTTATCCGCCCTCTTTTGTAGTTACATTGAGCAATGGTCAACAGGTTACTTATGCCTCTTGGAATGGCTCAACAGAAACTACAAGTTGGCAAGTCTTATCAGGAAGAAGCCCTTCAACGCTCTCCTTAGTTGCAAGCGCCCCAAAAACAGACTTTGAGACCGCCATACCCGTCACGAGCCTAGGCCCCTACTTTCAGGTACAAGCTTTAAACAGTTTGGGGCAAGTGATTGGTGTTTCAAAACTTGTACCTCTAACTCGTCTATGAGTGAATGGATTGTTTACATCATTCAAACTGAAAGAGACCAAGAATGGTCGGCCCCGAAGCATTTCGTTAAGCGATCCCATCATCCACGAGCTAAAAACACTTTATGTCGCTCGAAACCCTAAAAAACTTCTTGTATTCGCAAGTCGTACGGCTTTCGGTCGCATCGACATTAAAAAATCTTGGCAGGCAGCCCCGAAAAAAGCTGGCATATCTAATTGCCGCGCATCGGAGCCGGTGACTCCTTTCGAAATCATGGTCAGTAAAATATGGTCCATGATGCTCGTCGTCCTCGTCGCCTCCTTCTTTTCAATAGAGTTGGTCATTCGACTTTTGATTGCTATGCCCATTGAAGGCTCCCTTTTTTTATTTATGGTAGGGGTATTGCTTCACCTGTTTGCGGCCACTTCCATAGGCATTTTTCTTGGCACCTTTGCACGTTCCATGGCCCAATTTGCACTCCTTGCGATGCTGATCATTTTACCCATGCAGATTCTTTCTGGCGGTGTGACGCCGCGAGAAAGTATGCCTGAATTCATTCAGAATATCATGCTAGCTGCCCCTACTACACAATTGGTTATGATCGCGCAATCGATATTGTTTCGAGGCGCCGGCCTAGAGGTTGTGTGGCCCCAGTTCCTCGCTCTTGCACTGATAGGGACCACTTTATTTGTGGTATCCATGATCCGTTTCCGCAAAGCACTTTCCCTGATGGCTTAAAGCTCGCAACATCGTTACTCCAAGCGATTGCTAAATTAAAGGCAACTTTCGCCTGAATTTTCACACAGCTATAAAAAACGACTCCTTTAGGTCGGTTATCTCTTTTGTGAAATCGTCCAAGTTGGTTAGATCCAAAGAATCGGCATCAATGAGAGCTTCGATTATCACGATGTCTTCTTTTATAAAATCGTATTGGGATTTTATCTTACCAAGGGCCAGTTTGTGATTTTGACAAACAGTTAATCTTTGGCCTGCTTTTTCAATGGTTTTATCCAGCATATTGTTTTCAGAATCCAATCTAGAAAGCTCTCCTTTCCAGAAAGATATTTTCTCTTTCCCAAGCTCAACCTCTTTTTCATTTAAATCTATATTCATTTTTAATTTTTCAAGTTCGTCAGATTTTACTTTTAAAAGTGATTCATGGTCCTCTTTTTCTTTATTTGCCTGTGAGATTATGCCTTCTATGGCAGCGTAACCGGGAATAAGATTCATAGGATTTATTCTATTTGGATGACCAGTAAATAGATCTTCAAGCACTCCTATGACCGGTACGGCGTACCTCTTCCCGTCTTCACGTTTTTTTTCTTCTACCTGAATTTTTCTTTTGCAACTTTCGATTTCAGAGTTTAAATCATCAATCGCTTTTATTAAGTCATCGCGTTCTGTATGTAGAGTTGTCAATCTGGTTTCAGCATCACTAAGGTTGCGTGTGTCTATGGACAAAGTTTGTTGAGTTTCAACATATTTATTTTGGTTGTTTAAAAGATGGTCTCTTGATTTTCTAATTTCTTCTTCTGCATTAATTGAAGAACTTTGCGAGTGAAGGGTTAAAGACTCTATCGCCGCACGGATCATCTTGCAGGTCTCTACTAGCTTGTCTTTAGAGGTCGATTTTAAAAGAGCCGCATTCTGCAGCAAGTCGTCAAATACATTTTTTGGATCATCTTGAGTTAATACTTCACCTCCCAAAAGTCGTTCATTTGTCAGTACCAAACCACTCGCAACGTCTCGGAGGAGTGGGGTTTCGGGTGATAATGGCTGCTCCGATAGAACCGCATTGTTTATAGATATAGTTGAAACGCTCATGGCTCACTTTTTGTTTGAGGAGTTTTTTAAAAATTAAGGGCCCTACCCTAGCTTAACGTGCAGAGGGGCCCTGATTGTTTGAAAATGTTTGTTATTTTTCGCTATTTTCTTCCTCTAGTTGCTTTAGCATCGCTATAGAACCATCTTTAACTAATTGAATCGCTGTTTTTTTATTAGGCAGTTTATTCATAATAGCGTCGACACCCTCATCTATGGAGTTCATTGCACTAGATGCTATCTGGTTTATCTGTCCTAACGTTAGCCAGTTTAATCCGTTCGATTTAACTTCATCTGCAAGCTCATCAGTCATTTCCACTTCGGCAAAGGTGTGGATGATTTCTATATTGGTTAATTTGTCACAGCGGGCTTTTACCGTTAACCAAAATAATCGGGTGTTTGCAAAGGTTGTTACGACCTTCCCCAATGTTTGTACTGTTACCTCTAGTGAATCAATAGATGTGGCTAGATTGTCCTCTTCTACTTTCGCGGAACTTAATCTAGTAAGTGATTCGGCTAATTCAGCGTTCGCAACTCTCTGTTGTTTCTGCAGCTCAAATCTTCTTGCTGCTGCTTGATCTGCTTGATTACGAGATCTTTCAGTTTCCTTATTCAGGTCTTCTACCGCGGTCGCTAATGCACTATCCTGTTTATTAAGTGCTTGTGTCTGACTTTCTATCTGGGCCTTCAAAGTGGAGATTTTTTCATTCACCTTAGGTTTGTCTTCCTCTTTTGCTGAGGCCAGTTCCTCTTCAGCTTCCTCCAATTTACGCTTTGATTGATCAAGTTCCTTTTGGGCAGCCTCTGTTTTTTCTCTAGCTTGCTTCTCTTTCTCTTCTAGAGCACTGAGAATGGCCCCTCCAGCTATCGCCCCAGTTGGGTGGCCAGAAGAGGCTGCAGCAGAAGCGGCGCCTTTCGCAGCCATTCCCCCCATTTGTGCTATAGGAGCCATAATTGCAGAAATCACGGCGACCCCAAAAGCCATCATTCGTGCTTCTTTGGCCTCCTTGAGAAACTTTTCTTCAGCTTCTTTTTCTTCTTGAATGTTAGCTTCTAAGTCGATTTTCATCTGTTTTAAGGAAGCCTCTTTGGCCTTAAGGTCGTTGATCGATTTTTCAATACTCTTTTTTCTCTCAGTCGTGATATTTACATCTTCAGATGCAGACAAAAGCGCAGTTTTTGAATACTGACAAAGGGTCTCAGCTTCTTCGACCAATCGCTGAGAGGCAGCAGCCATCCCTTCTGCCATTTTTGCACATGTAGCCAACAATTTGATCGCAGCTTCAATATTTCCTTTACCTATAAGCTGTAAAGCCGCTTTATGAACTTTAAGGGCTGACACACAAGCCCCTACAAATCCGCCGGTGGCCTCAACAGAATTCTTTAGCAGGCTTTGATAACTGGCGAGAATATCTAAAATAGATGTGCTGCATTTGAATCCTATACTTCCAGCGTATGCAAGCTGTATGAGCTGTCCAACCAGCGTAAGGTTTATCATGGTTTGATGCACACTGACAGCAGTATAGTTTTTCGTATTGCCCTCGACCCATAGTGCAACGCCCTCTACTTCCATTGCGACATTGATGTCACTCGCTGAGTTAAATGGAACGTCGATTGGGTAGGGAATAATGCTTACCTGAGAAATTGCCATGAGTGGCTCCTTTTTTGTTTTTTGAACATCCGAATTGGTATCATTCAGATGCATTTAACTCCATGGAAAAAGTGCTTCTAGCGCAAAAGAAAGACCCTTTCCCTTGAAATTAAGCGGGTTGCAAAATCAGCGCGTTTTACGATAAAGTATAGAGATGACATTATTGTTGACCTACAGCAGTCGACCTGTTTTTCAAAAATAGAAGAATCAGCGATCCTTTTGGGTGACGCAGCAGCCACAGCTAGCTTCTTACGCGGCAAAGGGACTAACTACGCTATTGAGGAAGCGCTGCTTGCCGGTCGATTGCTCAGAAGTGAACTAACTGCATCGGACTTCAAGATATCCAGCAAATTCTAACGACCGAGGTTCAAGCTTTTTTGCAGGATCATCGTTCAAAAAAACCGATGAAAATTGATGCCCCTTTCAGAATCATGTTCAATCCTGAATTGAAAGAAAGTTGGCTCGGAGGGGTGGTGGAGCTGATCAATAGCATCACCCTCCTTTCGGTCATATTAACAGGGGCTGCCTTGATCCGCGAAAGGGAACACGGAACTGTTGAGCATTTGTTGGTGATGCCGGTGACCCCTTCCGAAATCATGGTCAGTAAAATATGGTCCTCGTCGTCCTCGTCGCCTCCTTCTTTTCAATAGAGTTGGTCATTCGACTTTTGATTGCTATGCCCATTGAAGGCTCCCTTTTTTTATTTATGATAGGAGTATTGCTTCACCTGTTTGCGGCGACTTCCATAGGCATTTTTCTTGGCACCTTTGCACGTTCCATGGCCCAATTTGCACTCCTTGCGATGCTGATCATTTTGCCCATGCAGATTCTTTCTGGTGGTGTGACGCCGCGAGAAAGTATGCCTGAATTCATTCAGAATATCATGCTAGCTGCGCCTACTACACATTTGGTTATGGTCGCGCAATCGTGCACTACTTTTACAGTTTGGTGGTTCTGTTGGAATTGATTTGCTCCCTTCTTAATGTCGGATCCTTGATCTATAACCGTTGCGAGAAAATGACCCCCAATTCGCTTTGCAGAATCTTCAAGAGCTTCTTCAATAAAATTGCCGGTTGATTTCTCTGTAGGATACAAGCCCAAAAGCTCTACATCCTTATGAGATAAGGTTAAGTCACTTTTTGCCTCTAGATTACACCACTGCACTCCGAGAACGGCCAGGCACTTCAACTTACCTACGCTAATTGTTAGGTCGCCAATACATATCCAATCATCTGAATGATTTAAAGGGGTTTGCAAGCTGTGGCATCCATGACGAATAATCCATTGTCGAACGGTGGTGTGATGTGGGACAGAGAGAGCCACTTGCTTTGCAAACACTTCCAAAACACGCACAATTTTTCGACACCCTAATGTCGCATGCCCATGTAATTCAAGGGCCATTTTTATGATTTTTGCGGAAAATCGATGGTGATAAGGTTTTACGCTACTGTTTAGGGAGTTTTTTTTAAGGTTGTTAATCAATTTCTCCTGCTCAGCAAGTTGTTATTGGGACAAAATTAACTGCCCCTTGAACAATTGAGTCTCTTCTGCCAATTCAGATAAACGTGTCGCCTTAGATTCAAGATCGCGTCTAAGTTTTTGGCTCTCCTCTCTCCGCAGTTGAGCTTTGTTTTTCCATTGATCCCTGCCTTGTTCTGCCCGTTGTATTCTTTTGTATTGCGGGGTTTTATCAGTTGCCATGCTGTAGATACCTTGTAAGCCATCTTTTGGAGATGATATACAATATAAAAAGGACAGTTTTTAAGCAATCATTTTACATGCTTTTTGGATTAGATCAACATCCTAGGCCTGACCTGGGGTGAAACAAATCGCCGATTTTTTGCAAAAAGCGGACTGATTTTATCCCCCCATTTTTGAGACCATCTTTACTGGCTGTTCCACATAATCCTGGAACGAATTCTGCTATGACAACATCCAAATCAGCCTTGAAGAACGGGAAGCTGAATACGACCCTCGGGCACCAGCATTAAAATGATTCCGCAAATGTGCTTCGCACATTGCGTGAAAATAAAAGGCCTTAGGCTTTCGCCCGAAAGCCCCCACCGAAAGCTTCGCGAGCGGCAGACACTTACTATCTTCAAGTCAAATGGATTCGTCTTATCGCAGGATAGCATGCCCGGCCCTTCTCACATGGATTTAAATTCAACACAGTGTTACCACTTTGATTACAAAACACTTTTTTAGTGTAAGGAGAAGGAAAATGGCTGGAATCGGAGATTTAGTAAACGTAATAGCAGGTCACAAAGTCATGCCAAATGCAGAAGATACCTACAAAAATGTGGTTGCACCTGCGGTAAGAATCGTGACAGATACAGCGATTGATGTGGGTGATTTGGTTACAGGTACCCATTTTCACGATGATATGGATAAAGCCAAAAAGACATTAGATGAGGCCGGGATAGACACTGTAACCACACGTATTGAAGAAAATCATTACCCTGAAATCAAGTCCCTACAAGCGGACCTTACAAATAAGCAAAAGCAAATTCAAAAACTGCAGACAGACATATCCGCAGCAGATGCCGGATTAACCGGAAGAATCGCTATTCATAACAATTGGGTTAATTCTATTCAAATCATTCAAGGACTTCAAGACGAGCTGCAACGTGTTTTAGAGAAATTGGATGCAGTGAAGGGCCAATCCTTTAAGATCACGCTCTCCGATACTCAAATGAAGAAAATTGAAATGTCGAGCACATTTGTTTTGAACAGAGATGCGCTTAAGTACACAAATTTCGGTGTAGCGGGTCTTTCAACTATCCTCGCTGTAACCAGCATCGCATCGAAGTCCGCACAGGTAGCTAAGTTAGCAGGGAGAGCCTCAGTGGTTTTGATGGTGGTGGGTATTGCGTTGGATATTGGAATGGCTGTTAGTCAGCTGGAAGAACAAAAGCGGCAACTTCAAAGTCAAAATACAGAAGCCGACAAGATACTCCAAGAGTCCTACTCCACGTTAGGAGACATACAAAATGTAAGAATAACGATCGATGACGAGATGGATAAAATTTTAAAAGCGTGTATCCCTCAGCAAACAGAAGAGACTTTCAGTGCATGGGCAGACAAAGTGATCGCCGATTTAAAACAAGCGGTTAGTAAAGCAAAAGAGGCGCTTCACACCATGTTGGTGAGCGCACTGTCTACTTTGAAAAAATTACCAATAGCTGAATTACGCGAAGCTGCCCTTGCCATATCCCCTTCCTTATCTGAAGAGGAATTTCAAGCATTGACCAAAGAGATTCAAAATAGTTAAAAATTAAAAAAGGAGTGTTTATATGGCTGGAATTGGTGGAATTGTACGAGCAGTAGCTCTCGCAACCCAAACGGGATTTACAATTGCCGATATTATCAATACCGAAACTGATGGAGAGGCTTATTACCCTTCAATTAAAGAAAATAAAAAAAAATTATCTGAATTAGAACCTGTACTCGACTCTTTAAAAGCGACATATGTAGCAAATTATAACGCTTTTAATAATTTTAGCAGTGATGTAGGAAGCATCAATGCTAAAGCTGTTGTTCTTCTCACAAAGCTTGGGCTAGTTTTAGCTAACGCTGCTGATGCACAAAAGTTGGCAAAAGCGTTTGCTCAACAAGAAGCAAATGGGGCACGTTTGGGCTCACTTCCAAAGGTTGGTGGCGTCTTCTTTGATATTGTTAAAGTTGGCGAACCTATTCTTGCTTTTGGAGAGCTGACTTGGCAAGCGGTGAGTTTAATCAGGGCTTCAAATTCTGCTGAGGCCCAGTTCCTATCTTTAAAAAATCATCTGAGCAACGTGCTAAAAGGAACAGATCTGCCTACTAATACCTTACGAACCATGAAGGTTTCAAAAGTTGAAGCTAGTATGATGGTTTTGGGGCTTGGAATGGCTGCAACTTCTTTTGGACTAAATGTAAAAGAAGCAGAACTTAAAAGAGATAAATACGAAGAGTTTGTAAAAAAAGTCCAGACTGAGCAAGCCACTATTCAGAAGAATATTGACGAAATATCCAAAAAGCAAACACAGATCCAGGATATCTTTGATGAAACAATGAAAAGTTTGAAAGAAGCATTTAAGGCATTGGAAGATCAAGTATCTATAGACAAGCTTGAAGCGGCAGGAAGAGATACTGTCAAAATCAACGGTTTTGAAGATGAAATGATCCCAAAAATGGATGCCCTTATTAAGGTTATAGAATCGAATAAAGAAAAAGTGAGACTCATGGGTTTAGCTGACAGCTTAATCCCAGCCCTTGCAAGTAGTGCGCTCACTAGTTCAAATTTTATTTCTGCCTTAAAATCTATTAAACCAGATATTAAGGATGAGGAAATCGCCACTCTGATTAGTGAATCTAAGGTGAACACACCAGAGATCATTCAAAAAGCTTTAGAAAACTTTAACCACAAGACTTAATTTTTTGATCAGTTTCTTAGGGGCCTCTTGCATCACTTCACGCGTATGAGGCTTTTTTATGCCTAAAACAGAGAAAGGGGGATTAGAAAACGACCTGAGCCGCACATTGGCTCAAGGATAGGGCCATGAGCTTCTTGGGCAAACTGTAAATAGCACCGAAGCGCATCTTCAGGAGCATTGGGCCTCTCCAGCTCATAATATTCCGTACATAGCGACCCATAGGGAACAGTTTCTTTTTTTGATAGCCCCATCACTTGCTCAAGTTTTAATTTTTTCGAATATTAAATATAAATCTACAGAACTACGTTTGTTTTTTACCAATACACTATCCAATAAAACAATCAAAGTTTCTCATATAAATCATTGCCTACGATCTACTTCGTATGGGAAATATGCTCCTGGCGACACCCTGGACATCGAAATCTACGAAAACATCCAACTCATAAAAATACAAATGTGGTAGCAACTGGAGAGTATTCCTCACCAGACGGTGCAATGGTGGTGCAACGACTTACCTACTGCACCCGCAAAAACCGGTAGAATCCAGTAGATTTTTGAATGGAAGAGCCGTATTCTATTGTGCATAGCGGTTGGATGATGTTGGTTGTGAAGGAGTTATCACTCCCTCATAACCCGCTGGTCCTTGGTTCAAGTCCAAGTTGCCCCAATCCTTTTTCCAAAGATAAATTTTAAACAAAACCGATGAAAGCCTGAAGGGCTCTAAACTGCAACAGCCCATGGCAACGCCATGGGTAAAAACGCCCACTTAATTGAGTTGCCTGTAAGGCAACAGGAAAGCCCAAAAATCCACAATGAGTTGTTCTGCAAGATGCGAAAGATGAAAGGGTAAGGCCGGTGTAACCGCCGGTCATTCCTGTATTTCAAATGTCCGAATGTCAGGCCTGACCTAGGGTGTTGATCTAAGGTGATTTCTCTCTCAAAAATTTAAGGTAAAAATTGCCTTTACTCCAAACGCTTGCGCGAATTAAGGACAAAATTTGACAAACATGAAGAGGTGGTCTTTGCCTATTAGATCAACACCCTAGGCCTGACCTGGGGGGTTGATTTAAGGTGATTTCGCTCTCAAGAAATTAAGGTAAAAATTACCTTCACTCCGCAGCGCGTTTGGAGTGCTAAACTCCTGTTTAGCTTTCACTTTCACTGATAAGTCAAAGCTAAACAGGAGTTTAGCACTCCAAACGCTAACGCGAATTAAGGACAAAATTTGATAGCAATAATTGGACTGCAAAAGCTGCTTAAATCAACCCCCTAGGCCCGGCCTCTTTTACTTTCACGACCCTTTTCATTTCATTGATATTCTGCTTACGATGCTGGTAAAAGATACGAACACTCAAGAGGTAAAAAATCTATGCATCGGAAAACACGACTCATACTTGCCATAATCTTGTTTCCCTGCCTAATGATGAGTGAATTAACGGCTGTTTCTTGCACTCCTAATTGGACGGAATTGACTCCTGATACCCAACCTTCTGGGCGCATTAGTGCGTCGATGGCCTTTGATACTGCCACCAGGCAGTTAATCCTCTTTGGAGGAACTAGCAACAGTGGAATCATTGGTGATACCTGGAATTGGGATGGGACCAATTGGACACAATTGACTCCTACCTCCTCACCTCCACCTCTTTTCGCTGCGTCGATGGCCTTCGATACGACGACCAATCAGTTAATCCTCTTTGGAGGAGATAACAACGGTACATTCACCAACGGCACATGGACTTGGGATGGAACCAATTGGACACAATTAGCTCCTGCCACTTCACCTCCTGCTCGCGATAGTGCTTCGATGGCATTCGATACGTCCACCGGACAATTAATTCTCTTTAGCGGAAGAGATAACAGCCCTACACTCCTGAATGACACCTGGAATTGGGATGGGACCAATTGGACACAATTGAATCCTACTACTTCACCTCCACCTCTCTTATCTGCGTCGATGGACTTTGATCAAGACACCAACCAGTTAATCCTCTTTGGAGGATTTGGAGGAGAGATCACCACTGAATTTCTTGACGACACCTGGAATTGGGATGGAATCAATTGGATACAATTAACTCCTCCCCCTCCTTTACCTCCTGCTCGCGCCGGTGCGTCAATGGTCTTTGATCCTGTCACCGGGCAATTAATCCTCTTTGGAGGAAATAGCAACAGCGGAATTCTTAACGACACCTGGAATTGGGCAATCCCTATTCCAATAGCAGGCGCTTCGCCTCCTAGCCAGACCATCAGCAGTGGAAGTTCCACATCCATTGTCCTGAGCGCAAATATCACAGGCACAACATTCAGCTGGACCGTTTCACAAAGT
>CAVXVG010000003.1:0-3247 GCA_963765145.1 Parachlamydiales bacterium
ATTTATCCGATAGCGAGAAACTCGGCCCTTTAGGGCCGAAATGAATCGCGCCAATTAAGCCTTCGGGGATTGTTGCTGTTCTATATATTGTTTGATTATAGCAAGAGGAGCGCCCCCACATGCCCCTGCAAAATAGCTTGGGGACCACAAATTGCCACCCCATAAAGCACGCTGAATGCTAGGATGTTCCTTTTTGCGAATCAATCTTGATGAGACACCTTTTAAGCTATTCACCAGTTTAGAAACCGCTACTTTAGGTGGGTAATTGATCAGAAGATGAACATGATCACCCTCCCCTTCAAATTCAACTAAGTCGGCCTCGAAGTCGGTGCAAATAGCTGTAAATATTGTTCTCAATTCTTCAAGTATCTGTTTTGTGAAGACTTTCCGCCGGTATTTTGTCACAAAGACCAAATGAACGTGCATAAGAAAAACACACGTTCGTCCTCTTCTCAAATTCATTGACTCATTCATAGGCCAAGTTATATCATCATCTCATGATTATTCGAAAATCTTTTCAATTCAGTTTGCGGCCGACAAAGAAACAGGCTAGGGAATTACAGGCCCAGCTTGATGAGTGTCGTTGGCTCTACAATGAGCTTCTCAATCAACGCATACTGGCACATGAAGAACTCGATACTCATCTGTCTAAATATCAACAAAGTATGCTTTTGCCCTTGTTAAAAGAAGAAAGGTCCACTCTTCTTCAGGTGCATTCCCAGGTTCTACAGAATGTGGTAGATCGCCTGAATAAAGGTTTTCAAGGCTTTTTCCGAAGATGCAAAGCGGGTGAGAAGCCTGGTTTTCCTCGGTTTCGCGGAAAGCATCGTTATAATAGTTTTTGTTATCCGCAAAGCGGATTTTCCATCGTTGGCAACCAAATTAAGCTTTCGAAATTAGGAAGTATCCGCATTAAAATGCATCGCCCCATAGAAGGAGAGATAAAAACCTGTACTCTGAGAAGAAATGCCTCAGGTGATTGGACTGTATCACTTTCCTGCGAGATTAAGGTGGAACCGAAACGTGCTAAGGAAGAAGCAGTTGGAATTGACCTAGGCATCGAATACTTTGCCACTCTTTCTAATGGTAAGCAAATCGCGAATCCGCGATTTTTCCAAAAAAGCGAAAAGGACCTCGCGAAAGCACAAAAAAAGCTCTCAAAACTGACCAAAGGAACCTTGGAAAGGCGAAAACAAGGGAAAGTAGTCGCAAAGATTCATGAACGAATCGGCCATCAGAGAAAGGAATTTTGTCACCAAGAATCCAGAAAAATCGTAGATCAATATCAATACATCTGTGTGGAAGACCTAAACATCAAAAAAATGGTGGAAGGATCTTATTTAGCAAAGAGCATTACAGACGCGAGTTGGAATCAGTTTCTTCAATACCTTACCTACAAAGCGGCAGAAGCTGGTAGGAAATTGGGATTGGTGAACCCTGCTTACACGACACAAGACTGCCACCAATGCGGACATCGAGAGAAAAAGCCTCTCGCAGAAAGAATGCATTGTTGCTTGCACTGTGGGTATACAGCATCAAGGGATCTCAACGCTGCGGAAAATATATTGGCCCTCGGATTGGATGGCCTGGGAGTAGTCCCTAGAAGCCCTCGCCTTTAGGCGAGGGAGCAGTCACCGTATCGTGAAGGCAAGCCGCCAGCCCTAGCGGGGCGGCTATGCCGATATTAATATCTTAATGTCTTAATATCTTAATGACCCTGATTTCTCTAGGAAAAGCGTAACCCGTTGCCCTAAGTAGCGTAACCCGTTGCCCTAAGTAGCGTAACCCGTTGCCCTAAGTAGCGTAACCCGTTGCCCTAAGTAGTGCTCTTTTTATCTTCTTTGGCTTGTCTCTTTTTTCGCTTTTTAGGCGTCACACAAACCCCCATCAACTCTTCGTTCCAGTCTTCTATAACTTCACCTTTTTGGAGCCTGTCCATCTTATTTCTGGCTTTAGCTTTGGCCCCACGATGGTTAGATAGTGCAGTTGTCTGAAGGTTTCCTGCTTCAAATATAAAATCCCAGCCATAATGAAGATTTTTAGATCCTCGTCCCATTTGACCTGCACGTGTCTGAATGATAAATGCTAGTAACATGTCGCTGGGACTTAGGGTTACCGTATTGTGTTTGTATATCGTTGGAGAAAACCCTTTTTTGTTCATTCGTGGGACAAAAACACGAACAGCTACGGCTACAGGATATTTATCTTCAGCGGTCATTTCCTTTTCTCCGCCGAGAATTTCTACAAAAGGCTGTTCTACCCATTGAACGACTTCTGCACTCGTTCCACGTTTTTTTATTTTTCTCTCTTGTGAAACCTTGGACATCCCTAATATCTTTGTAATTGCCCAGTGCTCTTCTTTTTCTTTTACGCTAAAAAAAGCCTCCCTCTCTTCGTCTGCTACCATTTTCATTATGTCTATCATTGGGCAGCTATATTCCACGCGACCAAGTTTGTTTGCCATTATCCAATGAGCCATCCAAACCTTTAGCCCCTTGGTTGCCATTATGGATTGATAGTCTTTTAAAATAGCCACCGCTTCTTCTTTCGTATGTGACTGAAACGTATATGTTAAGATAATATTTTCACCCTTTGAGTTCTTCGTGCTACCTTTGGCCTCGAACAGACCCTCATACAGGATTGATAGTTCCATGTTTTTTAAGAGTTCTGTAAGATGGTAAAGTGGGTTAGCGATGGAGTTTGCTATTCCAAACTCTTCAAGGGTATCGACGTCATTAAATAGACCTTGATGAGTGGCTGTGTGATTGTTTATGTCGGCCGTGAGCAAGTGACGATTTTTCAGTAAGTGCATCAAGAACTGGCCGCTTAGTGCCATGTCTTCATAATGTTTTGCTAATTCTTCTTGCGATAGTGGCCCTTCTCTGAAGAAGTGTTTGAACCTTTCTTCTGAGGAAATATCAGGATTATTTTTGATAATTTCTTGCATTTGTCTATATTGCTTTTCTTTCGCCTCGAAGTCTTTTAAAAACCATTCTCCCAATTCTTTTGGTATCTTTTCGGACTCCATCAACATTTTTACATGTTCAATTGAATAATTAATTTTAGTCTCTTCCAGATTCGTTAGGTATTCTTCAACCTCTTTATTCTTGTCTTTATATTTATCAAATACGGTTTGTACTAGTTCGTTCATTTTAAACCCTATCGCTTGTTGGATTCTTTTCCAAAATTACTTGCAAGCATTCTCATCTCCGGCCAATCAATTGTTTCAAACCTGTTTCTTAGAAAA
>CAVXVG010000004.1:0-10707 GCA_963765145.1 Parachlamydiales bacterium
GCAACCCCGATTTCGTTAAAATCCTGTCATTTTCATGGAGATGATGAATGCAAGCATCTTTTTTTGTCTGCTTGGCTGCAATAGGAACCATTTTTTGCTCACATAGAGAATTGCAGTTTGAAAACGATTTTGTCCGTGTTTGGAAAACAACTTTTTCACCTCATAAGCCGTTAAACTATTATCGGCACGATGCTTATCGAGTGTTAGTCCCGCTACAAGGAGGCACTTTAAAGCAGATCGAAGATACAGGTGAAGTATCTTATCTCCATTTAGAAACCGGAAAAGCTTATTGGTGTCCGCCTGATCTAATTGGCACGTTGCACACACATCTCAATGAAGGGAAACAAGATGTTGTCATCACAGTCACAGAGTTAAAAGTCCTCAACAACCCCGGACCCGGCTACGGCATCGAATTTGATTACTAAGGAGTACGCGCTAGCGTTTGGAGTGCTCTTCAAACGCTAGCGCGTACTGAAAAAGGTTTTGAGTTGAGCTGAGGTGAGGGAATTGGGATTATGCGTCTTCGCCTTGAGGCCGTAGTGTTTTTACAAATGCGTCGATCTCTTCCTTCAGTTCAGGAATTGGCTCCAGGGAAGTAATGAATTGCCCTGTGGTTGGGTCATTCTTGTTTGATTTCAACGTCTCTTTAATCCAGTGTTCGTCGTAGATTTGGCAAGATGGGCGCGCTAAAACTGGATCTACCATAAAGTCACGACTAATAGGGCAAAGGTAGTCTTCTTCCTTCATAATGGGTCTTGTCAGTGTTGAAAAAATGTACTCAACATCGGCAATGAATGCAGTGTCTTGAACACCTGCTAAAAGGGCACTTTTCAACTCGTTAGCATCAAGATAAAGGCTCCATAGCTTCCCAGATCGAAGAAGAGGAAGCTTTTTTTCCAACTCAGCTAAATACAATTTCTTTTGTTCGACTGTTGCACGCATTAGGATACGGCTCTCATTTCGAAAGTCCATACGCTTTTCTGTGAGGTATGTCACGAAATCTTCCGGGGTCATGGTGAAGAGGCGGTCATGAAAAGCTTTTGCGTTCTCAGCTACCTGATTGAGTTGAGTAAAGCGTTCCTCTCTTTGTGATATGATCTTCATGGAAGCGACTTCGGTAACCACTTCTGCTCGATATTCCGGAGAAATCCGACTGACAGCCTCTACCATTTGAAGACTGAGGTCAGTCATATAGAAAATGAGCAGGGGAGCAGCGTCGCTTACTGCTTGTGTGAAGTTCGTCAAACCTTTTTGTTTAACCCATGTGACGATAGCTTCAACATCTGAGTCAATTACACTATCGTTCCTTCCCTGTAAAATGGCAGAGAGCGCCAAGACGGCCTGATCTTTAATAGTTGGATCGATCTGGCTGACAAGCCTCACAATACGGAGACGATCCGTCACCTTTGGATAGTTTTGTGTCAGGAGGGCGGCATCGCTTACCTCCTGCATAAAGGTCGTCGGCCCTCTTTCGCTGATCGATGTAACGAGAGACTCAATTTCTGAATACCACAACCACCTCACTTCAGGCGCGCCTCCCTGAAAAATAGCAGAGATGGCCAAAACCATCTGGTCTCTCGCAGGTTGAGTGATCTTGCTGATGGCTCCTGCGACAAACGCCTGACCTTTTCCTCCAATAGCTTGGAAAACGGGGGCTGCATCTGCTATCGCTTGTTGTCTGTCTGTTTGGGGGATCTTGTCGATCTGAGACAAGATATCGGCACGGGAGCTTCCCGAAGGTGTGGTCTGCCAAAGGGACGATGCATTGTTAATAAGTTGCTGTCTCTCTCGTTCAGGTATCTTCATCATAGCCGTTACAAGAATTCTAGTTTCAAAGCTTTCGAGCCCCTGAAAAAGAGGAGCCAAAACTTTAAGAAATGGTTTTCGGCCGGTTGTGGATATGTGTTGGATCTCATCTTTTATCACGGAGATACGTATTCTAAGCTCCTCCCGATCTTCAAAGTTGATGTTTTGAACAAATGGCGCGACAAGTTCACCTGCCTCTTTTCCATCCCCTCCAATGACCTTGAAAAGGTTTACGAGTGCCTTGAGGAACAATCGACCCGATTGATGCGATTCTTCATCGCCCAATAGGATCAACGAGTCGCATTTTCCACCATCATAGAGAGTCATGAGAAATTTAATGTTTTCTGGTTCAAAGAAATCTGTTATGTCAAGAAGCCTTAGAGCTCGCAGGAGGGCATGTAGTGTGTCAGGAGTGTTACCTTGGATAAATCGCTCGACATCTTCTATCTTACGCGTTGACAGGATGGAGTAGATTTCATAGGTATACCCATCTCCACAGGTGGACTTCATGAATACTTCAGTCGCTAGCTTATGGACGGCCCTTTTTTGGTAGTCAGGCAGATCAAGGGAATTGATTTTTTCAATGGTAGATTCTAGTTGAAAATTCTCAGGTAACGTCTCGCCATGATACTTCTTGACCTCTTGTGCTAATGCGGCAAGCCGACTATCGTTCTCGGACCAACCGATCCATGTGTAGAGGCGGCCTAAAAGCTCTTTTGGCTGAGGAGAGAAAAAGCTCGAAGGATCCACTAGCAAGCGACCTAGTGCGGGATAAGGGTTGTCCCCTGCTCTCAAAGTTCCAGACATAGTGAACTCCTTTCCTGTAGCCTAAGCTCTCTTGGTTAACTGAGTGTTAAGAGCTTAGCTATCCATCAGAGCATTGCATCTCCCTCATTTTCAATGACTAAAGGCCTCAGCAGATAACGCAGAGAACCGAAAATGTAGCTTAGACTTTAGTCCTGCTGGAAGCTTGCGGGTTAAAACCCGCAAAAACAAGCTCGAGATAAAGTCTAAGCTACATTTATTGTTACGACATTCCCGAATTATGCAACAACGCCGTTTCGCACTCCAAACGCTACTGCGTACTGAAAAAGTTTTTGAGTTGGGCTGAGGTGAGAAAGTGGGGATTGGTGTCGGAGCGGTAAGAGAAGCCGCTTGGTAGGGCAGGTTTAGTTTTGTCGTAGGCGGGAAGGGTGTCGCGGAAGGCTTTGATGGGTAGAACGACGTAACTGTCTTTTTGCTCGATCGTGTGGTGCGATTCATCTTCGCTGATCAAGCTCTCGTGCAGTTTTTCCCCTTCCCTTAAGCCGACAAACTCGGTTGTTAGCTGTGGTGCCATCGCCTCTTTTAGGTCTGTCAAATGGATCGAAGGTAATTTGGGGACAAAAATTTCTCCTCCTTGCATTCCATGAAGCGTCTTTAAAACAAAAGATGCTGCCTCATCTAATGTGATCCAAAACCGTGTCATTCTGCTGTCAGTGATCGGGATCTGGGTGCATCCATCTTTTATCATTTGTTGCCAAAAGGGGATCACACTGCCTCGCGTTCCAGCCACGTTTCCATAACGGCAAACTGAAAAGAGAGGATAGCCTCGTTGTCCAACATAAGAATTCGAGGCGATAAAAATACGGTCTTGGCATAATTTAGTAGCCCCGTATAAATTGTTAGGCCCCACCGCCTTATCTGTTGAAAGGGCTAGTGATAATTTAACACCTTGGTTAATGGCCGCCTCAACAACGTTCATGGCGCCAAGGATGTTTGTTTTTACAAACTCAGAGGGGTTGTATTCAGCCACGGGAACTTGTTTTAATGCGGCTGCATGCACAACGACATCGACACCCTGAAAAGCCCTCTCAAGCCTTTCTCTGTCTCGAACGTCTCCCAAAAAATAACGGATATTGGGGTGGGTAAAAATGGGATTTTTTTCCCGCATTTGCGATTGTTTCCATTCATCTCTTGAAAAGATGATGACCTTTTTAAAAAGGTCGCTTTTTAGGACTCTTTCTGCTAAATGTTGGCCAAAACTCCCAGTACCTCCTGTGATTAAGAGGGTTTGATCCTTAAATGAACGTTCTGACATAACTAATACTCCATGACTCCTAGCAAACAATATGACGAAAGCGCTGTCAAGACTCTTGGTGCGCTAGAACACATCCGCTTGCGGTCCGGTATGTATATCGGACGTCTCGGCGACGGCTCCCATCATGATGATGGGATCTATGTCCTTGTAAAAGAGGTGATCGACAACAGTGTCGATGAATTTATAATGGGTGTCGGTAAAGAAATCATCATTTCTTTAGATACCTCCATTCCTTTGGTCTCTGTACGAGACTATGGGCGAGGCATTCCTCTTGGTAAATTGATCGAATGCGTTAGCCAAATCAACACGGGTGCTAAATATAACGATGACGTCTTTCAGTTTTCCGTTGGCTTAAACGGAGTCGGTACCAAAGCTGTTAACGCCCTGTCCTCCCATTTCTTAGTCCGCTCTTTCCGGGACGGAGAGATGAGAGAGGCGGTCTTTTCGCAAGGCAAACTTCTCGACGAGAAAAAAGGGAAGACGAAAGAACGAAACGGAACCTATGTCGAATTTACTCCTGACAAAGAGATTTTCAAAAAGTATCGTTTCGAAATCGACATTTTAAAACAGCGCCTTTGGTACTACGCCTACCTCAATCAAGGGCTTACGTTGGTTATCAATGGCGAAAAAATTACTTCTGAAAATGGGCTGCTCGACCTGCTCCAAAAAGAGGTGGGTCAAGAGGGGATTTACGAGCCTTTTCACTATAGAGGGAAACATCTAGAGTTTGCCTTTCTCCATACCCATATGTACGGAGAAAATTACTTTTCGTTTGTTAACGGCCAGTACACTTCAGATGGGGGTACCCACCTTTCAGCCTTCAGAGAAGGTATTCTAAAAGGGGTCAACGACTTTTCTAAGAAAAACTTCCAAGGGGTCGATCTAAGAGAGGGAATGGTTGGGGCTGTCATGGTGAAAGTCAAAGACCCGATCTTTGAATCCCAGACAAAAAACAAGCTTGGCAATGCCGATTTGCGCGGTCCTGTTGTTCAAGAGGTGAAAGAGGCGGTCGAAAAACTGCTTTACCAATTCCCTGATCGGACTTCCGCTTTAATGGAACGGGTCAATTTTAACGAGTCGCTTCGTAAAGAGTTGGCCTCGGTCAAAAAAGAGGCTAAAGAGCGGCACAAGAAAATTTCGTTCAAAATTCCTAAGCTGCGCGATTCTCGCTATCACTATGCCGATCAAAAGCACGGCGATGGGACGATGATTTTTATCACAGAAGGGGATTCGGCCAGTGCTTCGATCGTCTCTTCTCGTGATCCGCTAACGCAGGCAGTATTTTCTTTACGTGGTAAGCCGCTTAACGTGCATGGACTTAAGCAAGATCAATTGTATAAGAACGAAGAGTTGTTCAATTTGATGATGGCTTGTGGAATAGATGAAGGGGTGGAAAACCTCCGCTACAACAAGATCATATTGGCGACCGATGCCGACGTTGACGGGATGCACATCCGTAATCTGTTGATTACCTATTACCTCACCTATTTTGAGGGGGTCGTCTCAAGCGGTCACTTGTACATTTTAGAAACGCCTCTGTTCAAAGTGCGCAATAAAGAAAAAACGGTCTACTGTTACTCTGAAGAAGAAAAAATTGCTGCTGAAAAGAAATTGAAAAACAACGAAATCACCCGTTTTAAAGGGCTTGGCGAAATTTCTCCTAAAGAGTTCGGGCAATTTATCGGGGAACATATCCGACTTATACCTGTTAGGATTGCTAACTTAGGCAAAATAAAGCCCGCCCTAGAATTTTATATGGGAAAAAACACCCCTCAACGGAAAGCCTTTATCATGGACAATTTGGTTAACGAGGAGGTCATTTAATGGAAGATGTCGAATTCCTTCTAAAGGATCATTACTTAAAGTATGCCTCCTACGTCATTTTGGACAGAGCTATTCCGCATATCGATGATGGTTTAAAACCTGTTCAACGACGCATTTTGTGGACATTATGGACCATGGACGATGGAAAGCTGCACAAGGTGGCCAACGTCGCCGGGCAAACGATGGCATTGCATCCTCACGGCGATGCCGCCATCACCGATGCCCTGACCCACATGGCCAATAAAGGCTTTTTACTAGACCGTCAGGGGAATTTTGGTAACCTGTATACAGGCGACCCGGCTGCTGCCAGCCGTTATATTGAAACACGGCTATCTCAATTAGCAAAAGAGACCTTGTTCAACCCCGATTTGATGGAATTTATCCCTGCCTATGACGGAAGAAGGGATGAGCCTGTTCGCCTTTCTGCCAAAATACCGCTTATCTTATTGCAAGGGGTCGATGGGATTGCGGTGGGAATGGCGACCCATATTTTCCCTCACAATTTTGTGGAAGTTCTGGAAGCCGAAATTGCTGTTTTAGAAGGGAAAAAATTTTCTCTCTTTCCCG
Source organism: Parachlamydiales bacterium (assembly GCA_963765145.1). GTDB lineage: Bacteria > Chlamydiota > Chlamydiia > Chlamydiales > JAJFMK01 > JAGVKY01. Next base: position 6,278 of record CAVXVG010000004.1, read on the forward strand.
ATTTTCCGACGGGCGGAACGTTAGATCCGACCGATTACGATGATGGGATGGGAAAGGTCAAAGTTCGGGCTAAAATCGAAATCAAAGACCCCAAAACCCTTTCGATCAAAGAAATTCCCTATGGAACCACAACTGAATCGTTGATCCGATCGATCGATGAGGCAGCTAAAAAAGGGAACATCAAACTAGAGTCGATCCATGACTTTACCTCTGAGGAGGTCGACATTGAGATCAAACTGCCGCGCGGTAGTTATGCGCAAGAGATGGTCGATGCCCTCTACCATTTCACCGAATGTCAGGTGATGCTGCATGCTCAGCCTATTTTGATTGTTGATAATTTGCCCCAAGAAGTGACCATTTCGGAAACAGTGAAGCACCATGCTAAGCGGCTAGAAGAGCTGCTCACGATGGAGCTTGAGATCGAAGCAGGTCGTCTGAAAGAGAAAATCTTCTATAAAAGCTTAGAAGCCCTTTTTATAGAAGAAAAGATCTACAAAAAGTTGGAAACGTTAAAAACCAACGAAGCCATTCATACCATGTTGGAGAAGGCTTTTGAACCTTTTCATAAGCAGCTGCTTCGTAAACCGACTCGCGAGGATCAAGAAAGGCTGCTCCAATTGCCCATCAGGCGCATTTCAGCCTACGATCAAGAGAAAAATCGAGATGAACAGGCTGCGTTGCAAGATAAGCTGAAAGAGGTGCAAAAAGACCTGAAAGAGACCAAAAAAGTAGCGATTAAGTATTTAAAAGAGCTGCTTAAAAAGTATGGGAAAGAATTTCCGAGAAGAACTGAAATTGCAACAATAGAAGCCATCGACACCAAAAAAGTGGCTACAAAAGCTGTTAAAGTCGGCTTTGATACCAAATCTGGCTTCTTGGGTCTGACCGTCCAAGGCGATTTTAAAATCGATTGCACCAATTTCGACAAAATCCTGCTGATGTACGACGATGGAAGCTACAAAGTGATCAACATCCCCGAGAAGCAATATGTCTTAGATGGGGGCAAAAAATTGCTGCATGTGGGGATTGCCGATAAGAAAACAGCTTTTTCAGTCGCTTGGAAAGACCCTAAAACTAAATTGCCTCTTGGTAAGCGGTTTATTGTCGAAAAATTTATCCTCGACAAACCTTACAAGTATATTGATTCTGGTAAGCCGGAGATTGTCACAACCGACCCGTCGGCGACGATCACCCTTCATCTCACACCTAAACCTAAGCAAAAACTGACCAAAATTGAGGTGCCGGTCGAGACCATCTCGCTGAAGGGCGTTTCAGCCAAAGGGATACGCCTCGCCAGCCGCCCAGTTAGCCGGATGACTATGGGTAAGGAACAAAAAGAATTGTTCTAATAATTTGTAGCTTAGACTTTATCTCGAGCTTGTTTTTGCGGGTTTTAACCCGCAAGCTTCCAGCAGGACTAAAGTCCTGCAAAACGAGCTCAGGATAAAGCCTAGGCTACATTTCTCATGATGGCACCAAATTATGTAACAACGCCGCGCGATCCTAAAGTTTTCTTTTTTGGGGAAAGATTATATGTAAAGCGTAGAAGGAGGATTATCTTCCGGTGGCCTTTCGAATAGGGTGGGGAAGATCTTTCCAAATGAGACGTCATCACGAGCCACAGAGGCCTCTTCCCAGGGGACAATCCCTTGTTTCCACATCCCAAGGTCTACCCCTTTTGACAGCAGGATCGATCTAACAAAGACCTCAGCAATGCTTGGATCTCCCAAACTCCACGGTTTAGCCTGACAAATCAGCCAGAAAGCCTCTCCTGCCAGCTCGACCAGCCGCTCTGGATCGGTCTCTGCAAGCATTTTTGGATAAACTTCTGTTTTGACCAACTGCATGATCAGGTTCGCTTCCTCTGGATTAGCATGGAAAATTTTCATCTCTTTAACAAGGAAGAGAGTTCCCGTTTCCCACTCGATCCAGGACCCTACTTCCTTATCGTGAGATGCAATATCCCTGAGAGACGTTTCGAACGACATCAATAGCCGGTCTCCAAGCTTGCTATAAAGCGAGTCATCTGTCACCCGAGTCACTAGGTCTTCATCAGGTCTTCTCAGCCGTCCAATTTTGTCAGGATCAGGTCGATCGAAAAAATAACCTATCGCCCTTCTTCCCATAGCAGCGCGAGATAATAAGTTCTCCACATCGGTATCTCCCTGCTTTATGCTGTTTGACAGATCGTGGGTCAAGTTGCTCATCAAGGTCCCATATTGGGATTGATCTGATTGGTAAAACGTTCCTATGTCCTTACGGCGAGCCACAAAGGATTCCCAATCGGGAGCGCTGGAAAACTCTTTTTTCGACATCGCTGCCTCCATACGTGGAGAAGCAACACTTGCTAATGCCATGGCCTGACATTTATTGGGGCTCTCCGGCGATTCAGAAATCGCTTTAAAATACCCCTCTAAAACATTTTCTCTACCTTCATACTTTGGAAGAGGAATTTGAGAAGCGATCGCAGTATTGGCCTTTTCTGGTGTCATGTCCAAGATTTGGTCTGGGTTAAACCCAAGCTTAGCTAGCCCTACTACTTGTTCTTCAGATAAATCCATTTTTCCTGCTATTTGAGAGGCGATCCACATCAAATAAAGATCACCATCATCTCCATTTGGGGCATGTTGGTCTAAAACAGGGCCATATTCGGTTAAAAAAGGGCGACAAAAAGTTCTAATGTCCTTTTTCGACGCGTTTCATCTCCATTGGAAAACGCCTGTAACGCATGCTCTAAAGCCACGGGATTGAGTTTTTCCTGAAAAGCGCAAAGGCGACCAATCAGAAGGGCTTCATCTTCTCTTTTTCCAAAAGGTTCATAAAGCAACTTGAAGGTGGTGAAATCAGACAGCTGATTCAAAGATGCTTCATCCATGTGAGGGAACAGCTGGCGAAACTGTGCTTTATCGCTCCCCTTGTGATATTCGATAAAATGACTGAATAAAGGATCCAGATCCTCTTTTTCTTCGCCTAAAGAAACATGTGTGCTATCACTCAGATAGACCCTAATCTTCCTGTCGCGTAAATCGATCTCAACTTCTCTGACATCTTGAAGCGAAACTTCACCATCCTTAAACAGCTTGTCTAACTTTTGGTCCAATAAAGTGTGGGTAGAAGCCCGGGAATAGCCTTTTCCTTATGCCGATATGCCTTGCCCAATCTCCATCTATAACTCGTATTGAAAGATCCATAGAGGTTGTCCATTTCAGGTCTTTATTTCATTTCAATCCGGAGGCTTGTAAAGAATGGGTAAACCTTCGTATAACGGATAAAAGATGTTGAGACGGCGCTGCGGATGCTGGCGAGAAAGGGGTATCATTTCTTGGAACTGGCTAAGAAGTTGAAGGAGAAGGGGGTAGAGCCAGGAGATATCGCCGAAGTGGTCAAAAAGCTACAAAAACTGGGCTACCTGTTCAACGACGCATTTTGTGGACATTATGGACCATGGACGATGGAAAGCTGCACAAGGTGGCAAACGTCGCTGGGCAAACGATGGCATTGCATCCTCACGGCGATGCCGCCATCACCGATGCCCTGACCCACATGGCCAATAAAGGCTTTTTACTAGACCGTCAGGGGAATTTTGGTAACCTGTATACAGGCGACCCGGCTGCTGCCAGCCGTTATATTGAAACACGGCTATCTCAATTAGCAAAAGAGGCCTTGTTCAACCCCGATTTGATGGAATTTATCCCCGCCTATGACGGAAGAAGGGATGAGCCTGTTCGCCTTTCTGCCAAAATACCGCTTATCTTATTGCAAGGGGTCGATGGGATTGCGGTGGGGAAATGGCGACCCATAATTGAGGGGCCGGTCGAGACTATTTCGCTGAAGGGAGTTTCGGCTAAAGGGATACGCCTCGCCAGCCGCCCCGTCAGCCGCATGACCATGGGCAAAGAACAGAAAGAGTTATTTTAAATAGGCTACGGCATTAACCTAAGGGCATTTTGGTTATAACATGAAACTAACAGGATGAACAGGATCAACTTTTCGGTTAAAAAAGTTCTTTTGATAAAAAGTAAAAGATAAAAAGGCTTCGCCTGTGAAAACGCTCCAGACGTCATTGCATTTAATCATCTCGCCTAGCGGATGTGTTGCAGGAACTCGTCTCCTTAATCTCTTCGGCTTAATAAGATGATGTTCTTTGAAAATTTCATACAATCTTGTTTTTGAAGGCCAATCGATGTCGGGATAGATCTTTTCTAATTCCCACAAAATCTTTTTAGGCCCCCATTTTCTACGTTTCAGCTTCAATGATCTCATCGCTATAAATAGTACTAGAGTTATGTCTAGCTCTTGAAAGGTCCTTAAACGTTTCTTCTGGCCCATGATCTAAATATCTATTGCACCACTTGTAAGCAGTTTTTCTGCTTACCCTGCGGAGTTTGCACAATTCTGTCATCGGCATCTTACCTTCAAGATAGGCCTGA
>CAVXVG010000005.1:0-158747 GCA_963765145.1 Parachlamydiales bacterium
TCGCACTCCAAACGCTTCGCGAGATTATTCTTGCGCTCGGCTTACGTACTCGGCGGTTCTGGTGTCGACTTTGATTTTCTCGCCTTGGTCAACGAAGATTGGAATTTGCACCTTCGCACCACTTTCAAGAAGAGCAGGCTTCATGACGCGGCCTGAAGCTGTATCACCTCTGACTCCCGGAGCCGTTTCAACAACGATCATTTCCATAAAGGTTGGTGGCAGAACGGTTAAAGCCTCTCCTTTGTTGAAGACGATGTCGTAGAGTTTGTCTTCAAGCAGCCACTGAGCGTTATCACCCATCGCTTCAAGACTGATCGATAGCTGATCGAATGTGGCTTCATTCATGAAAACAGCGCTGTCGCCTTCTTTGTAAAGCATTCTCATTGAAAACTCTTCAACATCGGCCTCGTCTATTTTATCGCCCGACTTATACGTTTTTTCAATCACTCTGCCACTTTTCAAGTGTTTGATTCTAATCCTATTGAAGGCTTGCCCTTTCCCTGGTTTGACATAGTCGTTTGAGACAACAACATAGGGTTGTCCATCGACTTCTAGTTTCATTCCAGCTTTGATATCGCCCGTACTGACTTGGCCCATAAAAACAGTTCCTTTATTTAGAAATGACAGTATAAGAGAAGTTAATTATGTGGGCCAAGGAATACCGTGACATCCCTCCAGATTCGCCTCTCACCCGAGAGCCGCTTGAACCTGGAAAAGGGATAATTGGATGCGAAATGCACGAAATCAATGGGTGGGGAGAGGCCTATCACCCTCCGTCTTACAAAAAAACTTGGCTCCGACGCTTATTTGAAACACTGTTCATTAGACGACGACGATGAGTCATACCTGGCCCCTTTCATATTCCTATCTTTGCTGTCCAAAATGTGGCCATCTTTTTTTAGACCGCTCCCTTCCTGTAAAAAGGTTGGGTGTTGTTCAAAGAGAGGTGCAGTGTCCAGCTTGCCAGTATGTATTCCCTGAAGAGGCGAAACCGTGGACTCCCCCAGATACTGCTGACTGGCGTCATTAACCTCTGTAAGATTTTCTTTGATGATTTGAGCAATTTCTATCTCGATCGGTTCTAGATTCACGTCGAAAATCCAGGTTTTTTCAATCGGCACTCGGGGAGAATGAGAACTAATAGCAGGTCCTGTTGTGTCTCGAAGGCTTACCCATGTCTCAGTAGAAAGGCCTAACCTTAGTGGATAACGTTTGACCTCTTCAGGATCTAATATAATTTTTACTGGCAATCTTTGGACAATTTTAATCCAGTTGCCTGTGGCATTTTGAGGAGGGATCAAAGAAAAAACACTTCCTGTCCCTGACGATATCCCTTGAACTGAACCATGAAATTCTGTGCCAGAACCATATAAATCTGTCGTCACAATGACAGGCTGACCGATCCGGACATATTTGAGCTGAGTTTCTTTGTAATTGGCCTCAACCCACACCTGATCGTAGGGAACGACGCTCATTAAAGTATTGGTTGGAAGGGCCCAGTCACCAACTTGTGCAGCCCTTTTTGCCACAAACCCATCAACGGGAGAGCAGATATTGCAATACCAAAGGTTCAGATAGGACCGTTTGACCAATTCAGCTTGAGCCAAAACAGTGGGGTGCTCTGCAACAGGGCCTGCACCGTAAGCTGCAATGGCGCTTTCTAGCTGCTTTTCAACAGATTCATAATTGGCATGGGCTGCCAATAAATCAGCCGAGGCATGTTGCACCTCCTCGCCTGAAACCGCAAGTTGGGCGATGACAGCTTGTCTGTTATCAAAATCGTCCTGCGCCTTTTGAAGCTCTGCCTTTCTGGCAGAAAGCTCTGCCACCTTTTCGCCTACATTTTCTTTCAAAACCCTTGCTTGACGAATGGCAAGAGCCAAATTTTGTTTTTGATAGGCCAGCTCCACTTCGAAAGGGGTTTTATCTAGTGTGACAAGAAGGTCGCCTTCTTTAACCAGGTCATTGTCATCGGCAAAGAATGCAGTGATGCTGCCGGCGACTTGAGGTTTAACCAAAATTCTGTTTCCTGAGACATAGGCATCGTCGGTGTACTCTCTCCATCTAAAGTGGAAAAACCAGAGAAGAAACCAGATGAACAGTAGGGCAATAACAACCCAAATAACAGCCACAACAGCGGCCCGTTTGGTTTTTTTAGGTGGTTCTTCTGTCATATTACCCTCCCACCGCTTTCACAAGTTCTAATAGAGAAATCACAAGATTTGCTTCGATGGCAATGAGGTCAGACTGTGCAACTAACTCAATTTCTTCTTGGTCAAGAAAGTCGAGAGCAGTGCTTAACTTTTGCAAACGGATTTTCAAGATGTTGAGGGAAGCCTTTGTCGACTCTGCTCTTTGGATGGAGGCAATCCATTTGTTGTTATACCGCTCAACCGATGTGAATGCATCTTTAACGTCTTGCAGTGCTTGCAAGATGTTTGCGTTATATAACTCTATTTCAATTCGGAAATTTTCTGCCGCTTCGTCCATTTTCGCTTCGATTTCTCCCGCAGAAAAAATGGGCAAATGGAGAGCAGGGCCGATTGAATAGGTTGTACTTGCAGGGTTAAATAGTTTTTCCGGAAATATCGTTGACAACCCAACAAGGGCCGATAGGTTGATGTCGGGGTAGTAGCCGGCATTTGCCACTTTAACCAAATGCTCGGTCGATTGGATTTTCCACAGCTGGGCTTGGATGTCGGGTCTTCTGGATAAACTATCTAAAGCGATGCAGGTTGGAAGAGGAAAGGGGAATAGGTCGAGGTTTAAGTCACACTCCATTGAAGGTAAAGGCTCGCCCGACGCGACAAGGGTGTAAAGGTGGTGCTCTTGCAGTTCTCGAACTCGTTTGGCCTCTTGGTACACATTTTGCCGGTTCAGCGCGTCTTGTCTTGAAGAAAGGCTCGATAAAATATTGTCTAACTTATGCGTGACCCTTAATTGAACAAGCTGCTCTTTCTTCTCTCTGTTTTCTACGATTTTTTGGGCTAAGTTTTCAATCTGTTTGGCTGTTTTCAGGGTGAAATAGCTTTCGGCCACAGCAATGCTGAGCAACAGTTCTGTCGTTCTGGCATTTAAAACCTCGGCAAAGAAAAGGTCTCTTTGGCTGTTAAGGGTATTTTGGTTTTTCCCCCAAAGATCCAAATCCCAATCGAGCTTTAAATCGAGATCTGTTTCGGCATAATTAAAAGGGATAGGGAGGCCCGTGTTAGGAGGAAAAATCCCTGTTCGGGTGTAAAGTTGCGGAATGATGTCTGCAAAACCGCTTAAAATCGGCCAAAGGGAACTTGCCGCCAGCCTCACTTCGCTTTGAGCCCGTCTTATTTTTGAAGCAGCAATCTCCATGCTGGGGTTATAAAACAGGGCGCTTTCAATCAGATAGTCCAGGCATGGGTCGCGAAAAATTTTCCACCATTTTCCTTCCGGCCAACAACTATCGGCAAACAAACCGGTGGAGTATGCTTGACCTACCTCCTCAACTAGGACCTCCTCTTGTGACAAAAGTCGGTGCCTCGGCAGCTGACAGCAACATCCGACAAGCATAGAGAGAAGTAAGAGGCGAAGAGGATAAAACATCAAAAAATTTATATGTATATGTAAGGGAAAAAGATGTCAATTTCGGAACGAGGAAGATTTCAAAATTTGGAGCATAGTGGTGGTCCAAATGGTTTTTTAGAGGTTCTTAAATGGAAGTGGTCTTCAAAAAAAGTGCCTTGGCAACATGTTGAGAACACCCATCAACCTCAGCTTCCCCTTGAGATAAAGGAGAAAGAATGTGCTGTGACCTTTATCAACCATGCCTCTTTTCTGTTGCAGTTTCAAAGTCTCAATATTTTGATCGACCCGGTTTTTTCTGAAACGTTAGGACCTTTTTCAAAACTAGGGATTAAAAGGGTGAGGTTGCCTGGCCTAACGTTTGAACAGTTGCCAAAGATAGATTTGGTGGTGATCAGCCACAACCATTATGACCACATGGATTTGCCCTCGATCGAAAAAGTGTGGGAAAGGGATCGCCCTACCTTCATTGTCCCCCTCAACAACGGAAAGTTTTTGCGAAAGGTGGGGGTGAAAGGGATCATTGAACTGGATTGGTGGGAATCGTATGGTCCTGTCACTTTAACCCCTTCCCACCATTGGTCTTCCCGCACCCTTTTTGATCGGTGTAAATCTCTTTGGGGCGGCTTTTTGTTCCAAGAAAAGGGGTGGAAAATCCTCTATGCCGGCGATGGGGGATATGCAAATGACTTCAAGAAGATCTACGAAAAATTTGGCTCACTCGATCTGTCTCTCATCTCGATAGGCTCTTATGCCCCCCGCTGGTTTATGAAAGAACACCACATGTGCCCGGAAGAGGCTTTGCAAGCACACCTCGACCTCCATTCCAAAAAAAGCATAGCTTACCATTTTGGTACTTTCCAGCTAGCCGACGAGCCCTACCACGAACCTGCCGAGCGTCTGAAAGCCGCCCTGCAAGAGCACGGGTTATCGCCAGACACCTTCCTCGTCCCCGAGCACGGCCAAACCTTCAAGTTCTCCCTTTAGTTACCCTTTTTTTTGGGGCTATGGGTAACGTTCGTTAAATGCATCGATAGCCGCATTAATAACGCCCGTTCCAAGATCTTTAGAGTCAATAAACTTCTGTTCATTATAAAATAAACCAGACTGAATTTGTGACGCTTTGTGATTAGTTGGTTGAAGAATTACATTTCTTCTAGGCGTCCTAAATAAACTATAATCAACTTCATCATAAGTGAAAGTGATCGAGTTTTTTTCCGTGACACGGCTCATGATTTCTTTAATTCCTTGAGTTGCTACCAATCGGGCGTCTGAGATAGCTGCGGGGTCAACAAGCTTAACTTGTTCACCCTCTACATACTTGTTAAGAGTACCCAGACACGACGCGTCTAAATTTCTTTTAATAAAATCATCGAATGATCCGAATTCTGTAGCTTTTGGCACAAATTTTAAGAATAAAGCCTGCATAACTTCATCTCGATTATTAAATTTTGAGGCAATAATATCGAGTTTTTTCAAAAAGACAAAGTTGCTCCCTTGAAGGGTATTAGTTGATCTCTCTGGACTCTGGTAATCTCCCGCCATACCAGTTTCTATAACGTGCTTATCAGGGTTATATTTGATGTATCCTTCCGAAATCAAGAAAGTGTCAGGCAAGCCTTTAAACTCTCCCACTGCTACTTTGATTTTTCTTGACGCAGCATCTTTCCCTACAGAATTAACTGTACTTTCCCATGCAGTCTTTAGCTTTTCTTGATTCGTGGGCAATATTGGTCGAGCATAAGAACCATCACTAGTTAATGTTAAACTCATAATAAAAACTCCAATCTTCTATTTTTCATATTAAAGTGAACTATATTTAATAGTAAAGAGTAGGGTGCCCCAGACACCTTCCTCGTCCCCGAGCATGGCCAAACCTTCAAGTTTTCCCTTTAGTTACCTTTTTTTTGGGTTTTGCTTTTTCAGGTGTGGAAAGAAAGACACGATAATCTGTTTTTAGGACTGTCGCTAATTTTTTTGCCGTTTTTTCACCAACAGGCCTTTTTCCATTTTCCATCTTGGAAATATTGTCTTGTGAAATGTTGGTAAGGGCGGATAATTCTTTTTGGGAAAGGCTTTCACGAAAGCGCGCTCCTCTTAGTGCCAAACCTGCTTTTGTATGTTTCTCAATACGGTCTTTGGCAACCTCTTCCCAGGGCTTAGCCTCATCCCATGACTTTCTTGCGTCTTCTAAATGATCTAAAAAGGATTTTAGGCTTTCTTTAGTTGCCTTGTCGTTTGGTACTTGGTAAAGGATTTGTTTGTTTCCGGGGATCCCAATCGTTATCTGTATAGTACTTTGAGTACTAGTATGGCGCTGCCTCATGTGTCCCGACATAAAAAACCTCTATTTCTTTCCGATTGGTACTTACAACTCTCCAGCAAGCAACAAATGTTGGCTTGCCCCGTTTGAGATGGCAATGGTAGGTGTCTTTTGACAGTTTCCCATAGTGAGGCCATGCAATTCTTTCAGGGCCGCTTATCTCCATCTCAATGATCAAAAAATCTACTAAATCAGTAATGGAAGGTTTTGTCCTGCCATTTTTTTTTAGTTTTTCATACTGCTTTTCAGCTTTGTTGGATAAACGAATGTGCCAACGTTCGCCCATTTCAATCTCTTGGGTAGCATACAATTTGACATATGTCAAATTAATGAGCAAGGCCAAACTACCAGGGAAAGTGGCGGGCGATGCGGTGGAAGAGGGCTTCGAGACAGGAAGTTAGGACAGAAATTTTGCGGAAGAAGAGGGCGCTCCAAGAAGAAGGCTCCGGTTGAGCCCTATTTTTCCACTGGTGGGCTGTTTTTGCTTGGGTGATCTCAGCAAGTCTTGGCACATCGACTATAGGGCAGCGGTTTTTCCACAAAGGGGGAATCTCTACATTTTCACGCATCTCTACGACTAAAAAGAGCTTTCCACATTCCACCTTTTCTTCAATGCGATCCAGAAAGATCGATCCAAACTTAGTAGCTAATTGAGTGCCTTGAAAGAAAAGAATCAACTGTTCTGCCTTGTCGGTAATCTCTTCGACCACTTCGCTTAATTGAACTTTCCGGTCTTGAATATCTTGATAAATTTCATTCAGGTCGATGGTTAAAGTGGCTCTAGAAGGAAATTGCTTGAAAACTTGATGGATCAAGGTAGTCTTTCCAACGCGTGGTTGGCCGGTGACAAACACTGCAGTGTATTCATCTGAATGCAAAGCTTTTGTAACAACGTTTGTTTCAGTCCGATCGATACTTGTCTTGGTAGATGGGGCGATACGCTTGCCATACTTGTGCAAGAGAGAGGCTTGATCGATCAAGGTTAAATGTGGGTCGTTCTTCAATCGTTCAAGTTCAAGTGTGACATCCTCAGCCGACAACTTTTCTATTTTAGCTAACCTGTTGATGACAACTTCTGGAGTGACTTCTGTGATCCCCTCTCTTGAGGCTCGGTTACAGATAGTATCGAGGAGCTTATAGGCAGAAGAGGGGAGCCCTTCATGCTTTACGAACTTAAAAGAGAGGTAAACAATGGCTTCCAGAGCTTCGGATGTAATCGAGAAAGGGGCTTCATGTTTGCAGTAGCTTGCTTCAAGCCGTTTTTTATCAAGCTTGAGCACTTCAAGAGCTAGCTTGGGGGTCATTCTGTCGATTTTTTGAAGCTGAAAACGGCGTACAAAGTCGGGAGCTGACTTGACCAAACGTTCAAATTTCAACTCGGTGGTCATAGCGACCATAGGAAAGTTTGCCTCGTCAATGTGGGTCAGTAAAAGATCGGCAATCGTCGTCTCTTGCGACGAATGACTATCGGAAGTTTGAGAAATTTCATCAAAGACGATCAAAACTTCGTTGGCATGCTTTTTTGCATAGTCGACAAGTGTTTGGATCTTTCCTTCCATCATGCCACGATAGGGAGTGTTTGCGAGCAATCTGCTAGTATCTACAAACAAGACCCTTCGTCCTTTCATATTGTCAGGGGCTTTACCTTCATGAATTCTTCGGGCAATTTCTCTGGCGATTTGCGTTTTACCACACCCTGTAGGACCTGTAAGAAGAACAGATGATAATTTCTTTCCACCTAAGTCATCAAAAATTGACTGGATCTCTTCCTCTCGGCCATAAGCCGGAGAGATTAGCCCCTTTTCTGCAAGCTCGGTAAGATCGATTGTAAAGGTTTTGATATCCACTTCGGATTTGCCAGCTTGGGAACCTAGGATCTCTTTAAAAAACGATTCCATCATTCTTTCCGGATGGCGATCAACTTTAGACGGTTTTTCTATCCGATACTCGCCTGAAATCGAAGGGAGTTCTTCTTGAGTAAAGGTGCGTGTGGAAAATGCGTTTTTTAAATCTTCATCTAATAAAACAGCGCTGAATTTTGCACCCTCTTGCAGGGATGTCTCCTCAAAATCGACAAAAACTGTCTTGTCAGTCCCATAAGCTGAGATGATTTGCTCTCGCAAGAAGACTTTTTCCTCATTTGGCAAAGAGGGTTCAATAAGAAAAACCCGTTTGGCAATCTCATCCTCTCCTGGTTTTGTGTCAGGCTTTTCATATTTCATCAGGTAGGCAAGGGTCATGAGTTGATTTTTTGCCTCTTCAAGTCCCAATGATTCAAACGAGGTAATCATCGACGAAACAATCCTCATATTTCGGTAATGATATTGTAGAAAAAGCTCCCGACCTTTTTCATTTTCAGAAACCATTTCGAATGCTTCGTCTGTCAGGTCACGTACGAGCCCATTATCCATCATCTTTTGTAGAACTTTTTTGGCGTTCTGATCTGCCTGAGGTAAATAATGGGGCTTTTCTAGGGGTGCAGGCGGCAAAGAGCGGCTGACCCCATTGGTAAATACATGAGGGGGCAGAATGGGTGCAGTCTTAGTCGGAATGATCTTAAAGTTTGGCCAGGCGGGGATCCAAGAATATAGCTTATTAAGGTTGAATAGCATGGTGATCTCAAGTAGTGCTTAGAAGCTCTTTTCGCTTCTTTTCATCTAAAGCCTTAAAGAAAGCCTTAAATTTTAGATCTTCAGGCAAGCAGATACAGTTAACGTTATTTTTCTCTCCATAGTTGTTTGTAAAAGTGACAAAAAGTGCCTTTAACTTATAAATAGATCTGATTTCTTCTTTCACAAGAAGAGCTTCGTCTGGCGTTAAGCTGGGGTGAATCCAGAAAAATCTTCTTGTAAACTCACTCTCTTTTGGTCGATCGGTTTTCATGTAAAATGCAGCAGCTCTGACGGCCTCTTCTGCAGATTTCTTGCCACTATTAGGTAGGGCAATGGTGACATTGCCATTACCCATTTTCATTTGGGCAAAAGATTGTTTTTTCCACTGAGAAGAAAAAGCCGCCTCATCAGTAATGTCACGAATAAGACCCGCCTTTTCGTAGGGGAGGAGTTCTTCGGCTTTTCTTGGCAAATAATCCTTTTTGCTATGAAGCTTGTCTATGTAAGAACGGGCTGCTTGGCTGAGTGGGGGAGGTGTCGCTTTTTCTTTTTTTCTCACTTCTTGAATAACATAAGAGCCAGGTTCTAAGCTGCAAGCCTTCCATGCATGATCAGAAGATTCCAAATCTACTTTTTCCCAAGACTCCAGAAGAGCGGCAGTTTTATCTAATGTGAAAATTTGCTTTGTAAGTAACTGTTTGTCAACCCCATTGAGTCTCTCATGGAGAACATAAATCCGTTTTGCTTTTTCCTCTCCTTTCAGAGGCAATGTTTTCATTAAAAAAGCGACATCATTAATAAGCAATTTTCTTTTAGAAGATACTGAGCCTCCTGAGGGTGTAAGACTTACAGCGTAATAGTCTTCCATATAGAGGGTAGGTAAATCGCGTGTGTTTTGGCGTAGCGCTTCGACAATCTTCTTGGCATCATTGTAGAACTTAGTTCTTTCAGGAGTCGCTTCATTTGCTTCTGTTGTGTCAGTTATTTCGCGAACGAGTCCAAGGCTCAGAAGTGTTTGCATTTCTGAACTAATGAGAGGTAAAAAGTTCTCTGTAGAAATCGTTTGTTCTCCGTGGTCGACATAATGACCACCGAGGCGAAGAGGGCCATCTGCTTGCGCTTCCCTCAGCTCTTTCATTCCTGGTAAATGATCGAGTTTTTCTGGAATCGGAGGAAATCTTTCAGCTTCGTCCATCTCTTGTTGCAGTGTTTTTAACACCTCATTTCCCTTCTCGGTAATGTAGGCATAAGAAAGCTTTTTTTTAAAACTTTCTGGCAAAATCAGGTAAGTTCCAGAACCTACCCTGTCAAATTTATGCTTGTCGGCTGTACACTCAGCAATGCAGGCATATCGGTCGTACACAGATTTAAGCTTCCATCTAACTAACACTTGCTGTTCTTCTGTCAATTTTTCAGAGAGTATGAAAATTCTTTTAGGAGTCTCGTCTTTCTCAGCAGGCGGTTGAATTTTCATGAGAAGTGCAGTGGTTTTCATGAATGCCGTTACACTGGATGCATTGATCTGAACCATCCCTGAAAAAGATCTTATCATGCGTACAGATTGCTGCTGATCAGGAGTTATTAGGTCAGCATGACAGGAACATGTGTAAGCATCTACTGTAAGGTCGCGGACCAAGCCGGTAGTGATCAAGTCATAAATTTTTTCATCGAGCTTGGGTAGATAGCTTCTAGAGTTAGATGATTCCAATTTACTTAAAGCATTGAAAAACGGATTTAATATTGTAGCAAGAAAAGACATATATTCTATTTTATAGACATTCTATTTAAAAATAAATTGATTTTTACTTCGCAACGCGTTTGGAGTGCTCGAACTCTTGTTGCGCTTTGACTTTCAAAGAGTGAAAGCGCAACAAGAGTTCGAGCACTCCTGAGTAAGTCTCTTAAAACACAATTCTCTTAAACTTAAGAAATACTCTCTGTGATCTCTCGAGTCCTCTGTGGTTGAAATATCTTTAAATTTTTATAACCACAGAGGACTCGAGAGATCACAGAGAGTATGAAAACTTACTTCATGATCTTAGGGACGGCAGTCTCTTCCTTGCTCCAAACGCTAGCGCGTGGGGTGGGGTTACCACACAGGGATGATGCCGGTGAGGTTGTTGCGGTCCCATTGAGTGTGGATGGATGCTTGAGGATCATACTCCAGTTGGCCGTTCATCTGGTTGTACACCATGAGATTGCGCTCATCATATCGGTCGAGGAAAATATTGGTTTGAGAAGTGTGCACATCAAACCCCGGCTTTGCGACGATTGTTGTTCGCTTGCTGCCATCTTCCAGCTTTTCTTCAATCGTTTCGTAACGAGTGGTAGGCATCAAATTCCAGTGAGATTTTGTATCGAGTAATTCTCGTCTGAAGACAAGGGTCTGGCCTACGAGAGATCTATCGCCCATCTGATCAAAGATCAGGGTTGCTACACTGAATTGATTCAAGCGAAGAGCTAAAAGAAAAGGGGTTGCTTCGATGAATCGTTGCGGTTGGAGAGATCTTTCCGGCAGACGAGGGGCAAAATGCTTTGTAAAGAAAAATTCACCTGTGTCTTCGTTGAGCCACGCATGGGTGTTGAGCTCTGCCCCTTGGCGGATCTTCTTTTCTGCAAGAGAGGGATTGTCGGTAGCGATCGCTTTAAATAGTTCTTTTGAAAGGATGTCCTTTGTGTATTGGCTGATGTTGCCTCTCATGAACCGTTTTTCGCCATATAAAGGGAGCACTCTAAACTGATAGCTAGAGAGATCTTTGTAGCTCAGCTCTTGAAGGGAACGGAAGTCATCGGCCTGATTTTTGAGCATGAACTCACGGACGCTATTGATGTTGGCATAGACCTTTTCGCCATTCACTGTGATGGTGACAGCTTTGCCAAGGATGTAAGCGCCGGCTTGTGTTAGTGCATTATTATAGGTGTCGATGCTACCTGCGTAGTCGCCATTGATCGCAAAATGGGTTCTACCCCCATCTACAACTGTATCGATAAGTTCAGCTTTTTCGATTCTCATTTGAAAGTCCTTTTTTTTAGAAGTCAACATTCTCACAAATAAATGTTAAGATTTTATGAAGTGAGTTGGTCGATGGCGGCCACGAGAGAAGCGGGGGTCATGGCTTTAGGTAAGAAAGTTTTCCGGTCAACTAGATCTTTCCCCACTTTTTTCTGAGCAGTAATGGTGAATTTTTCAATTTTGATCAAAGGACATTTGCGTGTTGCGCCAAAAACTCTCGCTTTAGAAAGGGCCAAGAGCCATTCGGCCTCTGAAGGCAGTGGACCAAAACGGTCAGCAAGCTCTTCTCCGATCGAATCAATTTCGTTGATCGCAACCGCGTCGCCAAGTCTTCGGTAGAGGTCGAGCCGAAGGGTAACATTGGGGACATAAAGCTCCGGCAATTTGGCGTTCAAAGAGGTATCGACTTTGCAGTCGATCAAGCTTTTTGGGCCTTCCCCTTTTAGGGCGTGGATGGTCCGTTTCAATAATTTGCAATAGAGGTGAAAGCCAACAGACGAGACATCGCCCGACTGCTCTGTGCCTAGAAGGTCGCCGGCTCCTCGAAGTTCTAAATCTCGCAAGGCTACTTTTAATCCTCCTCCATGTCCAGAGGTGTTGACTAAAGCATCCAACCGTTTTTTGGAAATTTCAGGTAACCGCTCGATTTTGCGGACAAAAAAGTAACAAAAAGCCTTTCTGTTCCATCTTCCAACTCTTCCTCTCAGTTGATAAAGGTCGGCAATTCCAAATGTGTCTGCTCGGTCGATAATGATAGTATTAGCATTGGGGATGTCAATGCCGCTTTCTACAATGGTTGTGGAGACCAAAATGTCGGCATCACCTTTTTTGAAGGTGTGGAAAATTTGATCGATCTCGTCGTTTGATAACTGACCATGTCCAACGATGATTCTGGCTTCAGGAACCAATTTTTTTAAGTGGGCTGCCACATCAAAAATGGTTTCCACCCTATTGTGGATGAAATAGGCCTGTCCACCCCGGTTAAGCTCCCTCCTTAACGCTGTTTGAATCATGATGTCGTTTGGTTCGACCAAAAACGATTGGATCGGCAGCCGGTCTTGCGGAGGGGTCTTAATTTCAGAAATATCACGCACCCCAATGAGGCTCATGTAGAGAGTGCGGGGAATCGGGGTGGCGGAAAGGGTTAAACAATCGACGCCTGCCCGCATTTTTTTGAGGTGCTCTTTGGCTTTGACCCCAAACCGTTGCTCTTCATCGATGATTACAAGACCAAGATCTTTAAAGCCGATATCTTCCCCAATGATCCGGTGTGTGCCGATCAGAATGTCGATCGACCCCTTTTTTACCGATTCGATGATCTCTTTTCGCTCTTTGGGCTTAACAAAGCGGGACAGATGGGCCACACGGAGGGGAAAGCCCAACATCCTTTCGGTGAAGTTTTCGTAATGTTGCAGAGCCAGAAGGGTAGTAGGAACTAGGACGGCGACCTGTTTGCCCCCTTCTATAGCCTTGAAAGCGGCCCGCATCGCTACTTCTGTTTTTCCATACCCTACATCGCCTGAAATCAACCGATCCATCGGTTCGGGATCCTGCATATCCTTTTTGATGTCGGCAATCGCAGATAGCTGATCTTCTGTCTCGATGTAGGGGAACGCATGTTCAAAAGCGATCATCTCTTCATCATCCGGCGGGAAGGCAAAACCCCCTTCAATTTCCCTTTTGGCATAGAGCTGGAGCAGATCGTTGGCATAACCAAAAATTTCACGCTCTGTTTTTTCTTTGATATGTCTCCATTTGGGAGAGCCAATTTCAGAAAGGCGAGGAGTCGATTGATCAACACCGATATAGCGAGAAACGAGGTGAGACTGATGGAGGGGAACGTAAAGTTTTCCTGCTTGAGCATATTCCAGAATCAAAAATTCGGTTTCGACTCCTTCATGGTTCGGCTGTTTTGCAAACCCTATAAACTTTCCAATCCCATGGTTAAGGTGGACCACCAAGTCGCCCGGATCAAATTCTTCCAGTAGAAGCTCGTTTGAATGGCGGGTTGACCTTTGCCTTTTCCTTCGGATCTTTGGTCGATTGGTCCACTCGGCAAAAGGGAAAAGAACATCTCCCTTTTTGCCGTCGACGAGCCCTTCCGATAAATAGCCTCTGTTAAAAGTGTAGGGCATTTTTGGAGATAAAGAACAAAAAGCTTCTCCAAGTAGCTTATCCTCTCGGTCGCTCTCGGTAAGGAAGGTAATCGAAATAGGGGCAGGAGGGGAAAGGAGGTCAGTTAAAAGCCGGTCTCCCGCGACATCTTCATCGACTGCTAAAAAATCGCGCAGTCGTTGGTAAGGGTGGTGATAGGCAAAGGCGGTAAAAGGGCGGCCAAAGGCCTCGAAAGTCACCTGGCTGGCACGCCGTTGTACAGTTGACAAGGCTTCTAACGATTGATCTGTCAGAAAAATTTTCTGCAGGTCATTGGCTTCGTTCAGAAACTGTTCAAAGGTAATCAGGTGAACCGGTGAGGGCCCAATCAAGCTTTTAAGTTGCACCCATCTTTCTTCCATCTCCTCAATGTCATCGAAAATAATCAGTGGAGGCTTTTGAAAGCTATGAAGCAGCGATACCTCATCCCCTTTATTCAACATTTCTCGCTCGATGGCAGGAAAGAGGGTAAAAGAGGGCAGTTTTTCAATCGAACGTTGGCCAAGTGGATCAAACCGACGGATCGATTCAACCTTCCCTTCCCAAAATTCCATCCGGATAGGGTCGGCGCATGTACTTGGGAAAAGGTCGATAACCCCACGTCGGCGAGAAAATTCGCCCTTGTCGGCGGTTAAAAGGACCTCTTGGTAACCAAAGCGTTGCAGCGTCTCGACAAAGGCCTTTTCATCTAGTTCTTGTCCCGTTTTAATTGGAAGCTCAAGAGTAGAAAGCTTGTGACGGGGCAGTACTTTTTGCAAAAGACCTTGCAAATTGGTCACCACAAGCGGCTTTGGGTCTTTGGCAATTTTTTTAAGCACTTCAAAGCGCTCGCCGACCACGTCGGCCGAAGGGGAAATCTCTTCTGTCGGCAACGTTTCCCAGGCCGGCAATTCCAAAATAGGGCAAGAAGCAAAATAGGGGAGATCTAGAAGCATCCCGCCCTCTTTGTCGCCCAAATTGGAGACGATCAATACAGGTCTGTCTGTCAAGTCATAAGCAAGGGCTGCCAATAAGGCCTTCGGAGTGCTCCAAAGGTCTGAAATGACAACCGATTGACCAGCCAGGATCGCTTCCTTCATCTGCAACTCATTAAAATAAACCACAGAGGCACAGAGATCACAGAGGAAATATGAGAGCAATGAGAGAGACTGCTGCTATACATTTTAACTTTTTTTCTTTGTGTATCTTTATCTTCGTGTCTTTGTGTCTTCGTGTTTAATTTTTTTAAAATGGTTGGAACACAAAGACACGAAGGCACAAAGAAAGAAGGATGCTTCCTACGAGCAATACACTCACTGCTCTCAATCTTTCTCTGTGATCTCAGTGCCTCTGTGGTGAAATGAAAAATCATTCGATGAGGCTCAAAAACAGTTTGGAAGCCTCTTCAAAGCGGCCCCGATTCTTCATCACACCCTGGGCAAGGTTTGGGCGTCCACCCGCGCTGCCGTCGACGACCGCAGCTACTTTTTTGAGGAGATCGGCGGCGTTGTGCCCTTTTGCAACCAACTCTTCGTTGATCCTTAAGATGAGGGGAGAAACTTGCCCCTCTTTTGTTGTGATCAAAAAAGCTTGGAAACGTTGATCAGTAGCTAAAAGTTCGGCCACCTCTTTCAATTCGTCTTGAGAAACGTCAAACGTGGTAACAAGAGTTTTTTGAGCAGGCAAAGCTTGAAGCAGGTTTTTTAATTCCAATCGCTTAGCCTCTTTTAAATCTTTTTGAAGATTTTTGTTTTCCTCAAGCAGCGATTTTACTTTGGTGACGAGTGTTGGACCAGACCCTTTCAACAACTCTTCAAGGGCAAGAAGGGTTGCCTCTGCATTGCGGTAGTGCAACAGGGCTTCTTCTCCGGTCACCGCTTCGATCCGGCGGACGCCGGAAGCGATGCTCCCCTCTTTTACAATTTTTAAAAGGCCTAAAGTCCCCGTTGATTGGGCGTGTGTTCCCCCGCACAGTTCGATTGAAGGGCCCATTTGGACAACACGAACTTTTTCACCATACTTTTCGCCAAAAAATTGCTTAATATCAGAACGTCCTTTGACAGCATTGTAGGCTAATTCTTCCGTTTTAACAGGAACGTTTTGCAAAATCAGCCGATTGATGATCCCTTCAATAGAGGCAATTTCTTCGGAGGTCAACGGTTTATGGTGGTTGAAGTCGAAACGGAACCGTTCTCCTTCTACCAAAGAACCGGCCTGTTTGATGTGGTCGCCCAACACTTGAGCCAACGCATAGTGAAGCAGATGAGTTGCCGAGTGGTTTTTTTCCACTTTTCGACGATTTTGGGCATCAAGCGTAGCAGAGATGGTTTCATTAGCCTCTAAAGAGCCCTCTTTCATGACGCCGTAGTGGAAAGTTAAACCTGTAAAGGGGGATTTTGTCGTCTGAACTTGAAAACGTCCGGTTTTGCATTCAAGCAACCCTTTATCGCCCGATTGTCCACCCATCTCTGCATAAAAAGGGGTTTGATCAAGCAAAACGGCCCCTTCATCCCCTTCTGAAAGGCGATCGACAAGCTCTCCGTTTTTCATCAAAGCGACAATTTTTCCTGTCGAGTGGTCGTGACCATAACCGGTGAAGGTGGTCGCCCCTGCTTTATTCAGAAGCTGTTGGTAGACCTGGGATGAAACTTCTTGGCTGGTTGTCTTTTGGCTTTGTTTCGACCTTTCACGTGCCTCTTTTTCAAGCACGGCAAACCCATCTAGGTCTACTTTAAGGTTACTATCTTTGGCTAAAAGGACGATCTCATCAACCGGCAGGCCGTAAGTATCTTTAAGCTTAAAAGCATCAGAGCCCGAAATCAGATGAGAGGCACCGGCATTTTCGATCACTTCTCGTAAGAGGTTGCCGCCTCGCTTGAGGGTGCGGAAAAAACCTTCTTCTTCTTGTGTCAATACGTCGGCGATGATCGACTGGTGTTTTTTAAGTTCAGGATAGTCTTCGCCCATCTCTGCAACTAAAGTAGGCAAAATGTCGGCTAGGAAAGGTTTTTCGAAGCCTAAATTTTTTCCATAACGTACGGCCCGTCTCAACACTTTACGTAAGACATAGCCCCGGTCGACGTTGCCGGGCTGAACCCCGTCTGCAATAGCAAAAGATAGTGTTCTTAGATGGTCGGCGATCACACGGAAAGCAGGAGCTAATTTATCGTCATCGGCTTTGTAGACAAGGCCGGAGTGCTTTTCAATTCCGTTAATTAAACTGCGCAAAATATCTGTTTCAAAAACAGTGTCAACACCGCTCTTGAGCATCATGACTCTTTCAAGGCCACTACCGGTGTCGATGGAAGGGTTTGGAAGGGGGTGTAAAACGCCATCCTGCGTCCGGTTGTACTGCATGAACACCAAGTTCCAAAACTCGATGAACCGATCGCCTGTTGGGTCATCTTTAGGAGAGGTCCCGGAACCATAAGCGTCACCTCTGTCGAGATAAAGCTCGGAGCATGGACCGCATGGGCCGGTTTCACCCATCGCCCAGAAGTTGTCTTTTTCTCCCATTCTGACGATGCGGGAGGCAGGGACATAACGGGTCCAAAGCTTAAAAGCCTCTTCATCGGTTTCAAAAACTGAAGGCCAAATTTTTTCTGCAGGAAAGCCGAAAATTTCAGTAGCTACTTCCCAAGCGTAGGCAATGGCAGCCTCTTTGAAATAATCGCCAAACGAGAAGTTGCCCAACATTTCAAAGAAGGTGAGGTGCCTTGCGGTATGACCTACGTTTTCTAAGTCGTTGTGTTTGCCCCCGACCCGTAAACATTTTTGGCTTGTCACGGCCCTCTTGTAAGAGGCTTGACGATGTCCCAAAAATAAATCTTTAAATTGATTCATTCCTGCATTGGTAAACAACAAAGTTGGGTCGTCATGCGGCAAAAGAGGAGAAGAGGGAAGAAGCGTATGTCCACGCTCTTGGAAATAGTGGAGATAATTCTCCCGAGTTTTTTGGCTGTCCATAGGAGAAATTGTATCGCAAGCAAACGAAAAATAACAGAGTGAACAGAATGCACGGACAGAAGCATCAACCTAAGGAAAAACATCCTATAAATTTAACAGGGTGAACAGGATGACCAGGATAAGCTCTGCCTAATTTCACTCTAGAGTGGTAAATAAAGAGCAAAAAAAGGCTTCATTTAATTAGCGCCTATTGGTGGCGAAGCTTATCCTGGTCATCCTGTTCACCCTGTTAAATTTATTGGTGTGATGAGCGGAATCGTTATTCGATTTGTTCTTTTGTTAAGGAAAATCCCGTGATTGGTGGGTCGTCATCCCAAAAGCTTAAAGGGGGAGGCGGGGCGTTGAAAAAGGCGTCTTTTTCAAGGAAGCGGTCGACCGCTTCCCGTTCCTCAGTCGAAAATTTAAATCCGAAGTCTTTCAAATGGTCCCAAGGAACTTTGGTGGGTGCCGGTTGCGAGGATAAAAGGGATTTGCCGTGGACAAAAATTTTTTGTGTGGCATCTTCCCCGCCTGCAGAGAGGAGGGCTAGCGCCTCGCCGAAGTTGTAAGCCACTCCTAATGCATTGACGCCGATAGCGCTAAATTTTTTCAAACTTAAGCCTATCTCTGCGGTGACCGAGGAAAAACGGGGAGAGCTATAATCTGCGTCACTCACTTGATGTACAGCTTTTTGAGAGTTTTGAACGTTTTTTACTGACTCCATCGTTTTAGCGTAGATAGCAGTTAAAGCGATGATAAGAGCTGCATTTCGTAAAGCCGGATTCCCAAACCACCCATCAATCACACGGCCAAGAGTCATCCATCCAGGGTTTTGTGTTTGATGGATCACATCGATCCCCACAAAGACTAAAGGCGTTAAACTACTCATTTGATCCAGATGAGCACTGCCGTTAATAGGCAAAGTGCTGAAATCTCAGATTTTCTAAGTTCTTCTTTTAAAATGAAATACCCTCCTAATGATGCAATCAATGGGGTGCAGTTCAGAATAGGCCATGTTAAATAGGAATGTGGCTGCCCAAGCGCAAGGAGAAAAGCCCCTTGGGTGAACAGGAAGGCAAATGTCCGAAGAAGGGTCATCGGAATATTCATTGTCGCCATCACCTCGGCCATCCAAAGAGCCGGGTGTTTGGCTTTGAACAGAAGGGGAATGAACGAATAGACCACCCGGCAGCCTAAGATGGCATTGTTTAGCAGCCAAAACGCCTCAACAGTTTGTATGCCTCCGTCTTTTGGCAAAAAGACAAACACGACGGCTTGAAAGTTGATGGCAAAAGCGATGGTGATCAGCGAGATCCAAGGAATATGTTTGAAAAAGTTGCCATTGCGGATAAACAGGGGGCAAAAGGCAAGAAGGGAGGCAGCGTAAAAAAGATATTCCCTCTCACTCCAGGCTCCAGTGATCGGCAGCAAACAAAGAGGAATCAATACCTCTCCAATTTTTGACAGGATCATCACCCGTGTGATTTCCATATGCTTAAAAGCAAAGGAAAAACTATAGGAGGCCAGCTGTATGGCTAAAGCAAAAATCCAAGGTCCCGGCTGCAAAAAGAGGTCGAGAAAGTTTTGCACCGGAAAAAAGATGAGCGAAATGACCAGGCAAAGGATAAAGGGGAGGGTGACATTGAAAAGGGCGTTGAGGAACAAATCTTTTGTTTTCATTCCTAAAAGGTAGCGGTCGATAAGGTTGACACCCCCTCTGCAGAATGCAGAAAAGAGGGCAACCCAAAGCATGGGATCCATAAGCGTCTATTATAAATTATATTCTCTATCTCATCCAGAGGATAGGGATTCCTCCATTTATAGCAAGCTCCACTTTTCCCCGTGCCCTCATTCTATTACCCACAAATTCAACCCTTGCCCGTGCCCTTGCCCGAAAATGAAAAGGCCCGGCTCTTTTAAGTCGTAGCGTAGTTTGATATACTTAGGCCTTAACTGCGCTGAGGTAAATTAGAAATTGTTGCTGTCTTGTGAAAATGTAGAATTGGTTTCCCCGTTCTTTGACAGAACGGAGTGTTTGACTTGCTATGAAGCTATCATTTATGCAGGCAAAACAATGAAAGTGATTGTTCCCGAATGTCCGCTTGCCTTGGGTTCTCTAAAAATTGTTCCTCATTCGCATGCTGAAAGTTTCTCTGAATGGAGTGACTTCAACGAACTAGAAACATACGAGCTTCTTCAAAAAATTGTTCGGATTTGGGAGAAGAAGGGGATCACTGACTACCTTATTTACGGGAAGGAATCGAATCATTCCAAGTCTATATTTAGCTGGGAAATTGTTCCGTATCCAAAGGATGGATGGAAATTTTGGAAGCAGTTCAAAGTCTTATGGAACATTGCTTTTGGAAGCCGGTGCTTACCTGAAGTTGAACGGCGTAGGATCGTTAAAGATTTTTTTCTCCAGCCCCTCACTAATCAAATTGAATCTATCACAAAAATTGCTCAAGGAAACGATGCATTTTGTAATCAAAAAGTTATCGACAAGCAACTAGTTTTTGAAGGGAAGGAAGTAAATGTCCTTTATGATTATGCCCCTATAGGAATTGGTGAAGAGAAGCTCCATTTCTTGATAGTCCCGAAGCTACACCGTTTAAAATTTTCTGATTTAACAGAAACAGAATATTTGGAAGCCATGCAGTTATCGCAAAAGTTGATCAGCTTTTACAAAGATAAAGGCTGTCACACTGCTTACCTTTTTGATAAAACAGGTGCTGAGGCTGGGCAATCGGTGCCCCATTGGCACGAGCATCTCATCTTTGCAGCTACGAAAACCCAAGAACTTTTCGGTAAGTTGACTATTTTAAAAAATATGCTTATTGGCTCTTCTCCTCTTTCTGAAAAAGAACTTCAAGCTCGCGTTCAGTCATTGCAAAATGAACTGAAGGAAGCTTTAAGTTAGTAAGAGCGTGGCCCTAAGCTACGTTTTTAGATAAACAAGGAAAAATTCGAACTAAAAAAAACGCACTTCGTGCGTTTTATCATGAGCAGGCCCTTTAGGACTTGAACCGTTCTTCTACCTGTTCCTTATAGGTGTCGCCGGCCTCAATTTTTTTCAAGACCGGAAGGTTTCTGATCAGTGAGTCTTCCTCAAGCAGGGTCTGGATGAATGCTTCCCTTTCTTCGTCTGTTTTAAGAGAGGAAAAATGGTTGTTTAACCAGGTGACAGCGCGGTCTACCAGGGTGGGCGCTTGGAAGTAATCTGCCGTCGCAATGATGTCGATCGCGTTGTTTACATCTGTAAATTCCAAAAAGGGATCAGCAAGATATCTAAGAAGATCTAGGACAGCATCGGCAGAGACGTCTTGTAGAGGCAATGCTTGCATAGTTCCCGAAAAATAGGTAGAAAAATAATTTGAATTGTCGGCAAGCAGTTTTTGATCAGCGCCAAAAAGGGAGGCTATCTCTGTTTCCCCTTCCAATGTGCACTCAATTGTTCGCTCTTCTTTCGTCAGCTCGTCCCAGGTGATCTCTTTTGAACCATTGAGAAGTGCTAATGCCATTGCGGGAGACAATACAGCCTCTTTTCCTTCATTCGCAATTATTAGCAACTTCCATTCATCTGCTCCTGTTTTTGACCATTGATGGAGGGCTTTAGCGATCAACAGCCTGGGATCTTTCACCTCTTTTTCGTCCAAATCTCGGGCAGCAACTTTGAACAGCTCCAGCGTAGCCCTTGGAGACAGCTTGAATAAGGAGTTTTGAGGTGGATTGAAGCCTTTATCTAATTCTGGGAACAGCTCTTTCGTAGCTCTTGGAGACAACTCGGACAAGATGTCTTGAGGTGGGTTGAAACCTTTATCTAATTGATCTAATAAGGATGCTAGTTGGACGATGTGGCGAGCATGATCGCGATTTCTGACATTCTTCAATTGAGAGTTAGCAGCTTTCAGTACATCATTCCTTTGTTCCTTGGGAATGCCTAGAATTGCGTCTATAATATAAGATATGTGTTCACGGCTATTCTTAAAGTCAAAATAGGGAGCCGTCATCGTAAGAACAGACGCGAGTTCATCCTCAGGTATTTTTTCCAGAAGCAAATATTCCATATAATGAGACGCTACTTGTTGAGCTATAAGGCTCATACAAACCCTATTTGCAGCCAGTACGACTTCTTTGTTTAAACTAGTTTCGGGGATTCGCAATAAACACCTCCTCAAAATTGAAGCATGATAAAAGTCTTGAAAAGGCAGGCCAAGCGAGTTCATGAATATTTTCATGGAGACGCCTTCAACGTTGGTTTTTCCAGCCTCTTCCTCAGAATTACGATTAAAAACAATCTCTCCTATTGTTCTTAAAAAACTCTGTGGGAGGGGCTGAGGGATATTGACCTCATTGCTGTTGGGAGTGATGACTGCGCTAGATAATGCCTTGATGCGTGTTAGAAGATCCCCTTCTCCTCTCAAATAGGAAGTAGGATTATGAATGAATTGCTGGATGTTTGGATTGGAAAAATCAATCGTCATGATCACCTCCACGGTCATCATCCTAAAAGTAGTTCCTTTCTATTAAGAGGGTATTGATCCACTATTTAAAGTGTATAAAGGCGGTATAGCCCATCAATATAGCTTTAAACTTTCAATAGGTTGTAAATAAGATAGTTACATTCTAAAGGAAGCCGGCCAGGCGATTATAAGCCACTGCCAAAAGCCCCTCCCTGACCGGAAGTTGCGAAGCAACGATGAGAAGATGCAGAGAAAGATTCGAACCAAAAGAAACGCACGAAGTGCGTTTTATCAGGAGCAGGCACTCCAAACGCGCTGCGGAGTAAAAAGGGTTGGGTTTTGAGGAGTGGTCATTTAATTTTTGCTTTCACTTCTTAGAAAAGGGGGAGGGGGGATAGAATGGATGGCCTATGGAAAACTTGACCCTTGATTTAAAGAAACAACTAGAAGAAATAGCGAAAACGATCCGTCACCTCTCCATCGACGCAGTGGAAGCGGCAAATTCCGGCCATCCGGGCCTTCCGCTAGGTTGCGCAGAGATAGGCGCTTATTTGTATGGAAATCTTTTAAAACATAATCCCAAAAATTCTAAATGGATGAACAGAGACCGCTTCATCTTGTCTGCGGGGCATGGGTCGATGTTGCTTTACAGCGTTCTTCATTTGGCAGGGTTCGACCTTTCTTTAGACGAGATCAAAAAGTTTCGACAATTAGGTTCTCATACACCAGGCCACCCTGAATCGTTTGAAACAGATGGTGTTGAGACAACGACTGGTCCTTTAGGTCAAGGGATTGGGAATGCTGTTGGTCAAGCCCTTGGACTAAAGCTTTTGGGCGCACAGTTCAACACACCAGAATTTAAAGTATTTGATGCCAAAGTTTATACCTTGGTAGGCGACGGTTGCATCATGGAGGGGATCTCGTCTGAAGTTTCTTCTTTAGCAGGTCACCTTTGCCTTGATAACTTGGTTGTGATTTACGATGCCAATAAAGTCTCTTTAGATGGCCCTTTAAGCGATTCTTGCTCCGAAAATACAGCCGAGCGATATAAAGCTTATGGTTGGGATGTGTATGAAGTGGATGGTCATGAACTCGATGACCTTCACCAAACTTTTTCAAAGGCTTTGAAAGACCAAAAGCGGCCTATCATTATCATTGCAAAGACGACTATCGGAAAAGGATCTCCCAATAGAGCAGGTACTTTTAAAATACATGGCTCTCCTCTTGGAAAAGAAGAAACATTGTTGACAAAAGCTGCTTTGGGAATAAATGGGGAACCATTTTTTGTCCCACCTTCAGTCACATCGTTTTTCGATCAAAAACTCAAAAACGATCGCCAAAAAGAAACTGAGTGGAAAGATAAATTTGAAGTGTGGTCAAAAGCTCATCCTGAATTGCGGAAGAAATTTGATCAAATGGCGCAAAAAAAGCTTCCGGACAACATGATCGAATTGTTGAAGCAAGTTCCGTTTCCTGCTGCTATTTCGACACGTAAAGGGTCGCAAGAATTGTTGCAGGTCATAGGCAAGGAACTTCCCTTCGTCTACGGAGGTTCTGCCGACCTTTCAGGTTCTGACATGACCTGGATGAAAGTTTTCCCTGCAGTGACTAAAGACCATTTTGAAGGAAGAAACATCAAATTTGGTGTCAGAGAGTTTGGAATGGCAGCGATGGCTTCCGGGCTTTACGAAACAGGGATGATCATCCCGTTTGTAGGGACTTTCTTGACCTTCTCAGACTACATGAGAAACGCGATCCGTCTGGCCAGTTTGATGAAGCTGCGAGTCGTCTACCACTTTACCCACGATTCGATCTTCTTGGGAGAAGACGGGCCGACTCACCAACCGATTGAACAACTCGCTTCGTTGCGGACGATTCCGAACCTCCATCTGTTCCGCCCCGCCGACCCCAATGAATTAATTGCGGCTTGGGTCTCTGCTTTAACTTATCAAGGGCCAACAGCTTTTGCCCTGTCCCGCCAAAATCTGCCAATTTTACAACACTCTTCCATTGAAGGGGCTCTTAAAGGGGGCTATGTCCTTAAAAAAGAAGAAAACGGGCATGCCTTTACTTTGATTGCAACAGGTTCAGAGGTTTCATTAGCACTTGAGACTGCTCAACTGTTGGAATCAAAAGGGAAAGGGACACGCGTTGTCTCGCTACCTTGCTGGCAACTGTTTGATGGGCAAAGCAAGAGCTATCAAGATGAAGTGTTAGGAAAGGCAAAAAGGGTCAGTATTGAAGCCGGAACCACTTTTGGTTGGGCCCATTTCATCGGACTCGATGGTGTTGCCATAGGGATCGACCACTTCGGAGCCTCTGCGCCAGACAAAGAGTTAGCGAAAGCTTTCGGATTTACCAAAGAAGCCATTACCGATAGGTTGTTAAAATGAAACCTTCTCCTCTCTTACAAGCCCTTTATGGCGAACGGACAGGCAGACCGCCTGTTTGGTTCATGCGTCAGGCGGGACGTGCATTGCCTCCCTTTCGTAAACTAAGAGAGGAGCACTCGTTTTTAGAAATTTGCCACGATCCTGCCCTTGCCGCTGCTGTCACATTGATGCCGGAACAGCTCGGTGTGGATGCCTTGGTCATATTTTCTGATATTTTAATTCCTTTAGAAACTTATGGGGTTGGGTTGTCTTATCCTGAAGGGGTGGGCCCAAGGATTGAACATCCTATCGAGCGTACCGGCGGAGTGGATGACCTTTTTCCTCTCAACTTAGAAGCGCTCTCTTTCCTTCCTGAGGCTATCAGACGGGTGAAGCACGAAAGCCCGTTGCCGGTCATCGGTTTTGCAGGCGGTCCTTTTACACTGGCCTCTTACCTTATTGAAGGTGGACATGTAGGGGAATTGAAAAAAACCAAATGTTTCATGTTGGACGACCCGCGTGCTTTTGCCGCTTTGATGGAACGGCTCACACGAGACACGATCCGCTATTTAAAGATCCAGTTTGATGCAGGGGCCGATGCTCTTCAAATATTTGAAACATGGGCTTCACACCTTTCACCTTATCAGATGAATCAACATGTGATTCCCCATTTGCGCCTCATCGTCGAAGAGGTCAAACGGTGGCAGGTACCTTTATTGCTCTTTGCGCGGGGACACCATTATCCTGCGCTTGGCAAGTTGGAACCGACCGGCTTGAGCATCGATCACACTGTAGATTTACAAAAAGTGAGAGATATGTTCCCCCACATGGTTTTGCAAGGGAATTTAGACCCTGCTGCACTATTGTCGCCGCATGGACTAAAAGGGGAAGTTGAACGTATTTTGAACGAGAGAGAAGGGGATAGGGCCTTCATATTTAATTTGGGGCATGGGGTGTTACCAGAAACGCCAGTTGCTTCACTGCAAGAGGTGATTCGTCTTGTCAAATCTGCTCACGGATCTTAAGGTTTATGACAAACCGCTTCCACGGTATACAAGCTATCCTACAGCGCCTCTGTGGTATTCCCTTGCCGAAGCAGATTATGTAGAACATCTGTCCCGCATCGAGGGGCAGTCGGTCAGCGTCTACATCCATGTCCCCTTTTGCCATTCGATGTGTCTCTATTGCGGCTGTTCAGTGGTGCTCAACAGAAAACGGGAAAATGAAGAGCGGTATGTCGCAGCATTGCAAAAAGAAATACGCCTTCTCCCTTTCAAGAAGAAAGAGGTGACGCAGCTTCACTTTGGGGGAGGGACTCCCACAAAATTGACTGTAGAAGATTTTCAGGCACTTTTCGAAACATTGCAAGAACGGTTTGTCTTTTCTAAGAATGCAGAAATTGCCATTGAAATTGACCCCAGGACCGTTTTTGGCGATGGGGGAGAAAAGTTAAGAGGCTTGAAGCGAGTCGGTTTTAACCGTGTTAGCTTTGGCGTGCAAGATACCGATCAACAGGTCCAAGAAGCGGTTAAACGTCGGCAAACAAGGGAAATGACAGAAGAAACTTTCCACAAAGCGCGTGAAATTGGTTTTGAGGGGGGCATTAACATCGACCTGATCTATGGATTGCCTTATCAGACCGAACAGACGTTTAGGCAAACGGCAGAAGAGATTGTCACCTTAGGGCCCGATCGGATTGCCCTGTTTTCCTATGCTAAAGTCCCTTGGTTAAAAGCCCACCAAAAAGCGATTAAAGATGAAACCTTACCTACAACGGAAGAGAAATTTCACCTTTATATTGCTGCTAGAGAAACATTTTTGGCGGCAGGCTATGTGGCTTTGGGGATGGACCATTTTGCAAAAAAGGGAGATTCGCTCTCTTTAGGGATTGCCAATGGGACGTTGGGACGTAATTTTCAAGGTTATACGGTGAAAGCTTCTCCGTTATTAATTCCTCTTGGTCTTACGGCTGTCGGCGATTTAGGCTCCGGCTATTTCCAAAACGAAAAAGAATTAGACGATTATTATGGGGCGCTGGAACAAAACAGACTGCCGATTCATCGAGGAATGATTTTGAAGCCGGAAGATCAATTGAGAAGGTATGTGATTCACACCTTGATGTGCCGTTTCAAACTGGATAAAAAGGAATTCGAATTGCTTTATCATGAGCAGTTTGATGTCCACTTTGCAAAAGAGGTGCAGGTGCTTCAACCTTTTATCGATAATGGCTTTGTGATCGACACATCAAACGAGCTACAGATCGTTGCCAACGGGCAGTTATTTGTCAGAAATATTGTGTCTGTTTTCGACGAATACCTCCCTTCCCAAAAACACCATTTTTCCAAAGCTGTCTAGTGGCAAAAGCATCCTAAAAATTAACAGGGTGAACAGGATGAACAGGATAAGCTCCGCCTATAAAAAGCAGTTCCTTTTGTAGACATAAATGAAAAGAGTGGACTTCGCCTATAAAAGCGCTCTATAAAGCTAGGCGGAGCTTATCCTGTTCACCCTGTTAATTTTATATTATAACCAAAAAACCTTAGGTTGCGGCGTATGCCCGTGCCCGATTTTTTACCAAAAAGGTTTTAGGCAAAGGGGTAAGGGGAAGGTTTTTTTCGGGCAAGGGCACGGGCAAGGGTTGTTTCTTCTTGAAGAGAGATGTGGAGATGGCTACGATGAAGTGTTGAAGTGAGGGTAGAATGAAACGTTCGTTATTGGCTTAATCCGATTTTTGCAAGTGGCTAATAAGTGCTTGTCGTGCTTTCTTTAAAGTATTCTGATTGTAGCCAACGAAACCAGTTTGGGTGTACATAGAGTCATCCATCAATTTTTTCCATATCCATGCGTAAAGCGCAAAAATGTCGTCGAGATCATCCTCATCTTTTTTAGAGAGTGAGTCGTTTGAACTATGTAAGCAAAAACGGTAGCGGGTTGTGCTTTTTTCAATGTTGTATGTTTGATCATCAAAGAAGATATTTGTATGTAAGATGCAGAATGGTGCAATCCTGCTTAGCAAGTCAATTTTGTACGTCGATTCAGGAATATTAGAAACATCGAGTAACCCAATCGGTAAACTTGTCGGAATCTTCGTTCCAAGGTCTTCAAAATTCCCTATCACTGACACGATGTTCCCAGACAGGGCATAGTGGTGTAGTTGTTTAAATTGTAGGTCGTTTTGGTGATACCCTACTCCTTCAAAAGCCCCTGTTGTGTTATTCCTCCAATAGTTACGTGGAGAGAAATAGACTTTGGCGCAACTCTCTAAATTTTTTTCATAGTATTTTTTGATCCGATCGGGCAATGAGCCTATTGCGAGCTTCTCTCTTATTTGCTCAACTCTCTTTCCAAAGGGGAGACAATTTTTCTTGTTAAAATCATAAATAGGCTCATTACTTGGCCATTTTCTCTTAATCAGTTGAGGCACACTTTCTATTTGCTGCTCTGAAATAGGTTCAGAAAGCTGCTGAAATGCCTCTTTTGTTTCAGAAATTGCCAGCAATAGTACAAGAAAATCGTTGTAAGCTTTAATGCAATGGTTGAGATCAACAATCACTACACCCTGTGTCTTCGCCGGGTCTGCCAAAGCAAGTGTAAAGAAATTTCTTTCCGCCCCTGTGCCAATCGTATAACCATGCGGCACACTTTTTAGATGAGATGCCATCCGTTCAGGATATGTCTCATTGGGGGATAGATAGATGTGATAAGGGTTGTTTTCGATATCCAGAGAGAATTTTTCAGAGTAAGACTCTTCAAAGAGGTGCCAGAGTGATTTTTCGACATTTTTTCTAATTTGTAAAGGTTGGGCAGGAGGCTGGGCTTGGTTCTGGGAACTAAAATAGATATCTACTATGTGCATATTTACCGATTCCTAATCCTTATGCAACAATTTTACCAATGCAATTAATTAATTTAATTAGGAGAGGGTTAATTTTTGATTAATAGCTTTTTCGTTAAAACCCCATGTTTCCAAAGCTGTTTAATTCGCGAAGCGTTTGGAGTTGTTGCATAATTCCTTGTAATGTTTCGTCTCTCCTGCAGCCCTTCAGGCTGCCATATAAATTTTCGTCCTGGACCCGGGGCGTTGCCCACGGGCTGTTGCAGTTTTGGCCTTTCAGGCCAAGGGAAAAGCATATATTGCGAAGGTTTTCCGGCTGAAAGCCGGATAGTTGCAACAGCCCGCGGGCAACGCCCCGGGTTAAGTTGGAAAATAAAATTGGCAGCCTGTAAGGTTGCAGGAATAAAGAAGCGCAGTGAACAATTATGCAACAAGGCCGTGCTCCTGAGCCTGTTTAGCTTTGACTTATCAGTAAAAGTGAAAGCTAAACAAGAGTTTAGCACTCCTGAGTAAGCGCTCTCAACAACAAAGGATTTCAATTTAGCAAAGCATCTCCGTGTTCTCTGTGCCTCTGTGTTTAAAACTTTTTAAAAAATTAAAACACAGAGACACAGAGATAACAGAGGAAGATAGAAAGAGAAATACATTCTTACTTCAGGATCCGAGGGACGAGAGTCTCTTCCTTGCTCCAAACGCTTCGCGGAAGAAAAAACTTTTAGGCTTCAAGCGCATCACAGAGGCTGCAAACATTTCGCGTTAAAATGTGGAGGTGGCTACGATGAGAGATTGAGGTGAAAACATGATGAAACGTTCGTTATTGGCTTTAACGCTGTGTATCGGTGGATTGCAGGCTGACTGGTGGGATTCTGTCACAAACGTTTTAGGCCCAAGTGGGCAAGAAGAAGAATCTGGCCCTTCTTCTGACGACAAGCTGAAAATTTTGAACGCGGCGATCAGCTCCAATACCTTGCCGCCAAATCTACAGATGTCGTTGTTAGTCGAAAGGGGCAACATCTATCTCGATAACCAACAGTATCAATTGGCTCTGAACGACTTTAATGCGGTATTAGCAAGAAAACCTGAAGACAAAGAGACCCTTTTAGAAGCATTAGCGGGCCAGGCTAAAGCACAATTAGCTTTGGGAAAAACCGATCAATATTTGGCAACTCGTACCATCTTGATCAACATGGCGCCACCTGAAGGGTATCCGGTCGAGTCCGATTACTATTACCTTGTAACGTTTCCGGACACATGGGGCGGACCCAATTGGTGGAGAAACCCTGCCTGGAGAACCCCCTATCACCAATGGTTACGTAATAACCACTCCCACTCGCCAAGCGTTGTCTTCTCTAAAAACAACGTCAATGTTGTTAAAAAGCCAATGATTAAAACTGTTCCTTCCGCACAGCCTGTAAAACCTGCCACACCTGTAAAAAGTGTGGAAGAGGCAAAAAAGAGGATGGGTGAAAAATTGCCAGAGACAATGCCTGCCGAAAAGCCTATGATGGAAAGAGAAAGGGAAGCTCAACGTTCTACTGAACGGGTGGACGAGCCCCAAAGCAGACCGGCGGCTCCGGAAGCCAGACCCGGTCCCGACCGTCCGGGCAGTAATAGATAAACTGAAAGTTGAAAATTAAAGGGGTCCTCCCTAGAGTTCAAGAAAAGATAGAGATCATCCATGTTCGATAAATTCACCAACCGCGCAAAACAGGTCATTAAATTAGCTAAGAAAGAGGCGCAAAGACTGAACCACAACTATTTGGGCACCGAACATGTCCTTTTAGGGCTCCTAAAATTAGGGCAAGGGGTTGCAGTTAATGTCCTCCGGACGTTGAACATCGATTATGAAGCCATACGCGCTGAAGTCGAAAAAGTCGTTGGCTTTGGCCCTGAAGTACAGGTGTTTGGCGATCCTGCGCTCACCGGTAAAGTTAAAAAAGTTTTCGAATATGCAAATGAAGAAGCTGCCAACTTAAACCACAACTATGTGGGCACCGAGCACCTTCTTTTAGGGTTGCTACGGCAAACTGAAGGCGTTGCAGCTCAAGTGCTTGAAAACCTCAACGTCAATCTGAAAGACGTTCGAAAAGAGGTGTTGAAAGAGCTTGAAAACTTTAACCTCCAATTGCCTCCGCTCGGCAGTTCCGGCACGCCTCCGCCTCCTTCCTCCAGCCGCCCTTATGAAAAAGGGGCCACAGCGGCAAATAATGATAAAATGCCGGCGCTAAAAGCCTATGGCTATGATCTGACCGAAAAAGCCCGTGAAGGGAAGATGGATCCTGTCATCGGCCGAAAAGACGAGGTCGAAAGGCTTATCCTTATTTTATGCCGTCGCCGTAAAAACAACCCTGTATTGATTGGTGAAGCAGGCGTTGGTAAGACAGCGATTGTCGAGGGGCTTGCACAAGCGATTGTCAGGGGAGATGTGCCTGATAACCTGCGCAAAAAGAAGCTGATTAGCCTTGACTTGGCTTTGATGATTGCAGGTACTAAGTACCGCGGGCAATTTGAAGAGCGGATCAAAGCTGTCATGGATGAGATCAAGAAAAATGGAAACATTTTGCTGTTCATCGACGAGCTCCATACGATTGTTGGGGCAGGTGCAGCTGAAGGAGCCATTGATGCATCCAACATTTTAAAACCGGCCCTCTCTCGCGGCGAGCTGCAGTGTATTGGTGCGACAACAGTTGATGAATATCGCAAACACATCGAAAAAGATGCTGCCCTAGAAAGACGTTTCCAGAAAATATTCGTTCAGCCGCCGACGGTCGATGACACCATCATGATTCTGAATGGCTTGAAGCAAAAGTATGAAGAGCACCACAAGTGTATCTACACACCGCAAGCAATCGATGCTGCTGCAATGCTGTCTGACCGTTATGTCCATGGCCGCTTTCTACCCGATAAGGCGATCGACCTACTTGATGAAGCCGGTGCAAAAATGAGGATCTCGATGATGAACCAGCCTCAAGACATCAGCAATTTTGAAAAAGAGATCGAAGAGGTCCGGGTTGCTAAAGAAGAATCGATCAGTAAGCAGGAATATGAAAAAGCTGCCAACTTGCGCGATCGGGAAAAGAATCTCCGAGAAGACCTTCAACGAGTTAAATCGCAGTGGGAAAGCAATAAAGAAGAACATGAAGTGATCGTTGAGGAAGAAGATGTCGCCATGGTCGTAGCTCGACAAACCGGCATCCCGATCCACCGCTTGACCGAAGAAGAGACCCAAAAGGTTCTCAAAATGGAAGAGGAGCTGAAAGGGACTATCATTGGTCAAGAAGATGCGATCAAACAGGTCTGCCGAGCTATCCGTAGAAGCCGTGCCGACATCAAAGATCCGAACCGGCCGATCGGTGCCTTCCTATTCTTAGGTCCTACAGGTGTTGGTAAAACCCTGCTTGCAAGACTTTTAGCCATCCAATTATTTGGTGGGGAAGATGCCTTGATACAAGTTGACATGTCTGAGTACATGGAAAAATTTGCCGTCAGCCGTATGACAGGTTCCCCTCCGGGCTATGTTGGGCATGAAGAGGGTGGTCAGCTGACCGAACAGGTGAGACAACGCCCCTATTCTGTTGTCCTTTTTGACGAAATCGAAAAGGCCCACCCAGATGTGATGGATATTTTACTGCAAATTTTGGAAGAAGGGCGTTTAACAGACTCTTTCGGACGAAAAATCGACTTCCGCAATACCATCATTATCATGACATCGAACGCCGGTGCCGACTTGATTAGGCGCACCACAGAGATGGGCTTTGGAGCAAAAGAAGAAACACTTGAGTACGAGGCAATTAAAGAAAAAATCGAGCGTGAGGTGAAAAAACGGTTTAAACCAGAGTTTTTGAACCGTCTCAATGGCGCTGTCATTTTCCACCCATTGACCAAAGAGCACTTGAAGAAAGTTATCCGGTTAGAAATCGAGAAGCTGCATAAGCGATTAAAAGCTCGCCAAGTCACTTTGGATCTAGACGAAAAGGCTTTAGATTTCTTAGTGGACAAAGGGTACCAACCTGAAATGGGGGCAAGACCTATCCGAAGAACTGTTGAAGAGTATCTTGAAGATCCATTAGCAGAAAAACTGTTGTTGAACCCAAATGAAGGGCGCCGCTGTTTGGTCACTGTTGAAGGAGATGCTATCAAAATCATCGATGAAGAGGTGTTTCCTTTGATCAATCAAAAAGGGAAAAAAGTAAAAGCTCCTCTTCCGGTTCAAGTGTCTCAAGAAAATCCTCAATGACGTTTTATCAAATTAGATCAGATCCTCCTGAAGTGCAGGTGGATCTGATCTATGCAACGGCTGAGAATTTCACCGGAAAAACACTTTACGATGCCCCTATTTTTGCCTTGATTGGCGAGACGATTGAGGCCCTTAAAAAAGCTAAACAGCAATTGGCAGCTATGGGTTTTGGTCTATTGCTGTGGGATGGTTACCGCCCTTTTGCCACTCAGGTTATGATGTGGGACATGGTACAAAATGAACGGTATGTGTCTGATCCGCACAAAACAGGAGGACGACATACAAGGGGCACCGCTGTCGATTTGACGTTGACCGATCGATCGGGGCACCCTTTACAGATGCCGACCCGTTTCGACGATTTTACGGACAAGGCTTCGTATGCTTATCAAGATTTGCCCGAAGAGGTTTTGGCCAGGCGCACGTTGCTAAAAAGTGTCATGGAAGCTTGTGGGTTTGTTGCATTCCACACTGAGTGGTGGCATTTCGATTTGCAGGGTTGGGAAGGGTTCCCCCCGCAACATGTCCCGTTAAGCACCCTTCAGAACGCCCCTCTAGTAAAGCTTTAACAACGCAACGCGTTTGGAGTGCTAAACGGCCTTGTTGCATAATTCAATTTCTAATTAAAAAATGTAGCTCCAGGCTTTAGAAGTACTTGCAAAAATCGGATTGTTGGCTTTTTTTTAGAAACAGGTCCGAAGACCGAAATATGAAAGCCCAGCGCCGAAGGCCTGGGTTACAAATGTGAAATAAAATTGGAGTCCTGAAAGGACGGCATAAAATATCTCCTGTAGTGTTTGTGGAACAGGATATGTCGTCCCTTCAGGACTCCAATTTCTATTGGCATACTTACCCTGGCCTTCGACCAGGGCTTTCATATTTCGGCCCTTCGGGCCTGTTTCTGAGCTTAATCTGATTTTTGCAAGTGCCTCTAAAGTCTAAGCTACAATATTTGTCCAAATTAAGATTAATTATGCGCTCCAAACGCTAGCGCGAGGCAGGTAGTTTTGCTGTTTGTAGAGGGAGGGTGACGGTGAAGGTGGAGCCGAGGTCGGGGGTGCTGGTGAAGGTGATGGTGCCATCCATCATTTCGACGATGGCGCGGGTAATGTAAAGGCCAAGCCCAGATCCTGGCACGTTTCCACGCCTGATCGGCGAGAATTTTTCAAAGAGATGTTGCTGGTCTTCTTTGTTAATACCCACGCCAGTATCTTCCACCTCGAGCGATAACACCCCTTTTTCTAAGGCTTCGGTATATCCGATGGTAACTAAAACAGACCCTTTATTTGTAAATTTGATCGCATTTCCCACCAGGTTATTAAAGATCTGCCGCAATCTTGTTGGGTCGATATAGAGCTGTTCCGGAACATTGCAATGCAGTTCAAGCGATATCCCTTTTTCTTTTGCTTTAGGTAAAAGAAGGGTGATTAAATCGCCCGCGATTTTGTTGACATCTTCGATAGAAGGTTCAAGGGGGATTTTACCTGTTTCCAGTTTGGCTAAATCTAACACCTCATTGACCACCTTTAGAAGGTGTTGGCCTGAAGAGCGCATGATGTCCAGCAATCGCAACTGTTTGGCATCTTCTGTGGTATTTTCCAGAATGTCGACTGAGGCAATGATCCCCGAAAGAGGTGTCCTCAGTTCATGGCTAACTTGGGCAAGAAAAGCCGACCGAGCCAAACTGCGGGCAGCTATCATTCTGCTCTCTTCAAATAACTTGAGGGCCATGTAGGTCAAAATCGCCACAAAAATCGAAATCAAAGACCCAAAAAGAAAAGCTGTTAAAGGAAAATAGCTTTGTTCGTTTTTAATAAACTGAGAAGTGGCCCAAAAATCTACCTTCCACTTTGTGTTGAAAATTTTAACAGAATCTTTTGCCTCTAAATACTTATAAGTCACATCATTTTTGTTGTTTTCATAGACCTCATGTCCACTAGCAGAAATGGTCAAGCCTGTTTCTTTTTTCCGATATTCGGGCACAAAGTCTGACAAAAGCTCATCGATTGAAATCACTCCGACTTCATGGTTGTTTTTACGTCCTTTAGGAGTTACATAAATTAAATGGGGGCGATCGGTCGCATGAGAAAAGCGGATTTTGGGCTTTCTTTTGGGCGTCAGCTCTTTTGCACGCTCTTGGATCTCTCTTTCTATGTCGCCTCTGTTGGTCAAAATAGACCATTTTTTTTGAATGATCTCTCCGGAATCCGACAATTTGACGATGCCGACTAGCCCCTGTAGGTCGTGTAGGTAACTGATAGCGCTCTTCTTCCATTCGTTTTCTGGCGAAGAGGGTGACTTTTCAAAATTTATCTTCGACAGCCGATCAAGTGCGCTTGTCACAATTGTCATTTTTTCAACCAGGGCCTTTGTATACTCTTTGGCTAGCGATTCCACCGTTTGATGGATGTAGGAGGCTTGGTGGAGCGCCAAAGCCCTTGTAAAAGCAATCGTGGTAGAAAAAAGGATCATCCCAACCAGGGCAGCACTCCAAATAGGCAAGATGCTCTTGTCAGTCTCTGCAAGTTCTTTTGTGGCAGCTGCAAGTTGGAGGAGGGAGGCTATTGAGAGGCCAATAGCCGTTGAAAAGGCCATCCTTGTTAAATCGCCCCAGCTGTAGGCAGCTTCAATCCCCGAAACATACCCCCAAAAAGCAACCAAAGTGATGGCAAAACAAAGCCCGGCTAGTAGACCAATTAGTAAGAGGTGGAACGTCTTGAGCTTTTTAAGATTAAAGAGCAGCAGAGAAAAGAAAAGGCAAGTAAAACAAAATAAGGTGTTTAAACCACAATATTCGACCTCCATAAGTTTCGAAGGCTCGAAAAAAAGCTGGTTTAACCCCCAAGGAAAGTCAAATAGCCTCTGGATGAGTAAAATCAGGGCAAAAAGCCCCCCCATCAAAGCAATAGCTGTCGACGCTTTCTTTAATCCGAGAATGTAAAAAAGAGCTCCAAACCCTAGAATAACTAAAAGAAGGGCTGAATTGAAATACATGGGGGCAAAGGAGGGGCTCCATTGAACCAGCCAGACCGCTCCGGTCAGCCATCCTATAATAACGCTTAGCCCCAGTAGGATAACGAAAATTGAACCCCATACTCCCACTTTCCAGATCTTTTCGCCCATGCTTTTTCTATAAAGCTCTGAAATTTTAAAGAATATTAATAAAGATCGGTTTCAATGGGGTTGACGAAATAAAAGGGGAGCTCCCTATGAGTACAGTTGGCGGCGGCAATGCAAGCTATGGTGATATTGAGAATTTTTATGGGCAATGGAAGGCCAACTTGTCTACAGATATGAAAGAACAGGCGGCTTTCGCAGCTTTAAGCGACGATGATAAAACCATTGTTTTATTAGCATTTAAGTCTCTGTCAAAGAGAAACATTGAAGGCAATTTAGGGACTATTAGATCCGATACATCGGAGCCTGAAACTGATGCCCCTGATAATATCTCCTTACATTCCATTGAGAGTATTGGAACTGATGGTAGCTCTATGTATTCCTACGCAAGTGGTGATAGTAATGACAGTGATTATAGTGATGATGATGGCCCTTTTTACAGGTTGCTTTCCTTTGTAGCTGACGATGGAGATGATAGCTCCCTCACCTCAAATGATAGCTCTGTAGATTTTGGCCACACAGGCAACATTGTAACGAAGGAAGATTTGGATGGCGTTCTAAGTAAGTTGAAAAGTAATAAGCGTTTAAATTTTGAAAATCGTAAAGAAGTCTCTCGAGACATCACCAAGGCTGTCGACCAGAGTTACAGAAATATCATGCGGGTTGCAGGACACCTTCCCACAGACAGTGAGAGGAAATATGCAGCTGGCTATACAGAAGCAAAATTTAAAAGTATTTACAAACAGCGGGCCGCCTTGCAGGAGGCGTTTGAAGGCGATTTTGTAGGTCAGATGATGGAGGGGATTGATGTCCCCACTGAAGGTCTACTTTCTTCTAAACCTCTCTATGACAATTTAAAAGCTTGGGCAGAGAAGAACATTAAGAGTGGAGATTTTCAAAAAGCTGCGCTCAAAATTATTAAAGACTTGAAGGAGCACGAAACCGAATTTACGAAGGGAAAAGTTCAAGATAGTAATTTGCGAAATCAAGTTGAGGTATTTAAGGATAGGCTCACCTTGGCTTTTATCGAATTAAACCCGCAACTAACACCAGAAGATATTAAAAAACTAAATCGGTTCGGTTTGAAAGGAACAAGCCAGCAACAGGTGATACGAGATTGTTTTATCGATTTAGGGAAAGTCTTTATTTGGCCCCTCCAAAAAGCCTTTGAGGTGCTTAAACCGGGTGAAGTGAGGGACGAAGCGGTATCTGCCATTCGGTCCGGGTTTATGAAGCTGATTATTGACCCCGATAAAGGAAATCGGTTGATTGCGACCTTTAAGGAGATATTTACCCAGATTACAAAAGCCCCATTAGAGTCGATGGGGGCAGTGGGTCGTATGAAAGGGCCTTTCGCCGCGATTGCTAATAGGCCTGAAAACGTCGTGTTTCAAGAAATCAATAAGTTGGAGGCCCAGGTAGTCGAAGAGCGGGCAGAGATAGATAAAGTGATTAATGACGGGCTGACACTGGAAGGAGGCATTCCGGAAGCGCAAAGAGAGACCCTTTTAGAAAAGATCGCGGTTTACCATGAAAACTGCCAGTTATTGCTGGCTATGATGGAGCTAAAGGAAAGCCTTTTTGTAAAAGGGTACGTTCTTCTTCCCCACTTGGCAGCTGGTCACGGTAAGGAGATACACGCTCAAGCAAATGTCTTGATGAACCATGTAGCCTTTGCTGTCGATATGAGGGGTGTTCTAGAGCATGCCGATCAAGTCGCAGTCAGGATGGAAGAAAAAGGGATCAGCGCTCAAAATGCCTACTTATCTTTGGTCAAAGGCACTCCTCCGAAAGAGGGAGAGACCATTGAGTTGTCTCAGGAAAGAGTAGAAGTTGAAGCCGAAGCTGCAGAAAAGTTGGAGAGGGCAGGCAATTGGTTGCAGTATGCCCGCTCGAGAGGAGATCTGTCTGCACCCATTTATTTGGCTGACTTGATTTGTACTTCAGATCGAAAAGCTTGGTCTCCGGAAAATGCCGATCGCACCTTTGCAACAGCGCAGATGTTGTTAAACGAGTCTTTCAAAGGGGGAGACTATGAACGTCGAGCAGATGCCGAGACAGCGATGAGATCTTTGCTCCGGCTCCGTTTTGAGGCTTCTGTTCGAAATGATCGGCCTATGGCGGAGCAGACCTATAATGCCCATGAGCTCATCAAAGGGATGAAGTATGTCAACTCGGTCACCCGCTTCCCAACAACTGCAGCTAGAGAA
Source organism: Parachlamydiales bacterium (assembly GCA_963765145.1). Classification (GTDB taxonomy): domain Bacteria; phylum Chlamydiota; class Chlamydiia; order Chlamydiales; family JAJFMK01; genus JAGVKY01. The sequence goes on from CAVXVG010000005.1 coordinate 37,810, forward strand.
ACAGCTTTAAGAAATCAGCTGTTAGGTTTGGTTCTATTAGGCTCGCAAGAGGCCGGACAAGTTATTCTCGACCAAATTGACCAGCATGCCAAAAAAGGGCGTGTAACCGCAGGTGATGTTTTGGTGCTTTCAGAATTGGCAGCCGAGGGGTTTCCCGGCGCAAAAGAGAGGTTGCAAAATGTTACGCAAATGAAATCCTTTCTGGATAAGGTTGAAAAAGATGCTAAAAAAGAGATACTAACTTCTGAAGCCTTCAGAGCTTTAGCCAGTCTGGCAGCCCACGGAAATGTGAAGGCAAGATCTGTTCTTGGTGATCTTAATAAGGGAGACTCAGGCTTTCTTGGGGTATTTGGTCGTTCATATCCTCCAACAGAAGATGAAGATTTTTTGGATATGGCCATTTCCAACTGGGCGATGTCTATTGCCGCCGGGAGCTCATTAACACAAATTCCATCCATGCAATACGACCACGTGAAAGGCTTTAAAGAGTTTTATGATCGGTATGCCCTGTCGCCTATCCAAATAGACTTCAACATTCCTCCTTTCAAGGGAGTAGAAGTAGACCTTGAAGCGATATCAGACCGGGCAGCTAAAGGGAAGCTAACTGAAAAAGATGTCAATAACTTGGTTTTAGCCATTGGCAGCGGAAATCGCGAGGCTATCCTCACCTTAGACGATGCTATCGTCAAGATGGCTGCTAGGCATAGTGAAATCCAAAAATCCAAAAATCCGAATGAAGTATTGAAATTTGCAAAGTGGGCTTTAGGGCAGGCCAAGAGCCCCGATGGTTTGCAGCGTCCTCTTGCAGATCAGGCTGACAATATCAAGGAAAGATACAATAAATTGTTCCCATCAGTGTTCGCGGAACAAATCCCAGCTCAACAGGTTCAACCAGAAGTTCCATCATCGGAAACGGAAGCTGAAACGATTAGCCAAGGATCGATCGACGATAGTCTTTTGGATTCAGATTTAAACGATTTTGGACCTCCTCAAGCACCTATGGAGCCTTTTTCGTTGCAACAGACTCTGATTGCAGCAATTGAACGTGTAAATGAAAAAGTAGAGATAGAGGTAGAGAGCGAGTATGAGGTTGCCCCAGCTGCAGCTACCGCGTCCCCAGCCGCAACTGTTACTGAAGTTCCTCCCCTGTCAGACACTGAATTTTTGTTTAAAAAAATGAACGAGGGGGGGCAAGTGGAAAGCGAAGCATTTTTCACTGAGATGGGGCGTCGTTTTGAAAGAGGAGTCGTTTCTTGGGTGGATTTAAAATTCCTAACGAACTCTCTTCTAAGCAGTGAGAATAAAGTTAAGGCAGATAACCTTTTAAGAATAATTGCAAATGCAAAAACAGAAGGAACCGACGACTACGCAGCCATTGCGAATTTAAACATGGGTGAAAAATGGGCTGCCGATGTGTTGTTAAATGAAATCAATACATCGCTTAAGCCTCCCTCAGATCCCTTGGGGGAAAACTCATTGTTATCAGGTCAGCCTAAGGCTATCTCTACCTTCAAGATAAATTGGCAGTTTTGGAAAAAGAGTTCGAAAGGCACACAGGGAGAATCTCTATGACAACACGTTCAGGTGATTTAAGTTTTGGGCAAGCTCGCGATGTCTATTCTGCATTTTATACTGCAGGCCATGCAGATGGAAAATCGGAAGCGAAAGTGTTTGGAGAGCTGTCGCTAGATGAGCGTAAGGTGATTGTCCGTGCCATCGAAGTGTTAGGAGGAAGAAAAGGTACCGCCGGAAGTTCTCTTGTGTCAGACGATCGATTAACACCTCTAATTAAAAAATTAGGAGGCGATAACGTGACGACCATTGATGATAAAGACTTACCAAATGCTCTAAAAGGTAGTAAACCCATCCTTGTCCAAGGGCGGGCTGAAATAGGGATGGCCAACCGCTTCTTAGTACACGATAAATTTTTAAAAGCTCTTGAGCCAGACGGAGAACTTTATCAAAAGCTTGAAGGGTTTTTTAATAATCCTCACGCATCGCAAAAAACATTGGTGAACAGGGCCGTAAAAGAATGGGTGGAGAATTTACCTCCCGGAGAAGGGAAAGCGGCGGCTAAAGAAGCTTTGCAATACCTAGAAGCAAGTATCAACAATTTTTCTTCTGCGCATGGCTTTACCCCAGAGAATTTAAAGAAGGTCATTGGCGATTTTAGAGAAAATATTCACAAAGAACTTGTGCTTGCATGGGGTGCAACACCTTTAACAAAAGCAGACCATCAAGCGATGGGGATTGGCGCTTTGGATCTGCTGCCATTTTCTATCAACAAAACCACCATCAAACAAAAACGGGCAGAGTTTGAGAGCATTGTTGACGATCTTAGGGATCCTAAGAAAAGCAAGGAAGGGCTTGAGGAAAGGCTGTCGCAACTTGAGGGCGAGCTGTTGCCAATGGTCCGCTATCCGGAATGTGCCGGTCTTTATTCACGTGTTGTAGGTGAGCATGTAAATCTCTTAAGAGAAAGCAGGGATCCAGAGGTTGAAGATCGGGCGATTGAGCTTACGAAAATTCAGTATATTTATGCCATGTACGCCGCTGCAAAGGGAAATGGAGAGGGGGCGTATAGCTTTGCTAGAGGGTTTGTCGAGTTTGGGTTGTGGACTAAAGATGAGAGGGAAAATACCCTAAAAGAGGGTTTGCGTTTAGTTGACTTAGCCATTAATGCGGCCAAGAAAAGCGGAGATAAAGGGTTGCTCGCGAAAGCCAATGTTCTAAGAGCTGTTCTTTTAGAAAAAAATTACCTGACTTTACTTGAGCTAAGAAATGAGTTTGAGGAACCGAGAAGTGTAAAAAAAGCGGAAAAATATGTCATAGACAACTTTGTTAAATTGGGTTTTGATGGCATTGAGGGGCTTTATATTTTGTTTGTCAGGGGTGGATCTTCTGCCGACCCGATGATCGACCTGCTGAAGAGGTTCCTGGTAGGCCCATTCAAGGTAAAGCCAACAGCAGAACATGTTAAGTGGATCACCACCGCAGCCTTAGCCGGCAATGAGAAGGCTATAAAGCTTTTAACCAAGCTTGTTGAACTTTATCCTGCAGAAACCAAAAAAGTTCCTGCCCTTATCCCGGCCGCGCTGTTAGTAAAGGATGGGGTCCATACCAATGCAAACGTTAGTGAATTTACACGAATAGACGCTTTGAAATGTTACCAAGAGGCCTTTGACCATTTGGCAAACGAACTTAGGGAATTAAAGAATTCCGGACAGTTAAATCGAGCTACACTTGATGCGATTTTGCCAAGATTAGAGGTATTACGTGGCAAGTATGAGGCGCTTCTTAGGCAATTCCCGGATAAGACTCTTACACAGTCAGCAATGCAGTTAAGAAAGGACATAAACACTGCAATCGAAGAAATCAAAGAGGCTGAAGTTGGAGTTTTGGAGGAAGCGCCAGTCCCGGGCATAGCTAAGCACATGGACTTAGGCTCGCCAAAAGTTGCTCCATCTCGTAATAGGTTTTTCAGTGCCGTCAGCAAGTTTTTTAATGAATGGGTCATGCCCAAGTCTGAAATTCTGAAGTTCAGGGAACCTGCAGGAAGCCCTGAGCCGATAGATCCCCAGTTGACAGCTGCCGATTTTCATAAGTCGAAAGATGAAGATTTAACGAAAACCGAACCCTCTTTGTTAACTACCACCATCTACGACATCGATGCCCTAGAAATAAGTGATTCATTCATCGACCGCATAGGTGGTTCTTTAACTCCAATTCCTGCGCCAGCTAAAAAAGCAGCTCCTGTGATTTCAGCGGTTGAAGTCGGTGACGAAGCTACTCAAGGTGTCGTCAATGTGTTTGGGGAATTTTGGGATGCAGCAGATGGAAAAGTTCACTTGAAAGGATTTCTTTCCATGGCAGGGCAAGACGAATTTGATAAGGGGAATTTTAATCAAAAGCAAATAGAAGCTGCAAAGAAGACCGAGTTCATGGCTCAAATAGCCAAATTAAAAGAGCTGGGTGAAAAAGAACAACCTATCGCTATTCGGTTGATGGCCGATAAAATGGGCAATGCCAAATATGTTAATTCCCTAACCAAGCTTATTGAAGATGATAGATTTGAAGCAGTCCAAAAACTCCTTTCCGCTCAGTAAGCCACACCTTGTTGCATACTAAATGTAGCTTAGACTAAAGAGCCACTTGCAAAAATCAGATTAAGCTCAGAAACAGGCCCGAAGGGCCGAAATATGAAAGCCCTGGTCGAAGGCCAGGGTAAGTATGCCAATAGAAATTGGAGTCCTGAAGGGACGACATATCCTGTTCCACAAACACTACAGGAGATATTTTATGCCGTCCTTTCAGGACTCCAATTTTATTTCACATTTGTAACCCAGGCCTTCGGCGCTGGGCTTTCATATTTCGGTCCTTCGGACCTGTTTCTAAAAAAAAGCCAACAATCCGATTTTTGCAAGTACTTCTAAAGTCTAAGCTACATTTTTTGTTCTCTGTGCTATCTGTGGTCGCGGAATCATTAGGATTTATTCTTAGTTTTGTTTTTGAAAACAATCGGTTCGGCATAGAGGGGATGCTTTGCGATGGCGACAGGGAGACCTTCGTAAAAGAGAATCGCTTGGTAGGAGAGGTAGCCGCCGGTATCGAGATAGGTTTGCCCTCTCAACGGGATTTCGAAGCGACCGGCGCAGTTGGGGAGGAAGAAGGCCTCTGTTTCTCGCTCACCACAATGGAAAACACGGGTGAGTTCGAGCCAGTAACCCGGTTTTTTAGGAATGGTCCAGTGGATGATGAGAGTTTCGCCTTGGCTATTTGGGTCGCACCGACGGGGGTCTGGAGTTTGAACGTAAGTACTGGCAAGACGTTCGAGGGTGTCATAGCGGGTGTAAACGGTTAGATTGGGGCCGCAGCAGGCCGAAAGTAAGAAAAGGAAAAGAAGGGCTCTCATCTGCAACTTAAAATGAGTTCTTCGGTCTCTTCCCAGCCGAGGCATGGGTCAGTGGCTGAAAGGTAAGGAGAGTTGCCTTTGCCACGCTCGATGAAACTTTCTACCATGGCGCCGATGATCCTTTTTTCCCCTTTTTCGTAGCGTTCGAACACCTCTAAAAAATTTTTCTTTTGCTTTTCTAAATCTTTTTGAGAGTTGTCGTGGGCGCAGTCGATGACCATCTTGGGCTCCAGATCAAATTCGAGTAGCCGGTGTTCAATTTGGTCAAGAACATGGGTTTGAAAATTAGGGCCATTTGGACCACCACGGAGAACTAAGTGGGTGTAGGGGTTCCCGGGTGTTTCAATGAACTCGAGTTGTCCTTGCAAGTTGGGAAGAATGGTCGATTGAGGCTGGCGTGCCGCGACCACCCCTTGGATGGCCATTTCAAAAGAACCATCGATCCCGTTTTTAAAAGCGATGGGAAGTGTCAGAGAGGAAGCTAATTCACGATGAACGGCTGAGGCCGAGGTTCTGGCTCCAATCCACCCCCACGTCACCAAATCGGAGGTGTAAGGGGCAAGTAAGGGGTTTAAAAACTCTGTTGCAAGTGGAACTCCCATTTTGGTGAGCTCTAAAAACAGCTTGCGAGATTCATAGATCCCTTTCACAACTTCAGGAGGCTTTGAGCTAGTTGGGTCGGTGATAAAGCCTTTCCACCCTCCCCAGCTGCGGGGCTTTTCTAAAGAGGCCCGCATGACAATGAAGAAAGTATTTCCTAAAGATTTTTGAAGCTCAACCACTCTTTGGCCATATTCTAAAGCACTTTCAGTGTGGTGGATAGAGCATGGGCCTAATACAAGCAGAAATCCGGGCGATCCCTGTAGTTTTTTTTCAATCTTCTGCCTAAAAGCTGCAATTTTTAACGCCTCGGCAGGTTGCAAGGATAAATCCTTATGCAATTGATCAAGGGTTGGAAGAGGGGTCGAGTGGCAAAAGAACATATCGTTAAAGATTCTTCCTCATTCCCACTAAACAGGCAATCCAAAAAATAACCAGATGGCTAAGTATATTTGCATGAATCAAAGACATTCTTGTTGTGACGCCAGAAAAAAATAACAGGGTGAACAGGATGAACAGGATAAGCTCTGCCCACAAAGGAAATGTTTTTTTAAACAAATGGAAAGAATGGCTTCGCCTCTGCTTTTACCATTTTGAAATAGAGAGGCAGAGTTTATCCTGTTTACCCTGTTAAATTTTTAGGATGCTTTTTCCTAGGTAATGCCGCTAGCGCGGACTGCTTATTTTTGTTTGGATGTGGGTATGGTTCTTTAATCTGGAAATAAGGCGAGGACTAGATGTCTTTTATCCAAAGTCGTCGGAAGTGGTAGCAGATTAATATCAGTTTTAATGTAGTAGAGTTCTTTTAGTCGTTTATAAAGCATGTTGATGAATTGTCTTAAGAGATAAAATTCCGGCATGAACATCTGATATTGGCGAATGGCTAACTGGGCGCTAGTGATCTGATCAATAGACTTAATCTGTTTCAATTTCTCTAATAGCTGAGGAAGCTTTTCTTTTGAAAACCGATAAGGGATGTCGGCAAAGGATTCATCCATCATTTGGTGAAAGGGAAACTTGAGAAACTTTTCTAGGCGGACTTCCAAATCTTTAGCGAAACTTAAAAACAGTTGATAACACTCTTTGTAAACTTTTGCGTGTTGAGTCATTTTATGTTCAACTTGATCTTGAATCGTTTCAATTCCATCAACACAATCATCCACCGGATAGAGATCGCCTAAAAGGTGGCTTACAGTTTTCTCAAAGTCGTCATTGAGTTCAAAGTCCATAAAAAAGTTTCCTTGTCGAAAAGCATTCAAAATCTCAATCACCCCCTTCCAGTCTTGCCCAAAGTGAGGTGGGCTGCGCAGAATGGGAGCGATAAAAGCTGGCAATAATGGCTCTATTTGGATTAAGCAATTGCGAAAAAGTACTGTCTTAGTTATTTCAGAACTATTTTGGAGCCCGGGAATTACTGAACGGATTGCAATAATTGCTTGGAGTATTCTATTCCAGGTAGGGGCTGTTTTTGGCAATTTGCCGATGATAACTTGCAATTCTTTTTGTTTTTTTAATTCATAGTTTTTTTTGTTTTTTACCTGTGTTGCTATGAGTATCCCTGCTGCGGCAAAATGGTCAAGCGCAGTCATCAAGCTTCTTTTAGAGTATCCTATTTCAACGAGGTCGGCGGCTGAAAAATACTTCCCTTTTCGTGCGAGAAAGTGTGTCAAGATGTCAGCTTTTGCCCCAGGGCCAAATAAGCTTCGTGTTCGAAGCGCTAGAAGGGAGGGAGATTCAAGCGGCGGAAGCAAAGATTTTCCGCTCAAGTGAACTTTAAATTGAACTGTCTCTTCTGCGCTCGGCCACTTTGCTGATGATATCGAATTTAAAGCTGCAGCAAATTGTGAGAAAGAGCGCATTGCATCATTATTCAATCCTTTTAGAAGCGCGCGTAGCCGACTGACCGAAACATACTCATGGTAGCGAGAGAGCCAATCTAAGGCTTCATCGCGTAGGCGAGGGTCATATTCTGAGACAACTGTAGTCAAAATAATCAACTCTTCTGGTGGGATTAGGCAGTTCTCGTGAAAGCGGTCGATTCCGGCTACCCCCAATTCTTTCCACAAGCTCCATGCAAGTCCAGCAAGCAGGTGATCAAACTCTTCCTTCATTTCCACCATTTTATTCTCCGAGTTGTAGTAATGCTTCAGCTAAAGTTCTCGCAAATTCTTCTGATACGTCATGCGTTTTACACCAAAAGCCCGCTTTTAAAAGCTCTTCGCTTGTGGGGTGTAATCGCTTTAAATCTTCGAAATGCTTGGAGCCGGGGCCTTGATCGACTGAGGCATAGAGTTTAAAACAAATCTGATCAAACCGGCTTGCGCAGAAGAGGGTTAGTCCACCGAAGTGGATGGGTTCTAAGCGCTTTTGAAATCCTTCTGGTAGTCCCATTTCCCATAAATCGGCTGCTGTGGAATTGATCCAGTCTTCAGGCAGCTTAAGTGCCGTTCCAACTTCTCTAATTGCTGCAAGAAGTGGAGCTGGTAAGGGTCTGGCTGAAATGAGCTCGTTTCCATCGATCATGGCAACAACATCTACATCTTTTGTAGGTCGAATGACGCATCCCAATAATAATAAGGCGCCTCCACCAATGGCGACTATTTCATATTTCAATCCTTTATCTGACAAATAGGAGCCTAATACCTCTAAGGCATCATTTAATGTATTTGAATCCATAATGCTCCAGATCGAGAAGTTTAACATCTCAATTCGACATCTTAATCTTACCAAAAAGTGAATTAAAATGGTAATGCGGCTTGCTTTAGCCAATACCAACTATGGTTTGGGGGAAGCCTTTTTTGTCTCTGTTTCTACCGTTTTGAAACAGAGATAGGCGGAGCTTATCCTATTGATCCTGTTCACCCTGTTAAATTTCTAGGATGCTTTTTTCCTAGGTAATGCATGCTAGCGCGGACTGTTTATTTTCTTTCTAATTTCGGTGTGGTGGGTGGCGGTGTTGGCAACGGGAGCGGTTGAGGTGATGATGACTTGGCCGAGGGTGGGGGCGATGTCCCAAAACTTTTCGATGCGGATGGGGTCTAGGCTGGCTGTCAAATCGTCCAGAAGAAGAAGAGGCTTCCCTTCATGGATGGCATGGTGGGCCAGCTTTATGGCCAATAAATAAGATTTTTTTTCCCCTTCGCTTCCAAAATGACGAATTTCCCTTCCATCAGCATGAAAAAGAATGTCATCTCGGTGGGGCCCGTTCAATGTATAGCCGCAATCGAGCTCCTTTTCCCTTGCTGTTTTCCACAGCTCTCTTAAATTTGTTTTGGTTTTGTAAACAAACTCCATCTTTTTGTGTACGCCAAGGAGATGACGAAAAAGAGGGTCGGCGTGAGGCAACAGTTTTTGCAGCCCCTGTTCTCGTTCCGAAATCAGGTAAAGGGCGCTTTTTTCTAGTTCAGTTTCAATCGCATCGAGCATCTGAACGCGCTTGCTTTTCAAGTTCCCATTTCGGCACTCCAAACCCTTTTGATAACGAAGTCTATGGTGCAGATAAGTGGGATTCTGTTTGGCTAACAGTAGGTCAAGAAAACGGCGCCGGTCATCTGAAGAACCGGTTATGAGGGTGGCATCTTGAGGAGTTAAAGAAACTGCAGGGATCAGGCCCAACACTTCGCTTGCACCGCTCAATTTTTTTTGACCGGCGTAAAAACTCGCCTTTTCATCAAAAGTCCAGCCAAGTTGATGGTGCATGGCCGTGCCGGATTTATAATGCAATTTTGCAAATGCTTTAGAAAAGCCCTCTTCAACAAGATGTTGGGCTCTTTTTGTTCTAAACGATTGGCCAAAAATAAAAAGGGTTAAAGCCTCAAGGATCGAACTTTTACCTGCTCCATTTTCTCCCCAAAGCAGGTGAATCCCGTCCGAAAAAGAAAAAGCAGCTTCTTCAAAGCACCGAAAATGGGAAAGAAGAAGCTGCTCGATCATTTTTACGATGAGATACTAATGTGTCTCTTCAAGACGCATTGGCATCAACATGAAGAGAGGGGTCGTTTTCGAATTGTATCCTTCAGGCTCTTGGTCGATCAAAAGGCCGGGATTGTACGCATCGGTGATTCCCAAAGTGACTGTTTCTCCTTTGCAGTGGCGAAGGATGTCTAAAAAATAACCGGGGTTAAAGGCGATGTCAATTTTATCCCCGCTGTATTGTAGAGGCATCGATACTTTTCCTTCTCCCACCTCGGCTGCGTTAGCAGATAATTTGAGCTCTTCTGGGCAAAAAGAGAATCTTACCGATTGAGAAGCATCAGCTGTAAACAGAGAGATTTGTCTCAATAAGGAGATCAATTCATCTCTGTGGATAGTCAACATTTCTTGCGGGCTTTGAGGAATGACTCGCATAAAGTCAGGAAATTCGCCCGGAAGCAGTTTAGTGACAAAAAGGAATGAGGGTGTTTGGACAGCTACTCGATCGGGTTGGAGATAGAGGACCATTTTCTCTTCCCCTTCCAAGTTTCTGAGCAGCTCATCCACCGCACGGATGGGGAGGATGGCATTTCCAAGAAATTCTTGAGTTCCAATAGGAGGAAGGTGGGCTTTTGACAACTTTTTCCCATCAGTCCCAACAAAGGTAACCAGCCCCTCTTCAATTCTCATCAACACGCCGGTCAAAGCGTAGCGGCTATCTTCTTTTGAAACGGCAAAAGCCGTTTTATAAAGAGACTCTTTGAACGTTTTTGCGTCGATTGTGGTTTTTTGTGCCCCTTGAAGATCGGGGAAAGGAGGGTATTCAGCAGGGGGAAGAGCGTGGATTTTAAAGCGAGAAGCATTGGCGTTGATCTCAATGACCTCGTCTTTTCCTTTCCAAATTTCCACCGCGTGGCAGGTTAATTCGTTGATGAGCTGAGTAAGCCTGCGCGCAGGAAGGGTAGTAGCCCCCTCTTCTTGCACTCGGGCTTCGGCAAATGTTTGCATACCGATCACAAGATCGGTACCTGTTACAGTCAGTGTATTCCCTTTAGCTTCCAATAAAATATTGGATAGAATTGGGAGGGCTGCTTTTTGCCCCACAACTGTCTGTAGACGCTTTAATAATTGAAGAAGATCTTGTCTTTGAGCAATAAATCGCATAGTACTGGCACTTTTTACAAAACGGGAGCATATCATTTTTCCCGTTTTCAGATTAGACTTCTTTTCGAGTATAATAATTCGATATGACCGACCTTGTTTCCAACAGAAAAGCCTTTCATGACTATGAAATTCTTGAGACTTTAGAGTCTGGAATTGCTCTTGTCGGAACGGAAGTCAAGTCGCTTCGTGAACACCACGGTAGTTTGTCAGACGCCTTTGTCATCTTTGAAGAGGGAGAAGCTATTTTGATTTCTTCCGCAATCACCCCTTATCGGTTTGGAAATGTCCATAACCATGAAGAGCGGAGAAAAAGAAAGCTACTCCTCCATAAAAAAGAAATTTTTGACCTGAAAAGGAAAAGAGAAGAGAAGGGGCTTACCATCATTCCCCTTGCATTTTACCTGAAAAAGGGGAAAGTCAAAGTGCGCCTTGCTGTTGTAAAAGGGAAAAAGCAACACGATAAACGGGCTGCCACAAAAGATCGCGAGGTTAAACGAGAAATCGACAGAGCGATGAAAGAGAAGTAGAATGAAAGTTTTAGTTGCTGCGGTTGGTAAACCACCCAAGGGATGGGTAGCAGAAGGTCTTTCAGAGTATACCGAGCGGCTAAAAGGTGTTCTTTCAATCGAGTGGCATTTTTTTAAAACGGACGATCAGTTAATCGCGTTCGTCAAAAAGCAGAGACAGATTGTTCTTTTAGACCCCAATGGTAAGCAAGTAACAAGCCCTGCTTTTTCGACTCTATTTCATCAAAAAGTGGTCGAGGGGGGCGCCTCTATTACTTTCGTCATTGGCGGCTCCGACGGCCTTCCCGAATCGCTCAAAAGCCAGGGACACCTGCTGAGCCTTTCTTCCCTGACCTTTACCCATCAGATGGCGCCTCTCATCCTGATCGAGCAGATCTACCGCGCCATCGAAATCGCAAAAGGCACTCCCTACCACAAGTGAATAAACGTGCCCGAACAAAAAAAGGCGGAGCGAAGAGGATGAAATAACGAAAAAGTCACCCATCGGTAGTATATTGGCTGGCATACACCGATGGGTGACTTTTATCGTTATTTCGCCTCTGCAGGCCTCGCCTACCGGGAGGCTTTAAGGCCGCGGGGCAATAATATGCCACGCCTAAAGAGTCTGAGGGTGTAAATGCTTTCGTGGCAGATGGCTGCGCGAACGCTATAAGCAATTGCAACCGTCAACATTGTAGGAAGGATGTGGTAAAAGTCGTGGGTCATCTCCATCACAATGACGATCGCTGTGATGACAGCGCCTGTTGTTCCTCCTACCATTCCAGCCATTCCAGCCACAGCAAATAGACTTGCGTCAATGGCAACGCTCGGAAATAACGCATTGAAAAACTGGCCGTAGGCAGCGCCAAAGACAGCTCCTAAAACAAGCGATGGCAAAAACACACCGCCTGTTCCTCCTGATCCTAAGGTCAGGCAGGTTGCAAGGAGTTTGGAGAAAAATAAAAAAGAGAGTACCCAAGGGTTTACAAGGAGTTCTTTTAATGTATCGAAGATAAGCGCATAGCCTAAGCCCTCGATATAATAGTGACCGAAAAACACCATGCACAAGTAAAACATGACTCCTACTATAAACATGCCTATTGAATGTCGAAGATAGGGGTTTTTAAAGACTGCATGGAACAGGTCGTCAAGGCCGCAAAGAAGGTAAATAAATAGGGCGCTTGCGAGGCCTAAAAAGATGCCGAAAGGGATGAAAAACAGAGTCATCTGCAATATTGACGGATAATCTAGAGGAGGCAAAGAGGCGACTAGAAGGACAGGATCCATTCCGAAAAGGAAATAACCAATAAATGTGGCCACAACAGTAGAAATGGTGACCAAGCTGATGCTGGTTTCATTAACAGATACAAGAAGTAATTCAAGTGCAAATAGCATTCCGCCAAGAGGCGCGTTAAATGTGGCGGCAAGTCCGGCAGCACCTCCTGCTGCAACAAGCATGGTGCGTTGCGCAGCAGGCATAGCAATCAATTGTCCGATAGCTGAGCCAAGTGCACTGCCAATTTGGATGATGGGCCCTTCACGGCCAACCGAGCCGCCGCTTCCGATAGAAATGGCAGATGTTAAAGCTTTGACAAACGCAACAACCGGCCTGATTTTGCCCCCTTGAAAGTGATTGGCATACATCACCTCAGAGACCCCATGCCCTTTAGCTTCATGAGAAACATTTTCAATCAACCATGTGACGACCAAGCCTCCAAGCACCGGGGCAAAGATAATGCCTGCACCCCAAACGCTTGGCAACGTGTGTAGATCTGTGCCGTAATAAAAGCTAAATTCCCCCAAAAAAAAGAGGTTGTGCATCAGGTTGATGAGATTGCGAAAAATCGCCGCACCCACACCGGCCAATAGCCCAACGGCTACAGCGCACCCTATCAGGACTGGGACCGATAAAGATTTTCTACTTGATGCCATCTGGGGTGCAAAAACTAAGCAGGTTTTAGCGAACGATAGACGCGTAGCGAGGCAACGCCGCCTTGGATCAGGGCAACGCCGACAGCCACATCAATAAAGCCGCGGACATCAATTGGAACGGGTAGATTATTGATCAACATCCCAAGTGTCATCATGACCCCTAAGATGATCCATCCTTTCCGATCATAGGCTTGTGAAAGGGGGATTGGGTTGGTTTCAGACTGCAGCCGTAATAGGTTTCTTTCCACCCCGGGTACAATGACTTTCCGACCTTTAAAAACGCCTGCAACAAGAGCAATGATCACTAAAAAAATCATAGCCATGCTTGCATCGCCAAAAAGAGAAGTGAGAGGTCGCACAAAAGGGAGTGTTAAAGAGGGAAGTTCTCCTGCAAGGCTTGTCGCCTCTGAAATAAAATTAACGCCTTTTCTATTGAGCATGATGCCCGCAAGGAAATAGGGCAAGCCAGAGAGAAAAATGATCAGTTGCGGTTTAAACCGAAGCATGGGAAAGACTCCTTAAAATAGAATATTTTAAGGAGTGCTCCCATTAATTTAGTAGGTAAATGATGCGGAAAGGACAAGACCTTGGAAAGAAAGGTCATTGCTGGATTGGTTGGCATTAGGTGATACAACAACTTGGCCGAGAGAAAAATTGGCAAAATTCACTTGTCTGAAATATTGATGGAGTTCCCAACCGGCTTTCAGTTGCAATAACCCGTTGCCGTTTTCATACATAAAATGGTTCCATTGCACACCAAAAGCTAGATCCATGATGGTGCGGACGACGTTTGGCCTATATGTACTTTCTACAGTAATAAGTGATGTGAAATTTAGTACGTTTGTTCCCGCCCCGGAAAGAGAGGATTTATTTTTACCATATAGCAGGGCTGTGGAAAAATCTCCGTATAGCCCAAGGCCGCACATCATGTCCCAGGTAGAGGAAAGGCCTGCCACAATTCCAATTCCCTTAAATTCATTCCTTAACTTTGCGGTAATGGTAGCGGTATTTGAAATAATGGAGCCGTCGGTTGTAAAGATTTGGTTAAAAGAGGAAGTTTTTTGATTTAAGAAAAGGGCTCGTAATCCACCATAGGGTTTTAATGTGACCTTATGGCCGACATAAAATTCCCTATTGATGACAAGATCCGCTTGCTCTAATTCCACTTGCCAGTGGGCCTTTAAACTGGAATCGGAAACAGCTGTAAAATTAGTTGAGTTGACATAGGGAGATGCGACCAGTGTTGTTGTAGTCGTCGTATTTGCTAATGCCGTGGAGTAGAAGAAATCGTGCAAGTAGTGAGTCCAATTGAACGCGACTCTCCATTCATTGCAAGGCCATCCTGCATCTACGCCTACTCTAAAGCCCGCTTTGTATTCATACTTGTAATCTTGCAAGCTCACAAAGATCGCCTCAGATAAGACATCGCCCGCTAGTCTTGCTGGCGAATTGATCGTAATGGCAGCGGGATTTCCTTCTGCATGCGGTTGCCAGTAAAGGAAATCAAAATGGCCTCCCCAAACACAGCATTCATTTGAGATTAAAGGAGGGTTGACTGCGTAGGTGTAGCAGTTCGGATCATCCAAAGCCATACAGCAAGGACCAGCAAAAAGAGTGATGGGGGCTAAAAGAGATAGAAATTTTTTCATTATAGGCCTAATGGTTAAAGGTTGCGGATAGAACGAGTCCCTGGAAAGCTATGTTACTGGCCGGCTTTTTGAAGCTGCCACCCACAAACATCTGGTCTTCGCTCAAATTCATAAGAGTGTTTTGGTTAAAATAAAGGTGTTCTTCCCAACCGGCCCTTAAGCAGACGACACTTCCATTGGCTAAGTTGGAACTTTTCCACTGAAGGCCAAGGGCAAAATCGAACGCATATTTGACCGTATTGAGGTCGTGAGAAAAATGGGCGTTTATAAAAGTTAAGTTTTGGCCTAATTCAAGGCCGGTATTGGTTAGTTGGCCTTGTAGGGTTGACCGACTTTTTCCGTAAAAAATGGAACATTTCATATCGGTGTATAAGCTGCATTGGCAGAGAAAGTCCCAAGTAGAGAAAAATCCTCCCACCAAACCTACCCCTTTAAAATCGGTTGAGGCTTTAAGGTTTGTGGTAGAAGTATTGAATGACTGCCCAACGGGCGCACCGTGGATGGTGTTAGAGGCTTCGACTTTTTGTTTTAACAAAAAGGCCCTCAAGCCTCCATAGGGACAAAAAGTTACTTGATGTCCAAAGTAAAATTTCCGATTCAATACAAGGTCAAGCACCTCTAGTTGCGTGCGCAAAGAAGAATCGACGAATGAATCCGAGTATAAAACATCATTGTCTTGAGGCGTAAAAAATCCAATGTTTAGGTAAGAGGATAGGGCAACCTGATTTCCGGTAGCTGAAACAGATCCCTGATTGTGGTGAAGGTAGTGGGTCCAATCTAAAGACACATTCCACTCGTCGCAGGGTAATCCTGCATCAATACCTATACGAAATCCGGCTAGATAGTCATATGCATACTCTTTTGTTATGAAAGAAAACGGGCCGCTGGTTGTGGAGGATTTTGCATTAGAATCATTTTTCACCACATAGGCAAACGGGTTTTCATCTTCTGAAATTTGTAAATAGAGAAAATCGAAATGACCTCCCCAATTGCAGGTTTCACGTGAAATGGGTGGAGGGTTGACCCCAAAGGGATAGTTACAGCCGGTATCTGCTAGCAATAGGGTAGGGACTAAAAAAGTAAGGAAACCTTTTTTCATGATCAATAAGTCAAACTAGCAGAGACAACAAGTCCTTGCAAGGTTATATCACCTGCAGGTTTGCTCAAATTAACATTGAAGAGGGCCTGATCAAATGACAAGCTAGGTAAGGTGTTTTGGCGGAAGTAAATTTGTTGTTCCCATCCTGCACGCAGGGTCAGTATAGCCCTCTGTTGGCAAAAAGATTCTCTCCATTGCAAGCCAAAAGAAAGGTCTAGTAAGGCTTTAATTTGATTGCGGTTTTGGGTCACATTGGCCGTAAAGCCGGTTGTAGGTGCATTTGTTAAAGTTGGAGTCGTTGCATTGCCTGTCAGGTTAGATTTGTTTTTCCCATAAAGGGCAGAGGCTGAAATATCCCCATAAAAACTTAAGTTGCACAAAAACTCCCAAGAAGAAAATAGGCCAGCCTCTATCCCAACACCTTTAAAATCGGATGAGGATGTGGCAAGGCTTGTTTGGGTGGCTAAAGGTTCTCCGCCTATGAAGCTTGCGATAGTATTGGTTGTATGGACTTTTTGTTTCAAAAGGAGGATTTGCAATCCGCCATATGGCATGAGGGTCACTTGGTGGCCAATATAAAATTCTCTGCTGCATACCAGATCAATGAGGTCTAATTGGATTTTCCAGTTAGCATTGACGCTGGTTTGACCAAAAGTAACACCTGCATCAATGAACGAAAAGGTTCCGAAATTAAAATAACTACCTAAGGCAACTGTTAGCGGGTCATTCGTGAAGATAGATCCGTGGTTAGTATGGAGATAATGGGTCCAATCTGCATTTAGTCTCCATTCGTTTTGAGGTAGGCCAACGGCTATTCCTAACCTAAAGCCCCCCTCGTAATCGTAGTTAAAATCTTTAAGAGTTAAGGAATAATTCCCGTTTGGCGAAGGTGCTCTTGTCGTAACGCTGTTTGAGATACTTGCAGCAAACTCATTGTTTTCAACAGAAGGTCTCCAATAAAGAAAGTCTAAACGTCCTCCCCATATCCAACAAGGGTTGCAACAAATAGGTGGGTTAACAGCGTAAGGATAACAATGTGGTTCTTGCAGCCTTTCACAACAAGGATCTGCCAAGAGGGGAGAGATTGCAGCGAGGAGAACAGGCAAAGTTATTTTCATTATCCAACCTTCTGAAGTATGTATTTGAGAGTCATGGAAAAAAGATTTTTATGCAACGCATTAAAGCTTTTTGTAAGAAAGCTCAGTGGTCATCTGTTTGGCAAATATCTTATGAAAGTGCTAGTGTCTAATTGCGTAAATAAGTGATCATATTTTTAACCAAAATTACCCTCTAGAGGATGATGACAGCCCTTCCTTTTCTTGCATTCCTAGGTGGCATAGGCGCCACATTTTTAATATACCCTTTTTGGAGCTCGATCCTTATAAAAAGGAAAAAACGGTTTGCACCAGGAACACTTGTTATTGATTCAAGTGCACTTTTAGACCCACGCTTAGTTGATGTCGCAGTTTCAGGGTTATTAGATAAGAGATTGTTATTGCCTCACAGTGTTCTTAAAAAATTATCATTAGAAGCGCAGTCTGAAGATGAAATGGAAAGGCTGAAAGGGAAAAAAGGGTTAGAAAACTTCCGTCGGCTTGAAGCATTGGAAAACCTTGAACTGCAAATTGTGGATGTCAAAAGTGAAAAACGGGGCAGCACCTATCTAGAAGCCTTATCAATTGCGAAAACTTTAGACGCCGATCTATTAATTTCTGACCCAACTTTACAAGACCCTGCTATCACTGAAGGGGTTAAAATCATCAATCTTCAACTGGTTGCACCATCCTTCAAGCAGCCTATCCAAGGTGGAGAAAAATTGGTTGTGAAAGTGCAGCGAATGGGAAAAGAGATAGGGCAAGGGGTAGGCTATTTAGAAGATGGCACCATGGTTGTCATCAATGGTGCTTCAGACCTGATCGGTGAAACTTTAGAAACGATTGTTCTATCTGTTAAGCATAACACCGCAGGCCGTATGGTCTTTTGCAACACCAAAGAAGAGCATGCAAAAACTGCAGAGGGGCTGCTAGATAAGATGAAGCGACCGACTCTTGCCCGATTTCCTTTATGAGTGCAATCAGAGGGATTGGTCATGATCTGATCGAAATTGATCGGATCGAGAAAGTTCACAAAGAACATGGCGATCGTTTTTTGGAAAGGATTTTCACAACAGAAGAAATTAAGTACTGCTTTACGAATCGCGATCCATACCCTTCATTAGCAGCCCGATTTGCTGCCAAAGAAGCGGTGTCTAAAGCCATTGGCACAGGAATTGGCAGGGAAGTCAACTGGAAGGATATTGAAGTGAGAAGAGAAGCTTCTGGCAAGCCTGTTGTTGTGTTGAGCCGCTCCTTGCAGGCCAAATTTCCTGGTGTGGATGTTTTGCTTACCCTGTCACATACCAAAAAAATAGCTTCCGCTTTCGCTATCCTTATCCAGAAGTAAAGTTAAATACGCGAAGCGTTTGGAGCAAGGAAGAGACTCTCGTCCCTCGGATCCTGAAGTAAGAATGTATTTCTCTTTCTATCTTCCTCTGTTATCTCTGTGTCTCTGTGTTTTAATTTTTTAAAAAGTTTTAAACACAGAGGCACAGAGAACACGGATATGCTTTGCTAAATTGAAATCCTTTGTTGTTGAGAGCGCTTACTCAGGAGTGCTAAACTCCTGTTTTAACACGGCCTTGTTGCATAATGCCTTATACGTTTCTCCTGCAGCCCTTCAGGCTGCCATCTTTATTTTCTACCTTAACCTGGGGCGTTGCCCACAGGCTGTTGCAACTATCCGACTTTCAGCCGGAAAATCTCTATACACGTTTTCATTGGACTGAAAGGCCAAAATTGCAACAGCCCGTGGGCAACGCCCCGGGTCTAGGATGAAAATTTATATGGCAGCCCTTCAGGCTGCCATCTTTATTTTCTACCTTAACCTGGGGCGTTGCCCACAGGCTGTTGCAACTATCCGACTTTCAGCCGGAAAATCTCTATACACGTTTTCATTGGCCTGAAAGGCCAAAATTGCAACAGCCCGTGGGCAACGCCCCGGGTCTAGGATGAAAATTTATATGGCAGCCTGAAGGGCTGCAGAATTATGCAACAAGACCGTTTAGCGCCAAACGCTTCGCGTGAGGGCACGGGATTAGGCGTGCCCTGAAATGACCTAGTATTGGAATAAGGCCGAGATGACTAAGCCTTGAAAGGAAACATCGGTTAACCGTTGTGTTACAGTAGATTTAGCAACCCCGGTTTCTTGATAGTGCACATCCATTTCAATGAAGGTGTTTTGACGGAAAAGGAGGTGCTCTTCCCATCCGGCTCTAACGGCAAAGTTATTTGCCCCCCTGAATAGCTCTCCTGACCATTCAATTCCAAAGGCCAAATCTAAAGTGGCTTTTAGGTTGTTAACCCTTCTATCTGCAAAATAATTAACAACGTTTGGGCCGGCTATCACCCCTATGGCAGCTGGAGGAACGATCGAATTTAATGATCCTTTTAAATTCGATCTGCTATTTCCATATAGAATAGATGAGGAAATGTCTCCATAAAATCCTAAGTTACAAACAACATCCCAAGTGGTTTCAAGGCCCGCCTCTATTCCAACGCCCTTAAAGTCTGAGCATAAATCAGCAGTCATGTTGGTCGCTACGATGCTTTTCTCAGCTCCGGCTGTGAATAAGTAAGATGTACTTGCGCTAGAGTGAAGGGTTTGTTTTAAGAACATTGCCTTTAAGCCGGCGTAGGGGGCTAAGAGTGACTTTATGCCCTACATAAAATTGCCTTTGGAAAAGAAGGTCGAGTGTATTGTAGTCGACTCTCCATTGTCCATTAGCGCTGGAATCAAAGAGCAGAGAGGATGCAAAGGAGTCACTTGTAAGCGCTGAATAGAAGGAGGGGTCTTGTAAGTAACTTAATGTTGCAACCTGCATGGTGCCGGGAACTGAGGCAGAGTTGCTATTTGAACCTCCTGCACTTGCATAAGCTTTTGGACTGTGATGTAAATAGTGTGTCCAATCTAAGCTAAGGCGCCATTCGTTGCATGGATAACCTACATCTACACCTACGCGAAAACCGGCTTGCCAATCATACTTCACATCAGCTTGGGTCACTGAAAATTCATCAGATCGAAAAAAGGAGCGAGTTCCGAATGATCCAAAAGCGCCGCTATTTAATACTGTGGCAAAGGAGTTATTATCCGAATAGGGTCTCCAATACAGGAAGTCGATTCGCCCACCAAAATTGCAGCAAGAAGCTGCGCTGATTGGAGGGTTAACCGCGTAAGGGTAACAAAGCGGGTCTTCAAGCGGCATGCAGCAAGTGCTTGCTAAAAGCGGTGTAGAGGCTAACAATGCCAATGGCAAAATTTTAAGCATAAGATTCCTTTTTGTCTAAGATTGGCATTTTTAATATTGAAATAAGGCTGTAATAACCAGGCCTTGAAAGGAAACATCTGTCATCCGTTGCTTTACATTGGAAGTAGCAACGCCGAGACTTTCGTAATTCACATCCATTTCGATGAAGGTGTTTTGACGGAAAAGAAGGTGCTCTTCCCATCCGGCTCTAACGGCAAAGTTGCTTGCCCCGCTGAATAGCTCTCCTGACCACTCAATTCCAAAGGCCAAATCTAAAGTGGCTTTTAGGTCGTTAACTCTTCTTTCTGCAAAATAATTAACAATATAAGGAGTGGCCAACAGTGTATCGCTCGGAGGAACATTGGAATTTAATGATCCTGTTAACTTCGATTTGCTATTTCCATAGAGTATAGATGTTGAGATGTCACCATAAAACCCTAAATTACAAATAACATCCCAATTGGTTTCAAGGCCTATCTCCACTCCAACACCTTTAAAATCGGAGCATAGATCGGCATTCATGTTGGTTGCTACGCTATGTATAGTAGCTAGGTCTACAACAGAAAATTGATAAGATGTTTCTGCATAAGAGCGAAGGTTTTGTTTTAAGAACAAAGCCTTTAAGCCTGCATAAGGGGCTAAAGTAACTTTATGTCCCACATAAAATTGCCTTTGGAAGAGAAGGTCCAGTGTATTGTAGTCGACCTTCCATTGGCCAACAGCATTGGAAGCAAAATTCATGGCAGGAGTTGTGAAAGCACTCGAAAGAGGTGCATAGAAAGAGGGATCTTGTAAGTAACTTAAGATGACAACCCGGTTTGGGGGGATTGCGGTAAGGGTGTTAAGGAATTGGCTGCCTGCATTTCCAGCGTTTACATAAGTCTTTGGTGTGTGATGCAAATAGTGTGTCCAATCTAAGCTAACGCGCCATTCGTTGCATGGATAGCCCACATCTACACCTACACGAAAACCGGCTTGCCAATCATATTTCAGATCAACTTGGGTCACTGATAATTCGTTAGAGCGGAAAAAGCCGGCTCCTTCGAATGTTCCAAAAGCGCCGTTATTTATCACAGTTGCAAAAGAGTTGTCGTCTGAATAAGGCCTCCAATACAAAAAATCGACCCTTCCGCCAAAATTACAACAAGGGGATGAGCTCACAGGAGGATTTACCGCATAAGTGTAGCAATTGGGGTCTTCAAGAGGCATGCAGCAAGTGTTTGCTAACAGCGGTGTAGAGGCTAAAAGCGCCAAAGGGAAAGTTTTAAGCATAGGGTTTCTGATTTCCAAATCTTAGAAAAATTCAATATGATGGAATGGCAGATTAAAAAACTAGCAATTCCCGTTGGAAGACAGTGCAGCACCCCGAATGGGTACCCACATCAATTTCCTATAAATTTAATAGGATGAATAGGAGCTTGATTATTCCTAAAAGGCTAAAGGGAACCGCCATTCAAGCCAAAGCTTGGTCACGTTTGTGTAGAAATTTGCGGTCCAAACAGTGCTTTCGACTACAATTCCGACTTCGGTGTCACAAATTGTTTCCCAATAGCCTGCCACCGCAGAGATAGCATAAAATTCGTAAGGTCCCCAACCTTTGTTAAAGGGCGTATTTCTGATCAGATGGCTCCCAAAAGACTCTATTCCTCTAATCCCTATCAAATAGTGACGTGCATCGTTGATCTTTTGCTCAAAGGTACAGCCTTCTTCAAGCCAGGGCGTCCCTCTATTGGCTATGCCGAGGGAGAAAAACCCGGATAGCCTAAACCACCAATCTAAGCAGCGAGTCCACTCTTTTCCAACAGCTAGAATCGCTCTCCATTCCCATTCACCAAAATGGATTAAGGCAGGTTGCGCAAGGGCACGCCCACCCACATTAGTCACATTGAGCGATAGCATGACGCTTACCGGATCGCCGATCAAATCGTTCATCAGCAATTTAGAAAACGAAAAATCGAAACGATTATAGAGAAACGAGTCTCGATCAGTTTCTGCAAATTCGAAATCAAAACCCATTTCTAGGTCTCGATCTAATGCCAGGTCGAAATCTAAGCCCTGAATCCAGACATTGTGGGCACTTTTTTGAGGTAAATGGCCTAAATTCCAATACCCCCCATACAGTGTTGCAACAGGGAGCTTGTCAATGCCGGTCCAAGGGCTATAGACGTCTGCAGACAGAGAGGTAAGAAGTAAGGAAATGGTTAGACTTCCAAAAATCTGCATTTTTTTCATGCAAAGCAAATTTCGAAAGAAGTCTATTCCCGCGCTGCAAGCCACCGTTCCGCCTCAAGTGCTGCCATACAACCTGTTCCGGCGGCGGTAATGGCTTGTCGATAGACGGAATCTTGCACATCACCTGCTGCAAAGACCCCTTCTATGTTTGTTTTTGTCGTGCCTGGAACAACTTTGATATACCCATTGGGGTATAGGTCGATTTGATTATTTAAAAAGGCTGTATTTGGAACATGTCCAACCGCAAAGAATAATCCGGAGGCTGGGTGGGTCTCGATCTGGCCAGTTTTTAAGTTTTTGATCGTGATCGATTCCATCAATTTAGTGCCGGCAACCTTTTCGACAACTGAATCCCAAACAATTTCTAATTTAGGGTGGGACAGCGCCCTTTTGGCCATGATTTTTGAAGCGCGGAGCTCGTCACGTCTGTGGACTAAATAAACACGGCTTGCATAGTGGGTTAAAAAGAGGGCCTCTTCAACAGCAGAATCACCACCCCCGATCACATAAAGGGGTTTGTTTCTGAAAAATGGGTTGGCACCGTCGCAAACAGCACAAGCGCTGACACCCTTATTCCAATATTCTGCATCTCCGGTTCCCGGAACATCGAGCCTTTTTGCAGTGGCGCCTGTTGCGATGATCACACATTCGGCAAGATAGGTTTGTTTAGCGATCACTTCAAAGGGGTGTTTGCCAGTCAGATTGCAGGCTGTCACATCTTCTTGCAAAAAACGGGCGCCAAAACGTTCGGCCTGTTTTTTGAAAATCTCCATCAAGTCAGGACCTGTAATTCCGTTTGGAAAGCCGGGATAATTTTCTACTTCGGTGGTGGTCATGAGTTGGCCTCCAGCAGGGCCAGAGTAAAAACCTTCAAACATGAGAGGGTTCATGTTCGCTCTTGCGGCATAAAGGGCAGCTGTATAACCGGCAGGACCCGAGCCAATGATGATCACTTTTTCTTTATTCATAATTCTAATTATAAAGGCTGATCAGCTATTCCCGCTAGCCTCAATTACTCGAAGAGGTGTCAAGGATTGTGAAAAAATGGTACAATATAGTGATTGTAACTGTATGAGAGAATCTGCATGATTTCCGGTCGGCTTTTAGCCTTCCTTATTTACTTCGCCATCCTATTGACGATTGGTTTGGTTTCAAGACGTCGGATGAAAAATGACGCCGATTTCGTCATGGGAAACCGGAAGGTTAACTTCTGGTTAACGGCATTATCTGCCCAATCAAGTGACATGAGCGCTTGGTTATTTATGGGTTTTCCCGGCATCGTTTTTGCTCGTGGAATGCCGGAAGCTTGGATAGCCTTAGGGCTTGTGGGTGGGATGTTCGCCAACTGGAAGCTTGTGGCTCCAAGACTGCGTCGTATGACTGAAAGCTACGACAGCTACACACTGTCTACCTTCTTTGAAAGACGCTTCAACGATCATTCGGGTATTATCCGTGTTTTGACAGGTCTTTTAGCCCTTCTTTTCTTAACGGCCTATCTTACAGCTCTTGTGATTGCAATGGGCAAAGTTGTCTCGTCCCTATTCCCAATCTCTTATGCAGCCGGCATCT
Organism: Parachlamydiales bacterium; assembly: GCA_963765145.1. Taxonomy (GTDB): domain Bacteria; phylum Chlamydiota; class Chlamydiia; order Chlamydiales; family JAJFMK01; genus JAGVKY01. Next base: position 61,727 of record CAVXVG010000005.1, read on the forward strand.
TGATTTCGATGCCGATTCTGATTTTCTATGTTTTCATCGGTGGTTTTTTGACAGTTGCATGGATGGACTGTTTCCAAGCCATTTTTCTTATTTGCGTTGTTTTGTTTGTCCCTTACATTGCCTACGATGCGATTGGTGGTGCAGCTGCCATTGCACACGTTGCCGCTGCAAAACATATCTCTATTTCCCTCTTTCACCAAGATTGGATGTTGATGCTGCCCGCTCTTTTATACGGGTTGGGATGGGGAATGGGCTATTTTGGCCAGCCCCATATCATCACAAAATTCATGGGGGTTACATCTCCAAACGATCTTAAAAAATCGATGATTTTGGGGATGAGTTGGCAGATTGTGGCTTTAAGCGCCGCTGTTTTTATTGGTTTGATCGGGATTGCCTATTTCCCTGATGGGCTTTACAACCATGAAATGGTCTTTGTCGAAATGGTGAAGATCCTTTTCAACCCATTTGTTGCCTCATTCTTGTTGTGCGCTGTCATTGCTGCCAATATGTCGACGATGGATTCGATGGTGCTGGTTGCAGGTTCCATTTTCTCTGAAGACATAGTTCGCAAAATGACAAAGAAGCCGCTTGGCCCTAAAGCGCTTTTGGTCATGGCGCGCATTGGCGTCGTTTTGTTCCCATTGATTGCGATGATCATTGCGTTCTTTTATGAAAATGGGCTTATTTTGGATATGGTTGGATATGCTTGGGCAGGTCTTGGCGCTACATTTGGCCCCATCGTTTTTGCAGCCCTTTATTCAAAAGTGATCAACAAGTATGGTGTGATTAGTGGGGTAGCAGTAGGAGGAGCCGTTGCGGCGACATGGCCCTTATACGGTTTATATTTAATACCCATACCATTATTGCCTATAATTCCAGGCTTCATTGCTTCTTCGGTTGTGATGTATGTGGTTTCGTTTCTAACTCGCCAAAAGGAGCATGAACATGTGTCCTAAAATGGATGAAAAAGCACTTTTAGAACTGTTTGCCTCCTTTGTTCACGAACATGAAAAAGAAGATCAAAACACTAAAGCTGAAGAGCTTAAAAACAAAATCCGCAAAAAGATGGACCCATTCTCTGCCCGCTTTGCCTCCGGCGCCCAAGAATTATTGAAGTCGTTAGAAGCTACATCCGCCACATAGCTGCACATCTCTGCTTCTCTAAATTTCGTTGAAACATACGGACGGATCCCACTCTTCTGCAAGAGGAGGAGGGCTTGGGGGCAAGATCTCTCCATAATAATCCATTTCATTGTCTATCGCAGGAGATTGTAGATTAGATGGATATGTGTTCTCTTGGTCTGAAGGTAAGTGTTCATACGGTGAGGTAACTAGGTCTTCGAGAGTATTTGACGGTACTCTTGGAAGAGGGTTTGCTAGGGAAGAGGGAATGGCGGTGTGCTTTTTTTGCAAATCATCCATTATTGGAAGGCAGATTTTGGAGATTTTTTGAGTATCGCTATTAGGATTCCTATGAGACTTTTTTTTGGAAGTGTTGCGGTGATGGGGGCGTGTTTTGGCTTGCGCTCTTAGTATTCTTTGGTAACATGCATCACAGATTTTAGCAGTCGTATCTTTAGGGTTGGAATGCCAGCGGTGAGTGTTAGCAGTGCGTGAGCAGGTGGAACACGCCACTTTGGGTTGGGCTCTCCTTATTCTTTCATAGCATGTGTGACAGACTTTAGCAGTCCTATCTTGAGGGTTGGGACGCCAGTAGCGAGAGTGTGTGTTTGAGCAGTTGGAACACGCTTCAGGCTTCGGTAGAAATTTAGGCCCACGTTTATTAGGAGCTTTAGCCAACGAAACGGGCTGTTTACTTTCGCTACTATTTTGAACCGGATTTTCGTGAAGAGGTCGCGGTTGATCTTTAGTAACTTCAACATGTGAAATAGTTGGTTTACCACGACGTTCTGCGAATGTTTTAGCGTCAAAAACTTTTACAACAATGTTTGCACTTCTTTGTGCAACGGACTGATGACTTTCGGCACTTGCTGTATTTCTGTATTTTGGTGGAAGTCGAAATTCGTCTGAGATCGCAGGAAATTTGAAACTAATTTTGCTGCCAAATGTTGTGTTTAATAACATGAAAATACCTAAACAAATAATGTTATATTATTTTACTGTTTTTTTGTGATATTTTCTATTAAATATTGTTGAAATATTAATTTATCTGCGGACTGTCCACCAAACTTTGATGGTGGAGGGGAGAAGGGCTTTTCCTGCAACTTCAGTTTCTAATAATAATAAGATCGTGGCGTAGGCATCGGCCTCTTCTGCAGTTGGAGCTAAGACCGAAACGCTAGTAACATGTCCTGACTTTTGTTCTAAAAATCTTCTTTCAAGTGGGTTATAAAGATGAAAGAAGGTTTTTTCTTCTTCTTTCCAAAATTGTTGGTAGTCACCACTTGTGGCAAGCCCCCCCTCCCAAACATCGAGAATTTCATCTTGCCCATAGAGAGCAATTCTCCAGGGGGCTTCTTCCTTGCTTTTGGTTGAAAAGGCAAAATCACCCCCCCATTCTACCAAGACCGATGGAAACCCAAGTTGATTCATGGCTTTCAGCAGGGTGTCAATGGTAGTTCCTTTGGCAATTCCACCAAGGTCAAGTGTGAGTGGCAGCGTCTTGATGATAGCATCAGCTTCAAAGTGTAAAGTATTCCATCCGTCGGTTTTTAATGAGGGGTCAAAAATCCCTTTAGATAGTTTTACAAAGGCATCAGTCCTTTGTAAAAGGGATAACAAGGATGGAGAGGGGTGGAAAGGAACATTTGCCGGCCAACTATTTAAAGCAGAAAGCTCTGAATCGGGGTTGAATTTGTTAAAAACCCGATGAGTTTCAAGGAAAATAGCCTCGATTCTATCTTCAATGGTTTGCTTTTCTTCTTCCGACAATTGTTTTCTGATCGCAACCTGGTAGGGCATGGTCATGGCAATGCCGGTAAAAACCACTTTGGGTTCAGGAAGCGTTTCCTGGCAGCCCGGAATGAGCAGTAAAAGGCTTAAGAAGTGTGATAGACAAAGCTTTTCCATGTATTTTCCAATAGCATTGCAATGGTCATCGGCCCAACACCGCCGGGAACAGGGGTGATATAGCTGGCGTGGCCGATCAGCTCTTCAAAAAAGACATCGCCGACAATTTCTTGTCGTCCATCGAGCAAGTTGACCCGTTTGGTGATGCCAACATCCACAACAATGGCCCCTTTCTTCACCATATCGCGGCGGATAATGTGGGGTTGCCCTGCAGCAACGATGAGTATGTCTGCATGTCGAGTGATAGAGGCTAAATCGGGAAAAGCACGGTGCAAAACAGTCACGGTGGCATCAAAACCTGGAACTGTTTGCATCAGTAAGGCTGCCATTGGCTTTCCAACGATGTTGCTGCGGCCAAAAATGACCACATGCTTACCCGAAACAGACAAGCCATAGGTGTCGAGCAACCTCTTGATTCCAAGGGGAGTGCAGGGGATCAACCCTGTCAGGTTTCCGCATAGCAGATTGCCCTGGTTAAGAGGATGTAATCCATCGACATCTTTATGTGGGTCGATCCAAGATGCAACCTCTACAGGGTTAAAGTGAGGAGGGAGTGGAAGCTGAACTAAAATTCCATCAACGCTAGGGTCATGATTCAACCGGTCGATGAGGGCAAATAAAGTTTCTTTGGAAGTGGAGTGGTTCAATAAAAACTGTGTTGAATGGATACCGACTCGCTCGCAAGCGGCGATTTTTCGTCCCACATACACATGCGACGGAGGGTGATCGCCTGCTAAAATGACGGCAAGGCCCGGCCTTCGCCCACCACCTAGTTGGGCAATCATCAAGGCTAGCTCCTCTTCGATGAGGGCTGCAATTTTTTTTCCGTCTAGAAGACAGGTATCCATCCCATCAGTTTACAGCAGATAGGAGTTCAATGGAATTTCCTTGGAAAGAAATACGAAAGCCTTCAAAGCCCGAGGCCCCAGTAAAACTCCTGAAAGGAGTTCCGGATTGTAGCCCAGAGTAAACGAAGTGTAACTCTGGGTGAGTTGGCACATAAAAAACGGCACCCACGAATGTGGGTGCCGCTCTAAACACTTCGCAAGAAGAGAAGTTTTGAAGGGTTAGCTTCGGTTAACCCTTAAAACTCACTCATCGCGGCGTCCTCTTACAACGTACGTTCTCTCTTGTAACTCTTCAAAAGTGGGTTGGTAAGTGACTTGTCGATCAAGAGCTGTTTTGAGCCTTAATAGCGATGCGATAGATTTGGCAAGCTTTGTGTTCGTGCAGTTGAATTGTTCATCCATAAATTCAGCTTTGATCAAAGATTGCGCGATCTCTTCTATTTTCTTCTTTTTCTCATCGTTGCTAAGGCCGTAACCCTCGCATGCTTTTATAACAGCAAGTGTCTCTAAGTTGAGCGCTTCAGTTAAAATTTCTGGATCCTCATTTTCGTCAACAGGTACTGATACCTTAGCACTAGTATTGCCGCTGATCAAAGCGATCTCAAACCGAGCGTTATTTAAAGGGTTTTGCCCTTTTGGCATTTCAACACGGACAATTTTCACATTAACATCAGTAGAAGAGAGGCCCCCTAAGTGGTAAGCATTCCCATCTTTCCGCACGTCGTTGAGGAAGGTCACGGTATTTTGATCGATACCTTTGACTTCACAAAGCATATTGTCAATCTGCTGGTTGGAAATTTCCTTGAAGATCTTATTAACAGCTCCCTGGGTAGTTAATCCTCCTGCCTGAGCATTCCCGTTATCAGCGATGTAGTTGTAGATAGAGCTAAACGCACCTGGTGAGCCTTGCGGACGTTGGTCGGTGGTGGCCATTCGCATGAACGCTTCCTCATGACCTTTGCCAGCGCCAAGCGCCATGAATGTAGCATCACTCTGCGCTAACCGCTCATGGATTGGGCGAAATGATATAGGCTCTATCTCAACATCATTTTTGCCGTCTGTCAAGACGAGCAATGCTGCGGATGCAGCGGTGCAAGCCGTTTTCATTTGTTGCAGAGATAAGGAACTCACATCCAGTCCTGCCATAATGTTGGTACTACCACTTGCAATAAGATCCTTTAGGACGGTGTTTTGAACGGATGTAATATTGTCTTCGGTGAGCAATGTATTTGCTAATACTGTTTTAGCAGAGCCACTAAAGGTGACAATTGACACCCAGATTTCGGCGTCCTCCTCAATGATTTTGGCTAGGGCTTTTTCAAAAAAGAGGATCATCGCAGCTCTGACGTTGATCAATCGACCACAATCATCCATGCTACCACTCACATCAACACAAAAGGCAAAGATCATCTTTTTATTGCCGATCGGCAAAGCGGTAACGCCAGTCTCTGGCTGCGCCTTGATTTGCAGGTAATAAACATCATTTTCTTCTGTGCCAGGACCTTTTTTTGCAGAAATGACTATGCGTACTCTATCAGCAAGGCTTGTGACAGCTGAAGTAGAACTTGTTGCAACGTTAGAAGATGAGGTTGCGACCCTGCTGGCAGGGGGATTAATCGACTGTTGGCGAGTAGAAGAAGCTGCATTTGGAGATGAGGTCATCGATGGTTGGCGAGATTGTGAGCTGCCGGAATTCGTTGAAGGTTGAGGATTTGCAGCAGCTGGGGCTGGTGGGTTAGAGCGAGAAGAGGAAGCTGTAACTGGGGAGGGGGTCGTCGGTTGTTGACGAGATTGTGGGCTACCAGAATTTGTTGACCGAGAGGAAGAAGATTGCGGATTTGGGTTAGAGCGAGAGGGGTTAGTGTTTCCACTGCCTCTAGAGGCTGAACCCTGGCCGCTGCTAGGTGGACGAGGACGAGGTGTATGGAAGCCGGCGGCTCTTAAGATTCTTTCAGCGATGATGTTGATGACAGGAACAAGCAGTATAATAGCTGTTGCCAGGGAAGCAAGGCGTTTAGAGAGATCGATGACGGCATAGGTTTTGCTGTCTTTAGTTGCAGTCACTGCACTAAAGTATTGCGCTCGAGCAAAGTTTGTTGCCGGTGTGTTTGTTAGGTTAGTAAAAAAGTTCATAAATCTCTCTAAATGTGGTTAAATTATTGCTCGGCATTTTTGCCTTTTATGGGTTTAAGAGGCCAGTTCTTGTGAGTAGCATGATGACCGCCTTCTCGGTGATCGAAATGCCGTAGGTTGCCTCATCTGTTGGGAAGAGTTGATCTACTTTGCCGTCGAGTTCTGTTTCTGTAAACCCTTTATCCCTGAGGATATCGCGAATTTCTGCTTGATGGGCCGATTCCAGGTTGTTTTAAATAGGTCAAAGCGTGGTTTTGCTTCTTTCCAAGGGGAGAAGATTCCATGAGGTGAAGGAGGGTTGCTTCCGCTAACATTACGAGTTCCTCAAAATGGATTTAAATTAGAATTATATATTAATGGGGTGAAAAAACACTATTAATAAAGTAGATTTTAGAAGAAAAGGGTAAGATCAAAGAATCTTAAAGAGCAATGACCATTGCAACCGATCGGGGTAAGATGTAATCTAATCCTCTTATGAAAACGCATCCGTTTTTTCCAGAGAGCATCGTTCATATCCCTTCGAAGCGAATCTTTGATGTGGCGTTTAGCTTGGCGGCGCTGCTTTTGCTGTCTCCGTTCTTTTTGTTGATCGCGTTGGTCATTTTTTGCACGACGGGAGGGGCGCCCATTTTTTCTCAGAAAAGGGTGGGTAGAGGAGGAAGGTCTTTCACCTGCTACAAATTCCGGTCGATGGTGCCAAAAGCTGAAGAAAGATTGAAAGAACTTCTGGCAACAAGGCCCGATTTGAAAAAAGAGTGGGAAGAAAGGCACAAGCTGTTAGACGACCCAAGAATCACGCCGATTGGGCGGTTTTTGCGGAAGACCTCATTAGATGAACTACCCCAATTTTGGAATGTTTTGAGGGGAGACTTAAGTGTCGTTGGCCCAAGGGCTGTCGTCATGGAAGAGATCGAACAGCAGTTTAAAGAAAAAGCTCAAGATATCTTGAAAATTAGGCCCGGCATCACCGGTTTGTGGCAGGTCAATGGGCGCAGTTTAACAACCTATCAGCAAAGGATCGACTTGGACGCCCGGTATGTGAAGCAGCGCCATCTGATGTTGGACTTGAAAATTGTCTTTAAAACGGTGCCGGTTATGTTCAAGTCAAGAGGCGCCGCATAATGGCGGTTGCCCTTTACACCCTTCTTTTATTCCCTTTTGCTCTTCATCCGGCCATCGGTTTTATTGTGAAGGCGTTGAGCGGAGGAAGTAAAAGAAAGGGTTTTGTGATGGCCCTTTTGGCTGGCCTTTTTTACGATATCGGTACGAATCATCTCCCGTTTGGAGTGCTTACCCTTTTTTGGATCTTTTCCACTTTCATGGTTGAACTGTTTCGAAAGTCACTTTTTTTAGATCCTTTGAAAGAGTTAATACTCGGGACATTGCTTTTTGCATTCATTTTAGAAGCTTTGCAAGCCCTGTTTTTAGGCTACCCGCAAGCTAGTCTCTCGCTGCACCCCTTTTACGAAACCCTAACCGCCCTTATTTTAATATGGGCTTTTCCTTATTTCCGTAAAATTTATTTGCTAAGATTCCGCAGGAACGCTAACGCTTGAAAAGGCCGGCACCCACGTTCGTGGGTGCATTTTTTTAATGTTTCACTTACCCAGGGTTGCGCGCTTCGGTGCGCCACGAGGCGCACATTATCTAGTCGATGAAAGTTCGACTAAAGAAGGGCTACCCAGCCCACTTTATACCGAGTCTTAAAACTAAGGAGGTAACGAGATGGTTTAAGCGTAGACAGGAAAATTGCAGGCCGTAAGGTGAAAACCGAGTGATTGAGCCCCGAAAACACCCTTATTGAGAGGTGCCGACGACGTCGAAGCGGTTGGAAGGCAACATCATCTAGATCGACAATGGGAAGAGATAGATGGACGTACTCCGGGGTCGAAGAGCATGGCATGTAATGAAAGATAATGTGTGAACGTGGGATCTCCTAGCACGCCTCTTCTACATAGAGAGAAGTATTGGCCGACAAGCTGAAAAAGTGAGGAAGCCGAAATAGCTGCTAGGAAGTCAGATGGAACGTAGTACCGATGAGGTGGAGTAACGACCACGGAGGGAAGGTTCCTCGGTAAATATTGCCTTAAGTAAAGGAGACGTCATGGGAACAATCGAAGCCCAGACACTGACGAGAACGAAACTGAACAAGATAGCCTTGCTATCTAAAAGCGATCCGAAAAGAAGTTTTTCAAGTCTAATGCATCACTTCAATTACGAGTCGCTGAAAGAACGTTTCTACGAGCTCGATGGAAAGAAAGCCGTAGGAATAGATGGTGTAGATAAAGAGTCATACGCCGAGAACCTCGATCAAAATATCCTCAATCTCATCTCAAGGATGAAAACCATGTCTTATCGACCTGGACCCGTGAGAGAGGTGCTCATACCTAAGGAAGGGAAGCCAGGGGCTACCAGACCATTAGGGATAAGCAATCTGGAGGATAAGATCGTGCAGAAAATGATGCAACAGATCCTAGAAAGCATCTACGAACCCATATTCCTGGAATGTTCCTTCGGGTTCAGGCCAGGAAAAGGTTGCCACGATGCAATAAGGGCGTTGCAACACCACCTGTACGAGAACGAGGTCCAAACAATCATAGATATAGACCTAAAGAACTTCTTCGGAACGATCGATCACAAGATGCTGGAAGGCATTCTGAACGAGAAGATCAAGGACACAAAGTTTATGAGATACATAAACCGCATGTTCAAAGCCGGAGTACTATCAGAAGGAGATCTCAAAATGAGCGACGAAGGAGTGCCTCAGGGAAGCATATGCAGCCCTGTGCTGTCGAACGTCTTCGCTCATTATGCGATAGACTGCTGGATAGAGGAGATGGTCAAACCAAACTGTGAAGGTAGAGTTGAACTTTTTCGGTATGCAGATGACGCAGTGATATGCTGTCAGTCCGATAAGGATGCACAACGCATTAGAACAACCCTGGTGAAACGCTTAGAGAAATACAAGTTGAAGCTCAACGAGGAAAAGACAAAACTTGTCCCGTTTGATAAGAGACTTGTGGCCCAAGGGGTCAAGCAAGGGACCTTCGACTTTTTAGGATTTACCTTCTACTGGGGAAAGGCAACGTCAGGAAGGATCGTACCGAAACTGATGACGAAGGCCAAAACCATGAAGGCAAAACTTAAGAAAGTAACAGAATGGATTAGGGAGGAGAGATGCAGAAAGCCACTGAAGGAGATATGGAAGACCTTTGCAGCGAAGCTAAGGGGCCACGTAAACTATTACGGAGTCTCACACAATGCAGAAAAGGTCTCCAAATTTATATATGAGGCAAGCCGCATCGTCTTCAAATGGTTGAATAGGCGTAGTCAACGCAAGAGCTTCACATGGGAGGGGTACGAGAAATACATAAAAACGCACCCTCTCCCCAAGGCGAGGATAGTGCACAAACTCTTTTAAACACCATAGTGTGGTGAATGGTATTTATCGAGAGCCCGTTGCCTTAATTGGGCACGGCGGGTTCTAACGGGGGGGAGAGCGGGTGACCGACTCTCCCTACCCTCTCAGCTTACCCTGGGCTACAATCCAAAAACGCCCTTCGGGCGTTTATTTCTCTTTAAAATTATTCGTCTTCTTCTTGACCTTGGGCTGCAATTTCTTGGAGAGCTTCTTCGAGCTGCTTATTATAAGCTTTTAATTCTGTATTTTCTTTATTGATAAGACTACTTCTTTCATAAAGTGAATTATACTCCGCTTGAAGTGTTTCTTGAGCAGTAGAGGGCGTTGAGTGTTCTTTTTTTAGAGCCTCTAACTTCTCAGATAATTCTTTTGAGGCTGCTTGCTCCTTTTTGAGAAGTGTGTTTATTTTGTTCGATTTTGACTTTTCGTTTTCAGCTTCAAGTGAGCTGATTTTTGCATTGAGTTGTTCGATCGTTTTTTCTTGTTCTGCAATTTTAAGGTTAGACTCTTGTAATTGTAACACTGATCCGTCTGCAAGCTTCGCTTCTTCTTCAAATGAGCTGATTTGTGCAGTGAGTTGCTTGATCGTTTCTTCTAACTCTGCAAGCTTATGGTCAGCTTCTTCTGACTGTTGTGCTGACTCGTTAACAATCGGACCTTTTTCTTGTTCATGTGCGCTGATTTGCTCTTCGAGTTGTTTGATCTTTTCTTGTAACTCTGCAAGTTGAGGGGCAAGATCTGAAGGCTCTTCTGTTTTTTGAGCGAGCTCGTTCGAGATCTTATCTCTTTCTTGTTCAAGAGTACTGATTTGCCCCTTGAGCCCTGAGATCGTTGCATTGTCTGCGTTTAATTGATTGACTTGTGTTTTTAGCGCATTGTTATGTTTTACGAGATAGAAGATGCAAGAGGTGGCAGCAAGTACAAGCAAGCAAACGGGAAGAGCTATTTTCCAGTTGACTCGACCTGCAAGAGAGCTTGATCTGATGTCTGCTAATGCTTTCTTACCGCTATCTAAAAGATACTTGGTAAGTCCGCTAAAGCCGTCGTCAAGAGAGGCTACAAATTGAGGAGCGTTAGTTCGTAAAGAAGGGAGTGTCGAAAATGATAAGTACATAAGCCTCTAGTGTTAATGGGACAAACATTTAACACGATTTTCCGCTTATTCTACAAGAAATTTGACACTTTTAAAACAGCAGTCCCTTCAAGGGCATCTTGTTTGACCTGTAAAAGGACTTCGTTGGCTTGTTCAAGAGGGAAAACTGTAATGACAGGTTTAATTGGAATTGCTTCGGCAAGCTTTAAAAACTCCTCTCCATCTGCTCTTGTATTCGATTCGACGCTACGTACATCCTTTTCGTGGAACAGATGCGCCTCATAGTTCATAGCTGGAATATCGCTGAGGTGGATACCGGCTATAGATACCGTGCCGCCAGGTTTTAAAGACTCTAGCGCTTTTGGAACCAATTCTCCTGCAGGGGCAAAAACAATGATACTATCTAAAAGAACTGGAAAATGCAGATCGCCGCTGGCCCATACGGCCCCCATTTTTTTGGCAAAGGCTTGATGGCGGGGATGTCGTGTTGACACATACACCTGGCTTCCTTGGGCTTCAGCTATTTGACAAATGATGTGGGCAGAAGAACCAAACCCTATGATCCCAAGTTTACCACCTTTAGGCGGGCAGGCCCTTTTATAGGCTCTGTACCCAACGATTCCGGCGCACAGAAGTGGGGCCGCTTCTTCGTCTGAAAAACGGCTGGGAATGAGGTAGGCATAATCTTCCGGGACGACAGCATATTCAGCATAGCCTCCATTGGCTTCATAGCCTGTATAGATCGATTGCTTGCAGAGGTTCTCTTTGTGCTCTTTGCAAAATTCACACTGGCCACATGTTCCTCGTAACCAGGCAACTCCAATCCGATCTCCTATTTTAAACCTTTTAGCTCCTTTTCCAAGTTGTGTGACAACGCCAACCACTTGATGTCCCGGTATAAGAGGCAGGTTCGGGTGTTTTAAATCCCCTTCAATCACATGAAGATCGGTTCTACAGACTCCACAGACATGGACTTTAATTTGTACTTCGTGTTTTTTAGGTTCAGGGAGGGGAAGATCTACAAGTTTAAGGGGTGCTGTCTCAATGAGAGATTGTTTTTCTAAAAGCATCGCCTTCATTTGTTTACTTCCTGGTACCGTATCTGAAGCAATCGATTGTATGATCGTTGACAAGGCCTGTTGCCTGCATATGAGCATACATGACAGTTGGGCCGACAAAGTTAAACCCTCTTTTACGCAAGTCTTTGCTTAATGCGACAGATTCTTCCGATTGACCAGGAAGCTCTTGGATGGTTTTTCTTCTATTCTGAATGGTCTTTCCTCCGACAAACGACCAAATGTAAGCGTCAAAACTGCCAAATTCTTGTTGTATCAATAAAAACCTTTTAGCGTTTTCTACCGTGGAGGTGACTTTCAGCCTATTTCTGATGATCCCCTCATCTAAAAGAAGCGATTCAATTTTTGCTTGGTCGTAGGTTGCCACAATACGCGGATCAAAGTTTGCAAAGGCCTTCCGATATCCCTCTCGTCGTTTGAGAATGGTCAACCAGCTTAAACCTGCTTGGGCCCCCTCTAAAATAAGAAACTCAAAATGTTTTCGATCGTCGTGGACCGGCACGCCCCATTCTTCATCATGATAGGTCTCGTAGAGAGTATTTCCCTCCGGCACCCATTTACATCTACATTTTTTAGTCATACACTTTTACTTTAAGTGAATTCGATTTATGTGGGCAAAAGTTTCTGAAAACATCCGATGGTTGAAGCCGTGGGATCAATTGTTGAAGTGGGATCCTCCTTACGCGCAGTGGTTTTTGGGCGGAAAGCTGAACGCTGCCGATAACTGCTTAGATCGGCATGTCGATGGTGGCCTAGGCGAAAAAACCGCTCTGCTGTGGGAAGGGGAGCGGGGAGAGACGGCTACCTACACCTACCGGCAACTACTTGATGAAGTGTGTCGTTTTAGCAATGTTTTAAAAGCTTTGGGAACAAAAAAAGGGGATCGAATCGCTATTTATATGCCGATGATCCCCCAAGCGATCATCGCCATGCTTAGCTGCGCCCGGATTGGCGCTGTCCACACTGTGGTTTTTGCTGGGTTTTCATCTGTTGCATTGAAAGATCGGATACAAGATGCAGATGCAAGTATCTTGATCACAGCTGATGGCGGGTTTCGACGAGGAAAATTGCTTCCACTGAAAGAAGCTGCAGATGAGGCGTTGCAAGAGTGCCCGACCGTTGAGAAGGTGCTTGTCGTTCAGCATGCCCAAAATAGTGTGTCGATGCAAAAAGGAAGAGACCATTGGTATCATGAAGAAATTGCTAAAGTCTCTTCGACATGTCCCGTTGAACCGATGGATAGCGAAGACCTTCTCTACATCCTTTATACCTCCGGAACAACCGGCAAGCCGAAAGGGATTGTCCATACAACGGGGGGATATATGGTTCAAACGACCGAGTCGACCCGCTTGGTCTTTGATGTGAAACCGACAGACATTTACTGGTGTACTGCAGATATCGGCTGGGTCACCGGTCATAGCTATATTGTCTATGGGCCACTGTCGAACGGACTGACCGTTTTTATCTACGAAGGGGCAGCTGATTATCCGGAAAAAGATCGCAATTGGAAGCTGATCGAAAAATATCGGATCACCCTCCTTTACACAGCACCAACTGCTATCAGAACCTTTATGAAGTGGGGAGAGGAGTGGTTAAAAAAGTCAGATCTTTCAACTTTGAGGATTTTAGGTTCTGTTGGGGAGCCGATCAACCCGGAGGCTTGGCTCTGGTATGCATTACATGTGGGGCAAAATAGATGCCCTGTGGTGGACACATGGTGGCAAACGGAAACTGGCTCGATTGTGATCTCTCCCTTGCCAGGGAAGTTGGTTCAAAAGCCCGGTTCGGCTACAAAACCGCTTCCAGGAATGGAAGTCGCAGTGTTAAACGCCCAAGGCGAAAAAGTGTCTAACGGCTTGCTGGCTATCACGAGTCCTTGGCCCTCTATGTTACGAGGGATTTATAAAGACCCTGTCCGGTACGAAGAGACTTATTGGAAAAAGTGGGACAACCGTTTCTATTTCTCCGGAGATGGGGCCAGAATTGATGAGGATGGAGATTATTGGCTGCTTGGCCGCGTTGACGATGTGATCAATGTCTCCGGCCATCGGATAGGCACGGCTGAAGTGGAACATGCCATCGTTGGAGATAAAAATGTGGCGGAAGCGGCTGCCATTGGAATTTCGCATCCCATTAAAGGGCAAGCGATAGCCGTTTTTGTGACTTTGAAAGAGGGGCGCAAAACAAGCGAAGAACAGCGCCAAGCATTGCTGCGCCAAGTAGAAAAAGAGATCGGCCCTTTTGCCCGGCCGGAGAAAATCATCTTTATTTACGACCTGCCCAAAACCCGTAGCGGCAAGATCATGCGCCGCCTTTTGCGAGATATTGCCGAAGGGCGAGTCTTAGGCGACGTCTCAACCTTATCAGACCCCGCAGTCATCGATTCTGTCCGCACCACCTACCTGGAAGATTAGCTATTTAAAATGTAGCTTAGGCTTTAGAGGCACTTGCAAAAATGGGCCAATCTGCTTTTTCGTCTTTTCGAAAAAATTGCGCTTGTTTTCGATTCGGCTAACCCACAAGGGGTTAGGCCTCATCTCCAAACAAGCATTTTTTCAAAAATCCTGAAAAATCAGATTTTGGCCGATTTTTGCAAGTACCTCTTTAGCCTGAGCTTGTTTTTGCGGGTTTTAACCCGCAAGCTTCCAGCAGGACTAAAGTCCTGCAAGACGAGTTCAGGCTAAAGAGCCACTTGCAAAATTCAGGCTCCAGATCACAATAGACCCGTATGCATTGCATTAACATAAGGAAGAGCTTCCTATAAATTTAACAGGATGAACAGGATCGCCTACGGCGACAGGATAAGCTCCGCCTAGCTTTATCGTTTTGTAAACAGAAAATTAGTTTAGTTGGCGAAGCTTATCCTGTTCACCCTGTTCATCCTGTTATTTTTATCTTGTAACCAAGAGCTCTTAAGAGATGTTAAGGGCTTTATCAGAGTTCATTCTGATTTTTGCAAGTGCCTCTAAAGCCTAAGCTACATTTGTGTTTTAATCCTCGATGGGTTCGAGGGCTTCGAACTTGCCAAGCAGTTTGGAGAATGTGTCGGTTAGCGTTGTGTTAGGCAAAACTCTTAGGCCGTCAAATGAAAAGCTGAGGATTGCTAAAGATGGGGTAAGAACCATAGTTTCGATTCTAGTTTTGATCACATTGGTGGCCCAACTAGCTGCATACAAAGTAGGGCTTAGTTTGAGATTTATATCACGCATTAGAGCGGCCTCTGTTATTTCTTCCTCAGGAGTCGCTTTTAGCAGCACATTGAGTTCTTTTAAAAAGAGCTTTTTTTGTTTTAAAGCAGAAATCTGTGCTAGGCAAGCCTGAAGGTCTTGGATCACGACGCAAGAGGTCAATCCTTGCGCCCCGAATTTGATGTTTGGGTAACCCTTTTTAACTTGAACGATTTCAAACTCGAGCTTTTGAGCAATATCTATGGCAAAAGGGACTTTGATTTGTGTGGTCCCTGCACTTACGGTTCTGCATTTTATTTTGCTAGGTCGATCTAATTCGATGACACAGTGGCTTCCATTTCGTTGAAACTTAGTTATTTCTCTATCTTTCAGCAACTTCGACCAAAAATCGACAAGAAAACCGTGTTGGCTCTCCATCGGCCAAAATGCTCGAAAGGTATCCTCCAGATCTTCAAGAGGGGTTTTCGTTGTCAAAGGTGTAGCTGCTGGTTGTACTACAGGACGATTTTGCAACAACGTTTGTGCAAAATCAGACAAAGGAATTTCGGCAACATTTTCGATTCCGGCAATAGTGTAAGTGACTTGCAGCACATCATCTGCTCGTATAAGAGTATCAATAAAACCTTGTAATGGGACTTCAAAATCCCAATAGTTCCACCAAGATCCTCCTGGTAACCTTGCTCTTTCGTTCCCCGAAACATCGGTGTTAAAACACACACTATTTTCAGGAAACGAAGCCGTCATTCCTTCTCCTTTCGGGCTAAACAGATTAAAGGAGAACATTTTTGGAAATGAAAAGGAAACTGTTCGATCTCCTATCTGAAGCTTTCTTTGGATAGGGTCTGAAAATTCGATGCAGAAGTTTCGATGTGAAGTCTGTTTGAAATCGACAATTGAACTAGGATCGAGAAAATCTAAAAGAGCATGTGATCCAGGCCAAAACCTGTCTAAGACTTCTTTTAACTTAGTTTGCATTTCCTCAATTCGCTTCTCTTCTGCAGCCTTGATTTGGGCCTGCTCAATTCTCTCGATCGTTGCTTTTGCGAGAGTATTGCCTAAATAGCCTGCACTGATGAATTTTTCCCATGAGCGGTATTTGCATAAGTTGATGAATGCCGAGAAGACCTTGAGAATAAAACCAAACTTTGTGTTGTAGTAGGCTAACTTTTGCTCGGTTAATGCATGGATCTTTCTTGCTAAATCAAGATCGGAGAAGCTCGGGTCTTGGACCAGTTTTTCGAACTCCCAGACAGCTTGATGAAGCGATGTGAGGGGATGCACTCGTTCCGGCCAGCTGGTAGCATTTTGAACATTTAAGGAAATGGAGGGTAACCAGCTCAAAGACATAGGAAGAAAGGATACCAACCTTTTCTATTTTATTTAAAAGCTTTATTAGTCCTTGAAACTATGGATGTTTTGATAAGATCTTTTGAATGTTGATCCCTTTGCCAAGGACGGGAAGAAAAAGATCGCCCTTTTTTTCTAGCCGCTTGAGCGTATTTTTAATGTTAAAATCGAGGGGATCGAGCCCTTTTTTAACTTCTGACCACAGAAGCGGTGTTGAAACCGAGGCGCCCGGTCGAGGACGTACAGAGTAAGGGGCAGCCAGTGTCTGCCCAAAATTATTTTGCAAAAAATCGATGTAAACTTTTTTTTGTCTCTTTTTTGGAAGTCTTTCAACTGAAGTAATAGTGGGCAGTCTTTCATGCCCTTTGCGGGCTAAAATTTCGGCAAATTGCTTGGCTTCATTATAAGAATATTTAGCAGCAAGCGGGATGTAAATATGGATGCCGGTAGCGCCGGAGGTTTTAGGGTAGCTAGGTATGAGCATTTCCTCGAGCAACTCATGCAACATTTGGGCGGTTTCTACCACCGCACCGAAAGAGATATCTTCAGGGTCTAAATCTAAAATAAGATAATCGGGGTTATCTAAGCTTTTAATATTCGAATTAAACGGGTTAAAGTCGATGCATCCAAAATTAACTGCGAAGAGCAAACTCTTTTTATCTTGAACCAATAGATAATTCACGACTTTATCGCTGTGTTGCACTTTGACTGTTTCAACCCAGTCCGGAACCCCTTTGACGATGTTCTTTTGAAAAAAACTTTCCTCTTCGATTCCATTTGGGTAACGTCTTAAACTTTCCGGACGGTTTTTTAAATAGGGAAGGATATATTTAGAGACACTATCGTAATAAGAGAGAAGGTCGCCTTTTGTGTATCCTTCTTTTGGCCAAAAAACTTTGTCCACATGAGTGAAAAGAGGTGTTTCCTTTCTAACCTCTTCTGCTTTCTTGTCTTCTCTTGTTCCTAAAAAAACAGGGTGACGCATACTTCCATCCTTGGTCCATTCTGCAAATGAAATTTCACATAAGATTTTGGGCTGAACCCACGTAGCCTTAACCCCTTTTGGAGGTGAAATTAAAGGGCATTTATTGGTGACAAGCGGCTCTAGCTTTCTCATTACATCACGAAGCGAAGCCCGATTAAAACCGGTGCCAACCAATCCTGCATAGCGGAATTGCCCTTTCTCGTAGATACCAAGGACGAGGGCTCCAAAATGTTCTCTGCCACCTTTAGGTTCTGTAAACCCACAAATCACAGCCTCTTGTCGTTTATGTGTTTTTATTTTTAACCACGAGCGGCTTCTAGTAGAAAGGTAGGGGCTATCGCAAGCTTTTGCCATGATCCCTTCCCAATCTTTTTTTTCGGCCAGCTTGAACAGCTTTTTTCCTTCTCCGATGAGATGATCGCTGTAGATTAAAAGAGGACTCTTGGAGTTTTTTAATACCTCTTTCAGCTTCTTTTTCCGTTCTAGCAGAGGGAGCTTTCTTAAATCTTTTCCTTCTAGGAATAACAGATCAAAAATGGCATAGGAAACAACCCCTTCAGGACTATTTTGAGCATTTTGCAATGCCTGAAAAGAAGAGTTCCCTTTTTTGTCGACCACCACCACCTCTCCATCAAAAATCGCGTCGACATTTAACTGTTGTAAGGCTTCAACAACTGTTGGAAATCGGTGATTAAACGGTTGAAATGTCCGAGAATAGAGCTCGACCTTCTTCTTTTTTACCTCTGCAATGGCTCTAAAACCATCCCATTTAGTTTCAAAAAGCCAATCTTCGTTGTCAAAAGGCTCGTCCACAAGATAGGAAAGCATCGGCTTTATTTTAGCCATCCGCTTCAATCTCATCTAAATTTCGATCGGTTAAAACAGATTTATCTTTTTTTAAGATATCTTTACCCGTTGCATAGGCATCTTTAGCTTTAAAAAAAAGCCACTCATTTTCTTTGTCACTATTTTTCATTTTAGCTAAAGAAAAATGGCCTTTTAGCTTTTCGCCATGAAGAACAAAAGAGATTTTCCCTTTTTCGATAGAGCCATCCAGCAATTCATAGGTGCCTGTATCCCACACCATGACTGTTCCTGCGCCATATCCTGAAGGGATGACCCCTTCGAAGTCCTTATAATCATAGGGGTGATCTTCCACATGGATGGCCAGCCGTTTTACATCAGGATCAAGAGTCGGCCCTTTCGGAATGGCCCAACTGACAAGTACCCCATCCATTTCAAGCCTAAAGTCATAATGCAGGCGGGTAGCGTCATGCTTTTGGACGCAGAAAATGAGGTCAGATTTAGATGGTTTTTTCTTTTTAGCAGCAGGCTCCGGGCTTTTTTTTAGATCCCTTTTTTTGGTGTAATCCTTCAGAGTCATCGATCAGGCCTTTTTCTTGGTTTTTTCAAGGCTTGCTTTTAGGAGCGCACTAATGTCGTGGACTTTACTTGGTTTTTCAATCGCAGCCGTTCCCTTTGCTTTTACCGGTTTGCCCTTCAATTTAGATTTGAGTATTTTTTGAAGCGATTCAATGTAAGTATCATGATAAAGTTTAGGATCAAACTTTTCAGTGAGTTGATTGACTAATTTTAAGGAGATCTCAAGATCTTTTTTTGCGACTTCGGTTTTTTTAGGGAGTTTTAATTCATCAGTACTTCTTATTTCAGACGCAAATCGCATTTGATTGAGCAGAATGATTTTTTGGTACGGTTTTAAAATGCCTAAATGTTCGCGGTTTCGGATCACATATTTGCAAACCGCCACTTTTTTAGAATGGCGAAGGGTTTCTGCTAAAAGAAGATATGCTTTATCTGCCCCTTTACCAGGCTCTAAGTAGTAAGGTTTTTCAAAGTAGATCGAATCAATTTCATCATCATTTGCAAAATGGAGGATCTCTATTGTTCCAGTCCGTTCTTTTTCAGCACTTTCTGCCTTTTTAAAGTCTTCATCGGTCACGATGACATATCGATCTTTTTCAACCTTATACCCTTTAACGATCTCTTCGTAGGGAACCTCTTTGCCTTCAGCCTCGCAGATTTTAGCATACCGGATATGGCCCTGATCTTTTTTGTGGAGCAGGTCAAAATCCATGCCATGTTCTTCAATAGCAGCGCATAAGCGCACAGGCACATTCAAAAGACCAAATGTGATGGCCCCAGACCAAATCGGACGCATGCTGACTCTCCCTTTCTTCTCTCTTACAAAAATGGATTAATTAAAGTAAGCGCAAATTTTTCTGAAAGCATTTGATTTATCGGCATTTTATCGGCAGAATGATCTTATGGAAAATCGGTGAAGAATGCCGATAAAATTTCAGCCTAAATTTGCAATCACTGCCAAAATTGCCAATCTTTTACTCAGAATAGAGTCTGTAAAAGAAAAAATCAGGCACCTGCCATTGACTCCTCATGTCTTAGCATCTTTAAGGGAAACGGCCTTGTTGCATAATTCGACGCCATTAAGAGAAATGTAGCTTAGGCTTTAGAAGTACTTGCAAAAATCGGATTGTTGGCTTTTTTTTAGAAACAGGTCCGAAGGACCGAAATATGAAAGCCCAGCGCCGAAGGCCTGGGTTACAAATGTGAAATAAAATTGGAGTCCTGAAAGGACGGCATAAAATATCTCCTGTAGTAGTGTTTGTGGAACAGGATATGTCGTCCCTTCAGGACTCCAATTTCTATTGGCATACTTACCCTGGCCTTCGACCAGGGCTTTCATATTTCGGCCCTTCGGGCCTGTTTCTGAGCTTAATCTGATTTTTGCAAGTGGCTCTAAAGCCTAAGCTACAATGTGTATGCGAATTCTATTTGATTAAGCAACAAGGTCGTTTAGTACTCCAAACGTGTTGCGGAGAAGGCTTTTGTGAGGAGGGCGGGGTCGGTTTCGGTGCAGTAGTGGCCGTCGAAGGGGAGGGGAGAGCCTATTTCTTGTAGAATGACGAAACGGGGCTTTCCTTGCAGAGATTTTTTGTCTAACACCATTGCGTTAAGCAACTGGTCTAATGAGATGGAAGGCATTTGTAAGGGTAAGCCATAAAGTATGAGAATATTACGGATTCTATCGATGTCGATGGTAGAAAATTGCCCTTCGACAAGAAGGCCTAGGGCGACGGCTTCTCCGTGAGACAATGTGTAATCTGTCAGTTTTTCAAGGGCATGGCCCACGGTGTGCCCATAATTTAAAAGACGTCGTTTGCCCTCCTCTCTTTCATCCTCTTCCACAATGGCTTTTTTTATCTTACAACTTTCGAAAATAGCTTTATTCAGTAGATTGAAATCTAATGACAATAGCTCTTTTGAGTGTGTCTCTAAAAAGGAAAAGTAGGCCGCATCTGCAACTAACCCATGTTTGATCATCTCGACGAACCCTTCCGCCAAGTTTTTGACAGGAAGTGTCTTCAGAGTATCTGGGTCGATGATCACTTTTTTTGGTTGATGAATGGCGCCAATCAGGTTTTTCCCAAAAGGGGTGTTGACTCCGGTTTTTCCCCCAACACTTGCATCGACCATCGCAAGTAGGGAAGTAGGGATTGAAACATAAGGAATGCCACGTGCAAAAGTCGCTGCCACAAAGCCGGCAAAATCGGTGACAATCCCTCCGCCAAGGGCAATGATGCAACTGTCTCGCCCAAAAGAGTGGCTCAAAAGCTGATCTTCAATAGCCACTTTTGATTCTCTAGATTTGTTCTTTTCGCCGGCTGGGAAGGTGAAGAGAGTGGTGTTTAGTCCAGCTGCATTTAATGTCTCTAACAACCGGTTTCCATACAGCTCGGCAATATTTTCGTGTGTGATGATAGCAAACCGGTTGCCAAAAGGGCTGATGGCGTTAAAAAGCTTTTCCCGGTTACGAAGAAAGCCATTTTCGATTTCGATTTCGTTGAGTTTCATACTTTAGCGCAACGGTTCATCAAGAGGGCATCTGCTAAGACAAGGGCCAGCATGGCCTCTACAACAGGAACTGCGCGGATGGCCACACAAGGGTCATGTCGAGAACCCTCCGGAAGCTGAAAAGGGGCCGCAACGCCCGCTGTCGTGACGGTGTTTTGAGGTTTCATGATGCTAGAAGGGGGTTTGAAAGCCACTTTTCCGATCAGTGGCATCCCGTTTGAGATGCCTCCTAATGTTCCGCCGGCATGGTTGGTCTCTGTTTGAATGACCCCGTTAACCGATATAAAAGAGTCGTTGTGAACCGAGCCGGGGACTAATGGTGCCGCAAATCCTAAACCGACATCAAACCCTTTAGTGGCAGGGATGCTTAACATCGCCGAGGCAAGTTTTGCCTCTAGTTTTTCGTAAACAGGGTCTCCAAGTCCGATAGGAAGAGTTGGGACATAGAATTCTACAATGCCACCCCAAGAATCGCCCTGGTTTTTGGCATCTGCTAAAAGAGCTGCCATGTGGATGCTGGCATCGGGGTCTGGGCAAAAAACTGGGCTGTTATAAATTTTATCCCTAAACTCATTAAGAGCAACAGTGTCGATATTGGCCACAATAGGACCGATCTGTTTGATGTAGGCAACTAGGTCAATGCCAGCAAGCTGGAGCAATTTTTTTGCGATGGCACCGGCTGCCACTCGGCAAACTGTTTCTCTGCCGGAAGATCTGCCTCCGCCGCGGTAATCAAAAATGCCATACTTTTGCAGATAGGTGAAATTGGCATGACCGGGCCTTAAAAGGTCTTTGATCGGTTCGTATCGGCTCGAGTCGGTGTCACGGTTTGGGATTAAAATGGAAATCGGCGTGCCCGTTGTGCGCCCCTCAAAAATTCCGGAAAGGATTTGGGCCTGATCTTCTTCTTTTCTGGGAGAAGTATAGGGGCTTTTGCCTGGTGCGCGCAGGGCAAGAGCAGCATCGATGTCATCAACTGAAAGTTCTAGTCCTGCAGGGCAACCGTCGACAACCACACCCAAGGCAGGTCCATGCGACTCGCCCCAAGTGGTGATTCTAAAGAGTGTTCCAAACGAATTACTACCCATTTAATATCTCTTGCACAATAGCTTCGGGAGTCAAATTTTCGACTAAAATGGTACGATTGGCAACCTCTTCGTAAAAAGGTTTCCTTTTGACAACTAATTCTAGAAAGCTTTTTTCCGGATTGTGTCGATCTAAATAGGGCGGGACCGGGTCGAACCGTTCTTTGATAAAACCTGACACTTTCAGCAAAACGCAGGTGCCAAGCCTGATCAAAACAGCCCGGTTTTCGCAGTCCATCAAAGAACCGCCTCCTGTTGAAATGACCGTTCTTTTTAGACCCACAAGGTTGGCAATGGCCCGTTTTTCAAGCCCTCTAAATTCCAGTTCTCCTTTTGCCTGATAAAGTTCGCTGCACCGTGTTTGGTAAGTGTCTTCTATCAGTTGGTCGGTATCGACAAAATCCCAAGAAAGGCGTTCTGCAAGTAGTCGGCCAACGGTTGTTTTTCCACTTTTTGGCAATCCACACAAAATAAAATTCATTTATAGCTCCTCAACAGGCATACCTAGGGCTTGAAAGGCTTTTGCAAAATTTGGAAATGTTTTGCAAACACATTCGATGGAAGAGATGGTTGTATCTCCTTCAGCCCCCATGCCGGCGACAGCAAGAGACATAGCCATCCGGTGATCTTGATGAGAGTGGACATTTGCCCCTTTAAGAGAAGATCCTTTAATTATTAGCCCATCGGCCGTTTCATTAATATCAGCTCCCATTTTTTGAAGTTGAGTGGCAATGGTCTCGATCCGGTTGCACTCTTTTCCTTTAGCGACAGCTCCGTTATAAATGTGGGTTGTTCCTTCTGCATAACAGGCGACGACGGCTAAAATAGGAAGGGCATCGACAAAATCGTTGATGTCGACAGTGACCCCTTTTAAAGTTGCACATTTTTTGACAGTGAGGGTTTTCCCTTTTACTTCTATGTTAGCGCCCATTTTTTGGAAAACGGGGATCAAGGCTTTGTCGCCTTGAGCATCTTCCATATCGATGTTGTAAATGTTGAGTTCAGAGCCTGTCACGATGGCTGCAGCGATTGGGAAGGCAGCGGTGCTAAAATCGCCTGGAACGGTGTAGGTAAAGCCTTTGATCCGGGCATTTCCTTGTAGTTTAAAACAGTCAAAGCCTTGTTGTTCATAAGGAATGCCAAGAAGGTCGAACCAATGGAGGGTGAGGGCTACCCAGGGTTTTTCTCCGGGATTTTTGACCTCGATTTCGACAGGTCCTTTTGCAAGCGCTGCTGCCACCAACAAGGCAGAAACAGGTTGAGAGTCGGCCCCATCGATTGTTGTTTTACCAGGCTTTAAAGGCCCTTTGATGATGACAGGCGCAAATCCATCGCCTCGAAGTGTTTGAACAATAACGTCCAATGTTTCTAAAGCGTCTAACAGAGGTTGTATAGGCCTGACGTGTCGTATGGAATGGTCGCCTGTGATAACGACAGGAAAGCTGGATAATGCACCGATAGCAGAAAAAAACCGGAGGACAATTCCTGAGTTACCGGCGTCGATCACATCTTCGAACGGGCCAACAGCGCCTGCAACCCCTTCAATTTCCAGTCGATCTTCGAAAATATCGATTTTTGCACCCATGTGGCGGCAAGCCTTGATCATCGAGTCGGTGTCGCTTGAATCGAGGTAACGATGGATCACACTTTTTCCAACAGCTAAGGCTGCGAACAGAATGGCTCTTAAAGTGTGCGACTTAGAGGAAGGAACTTCGATTTCCCCTTGCAAAAACCCTTTTCTAACCCGGAATGCTTTCATCCCCTAAATATTACGCCAACTTCCCTTAAAAAACTTTATCGTTTGCCACGGCCTTGTTGCATAATTGTTCACTGCGCTTCTTTATTCCTGTAGCCTTACAGGCTACCTAATTTATTTTCCAACTTAACCCGGGGCGTTGCCCGCGGGCTGTTGCAATTTTGGCCTTTCAGGCCAATGAAAACGTACATAGAGATTTTCCGGCTGAAAGCCGGATAGTTGCAACAGCCTGTGGGCAACGCCCCAGGTTAAGGCAGAAAATAAAGATGGCAGCCTGTAGGGCTGCCGGAAACTCGAAAGATCTCGAGGCAATTACGCAACAAGGCTGTTTAGCACACCAAACGCTCCGCGGAGTAAAAATAGAATGTAGTCGAGTTTATCTTGTTATTTTGCTTTGGTTTCAAGTTCTTGCCAGCGGAGAAAGAGCTGTTCAGCTTGAGTTTCCGCTAGTTGGATTTGGGTACACAGAGCCTGCAGTTTGAGAGCATCTTGAGCCATCTGAGGATCTTGCAGTTGCTTGTTCAGAAGGGCAATTTCGGCTTCTTTGGCGTGGATGGTCGATTCCATCTCTTCAAGCTCTCTCTTTTCTTTGTAGGTAAGCTTGGCTTTAACGGGGGGAGGGGAGGGAGGTTGTTCCTTCGCTTCGGCTTTGATCTCTTTTTGAAGGGTGCGTTCCCATTGCCCATATTCGGCATATAAGACGGCTTCTTCTCCTTCGCCTAGAGCTAAAAATTGGTTGCAGGTTCTTTCTAGCATGCACCGATCGTGCGTGATTAAAACAACTGCGCCGGGAAACTCCAACAGGCTTTCTTCTAATGTTTCTAACGTTGTGATGTCTAAGTCGTTTGTGGGCTCATCTAAAAGGAGGATGTCGGCCGGTTGCAGCATCAAGTGAGCGATGGAAATTCGAGCCTTCTCTCCACCCGATAGAGCGCCAATCTGTAAATCGAGTAAGTCGGGAGAAAATAAAAACCGTTTGCACCACCCATTGACGTGGATCTTTTGCCCTCGGAAGTCGACATATTCTCCTGCAGGTGCTAGGGCTTGTCGCAATGTGGTGGTATCGGGCAATTTGGCCCGGTGTTGGTCAAAGTAGACAATCTTTAAATTGTCGGCTCGTTTAATTGTGCCAATATCGGGTTGAATGTCGCCTGTCAACATTTTCAGCAGGGTCGATTTTCCGGAACCGTTTGGCCCCATTAAAGCAATGCGCCGGCCGGGGGAAAGGAGAAAATCGAGCCCCTTAAATAGCACCCTTGAGCCCATCTTTTTGCTTAAATTGTTGGCAGAGAGAAGTTTTTGCGTTTCTCTCTCTGTTGCAGCAAAATCGATACTAGCTTTTCTTTCTTTGTTCCGTTGTTTTAAGCCAGACAGATCTTCTAGAACTTGGTGGGCTCCATCGATGCGGGATTGTGCTTTGGTCGTCCGTGCTTTAGGAGAGGCACGCAGCCAGTCCAGTTCGTGTCGTGCTTTTGAAGCCACCGCCCGTTCTTGCTGTAACTGCCCTTGGAGGAACAATTCTTTTTTTTCTAGAAAATTGTGGTAAGTTCCATCTATTGAAAAGAGCCCTTCAGGGTAAACAGGGTTGATTTCAACCACACGGTTCACCATGTGTTCTAAAAAGAACCGGTCGTGGCTAACGACGATGTAGGAGGTCGCTTCCTTCTTTAAAAACTTCTCCAGCCAAAGAATGCCTTCCAGGTCTAAGTGGTTAGTAGGCTCATCTAATAAAAGTAAATCGGGTGAGCGGATCAGCTCTTGGGCAATGCTAAGTCTTTTTTTCCATCCGCCGGAAAGAGCTGTGGCGACAGGTTCATCTCCTCTGAATCCCAATTTACTGAGCCACATCTCGGCCTGGTTTTCTTTTTCATAGTCTGCAAGAGGTTCATTTTTGAGGGCTTCTAAAAGAACGTCTTTGGGTTTTAGGGGAGAGAAGGTAGAAATTTGAGGGACATATCCAACGACAAGTCCTTTTCGGTAAGAAACAATCCCTTCATCCGGCTTTTCGTTGCCGGCTAAAATGTGGAGTAAGCTCGATTTGCCGGCTCCGTTTGGTCCAATGAGCCCCAGTCTTTGCTTAGCAAAAATGCTAAAAGAGAGATTGCGGAACAGCTTGCGAGATCCGTACGATTTACTTAAGTTTTGGCAGTTGAGATAAAGAGTCATGGATACCAATCATAACAAATGACAGGTTATTTGTTATGATTTGTGTCAAAATAAAATGTTTATTGCGCCAACCAAACTAGAAAAGCGGGGAGTATTTCGGCCTGCTACTGTAAATAAAGAACCGACGATCACGCCGATATCTTTATTGAAGTTGTACTCGATGGCAGGTGCTAAGCTGAATTGGATGTCAGAGCCTAGATTTAGGGGGGCTATGGTTTCTCCGGTAAAGCGGTTCCTAGAGCCAAAAATAGAGAGGACATCAAGCGCAAGGGCAATGTGCTTGGTTAGGGTAAATTCGGCTGCCGCAAACACGCGGAAGACTTTGCCCGGATAAACGGTGCCTTTAGTTGTCGGGTCTCCGCCATAAGTGTTTAAGCCGTGCACTTTTACTGAAGTTAAGTAGAAGTAGGCGGTGTTCACCCGAACGTTTAAGTAGTGTTCTCCGCCAAAATAGAAGAGCTTGTTGGTCGTTAGGCCTATCAAAGTGCCATAGGAGCCAAGACCGCCGATATCTGTGCCAAGCGAGTCAATTTCTAGATTTTCAAAACTTCCTGTTGGAAAAACCTCTTGGACTGTGAATTTAAGGGCCATTTTATCTTTGTCGGCATTGATCAGAGCAAAATCAAAACCTGCCGTAACGTCGCCAAAACTAGTGTCAGAAACATTTTCAACAGAGTTATAATAGCTTCGGAGGACAATGGTAAAATTGACTCGATCGACAAGCCCAATTTTTCCTACAAATTCGGGTATGACCTGATAAAAAGTGGGTGTTTTTTCTGCAGACCAGTTGTGTTGATAAAATCCGTCAATGGCAAACCAATAGACATAGGGTTCGCAAATTCCGTGGCCCGGATCTACAAGTCGTGCAGAAGGTGTGACTAAAGGTCCTGTTAGCCAAGGTTGGTCGCCTGAGAAAGCAGGTGATACTGCCAATAAAGGACCATAACTCAAAAGCAACAGCAGGAGAATTTTTTTCACCCCACCATTTTATCGAAAGTAAGGAGATAATACCATCATTACGATTGGTATAAATTGGCTAGTTCGGTAGCTCTGTTAAAAGAGCTTCGAGCATTCGGATCATTCGGGGATGTGGAGCCTCTCTTGGCAAGGCATCCACGCCTTTGAGTTGATCAATCAACATCCTTAAATTTTCTCTAAATACATGCTGTTCTTTGGAGTCATTCCTAACTAAAATCCTTACGATATCAGTTTGAATCCGTTCTTTAACCACCGAGACTTTATGTTTGTCGCTGTAGAGTCTGGTCTTGCCCTTTTCATCCAAGAACATTAGCCCTCTTAAATAGTCCGGGCGACGCTCCTTTATCTCTGTTTCGAGTGCTGTCCGCTCACTAGAAAGGTCTTTTGCCAATGCTTTGAAAGTTTCATCATTTTCCCAAAGCCCTTTCTCCCTTTCCAACTCCTGCTCTGCTCCTCTATAAGCTCTCCAAGCGACTTCTTTGGCCAGGTTTTCTTTGGCCAGGTATGGTGGCAAATTATCCAAACGCTTTTTTATCCCTTCGATAAAAACAGTTGGCATCGGAAGATTTGTAACATGTTGGCTTCAAAAAGGAATCGGAAAAGTTGGCAGCAAAGGTAAGCCCGGCTTCGACTCGCTTTCCGTCATTATTCTGAAAGGCTGTGGATAATTGGTTGCGTACCGCATCACCTAAAGCGGCATAAATATCCTCCGGAACATCATTCAGGTTTTTTATCTCCTGATAAAATTTCACGAGTTGTTCTTGATTATAATTTGGAAGGTGTTTTGCCCTGTTTCGAAGAGACTTAAAAGGATCTATTGGTTGAGGTAATGGAGATGGTTGAGGGAATGGCGAGGTCGATTCAAGTGAACGGGGCCTTGAAGGTGATTTTTTCAACAACTCTGCGAACTTGTCATCCAGTCCTTTTACTACTGACAATCTTCCTACTAATCTTCTCTTCAAAGAATCGGACTTCAGGTCATCAAAACCCATTAACTCACTTCGTAATGCACTAAGTTGGAGCCTAAAACCCCTTATAACACTTGCATCGGGTTGCTTTTCCTTTGACAGGGCCTCATATGCCATTTGAATCTCTTCCAACTGTTCATCACTATGTTTCAAAATAGCTTGAGCTTTATCGAAAAGGCTCTTTTGCTCTTTCTTACTTAACTTGCTGTAAAAGACATCACTGAAAAAATCCAAGATTTTACCCAACAAGTTATGGGAGTATCCTTCTTTCTTCAGGCTAACTTCATTGTACTTTCTCCGAACGGAATAGTAATTTTTCATCACATCCGAATCATTGCCAAGATGCAAAGGAAGAATTTCCTTTGCAATTTGTTTGAGCAACTGGTCTGCGTGACTAAGGAACCCCTGCCGTTGGTGTGGATTTTCTGCCTTTTCTGCTTTATTGATCCAAGCAAGCGCCTGCGAAATCTCTTGGTCCAAATACTCTTTATACGTTCTTTGGGCAATCATGACATTACCTCTTTTCCCTGAGAGTACGCCAAATAAATAAAGGCAAAGTTAAGGGGAAATTCACTTACAAGTCAAAGATAATCAATAGTTTAGCGCTAAATGCGCGTTGGGGAACAAAGCGGGAAAATGGCGTTTGGAGTATGTTGCTTTAATAAACTTTAAGGAGGAAGGATGAAACTTCTTTGCACACTTATACTAGCGGTATCGGCACTTGTTGCTGCTGATCCTATCGTTGAACTGAATACCTCTGAAGGGGTAATCGAGCTCAAGCTGTTTCCTAATGCGGCTCCAAAAACTGTAGAAAACTTTGTGGGTCTTGCTGAAAAAGGGTATTACAATAACACCACTTTTCACCGTGTCATTCCAGGATTTATGCTGCAAGGCGGAGACCCACTAGGAAATGGAACCGGCGGCGAATCGCTTTGGGGCGGCAAATTCAAGGATGAATTTAGTCCGAGCTACACTTTTGATAAGCCATACGTACTAGCCATGGCCAATGCTGGCCCTAATACAAATGGAAGCCAGTTTTTCATTACAGTCGCTAAAACACCTTGGCTCAATAACAAACACACCATCTTTGGTGAAGTTGTGAAGGGTCAAGATGTCGTCAAAAAAATCGAGGCCCTTGGCAGCAATTCAGGCCAGCCTACTAAAAAAGTGACCATTCTAAAAGCAACTGTTAAGCAGTAGTAGCTGGAAGGAGTTCAATCTCAGTAGGCACTTGGGTGTAGTTGCGTGGCTGACGGTTCATGTGGCTACACCTTTCCATTAATGCGTATGTAATGATGCAAGCTAAGGCTATTAAAGTCACAATGGCAGTTGTAACTTCTGAAGCAAAATAAGCTTCTGCTGTTGCTTTTGGACAAGCATGCTCTGTCCCCTCGTTTTTTGCACAGTTCCGCTCTAAGCCTGCAAAAATTATAAACGCCACTCCTGCTAACGCTGCAGTAAGTGTTAAGCGAGGCAAGTTTGGGTGGTTGTAAAGTGGTAGAGATTCTCTGATGTTGCTGATTACTGATGTAGACATATGTGTCCTTGGTAATTAAATGCATCTCTTCAGTTAATACGCTAAACTTTCCATGGATTGAGGAGGTCAATTTTTGCTGATTCAAAGTCTTTGGTGTTTTCAGTCACCACAATTAAACCGTGGTGTAATGCAGTGGCTGCAATCATCCCATAGGCGAGAGGAAGGGGTTTCCCTTTCTTTAGGGCTGCTCCGTGTATTTTTCCCCAAGCAAGGAGTACTTCTGTAGAGATAGGAAGAAATGCGTCCTTCAAATCTTGGGATTAACTCGCTGCGTAACCATTCTTGCAGAGCTACTTTGTGTTTTTCTTGCTCTTTGGTCTTAACGTCAATTTTCGATATACCGGCCTCAATTTCACCTAGTGTAAGAACACTAATAAAATAGGAACTATCTGGGTGTTTGTTTAGCCAAGCTTTAAGCTTTTGATCTGTCGGATTTTTTTTTCGTGCCTTAGAAAGAATGCAGGTATCTAAAAGATAGCTCATAAGTCAAGCTCTCGAGGTAAATCTTTGCTCCTATTCTCTTCAAAATCTATTTCAGGGCACGGGGAGTTTTGAAGAAAATCAAAAAGAGTGCTATTTGGAGAGGTAAGCTCTTCGTATTTTTTTTCGGACAAGACAATAAAAACCTCATCTCCGTGACGGACGATGATTTGTTTCCCGTTTTTTTGGACTTCATCCATGACTTCAGAGAGCTGAGATTTGGCCTTCTGAAATTGCCAAATTCCTTTAATTTCAGATGTTTTAGCTTGTTTTTTTTGCATCTTAATCCGTCTAGTCTGTCTAGTCTTTAGACTCCATCATTCTGAATTTTATGAGTAGGAGGATTTTTTAACTGAAATGAGGCTTTGCCGCGCAACTCAATATAAGTTAAATCGCTTTAGCCTCAAGTCTTGTTAGTCGCAAATTCGTAGGATCGCGAGACGGGGGCCCTTTCACTAAATTGTCCTCCTCTATATTCCAAATGTCCGAATGCCAAGCCTGACCCCAAACACCAAATGTCCGAATGCCAAGCCTGACCCCAAACACTATATTCCAAATGTCCGAATGCCAAGCCTGACCCCAAACATAAGTGTCAGGTTCTTCCGCAACGTAATAAGTGTTAACAGACGTCCATTCTAGATCAGAAAAGAGAAGAAGACATTTTTTGTAGGTGCTATTTTCTTGCATGGGAGCTTTCCTGACCCTTTCCTGAAGGGGACCACTCAACTCCCAAGGACGTGTTGGGGTAGGGAAGCTGTTGCGGACCTGTGGAATAGCTTGGTGTGCAGGAAAACTCATAAAACAGTCCTTTAAAAAGTAATAACTATAGTCCGTGTAATAGTATTACTCAATCAGTCCATGGCCAAGATAAAAAACATAATCGTTTTAAAAGCAACTGTTAAGCAGTAACAATTTATTCAGTAACAACAATTTCTTCTAGGGCTATTTCTTCCGATTGCCCTTCACCAGGATCTTCAGTTAGTAAGCTTTGGTAGGGCTGAGCTGTTGATGCTCTTTGGTAAGTGTGACCTCTTGGGGATAATGCTTGCGCAATGATAAAGGTAAACCCTACTAAGCCTGAAAAAATCGCTACACCTTCAGCCATGTGATAGACTTTCAAAGTTTCGGCGGTACAAGTAAGGGCGGCATTCCCTATGTTTGCTGCACAATTGTTTCCAAGCGTTTCAAGGATTGGGGATACTATTGCTGATGTCAAGACAACACCACCTAAAAAGGGCATATTTTTGTGATAATAAGGTGCAAGAGTCGCCTTGGCTTGATTGAAGAAATTTGTAGGAGATGTTGTCATATAATCCCTTGGTAATTAACGACATAATATAAAAAACAACCTTTGAGGTCAATTTTTTGAGCTTGCAACGGCAGAGAGCTCCGTGTAAAAACAAACTTTGATGAAAAAGCTGTTCGAATCCACTTACCATCGTTACCACATTGAGGCAAAAAAAGCGCCTCATCTTGTTGCCCATCCCAATCGATTTCAGGTCAAAGTCAGCCGTTTAGGGTTGGCAAAGCTTTTGATCAAAGAACTTTTGCATCACAAAGGCAAGCTTGACGTGGTGACCAGCCGCCCTTGCATGTATGGGGTTTTTTCTGGGCCGATAGGGGGCTTTGCCCCACGAGAATCTTTGTGCGTCGGATGCCTTCGGTGTACAACTGAACATCCAGACATGGTCCGTGTTTTAAAAAACCCCAAAAGAAATACGCTCGGAGATCACTATTTTACCCCCGATCATGTCGATACAGTAGTCCATGAAGCAGAAAACGGACGGGTTCCCATCAAAGGTGCCGGTTATCGGGGCCCCTTTGGAGGAACCGGGTGGGATGGGATGTGGACAGACATGTCAGAGATTGTTCGGCCGACTCGTGATGGAATCCATGGAAGAGAATTCATCTCTACCGTTGTGGATATTGGCGGAAAGCCCGATCGGCTACAGTTTAACAGTCAGTTAAAACAGGTTGGTCCAACTCCTCAAACAATTTCGATTCCCATCCCCATTTTATTTGATGCGCTTCCTGTCCAAACAAACGTTTGCTCAACCATTGTGAACAAAGCAGCCCGTCAACTGCGAACTTTTTCTGTCTTCCCTTTGAAGACAATTCTTAAACAGGGGTTAAAAGGACAACACATTGTACCCATTATCGCCCATCGTGACGTTCATGCATTTTCAAAAGCAAAACTAGAACCAAAAATGATCGAAATGGACGGTTTTGATCTAAAAGTGTTGTCCCACCTGCAAAAGCACCACTCTGAAACAGTTTTGATTTTGAGGTGCGACTTTGAAGCTAATCTGATGGAAGCCTTTGAAAAAGGGATTCGAGTCTTTCATTTGGTAGCCGATCACCATGGGAGAGGGAAAAGCGGTGCATTCGTTCTCGACATGATACGAAAGGCCCATTTAGCTTTTGTGCAACACGGGGTGAGGGAAGAGGTCACCCTGATAGGAAGCGGAGGAATCATTGCTGCAGAACACTTGGCTAAGGCGATCATCTGTGGACTTGATGCAGTCGCTTTAGATACGCCTCTTTTAGTAGCCCTTCAAGCCCGTTTTGTCAAAAACGGATTTCGCCTCCCCTTTTTCCTCAAGGTCGAGTGGGGAAGACAACGGTTAAAGAACCTTTGTTGTTCTTGGCACGATCAATTGTTGGAAATTTTAGGGGCCATGGGCATACGCGAAGTTAGACGGATGCGGGGTGAAATGGGAAGGGCCATGTTCCAAAAAGAGTTAGAGAAAGAGGCTTTTAGCGGTATTGTGGGCTATGAGTAAAGAAGAGATCACAGCCAAACACACCGAAAATTTACGTCGGGGGTTTCATGTGTGGCCCACCTTGCAATTTGGCAAAATGGAAGCGATGGGTGATGCCAGATGGACAAGCGATCTGATCTATTCGACATGGTGGCAGGCAGAGAAAGGGGCGCCGCCCGACAACGGTTTGGAGTATAAAAAGGGGGATTCGGGCGGGGGTTTTGACCGACTTGAGTTTATTTTTTCTGAACAGCCTTTGCCAGATCATTTTGAACCCGATTTATCGATTCCGCTTAATCGTCGCCAAACCGGAAACAAAATTGTGATACCGATTCCTTTTTACGGGGCAGGGATGTCTTATGGTTCGGTCAGCGAACACATCATGTTGGCTAGGGCTAAGGCGGCTGAAAAATGGAATACCTTCACCTGCACCGGAGAAGGGGGATACCCTGCCTCGCTTGTCCCTTACAAAAAAAATGTGATCACCCAAATTGCGACTGGGATGTTTGGAGTGAGGGAAGAGACGGTTCAATATGCCCCGATCGTCGAGTTAAAATATGCTCAAGGGGCAAAACCTGGATTGGGCGGCCACCTTTTGGGCGATAAAGCGACGACAGCTGTCGCTTTGATCAGGGAATCGGTCCCTTGGGTCAGCCTATTTTCTCCGTTCCCTTTTCACAGCGTCTATTCTGTAGAAGACCACAAAAAACATATCGATTGGATCAATATTATGAATCCGGAGGCGTTAGTGTCTGTAAAGGTCTCGACGCCGGTGGATGTTGATATGGTTGTAGTAGGAAGCTATTACGCCAATGCCCACATTGTGCAGATTGATGGAAGTTATGGTGGAACAGGCGCAGCGCCTGAAATTGCCAAAAAAAACATCGCCATGCCGCTAGAGCTTGCCCTTCCAAAGGTGCACAAAACCCTCGTCTCTGAAGGGATAAGAGATGAAATTGTGATCATGGCAAGCGGGGGGATTCGAACGGCCTACGACATGGCAAAAGCCATTGCTCTTGGTGCTGATGGGTGTGTGTTAGGAACAGCAGAACTTGTGGCCCTTGGTTGTACTCGGTGTGCCAATTGTGAACGAGGTAGGGGCTGCCCATTTGGTTTAACAACGACAGATGTAGAGCTAACGCAATTAGTCGACCCAGATTGGGGGCAAGAAAGAATTAGTAATCTGTACACCTCTTTTGCAAAGCAATTGAAAGACATTTTACGCAAATTAGGGTTGAAATCGATCCGTGAATTGCGTGGAAGAAAGGATCTGTTGCGCTATGTCTGAGGCGGAAGGGGGATGTGGTGTCATAGGGGTAGCCTGCGCGGACAAAGTGGAGGGGCGTCACCTTTTGCCAGGTCTTACGCAGATGAGAAACCGGGGCAATGGAAAAGGTGGGGGGATAGCAGCTGCAGGGTTGTCTGCAGAGTTTTTTGGTGTCTCTCAAGAGGTTTTGGATGAATATTATCTTTTGGCCATCGCCTATCTTGATGTTGGTTGTTTAAACGAGGTGGAAAAGCAATTTATCTATTCTCAGTTCGATGTTGAGCATGTCTTTGTTTTTCCTCACATCGACTCTTTAGATTTGCCTATTTTGCCGCCGGAAGTGGTGGTCTATTTTGTGAAACCAAAAGAGGGGACAGTCGACCCCGACACCTTTGTTTATAACAATTCTGCCAAACTTAACCAAACATTCTATTCTGCAACAGGAGAAAAGAGGGCGTTTGTTTTATCACATGGAAAAGATCTGCTGATTTTAAAACTGGTTGGTTTCGGTGACGATGCGATCCGTTATTACAAGTTAGAAGATTTTAAAGCCCATGTTTGGATTGGTCACCATCGCTATCCGACCAAAGGAAAGGTGTGGCATCCGGGAGGGGCCCACCCGTTCATCGGCATGAACGAGGCGCTTGTACACAACGGCGATTTTGCCAACTATTTTTCGATTTGCGAATACCTGGGCCAAAGGGGAATCTTACCCCAATTCTTAACCGATACCGAAGTGGCTGTATTGTTGTTTGACTTGTGGCATCGGGTTTATCAGTACCCTTTAGAGTATGTGATCGAGGCCCTTGCCCCTACGACAGAAAGGGATTTTGTCTTACTGCCCCAAGAAAAGCAGGAGGTCTATCAAGATATTCAGGTGACCCACATGCATAACTCTCCTGATGGTCCTTGGTTTTTTTTGATCGCCCAATCGGTGGCTAAGCACTATAGGCTGATTGGAATCACTGATACTAGCATGTTGAGGCCGCAAGTGTTTGCCCTGCAAAAAGGGGAGGCGCCTATTGGTTTGGCCGGTTCAGAAAAACAGGCCATCGATGCCACCCTTGCAAGTTTAGCCAAATCGGATAACCGCTTCTGGGGTACGGCAGACTATTATTGGAATGCAAGAGGGGGTAGTCATCAGGATGGGGGCGCTTTTTCTTTTACTGTGCACGATGGGCAATTGGTCTGTACCGATAAGTTTGGGCGGCAAGTCCACGCAGAGCTTTTGCACCCTTCTATGCAAGGGGAAGAGAAAATGTCGATCGAAGATATTCCAGACCTTTCGATTGACGATCTTTACCTGTGGGCTAAAGGAAGGCTGTTAGAGTGGGATTATGGGCAGGCCCAAAGCTTAATGGAGAATATTTTAAAACTTGCCCCTCATACATCCATTGAGGTGTTAACCAAGCTTTTAGACGGCCATTACCCTCTAAAAAAAATGAGGAGAAGTTCTTTAAAGGACCTCATCAATGGCACGATAACAAAGTTTCTCTTCTCTGCCAAAATTGGCCTTGGAACAATGGTGTTAAATGGAGATCAGTTTGCTGCAGAAGGGGCTGATTCGTTGGCTTTAGAAATTGTGAAGCAACACAAAGAAGGGTTTGAAAATCAGTTCATCTTCAATTGCAAAGGGCATCGGTTCATTGGGTCAGGTCTTGGCCCTGCCACTCAAGGGATGAGAATCGACGTCTACGGTTCTTCGGGAGATTATTTAGCCTCCGGTATTGATGGGGCAGAAATACAAGTGCATGGAAGCGGTCAAGACCAGTTGGCCCAGATGATGAAAAGCGGCAAGCTCGTCGTTTATGGCGGGGTTGGGCAGACGTTTATGTATGGTGCGAAGGGCGGCACAGCTTTTATCAGAGGATCCTGTGCAGGCAGACCCTTGATCAACGCAGTGGGTAAGCCGCGCGTTGTGATCAATGGAACCTGTTTAGACTATCTTGCTGAGTCGTTTATGGCTGGCAACCCTCTCAATGGCGGAGGTTTTGTCATACTGAATGCGATCACTTTTGACGAGGAGGGAGCCGTTGTTGAAATGGCAACGCCCTATCCCGGAAGCAATTTGTTTTCGCTTGCTTCCGGCGGAGCTGTCTATGTGCGAGACCCACAAGAGCTGATCACTAAAGATCAACTCAATGGGGGCCGTTTTGAAGAATTAAGCTCTGACGATTGGGACATTTTATTGCCTTATTTAGAAGAAAACGATCGTTTATTCAATATTCCTGTCGAAAGATTGTTGATGTATCAAGGACTTAAGCTGCCGTTTGATCAAATTTACCGAAAAATCGTCCCCGCATCAGCAAGAGTCTTACAGGAAGAAGAGGCCTGGGTAAAAGCCAAAGATTAAGTAGCTTATAGCCTCTTTACCAACCAAACAAGATCGTTTTTAAAACAAAGTAGCCTTTTACCTCAAAAGCGGATCGGCGATCTTTGTCATCTTCCAAGGCTGAACCCGAAAAGCGTGATAAAGGAATTGTGGCTGCTGTCGCTTTTAAAATAGCCTTTATTGAGTTCTTTTAGATCCTTTAAATGGTTTTCATGTTGTGGGGAAACGTACCTAGCCGCCGCGTTTTCAAGCTCTTTAAGATAAAAATGAGAAATCTCTGCGAATTGAGGATTGTCGTTGTTAATGCCCCAACTAAGCCAAGACATAGATCTCAAAAATTCGAGGGCCTTTACAGGACTTTCAGCGGTTTGTTGATAAATTTTTCTTAAGGTTTCATTAGGGGCTTCTGAATTATAGAGGCATTCAAAACCCATACGTGAGTCTACAGATTTTAACTCTTCGATAAAGGGGGCGAATATCCTTTGATTAGCTTCACTGAAAGAGTCCCAAAGGCCGTGCCGATAAAGAAGAAACATCAATTTCAGATAGCTCCCATTTTCTTGTGGGGCTGAAAACTCTCTTTCTGGGCGTGTCATTTGTAGTTTAATGGAAGCGGCTATGGCCTTAAAGGATTCAGCACCCTTTACGTGTTTTAGCAGGTCGTACATCATACTGGGAGTTTGCAATTCTTCTGATGAAAGCATGTTGATCACTTCCGGCGCCCATCTTTCAGAGTAGGTGCGGCAAATACTCTCTGTAGGAAGTTTAGAAAGACTGCCTGATATCTGTGCAAGAGAGAGATTTCCTTTCCAGTTTTCAGGGGGCTTTTCTTGGTGATGGTCGCATAGTACTGCCCAAGAGGCAATGTGCTGCGGTGATAGAGAGGGTATCTCCTGAGGTGTTAATTGCACCAACTTAGCTTGCTCTCTTGAATAAAAGGCCATGAAAAATGGGAGCCCTTTGAGGTTTTTTTCGTAACAGCTTATGTGTTTAATAAGAGCATTGACCTCGCTTACTTCACAGTTCGACTGCTCTTCTAGTATTTGTAGCCGCTCTAAAAAGCTTTGAAGCATGTCTTCTCTTAGATGTGGAGATTCCCCATTGTGATTTTTGGAGAAAAACTTAAGGATTTGCTCCTTCGTTAATTCATCACTTCGTAAGAGAAGGGTGTCGCCAATGGGGTCTACAGGAACATTATTTACTCGAAGAGGGACGAGTTCAATCAATGCGTCGATGGGCATATCTGCAAAGTCAATAGGAACATCCAGGATAAGGTGGGTATATATCCCATTAATACGCCCATTAAGCGCGCTCCCGGACCCTGAAAGTATTTTGGCAAGCGCTTGCAGAAGTTTCAGGCTTTCCTCGGATGAAAAATGGGGGGCGGCAATGGTTATCTGCTGAAAAAGAGTGTAGACAAAATGCGTGAATAGGCACCGTTGCTCCGGTCTGTGCTGTCTTTGGTATGTCCAACCTTGATCGAGTAGGAAAAGTACAATTTTTTTTTGGAGAGAAAAGGGAAGATCTCCTTGCCTGCTGCGTACTTCTTCAACGAGAGCATCGCATAGTATTCCCCAATTTTTATCATGCATAGGGAAGCCGCTTTTTTGAAGACGAGTCAGGATTTCGAATAGCAGCACAGCTCTTTTCGTCGAGTCTGTGGAAGGGGCAATATCGGTTATGTAGTCCCAATTATCCGGGCGAAGTTTGCAACCGGCAAGGCTTAAAAAAGAACAGATTTTTGCTAAAAGCTCGGGGTTTTGTAAGGCAGCAGGTGTAATGGCATAATTAAATGACTTATTTACAATGTCTGCACCATTGAAAGTTTCGGTTTCCCAAGGCAGATGCGTGGAAAGTGGGCTTAAGTATGTTCGAAGCGAGGTACTTGCGTGTTCATTAAATCCCTTGCATACCAGTTTGCATTGAAGCAGCGATGACGGAGGAAGGTAGGCGAAGATTTCAACTAAAAGTTCTGCGGAGATTTGTGCAAATGGACTCTGAGCGGGAGCTGCGATTTCAAATTTTTCAATTTCCTCAATTTTCTCTTCAGGGGCTGTATTTGCAGGAGGACTGCTGTCAAGTTTCTCGCTAGGAAGGAGGTTTTCCGACTGAGAGCTGTAGACGGCAACTCGGCCGACGGCGGCAAGAGGCGTTGCCACAGTTTCTAGCCCGGGAAACAGGACCTCTTCGCATAATTTAGCAATGCCTCCCATTGAATGGTCGGAATAAAGCACTGTGG
Organism: Parachlamydiales bacterium; assembly: GCA_963765145.1. Classification (GTDB taxonomy): domain Bacteria; phylum Chlamydiota; class Chlamydiia; order Chlamydiales; family JAJFMK01; genus JAGVKY01. The sequence goes on from CAVXVG010000005.1 coordinate 100,309, forward strand.
TGGGGGGTTGTCCGGAAGAAGAAGGAATTCTTGGAATAAAACTCATTAATGCCATCCATTCTAGTTTAAAGAAAAAAATTATAACATTATGTTGTTAATTTTGTTTAAATATAATTTCGTGCTAGATCGGTTGACTGTAATTGCAGTAAATCTGCTGAAAGAGGCCGGGTCTCGGGTGCAAGAAGAAGAAGTTTGAGTCAAAGCCAAAGATTAAACAACTTATAACTTCATTTACCCATTCCTACTGTTCACTGGTTACAACTGTTCAATATATATTGAACAGCTGAAAATAATGAACAGTCGGGAAGCCTAGCTACAAGGTATTCACGCAACAAGACCACGCGACGCTCTAAGAGCTTTGCAAAATTCGGATTAAGCTTAAAAAGGCCCGTAGGGCCGAAATATGAAAGCCCAGCGCCGAAGGCCTGGGTTACAAATGTGTAATAAAATTGAAGTCCTGAAAGGACGGCATAATTGCCTTCTAAAATACTTTCGGAAAAGGGCATGTCGACCTTTCAGGCCTCCAATTTATATTTACAATCTTACCCAGGCCTTCGGCGCTGGGCTTTCATATTTCGGCCCTTACGGGCCTAATTTGATTTTTGTGAGTTGAAAAATCGAGTATGGGCACGTTTAAAACTTTTGGGGCATACTCTTTTTTTTGGTTCCAACTAATTGGGGCGACTCATACAATTCCTTTTTACACATTCTTAAGGAGCCAAGCATGAACATTGTTGAAGTGATAGGGAATATAGGCAGAGATCCTGAAACCCGTTACACCCCTTCAGGCAAAAAAGTGACAACTTTAACCATTGCCTCTAACACCAAAAAACAGGGAAAAGAAGAGACTACGTGGTGGCGCGTCACCATTTGGGGCGAAACTTTTGACAATCTATTGCCTCACCTTAAAAAAGGAAGTCTGATTTTGGTGATGGGTGAAATGAAAAAGCCTGAAATCTTCACCAATAAAGATGGCCAGCCTCAAGTTTCACTCGAATTAACAGCCGATATCATCCGCTTTTTACCCTCAAGAGTAGGCGAGAACAAACCAGGTGCGACAGGTTCTTATCAAGGCGCAGAAGCTAACACTTCAGCCTCTAACTTCTCATTAGGACAAGGTCTTTCTTTTAACCATGGACAAGGTGCTGAAATGATGGACGAAGCAAGTGAGTTACCCTTCTAATGAAATTGAGTCCAGACGAGCTGTTGAATCGGAAGTGGCCTAGCCTTTCGATCGGCGCAAAAATTGATGCAAGAAAGCCTGCTGACATCTTGGTGTTGCCCACAATCGAAGGGCAAAAACCATCAGCACCCAAAGAGTGGAGCGAAGAAATTGCCCTTGTAGGAGGGGAATTTACCGGCAAAGAAGGACAACTGATCTTTCTGTATAAAAACGGAAAGAAAGAAAAAAGGTTGGCTCTTTTAGGTTTGGGCAAGAAAGAGAAAATCGATAAACGGTCGTTGCAAAAAGCTTTTTACGAGCTATCTAGCAAGTTGAATGAAAAAGAATATTCGACCGTATCGATTGCAATGCCTGCCGGAACCACACTTTCAACCGAAGAAGCTTTTCAGGCCACATCAGACGGACTCTTGCTCGGCTCTTACATTTTTCCGTTTCATAAAGGGAAAAGTAAAGAGAAAGAGAAGAAGCGAGTGTCAACTTTTGAACTTTTAGGCTTAGATCAAAAGTGGTCGACCCCTGCTAAAGAAAGAGAAATCGTTGCAAAGGCCGTTTTCTTTTCACAAGACTTGATCAATGCCAATGCCGATACAGTCACACCAACCTTTTTAGGAAAATGTGCTGAAGCGATTGCTAAAAAACATAAAGAAATCAAAGTAAAAGTCTGGTCTAAAAAACAGATCGAAAAGGCCCAATGGGGTCTCTTTTTAGCGGTCAACCAGGGCTCTATTAAAACCGAACCTGTCGTCATTGAAGCTAATTATCAGACGAAGTCGTCGAAAAAATCGCCTCATACTCTTTTAGTAGGAAAAGGGATCACATTCGACACAGGCGGCTTGAATATAAAACCGACAGGCGGCATGGAAACCATGAAATGTGACATGAGCGGTGCAGCCATCTCTCTTGCTACAATGTGGGCAGCAGCGATGCTGAAATTGCCAACTCAGTTGTCTATTTTAATTCCTTCAACCGAAAACGGCATTGGGCCTGATAGCTTTAAGCCAGGCGATGTTTTCACAAGTTTCTTGGGCAAAACGGTAGAGATCACCAACACCGATGCAGAAGGAAGGCTGATTTTAGCCGACGCTTTGGCATGGGGAGAACAAAACTTAAAGCCAGATCAAATTGTTGATATTGCCACTTTAACCGGTTCTTGCGCCGTTGCGCTTGGGCCTGAATGTGCAGGTCTTTTTTCCAACAACGACAAACTAGCTAAAAAGCTATTGGACGCCGGAGAAGAATCAGGCGAAAACATTTGGAGGCTGCCTTTAATTGAATCATACGGATTGCAGTTGAAGTCTCATATTGCCGACATGGTCAATGCTGCAGGCAGAGAGGGTGGCGCAATCATCGCAGCGCTGTTTTTGCGTAACTTTGTCAACAAAACCCCTTGGGCCCATTTAGATATTGCTGGCTGCGCTTATACAAAATATGTTGCGCCTCCTTATCCAAAACATGCGACAGGGTATGGCGTAAGACTGCTAGTAGACTTTTTAAAGAGGGAGTTGCAAAACTAATGAAAACTCGGATTTTTCAAAATTTTCAAAAAAGCGCTTGTTTGGAGATGAGGCCTAAACCCATGTTGGTTAACCGAATCGAAAACAAGATGATTTTTTGAAAAGATGGAAAAGACGAGTCTCAGGAGTTTTGCAATTTCCTCTCTAATCATGAAAAAGAAAGTCGGCCTCATGGGCGTTAGCGGCTTGATTGGAAGGCATTTTCTTCAAGAGTTGGCTGTGCACCCCTGGTTTGAGATCGGGGCCTTAGTCGGCTCTGAACAAACTGCAGGAAAACTGTTGGGAGAGGTATTAGGCGGGCAGCTGGCGCTGCCTCCTTCTCTTTTGCAGATGAAAATATTATCTGCAGAGGAAACAATACCGGCAGAACTCCTTTTTTCGGCTGTAAAAGGAGATGTAGCAGAAGCACTTGAAAAAAAACTGCGCGACCGTGGGCATAAGATCATCACCTGCGCAAGGCCCCATCGGATGGATCCGGAAGTCCCCTTGCTGATTCCTGAAGTCAATAGCGACCACTTAGCATTGTTAAACGGAAAGAAGGGAGGCTGGATCGTAGCTAAACCTAACTGCAGTGTTGTGGGGATTGCTTTGGCTCTAAAGCCCATCCATGACCTATTTGGTTTAGAAAGAATCGAAGTCGTGACTCTTCAAGCGTTGTCAGGAGCAGGTTTGCCCGGTGTTGCAAGCTTAGATATTTTAGACAATGTCATTCCTAACATTGGCGGAGAGGAAGAGCGGATCATCGTCGAACCAAAAAAACTGTTCGGAACTCTGAAAGAAAATACCATTGAAGAGCTGCCTCTATCGATTGGTGCCACAACAACACGTGTTCCGGTCATTGATGGACATATGGCCGTTGTCTCTTTTTCCTGCAAAAAAAAGGGGACCATGCAACAATTTAAAAACTGCTGGAACAACTTTAAAGGATTAGATCTTCCCTCAGCTCCAAAATCGCCTGTCGTCTATTTAGAAGACCCGTTTTCTCCACAGCCTCGCCTTCATAGAATGAGAGAGTCTGGCATGGGGATCACCCTAGGCCGTTTAAGAGAAACACCCCATTTTGATGCCACATTTGTCGCTCTTTCCCACAATGCTTTAAGGGGCGGTGCTAAAGGTGCCATCCTCGGCGCCGAACTTTTATCCCAAAAAGGCTACTTTTAATATTTCCATTTCGGAAAAAACAACCAAGTTCGCAATTTTCCTGCAGCCTTTCAGGCTGCCAAAATTATTTTCCAATATTACCCGGGGCGTTGCCCACGGGCTGTTGCAATTTTTGACCTTTCAGGCCAATGAAAAGCTTATATTCCATTGATTCTCCGGCTGAAAGCCGGATAGTTGCAACAGCCCGCGGGCAACGCCCCGGGTCCAGGATTAAAATTTATAGGGCAGCCTGAAAGGCTGCAGGAAAACGAAGCTTTATTAGTGAGAGGCTAAAAGGTTGAGACCAACAGAGCCTGCTATGATTAAGAAGATGCAGAGCCCTTTCATCAGGGTGATGGGTTCATTGAAGTAAGCCAGGCCAACTAGGCTGACAAGCACAATGCCAAAACCACCCCAGATGGCGTAAGCAACGCTAATCTCAATGGTTTTTAAACAGATGGCTAATAACCAAAGGCTTAATCCGTAAAATCCAAACGTTGCCAAGGTGGGCAACAATTTAGTAAAACCGTCCGATTTTTTTAAAAAGGCTGTTCCACAGACCTCAAATATAATTGCCCATGCAAGAATGAACCACGCCATATTTTGGGATGTAGCAAGAACTCGCAATTCATTTCTATGTAGAAAAAAAAGAACAGTGTTAATGAGTAAATAGAGGTGAAAATATGCTAAAAATTGTGATGTTGTGTGTTATTGGGTTTTGCCCCTTATTTGCAGATTCTATTGATGATGAAAGACGTCAGGACCAGATCCGTCAAGAAAGAAGACAAGATCAGATCCGTCAAGAAGGCATAAGAGATCAACAAAGAGTTGATCAGCGAAGACAAGACGAGATTAGACGGCAGCAGCGATTAGACGACCAGCGAAGAGACAATCGTTAGGGATTAACAAGATCTACACTGCAAAGCTTCTCTGTGTGCTCCTGATGAAACACCCGAAGGGAGTTTGTAAAAAAAGCTAGTCGGGCAAGGGCAGGGGCAAGGGATTTTTTTATGCAAGAGGTCTATTGATCTGGAAGGGGATGCGGGGGGTGGGTCTCAAGGTGAGGGGAGAAGGCGGGTGGCCATGAGAGAAGAGGTGGGCGCCGAGTCCGGCGATCATGGCCCCATTGTCGAGAGAAAGGATGCGGTCGGGCCAAAGGAGGGTGAGATCGCCTTTTCTGGCATCGAACCAAGTGCGGAGGGTTTGACTGCTGGTCACGCCGCCGCCAAAGATAATCGTTTTACAGTTAAAGGCGTTTGCCGCTTTCAGGGTTTTTTCGATGAGATCGGTGAATACCCCTTTTTGAAAAGAAGCAGAGACGTCCCGTTTTGTTTGATCATCAATCTGTTTTAGTTCGCCACGAAAATCTTGCCCATAAAGTGTATAAAGTACTTTTGTTTTGACGCCGCTTAAGGAAAACGAATAGGGATACTCTTTCATGTTGGGTGGGCGAAAGGTATAACGGTCAGGATTACCGGTTTTCGCAAGCCGTTCGATTTCCGGGCCGCCAGGATAGGGGAGGCCGAGCATTTTAGCCACCTTATCAAAAGCTTCTCCCATTGCATCGTCATGAGTGTCTCCAATGGGGATAAAGGTATCAACAGATGTGCAAAGAAGAAGTTGTGTATGGCCTCCGGAAACGATCACTCCGAGGGCTGGGTAACGTTCTTCTTTTGGCAGGCCCATCAGTGCTGCAAAGAGGTGGGCTTCCAAGTGGTTGACGCCAATAAAAGGGATATTCAAGGCCAAAGATAGCGATTTGGCTGCGGTGACCCCGACGAGGAGAGGTCCTAAGAGTCCCGGACCCGAAGCAACTGCAATCAAATCGATCCGGTCTAAAGAAATGTTGGCATTTTTCAGCGCTAAATCTAGAAGGGGTAAAAAGATCTCAGCATGTTCTCGTGAAGCAAGTTCGGGTAAAACGCCACCATAAGGTCGATGAAGCTCAATTTGAGAAGCAATTTCATTGGAGAGGATCTCGTCAGTTCCTCGAACGATAGCAATGCCTGTTTCGTCGCAGGTCGTTTCAATGCCTAAAGTTAACAAACGCTCTCCAGTAATCTGGCAGCCTCATTATCTAAAATCCACTTGGCAGGATGGTCTATTGTACCAATCCTTTCGGCCGGATAAAGACCTGGTCTGTCGATCAACACACCTTTTGCCATCTCTGCTTTTTTTGCTCCTATGATGTAGACAACGGTTTCTCTTGCACGGTGGATGAGAGGGAAAGTGAAGGTGATCCGGTTGGTGTTCAGCTTAGGGACAAAGTTTTCTGTGACTAAACGGAACTTTTCATTTAGTGCAACTGTATCTGGAAATAAAGAGGCAGTATGACCATCATCTCCCATTCCAAGTGTAACCAAATCTAAAATAGCTTCTGGCACAATGGTGCGAATGATTTTTTCATAATGAATGGCAGCTTCTTTTGGATCTTTTTCTCCCTCCATTCTGAAGATTTGATCCTCCGGAATCCAAGATTGAAAGGGGCCTGAATCGATCGCCATCTTGTAGTTGCTATCTGGACTCGTAGGAGGCACTGTCCTTTCGTCGCTCCAAAAAAGGAACACTTTTTTCCCGTCAACGCCCTCGGTGTTCATCCTTTGGAAAATGGCTTTTGGTGTTGAGCCACCTGACAAGGCAACAAATGCAGCCCCCCTTTTTTCAATCGCCTTTTTGCAAGCAGTAACAAAATGAGCAGCAGCATAATCTAGCGTCTCATTTTCGTTGCCTGGGACAACAGCGATATTTTGTGGATCTAGAATCCAAGTTTTCATATTTGCCATAACGTTTTGGTACTCTCGATCAAATAACAGAATGAATTTTTGGGTGATGTAGTCTTTTGTATTCTAACTTCATATTTCCAAAATTCAACAATAAACCTACAGGTAAATCTGTGACTTTGAGGTAATTAATTACTTGCGCCTGATGCTCGGGCAGTAAGCATTTACAAGCCTTCAGTTCAATGATTACCTTTTTTTCTACAATGAGATCTACCTTATAAAGGCCAACAACATGGTTTCTAAAATTAACGTTAAATGGTTGTTCTATATCAACAGAAAATCCATTTTCTTTTAGATAAACATAAAGAGCATTTTTATAAACTGTTTCTAAAAAGCCATTCCCCAATTCGTCCAAGATTTCGAAGGAACTTTCTAAAACAGCAGAAGTTAACTCTGCAAATAACAAGTCGTTTTTATCCACGCCCAATTGAATCATCTTGGCCACCCCGACAATTTCATAAATCTACCTAGGATAAAACATTGTAGAAAAAATAACAGGGTGAACAGGATGAACAGGATAAGCTCCGCCGAGGCAAAGATTTCTTTTTCTCTTATTTTTTCCACTTTTGAATAGATCTGGGCGAAGCTTATCCTGTTCATCCTGTTCACCCTGTTATTCTTATAAGGAGCTTTTCCCAATGTTCTTTCATGCTTAGAGGATGTCCTGGAGTAAGGGGAGGGATTCTAACATTTCATTGCTGGTGTCACCCCAAATGAAAGAGTTGAGAAAAGAACCGCCCCGTTTAGGGTTTGGCAGGTAGAGAGTAAAAGGGAGATCGCACGTTTCTGCTGTTGTAATGTGGACCTTTACTTCAAGAGCATCATCTCCTCTGAAAATAAGGCATTGTTCCCCTTCGGAAGAGGTGAACTGTAAATTTAAGATGGAGCCTGGCTGTATCCCATGCAATTCTCGTGGGGAGAGAAAAACTTGTACGTTGTTTCCTTTCCATTCGTACAAAAGCTCTAATGTGTCTCCTTCTTTTCTCTTCTCTTTGAACTTGAAGCCAAGCGCAGTTCCAAGCCATGCTTGAAAGAAAAGGGCGGTCGAAATAGGCCCTTTGACATAAGTGATTTGCAGCATGCGACATTTGTCTAGACTATTGCGTCGATGTTCAGAGGCGAGAACCTCTCTTAAAACGCTGCGCCAGCCTTCTCCCCTTGACCAGGAAAGGTCAATAATGGGGATAGGCCCTTCTGATAACTTTTGAAGCCATTGTTGGAACTTGGCTGTTTCATCGCCGTCCAAAAGGAGACGGTCAGCTAGTTTGTAAAAGTCTTGAAACAATGCACTGTTAAAATCGTCGTCTAGCCAAAACAAAATCACCGGTAAGTCCGGCATCAAATAGGGAAGTGGAACAAGAGAAACCATTTTCTCCTCATACCCTGAGATGGTGATCTGGGTGAGGCTCTCTGTCTGAGCTTTACTTCCGGAAAGAGAGATCGGAGGCAATTCTTCCATTTGGATCTCTTTTTGTCCCTCTTTTTGTAAGACAGAGACGAATTTGCCCGGAAAGCGACTCAATAGATCTAAAAATAACGGCTCTAATTTTTTTAACCGCTCAGGTTTTTTTGTGAAAACCAGTAAATTATAAAGACAAGCTTTGGATGGCATTAGAACCTCCTCCAGGCATCGCCTGGTTCTAACAGGCGGTTAACTTCGTCAGGGCCGTTCGAGCCGGCTAAGTAATTGGGAAAATCGGTAGGGGGAACTTTGGCCCAATGGTGGACAATCGGTGTCATGATGCGCCAAGAGGCAATCACCTCATCATCTCTTAAAAATAGAGTAGAATCGCCGCATAAACAATCTAAAATCAACCGTTCATAAGCCTCTTTAGGGGCTATCCCAAACGTAGAGCCGTAACGAAAATCCATCCTTGTTGTTTGGGTGGCATCCTGCAAGTTAGGGACTTTAGATTGAACGTTCAGCGAGATCCCTTCATTTGGCTGCACATGGATCACTAAAACATTTGAGGCGTGGGTGTGATATTGACTTGAAATCGATCTTGGGGGTTGTTTAAAGGTGATGGCAATTTCTGTGCATCGTCTTGTTAAACGTTTGCCCGACCTTAAATAAATAGGAACCCCTTCCCATCGCCAGTTGTCGATGAACAATTTAACGGCGGCAAATGTTTCAACATTGGATTGAGGGGATACCTTATCTTCTTGCCTGTAACCGATCACCTCTTTTCCAAGCACAATGCCCGATCCATACTGCCCTCTTACTGCAAAGTTAAAGGCTTCGTCTTCTTTAAAGAGACGGACCGATTCTAATACTTTTACTTTTTCGTCTCTGATTCCGTTTGCATTGAAATGGACAGGGGGTTCCATCAGGGCAAGTGTGAGAAGCTGAGTGACATGGGTCTGAATCATATCTCTGAAAAGGCCAGTTTCTTCCCAAAAATTGCCTCTGGTTCCCACGCTCAGCTCTTCAGCAGCCGTAATTTCGATCGAATCTATGAATTGTCTATTCCAAAGGTGCTCATAAATGGGGTTTAAAAAGCGAAAAGTGAGCAAGTTTTGAACAGTCTCTTTACCTAGATAGTGGTCGATCCTGTAAATTTGACTTTCATCTAAGTGGCTTGACAAATTTTTCTGTAAACTTAAAGCCGATTCAAGGTCATGTCCAAAGGGCTTTTCGATGATCACGCGAGAAAATTTTTCGGTTTCGCTTGGGGGATAGATCAACCCATTTTTTGCCAATTTTTCTACGATTTCGGGGAAGTAACTAGGCTGTGTAGAAAGATAGAAAATGCGGTTTCCTTTCGTCCCATGCTTGGCGTCTAACTCACGCAAAAAAGTTTTGAGTCTTTGATAGCCCTCATCATCGTCAAAATTTGACTGATGATAATAAACATGGTCAGCAAAGTGGGGCCAAAGTTCGGGGTCGATCGGCTTGTTTCTTGAGTGGGAATCCACACCCGCTTTCATCTCATCGCGAAACATCTCATGTGTTTTTTCTCTGCGTGCAAAACCGACGCAAGCAAAGTGAGAGGGAAGTTCGCCGTCATAGGAAAGATTGTAAAGGGCAGGAAGCAGTTTGCGTGAGGTTAAGTCTCCGGTAGCGCCAAAAATGACAATGATGGCGGGTGCGGCCCCTTTTCGGCTTAAATCCATGAAGAGCTCCTTGAAAAATTCACCACAGAGAACACAGAGAGCGCAGAGAAGCTTCGCCTTTCAAATAAAATTCGTTGGGTAAAAACAAGAAATGAATTGATGTTTCTGCTGAAACTTTTACCTAGGCGAAGCTCACTTTTAGCATTTTTTATCAGACAAATCTTACTTGAAAAGCAAAGCTCCTCTGTGTGCTCTGTGTTCTCTGTGGTGAAAAATAAAAAAATGGTCGCTTTTCTCATGAGTCTTTAGTGGTTTAATTGGCTGGTCAGGTAGTTTTCTAATAAAAGGGAGGCTGAAACGGGGTCAACGATTGCAGATCTCTCTTTTCGGTTTTTTCCTGTCTCTTTTAGTAAGCTATTGGCTCGGTTAGAGGTCATTCTCTCATCCCAATAGACGATCTCTTTTCCTGTGGCCTCTTGCAGGGCTTTACCTAAAACGCGGACGGCAGGAGAAAGTGTACTCTCTTGGCCGGAGAGATGGAAGGGCATTCCCAAAACAATGGGGTTGATGCGGCAACCTCTTTCCTTTTCCAAACTTTCAATCTCTTTTAATAAGATAGCAACTGTCTCTTTTGCCGTCTTTCCTGCAAGTACCGTTTTTAAAGGAAACGCAATTTGCCGCGAGGCATCTGATATGGCAAGCCCTATCCGTTTTAAACCAAAATCTATCGCAAGAACCCTTTCGTTCATTTGGCGGCAGCTTTTAAAAAGTCGATGAACAGAGGATGAGGCTCAAGCGGTCGAGACTTAAATTCCGGATGGAATTGAACACCGACCATCCAGGGGTGGTCTTTGACTTCTACAATTTCAACCAGATCCCCCCCCCTTCAAAAGACCGGCTACCACAAGCCCCTTTTCCTCTAACTTTTCTCGGAACTGGCTATTAAATTCGAAACGGTGACGGTGTCTTTCAGAGATAACTGAAGTTCCGTAGGCCTTTTCTGCATGTGTCCCTTTTTTCAAAGAACAGTCATAGGCGCCAAGCCGCATGGTTCCACCATACATTTTGACATCTTTTTGCTCTTCGAGAAGCGAAATCACAGGATATTCTGTAGAGGGGTCAAATTCGGTTGAATTAGCCTCTGCCCACTTCACAACATGGCGTGCAAATTCTGTCACCATCACCTGCATCCCAAGACAGATGCCAAAGTAAGGGATTTTCTTTTCACGTGCATAACGACAAGTTAAAATTTTTCCAAGCCAGCCACGTTCTCCAAAACCTCCAGGAATCAGGTAGCCATCAAACCCTTGCACCTCTTTGTTCAACTCTTGTCCTTGATAGACTTTGTCTGCTTCAAACGGAGTGATCTCTAGGTCTATGCCAAGAGGGATCGAGGCGTGGTCTAACGATTCAAGGATCGATTTATAAGCATCTTGGTGGCTCACATACTTGCCAACAAGAGCGATACGAACCTTCTTTTTGGCTTTAATTTTCTTTTGGACTAAGCCTTCCCAATCTTTTAGGTTCGTTTTCTTAAAGGGGAACTTTAATTTTTTAACGAGATGGTGGTCAAGATTTTGCTTTTTTAACGTTAAAGGGACTTCATAGATGGTGTTTTCGACATCGGCACATTCTAATACACCTTCTCTTGGCACGTTGCAAAACAATGAAATCTTTTCCTTCACATCTTCGGATAAGCTGTGCTCTGAACGGCAAAGGATAAAATCTGGGAAAAGGCCGATTTGCCGTAACATCTGCACAGAGTGTTGGGTCGGCTTTGTTTTAACCTCTTGTGCTGCTTGGATAAACGGAACGTAAGTTAAATGGATCGTGACACACTCTTCCCGCATATCATATTTCAACTGGCGGATCGCTTCAAGAAAGGGGAGCGATTCGATATCGCCCACAGTGCCGCCCACTTCGATGATGGCCACTTGCGTCCCTTTTTCTTGGTCAAAGCATTGATAAATCCGTTGCTTGATCTCTTCGGTCACATGGGGGATCACCTGCACCGTTTTGCCAAGGTAGTCTCCTCTCCGTTCTCGTTTAATCACTGATTCATAAATCTGACCGGAAGAGACAGAAGAGGCTTTAGAAAGAGGGGAGTGGGTGTAGCGATGGTAGTGCCCCAAATCAAGGTCGGTTTCAGCGCCATCGTCAGTGACATAGACCTCTCCGTGTTGGTAAGGGCTCATGGTGCCCGGATCTACGTTGAGGTAAGGGTCTAGCTTCATTAAAGACACTTTCAGCCCCTGTCTCTCTAACAAAAGACCAATAGCGGCAGAGGTGATTCCCTTTCCGAGCGAAGAGCAAACTCCTCCTGTGATAAAAACAAACTTTCTTTGCATAAAGGAACCTAAAAAGCCTATGCTCAAAAACTACAAAGCTTCGAAGCAATAGGTAAGTGTTTTAAACGATGACAGCAAATTCGAAAAGCCCCTTTTTCACTTTTTTTTATGGAATCGCCCTTTTTATTGTAGCCGTGTGCTTTTTACCACGGCTCTTTTTCAAAGCTAAGAGCAAAACAGGACGGGCAGCACTCTATCAAAAAATGGGATTTGGGATACCAAAAAACTCGAATGCGATCGGAGCTTTTTGGTTTCATGCCGTTTCTCTTGGTGAAACAAAGGCGATTGCCCCTCTGGTTGAACAGGTAAGGAAAAGCTATCCCCACATTCCCTACATCGTGACAACCACCACCGACACCGGGTTTAAAGAGGCAGAAAAACTTTTTCCCGATGCCACGCGGTTTTACTTACCTTGGGACTTCAAATTTCTGATAAGACCCCTTGTGCAGTTCTATTTGCCCAAAATGATCATTTTAAGTGAGACCGATCTTTGGCTTAATTTTCTTCAAGCAGGAATTGAGGTGAAGGCAAAAACGGCCGTCGTTTCGGCCAAAATTTCAGACAGATCGCTTGGAAGGCTAAAACGTTTTCCATTATTTGCAAAAAAGCTTTTTGGAGCTCTTGATAAGGTGCTTGTTCAAAACGACACCTATGAAAAACGTTTTTTATCCCTTGGCATTCCACCTGAAAAGGTGAAAATCACAGGCAATTTAAAGTTCGATATTAAGTTTCCCGCCTATACATCCGAAGAATTGGCAGAGACCAGAAACAAACTTGGGTTAAAGGAAGGAGAAAAGCTGGTTGTCTTGGCCTCCACCCATGCACCTGAAGAGATGTGGTTGTTAGACAAACTCTATTCATTGCCGGCTAAAATTGCCCTTGTTCCTCGACATCCCTACCGCTTTGAGGAGGTGGCAAAGCTGATGCCGGAGGCTCGCCGTTTTTCTAACCCGCAAGAGACCGCGTCTAATTGGATCCTTGTAGATGCGATGGGGCAGTTGTTAAAAATTTTTGCTTTGGCCGATGTGGCAGTGGTGTGCGGCAGCTTCAACGATAAAATCGGGGGGCACAATTTACTAGAGCCTTGCGCCTACAAAGTGCCGACTCTTTTTGGCCCCTACGTTCAGACCCAATTTGAAATGGAGCAGTTAATACTTTCTCATCAAGCAGGAATGAAAGTGACATTAGATGAACTCTTGCCAGCTTTAAATGATCTCCTAGAACACAAAGAAAAAAGAGACCGGTTAGGGGAAAATGGATTAAAGCTTATCTCCCAATTGCAAGGCATAGGCAAAAAGACTTGGGAGGCGCTTTTATCCCGTTGACATACAGCATGTTAACATGTTTAAATATATTTTAATAAGGTAAATATATGTCGGTCAATGCAAACACAGGTATCAGTCACCTCTATTCGAAACCTTTTAACTTCGCTGCTTCAAGAGAAAAGGCCATGCGGCGACTTGCTAATGAACGTGTAGAAGAACCTATTGTTACAACCCGAAAACTTGCCACATTACAGATCGACACTGTCCTTGTTCATCCGTTGGATTTTTTAATGACGTTGCAAGAGGCCACCTATCCGATGATGAAAGCCTTGTATGCCTATGTTTGTGATGATTTGGGAGAAAAAGAGTCGCAAGAAATAGAGTTCGTTTATGTTTGTGCTTGGCTGTCAAACAACAGTCAATCGGAAGAAATCAAAGCGGGGATGTCCCTTTACTCGGATTGGCTCGATCCAGATGATCAAGATGTCGATGCCTGTTACGAGGCGCTTAGTAAAATTTTTGACATGTTCGTGGTTGTCGAAGAAAATGGCGGTAAACCGGCCACCCATTTTAAGCTCGAAGAAATCCATGCGTTAATCAATTCAATTGTTATAGCAAACGAAGATTCTGACAAGAAAAAATTAGTCGAAATTGTTGAAAAGGTTGGCAGAGATCTCATATACTTTGAACGGTATTGTCAAGCCCCACCAACGACGCAAGCGGGAATGTTGCAGAAGATTTTTCACAACTCTATTGCGCTTATAAGCTATCACCCAAATTTACAAGGTGATACACGTTGTATAAAAGACAGTTGGAAGCAGATTGACCTGTTTTTTTTATTTGGAAAAGAAAAGATCGGAATGATCGATTTCTATGCATACGATAAAGGGGTGCAGGCTTTTTTGGGTCTAATAGAGGCGATAACAGAGCTTGACATTCCTAATGTGTCAAACCTTGTTAGCAATGATTTCTTAAAGGAAACAAGAGAGCAATACATGACAATGACACTAAAGCCTAAGAAGAAGAGCTTGACCCTTCAATTCAACGCTTTCATTTCCGAATAAATCGCTTCCTCTAGTCGTTGACACACAATCGGGGATGTGGCTAGATGGAGTATCTTAATGACAGGTGCTTATGAAAATTAGCGGTATAAGTCATATTTACACAACTCCTCGCGATCCTCTTCCGGCAAAACTAAAGAATATTCATCTAAAAGGAAATGAAGTCCATCTCGAACAACCAACTCCTGCCAAAAAACTTGCTCAATTAAAAATCGATGCTAATAAAACCCATCCCTTAGATTTTTTTATGGTACTGAAAGGGAACACCGAAAAAATGGTGAAAGACCTTTATACTCATATCCATTCACATCTTGGAAAAATTGAAATCGATAAATTAGGGTTGGAGCAAGTCTGCCAAGAACTTTTGGATCCTGCTACTCACTTCGAAGATGTCAAAATAGAAGCTATCAGGAAGGGTTTATTGTCCTGTACTAAATGGATGGCATCAAAAGATAAAGTTGAACGGATGCTCTATCTTTACAATGTTTATTGGATGCTAGAAGCTATTGAACAGCAAACGTGGGCTTTAAACAAAAATTTGGACCTTCCTTCACTTACGGAACTTGTTAATACTATGGCTGCCTCTCCTCAAGATTCCGACACTAATAAGTTAATGGACATTGTCGAAAGGACATTGAGGGAATTTTTACATTACCAAAAGTATCGTCCAACTATACTGGAACAAATGGACATGCAGACTAGAATCACCGAGCTGACTTACTTAGTGCAAGTTTATGATGCATCGTTGAAGGAAGATGAACGATTCGATGAAAAAAGATTTGTAGAAATAGAAAGGCTTTTTTCCTTAGCAAAAAATACGCCAAAAGAAAGCAAAGAGGGGATCGACTTTTTTATATATGATGCAGGGATGCTTGCCTTTTTAGATTTTTTAGATGCAATCATTGAAATAAAAATTCCCCTGGTTTCAGAAATAGTTGGCAGCGACTCCTTGAAGACAGCTAGAGCAGAATACATGAAGCTTACGATTGAGCCTAGGACTACAGCTTTAAAATGCGACGGCCGTTAAGGTATTGAAGTAGCAAAACCACCTTAGATTAACCTGTCAAATTTTTGTGTGGTAAATACGATGGTTTTAGGGTAAGTTCCAATTAGGAATAGCTATGCCCTTTGATTTACCTCTTTTAGAACAGTTCTACAGTGGCTTTACAAGCCGTTTAGAAAAGGTCCGAGCTATTTATCGTCGACCGCTGACATTAACTGAAAAAATTCTCTATGTCCATCTTTATGAGACGATTAAACATGAAATTCGACGCGGAAAAGACTACATTGAGCTGACACCCGATCGAGTGGCCATGCAAGATGCAACAGCTCAAATGGCCTTATTGCAATTTGTTTCAGCCGGAAAAAAGAAGACGGCAGCGCCCACCACTGTACACTGCGACCATCTGATACAGGCTGAACTTGGGGCAAAGCCCGATCTTTCCAGAGCAAAAGAGGAAAGCAAAGAGGTCTTCGATTTTCTAGAAAGCGTCTCTAACAAGTATGGAATTGGCTTTTGGAGACCAGGTGCCGGAATTATCCACCAGGTTGTTTTAGAAAATTATGCTTTCCCGGGCGGTTTGATGATCGGTACCGATTCTCATACCCCAAATGCCGGTGGGCTTGGGATGATCGCTGTAGGGGTTGGCGGCGCCGATGCAGTTGATGTGATGGCAGGCCTTCCCTGGGAAGTAAAAGCGCCAAAATTAATAGGCATTCATCTGAAAGGGAAGCTCCATGGTTGGGCCAGTGCAAAAGATGTCATCTTAAAAGTGGCAGGCATTTTGACTGTGAAAGGTGGAACCGGAGCGATCATCGAATATTTTGGAGAAGGATGCTCGTCTATCTCTTGCACAGGGAAGGGCACCATCTGCAATATGGGGGCTGAAATTGGGGCGACAACCTCAATTTTCCCTTATGACGAAAGGATGTCTGATTACCTGAAAGCTACTGATAGAGAAGCGATTGCAAAACTTGCAGACAAAATTAAATCTTCGTTAGTTCCTGATCCCGAAATTGCAAAAGATCCAGACAAGTACTTTGATCAAATCATCGAAATCGATTTAAACACGCTTGAGCCTTACGTTAACGGTCCTTATAGCCCTGATAAAACTTGGCGACTGTCCGAGCTTGCAGATGCAGTCCGTACACAAAACTACCCAGAAAAAATATCGGTGGCGTTGATCGGGTCTTGCACCAACTCAAGCTATGAAGACATCACAAGGGCGACAAGCATTGCACGGCAAGCTTTAAAAGCAGGTGTCAGGGCAAAATGTCCCTTAACGATTACCCCTGGATCTGAACAAGTGCGGGCTACCATAGCACGTGATGGTTTACTGGAAGACTTAGAGGGGATTGGGGGGCTTGTGCTGGCCAATGCCTGTGGTCCTTGTATTGGGCAATGGAAAAGGCACGATGTGGCCTTCGGCGAGAAAAACTCGATCCTTACCTCTTATAATCGCAATTTCTCTGGCCGCAATGATGCCAACCCGGGTACACATTCTTTTGTAGCAAGCCCTGAAATTGTCATTGCATTGGCTTTGTCCGGAAAAATGACCTTTAACCCATTGAAAGACCCGTTGATAGACGGAGCTGGAAAAGAGATCTATTTAGAACCGCCTACAGGAGAAGAGTTGCCTGCAAACGGATTTGACCCAGGTGAAAGTGGTTTTGTAGCGCCCCCGGAAGATGGGAGTAACATCCAAATCATCGTCAATCCGAAAAGCGATCGGCTGCAGCTTGTAGAACCCTTTACCCCTCGTCCTTTTTCTTTGTTTAATGAGATGAGAATTTTGTTAAAAGCCAAGGGAAAATGTACGACAGACCACATTTCACCAGCCGGCAAGTGGCTGAAGTACCGAGGTCATTTAGATAACATCTCTAACAACCTCTTCACAGGGGCTGTTAATGCTTTTAGAGATGAGATTGGCCGTGGGAAAAACCCTTTTAGCTCAAATATCGAGCCATTTCCTGACATCGCAAGAGAATTGAAGGAAAGGGGAGTTGGTTGGGTAGCGATCGGGGATGAAAACTATGGCGAGGGCTCATCGCGCGAGCATGCGGCTATGGAACCCCGGTTTTTGGGAGCGATGGCGATTATCGTTAAAAGTTTTGCCCGTATCCATGAGTCAAATTTAAAAAAGCAAGGCGTTTTGCCCCTGACATTTGTTGAAGCGCGTGATTACGACAAATTACAAGAAGATGATATTTTGACGCTTCAAGGTGTTGAATCGTTAAAACCGGGCGTGCCTCTTACTTTAGTTGTTAAACACCGAGATGGAAAAGAAGAAACCATCCAATTACAACACACTTTAAACGAAAATCAGATCGAATGGTTCTATGCAGGTAGCGCTTTGAATTTGATCAGACAAAAAGAAGGACTTACATAACATGCAAACACTGATTAGCTTGATATTAAGCACGCTTGTTGCTTTAGCCACAGCCTATATACTGCCGGGTGTCACTTTGACTGGGTTTTGGCCGGCCCTTGTCGTGGCAATCATTCTTGGGGTACTTAACACCCTTATTTTCCCTGTTTTATTAGTGCTGACCATTCCGTTGAATATATTGACGCTTGGTTTGTTTACTTTTGTGATCATGGGATTCATTGTGTGGCTAACTAGTTTGATTGTGCCTGGTTTTCATGTGGCCAATTTTGGGTGGTGCATGCTATTTGCGATTGTCTTTGCCATCCTAAACTCGATCATCCGCTCCATTTTCTAAAGATTAAGTATTTGAAATATCCATCCCTTGCCCCTGCCCGAATTTTTACTAAAAACCCTCTTTTGAATAGTTCTTGTAAAACTTTTACCAAGAAGTTTTTCGGGCAAGGGCAGGGGCAGGGGCACGGGCAAGGGGAAATTGTGTAGGCAAATGCTACTCTGAAGTAGGGGGCTTGCGGGTCTCCTTCACCCCCGAACGCTGTTTTTTGTCAGCGATCATTTTGGCTTTTTGCTTACGGGTTTTGCGTTGCTTTTGCCTGCGGATTTTTTCGATTTCTTGGGTTCTTTTGCTTTTTTCACCTAGGATTTGGTGCTCGATTTTATCGAGAAGCTCCCTGCGGGCAAAAAAGCGGTTTTGTTCTTGAGACCTGCTTTTTTGGCACTTGACCTCAAACCCTGTAGGGGAATGCTTCAAATAGACACAAGAAGAGGTCTTTTGAAGGTTTTGCCCACCTCGTCCAGACCCTAAGATAAACTTCTCGGTGATATCTGCTTCCTTAACGCCAAGCTCTTCCATTCGGGCTTCCAGTTCTTTCCATTTATTTTCGCTAATCATAAGGGTATCAAGGGGGGTAGTAAACCCGATATTAATGAAAATTCTAACGAAATACCATCAATTTTCTGTCTGTCAGAAAAATTAATATACCGCGGGTTAAAACCCGCGATAACGAGCTCAGGCTAAAGCCTAAGCTACAATGTAATTGACTAAAAATGTAGCTTAGACTTTAGTCTGAGCTTGTTTTTGCAGGTTTTAACCTGCAATGAGGAGGATTTTGAATAAGACGCTTCCACAAATACGAGAATTCGATGGCCATGATTGGTTTTTGACAAAAACGTATACGCGTACACTTCCTCATTGGGAGTTAAAGGGATCCACATATTTTATTACATCTCGGGTCTCTTCGGAGGTTGGTCGACCTTTTAAAAATCCAGAGTTTGCAAACGTTATGGTTCATTTTTTATCTCGTGAAAATCAAAAAAAATATTTATTGCACGCCTATGTTGTCATGCCAGACCATTTTCATTTGATTTTAAAACCCATCCATGGATATTCCCTTGCAGAAATCATGAAGGCAATTAAGGGCGGATCTGCTTATGAGTTAAACAAGAAATTAGAGCGAAAGGGAAAGTTTTGGCAGATAGAAAATTTTGACCATCTTATTCGAAATGACCGAGATTTGAGAGAAACATGGGATTACATCAAGGACAATCCTGTCAAAGGTAAGCTGGTTAAAGAAGCAGAAAATTATCCATTTAGCAGTTTTTACCGCGGGTTAAAACCCGCGATAACAAGCTCAGGCTAAAGCCTAAGCTACATTTTTTATTAGGCGCATTCTTACTTCTGAACGTAGGAGGTGACGTCGATGGCCTCCTCTTCAGTTAACGAGGGTTGACCAAAGGGCATACGCATCAATACAAACAAATTTGAGAATTGTCTCATGATTGTTAGTGTGTTAAGATGTAAACTTATAAAATAATTAATGTGATCTTAATTTAAAAAGATGAAGATAAAATGAGGATAGATGGGAGGTAAAGGATGTCAGGCAGCTCTCCGATTTTAAAACTTTTTCTTACAGACCCTAATAGTGTTTTTCCCCCCAATCAGAAGCATGATGATTATGCTATCGATAAAAAAATCCAAGCGTTAACAGAGGAGGTCAAGACTTCTCAAGGCGCATTGTCCGACAGCCTGAAAGATCATACCATCGACTCAGTCGTTAAAGCCATCGACTCCCTCCATTTAGATGCGCGTCAGGCATGGCTCATCCACAAACTATTTACAGAAGCTTTTATGAAGGCCGGCGCCGAAAGTGAGTATGGTCCGGAGATCAGCCTTTTAATAACATATGCCGGATTCGAACCGGGAAAAGTAGATGAGTTCATCAAAACCAATGCTCCGGAAACAGTGAATCATTTTCTGAAGGCTCTCCATCTTCTTGATAAAAAGGAGCAAACTCTTGGGGTCTTTACATTTCTCATGGCTCTCTATCAAGGTAGAACAGGCGATACGCTGATGAACCTGGATGGTTCAGAGGGTCAAGCCCTCCTTAAGGAGATCGTTGCCTGCTCCGAGCTTTTTGGACATGATGGCCGTTATGGGCTCAAACCTAAGAAAGGGTCATATGAAGCTGTCGCCCTATTTTTCCAAAACATGCCTCTAGATAAGGAGGCGATGAAAGAAATTACGAAGGCCTTTCTTGCAATAGGGGACGACAATAGAACAGAGGTTCTCCAGGATGCAGCTCCTTTATTTCAGGGGGTGACCCGAGATCCTATTGGCCGGATTGCGATTTTAGATTGTGTAAAGAGGATCCCTCAACAAGACCGAAAACAAGCGATAGAAGATGCAGCTCCCGTGAGTAAAGGGATGGGGCCTCTTGGTCAAGCCTACGTGGCAGGTGCTATCATAGGTCTTACGCAACCCACTCGAGAGCAAGTAGTTGAATCTTTCGTTGCCCTTGCCCTTTCGCAAACAGAAATCACCGATTTTACTGCGTTCTTGATCTTCACAACTAAGACAATCATAGTAGGAATGGGTCCGGAAAAGTTTATAGAAGCAGTGCAGGATGCTGCTTCTATCATCCAAGACGTTCCTGATGTGTTCAAACGTGCTACTCTTGTACAGGCTGTCAGCAAGATACCCCAAGCAGACCGTGCAAAAGTGGTAGAAAAGATCCATTCTGCTCAAATCCCACCAAAGCTCCGCCGCGATGCCATAAGAGCTTTCCCTCTCATTCCTCCGGCCTATATGAAAAAAGCATTTGAAAGCCTGCGAGAACCGGATGGTAGTGAGGAATCTATGTTTTTTTCGTTGCTAGAAACAGAAACCTCTAAAAAAGTTCTGCATGAACACCTTACAGAGACTCTGAACCGTGCTGTTTCTTCCTCTAGGGAAGAGGGTTTTAAGCTGTCAAAGCAAATCCTGGACTATCAGGAAATGCTAGGTCTCCACGAGGAACATCCGGTTTTTCAAATGGCCATCCAAGCCCGAGCGCTGACAGATCCTGACAGCTTGAAAAACCCCAAAAACCTCTACGCTATTTATAGCAGCCTTCAAAAAGAAGAGCCGTTGGTTGATATTCCCGTTCCAAGTAGCAAAATAGAGGATTTGTCTTGCAGCTTTGACGTACAAGGCCTTCGGTCTGCAACCGAGAAGTTGACATTTGCAGACCTACCCACTATCGACAAGCAGTTTTTCGAAAACACATTTGCTGAATTGGAAAAGCGCGAAGCGATCTCTGACTTCAAAAACAATTTATTGGGATGGAATTCCATCATTCCGCATCTTTTGAAGATCGAAGGAGAACCGGATGAGCCGATCCCTCAAAGTCTGTTCCGGCTCTATACAGTCATTGCCTACCTTACAAGTTTAAGCAACGAGAGAGAAGAGGGGCAAGAACTGTCAAAGCAAGAACATGAGCTTTTAACCTTTGCAAACTATGTTGTGCAATGCAAAACGGGACAAGAAGATGGCCTTGCAAGCTACTATAACCTAGTGGTAAAACGGGGGTTTTCTAGCAGGCAACAAGTGGCAGGCGAACCTTCTCTTGCAGAGGTCAAACGTTTTGCCGAATCCTCTATCCAAACAACTTTGAGTGAGGGGTTTCAAAATGAGGATGTGCTGCGCAATCTCATCGGACTGCCAAGCAACGTAGAGGTCTCCCAAGCATCCCATCAAACAGATTACTTAAAAAACAAACTCTTTAGATTAGTCGGCCTCCAACACACCCTGACCTTCGACCAAGGTACAGGCACCTTGATGGATGAGTTGATCGACAAAAGCGCACCGGAGCTTTCTGAAGCCTTCTTCAAAAAGGTTCCCTTTTCCAAAGCCGTTCACGATTTTCAGGAGAAATTTAATCGGGAATGGAAAGCTAAAGGCGAGCCTCCCGTTGCATCGGATCGCATCATTGAAGTTCTCAGGGGCCATCTAAATGACCCGAAAGGGGATTATTGGTATGACCCCTATTTCACCTACGATGCATATGATACCCCCATCGCAATCACCGAGCTTGGAGCCGCCCACCTCCTGATCGCCGCCGGCTTCGGAAAAAAAACCACCTAATAGCATGCCTGTCTTTCGCTTTACAATGGGCTAACCGGCGCTGCGGATTCTTATTTTTGTCCGGGGGGAGGGATAAAATGTGGACGGGGTTGGGCCTGGACGTAGGAGGTGACGTCGATGGCCTCCTCTTCAGTTAACGAGGGTTGACCAAAGGGCATGTTGCAAAAGACAAACGCTGCCATTTTTTCCGGGCGGTTCATCCCGGCTCCATCGTTGAAGGCATGGTCGCCCCAAAGCGGTGGAATTTGGATAGTGCAACCAATTTCGCAAGAGCCTTGTCCATCCATCATGTGGCAAAGGGCACACTTCTCGTTGTAAATTTTTCTTCCGCTTTCAATATTAGGTTCGTGTTTAATGGTAAGAGGTTTTAACCCTCTCCAGGGATAGGAGGGAAGCCCTTGGACTTCGTGCGAGATCCAATCGAGGTAGGCAACGATCGCTTCCATAATGGGGTGATCTTTTGGAACCGGTTTGCCATTTAAGCTTCGCATGAAGCAGTTGTTGATCCTGTCTTTCAGTGTAAATTCAGGTTTAGGGAACCAATAGGAGGCGCCAACCAAAGAGATAGAACCGTTTTTGCCGCCGAAAGTATTGCCGCCGCAGAAATGGCAGTTCACGCAGGTTGTTTTTCCCCCAATGAACTCATCGGCATATTTTTCGGTTTGAGTGATGATATCGAACCCATACTTAATTCGATCCCGCATAAATGAGGGAGCCATTTCCCGGGTCGACTAAGTTGAAGTGGTAGCTTTTTCCTTGGTCTTCAAACTCGTAGTAATGTTTAAGTCCAGGATCAACTGACAAGGTTTTGATGTCGATATCTTCTCGATAGTTTTCGGTGGCGGTGTAAGAAAGAATAAGGGGGACGGCCAAGAAAATCATCAAAAAGAGGGCAAACCCTCCGATAACCCATTTGACCCAATCAGGCATGTTGTTGACCACCCTCTACCTCCTCTCCCGTTGCCATCGCCATTTTATCGTTCCACTTATCCATATACAGATAGATCACAGGTGTCAAATAGAGAGTGATCAACTGAGATAAAAGAAGCCCCCCGACAATCACATAACCAAGGGGCCTTCTGCCAACAGCTCCCGGACCAGATGCAAACATGATAGGAACTGCCCCCATAATAGCTGCAAAGGTGGTCATCATGATGGGTCGAAATCTGACAACGCAAGCATCAATGATGGCATGGTAAGGGTCTTCATGCCTTTCTCTTTTATTTTGCAGCGCAAAGTCGACCACTAAAATCCCGTTCTTTTTGACAATACCGATCAATAAAATCAAACCTAAATACGAATAGAGGTTTAATGGCATGTCAAAGACCCATAATGTGAGAAGTCCTCCCAGAATAGCAGGTGGAAGGGACGATAGAATGGTCAAAGGGTGGATAAAACTTTCGTAAAGGATGCCAAGGATGATGTAAATAGCGATGATAGAGAAAATAAACAGGATGCCCAGCGAAGAAACGGACTCTTGAAAGGTTTGGGCAGCCCCTCTAACATTTGCAAATACTCCCTTACTGACGGTCTCTTTTGAAATGTCCTGGATCTTTTTCAATGTGGTACTTAGAGCGGCTCCATGGGAAAGATTAAAAGCAAAAGTCACGGCAGGCAATTGGTTGATGTGGTTGACCTGCGAAGGGCCGCTGCCAATTTGCCAGTTGGCGACAGTTGACAAAGGGACAAGCCCCCCTGAGGTGATGCTTTGGACCCAAAGGGCACGCAAATCTTCAACCGTCTTTTTTGCCGGCTCAGGCACCTCTAAAATTACATCATATTGGTCATAAGAGGTGTTGATTCTTGCCACTCGGTTGCCGGAATAGGCATACAATAATGTCTGCTGTATTTCTTGTGCGGTCACACCTAAGGCAGAAGCTTGTTCACGCAATATATTGAATTTCACTTGAGGTGCATTGATTTGCATGTCACTGTTAAGTCCTTGCAACTCATCCATTTTCTTAAGTTCTGTAAACATGTTGGTGGCACTTTTAAAGACATCCTCCCGATTCCATCCTTGCATGGTATATTGGTAGGCACCACGGCTAGAAGAACCAATATCCAAGTTGATCAAAGGCATATTTTTTAAATAGGTGTTAATGCCGGGAACTGCCTCTAGCTTATCCATAAAATGAAGAAGAGTATTTTTAACCGTCCGTTGGTTAAAGGGGACTAAATAGACAGAAAGAAGCCCTTGATTGACTTGAGGCGTCCCATAAGTAGACATCATCGACACAACATTTGGATCGTGTTTAAGGGCGTCGGCTACTTGATCTTGCAATAGGCTCATTTGAGCAGGAGATGTACCTTCTTCTGCAACGGTAAAGCCTTGGATAAACCCGATATCATCATCGGGAAGGAAGTCTTTGGGGAGGATGTAAAAAAGAAAACAAGAGAGGAGAACGTTTAAAATACCTACCGTTAGAATGGTCTTTCGATAGGGGATCCATTTATGGAGCGAATTTTCATACAACCGGTTGAAATTTTCGTTTAAATAGTCAGAAAAATTTTTCTTTTTGCCCGTCTTTTTCAGCGACAATATCCTGCTGCAGAGCATCGGTGTCAGGGTTAAAGAGATAAAGCCTGAGCAAAGTATGACAATGATTAGTACCATCGAAAACTCGAAAAATAGTCTTCCGACAATGCCTGACATATAAACTAAGGGGATAAAAACGGCAGCAAGTGAAAGGGTCATCGAGACAATGGTAAAGCCGATCAGGCGAGAGCCTTCAAGGGCAGCTTGCCACCTTTTCATCCCTTTTTCCATGTGGTGGACAATGTTTTCCAACACAACGACCGCGTCATCGATGATAAAACCGGTAGCTAATATTAAGGCTAAAAGAGAGAGATTGTCGATAGTGAACCCCCACATCTCCATGAACCAAAAGGTCATCATGATTGACATGGGCATGGCAAGAGCCGGGATAAAAGTGTCGGTCGGGCTGCCAAGATAGACAAAGATGACGAGTGTCACTAAAACAATCGCGACAATCAGTGTTTCTTCGACTTCTTCAATCGAGCTTTTGATCGTTGCTGCTTTGTCATACATCACTTTGAGCTTGATCGAAGCGGGCAATTTTTCCATTAAAATGGGCAGCTCATCTTTTATGATAGAGGAAAGCTTGACGGTATTGGACCCCGGTTGCTTGAGAATGGCCAAAATGATGGCCGGAATGCCTTCTTTGTGGTCTTCATCGTAGTATTTCACCCCAAAACGGGTGTTTTCGACACTCGAAAGAGGCTTTCCTATTTCATCAAAGCGGGTCGGTGTTCCATCTTGCCATTTTAAGATGACCGGGTCGAACGCCTCGGCCGTTTGTAAATTGGCATCAGAATCGACAATCCACGAACGGTTGTATCCATCGAGCTGCCCTGTAGGTAAATCGGGGGTGCTTCCTGCAACTTGACCTGCCAAATAGTCCCAACTTATGTCCATGGTTGAAACTAGATAGGGGTCGACCCCAATCCTGGCTGCATAGGGTTGTCCTTGAACGAGAACTTGCGCAACCCCCTCAACCATTGACAGTCGCTGAGCTACCAGCGTAAAGCCGTAACGGTAAATTTCTGCAAGATCGACCGAATCGCTCATCATGGCGATATACATCACAGGTGTATCAGAAGGGTTGACCTTTTGAAAGATGGGAGGGTAGGGGAGGTTACGAGGTAGAAACGCCTGAGCCTGGGTAATGGCAGCTTGTACGTCTAGCGCTGCCCCATCTAAATTTCGAGATAAATCAAAATTCAAAACAATTTGGCTGTTTCCCAGTGTGTTTTGAGAAGAGACACTAGTGAGCCCTGGAATTTGCATAAATTGTTTTTCAAGGGGCGTTGTCACGATAGTCGCAATCGTTTCTGGACTTGTGCCCGGGTAAACCGTTGTCACGGTGATAGCAGGAAAATCGACATCGGGCATGTCGCTGATGGGCAGTTTCCAATAACCTAAAACGCCCATGAAAAAAAGAAAGACCATGACCAAAACAGTCATGATGGGACGCTGAATAAAAAGGCGAGAGGGGTTCACTTAAACTCCATTCTCAGGAACTGCTTGCTCTGCGGGTAATGAAATTTTATCATTCCACTTATCCATACAGAGATAAGTCATGAGTGTCAATTAGGTTCCATGCGTAGTTAAGTTTTCTCTATAACTAAAAAAACCTTCACACTAACAAATTCTTAATACTCCACACGATATTCCTTAATACTCTTTTCCTAATGTAGTGGAAGAGGTGTACGTATGTCTTGGAGCGATTATTCATTTAGGCCATTGGAGTGGATTGGGCTTGGAGGCAAGCAAGCCACGGTCAAGACGAAAGAGGGGGTTGCAACTCTTTCCGTACGGCCGGAAAGGGTTTCCCTGGAAAGCGCAGAGTCGTTAGCTGCTCGCCGGATCAGGGTGATTGACGCCGATCAAGGAGAAGCAAGTTACAAGTATTTGACCCACCATCTTCAACCGAATGAATGGAGTGAGATTGAGAGCGAAGTAGCCTCTATTTCGAATAAACAGATAGACGATTTACTGGAAACGATCAATCGATGCGACTATGAGGCACTTGAAGGTCTTGGTCACAAGGTATTTGATGGGAGACGTGGCCATGAAGAGCGCTTTCTATACCCCTACATTGCGTTAGCGGCCGTTCAGAAGGGAAAAATGAGCGAGGCAGAATTTTCTTCGGTGATGTTTTATTGGTCAATAAAGAGGAGTAGTTCTCATCAGGTGCAGGTCAAAATTATTCGGCTATTCGATGCGGATGGAGCTCCGAATAAAGATGTCATAAATGCCATAGAACAAACGTGCTATGCCCCCAAGGAGGCGTCCGTTAGCCAAATGGCAGGTTTCAAACAAAATAGACCTTTTGCAACACCGGATCAAATTAGTGCTTTTTTTAAGGCAGCTGCATCGTTACCCCCTTCTCAGCAATGCATTTTTGTAACGGAAGATCACCTGCTTCCGTCTGAACGTGGAGGTGTAGGTATGAACCAGACTCTGAAGGACATGCGGGAAAGCAAGATTATCCGTCAGGTGAGGTATGGTGCTGCCTTCAATTTTTTTGACCAATTCAGGTCACAGGGTAAAGATCAGCACGGTTTTTCTACAGGCGCCTCTCTAGAAATGATGGGTACTTTTGGTGTTTATCAAACCATGGGGAAAGTGCTTTTTGGAGAAAACTGTGTGGCCCTTAGGCCCACCATTGGGGTGTCAACGGTAGAGGAAATTCAAGAGGATGGCAGGACAGATCAGCGCGATCTAGGCCTTCCTTTCCCAGGGGTGCTTCTTCCAGATAAAGCAGATGAATTCCGTTGCGAAACTGCAGAGGAGTTTTTGAGGCACGATATCGGTTACCATTTTTGGGTGACAAGCATGGTTCCTGCCAATCACAGAAAAGCCATTGAGGCGATTGCGGATGAGACCAGAGAGCTTTTGACAAATCCCTCTTTATCAGAAGTTGGCAAAAGATATCTCAACGAGTTATATGAACGGTTGATCGACATGGAATTTCCACCTTATCGCTCCGATTTAATGGCTCCACAAGATCCAGATACCCAATTTGTGTCTGCATTGGATATGCTTTTTTCTCTAACAGGATCACGAATTTATTTAAGCGAGGGGAGTGATTTCGAAATCAGGCAGCGACTTGGCGCTCCGGCATCGGCTATGGATGCTTTAGTCAAGGTGGTCACAACATTTTCAAAGGACAAGGTGTTGCAAAAGCTTGCTGAAAAGTTATATGCCCAGAGGGAACGGTTCAAGACCGAGTTTGGGATCGAGCTTTTTAACCAGGAAGCTTTGAGCAAGGCACAAGAAGCAGAGGCTGTCAACTTGCGGAATGTGTTGCCCGAAAAGTTCCACAAAGCCTTCGATTGGGTGGGTAAACCCCTGGCAAAGTGGGTTGTCGGCTATGCAGCAAGTTCTATCTCGCTTCCTCAAGTTCTGATGAATTTGAGGGCAAAGAAACAATTTGCAAGACAGCTGGAGGACCTCCGCATTCACTAACTAGTCTAATTGCGTTGAATTCGCGTTACATAAAACAATAACTTCATAATTAAAAAATGTAGCTTAGGCTTTAGCCTGAGCTTGTTTTTGCAGGTTTTAACCTGCACCAATTAACCACAGGTTAAAACCTGTGGAAACGAGCTCAGGCTGAACTGGCGCTAATATCATTTTCAAACGCCTGAAAGGCGCCAATGGTAAGCGAAGCGCGACCTTGGGTAAAAATGGCGTATTAAAATGGGCACTCCCGAATGGGAGTGCCGGTATGGGGAGCGACTTTTTAATTAGATCTTAATATTAAAAGATAGTTATTTTGTTATCCCTTATTCAAAGGGGGGAAGACTATGAGCGTAACACCACCTACCCATGGAACCCAACAACCTACTGGTAATGAGGGAAATAGAGCGATCCCATCAACTGATCGGATTGAGGTGCAGAATCTTGCTGAAGAGGCATTGTCAGCTGAACCGTCAAGTTCCGGTTATGTCCCAAGGTGGGCAAATGGGTGGTTTGTGTAGTTCTTCAAATAGAGAATAATGTAAAACACCCCTGTATCCTTTTAGAATGTCGAGCACATGGTGGTGACATCTGGCAAGAAATTATGGAAACTACTGGGAAGAAGACGGAGTGATTTGTTTTTCCAATGATATGAACTCTTGCATCTACGGTTCCTGTATCGAACGAATTTTCAAACTCGAAATGGATGAAGAAATTCTGCTTAAAAAGCAGATCCATAGCATTGAATCTGTAGTAATGGGTTTAGATAAAAACGCAGAGTTTTAGAGCTATTGTGTTGGTGAACTCAATTTTTATTTTTGTCATCCCAAGAATTGAGATAAACCGTCAAATTCCCATTTTCAGCGTCACAAGAAATGTAAGTTGCGTCTGAAAAGTCCACATTAGTTTCGATCGCTTTTTTCATTCAAAATCTTAGTTAATTTCAGGGAAAAATTCTCCAGATAAAAACCCTGTACCAGATCCAATTTTATATCCGCTGACCTTAATCACAGATCCTGATCACCTGTCCATTTGCGACTTCCTTGCCTTCCCATAATGCTATATTTTTTCCAACTGATAGTTTTTGCAAAGCTGACTCTTTGTCTAGAAATACCGCTGGAATTTCATAGTATTCTCCTAGTTTTATCTCCTTATTTCCAATAAATAAACGGCAATCATAGAAGTTATTGTCTATCTTCATTGGGCAGGCATAGAAATCTACTCCTAAAGGCATCTTTCGCTGCAAAGAAGTTTTTCTTCCCCCTTCCTCAGTGGTTTTGAATCTCACTTTAATATATATATCAGCTTTCATTTAATGATCTTCATTTAGGGACTGCCATCCATTGTACTATTTCTGGAATTAAGCCTTCTAGCTTGTGATCAGGGACTACCCATGCAGGGATTCCACCGTCCACACTTGTAGGGGGCAATCCATTAAAAAAGTCACTCTGAATCCGCGTTCTTACTAATGTATAAGGAGGATCTCCAAATTTATTTACAGCTTGTTTTGCATATGAAGATGCCCCTTTAATAGATGTAGTAAAATATTTTCCCTCTGCGCTCCCTAAATTACGAAAAATTCCTGTTTTTTGTATATCAGCAAGCTCCTGAGGCATTACCACTCTATATAAATTTGCCATTTCACTCTGTGTAGGCAATCTAGAAATAGATTGAAAGGCTGCTCGCTGAATGCCGAGCTGCATGCCGCCCCAAATGGCGCTGCAAATGCCGAAGCCTTCGTGAGCTAGATGAGCATTTTCGTGGGAAAGGCCAAAGCTTTTGAGGAAAGGGATGGTGGCTGGCTCTTGATAGGAGCCAGAGATTGTTTGACGTAAGCCTGATTGAAAGTTGTCATAGCCGTGGGCCATCATTAGGCTGCCGACGAACTGGCTGACTCCGAATGTGGGTAGTGCAAAAAGACCTGCTCCAATACCTCCTTCAACAAAACCTCCAAATGCTCTCATGCCACCTTGAAAACGAGGGCTGTTCATATTAGCTGCGTTTTTCTCGATGAGCATGCTGTCCCACATGCCAAGGGAGGGGAGAGCGTATAGGCCAAGGGGGTCGCGCTTGGTGAGAGGTTGATTGTAAACGTAGGTGTAGAGGTTGGGGCCGGCTTCAAAACCGAGGGGATCGGGAGTGGTCCAACGGCCTATGGTGGGGTCGTAATCTCTGTGACCAAAGGAGAGGTGGCCTGTCAGGGGATCGAAGCGTTTGGAAGAGAAGGTCCAAGGGGAGCGGGTTGAACCTTGTTGTTCGCCAAAGGCGGTAGTGCTCCACGATTCGATGAGGTTGCCATTTAGATCGAGAAGCGCTGTGATGCTGCCATTGTGATCATGGAGTGGAGCGAAGGTTTTGCCATCAAGTTCAAGTGCGATGCTAGCTCCGATGTCACCTCCAAGCCCTATTCCGAGGATACGAAGAGAATGGTTGTCACCAATTTCGTGTTCTTTGCAGAAATAGTAGGGGTTGCCATTTCGGGAAATGCGACGGTTAAAGGGGTCGTATGCAAATCTAACTTCGATCTCACCTTTTTTGACAAAGAGAAGGCGGTTCAGCGGGTCGTAACCAAATTGAAGGGTTCCGGAGCAGATGATATTCCCGTTGGGATCGTAGTCGAACTTGGTTGATCCATCTGAGGTGATTTCATTGAGGGTGTTGACTGAGTAGGAAATGCCATCTTTAGAAAGACGGTTCCGGAAAGCATCAAAGGTATAACGATGATCATCCTCTTCGATCAATTGATAAAGAGAATCATAAGCAAAATGATGGGGTGTGTTGTTGAGTGTAAAGGCAACCAGGTTGCCTGCATCATCATACCGGATGTTTTCTTCTCTACGATGGGGATGGATCAATTCTGTCAGTTGCCCCATCGTATCGAAAGAGTGAGAGATTGTCCCTCCGTTTCCGATAAGCTTTTGTTCAGTCACATCGCCACGATGGTTAAATTGTGTGTAGACATGCGTATAGAGGACATAGCCGGAGGCATCTTGCCGAGACACAGAGGTGGCATTGATGGCGTTGTAGGTCAAAACGACTTTCCCCCCATCAGGTAAGCTGTAGCTTGTGAGACGACCCAACCCATCATATGTGTAGAGGATGATTTGACCGGTTGGAAGCACCTCTTTTAGAAGATCGCCGTGTGGAGAATAAGACTGTTTCGAGATATGGCCTGTGGTTCCGTCTTCAACATGGGTTAGCTCCCCTCGAGGGGCGTAGACGTAATGGTAGTTGATTTTGCCATCTGAGCTGGTGAGGCTGCTCAAACGTCCTTGTTGATAGCTGTAGAGAAGTTTCATCCCATCGGGTTTGATCTTGCTCTCAAGGTTGCCTAGAGGGGTATAGGAACTTATGGTCACTTTTCCAAGAGATTCTGTAAGAACAGTAACTCTCCCCATTGGGTCTCGTTGGTAGGCAATTGTTTGTGTTTCAAAACCGGCTGTTTTTTCTTCTTTTATCAGTTGATCTGCTAGGTCATAAAAGAGACGTTTTTTGGAAAGTTCGTTTCCGGAAGCATCCAGATGACGGATCACCGATTTTTGGTTGTGAGTGTTGTAGAGAGTGATGACTTGGTTCCCAAGAGGGTCGGTCACTGTTTTTTCTCTTTCTTGCCCGATGAGGCGATAATCGACTCTGTAAGTCTGTTTAAGGGGATTGACGAGTTCTATTAATCGGTTTCTGCCATCGTAGACATTCTTGGTGATCCCATTATCTTCTCGCTCTTCCACGCAATTGCCTGCACCGTCATAGACAAACCATTTGTGTTGGAAGATGGTGCTCGGGTGGTCTTCCGTATAGCTTTCGACGACTCGCTCTAAAGCATCTCGGATAGTGACCTCTGTCGAGAGTAGAGTAGTTCCTTCATAAAAGCTTTTTCTGCAAGGAAGCCCATACACGTCATAGGTAATGCATTCTTTTCTAGCGTCGATACTCTTTTCGATCAGGCGGCCAAACGGGTCGTAACGATAATCTGTTGCCACTCCTGCCACGTCAACAGAGCGTGTTAACAACAAGCCTGTGTAGGTATAAGTCTCTGTACCGAAAGGTGTTTGTTTAGAAAGAAGACGACCAAGAGCATCCCAGGTATAGAAGGTGCGGTTATCTTCTTGGTCTATGCTTTCTTCCAACTGGCCGTCGATCGTGTAGTAAAAGTACTCTTCAGATTTACCATCAGGATGCTGAATGTAAGAGACTTTGTTTTTTGCGGTGTATCTTTTCTCTGTTTTGCGCCCTAGCGGATCGACCGAGCAAATAACATTGCCAAAGAGGTCGAAAGTTTGAGTGATCGTGGGTTGCTTTTTCCCTATTTCAGGTAAAAAGATCGTAGTGGGGTGGCCGAAACGATTTGTAATGTAGACCGTTTTTCGTCCATCTTCATCGGTGTGCCATGTGCAGCGACTGAGAGCGTCGTAAGAACTCTTTTTCTGGGCAACCACAGCACCTTGGTAAAAGGTAGTCTCGAGTGTACACCGGTTCATCTTGTCATATTCATACTTTTTGACAAGATTCAAGCGCGGCCCCTCTTCCTGTTTACAGTTGTCGTTGAGGTCAAAGGTTCTGCAGATGGTGTCGCCTACAGCATTGACCTCCTTGGAGCAATTGCCATGGTTGTCGTATTCCCAGATCATCCGGTAGACGAGATTGCCATGGCTGTCGTACTTTTCTTCTAGGGTCTTTTCTCCACGGACTGTGTAGTTATAATGATAAGATTCTAAGAGCTGTTCTCTCGTCTCTTTTGTGGCGCCGTAGATTCTTTTTTCTCCGGGGAAACCGAAGGGGCGTTCTAGAGGTTTGATTCGGATGATGGTTTTCCTGACCCCATCATTTTCAACCGATTCAATTAGACGGTGGTCGTTGTCATAACCAAATGTTTCTGTTTTTACCCATGTTTTACCGATAAAGGTCTTTTTTTCTGTTACAAGATTGGTCCCGGTCTTGTAGGCATAGTTGATGGTTAGGCCATTGCTACGGCGTTCTTCCGTGAGGAGATTTTTGCCATCTTGAGAATAGGCAAAGGTAGTTTTTTCGCACTCTTTCTTTCCATGACCTGTCAAGTCGCCATGTAATTTCTCTTCGAGGATATTGCCTTGCTTGTCGTAGACATATTCGTGCGATCTATCGTGGGTGGTAGAAGTAAGAAGCTGACCATCATTGTCCCATGTGAACGCATCGACATACTCTTTTTGGCCGGATGCATTCCAATGTTCCACTTCTGTGATGCGGTAATCTTCGTTAAACCGATAGACATCTTTGTTTTTGTAACAATCTGTCACATCGGTCCATCCCCCTTTTCCGTCTTTGTTCAGATTGTATGAGAAATGGTGTGTCACGCACATGGCCCCATCAAGGTGCGAAGGTTGATAAAGGTTTTTTACCTTGTTAATGGAAAATGGGTGGCCTTCTTTAAACTCCCGTTTATCTTTCTTTTCATTATAACGCCAATAATCGAATTCTGCCCCGCGCCCCTCCGGGTAGATGATTTTGCTCAGGTATCGTTCTCCCGAATGTTTATATTTTTTGGCATAGTCGTAAGCAACGGTAGGAGCATCTGAACGATAAACCGTCTTTAAAAGCCGGCAGATGTAGTCATCCTTTCCATTTTCTCGGATAAATTCGCACTGTGCCCATCGGCCATCATTGGTGTCGATGCGTAGGGTGTTATCCACATCTTTCATTTGATAGAAGGCAATTTCCCTGTTCGATGGGGCAAAGAGAGTGACTCCTTGTTGCTGTCCATCGAGATGGTAGCCAAAATCGTAACGAAAGCCGTTTGGTTTTAAAATTTGGGTAATGAAGGATCGATTGCCCGACATGCGGCTGTTGTAGTGTTTAATTTCTCCGGAACCACAATGGAGAGCAAAATTATAATGAGGGTCTATATGGAGGAAGTAGTTCTTGATAGAGGTATGTGCACTTGCCCTTCCTCCGGATTGATTGGTAAAGCCTTTGGCATGCTCGTGGGCTTTGTAAAGCAATTGAATATTTGCTTGCCGTTCTTCATTTCGAAAGACTAAAGATTCTTGGTATCCTTTTTCGACAGAAAGCCAATCGTGCCGTTTATAAATGACATGCTGCCCTCCGCCAACGACAGCACGAACCTCTTTTTCCTCTCTTCTTGCGATACGCTCCCTGAAATCGAAGTTCCAGCTCTCTTTATACTGGTCATAAAAAGATTGTCCGGGGGCATAGATGGGAGATCGGCTCAAAGCGATAGGCTCAACCCCGGGAATAACAAGGTCTGTTTCAGAATGGATGATGGCGCCTGAAACAACGTTGACCCAACCGGCAGCGATGCCTGAAGGGGCGCCCTCAAAGTGAGCGACTCTATCTTGAGCAAAGAGGGTCGTGCAAAGGAGCATGAACAATAATGCGAGCCATTGTCTCATTTTTTGCCCCCCAACCTTTGGTTGGGCTCAAGCTTTTATCCTACCTTTTTTCCAAAGTCAAGGGGAAAGGATTCAAACTCCATTTTCAGGAGCCGTTTGTTCGACCGGCAAAGAGATTTTGTCGTTCCATTTGTCCATGTAAAGGTAGATCACCGGGGTTAAATAGAGAGTGATCAACTGAGACAACAAAAGACCGCCAACAATCACATAACCCAAAGGCCGTCTGCCAACGGCGCCCGGGCCTGAGGCTAACATAATAGGCACGGCGCCCATGATGGCAGCAAAAGTGGTCATCATAATGGGACGAAACCGGACGATGCAGGCGTCAACAATGGCGTGAACCGGGTCTTCATGCTTGAGTCTTTTGTTTTCCAAAGCAAAATCGACCACTAAAATGCCGTTCTTTTTGACGATGCCAATTAACAAAATCAACCCAAGATAAGAATAAAGATTAAGCGGCATGTCAAATAGCCAAAGGGTTAAAAGACCGCCTAAAATGGCAGGAGGCAATGAAGATAAAATGGTCAGCGGGTGGATAAAACTTTCGTAAAGGATGCCCAAAATGATGTAGATGGCAATGATGGCAAAGATAAACAAGATACCTAAAGAGGAAACCGAGTCTCTAAACGTTTGAGCAGCTCCTTTGACAGAAGCAAAAACTCCTTTTGGGACAACTTCTTTTGCAGCTTTAGTGATTTTTTCTAACGTCGTACTTAACGCTGAGCCATGAGACAAATTGAAAGCAAAAGTCACGGCAGGCAACTGGTTAATGTGGTTGACCTGCGAAGGACCGATGCCAATTTCCCAATCGGCAACAGATGCCAACGGGATTAAGTTTGTGGTGTTGATGCTCGATAACCAGAGGCCCCGCAAGTCTTCCATGATCCTTTGTGTCGAAAGAGGAACCTCTAAAATCACATCGTATTGGTCAAAAGAGGTGTTGATCCTAGCGACACGGTTGCCGGAATAAGCGTACAACAAGGTTTGTTGTATTTCTTGAGCCGTGACGCCTAAAGCAGAGGCTTGTTCTCTTAAAATGTTAAACTTTACTTGCGGAGCATGGATTTGCAAGTCGCTATTCACCCCTTGTAAGTCGGGCATTTCTCTTAACTTAGCTAAAAGTTGCTCAGATCCTTTGTAGACGTCATGTGCATTCCACCCTTGTAAAGTATATTGGTAGGCGCCCCGGCTCACAGAGCCGATGTTGAGGTTGATGAGCGGCATGTTTTTTAAAAAGCTATTGATGCCCGGAATCTCCTTTAACATTTTCATAAAATGTAAAAGAGCATTTGGAACAGTCCTTTCGTTATATGAAGTCAAATTCATATAGAGAATGCCCTGATTTGGTTGAGGCGAACCAAACACAGAAATCAAAGATTGCACGTTGGGGTCGTGCTTTACTCTATCGGCTGCATTCGACTGCAACTGAGCCATTAAGAGGGGAGAGGTGCCCTCTTCTGCAACTGTATAGCCTTGGATGAAGCCCACATCATCATCGGGGAGAAAGTCCTTTGGAAGGACATAGAAAAGAAGTGCAGAGAGTAAAACGTTGAGCAGTCCGATAAACAGTATTGTTTTTCTGTAATTGATAAATTTTCGCAACGAATTGGCGTACAAATTATTAAAGTTTTCGTTTAGGTAATCGGAAAAATTTTTCTTTTTGCCCTCCTTTTTTAAGGATAACCAGCGGCTGCATAGCATGGGGGTGAGGGTTAACGAGATGACTCCGGAACAGATGATCACCACAATTAAGACGATAGAAAATTCGAAAAACAGCCGTCCAATAATTCCTGACATATAGACTAAAGGAATAAAAACTGCCGTTAACGACAATGTCATCGAAACGATGGTAAATCCGATAAGGCGCGACCCTTCAAGCGCCGCTTTCCAACGACTCAACCCTTTTTCCATATGGTGGACAATGTTTTCCAAAACGACAACGGCGTCGTCGACAATGAATCCTGTAGCTAAAATCAGGGCCAAGAGAGACAGGTTATCGATGGTAAAGCCAAAGATATCCATGAACCAAAAGGTCATCATGATCGACATCGGCATAGCAAGAGCAGGAATGAAAGTATCGGTGGGGCTGCCTAAGTAGGCGAAGATGACCAGCGTGACTAAGATGAAAGCAATGATGAGTGTCTCTTCCACTTCACGGATGGAACTTTTGATGGTGAAGGCTTTGTCATACATCACCCGTAGGTCTATAGAGGAGGGAAGCTC
Organism: Parachlamydiales bacterium; assembly: GCA_963765145.1. Classification (GTDB taxonomy): domain Bacteria; phylum Chlamydiota; class Chlamydiia; order Chlamydiales; family JAJFMK01; genus JAGVKY01. The sequence continues at coordinate 137,037 of CAVXVG010000005.1, forward strand.
TTCCATTAACATCGGCAGTTGTTCGTGGATAAGGTCAGACAGTTTAACCGTATTGGCGCCTGGCTGTTTTAGCACAGCTAATACAACAGCCGGCGTGCCGTCCATATGATCACTATCATAATACTTCACGCCAAAACGGATATTTTCAACGCTATCGATCGGTTTGCCAATATCTTCAAAACGGACCGGCATCCCGTCTTGCCACTTTAAGATGATAGGGGCAAATTCGTCTGCTGTTTGGAGATTGGCCTCTGAATCGACAATCCAGGAACGTTGGTAGCCGTCGAGTTGCCCTGTCGGTAAGTCAGGAGTACTTCCCGCAATTTGCGAAGAGAGATAGTCCCAACTGAGGTTCATTGTTGAGGCAAGATAGGGGTCTATATCAATACGAGCGGCATAGGGCTGCCCATGGACGATCACCTGGGCTACACCTTCTACCATCGTTAGCCGTTGAGCGATGAGGGTAAAACCATATCGATAAATTTCGGCTAGATCAATAGAGTCGCTCATCATGACAATGTAAATAACAGGAGTGTCTGAGGGGTTGACCTTTTGAAAGGTAGGGGGATAGGGGAGGTTAGGGGGTAAATAGGCTTGAGCTTGAGTGATAGCAGCTTGCACGTCTAGGGCTGCCCCATCCAAATTGCGGGTCAGGTCAAAATTCAATACAATCTGACTGTTGCCTAAAGTGTTTTGCGAGGCCACGCTTGTGAGCCCCGGAATTTGCATGAACTGCTTTTCAAGAGGCGTTGAAACGATGTTGGCAATGGTTTCAGGGCTTGTTCCCGGATAAACCGTTTTAACGGTGATAGTTGGAAAATCAACGTCGGGCATGTCGCTGATAGGCAATCTGTAGTATCCTAAAAATCCCATGAACAAAAAGAACACCATGACAAGGATTGTCATGATGGGTCGTTCGATGAAGATGCGGGAAGGATTCATGGTTTGATCTCGACTTCCGTGCCGGGCCTTAAGTTCATCTGGCCAAGCGTGACCACAGTTTCACCCGCCTTTAGCCCGCTGTAAACAACATAGTAGTCATCGACTTGAGGACCAATATCAATCGCCCTAAAGTCAACAGTGTTGTTCTTATCGACGACAAAGACTGAAAAACCCTTTGGTCCTTTCTCGACTGCAACAAGAGGAACCAGCAGGGCATTTTCAAGGGTTTTAATAAACATTTTAACTCGGACGAATGCGCCTGGCCAAAGTTCTAAATTTTCGTTAGGATAAAGGCCTTTAAAAATGATGGCGCCGGTGTTTGTATTGATCGAATTGTCGATAAAATAGACATCCCCAGTGAAAGATCTCTCTTTGTCGTTATAAAGAGAACATTCGAAGGTAAATGTTTTGTTGTTCCACGTTTGCATGATTTTTTCAAAGTCTCTTTGGGCATAGCTAAACTGAATTTGAATCGGTTGCAATTGTCGAAGGGTAGTGAGGGCATTGGTATCGTTTGCTGTGACGACATTTCCTAAGTTGATGTTGTACTGACTAATTTTTCCATCAATAGGCGATTTGACATAGCAGTAATCGAGATTGATCTTGGCATATTCTAAAGCCCCTTCATCTTGTTTTACCTGCCCCTCTGCTGTTTTGACGTTCGATTCATATTGTTCGATGGTAAGAGGGGCAACAAATTTACCGGGAACAAGCTTTAAATATCTTTCAAGTTGGTTTTTGGCATATTCCAAAGCAGCCATATCTTTTTCTAGCGCGCCTTGAGCTTGGACCAAATTTGCCTGATAGGGCCTTGGATCGATCACGTAAAGAAGGTCTCCCTTTTTTACCATCTGTCCTTCTTTCACATCGATTTCTACAACTTGTCCTGTCACCTGAGGTGTGACTTGAACGTTGTTGTTAGCCAGTACGTTTCCCACCGTATCAATGTGATAGGGCACCGTTTTTTCGATGACTTGCCCAACTTTAATCGATACTTTGGGTGTTTCTTTCTCTTCTGTTTTCGAACATCCGGCTAATAATGGAAGAAGGATAAAAAGATATTTCATGGACATTGGTAAATAGTTCCTGTAGCAAAGGCTAGGTTTGCAGATGCAATCAGTGCATTTGACCTGGCTTGAATTTCTTGTTCTCTTGCGTCGGCAAGCAGAGCCAAATTGTTCAGTAGGTCGGTGATGGTGTTGATGCCGGACTGATATCCCACAAGAGCTGCATCGTAAGCTCCTTGTGCTGCTTTTAAATACTCAACGGTAGCAGTGAGGTTTTCTTTTGCCACATCAAATTGGTAAAAAGCTTGAATAACCGCTAATACAACTGCTTGTTCTTGCTGTTTCCAATTGGCATAGGCTGCTTTCTGCAAAGATTTAGCTTGGTAGAGGTTGTAGGTGTCCGACCAGCCGTTGAAAATAGTCCAGTTCAGAGAAATAGCGCTGTAATAGGTATGGCTTGCTCTCAAGAGTCTCTCGTCAAATTGGGCGCCTGTCAGGTCGACAATTCCTGAAAGTTGGGGGAATAGTGCTGATCGCCTGACCCCGATTCTGTCGCCGGCCTCTTTGTATTGAGCAACCAAAGATTGCAAGTCATCCCTTTCTAGCTTGGCCCTTGCAATGTAGTCGTGCAAACTCTCTTCAAGTTTTAAATAACTTAAATCTTTTGGCATCGGATAGAGTTTAAGCAGGGTTTCGGGAGGGATACCGACAGCTTCTGCAAGCGACGCATAGGCCGATGCTTGGTTGCCATAAGCTTGTGTAAGTGCAATTTCATATTTCCATCGATTAGCCTCTGCCTGTAGATAATCGACAATATTGACAATGCCTGCTTCAAACTGAACTTTGGCAGACTCTTCTGCTTTGATTGCGTTTTTCAAATCTTCGATCGCCGAAACGACCTGTTCATCTGATGTGATGGCTTGGTAATAAGTTTCTACTACGTTGAAAACGACCTGCTGAACTGTAAAATTATGGGTCCAATTGGCGGCAAGTAACGCCTCCTTTTCGGCTTCAACAGTGTATTCTCTGCCACCAAAATCCATAAGTAACCAAGAAAGAGACATACTCTCTGTTGTAATGGCGGTACCGAGGCCGGCTCCACCCACAATATTGCCGGTTGTTGAGGCGATCGAAGAGGCGGTTAAACCGCTTTCTCCTCCACGGCTATCGATAGCTCCATACTGGATATAGCCTGTGATTTGAGGATAATAGGCCCCTTGTGCGCTTTTCATTGCATAGTAGGCGGATTCCGCGTTGGACCAAGTGACGCAAGTTTGGGGGTTGAATCTCAACGCCATGCTAATCAATTTGCAAAGGGGCTGCTGATCTTTGTTAGAAAAAGGGGGGTCGACTCCAAAATGGTCTTTTGTTGTCCGGCATGGAACGTACCTTGCGTCGTTGCAGACAGGGATGGGGCCAAAGGGAGCCCTTTCCACTTCTCGCGTGCAACCCGCCAATATAAAAATAACCAAAATACAACGCATGAAACGCCAAAATGCATTAAATTTTTTACTATGACAAGGGGAAAGTTTAAAATTTTATTAACAAAGAAAATCCTTGCCCTTGCCCCTGCCCTTGCCCGAAAAGCTTCTTGGTAAAAAGATCGTATATTTTGTCTGTCTAAACAGTTTTTGGTTAAAAAGCCGGGCAAGGGCACGGGTTAATTCTGGCAAAAGTCTGTGATGTGGTAAAATCTTTGACATGAAAAAGCTGTTACCTCTCCTATGTTGTGTTCTTCCTCTTTTTGGTACTGACGGTTATCCCGAAGCGCTGCAGTTGCCAAGAGGGAATTACAAGTGTGGGGAAATCGAAATTGTGGCAGATCCTGCCAAAATTGAAGAAATCCAACAAAAATATTACGAAAGGTTACGAGAAAACGGGGTGCCGCCGGATCGAGCCAATAAATGGTCAAAAATAGGGGAAATAGCTCGAGATAAATACATCATGCTTGTCCGCGATCCGGTCATTTTTCCAACAGGTGCTACCGGCCTTTATGATCGACTGCTTAGCGAATCAAAAGGGGGATCTGCCATTTTACCTGTTTTTTCAAATGGAGACTACGGCCTCATCGTTCAGTTTCGACATGCGACAAGAGCATGGGAACTTGAGCTGCCACGTGGAAATGCAGAACTTGGTGAAAGTCCTTTAGATACTGCCAAAAGAGAACTCATAGAAGAAACAGGCTTTGAGTCAAACGATTGGACCTATCTTGGTACAATGAATCCTGACAGTGGGATGTTGCAATGGAGCGTCCCCATTTTTGTTGCCCGCAATGTCGAGGAAAAAAAAGCCATACAAGACGAGAATGAAGCTATTGCTGGAATGGTCAGGCTTACAAAAGCAGAGCTCAATAAAGCGCTTAAAGAGGGGTTTTTAGAACGAGAAGTTAACGGGCAAAAGAGAAAAATCAATGCCAGAGATTCCTTTTTGACTTATGCCCTTTACCTCAATAGCCTGTTATGAATGAGCTCTTATTTTTCATAGAGATTTTATCCCTTGTTTTTTTCACCCTGATAGCGATGCGTCATTCCAAAGAGGCGCTTGTAACTTGGATTGTTTTGCAGGGGGTTTTTGCCAATCTTTTTGTTCTTAAAGAGATCTCCTTTTTTGGCCTATCTGTGACGCCGACAGATCCCTTTGCTGTCAGCGCCTTATTTTCTTTGAATCTCCTACAAGAAAAATGGGGGAGAGTAGGGACAAAAGGGATTTTACCCATACAAGCGATCGCGTTTCTTTTTGTAGTTGCTATTTCTTATTTTCAGCTCCAGTTTATTCCAACCCAAGCCGATGTGGCACATGATGCTTATGCGGCAATCCTTGGGTATATGCCGAGGATTATGGTTGCTTCTTTAGTGACTATGCTTGCTGTGCAAAGAATAGACATGGCCCTTTACCAATGGTTAAGGGGAAGGCTCTCTTTTTTTTGGAGAAACTTATGTTCTCTTCTCGTCTCACAGACAATCGATACCCTTTTATTTACGTTTATAGGGCTATTTGGCCTTCTCTCATCTCCGTTTGATCTCATTTTATTAAGCTTAATCATCAAAGGCGTTGTTATTTTAACAGTCGCTCCTTTTACAAAACTTGTTCTCTATGGAAAGCCCATTCCGGTTTGAAATTCTTCATACCTCAAAAAAATCAAATGCGCGTGTAGGACGTATCCATACTGCACATGGGACGATAGAAACACCCGGTTTTGTAGCAGTTGGAACCAATGGAACGATCAAAGCGTTAACCCATCAAGAGCTTGATAAGATTGGGCTGGACCTGATGTTTTGCAACACCTATCACCTCATGCTTCAGCCGGGTGCAGATGTGGTTGAAAAAGGGGGAGGGTTGCATAAGTATATCGGCCGTCAGAAACCAATTATCACCGATTCGGGTGGATTTCAGGTGTTTAGCTTAGCTTATGGTGGTGTGGCCGATGAGTTAAAAAGTCGTGGAACAAAAAAAACAGACGGATCTGTTCTGAAAATATCGGAGGAAGGTGTTTTATTCCGCTCATACAGGGACGGAAGTCCCGTTCTTTTGACGCCTGAAAGCTCTATTGCTGCACAAAAAAAGCTTGGAGCTGACATCATCATCCCATTTGACGAACTGCCACCTTATCACATTGATGACAAGGCTTTAACAAATTCGTTTGAAAGAACCCACCGCTGGGAAGAGCGCTCTTTGCAATTCCACCTAAAAGATAAGAGGGGACAGGCGATGTTTGCTGTTGTCCATGGGGGTGTGAACGAAGCCTTAAGGATAAAAAGTTCGACCCACCTGAACAGTCTGCCTTTTGATGGTTTTGCGATCGGAGGAAGTTTAGGGAAAACCAAAGACGAGCTCTATGGCCTTCTAGGTTATACCTTGCAACCTCTTGATCCTCTAAAGCCTCGCCACCTGTTAGGGATAGGGGACTTGGAGTCTTTAACGCGCGTGATTCCATTTGGCGTCGATACGTTTGACAGCTCTTACCCCACAAAAGCGGCAAGACATGGGATGGCATTAACCGAACAAGGAAATGTTAATCTGACCAAAAATGAAAACCGGTATAAGTTAGAACCGATTGAAAAGAATTGCCCCTGTTCTACTTGTCAAACTACCTCCGTCGGCTATCTGCATCATCTATTTAAAGCAAAGGAACTTGCAGCGTTAACCCTTGCCACTATCCACAATCTAACGCACATGGTCCGGAGGATGGAAAAATTTCGAAATGAGATTGCAAATAATTTGATTTAATCTCAGTGAACATTTATTGTCTTTCTTCAATAGCAGGAATTCAAATGGAATTTACCTTATATTCATTTATAACCGGAGTCCTAAGAACAGTCGAAGGTGCTGCTCAAGCTGTATTTCCTTTGCCACCATTGCGCAAAGAAGAGCTGTCTGTGTTGGTGTCTCCAATTGTTGAGCGTTGCAGAGATGTTTTTCATCAAATGATACAAAAAGCTGCTAATGATCTTCAGTGTACAGCTCCTATACGGGAAGATCCTTTTATTAATATTAAAATGCAAGAAGTTAAATCTGCTATTACAACAGTACTAGAAACACCTGATTCATTGCTAAGAGGGATGCGGCTTCTCAAGTTAAATTGGGAATTTGTACATCCTCGAGAGGAATTTAGAAAGGTTGGTTTAGAACTTTCGCTAGCTATTAGCGCCATACGAACCCCTGATGCATCATATGCTGTTAATGTAGAACCTTGGGAAGTGTTAACAAGAACTCATCATCGCATTCCTAAGCCTACTCTTGATCCAATCACTCATTAACGAGTTGTTATGACAGCATCAATCCCTTTGCCTCGCTCTCCTTCGGTTACATCTGCAAATATGATAGATATGCTAAGTGACTTTGTTTATCAAAGTAATCAGCTTAATCAGCTCATTAAGCGGATAGATGAAGTCTGCAATCAGGCTATATTGAGGGTTGTTGCAATGGAACTTGTCAAACATGGACAGCTGATTTCAATAGAAACGAAACGTTTTAAAACAGAAAAAGAACTGGCTGAATCTAGGAAAAGCTTTGACCTTATAGACCACCAAGATTACCTGATCTGTAAAAAGTCAGATGTAAACGAGATGATCGAAAGGCTAAAATTTCGTCACTACGGATTTAAGCTCTTAGACATTGAAGATGGCTTACCTGATGGGGACGCTAAAATCATCTATAAATGGAAGACGCATATCAGCGACAAACATCTTAACAAGGTGACACTACTTGTTGCTAGAATTCCAAAGAGAGCCCCAGAACTTTATCATGATTACGTAGATGTCATTCTTTCAAATGATGGCGGCGAAACCTACTGTCCAGATTTTGTTGACGCGGTTAGACACACAGTATCGTATAAACCTCCAGGAGGGGTCAAGACGACACTTTCTAAAATATTTGATGATACGCTAGTTCATTCAATTTCAGATTTTTGTGAACGAGGGGCTACGTTTCAGGTACATGGAATATATACGCTCATTGGTTGCCATCCGGATGAAAAGTACGATATTTTAAATGCATACTGCTTAATGCGTTTATGTGTTGAAGAAATAAATAACCCACAAGGGCTTAAATTTAAGCTGTCTGCTACTTGTATACCTACAATTTGGGAAAAAGGGGTAGATTTTCACCTTGAATATTCTGAACAGGATGAAAAATTTCATAATGTGTATCTTCGCAAATATTCTGTTGAGACTGAAAAAATTCTTAAAGAGAACGGTGCACTTCCTAGATATGAACCACGAACTTTTACAGATGTTTCGTCTTATAATGGGACCTTAAGCCAGTTTAATGAATCTATACGACAAGAAATAGAGCGATTTAGAAAAGAACAGCATCAAAACTTTAAGGCGTTTTATGCAGGTGAATATAAATCAATTATCACGAAAGAGTATAAAGCAATTGTTACTGGTGAGTCTAAAGAAGAAATCACAGAAGAATATAGAGAAGTTGTTACACGAAAATATAAAGAAGCTATTGCGAACGAGTGCAACCTTCACACAAACAGCATAAGTTTGCCAAGAAGTCCAAGAAAGAGAGGAAGATCCTTAGCCTTTACTAGTGACTCGAGACCAACTTCAGTTCCAGAACATAAAAACAGTAATTATTATAAGACTATCAACATTAATTTATCTATTATGTTCGACTCAATTGTTAGATTATTTGTTTGAAGGGTGAGTTTTTTATCATACCATTTCTTTGGTGTAGCCCATGCATGTTAATGACAAAGGGGAAAACTCTAGAGCATAAGAAGCCAACGAATTTTTGCAAATAGACACTAGATTTGCATCTTGAAGAGTGATAGCATCAAATGAGTTTTTATTTTCCGTCATGTATCTCCCGTCTCTATTTATCTGCCCTCTCTTGGCATTGTCGCCCCTCTTTTACGAGGGGGAATCTGTCATCGACTACTTGAAGTTCAATTTTGAAGCAAATTATGCCCCTAAGATCCTTAAGAAAGAAGCTTGTGGTTGGAATTTAGACGAAGAAATTGAAAAATTACGTGAGGCTTTGCGTTCGAGAAACGTCAAAGTGTGGAGAAAGGCTTTAAAGGAGTTTTTTGACGCGACACACGATGCTCACGTCCAGATCCACTTCCAATCTTCAGCCCTCTCCTATTTGCCTTTTGAAATTAGAGAGGCAGAAGGACGCTATTTCGTTGTGTTTGTTGACCATGATATTGTCCCAGAAGATGCCTTAAAAGTTGGTGACGAGGTTTTGTTTTGGAATGGGGCACCCATTCATCAAGCTGTAAACAATTACTTGGAGGAAGAGTTTGCCAGGTGTTCAAAAGATAGAAGTTGGTTTGAATTGGCGCTTCTTTATTTCACCGTCCGCGATGGTGAAATTGGGATGCAGCAGGAAAGTGGTGATGTCGTTCTCCACGTATTAAGAGAGGGTGAAATAAAGAGCCATCCCTTCAATTGGATCACATTTCCCGAATTGTTTCCTGATCACTTAGCTCCAAAAGGTTTGAGAACAAAATCGGATGAAAACAGGTTTGTAACCACGTTATCTCCGATTAAGCAACTTTTAAATGTCGATGCTACACTCCCTTACTGGGATACTGCCTTCGAGGAAAGTGGAAAGAAGGAAAAAAAGAAACATCCATTCAGATTAGGGAATAAACAAAGTTACCTTCCTCCTCTGGGCACGATTCTTTGGAAAGCAGGGGAAAGGGAGCCATACGAAGCCTATCTCTTTGAAACAAGGCAACGGGATAAAGTGGGATATATTCGTATTCCACACTTTCGCTCAAGCCGTACTTCCGATTTCTTTTCGCTTGGACGTGCTTTAAGAAAGATCAAAGAGGGCGGGGCATCTCTCATTGTGATTGATTTAATGCACAATCCAGGAGGCTTGATGTTGAATATGTATGCAATAGCCTCTTTGTTTATCGATGAGCCTATCGATGCTTTATGGCAAGCCGAAGTATTGTCTAGTGAGCAAATCAAACTGGCATTGACGATTAAAGGGGAACTTGCCAGTTATAAAGGCTTTGAGCTTGAGCTAGATGGAAGAAAATCTTACTTTGGTTACCCAGTCGATGATCAATTCAGAGAATCTCTTCAACATTACGCTGACTTTGTACTTCAAGAAGCCTCGTACAAGAAATCGATCGCAGAAAGTTATCCCTATCTTGGGATTGAAAAAGTGCAGCCACATCCCAAAAACAAATTTGGTGGTCCTCTTTTAATGCTGGTGGATGCGTTGGATTTTTCGTGCGCCGAACTGTTTCAAGCCTTGTTGAAAGATGCTGGAAGGGCAAGGTTGATGGGGTCGAAAACGGTGGGAGCAGGCGGTGGTATTTCTCCCCCCATAACGTTTCCTAACCGTTTGGGCATTGGCGATTTTCAATTAACGACAAGCATTGTCACTAGGCCCAATGGTCAGATCATTGAAGGTATTGGGATAGAGCCTGATGTTCATTACACATTAACTGCAGACGACTATTTGCATAACTTTGAGCCTTATAAAGAAAGGATATTGGAGGAGATTGACAAAATGCTCTCCTACGACAAGATGTTAGATAAAATGGAAGAAATGATGCGGACCCCTTAGGAAACGTGCCCGTGCCCGAAAATGAGGATTCTGTTAACATTTCTCCGCTAAACACGCGTTCGTAGCTCAATGGATAGAGCGTTGGCCTCCGGAGCCAAAGGTTTCAGGTTCGACCCCTGACGAGCGCATAGCTTCCGCGAAGCGTTTGGAGTGCTAAACTCCTGTTTAGCTTTCACTTTTCACTGATAAGTCAAAGCTAAACAGGAGTTTAGCACTCCAAACGCTTCGCGGTGGAAAAGCAAATTTCTTTTCGGGCAGGGGATTTGGGACTATTCGCAAACTGTATTAGATGGAGCGCCGCCGAGGGCTTTGATCAAAGCAACGGAAGCTGCAAAAGCATACCCTTTCATTTGGATGGTCTTTCTCTTAACATCTAGTTCGGTTTTCTCAGCATCTGCCACCTGCAAGTAGTTGATCAATCCACCATCAAATTGTTGGCGCGCCAGATGGGCTGTCAACGTTGCATGCTTTGAGGCAAATTGCTGCACTTCGTATTGCTCTCTGCGGTAATGGATATCAGACAGCGCATCTTCAACCTCTTTAAACGCGGTGTACACCATCTTTTGATAGAAGGCTTTCTCTTTGCGGAATCTTGCTAATGTTAAATCCTTCTCGTTGCAAAGGCGTCCACCATCAAAAATTTGCTGAATGGCCGAAAACGCAAAAGCCCAATAGCGGCTCTGCCAAGTGAACCAGGAGGAGAGGAGAGGACTGACTGTCCCGAGGGCGGAGGTCAAAGTAATCGCCGGAAAAAAGTTAGCATTGGCTACCCCAACGTCATAAAAAAAGGCTTTGATCTTCCGATATTGCTCGTTCAAGTCTGGACGACGTAGTAAAAGTTCTGAGGGAAGCCCTGGGCAAACATTTAAAAGAGAATCTGGTAGAGTGCCGGGAGCAACACAAAAGGTAGAAGCTTGTTGGCCCATCAAAACGGCCAATTCATTTTCAGCCAACCGTCTTAAACGGACAGCATTTAGCAAGTCACCCTCGGCCAGTTGCAATTCAAGTCTTGCCCTTTCTAAGTCAACTTCCGGGTCCATTCCGCCTTGGACTCTCTTCTTATTGATATCGACAAAAACGTTCCGAATACCTACAACGTTTTTGAGGTATTGGATCTCTTCATCTAACGATCTTAAGTTAAAATAGACCCTAGCTACTTCTGTGGTCAAAATGTTGACAACAGAGAGATATCCAAATTCTGTTGAAATCAACCTTTCTTGTGCTGCCTTGTCGGCATAACAATATTTTCCCCAAAAGTCGAATTCATACGATAGGTTCAATGGGAAGGCGTAGGTCTCTTGAATAACACGCGTCAGCCCCAAGTTGGGAATATCTTTTCCTGTTACTTGGTTTGGGTTGAATAAAAGCCCTTCTTTATTCCAAGAGGGAGATGCATTTACATTGGGCAGGCGATCAGAAAAAGCGATACCTTCGATTGCACGTGCCTCTTGAATCCTTTCACAAGCGATCCATAAGTCTGGATTGGCACTTAAAGCCCGCTCTTCAAGAGCATCAAGCGTTTCATCATGAAATTCGGTCCACCAACAGTCAGTGAGGTATTCGTTGATCGATTCGTCTCCACCTTTCCAACACTCATCGATTTCAAGGGGAGGCAGTGTCGATTCAGTGGGCAACATACATCCGGAAAGGACAGCCAACAGAACAAGTGTTTTTTTCATGTGTGATCCTCTGCATCGATAAAGAGGTCAACCTGCTGCCCAACGTAAATGCGAAAATTTTTAGGAGGCTCAAAACGGTAAATCACCTGCAAAACACGAGTGTCGACCCGCTCATCGCTCATCCCGGTAAGCGATTTTTTAGGCAAAACATACGGCTCAATTCTGACAAATTCGAGAGCAAGAGGTTTATCCGGATTGCTTTTAGGATACCCTCTAGCATGAGCTCCATGGATTACTTCGTGAGCGTTTTGTTCATCAATATCTGCCCGGATCTGCATCTGGGTCAGATCGCCAAGCAACATAGCCGGATCTGCAGCATTGAGCGAAAGGTATTCCCCTTCTAAAAGATTGCTTTGGATCACAGTGCCGCTTCTCGGAGCCACAACAGTCATCCGGTTGAGCAAATTAAGGCTATGGACCAGCTGCATTTCAGCTAGCAATACCTCTTTTTCGGCAACTAACACATCGTTTTCTCTGGTTTTCAACATGTCTGTGCTGATGGCCCGTGGGTCGTTGATGGAGGCTAGACGGTCATATTGATCTTGCAAACGGACAAGTTTAGCTTTTGCAACTTGAACATGAGCTTCATCGACAGCAATTTGAGAGGCCAATTCTCGGGTGTCGAGTCGAAATAAAGGCTGTCCTTTTTCGACATTTTCCCACACTTTCACAAACACTTTTTCTACGAGTCCTTCAACCGGACCGCCTATTGCAACGTTGTCATGGACACCTTCGACAATTCCTGTTGCTGCAACAGCCTGCACATAAGGGTTAGAGGCAGGAACGGCAATTGTTGGCATATCAGGAATAGGAGCTTGTGACCGTTTGATCAACAGCAAAGCAGAAATAAGCCCAACGAGGGCTAAAACAAAAGGGATGCTCCGTTTATACATGTGTTTTTCCTGTGCTTGAAATAATTTGCCCATCTTCTAGTTCCACAATTCGATCGGCATATTTGTAAATGCGGTTGTCATGAGTAACAATGACGACAGTTCTTTTTTTGGCTTGAGCGCTGATTAAATCCATCACTTTTATCCCTGTCTCGCTGTCTAGTGCAGAAGTAGGTTCATCGCAGATGATAAGTTCCGGGTCGTGAACTAAAGCTCTTGCGATCGCTACACGTTGTTGTTGACCGCCCGATAATTTTTTGGGGAATTGGTTGATTTTGGAACCAAGTCCAACAGCTTCCAATCCTTCTTTTGCTTTCTCGAGAGCAGGTTTTGATTTCCACCCTTGCAAAAGGAGAGGGATCGAAACATTTTCAGCACATGTCAAGGTGGGGATGAGATGAAATTGTTGAAAAATAAAACCGATGTTTTGCCGTCTGAAATCGGTGATCTGGTTGCTTGAAAGATTGTCTAGGCGGCGGCCGAGAACTGTAACCGAGCCTTCATCGCAACGCAATGTTCCTGCTATGACGCTTAAGAGAGTTGTTTTTCCACTTCCTGAAGGGCCAACAATCATGACCAATTCGCCAATCTCGGCTTGGAAATCGACGCTTCTTAAAGCGTAGGTCGACTCTCCCCCTTGAATAAAGGTTTTTTTCCCTTTTTGAACAGAAATAGAGTGTTTAGGCGAAACTGGATCAGGGTCAAAAGTTGAAGTTTTTTTTTCTTTAAAGAAAGAAAAAGGATTAAATTTACCCACGGAACACCTCGGCAGGATCTAGCGATCTAATTTTTCGGATTCCAAGGAGGGCTGAAAAACAGCAGATGAAAAGGATAGCCCCAAAAGAAATCAAAAGAATTTGCGGAGCAAAATAAAAGGGCATATCTCCACCGGATAGGGCAAAATTCCCCATGATGCTTGTCAGGCCAACCCCAATTCCATATCCAACCGTTCCAACAAGAAGGGCTTGCAGGATGAGCATTTTGAACAATAATCGATTCGATGCCCCCATGGCTTTTAAAGCTCCTAAATGGGGAAGATTTTCTAAGACAAACGCATAGAAAGTTTGGCCCGACACGGCAATACCGACAATGAATCCCAGGATAATGGTAGTGCCGAAAGAGATCGGAATACCTGTATTTTTAAACAGCCAATTGACGGTGCTTTCTGCAAATTGGTCAGAGGTGTAGGCCCGAAGTTCTGTCTTTTTTTCAATAGCGGTCGCAAGCTGTTGAGCAGATACTGACTCTTGCGGTTTGACTAAGATGTAACTTAAATCTTTACGCCGTTTGGGCGCCATTTGGATGGCATGGTCAAAAGTGGTGTAAATGAATGGATAACCAAAAAATGAACGTTCAACCTTGCAAATCCCGACGATTCTGGCTTCATAGTCGTTGATTTCAAACGTATCGCCAATCCCGATTGGAGTGGCTCGCCCATCGCTAAATCTTTTTTGAGCCAGCTCATCGATGATGACGCTGTTGGCTTGCCGAAGGTTTTCAATGTTCCCTTCGATCATGCGGCTTGGGGCGCCGATTAAGGTAGAGGTATCTAAACCGATCAATTGAATCGGTTTAAAAAGCCCGCTGCTCAGTTTTGCCTGCAAAATGGAAAAATAGAGAGGAACTGCCCATTCCACACCCTTAACGGAGCGGACTCTACTCAAATCGATGTTCCGCATCGGTTGAACTTCATTGACCTGTTCAACAAGCGGATCGACAACCCAGATCTCAGCTTTCGTATTTCGTATCATGGCGGTCGACCACCGAAGCAAGCCGATGAAAATCGACCCTTGCTGGGTAATGAGGAGAGCAGAAAAGGTAAGGGCGGAGATGAGAAGAAGGTATTTCCCCCTGTCTCCCATCAACATCTTAATGGCTACGCGTAACATGGTTAGGATATAATAAGGCTGCTAATGATTATCCTCCATACTTTATCCCTCGAGGATGAACAGACAACTCTTGGAGCTAAAAATACCCATAAATTATAACAGGGTGAACAGGATGAACAGGATAAGCTTCGCCCACAAAAACAATTCTATCGACAATAATAAAAGAGAAAAAAGCATTACCATGTTTAGCTTTTTTAGAAGCCAGCCTTTGTTTGTTTTCAAAAAAATAGTTCCTTTAGGGGGCGTAGCTTATCCTGTTCATCCTGTTCACCCTGTTATTTTTTATTTACAATAAAAGCCTTAGGTTAAGGCGTAGTTGGGTGGTTAAAAAACACCTGTAGCAATTATTATTTCTTTTCTTCTTAGGTTTTTATGATATTTGCATCCATTCTGAAAAACGTTCTCTATTTTTTTCTTTCACGTCGCTACAAAGTGAAGGTAAAAGGAGCAGAAAACATCGAAGGCAATGGCATCTTATTTCTTGCCAATCATGTTTCGGCACTCGATGCAGCGCTCTTCCAGGTGTCGACTTGGAAACGGTTTCATGCCAGGCCCTTTGCCTCTTCAAGATTTACAAGCGTCTCATTTTTGAAACCGATATTTTATGCTGTACGGGCAATCACCGTTCCTGACTGCACTGTCGCAAAAAACAGTGTAAAGGAACTGCAGCTTGAGAACGCTTACAATGAAGTGTTGGATGGCTTGAAGCAGGGGGATAATATTCTGTTTTATCCCGCAGGCCACCTCAAGATTTCAGGAGTAGAAAAATTGGGAGGACAATCAGGGCTTCACACTTTATTAAGCCGTGAACCTAATCTTAAATTAGTCCTTGTAAGGACAACAGGGTTGTGGGGAAGCCGTTATTCTCCTGCGCCGCACGGAATGACCCCAGATTTAAAAAAAGAGGCTTTTACTGGCTTAAAAGTATGGTTTAAACATTATTTGTTTCCTCCAAAAAGAGAGGTGACCATAGAGATCGAGCCTTATACTGTCCCAAATCCTCTTCCTTCCAGAAAAGAGCTCAACGGCCAACTAGAAAACTGGTACAACAGCCCATACGGAGAAAAGGGGGAGACCGTGTTTCCAAGTTTTGAACCTATCCCGTTTTATCCTCCGGTAGAACAAGGCGAGATGACAACGCTTGAAAAAGAGGTGGCCGCTTGCATGGCAAAAGTGGCAGGTTGCCCTGTTGATCAGGTTAAACGGGACACCCATCTTTTCTACGACTTGGGGCTCGATTCTTTAGAAGCGACCGAGCTTTTTTATCTAGTGGAGCAAAAGTACAACCTCTCTCGCCTTTATTCGCCCGAGTTGATTACGCCCTACCATATTGCCCTTCAGATTGAGGGGAGATGGCGCTCTCACCGTTTTTGGCATGTTGTTGAAAGAGACAAGCGAAAATGGGGGCAAGTGTCTGGGCAGAAATTCGAAGTTAAAGCGGTTCAAAGCTATACTGTTGACGATGTGTTTCGATCTCTGCAGAAAAGCCGGCTGAAATATTTAGGCTACGATGAATGGCTCGGCCTTATTACTCCAAAAGAGGTTCTAAAAAGGGTAGAAGCAGGCATTGCAAAAGCGCTTGCCGACCCTCGAGATGAGATCCCCATTCTTTTCCCACCATCTTTTGAGAAAGCAATCGCAGAGCTTTCGATCTGTCTTGCAGGGAAAAAATCTGTTACTGCTATACCCAATCAAGGGGCTATCTATTCTTCAGAATATGCCATTAGAGAATGGCACGGATGGGACATCAAAGAGGCTAGCCGCCGGGTTGAGGACTTCTTTGCTGGAAAAAGGGCAAAACCAAAAAATCCTGCCTCCATTCAATTTAATGGAGGACAGATCACCTCAAGACTTGCTATCTTAGAGGAGCCAAAAGAAGATGCCGTTTTTGAAGCCATTGTTCGCGGTGTCCCAATCTTGTCGGGTCGAAAAAATTGGATTGAAGAAGTCATCAAATGAAGTTTAATCAACCAAAAGCGTTTGAACAACACGTGAGGCAGCAGCCCCATTTTTTTTACCTGATCCTTACAGAAGAGGAAGGGTTTCGAGAATGGGCCGAAAAAGTAGTGTTGGAGGCTTTTCGGGGCGCCACAGTTCAAAGGCTGGATCGATTAACAAAAGAAAAGCTTTCACTTTTTCTTTCGCCCTCTCTTTTTGGAGATCAAGAGGTGTTTATCGCCCCATTAGAAGACCATGAAACAATTCCTGCCCGTTTTCCGCCAGGACGTGCTTTAATTTTACATGGGAAGAGACTGCTATCTAACACAAAACTTTTTAAGGAGATCGATGAGAAGGGGGTGATTTTTCAACTTCCTGCCATGAAACCTTACGAGAAAGAAAAGTTGCTGATGGACTGGCTAATGGAAACGGCTGTTAAAGAGAAAAAAAGTTTAGCGCCCGATGTAGCTAAAAAGCTGGTCGAGATGCAAGAAGGACACTTTGATCTTTTGCAACGGGAATGGGAAAAGATTGTCACTTATGTAGGTGATCGAAAAGCAATTACAGCCGATGATCTGCAAAAAATAGGGATCAGGACCCCTAAAGAAGAGGTCTTTTCTTTTGTCGATGCGATGTTGAGGGGAGACGGCCCTTTTGCCATCAAGAGATTGCAGGATTTATTGGCATTAGAATCTTCGCCGATTGCCCTATTAAAGTTGATGAGAAGTGGGTTTCAAAACCTGATGCAAGTTCACTCACTTGTGGCGTTGGGTCATCCGCCAGAAGCAATTCAAAAAGATTTGCCTTACATGCAAGGGAGGATACTCGAGCAATTGCTAGGCTCTGCCCGAAAAACCAACCTCAAACAAGTCCAAAGTAAGTTGTATCTCATCGACCAGCTAGAAACCGAGTACAAGAACGGCTCCAAAAGCGACGCCGTCTTCCTCGACTACGTCGTCTCGCAAATATTGAATGTAGCTTAGGCTTTAGCCTGAGTTCGTTTTTGTGGGTTTTAACCCGCAATTAATTTATCGGGCACGGGCGAAGGGATGCGCATTCGATCTAATGCGAATGCTTTTTCTTATAAACTTCTTTTCTATGAACAACACGAACAACAAGAATTAATAATTTACCGTCTTCAATGCTGTAAACGATACGGTAATCTCCTTGCCGAATCCGATATAGCCCATCGTCACTTCCACTCAACGGCTCGACATTTTCTGGGCGTGGCTGTGTGGCGAGTTTTTCTATTCGTTCAAATATTTTTTTCCTAATTGCTTTTGGAATGATGGCCAATTGTTTCTCAGTCCGAGGGGCATATTCTATTTTGTACTCGGCAGACGACATTAACTCTTACCCAAGCCTCTTTTTCATTTCCTCGTGAGAAATAGCTCCATGCTTCTTTATCTCTTTGAGAGCAAGCCTTGCTTCATAGACATCTTCTGCATCCTCTAAAGCTTCAAGTAATTCCAAGTCTTCAATAGGGACTATTGCAATAGTTTTTTTGTGGTTGGTGAGAAGAATTCTTTCTTTTTGATAGCTAACTTCTCCGAAAATATCACCCAGATCTTTTCTTGCCTCTGTCACTGAGACGCTTCTATGCCTTCCAGTCATCTTTACTCCTCCTAATACACATATTATACAAAATATACATTTTATGTATTATAAACTTATTTTTCCATATAAATGCTTCTATTTCTGATGATTACGAACATACGAGGCATTGCTGAAGGGCAGGGGATTTACTATTCTGAAGTGACTGTGGCTTTTTTGTGGATGTGGAAGACGATTTCACACTCGGGGTCACCTCGCAACATACATTGCGGCTCAGTCACGGTAACATCCACTCCGTATTGGCGCCCCATGCCTCTGACAATTCCTTTTCCCATCGCACACATCTTACGAGGCGAATAATAGTGGATGGTGACCTCGTCAGGCCCTGTTTTTTCGCACCGCATCGTCGGGGGAACATCGGTCCCTGAAATGGCGTGCGCTAAGATGTGGTCTGTAAAGCCTGTGATGTTCATGATCAAGTCTGCAAGTGTCCATTTAGAAGGTATCATCCTTTTGCTAATACGCCACAACTTAGGGGCAATATACATCCCGCACTCTTCTAAAAGCTCCTGATAAGGCTTTCTGACGACTTCAGATAGCTGCTGGATCAGACCTTCTAGTTCGGGAGTTGGATAGGAAGAAAAAAGGCTATACGACTTCCCTTTGACACCGGCCCTTTCGGCAATTTGATCCCACGTTTCTGGGCCAAATGTCCTTTGGACATATTCTTGAAACTCACAAAAAACAAAACCTTGCATGTGGCTTTGTTTACATTATTTTTGAATTTTTTGTGCAACCAAAAATACGGTGGGGAGATTTTCGATGTTCGGTATCTCGGAATTCCGCCATTCATGGATGTTTTTTGTGGTCACTTTTTCTTCAGGCGTGAACAGGGCGGTAGCCAAAGAGAGCAATGTTTTAGGTTTCAGCGTTTGCAATATAGACTCAAACGTTGCCACATTTCGATAGGGCGCTTCGATAAAATAGTGAGTGATGCCATCTTCAAAAGATAAAAGCATATCCTTCAAATCCCTCTTATCGCGCGGCAGGTAGCCGTGGAAAAAAAACTTTTGCGCGGGTAAGCCCGATAACATTAGAGCATAAAAGATCGGGGAGGGGGCAGGCAAAGCCTTGATCTCGACCCCTTTTGTCCTAAGGTATAAAACCAG
Organism: Parachlamydiales bacterium; assembly: GCA_963765145.1. Classification (GTDB taxonomy): domain Bacteria; phylum Chlamydiota; class Chlamydiia; order Chlamydiales; family JAJFMK01; genus JAGVKY01. The sequence continues at coordinate 156,142 of CAVXVG010000005.1, forward strand.
ATCTGCGCCGGGATCGGCCAAACAAGGTAGACCCGCATCGCTCATGTAACCCCAAGTTTCCCCTTTCAAAATAGGTTCTGCTAAAAAAGGAATGTCTTCTTTCTTTGTATGCTCATCCAGCACAGCAAAAGGGGTCCGATTGGCCCCAAACTTTGACCCAAATTTACCAAAAAGCTTTAACACCTCTCTTTGGCTTTCTCCAATCACTCCATCCAATGTTGGAATGATTTCGGCATAGTTCCCGATAACAGGAACCGTAAAAGGATGAGGCAACAGAATCAACATAGGCCATAAAGGCTATTCCTTTACCAAAAGAAATACAACCCTTTGCCCATGCCAGAAAATTGTCGGCAAAGGATTCGATTAGCTGTAACTTGCTAACATAGATCTTATGCCATCAGTTTCATTTAGGGTCTAATCTTGCAAAAGATTTCGAATCGTGCGGCTTTGTGCATACAGATAAATTGCATTTAATATCTTCCCCCTGCTCCAATTTAGCCTACTTAATACATCTAAGTTGTCTGCAATTTTAGGGTGTACATCTCCATGCATTTTTCTCTGAATCTCCACAACTTGTGAGTAGCATTCAGCAGCATTCTCCAGACTTCCAAAAGCCTTGTGATCCCCCCCTAAAGCTTCAACATCCTCCACGAACATTCGGTCTTCTTGGCAATCTCTTAAGATTGTAAGGCTTTGATTAAAGTGTTCGGCTGCACGGTTGGCTTTGCCTAACGCGCGGTAAACGGCGCCTAATGCAAAAAGATTTATGCCAACAGCAACTGGATTTGCTCCATAGTTTTTACAAATTGCTAGGCTTTTAGAAAAAAGGTGGAATGCCTTTTTGTAGTTTCTTTCACCGAACTGGACTGAACCCAAGTCATATGCTGCCCAAACAACTTTACCCAAGCCTCTGAGACTTTCAGTCACCTTGAAAGGCTCTTCATCGTACCGTCCCATCCTGATAGAGAGGCTTTCTGTATAGCAAGCCTCTGCCTTAAAAAGATGTCCTAAACTAAAGTAAGCATGTCCTAAATTTTGGAAACAATCTGAAACTGCGCGGCTATCTTCACCATAAATCTGTTGTGTAAGTTCAAGATTTTCCGTGAAATATTCAATTGCTTGTGGCCATTGCTTCAGTGCGTAGTGAGCTTTTCCAAGCACATTCAGGCAATTGATTTCTTCTTGACCAATATGAAACCAATCGTAAATTTCTTTTCGAATAGTAAGGCTCTCTGCAAAGCATTCTATTACCTTTTGAACCTTTTGAAGACTTCCTTGGATATAATAGAGATTTCCTAGCTTTTCAAGGATCTCAAGATTTTTATAATAGTATCGTCCATAAACTATTTTTCTCACCCTAACAAGGGAAACAAAGCAGTCAATCGCTTTATCGAAGTCTCTTGAGTCAATGTACTCATTACCAAGCTGTGCTAAACTACCTTCAATCTTCATCAAGTGATTCGTAATCTCAAGCTCATCACCTTTCTCTCCATTAATATTCTTGTAAATCTCTAAACTTCGAAAAAGACATTCCACAGCCTCTGCCCAGTTATTTTGTTCAAATAAAACACAACCCAAATCAAAGAGTGTCTCTGCAATTCGAGAGTCTGTATTTGCGATTACAGGATTATTTTTTAATCTTTTAAGACTTTCAAAGAGGAAAACATCAATTGCTTCATCATTAAGAGTGAGGTTGTTCATGTAATGAACAAGAATAAAGAATTTTGAAGCATCTGTCTCTTCCGACCGGGCTACTTCTTTAATGGCCATCTCAGCAAGCGAGCCGGGCTGAAAGGATGCATCTGCCTCTTTATTCTGAAGGAAAAAATAAAGCGGTTTTAAGACAAGTAAGACCGCCTTTTCCTTTTCGCTTTCTGTCATGGCAATAGCTAAAGGATTCGCTTCATTTTTAAGACGGGCAAGGTGAAGGGCAGTTAGAGTTTCTTCAATGAAGGCTCTATCTTCATTTCTGGTTTTTTCTGGAAAGTGTGCGGTAAGTTTTTCTATAACGCCAAAGGGGCTTTTGACTTTAATGCCATGAACTTTCGCTAGCTTTGCTAAAAGGATTTGAAGCGACTCTCTCGGCTCGACCATAAAACGGGAGGGATCAGGCTCTTCGTTTATAGAAGGAGTGTTGCAATCCTCAAGCCATTTCCGAACCACAGGGACTTTATCGATTAAGCTAGAAAAGAACAGATAGGCGGCCTCTTTGACCTTGTCCTTGGTTAGAAGAAGAGCTTTGATCTCTAAAAGCGTTGGGTCATTATCTGGAATGGTTGGATAAGCGTTCTCGAGTATTTCCCTGAGAATCTTTTCTCCTAAAGGGGTAGGCACTGAAGGGGAAAAAGGGAATTTTGGTTTTAATTTCACCCAAAAGCGGGCGACAGCTTGTCCGGTCCCGCCAAAAAAAACCACCTCATCATACTTGGGGGTTGTTGAAGGATGGAAGATTCTGCCGCCGGGCGCTCCCGTATCTTCGACTACAGCATAATGAGTATCAAAGCTTCCCTTAGCTCCTCCTCCTACTAAGCCCCCATCCCCTATAGTTTTGTATGTTTTCCCATCCTCTTTCAGCATATCTTTTAAGAGGGCAGGATAGGGTGTGT
>CAVXVG010000006.1:0-3189 GCA_963765145.1 Parachlamydiales bacterium
AAGCGGGAAATGTAGCCATGTTGACAAGTGCTCAAGGCGGGGATATTGAATGGCGTTGTTTGAGCCACTCGTCAGGTAAAAGCTCATACAACCTATTGGCAGGGTGGCTCATGATACGGCGCATTATGTCCTCTAGGTATTCCCTAGGATTGATCCCCAGACCTCGACATGTCTGTACCAGCGATAAAAGAATCGCTCCTGCCTCACCACCATCGATGCTCCCAAAAAAGAGCCAATTCTTTCTCCCTATAGCAATGGGTCTGATTGCTCTTTCTGCAACGTTGTTATCTAATCTCGAAAAAGGATGGCGAGTATAATTCTTCAAGTAGGGAATCAGGCTGCAAAAATATCCAATAGCCTCTCGAAGCTTTGATTTCGGCAATATCTTCCCTTCAATAAGCTTCTTCTTGATTGTCTCAATCAACTCTTCAATGATCGGGGTCTGTTTTTCTTCTCGAATCTTCAATCTTTCTTCGGGTGAGCGTTGCCAAGCGACCCTTTCCAGCATGAAAAGATATTTTATCTTCCGAAGTACCCACTGGCGAAATTCTGGATCGCCTGCTTCCGCTTCAAAAAATTTACGCCTAATATGGGACCAACAGGGACACCAGGTAATCTGCTTACTCTCTGCAAGTCTTTGATAAGCTCCATATTTGTCTGAATGGAGTATCCCTCGATATCCCTCTAAAATATCCCATACATTGTCATGAGATCGACTCTCTCGAAAATCGTAAATCCTATAAGGGGGATCGGCTGCATTACCCCCTACTACTACCCACATATACCCGGTTTTACACTTAATTTTTTCCCAAAGCTTTACAGGGCTCTCATCTATAAAAATATTCTCGCTCCCAAGCACTCGTTTGACCATCTCAAGGTATAGGGGCTTAAGAGCCATAGCAGACCGAATGACCCATTGTGAAAGAAGTTTTCGACTGATCTTGACTCCCTCTCTCTCCATGATCTCTGCAACGCGATAAAGAGGGAGATGGTCTGCAAATTTTTGCGAGATGATTTGGGCAAGCAAACTCTCATCTGCTCGGCATTTGGGAAGGAGGCTATCGGGAAGTTCGGTTGTAAAAATCCCGGCCTCTTCTTTCTGAGGATGGGCATATTTGGGGCGAATAATCTCTTTGATGTAATAATTACCTGGTTGATGGGCAAGCTTATGGGTAATCTCTACTCCAATTTGAACGAGAGGCTCCCCTGTTTCTTGACACACTTTTTGTTCCTCAGGGAGGTCTAAAATGGTGGTTTGGACAGGCAAGTCGGGAGAAAGAGTAATCTTGTCTTGCCCCTCTCGATTGGGCTTTTTTCTGGTATGGGCTGGTATTTCTTTTGTCTCTGGTTCAGTAGGTTTGGGAATTTCAAATCCTTCGAAGGTGAGCTGCTGTTCGTTGAGATTGGAAACCACCCTTTCAGAACGTTTGCCAAAAATCTGGCGTTTGAACCACTCGAGCTGTTCTTCAAGATATTTTATCTTGTTATTAAGAAAGGCAATTTGAAGTTCTTTTTCAAGAAGCATTTCTGCGGTCGTCATGCGCAAATTTTATCATAAAACCTTCTAATTTTCGAGAGAAAAACGGTTGTAAATGCGTTTTGGAACCACTCCTTCCAAAAGCAGAAAAAAGGACTTTCGGTCTAAGTCCACTTTATCGCCCCACCTCCAACGAAAGGTCCCTTTTTCAAGCCTTTTACACCAGATGATGAATCCATCCTGGTCCCAGAAAAGTACTTTGATTTGATCTTTGCGACGATTGAGAAAAATAAAAAAAGCCCCTGACATAAGCTCTTTAGGAAATAACTCTTCTACAATTTTGCTTAAACCCTCAAAACTCTTTTTCAGATTTACAGGATGATGACATATAAAAAGGCGAGCATTACCTGGCAAAGCTAGCATTTTAGTTCCTTAAAAATGGCTAGGCATTCTTGCAGAGTAGAAGATTCAAGATGTAATCGAACGCCTTGATAGTAGATGTCAATGGAGCATCCTTTTGAGTCAACGAGTTCTGTAAAACTATTCCGATTTATGGGAGCTGAAGAAAGGTGTCTTTTCCAATAATGGAAAGCATGAACTGGAATCTGATTTTCTCTACACCATTTTTGAATAGATAAACCGCTTTTTTGTTGATTACGGATTTTTTCTTGCCACTCATGCTTTTTTTCTGGCGATGCTGATGCTGGCATAATTTGCTCCTTTGTTTTCTGAACAAACATGCCAGATCCACTGCTCTTTAAAAAGATGGGTTCTTTAGACGGTTACCGTTATGTCCCATGATTTTGCGCATGACATCTTCCAAATATTCTCGGGGGTTGATGTTCAATCCACGACATGTCTGCACAAGAGATAAAAGAATGGCTCCTGCTTCGGCACCGTCAGGACTCCCAAAAAAGAGCCAGTTTTTTCTTCCAATGGCCAAGGGTCTGACAGCTCTTTCTGCTACATTGTTATCCAGCCTGGAGAAATGCTTCTTTTGTATAGTTTTTGAGATAGGGAATCAGACCACAAAAATATCCAATTCCTTCGCGTAATTTAGATTTAGGCAAAATTTTCCATTGTATTCCAGATTTCCCTTGACCTTTTGAATCAACTCGTCAATGATGGGCACTGCTCATTCATTTTTTAGGAGAAAAATTATGCAGAAACAGATCGGATCGATTGTCTTGGTAGCAGGAACCTGCATCGGGAGCGGAATGATTGCTCTACCGATGGTGCTCTTATAACCGCTGGACTCCTTCTCTTGCCAATCCACAGGAGATGTCAAATGAATCGAAAAAGAGAATGTAGAAATTTGGTTTCAAGATGAAGCTAGAGTGGGACAACGTGGTACTGTGACGAGAATTTGGGCAAGAAAAGGAAGCAGGCCACGGGTAATCAGGCAACAGCAATTTGAATATGCCTATATTTTTGGAGCTATGTGTCCTTCAAGAGATCGAGCCGTGGGATTAGTTCTACCAAAGATCGGTACCCTTTGCTAAGGTGGTCCCCAATCACTGGACAGCCGAACCACTAAAATAAGTTATGTCCAACTCCAAAAGAAATATTCACTATATACTCCATTCATTAACAGGAGCCATAGTGACATTGTCTATGTGCCTCACATGCTACAGCATTGTTGGTTAAATGTCTTCGAGCAATTAAATTAACAATCGGTAGCAGCGTAAGTACCCCCCTACGAGAATTATAAA
>CAVXVG010000007.1:0-40174 GCA_963765145.1 Parachlamydiales bacterium
GAGCACGTTTGCGTAGGCGTCGAGCTCGGGAACGAGATAGAAGGACTGGAAGACCATGCCGAGGTAGGCGGCGCGCCGCGCCGCGCCGGTGTCCCCGGAAGCCGCCCATTCGACGGTGCCCTCGTCGGGGGCGTCCAGGCCCGCCAGGAGGTTCAGGAGCGTCGATTTTCCCGAGCCCGACTCGCCGCGGATGCTCACGCTTTCGCCGGCGGCGACGTCCAGGTCGACGCCCCAGGAGCACCTCGAGACGGGTCTCCCCGCTCAGGTAGCTTTTCTTCAGCCAGAGGGCGCTGAGGACCGTTGGCTCTTTCACTGCGAAGCGCCTCCACGGGCTTGAGGCGGGCGGCCCGCCATGCGGGAAGCATCCCGGCAAGCGTCGAAATCACGATGGTGAGCACCACGATGAGCGCGACGGTCGAGCCGGAGGTGTGCGAGGGCAGCTCGCTGAATTGGTAGAATCGCCTCAGGACCTCCTCGCGGCGGGTGACGCGGGCGACCCAAAGCACGACGTCGTTGCGGAAGGCAAGCGCGGTGAACCCCAGGGCGAGGCCGCTCGCCGGTCCCCAGGATCCCGATGAAAAGACCCTGGGCGCAGAAGCACGCGGCGACATGGATCGGCCGCCCGCCGAGCGCGCCGAGGAGCCCGATCTCGCGCGTCTTGCGCACGACGGAGATGAGGAGAGAGCTCGTGACCGAGAAGGCGGCGATTACCTTATTCAGGATGCGAGTAAAGCTTTGCGGAAAATGGTGCGCCCTTTTGTCAACCGGTATGAGTTATTAGATGCCGAACCGGTAAGGACTCAACAGGAGCAACATGACCATTATCTTGTATCAGGCCGAAACAAAAAGAGTACTTTTGGAAACAAATCTATCTCAAAATTCAAAGCTATTTCCTCTGAACCCTTTTGACTTAAAAAAAGTTGCCCAGGCTTTAGAAAAAGACTATCCAGGTGTTTCTTTAGAGTTGCTGCCGGAAGAGGATCAATTGCCAGCGGATGTTGAGGAGCGAACACTTTTTTTCGAGCGACAGCTGACAAGGTGGAATCTTTTTAAAATGGATGAAGAGATAAGGGCTGCCAAAACTGCTCATATTCTTGAGGCGGTCGCTGGCCTGACTGCTCCTCTATCAAAATTGCAAATAGTGGCAGGTTTTGTCTCTCTCATTGCTCTTTCTTCATTCTATATTTTTGCAAAGCTTGCGATCGACAAACGTGTTTTAGGTATATCTTCGATAATTTTAAGAAATATTGCCTATCTTGTCTCGACCCTATCGCTTTCTCATGTTTACATATCTTCAGTCAAATATGTCCGTGCCAAAACAAGGCAAGATCAACTGATGCAACTTAGCGAGCGAGAAAGAAAATAACAGCCCATTTAGTTGGGACGGAAAAGTGGATCTCACGCTTTGCAAGTTATCAAAACCAGCTTTCAAGCCAAAAGGATTCATCCTTGGATGCCGCTTGTCAGGAGGCAAAAACACTCCTCCAAGACCTCCAAGCAAAACAGAAAGAATTTGAAACGTTTAAAGCCAGCATAGGCTTTCTTTCTTCCATAGTTTTTACGATCTCTCCCGACCGATCCTTCCTCATGGAATGGGTTGGTGTTATGGCAAGCCCAAAGCGATTAACGCTTTAACCAACTAGCTATCAACAATTTGCGCTTTTAATCGCCTATTTATTGCAAAAAAACAATTTCCGTTGAACATAGTAATAGTAGAAGTGGGTTAAACCTCTTGGAGGTCTTTATGACATCTTCTGATTTACCTGTTAACGATAGTAAGTTTCAAAAATTAAACAATGCTTTGTTGATGTTCGAGGCTTACTCAAGAGTCCAAAGTCATGGCCACTCCTTCTTGAAAATAGATAAAGATTTGAATTTCTCTATTTCAGGAGATAAAAAAGGAGCAGTTTCTATAAAAGAAGCTGCAAAAGCAATTTTGGAACTTGCCAAAGAATTACCTGCGGATCAATCGCTCACACATCTTCAGGCAAATTCTCTAAAAAATCGAATTTCAACATTGAAAAAAACATATGACTCAAGCGTCTTTCGTGTAAGTGACAAACCGGGCCATTTTTTTGAAACAGCAATAGAGCAAGTGAACAAGATTTCCATTGCAACATCGCCCCAAGCAGTCAGTTCTCGAAAGACCCTCGAGAATTTGAAGAAAGTAAAAGAAAATCTTACTGACCAGGTGCTTCAAGGTATTCGAGAAGAGGATGAGGAGGCTAACGGAGGTGAGTCAGGTTCACCACCTAAAACATCGCATGATATGAAAGTTGCCGCCAAACAACCTGCTTCAGTAGATGCTTTACTTACTAAATTTCAAGAGGAGAACTCTAAAGAACTAGTTCATGATGTTAAAGAAAATATAACAAAAGCTTGCAAGGGGTTGTCGCCAATCGTACAAGCAGCTGTTCAACGCAGTTTTGATGAAACAGCACAAGAAAAATTGTCTCTCCTAATAAATCAATATGAAGATGGGAAGATTCCGCATAGGTATGAGGCTTTCCAGGTGGAATTGCTTGAGGCTTTTAAGGACATTATCATAGATCTGGCCGGACCACAGAAAGAAGCAAGAGATGCTGCAAGGGCATTTATGGATTTGTCTATTGAGCCTAAAAGCACAGCTTTCATCGATGCCTTTCTCGACCGTTCTGTAGATGAGGTGCCTGCCAAAAAGCAAAAAGCTACCGAACGTGATGCAGAAATCCACCCAGATACAGTAGGCGGTGAACACGACTATATATACCTGGGCGATGAAGGAGAACCCTGGCGTGCAGACTACGCAACAGAGCTTTCCATCAGAGATGAGCTCAAAGGCAAGGTTGAACCTGAGACATTTGCTGAAATTTTGAGTTCTGAAGAAGAACTCAAAGACCATCAAATCCTCAACGTCTTAACCTCTTTGCTCGAAAAGGAATATGGAGAGGGGACAGGAACAGTCATGATTAAGGTGTTGAGGAAACAGGGATTTTCCGGAGTATTGAACCAAGTGCTTGATGACATAGAAACAAAAAAAATAACTGAAGAAGAGGCGCCGCAAAAAGTGCGGGAATACATAAATGCAGCTTTTATGTCGGCAGTGGAGAAAGAAGGAGAGGCAGCAGAGGGGAGAAAAATGATAGGAAACCTACAATTTGACCAAGAGGTGATGAATAAACTGGACCAAGCCCTTGACAAGATCGTTTCAGAGCCAACCTTTCAAGAGGTCTTGTCAAGATATATCGATGAAAACCTATAAGAGCATGGCATCAACTTAAGCCTGAGAAAGCATTGCACTTCTTACTAAACGCTTTGTTTGTTTATCACGCTCTAGCGTTTGAAGTGCTGAGTCTCCCTGAGATACTTGCAAAATTCAGATCGAAATAGGCCCACATGCATTGCATTAACCTAAGGAAAAGCTTCCTATAAAAATAACAGGATGACCAGGATCGCCTACGGCGACAGGATAAGCTCCGCCTGCATTCTATTTTTTTATCATGTCTATCATGCATTTCCCAACAGATGGTTTTCTGACACATTAAGCCAAATAATTGTGTCAGATAAGAAACTGGATCACTGGTTCGGTCAAGACGTTTGGGTGAAGTTAGCATGAAGAGCCGTATACGTGATCCGTACGTACGGTTCTGTGAGAGGTCGGGGTCGCAAGGCCCCACCTACTCGATCGCCCCCCTCACGCATGTGCAAAGCACTTGCGGAATATTTCAAAAACAACCTGCTCATCCGGCACTTACACAAAAAACATAAAGCGGAAAGATGGGTTCATTACCCGCTTACACAAAAAGTGAACTTGGGCTAGCTGAATTGTCAAGAAGAGCATTTATTAATAAATAAACTTTGTCATTCATGTTTAATAAATCCTTCATCTAAATAGAAATTCTAAGGTATGTGAGCCCAACTTCTTCACCACGACTTCTTCCGCTTCATTTCAAAAGTGTGACCAAATAACGCAGGATGGCAGCCCCGGCCCCTTCACTAAAAAAACCCTTTGGGGGGCCTCCATTATTCTATGCGTCATTGATTGCATATTGAATTAGTCTCAAGCATTTTTGTTGAGGCGAGGGAACGACATCCAAACTGGCGACCCAATCTTGAATAAACTCATTTGCAATTGCTATTTCCAAAAAATACTCTAAGCCAAGCGCTTCGGCCTCTAATGGTACCCCGCCTGATTGCGGCTCTCTTAAAGCCATCGCCTTTGAATTTTCAGTCCATGGTTTAAGCGCGTAGATAGTGCTTTCATCATCAAGAGTGTTTAATTTTTGAACTACATGTAGCAAAGTCATTGTCCCCATATTGAATACCCTCCTTGGCCCCCCGGATGTAATGAATCCCAAAAAATACTCCCTGGAGTATGTTGGGTGCGTGGTACAAGCTGCATCACACCTGGTTCTGCCGCGTGATGCCAAGTCCAACCACTAGGCGAAGTTCTAGGTGCTAGACCTGTAGCTGTTCTTTCTAGATTAATTCCTAACTGCTGGATCATCTGTGAAAATTGAGGGTTTTTCTCCATTGCATTTAATAAGGCTGAATTTGCTTCTTGAAAGTGACGACCTCGTGAAACCCCTGGGTACGAAGTTGCACTAATTTCAGTTTCAAAAGCAATACTATAAAATTTCCCATTTGCCTGATTAGAGGTATTGGCAATTTGCGAATGTGAGAAATTCGATTTTGTGCACTTAACCTCCTTTTTCACCAAATCTTTAACCAAATTCACCTCTTTGGGAAGGAGAAGGCAGGAGGCACTGCTATATAGCGATTGATATACGCTAAGGCCAATTTTGGTAACCCCTGTGGCAATAGACCCAAGTACCAGACCTTTTCTAGTACCGTTTCTGAAGTCATGATAGATGGTGTCGGAAGGGTCTGCGTTAGAAAATGATCCTAAGAGGGCCCTGTCTAAAGTATCCCAACGATTTACTCTAGCAGCTTCAATATGGGGAATTGCTGCAAGACGCTCAGTGGTGCTAAAGCCTAAATCTGATGCTCCGACATGACTTGCAAAAGACCCAAAAAAATCAATGCCCCCAAGTGTGAACTCACCAATGGGGTGGACATATTCAGCAAGTCCACATACAGAACCTCCTATCGCACTAATCGTGGAAGGAACAATGGTTTTATAAGTCCTTGAAGAAAAGCGGCCGGAGGGATCTCTAAAATTAATAGGATCGTTGTTGGCGTAGGTGTAGAGGTCGAGGCAAGTGGGGAAGCTGATTGGGTCTGGGCTTAGGAAGCGACCGATTTTTGGATCATAGTGACGGGCACCGAGATGGACGAGGCCGGTTGGATCTTGGCGGTTTCCTTGCCAAGTGTGGGATTTGGCGAAGGAGAGGAGGTTTGGTTCCAGGTTGGGCGGAGGGCCTGTAGGACCGTAAGGGGAGGGGAGTTCTTCGATCCAGTGGGTGTTGGTTGATGAGAGGATGGCTTTTAGGCTGCCAAGGGCATCTTGGAAGAGGCCTAAGGCATTTCCTTGGTTGTCTATTATTGCTTCGCAAGAGGTGGGCCCGTAAAGCTTCCAGAAGGTTTGGTTGTTATATTTAACCCCAATCTCTTGGAACTCATATTCTGGATCGAAGAGGGAAGTGGTTTGAGTGGATGTGCTCCAAAAGATCCCTTTTTGTGTGTAGGTGGTTTGCAGGCGACGGCCTAGGGCATCGTAAGAGGCTTTCCAAGTGTAGTTTGGAGTAGAGAGGGTGATGAGGTTGCCCCATGGATCCCACTCGAAGGTTTCTTTGCCATCTTTTGTTGTTCTCGAGATGGTTTGACCAAGTTGGTTGTAGGTTGTGGTGGAGGTTTTCCATTTAGAGTTTCTGCAGGTTTTACATTCTAATGTCAAGCCTGATCCCAAGCATTTGTTTTTTAGGTGTTTTCCAGCTTTTTCAGCTCTTCTTTAACCGAAGAAAGCAAAAACAACGCATTGTTTTTTTCTAAATCTAAAGTCTGTTTTCGGGAAAGGGCTTTATTTGTAAATGGAACTATAAAATTAATAAATAGTTTCTTCAATTCCTTTTCTCTAAAAGCATCATCAAGGGACGAATCTAAATTAAATACATCGTTATATTCATTAGGTTGCCTTCCGAAAATTTCGCTTGTAGCAAATTTTAAATCCTTGGACTTCTGATAATAGATTCCGAAAGAACCCTGAAAAAAAACCTTAATATTTAAGTAATAGTTGTTTCCGAAATTAGATTTTTGCAAAAAAAGAGCCACAATAGACTCCGAAGATTCTTTAAACCAGCCACCAAAACAAGGCTCAAATGAATTGCAAATAGCAATTGCATTGAAGGTTTTTTTTAAAATTTTATTGTCCATAACTATTAATGTTTAATACGTTTCAAGGATCCCTTCCCATTCGATGTGTTTAAATTTTGGAATCGTTTTTAATTCTTCAATATAAGTTTGAAGCTGCTTTTGTCCTTCACGAATAGCTCTTGGATTGTTTGGTTTAAGCTCATAAACTTTTCCATTCACCATATCAAGAAAGTCGATTCTTTTTTTGCTTGGCAAAATATATTTTTTGGCCTTTTGGTTAAGAATAGTCTCTCCTGCTTTATAAGACAAATGAACCTGCTGGCCGAGGCGAAGATTAGACTTGGTGTATTGTACGACTTCTTCTGATTTCTCCAGCAGTCCCGAAAAGCCGATGCGAGAAGCACCTTTAGGTGAGCCGAAATTTACGACGGTATCAATTCCTTCAGCAACGTCGCGAGAGAAGCCACAGGCTTGCAACAGTTGAGATTTCCCCGAATCTCTCCATTCGTTGGCTATGATTTGACGGGCCCCTGTATAAACATCATCAAGACCTCGAAGGAACATAAATCCGCCACCTGCTATTCCTCCAATACCACCTGTAGCAGCTGTATAGGCAATGCTTCCTAATCCCTGACTCACTCCAAATCCTACTTGCAGGGCGCCATGAAATCGCGGGCTATTCCAGGTATCCACAACAGTTTCTTTGATCGTTAGATAAGAGGCAGAAGAAAAGCGGCCGGAGGGCTTTGTAAAATTAATAGGGTCGTTGTTGGCGTAGGTGTAGAGGTCGAGGCAAGTGGGGAAGCTGATTGGGTCTGGGCTTAGGAAGCGACCGATTTTTGGATCATAGTGACGGGCACCGAGATGGACGAGGCCGGTTGGATCTTGGCGATTTCCTTGCCAAGTGTGGGATTTGGCAAAGGAGAGGAGGTTTGGTTCCAGGTTGGGCGGAGGGCCTGTAGGACCGTAAGGGGAGGGGAGTTCTTGGATCCAGTGGGTGTTGGTTGATGAGAGGATGGCTTTTAGGCTGCCAAGGGCATCTTGGAAAGAGGCCTAAGGCATTTCCTTGGTTGTCTATTATTGCTTCGCAAGAGGTGGGCCGGTAAAACTTCCAGAAGGTTTGGTTGTTATATTTAACCCCAATCTCTTGGAACTCATATTCTGGATCGAAGAGGGAAGTGGTTTGAGTGGATGTGCTCCAAAAGATCCCTTTTTGTGTGTAGGTGGTTTGCAGGCGACGGCCTAGGGCATCGTAAGAGGCTTTCCAAGTGTAGTTTGGAGTAGAGAGGGTGATGAGGTTGCCCAGTGGATCCCACTCGAAGGTTTCTTTGCCATCTTTTGTTGTTCTCGAGATGGTTTGACCAAGTTGGTTGTAGGTTGTGGTGTTGGTCTTCCCTTTTAGAATGTCGGTGAGGATATGCCAAAGGATCTAAGCCGGTGGGTGGAATGGTGTGGCCTGGAGCCGATGTTCGTATTCCTCGGCCTAATTTGCCAAAATCAAATGCATATTGATCTTGCCCTGCAGATTTTAGGTGTCCTCTAGAGGTGTAGGCAAAGGCTTTATCTGTAGTGTTAGATTGATAAGAGGCAAGCTTACCTGATGGATTCCAAGAAAGAGACTCTTGATAGTGATCCTTTCCAAGAACAGTTTTTCGTGTTTCTGGCAGCCCTGAGGTGTTGTAAGCGAAATCTGTGGAGTAAAATGGGGTCTTCTTTTTAGTTAATGCGCCATTTAGAGAATATTCGTAAGAAAATTCAAGCCCACTTGAAGAAAGGCTTTTCAAACGGCCAGCTTCGTAGTGGAAGTCTCTGCGGTGATCTCCGATTTGCAGAGATCTTGATGAAGGAGTCCACGTCTGGTCAGTTTGCTGTAATAGCTCTCCGTTAAGAGAGATAGCTTCTGAGATGAGGTTTCCCGATGGGTTGTAATCTCGTTTGATCAGGGAATGTTCACTGAAAGCTTCATGACCTGTTTGTTCTGCAGAAGTAAGCAGCCCTCTTTGGTGGTAGGTAAATGTGCGACTCATGTTTTCGACATGTTCGGCAATTAATCGTAGGGCCGAGTCATAAGTGTAATGGTGGACTCTGCCGATTGGGTCTATTGCCTGCTTCAGAAGGCTATTTTCGTAGGTGTATACATAGTTTTGGGTGGATTGACTATTTGCATGGAGGGCTTCGCTTGTTTTTCTTCCCATTAGATCATAGGTGGCTTGCCATGTGATGTTGCCTGGAAGGTGATAGGCGATGAGGTTAGAAGCTTCATCGTAGGTAAATTCAAGAGCGGTTCCATCAGGGAGGATTTGTTTTGTAACACGCCCTAGCGGGTCTAGTTGTCGCTGGGTGGTTCTTCCTTCTCCATCTGTGGTCGCAATGCAACAGCCAGCAAAGTCGTATTGATGAGTGGTGACTAGCTCTCCCTGTTGGACCTTGAGAGGTTGGCCTTGGGTATTTGTCCAGGTTGTTGAAATAACATCGCCATTGATCTCTTCCACCTTGCTCTGTTCCGGATGGTAGTGGAAAAAGTTATGAGCAAGAAGATCGCCTTGAGCGTTTATGGTTTTAGTTTCTACTAGTTGGCCAGCAACAAACCGCTGGATGGTTGTTTCTCCGCTTGGAAGGGAGCAAGAAATGGAGTCGTGCTCATAGCTCCAGGTTGTGGTATGCCCTTCAGGATCTGTTTCAGAGAGGATTCGATTGAGTAGGTCGTAGCTTTTTGTCCAAGCGTATCCTTCGGCATAGGTTAATGAAAGAAGGTTGCCTCGATTGTCAAAAGTGCGTATTTCGGTGATACCAGACTCTTTTTGGGTACGAGTGATGGTGTTGCTGACATCATCATAAGTTGTTTCCCAAGTGATTCCATTACTAGCTTGCAAGACAGGACGGCCGAAAAAGTCGTAGACAAAAGAACTTTCTGTCCCATCTGGATAGAATTCGCTTTTTAGAAGGCCGTTGGTGGTGTAGAGACGTGTTGTTTTAGCCCCATTTGGGGAAGTGATGGTTGCAACCATTCCTCCGGCTTCATAAGTAAATTCGGTGGTTAGGCCGCCGAGTGTTTCTTTAGTGAGTCTGCCGAGGGCGTCATATTCTCTAAAGGTCGAATGGCCTAGAGGGTTCGTCTCCTCGATTAGGTGTCCACGGATACTGTTTTCAAATTTCTTTTCCGGATGATCTAACGGTAAATCATCTTTATCTACTGGTCCATGTTTTTGAACTAATTGGTTCCATGACCAATGCAGATGAGGCCGCTAAACAAGATGTTCTCGAGAAGTATAGGTGAAAGTTTTCTCTATTGTTTAAATCATGGTGTTAATTCCGTATGAGCGAGTTTTCTTTTGTAAACTCAATAAAATTAGATATTGAATGCAAATAGCTTCCGTCTAAATCTTTTAGATCGACACCAATTAAATACTTAATAGACCTCAAAATCTTTTTCTTATCACTTGCTGGGTGATATTCCAAATCTTCGTTGTCATGTGCAAAAAGTCTAGTTCTTGCCCAATTGGACGCCTCTTCACGTAATATTTTTTCTTTTATCAAATCATCGAAAATTTTTTCTATTTCAAGAAGATGTATTTTCATCATCTAACTCCTATGAATTTTCCATTGGTGTCAAAAACATAATGCATTTTATTACCGTCATTTGTTTCTGGTCTTACTATTCTACTATTCCCATTTCCATCAAGAGTCTCATGCCAAGTTCTCTTCATCCCTGATTTAGGATCCCATTCTCTTACAAGACGTCTTCCAACCATTTCACCGTTAGTTTTGGCAAGGTCTACCTCTCCATAATACCTCCTCCTTCCATTTTGTAGCTGACGGTATCCATTTGCACCGTAATCTTCCAACTGGCTTAAATGCGTCTTCAAAAGGTAGCCTTGTCGAGAACTACTAGCTGTTCCTTCTTTTATCGCTATCGTTTCAACGTTGCGTGTGGCAATGGCCGCATTACGACCTAAATTAGCGGTAGGTAGCTTGAAGAGGTGTGCTTGCAAAGCATGAAAAGTGCCTTTTACAGCTGTTTTAGCTAGACCATAACCTGCTGAAGCAGCCAACCCCAAATCAATTCCGTTTTTAGTGCCATGTCTGAAATCTTGATAGATAGTGTCGGATGGGTCTGCATTAGAAAATGGTCCTAAAATAACTCTATCCAAGGTAGTCCAACGGTTTTGTCTAGCGGCTTCGATATGGGGGATAGCAGCAAGGCGTTCAGAGGTGCTAAATCCAAGATCGGAAGCACCAATATGGCTTGCAAGAGATCCAAAGAAATCAGCGCCTCCTAATAAAAATTCGCCAACCGGATGGATGTATTCAGCAGATGCATGAAGAGTTCCCCCCACTGCACTCATAGTGCGAGGTCCAATTGCATCGTAAGCGCGGGAAGCATAACGCCCACTTGGATCGCGGAAGTTGATGGGGTCGCTGTTGGCGTAGGTGTAGAGGTCGAGGCAAGTGGGGTAGCTGATTGGGTCGGGGCTTAGGAAGCGACCGATTTTTGGATCATAGTGGCGGACACCAAGATGGATGAGGCCGGTTGGATCTTGGCGATTTCCTTGCCAAGTATGAGATTTGGCGAAAGAGAGAAGGTTTGGTTCTAGGTTGGGTGGAGGACCTGTAGGGCCGTAAGGGGAAGGAAGCTCTTCGATCCAGTGGGTGTTTGTTGATGAGAGGATGGCTTTTAGGTTGCCAAGGGCATCTTGGAAAAGGCCTAAAGCATTTCCTTGGTTGTCTAAGACGGCATCACAAGAGATCGGGCCATAAAGTTTCCAGAAGGTTTGGTTGTTGTATTTGACTCCAATCTCTTGGAACTCATGCTCGGGGTCGAAGAGGGAAGTGGTTTGGATAGAGGTGCTCCAAAATATCCCTTTTTGGGTGTAGGTGGTTTGTAGGCGACGTCCTAGAGCATCGTAAGAAGCTTTCCAATTGTAGTTTGGGGTAGAGATGGCAATGAGATTGCCCCAAGGATCCCATTCGAATTGTTCTTTCCTGTTAGGAGTCTTTCTACAAAGGGTTTGTCCTATTTGGTTGTAGGTCGTGGTGTTAGTTTTTCCTTTTAGAATGTCAGTGAGGATGTTGCCAAATGGGTCTAAACCTGTGGATGGAATGGTGTGGCCTGGAGCTGATGTCCGTATGCCTCGGCCTAGCTTGCCAAAATCAAATGCATATTGATCTTGCCCTGCAGATTTTAGGTGTCCTCTAGAGGTGTAGGCAAAGGCTTTATCTGTAGTGTTAGATTGATAAGAGGCAAGCTTACCTGATGGATTCCAAGAAAGAGATTCTTGATGGATTTCGTCTCCAAGAACAGTTTTTCGTGTACTAGGGAGGCTGGAAGAGTTGTAAGAGAAGTCTGTAGAGTAAAATGGGGTCTTCTTTTTAGTTAATGCGCCATTTAGAGAGTATTCGTAAAAAAATTCAAGCCCACCTGAAGAAAGACTTTTCAGTCGGTTCCCTTCGTAGTGGAAGTCTCTGCAGTGATCGCCTATTTGAAGAGATCTTGAAGAGGGGTTCCAAGCCTGGTCAGTTCGTTGTAAAAGCTCTCCATTAAGAGAGATGGCTTCCGAGATGAGGTTTCCTGAAGGGCTGTAATCCCGCTTAATCAGAGAGTGGCCTTGGCCTAATTGTTCCGCAGAAGTAAGAAGCCCTCTTTGATCGTAGGTAAATGTGCGACTCATAGTTTCGACATGTTCAGCAATTAATCGTAGCGCTGAATCGTAGAGGTAATCATGACGACGGCCAAGAGGGTCTGTTGCCTGTTCTAGAAGACCATTTTCGTAGGTGTAGGCATAATTTTGGGTGGATTGACCATTTGCATGGAGGGCTTCACTTGTTTTTCTTCCCATTAGATCGTAGGTCGCCTGCCATGTGATGTTGCCCGGAAGATGATAGGCAATGAGGTTAGAAGCCTCATCGTATGTGAAATGAAGAGGGGTACCATCGGGAAGAATTTGTTTTGTAACTCGACCTAGCGGGTCTAGTTGTCGTTGCGTGCTTCTTCCTTCTCCATCGGTGGAGGCTATGCAACGGCCTGCATGGTCGTATTGGTGAGTGGTGATCAGCTCCCCTTGTTGGACCTTGAGAGGTTGGCCTTGAGTATTTGTCCAGGTTGTTGAGATGACATCTCCGCAGATCTCTTCAACTTTACTTTGGTCGGGATAGCATTGAAAAAGGGCGTGGGAAAGGAGATCGCCTTGGGCGTTTATGGTTTTAGTTTCTACAAGCTGACCGGCCACAAACCGTTGGATGGTTGTTTCTCCATTTGGAAGGGTGCAAGAAACGGTGTCTTGTCCGTAGCTCCAGGTTGTGATGTATCCTTCCGGATCAGTTTCAGAGATGGTTCGATTAAGTAAATCGTAGCTTTTTGTCCAAGTGTACCCTTCGGCATCGGTAAGTGTAAGAAGGTTGCCGCGATTGTCAAAAGTGCGTATTTCGGTGATACCGGATTCTTTTTGTACGCGGGTGACTGTATTGTTGGCATCGTCGTAAGTTGTTTCCCAAGTGATTCCATTACTAGCTTGCAAGACAGGACGGCCGAAGAAGTCGTAGACAAAAGAGCTTTCTGTCCCATCCGGATCGAGTTTTCTTTTGAGAAGGCCGTTAGTGGTGTAGAGACGTGTTGTTTTTCCTCTGTTTGGAGCAATGACGCACGCAACCATTCCTCCCGCTTCGTAAGAAAATTCGGTGGTTAGGCCGCCGAGTGTTTCTTTTGAGAGCCTGCCGAGGGCGTCATATTCTCTAAAGGTCGAATGGCCTAGAGGGTTTGTCTCCTCGATTAGGTGTCCACGGGTGTCGTAATCATAAAGTCTGTAGGCAGTGCCTGCTAATACGACGTCCTTACCATCCAACATGGTTAGGGACTGACGAGAAGCTTTAAGTTGCCCATTCGCATTGTAATCGAGGTAGAGGGTGTTTTTGGAGTCTGGGCCTTGTTGCCAGGCTATTTGGTTGTTGAGATTGTAGCCAGTGTGGACGGTGGAAAGAACATTTTTTTTCAAGTCTAAGACGGAATGTGTAAGCCTGTTGCCCAAAGTGTCGTAAGCATTTTGTTCAATTCCATCCGGAGTTCTTTTTTCAATGCATTGTCCAAGTTCGTTATAACTGTAGGTTGTGACAACCCTCGGGTTGTCTACTCCAGCTTCTTGAGATATCACAGTAGGGAAGCCTCGAGAGTCATAGGTCCAGTTTGTAATGGCTCCTGATCGATTCTCCTGTTTAAGAAGACCGTCAGCATATTCGAACTCTACGAACGAAAGAGGTGTTTGATCAATAAAGTTCTCAGTCCTTTTTGGGAAAAAGGGGAGTTGATCGTCATAAGCCGTTTGGGTGACTTTATTGACTGCTCGCTCTTCAACTGGTAGGTTACGCTCGTTATAAGAGAAGTATTTAGTGATCTTTGAATCACCTTGTCCTGTGAGGTCTTCTCCAATAAGGGAGATCTCGATAGGGTTGCCCCGGTTGTCATAACGGTATTCTGTGGTCAGCCCACGCTTGTCTTGGCTTGATTTTAAGCTGCGAGGGTGTCCACCCGATTGATCAAAACGAACAACACACCCTTTTTCTGGATCGAAGTAGGAATTTGCATCCATAAACCACGATTGAAGGGTGATAAAGCCTAAGGGATCGGTGATTTTGTAAATCTGTTTTTCGAAGATCCGATACTCGGTGGTTGCGCCGCTTGCGTCTATAGCTGTTGTAACACCATCTCCGTAGACGAATGTGGCGCTTGTTACCATTTCTTGTTGAGGACCTACAGGAGATCGTTGTTCGATCACCCTTTTTTTCCGTCGTAGGTGTTTTCTAAAGCTCTACCATGGGCATGAGTTTCTCGGACGATTTGATGGCTGTTGTCGTAGGTATACCCTACTCTGGCGTCATTAGGAAGACGGACCTCGGTGAGATCTCCAAGAGTATTGTAGTAGTAGTAAATTCTACGTCCATCTTTTGCATATGCCTCAGCAATTTTGCCAGCATGGTTATACTTGAAGCCGATATAACTCTTGTTGGAACTTTCAATGCTGGTCAAAGTCTGTCCGTCATAATTAAATGAAAGGGCATGGCCAGCAGAATTGATCCATTTTTTCAGGAGGTTGTTTTGAAAGATCCTTTTAGAGCCATCTGGACTATAAAGCAGGTGTGTCTCATCATTTTTCTCAATGTAAGCGTGAAAAGGGTTTGCAATGCCTCCTATGCCTCGTTGGTTAAAGTTGCGAAGGTCAGGGTTGTCTTCTGGGGAAACGGTCCATGTTGATGTCTCTTCGTTGAGTCTATAAACGATAACAGTTCCGTCTTCTTCGGCTGCAAAGAGCTTGTCATCCTCTTCAAACAAATAGGGATTGAGGCTTAATTTCCATCCATAGCCTAGAATGCTATCAACTGGACTTTGGTTACTGTAATTCCTCCTGATTTGAAGAGGAAAGGGGCCAAGCAAGGATAGATCCACCTCGTCGATATAGAAGGCGCCAGACACAATGTCGACAGGGTCGGCGACTAAATCTAGGGTTCCTTTAAACCAAGATCTGACTTCAGGTTGATAATAGCTTTTTGTTGCCAAGCCCAAAGAATGAAAGGTCAACTTATTAAAAAGCTGGTGGTCTGTTTTCTGAAAGGAAAAGTTATTTTGAGTAGGAAGCTCTTTCCATTGCCCTGAGAAGATCTGTTCGATCGTAATTTTTGGAAGTCCGGCTCCAAAACCCCCATTCATTGTTCTCATGGAATCAGAAATAAGGGCATGTGTTGTGAGAGGGCTGAAAATGAGTGTGCCCATGCCTGTATAAGAGGGCAATCCTGTAGTTGGGCTTATTTCATTTGAAATGGGCGCAGGTGTCATCAAAGCCACAGAATGGCTTCCTGTTTTTAAAGCTTGTCCCGCTATATCCCACTGAGATTTTCCAGTAGCACATGTTTTTTCAAGAGAGAAGTCTGTTAGATGAGGGAAAAATTGAAGAGAGGCTAAATAAGGATTTTTTTCTGCTGCCGCCAAGATGTTGGCTGTCAGGACTAGAAAGCCGGCGCCTTCTAGTCTTTTCTTTTGGTGTGCTTCATGAGCAATTTTTAATAATTTGATTGTAGAGATAGCACTTTTGTCATCAAACACATCTTGTATGACTTGATGTTCATTCGAGGAAAAATCGGCACAGGTCAATGCTTGGAAATCGGTCCAAGGAACCAATCGATTGAGATTTTCGAGGGTAAGACCACTCGGAAAATGGCTTTTAAAATGCATGTCAACTTGAGGAAACTTCAAGTCCGACGTTGTATCGGGAGCAAATTTAGCAAGCCCCAATCCGAAATAAGTGGTTCGATTAATCTCGTGAAGGGGGGCCAACTGTTTTTCTGCATGGATGCATTTTTCAAAATAATGTGCCCCTGTAAATGCAAGAAGGCTGAATAGATTGTCCTGCGACTGCTTTTTATCTAAATACGGTTTTGCAAAAAGAGAAGTGGTTTTGATCGAAGAGCCTCCAAAGCAGAGGCAAAGTGCGGCTTTAGTTCCTTTTGCAATAGAAAGGGTGCTTGTCCACTGCACATCCTTTTGTTGATAAGAAGCTGTGATGTCTAAGCTTTTATCTTGAGCGTTTAAAAAGATGGTTTCGTACGGAGATCCTTTAGATGGAATGGGGATGTTGGCATTATTCCATCCTTCTTTAAGAGAGAATGTTGCTTTGTTGTCGGACGGAAAATCAATGGCAAATGAACGGCCATTGAGAAAAGGTAGAGATAAGCGCTTTTTGAACCCTCTTTGAGGTCTACCGCTTGGGCAGACTTCGAAATCTATGTAAGCCAAAAAATCTGAAGGGAGACTGACATAGGTAACGGCATTTTCTATAACAGGGCGTGGAAATTCTTCCCAACTTGAAAAAGGTTGTTTGACAAGGGTTCTATGGATCCCCACATCTTGAATAGAAAGTCCCTGTGTTTTTAATTGCTCCTCTACAAATCGTATAAACAAGACGCCGGCAGTATCGTTTCCATCAAGCTCTATGTGCTTTGTTATTTCACCATCTCCAGAAAGATATTTTTGGATCCAACGGTTTGCGCTCGCGTACTCATCCGGCATTAAGCTGTAGAGGTTGTGTCCATTGCTTATCTGTATATTTTTCATCCATGGAAATAAGGAGATGCAATTGTTTTTACTCAGCTCAAGCAGCACAAAAGGATAATAGAGTGTGGTTGTTTCGTTTTCTGCTAGCTGTGTAAATAACAATTGTTCAACGTATTTTGTAGGAAGGTGGCAAAAAGCTTGAGCGTATAGTGCTTTAAAACCAGCTTCTTGAAGAAGATACACAAGCAACGCGCATTGTTCCCAAGCGTTTCCTTCTCCTTCTAAAAAAGTTCCAAGAGCGCTTTTCTGTAAAAGTGGAGCTTCGATACCTTTTGAAGTTTGGAATTGAAAGGGATCTAACAAGTTAATTTCATTTTGAACGTATTGAGCAATCAAGAGAGGATCGTTTTTCAACTCTTTAACAAAGTCGTTAAGAAGCTGATGGGGAAGTAATTCATCGCCTACTAGTTTCGTGAAGGAGCTAGATTCTTTGTAAATTTTTATAGAAGATGAATTGATGCCGGGCTGGACTGTAGATGCAACCGGCTTTCGCAGTACTTCCAATTGCCAAGGAGGCGGCTCATTGTAGCTGAATGTATAGAGAGATTGTTCTTCAAAGTGGAGGGAAAACTGGTTAAGTGAATCGCCTTTGACTGCCAGAAGAAACTGTTTCTCGGAAATAATTTTTAGACGCAATTCAAGACCGTATCTGCTCTTCAACCCTAGCTCTGGAACAATGAGCATCCCCTCTTCGGTCAGATAAGTATTCCATTCTGGACTGTTGATCGAAGGTAGAGAAATTTTTTCTTCCCAGATCACTTGATCTTCATCTAATACCTTAATAGTAAAGTGTGGAACAGGAGCACTTGTTTCAACTAAAATGCGATAAAATTGTCCTTTGTAATGATTATAGACTTCTTCCGTAAGGTTTTGCCCATCGAGAGGGATAGCATAGGGAGCAGGTCTAGAAAGGTAATTTTTCAAGATAGCCATCGGATTTGATTTGTTAGGTAAAAGGGCGAGACGGGTAAAAAAATGCTCCTTCCGTCTTTCTTCTCTGAGGTGAAATGATTCGATAAAGGGCTTGGATGTCTCCGATTTTGATTGATGTCGTGAGGCCTCAGCCTCCACTTTTAAAGCAAAGAGTTCTTTCTCGTCCGCAGCTTCCACGTCGATTAATTCTTGGAGGATGACCATCTTCTGCTTCGGGACATTTTCTAAACGCGATAACTCTTCCTTTAGCATTTGGATGCGTGATTGTTTTTTTATGGGCCATTCGTCCGCCTGCCTTTTACAATCAGCTGCTTCTTTTTTACAATTCAGGCTTGATGTCGCAAGGTTCCTTTTACTTTCTTCTGCTGCAGGATAGGTGTAAGGGGTCAAAAGCTGAAAAACTTGATTGTAACCATCCGCAGCATCTTGGTAGAGCTTCGAGGCTTCAGTTAGATAAACAATGGAAGCATCTATCTCATTCAAATGACTTGGAAAGGCATATTGCAAGACATAGGAAGCAGCTAAACTTTCATTCTCCTTACTAAGCTCGATGATTGCTTGTGCCTGATCACATATTTCTAGATAGCGGATGTGATGTTCGATATCGCGAATTTCTGCCTGATAGCCTTGAATAGTCGCGTTTGCATTCTCTCTTAGATTGCTCAGAGATTCTCGATATTGTTTATCTCCAATTTTTTCGGCTTTAATTAGAATGGCGGCATAACAAGCAATCGCTTTTTGCATATAATCACCGGCTGTTTTTAGCTCATCGATACGTTCTGCCCTATTTTGGGCCATTACACTAGTTGTAAATTTCTGAGCTTCAACTACATGCTTGTTTGCAGTTTCTATTTGAGTATCACGGAACGAGGAAAGATCGTTATTCCATTCGATTCTTCGATCAGGCTTTTTTGCATCAACTGAGAATGTGGTGAATAAGAAAAATAAAACTGACAGGAAAATACAAGTAAATTTCATCTATGCGCCCAAATAACAAAGTGGCGAGCGTAGCAAAACTGGGAATTAATAACATGTCTGACGGCACTACACGTCACGGGCGCCGCTGAAGGCGGCGCCCGTGACCGAAACTTGCGAAGCAAGTGAGGGGACTTGTGGTTAATAAAAGAAAACACAAAACTAGGCAGAACTTTATCCTGCTGACTCTAGCCGATCCTATCTATTCTATTAGGATCTACTTGGGGTTGTTTTTGATGATGTCGACTTTGGCCCCTTCCTTGATTTTGTCAGAAGGGATGATGACGATCTGGTCGTTTTCTTTAAGTCCTGAGGTGATCTCTAGATCTTTTCCATAGTCACGCCCGATTTGTACTTGCTTCAAGTGAACAATTTGATCTTTGTCTACAATGGCTACATGAGGGAAGCCGGAGCGAATAATAAGAGCTGTTGTTGGAATGACGAAGTTGACGTTTTCAGGGTACATCAAAAATTTAACACGGCCAAAGAGGCCTGTTAGTAGACTTCCATCAGGATTTGCAACGTCGACTTCGGTTAAAAGGGTACGGGCTGTAGGGTCTAAAGCTTTTGCATAGCGTGACACCGTCCCATTAAAGATACGGTCGGGGTATTGTTCCAAGGTGACCTCTGCCTTTAATCCATCGTGAATCTGCCTGAAGTAGGTTTGAGGGACATCTGCAAAAAAGCGAATCGTGTGGGTCTCTGCAATTTGGAACAACTCTTGGGGCGATTCGTTGATGTTGCCGTAGATCAAAGAGCCGATGTCGATGGAGCGTTGGGTGATGATCCCATCAAAAGGGGCGTAAACTTTTTTATATTGTTGCAGGTAGGTCAATCTGGAAACGTTTTTTTGGTTGGCTTGGACGACTGCCTCTGAAGACTGGTAGTTGGCAAGGTATTGATCGACTTCCTGTTTGGTGACAGCTTCATGGTTTTTATTCCAAAGCGCTTGCCATCGATCGCTTGTGACTTTTGCTATATCTCTTTCATAGGTCGAATTTAATAGCTGAGCCTGAGCTGTTGCCAGCTCTTCATCAATTTCCGGGGTGTCGATCTCAGCTAATAGATCTCCTGCTTTTACAACGTCACCAATATCAACCAAATAATCGATCAGATAGCCATTCGTACGGGCCCAAATGGGGGTGATGTGCCACGCTTGAGCTGAACTTGGCAAAATCAACTCGATCGGCTTGGTGTTGGGCTTTATTTCCCGCACTTGAACTTTTGGAAGAGGGTCTTGGGCTGCCAAGGCATCAATTTTATTTCGGTTGATCAGATGAGGAATCCACCCCCAAAGGAATAGGAGAAGTAGAAAAAGAACTGTTCCGCCAATCAGCAACCACTTTCGATCAACTTTTTGAATAGAAATAAAAGATAGCTTCAAATTACTCCTCCTTGTCCAATGCCTGTTTTTCAGGAGGCGTGTAGGGTTGTGGTTTTGCTTTCAGGAAAGGGTTTGCTTCATGCCGTAAATAGGAAAAAAGGACAGGGACAAAAAAAAGGGTTGTCAAGGTGGCCACAGCAAGGCCTCCGATGACAGCTCTACCTAAAGGGGCATTTTGCTCTCCACCCTCTCCTATGGCAAGCGCCATTGGGATCATTCCAACAATCATGGCAAGAGCCGTCATGAGAATCGGCCGTAGTCGTGTCAGGGCTGCCGTGTGGATCGCTTCAATGCTCGATTTGCCTTCTATCAGCTGGAAGTTGGCAAACGTCACCATCAAGATACTGTTGGCAGTCACTACACCCACACTCATAATCGATCCCATGAGTGATGGAATACTGAAGGTTGTCCCTGTTAAAAAAAGGCTCCAGATAATACCGGTAAAAGCACCCGGAATGGCCATGACAATGACAAAAGGGTCCAACAATGACTGAAAATTGATCACCATGAGGCAATAGACTAAAAGGATGGCGAAGATAAAGCCAATGCCAAGGCGGGTAAAGGCTATCTTCATGTTCGACACCACGCCGGTCATCAAGATTTTGTTGCCAGGTTTCATTTCTCCTGCATGCTTATCCATGATCTTCTGGATGTCAGAGGCCACACCGCCAAGATCGCGATCTTGCACATTGGCATAGATGTCAAAGGCCGGTTGGATGTTCAGATGGGTTACTACGCCCGGTGTGGAACGACGCTCGAGGGTACAAAGGTCGCATAAAAGTTGTGATTGAGAGGTTTTTTGACTAGAAACAGGAATATGCAAAAGCCCTTCTATTGTATTCACCCGGTATTTAGGGTTTTGCACAGCAATCAGATAGGGGATGCCGGAAGTTCGATCGAGCCAAAAGTTAGGGGTGACGGTGGTGCTATCACTAAAATTCAAGAGGATGTCATCGACAGCGTCGATTTGTTGCAGGCCGGCCTTTGCCATTTGCATCCGATCCATTTCTAAAAACAATTCAGGAAAATCGACCACTTGGTGCATGTGGGTGTCGGCAGCGCCGGGGACATGAGAAATCTCTTCGACTAAGGCATTGGCTACATTTAAGTTATTCTCTTTGTCATACCCTATCACACGAACGTTGATCGGTGTTGGAAGCCCCAAATTGAGGATTTGATTGACCATGTCGGCCGGTTGAAAAAAGAAAAGGTAGTTGGGGAATGTATTGTTGAGATGCTCTCGTAGGAGAGCCATATAGTCTTGTGTCGTTTTTTTACGATCAGGAGTTAGAGAAATAAGAATTTCCCCGTCATAACCCCCCAAGGTGGCACTGTCGCCAAATGCCAAAGTGTAGGGGACAGGGTTTAGCCCAATGTTGTCGATCATCATCGCAATTTCATCAGGAGGAATCAGTTTTCGTATTTCGCTTTCCACCTCTGCAAAAATCTCTTCTGTTACCTCGATCCTTGTTCCGGTTGGGGCTCTAACGTGGAGGCGAAGTTGCCCTGCATCTACAGCGGGAAAAAAATCTTCCCCTACAAAGGGGGAAATCAAAAAAGCACTTGCAAATAAGAGGCCAAAAACAACCAAAACGACTGGACGGTTTTCTAAGGACCATTGCAATGCGTTGCCGTAGCCATGGCGAAAATGGTGGAAATGATCATTAAATTTGGCATGGTATCGATCTAAAGCTGTTCGTGCTCCGCCGCCTGTGTAGAGATACATTTCGGGAGGAATAAGATATTTGATCAATACCGGGACAAGTGTTCTGGATAGAACATAAGAGGCGCCGATAGCAAAAATGACAGCCAATGCAAATGGGGTGAATAAAAACTTAGAGGGGCCGACCAATAAAACAACAGGCAAAAAGACAATACAGATGGAAAGAGTTGATACAAAAGCTGGAATGGTGACTTCGTAAGAACCATCCAATATCGCCTGCTGAAGAGGTTTTCCAGAGCTGATATTTCGGTGGATATTTTCAATGGCTACCGTTGCATCGTCTACAAGTATCCCTATGGCAAGTGCTAGCCCGCCTAATGTCATGATGTTTAAGGTTTTGCCTAAAAGGCTTAGAAGGATGATGGATGTCATGATGGAAAGAGGAATGGAGATCAAGACGATCAACGTACTTCTCCAACTGCCCAAGAAAATCAAAACCATCAACCCGGTCAATGTTGCGGCTAAAATCCCCTCTATGACAACCCCTTCAATGGCTTGTTTGACAAATACCGATTGATCGAAAATCAAATTGATATCCATCCCCTTTGGCGCAGCGGCCCGGATGGTCGGTAGTAAATTCCATACTTGATTGACAATGTCAAGGGTTGAGGCAGCACCGTTTTTTAACACCTGCATCAAGACGGAACGGGTTCCATTTTGCCTCACAATGTTCGTTTGTGGGGCAAACCCATCATGCGCAAAGCCGACATCTCTCAGAAAAATCGTCTTATTATCTACTGTTGCGACTGGAATATCGTTAAAGGATGCGGGCTCTACCGGCGTATTGTTGACGTTGACCCTGTAATCAAAATTCCCAATCCGTGAATCGCCAAGGGGTGTTGTCAAAACCTGATTCAAGAGGGCAGTGTTGACATCGCGTGCCGATAACCCTCGCGTTTGCAAGGCGGTAGAGTCGACATCGACCATGAGCTGTCTTACTTTTCCCCCATAGGGGGTGGGTAAAGTGGCCCCCTGAATGGTTGCAATCGATTGACGGATCCGCCAATTGCCATAGTCATAAAGCTCAGACTCGGTCACGGTCTCTCCGCCAGATAAAATCATCTGGATCAGAGGGACTGTGTTGACATAGTAGCGCAAGATAACGGGAGGAAGCATGCCGGGAGGCATTCTCTTTAAAATAGCCTGAGAGGAGGCAGTCGATTCTGCAATAGCTTCGGCGATGTCTGCATCGGGGTGAAAATAGAGGCGGATAATCCCTATCCCATCAACCGTTTCGGATTCGATCCGTTCAATATCATTGACGTTATTTGAGAGGGAATATTCGCTATACGTTGTTACTCTCTCTGCAAATTCTTCAGCCGCAAGCCCTGTGTAGGACCAAATCACGCTGACGATCGGTATGTTGATATTAGGGAAAATATCTTTAGGCGTTACAAATAAAAAGACAGAACTGATCACAGCGATCAGCAGCGATAGGATGAAAAAGGTATAGGGCCGCCTAAGGGCTAGTTCAACAATCCACACAAGAGATCAATCTACTTTTTAAAAAAGACCTTTGCAAGCTAAAAGTGAAATTTAAAGTAGGTGGTATGTCTGAATCATAAACGGTGGATGACGATTTCATTTTTGGCAGCGCTGACAAGCTGTTCCGTCGGTCCCGATTACGTATGCCCCTGCATAGAAGTTCCCTCAAACTGGAAAAATGGTGTTTGCTGCGATGGTGCATCAGAAGCAGCGGAATGGGTTTACCTAGATGATTGGTGGCAAGTTTTTGATGATGAGGTGCTGGATCGGTTAGAGAATTGGGCGCTAGAAAATAACAGAGAGCTTTACAGTGCCTATCAAAGAATAGAAGAGGCAAGAGCCCTCATGGGTGTTGCCAAGGCTGACCTTTATCCTCAACTGACGTTGAAACCCTCTGTTCACAAATACAGGAGAATTGATCCAAAATTACAACGCGCTTCCTCCTATTTTAGGAGACATTCCAAGGTTTTTTAGAGCCCATGAATTGCTCTATTTTTTTCCTTTGAACTTAAGTTACGAGGTTGATTTGTGGGGCAAAATCAGAGATCAATACGCCTCTGCCAAATATAGCTGGTTGGCCTCAAGAGAAGATTATGACGCAGTGATGTTGAGCTTAACTTCAGCTCTGGCGACTGCTTATTACCAATTGCGGGTGACCGATCTTCAATCTGATCTTTTATTGGATACTTTAAAAAATCGTCAAAAAGCTTTGGAGATTAACACGGACCGATATGAGGGAGAAATTACCTTCTATTCTGACGTAACGTTGGCGGCAGAAGAGGTTGATTTGGTGACAGCTCAATATGATGAGGTGAGGAGGCAGCGGGATCTATTAGAAGATCAAATCGCGACATTAATAGGAGTGCCTGCTTCCGAATTTTGTTTGGAGCATCTCCCTTTGCAAGGGCTGCCACCGTGTATTCCGGAGGGGATACCGTCTGAGGCTTTGCTACGTCGCCCAGATATTGCAAGAGCCGAGTTTTATACCCGTTCACAACATGCATTGGTCAAAGAAGCCTATGCGCAGTTTTTCCCTTCTTTAACTCTTACAGGGGTTTTGGGCTTTGAAAGCCCTATCTTTAAAGATTTCATGAAGTGGATCAGTCGCTATTGGGCGTTTGGAGAACAGATCAATCAGCTCCTTTTTGATGGGTTTCGAACCAGTTCGAATTTGGAATTGCAGGTTGCAAAATTCCAAGAAACGAGCGGAGATTATCAACAGCAGGTGTTAGTAGCCTTTCAAGAAGTAGAAGATGCTTTGGCAAACCTGGCCTCTTACGCAAAACAGTATGACGCAATATTAGGGGCAACAAACTGGTCTGAAAAAAGTTATCAGCTCTACCTTGATCGTTATCAGGCAGGGGTGACCTACTATATCGATGTTGTTAACACCGAACGGGACCTTCTCAATAATGAAATTTCTCTTAGTTCGGTTGAAGGCTATCGCTACCTTTCAACTATCCAGCTGATCAAAGCCCTTGGCGGCGGCTGGTCCTTCCCCGAAGATGCCTGCACTTTGACCGAATAGGCGGTCTTATTTTTTGTGGGCCACAAGGAGAGGATGAATGTGATGAATTTCCCACGAGATAGATAGGTCGACTAACCCTTCAGTTCTTACTAGATCCCAAACCTGGTTGACTGACCGTAAGTTTGAAGACCAGTTCATTGGGACTGCATCAAAAATCCCTTGCACAATGTTGTTAACCTTTTTTTCTTCTTCACTCATTTTCCATGATTCTTGGGGTTGAATAAAGCTCATCAAGAAAATGCCGTTTGATTTAAGGGCTTTTTCGACATTTTTGATCAATTGAGATAAAGAGGTGTCGTCAATGTAGAATGAGAAGCCATTGCATACAATGATGTCATATGTATTTTGAGGAAGGGAGGTGCTTGTAATATCACATTGCTCAACTTTGACCTGTTCGCTGTCGTAACCTAAATGGCTAGCTTTTTCTGAAATTAGCTTAAGAGATTCTTGATCCAGGTCGTATCCTGTAAAAGAGATTTTTGTGCGATCTTTGTAATTTGCCCCTAAAACATCGTACATCGTTCCGCAAGCAAGGCTTGCGATTTCAATTTTCTGTCCTTCAACAAGCTCGAGAGATAGCTCATTCACTTTTTCAGATAAAATTTTTTGAGTGTTTGAAACAGTTGCTTGATAGGCTAGAGGAATAGCATGCTGGCTCAGATAAAGGACATCGATGGGCTGCACACGTTGATCCCAAAAATCTACTTTCCATTGGGGGTTAAAGCAGGCAAAGTACTCTGTGAAAGGGCCGCTCAGCCCTCCATTATAAATTTGGTGTCTCCAGTAGCTGGATTGCTCAATCTCCTTCCAAAGGTCGGTTACAATCAAGGCGCGAAGCGATTCTGTCATTTTCGCATCCATTTTATCAGAAGAGAAAAGCCCTTGAATGTAGCCATTAAATTTCGCTAAGTCGACGTAATGACTCGTGTGGGAATAGGAATGATTTTGTGCTGGATTTGCCATGAAAAAGCCTTTTTTACTTTCTAAATGTTTAGAGATTTTACCATGTTTGATTCGTAAATAGATATGCTGCGTTATAATGTGACATTACTGGTGACTAAAAGAACAGTTGGCTGACTATACTTGTCTTTGCACCACAAATATTTTTCTAAAAGCTTTTTAGGTACTCTCTCTAGATTAGTGCATGAAGTAAAACCGTTTCGTTCATAAAAGGGTTTAAGGTGCTCAAAGGGAATGCAGTAGGTAGTTTGAGAAGGAAGGGCGTGTTTCAAAAGGAATTCGACAATTTTTTGAGCGACTCCTTGACCTCTATGCTGTTCGAAGACATACATTCCACCCAATTCAAGGTGGTTTGCATCGATGGTCACAAGTCGCCCTATTCCAGCTTTTTGACCATCAACTTCAGCAACAGCAATGACTTCTTGATCAAAGTCTGAATGGACAAACTCAACTTCATCATACCGTTGGTTGATCCAGTTTATTTCAGGTCTTGTTGCAAGTCTAACCTCAAACATATTTTCTGCTCCTTATTCACACCATTTTATTAGAGAAAGAGGTCTGGAATCAAGTTTGCAGTGCGGGCAAGATTATCAGTTTTTTTTAGGTGAAAAAAACTGAGTGAAGTTTAAATGGCGACCCCTTCCAAGAAATAAAATATATTCTAACTATTTTTGTTGTTTTTTGTCTAAATTATTAGTGAGGGCAAGAACTGTTTGTCTAAAATTTGATGCGCCGAGGGTTTTAAAAGTTATTTTTCACTTCTGAAAAATGTTTTTTTGATACAATATTTATATTTTTGAGGTAAATATGCGTATTGCTCCACAAATCCC
Organism: Parachlamydiales bacterium; assembly: GCA_963765145.1. Classification (GTDB taxonomy): domain Bacteria; phylum Chlamydiota; class Chlamydiia; order Chlamydiales; family JAJFMK01; genus JAGVKY01. The sequence goes on from CAVXVG010000007.1 coordinate 26,167, forward strand.
TATTTTTCGATCTAATGAAATGATCACATTAGGAGCTGGGCTTTTCCATTGGGGTCCAGAAAATTATACATATGTAAATATTGCCTCAAAAACTGTTCGTTTACACTTGGCACCTCAGACTGTAGGCCAATTGGGTGTAAAAGCTTTTTTCATCGCAGCTCCTGCTTTATCTTTAATAGCTTCCATATTTGTCAGAAGCTCTTTTCTTGGAATAGCCTTAAAAATTGGCGCCTTGGCTTTGTCTTTTATCCCATTGGCTTGCCTGTTTCAATGTAGAGAGAATTTTTTGAATAGAAGAGGGGTGGAGTTTACTGTTGTTGATGGTAACAGAACCTACTTCTGAATCTACAGAGGCACCAACAGAACTTCCCCCCGCATATACAGAGGCACAAACAGAACCTGTTCCACCCTATGAGCCAATACGTTTGGTGGCCAAATCATCAAGCTCGTTAGTGCTACAACCTGTTTTCGACCAATTATATGAGCTTGACCTGCTCCTTTGTCAACATGGCAATCAAGTGCATTTGCACTTAAGTGAAGAACAGCATAAATGGCTAGGTGCTTTAGTAGATTCTTCTCCTGATGATTTGGAAAACCTTGTATCTGCATTGCTTGTTGTTTTAAAAGAACTTTACTTGTTTTTTAATGATGCTACTGATCAAGATCAGTTACTTTTTTTAGATGGCTTTCCCACGACTTCAACTTTTAAAGATGTCATGAGAGCAAAGACCTTTGTCGATTTTATTAAAATTAATAATTCTGCCTCTGTTGTAACTACACCTCCAAGCGTGAACCAGATCATAGCTGCGTGGTCCTCATTTCCTGACTTGAAGGCTATTGATCGGAGGTTTGGCACTCTTCGAAGTAAGGTTAAAAATATCTTCTCAGAAATGAAAGAGCAGGCCCTAAGTATCAAAGAAAACGAGCAAGATTTAGGGAAATGGAACCGTTATTTAGAAAACGTGTCAAGAATCAATGCCCTCGGCCGAGCGGCTGTTTTCGGAAATGATCCCGATAAGCTTTTGAAAAAGCTCAACGTCAATAAAAAAACGTTGAAACTACCGTTGAAACTACAGACTTTATTCCGCTAGATCTAGTGGGTGGTCTGATCCGAGCTTGCAATCGATAGATGGATACGCTATACCAAGATTTATTATGGCTTCTATGAAAACGATCAAATCGGGATTTTTCCTTTTTATACTTCCTTTGGCTGCAGTTGCAGCTGTTTCTGTTGGCTATACCAAAGCCAACGGCACCAATCAGTTGTGCGAACACAAATATGCCCTTTGCACCTCGGCCTTGTGTGTACCATCGCCTGAAGACCCAACAAAGGCGATCTGCTTTTGCGATGTGGAGGAGGGGCCTAATATGTCCACAGCTCCGTGTGATTCGCTTAGGCCAAGCACCGACTCGAATGGGATACAGACTGTCTATTCTACCTTCTCGCTTAAACAGTTTACGCAAGGAAAAATGGGGCTAAAGTGTCCTGATGGGACACCTTGGACGTGGTGCCTGAATAAAAAATGTACCGTTGACCCGACCGATTCTAAAAAAGCAGTCTGCGTTTGCGACGTGATGCGCACAAAAGAATGGATGACTTTAGGAGGCAACTGCGACACTGCCACCTGCAAAACTGGCTATTGGTCCGGTGCTGCCATGTCAGATTTTGACGATGGCGTTATCTTCCTTTCTAAAGCTTTAGGAATAGCGTCTACTCCAGTTAAATGGTGCCCAGCTTCTAAATGAAATCTTCCCGTCAGTGGATTTTTGTTTTTGGAATCGTTGCGCTTTTGGCCCTCTTTCTAAAAATGCCGGCCACGCCTGATCTATTTGGACTTTTTACCTGCAAAACCTGTGTAGCCAATGACCCTTATTTTCCACTCATCGGCGCAGGCTATTTTGCTGTATTGATTGCCCTTTCGCTGCTTTTTCCAAGGTTTCCTAGTCCTATGTTGGCAAGAAGTGGGCTAGTATGGTCTGTTTTTCTTGCCGGTGCATTGACTACGATTGACTTGCCAGGCATTTGTGTGGCTTGTTTAATTGGGCATGCTTGCCACATCCTCATGTGGATCGTTTGGGCTATGACCAAACCGATCACGCAAAAATTGTCTCCAACGCCAGTCGGTGAACGGCTCTTTTTAACGCTTTTTGCCCCCATCTCGGTAGTCGCTTTATTTGGCTGCCTTAACTTGACCTTTTTGGTTTATCAACTGCAGGCCAAACAGCACCAAATGGTTGCAAGCTTGCAGGTGGGCGATGTTGTCCCTCCTTTTACTATAGAAACATCGCGTAGCCCGTTCAGTAATAAAGACATTGCAGCAACGACCATTGTCAATTTCGTCACTCCTAATTGTCCCTATTGCCAAGATCAATTGCCTATTTTGGATGCCTTTGCAGCTACTTTTACAAACGCTCCTTATCGGTTCATCAACATTAGCAATCATCTTTCTCCCGAGCTTACTCAACTATCTTCTACGATCGAATGGGTTGAGGATAAAGAGGGGAGCCTGCGAGAGCTTTTTAAAGTGGCCGGATACCCCACTCTTTTTGTCATCGGCTCTGACAACACCATTAAAAAAGTAATACCCGGTGTACCTCAGCACTTACAGTCAGATTTGCTTTCTCATTTGTAGTCATTAAAAGAGAAAGGCGCTACTCATATGACAACTTATGTAATTTAATAGTAAGTTAGTAGCCTAAGAGTTATAGAGGTGCATCAATGCGAGTAAACGTTGTTACTGCTCGTCCCGTCGTTCATTGACCAGCGCTCCAAACAAATCGGATGGACAATACAAGCCGAGCCATTCAAAGGTTTGCGAGAGTTCGGATAAAGTTATAGTGGAAATTGTTAACTAATTACTTAAAGATTTGTTAAAGAAGGTGAGAGAGTGCGTCTTTAATAGGTTGTTCAGATGAAAGATGGCATTTCCTAAGCAAGTAATCGTTGAGTTTATCGCTTTCCTTAAAATTTTGACCTAAATCTGCCACTATATCAGAAATGGGGACGATAATTGGGGTGGACATAGTAACTGTCTCTTCTGAGTCTACCATTGCGACAGAAAAGACAAATTTTTCTTCCGTACGGAGAAAGTAAGTGTAAAGAAATCTGTTTTCACAAGGTGTTAAGGGCTGCTGTTCATTCCATGTTTTGAGCGCCTTTAAAGGTTTTTCTATTATTTTAGGTGATTGATCAAAAGTGTCTAACATCTGTTGCATCAAAAATTCTTTGATGATGATGGTTTTGATCTTTCCACTGAAAAGTTCTTGCAAAAGTTGCTGCTGTGTTGGATTAGTCTCACGTTCAACCAGCTTTTGCATTCCGGTTAGGATCGAGTCGTCTTTTAAGGGAAGTTCTTTGAGCCAATCAAAGGGTGAAGGTGTTGTATTGTGATTTCGCACTTGTCGGTATAAGACTTGTAAAGCCTTATCACTTATTTCTCTGGAAATAGAGGTTGTAGCCTTACTAAAAAGTGGAAAGATAGTCGTCGTGTAAAGTTGGTCGGCTAAGTCCTTTTTCAATAAAGGAATTAGCTCTTCAAGTGCTTTTGCGATGGGTTCTATATTGGAATTTATATTGAACAGAGGAGGAAGAGAGGTGCTTAACAAATCGATAATTTTTTGAGGGTGTTCTTTTAATAGAAATGCTTTTGCTGCTTGGATAAGGAGCAGGGTAAGTTTTTCAGTCTCTTCACCAATATAGGGGGCAAAAAATAAAAGGGCATCCCGGTAGCTTCTCAAAAGAGGTCTATAGGAAAAATCGATCCCTTCTCTTGGTAGAAGAACGATCCCTTTCTTTTCCCAATTTTTGCATAAATTTTCTAATGCCTGTAAATCGGCGTCTGTTGCATTGGACCGATCTGTGTAGACAGCCTGATAAATTGCAAATTCAGGATGTACATCTGAATGTTTTTTACATATGGCAATAACTTGAGACAATTCATCAAATTTAAGCAGCTTGGAATTAACAATTTCCCGATCTTTCGCAGTGTTTTTAAACAAGCAATAGAGTTTTAAGTGAAGTTGATCCCGAATGTCTTTTATCCATATAAGATTGGCTTGGATTTTAGCAACGGGTAACTCACATGACGACTTGAGTACTAGTGAAATATATTTATTCACCCTGTTTTTTATGTTGGCCAATGTAAAACCTGTCTTATCTTTTTTGAAGAAAGTAGGAATGCGGCTCAATGTGGTTTTTCGTGTCAGCGATGCGGAGCTTACAGGGTTACAGGCTCTTAATTTGAGAAAAAAGAGGGCTGCAAGGCCTGCCAGCACGATGACAGCCTTATAATCCTGTTTAATAGGTAAAGATTTAAAAGCTGTAGAAATTTGAGATGTAGTTGGAATCGATACAAACATGCAGCCATTCTATCATATTCGACTTTTGTAAATTGTGTCTCTGCCATCTGGCGCTTACACAAAAAACATGAAGCGGAAAGACGGGTTCATTACCCGCTTACTTTTAAAGCGCTAAGAGCATTCTTTGCCTCATCGTTTTTAGGCCGAAGCATTTGAAATAAGAAAATCAGCTTCTCCATATGGGTGAGGTTTGATTTTTTCTCGAGCATGGTGATTTTGTACTACAACTTGGCTAAAGAAGGCAGATCCTGCTCATTAGGGAAATTGTTGAAGTTGTTAGCAATTTCTCGGGCCATGCCCAAGTATTGTTCTCTTTTCTCTCCCCAAGCTCCGGCAGCTTTTCGGGCATATTTTATCCCTTGTTCGACCGGTTCGATCGCCGCCCTATCTGCTTTAACACACATGTCGCCGCTGCTCATAACTCCTGAAGGATAAGGTTGGATAAATTTCTAAATTATTATTACTGGATGCCGGTCAGCTTATAGATAAGTACAGGATGAAAGACCTTTAAGATGACTAAAATTTCACTCAGATTTAGTCTGTTTTTGTAGTTCTAAAATTTCACTCTCTAATTGTTTACGTTGATTCTCTAATTCTGAAAGCTCTAACTGCATTTGATCTTTATGTTCTTTTATGTCGGCGAGTCGCTTTTCTTGGTATTCTACGCTATTGAACCAGCCAACCTTGTTTTGATTAAACCCCCCTTGCTCATGCATCTCTTGAATCTTCGTTTCATGTTTTTCAATTACAGTAGTTAAATTATTTACACCACCTCTATGCGTTCTGATGTCATCTTTAAGCTCAATGTAACGTTCTTTAAGGCCCTTAAGATGACGTGCGTTTTCATCGAGAGGAGGTGGTGATTGTATCCTTTCGAGTTCTTCGCGAGCTGCTGTTGCTTCTTGTTCTTGGCGAGCTGCTTTTGCATCTAGTTCTTGCCGAGCTGCTTTCGCTTCTAGTTGTGCAATCTTGGCTTCGACGCGTTTTATGAGCGCCTGCGGACGTTTTATATTTTCTTTAACCGCTTTAAGGTTTTCCAAACTTGGGGAGTCGTCTCGCAAAAGACTCATAGCTGCTCTAACATTCCGGTCTGGAGAGAGTCTACAAAATAGAAATTGCAGCTTCTCCTTGCTACTAAGTTGCGATTTTGCCTGGGCATAAGCATCATTGATTTCAATGTCCAGAGCATCGATTTCAATGTTCAGAACCTTGATTTTAATGTCCAGTTCGAGCAATGAACGTGTAGGCGACTGATCGTTAGGATAGCTCTCTCCAAGTTCTTTTAAAGCGTTTTTGGCTATTTTTAAGTTGGTTTTGGCATTGTTTAAATAATCTATCTTGTCTGTTGTTTTCTCAGCCGCGGCAGCATCCTTTATGTGGTCATTCGCTGCATTAATTTGATAATCCGCTGATTTAAATCCATCTGCTATATCACCTGAAAAATGGCTCATAAAAACCTTCCATATCTTGATTAGATGGTAATCCAGAAAGGTTAAGGCATGGTTAAAGTTTTAAACTATTGTTAGTAAGGTGCTTATGGCAAAACCTAGGAAGGTAGTAACGGGGTCAGGCCTAGGGGGTTGATTTAAGCAGCTTTTGCAGTCCAATTATTGCTATCAAATTTTGTCCTTAATTCGCGTTAGCGTTTGGAGTGCTAAACTCCTGTTTAGCTTTGACTTATCAGTGAAAGTGAAAGCTAAACAGGAGTTTAGCACTCCAAACGCGCTGCGGAGTGAAGGTAATTTTTACCTTAATTTTTTGAGAGCGAAATCACCTTAAATCAACCCCCTAGGTCAGGCCTGACCCCAAACATTAAAGCTGCGCAAGAGTATTGATTCGAGCGAACCTGCAAATCGGCATTTGAAGACCATCTTTACAATTGGGACATGCGGTCTACATCAAAAAGTAATATGGCGATGAGACAATAATTATATAACTTTTTTGTTGGAGGAAGTTGTGAGTCTTATTTCCGAGTTGCAAGGCATGTACTATAAAGCAGAGGCATCGCTAGCTTATACTCTCATAGTTACCACTCTGAGCAATGGGAAAGAACTCACCCCGCAAAAAGAAGAGCGCATAAAGAACATGACCAACGCCTTTTTCAAGTTAATACTGTCAGAGATCGTGGGTTCTTATGCCAATCTCCTGTCGAGGGCAGCAACCAAACTCCCAGCAAGCGCCGGCAAGCCCATTGCTTCGATCTTCCGCGCTGTCTATCTTTGCGTCTGCGCCTATACTTACTACCAGGCAGCCCGTACCGCTCTTAATGCAGCAAGTCTTGCTGCACCTAAAAAAGTCAGTAGAGAAGGCCTTGGTCTGGAGTCCTCCACCATCCAAGGCGAAAAGATCGCTCCAACTCCTTGCAAAGAGAACAAACAAATAACGTTCCGCCAATCGCCTTTAGTTGATGTCTTGCTTGAAAACTTAAGACGAAAGCGTCGTGGTGAGACCGTAGTTCCTGCGCTATTTTCCGAGAGGGTCACAAGCTCTGAGATCAGGCGGTGCTATACAATGTGCACAGAGTTTGAAAACTACCTCGAATTCCACAAAGTGGCCAACGACACTTTCAAATTCGTGAAAGTTGTTGAACACAATGAAGAGTTCAAGCTTCAGTCCATCGAGTCCTCCCCTTAGAAAAAAGGCGCTTGGTCATGCTTGAGCGCATCACCTGATACTTCCCTCATAGTACTTCTAAGCTGGCCCCGATTGTTGGGAAAGCAGGTCGGGGAGGGGAGAGGGTTTGCCCGAGCTGTTGACACAGACGATGGAGACGTTGAGGGTGGCAAGGGGTTTATCTTGACGTTTGATGATCTGCCTCATCTTGAGGCTGGCTTTTTTCAATTCTTCCAACGTCGTTTCGATAGTGATGACATCATCCAGCTTTGCAGTGGATTGGTAAGCGATTTCTAGGTGGTAGACGAGGAAGGACAGACCCCCGTGAGTTTTTAAGCAGGATTGTTCTAAACCAAGTTCGCGCAACCACTCGGTGCGAGCTCTTTCCGCAAATTTTAAGTAATTTGCATGATAGACAATACCGCCTAAATCTGTATCTTCATAGTAAATACGAAAAGAAATCTCATGCTTTGATTTCATCATCAAGAGGGGCTTTAAGCGCCGGGGGTGATGCGTTGATAAGTTTTACGGTTCAGCGCTCTTTCACCAACATGCCTAACGATGGCGCCAAGGACAGAGAGAGCGGCTATTGCAAGTAACACAATACCGACGGTGAAGGCCGTGTTGGCCCGCTCAATTTCTTCAGGCGTACAAGGCTCGGCGTATGGGACAAGGCAATATTTCTTAGTGGCCGTTCCTATGGCAAGAAAAATACCTCCAGTAATGCCAGAAAGACAAAGACCTGCTAATGCACAAATTGGACCAAATAGACAGCATTTATCACCATCCGCTCTACTTTGCTGGATTAAGGGGGTAACTGGACCTGTAGCTTGTACCAACATTAAAAAGCGCTTTCCTCTTTGTGTAAGCCGATTGTTTTTACCATAAAGCTAATTAAAAGGGGATGCGACTATCTTCACTCAAAAAATTATGGTGAAAATTCGTTTTAATTTCGCGCCAGCGTTTGGGGTGCGCAACTCTTGTTGCGCACTCCAAACGCTATCGCGGAATCAAAGACAATTTTCTTTGACCGTTAAGTCAACAGATGTGTGTTCAAAGGGACGTGAACTTTCGACTTCAGGTCTGCGTCGCGAAACAGCAATCACATTCCAGTCTTCATTTTTAAGGAATTATTCGATCGGAGGTTGCTTCAAGGCCGCTTTTCCAAAGTGAATGAGAATGGCTCTCATGAGGTCTACCTTGTTTAGTGGGATGAAAATGTGATAGTGTTTGCCACTATGACTTTAGTTTCTAACGTGCCCATTCATGGCTCTTCCTCTACGTTGGCGATGCATCGTCAAGGGGCAACAACTTTAAGGCTCGCTGTAGGGGCCTGTGGCCACATTTTTTGCGAGATATTTGAAAAGAAGCAGACCCGTTTGGTTCCTGTCAGAGGTCTCCCGGCCTCTATTTCTCCAGAGCACTTGGGGAAAGTGCGGCAGATGTTTTCCTCCAATAACTTTTTTATCCACTGGGACGGGTTTAAGGTGAGTCTTTCACCCAAGGTAAAAGGGGGAGGGGGGTGTTGCTCAACCGAAAGTGAGGCTGGAGAGAGGGAACCTTTGCTAGGAGAGGTATATCCAAAAGATCCTCTTTTAAAGCCTGCCGCCCACCGTATCTTTTCCATCCTCGGCTCTCTTGGTTTAGAAGTTCATATTCGGCCAACTAGAGTGTCCCGCCAACATTTTTAATGAAAGGCCCCCCTGTACCAATGTATGGGGTCATGTATGGGGTCAGGCCTGGCATTCTGTATGGGGTCATGTATGGGGTCAGGCCTGGCATTCGGACATTTGAGGTCATAGGTCAGTTTTTTAGACCGACTATCCGAAACCTATATCAAATGTCCGAATGTCAAGCCTGACCCCATACATATATCAAATGTCCGAATGTCAAGCCTGACCCCATACACAGTAGCTTCACAAAGAGATATTTTCATTGAAGAACCCCAATGACCTGACCTATTTTATCTACAAACCTTCGTAGGTGTGGGTCTGAACGGTGATAGGGTAAATGATCCATATCGAACCATTCGATGCTATTAAACTCTTCTTTGTCATATTCCAGCGGATGAAGGGAGTTGCCTTCAAGAACGAACCAGAGTGAAACGTCTGTGTGCCCAGCGGTTTGCCCAACAGTTGTTGTCACTGTAGAAAAAAATAGGATTGTTGAACACAAATTTCGCCTCAAGTTGTAGCTCCTCTTTCGCCTCCCTTTTGACAGTTTCCATGGGATGTTCATCCACTTCTACATGTCCGCCAGGAGGGAGCCACAATTCGGCCTTTTTGTGATCAACAAGTAAGATTTTATTGGCGTCCCTATCAATCACTACAAAATAAGAAACCAAATGAGGATCTGGGGTTGCAGGTTTTGCAGTCCGAAAGATTTGACAGGGAGAATTTAACCAATCAAGGATGAACTCAACATGCTCTTTTTCGATTTGATCCAATGGCTCAATCGAAAGAACCATGCCCTTGATGGCGCTCCGTGCTTCCCCTGATTTGTTCATTTTAATCACCACTATCCTGATGCTTTGAGAGGTCGCTTATTTTTTTAAACATGGGTTCTTTTAGCTTTCGATATCTTTCGCCTTCCTGATTAGCCTCATGAGCCGCTTGTTTTTTTATCTCTGCATATTCCTGGAGGGCTTCTGGGTGAGTGCGGAGGTGATCTCTAAAACCGATGAACCCGTTCCAATCATCACTTTCAGGAAATGTTAAATGAATGTGATACCTTCTAGTCCCTTCCTCTGGATCTGATAAGAAGTTAATAAAATAAAGTCGGTCGGGGGTACTAAAAGATGGCCTGAATTCATATCCTAGACATTGTAACTGCTCGGATGTTGTTCCTAAATCCTCTTTTTTAACTGCTATAGCAATGTCTATGATTCCTTTTCCACCTAGACCTGGGATTGCAGTGCTTCCCACATGCTCGATGAGAACCGTCAGCTTTAAATGAGCGTTTAGCCTATTCCTCTCTTGATCAAAAAGTTCAGGGAAGATCTTGTTGTATGGCTTAAAAACATACTTTTTCAAGTGAATCACCAAGGCCTGAGTGTTTTGCCGTTTAGAAGATGTTCAAGCCAGTGTCGATAAAATCGGTAGATTTTGCCATCTCTGTTATTCCATGTTCCTCGCTTTACTGTGAAGCCGATGGTAGCTATGGCCTTACTCAACCGTAAAAGCGGCATTACTAAAGCGTAATTAGGTATTTCTCGAATGGAATTGTAACCCGATAAAAAGGACTTTTTATTTGCATCACTGATACACCATTCACCAGTTTCCAAAGAGCAAAAATCTTCCTCTGAAAAACCGGCCCGTGCTGAAGACCAATCGATGATCCCTTGTAGTTGTCCTTCGTGCACGATCAAATTTCCCGGTCGGAAATCTCGGTGTATGAGGCATGGACCATCAGAGTCTTTCAGTATATCTACATGACTTTCGTAATATTCTAGGGCTTGTTCAGTCAGATGTTCTTGCAAATGAGACCTGCACTCTTCGATTCCCTCATGGAATTTCAAAGTAAAGGGGAGCCGTGGATCAGAACTTAATTGATCAGTTTGTATGAGATCTCCATAACCTCCCACACGGTTAAGATGGATTTTTGCAAGGCAAGCACCTATCTCGAAAGCGAGTTGATCAATTAAATCCTCTCCGTTAAGCAGTGCTCCAGGCAAGTATTCCATTAAAATGGCCCCATGGATGTCTCCTATCGGCTCTATCACCTGTGCAATTTGGGGAACTGGCACTTTGCCGGCAAAATGATTGAGAAAATAAACTTCTCTTAAATAGTCATTCTTTCGGTTGCATACCTTAAGAATAAACGTTTTGCCATCTGAGCTTGTCACCTTGTAAACGGTTGCGACCATGGCATCTTCATGATCAATCAAGGAAAAACTCGCGTTCAAAAGGTTCAGATGCGTGCGATAAAAGGCTAGATGACTAGCTTCTTTCATTTAGCCCTCAAAAGTGCTTCGATATCGGCGCCCACAATAGCTGAAATATTGCGAGTGATTTTTTCATAGTCCCAATTCCACCACTGTATTTTGAGTAGTTTTTCTATGACTTCGTTCGAAAAGCGATGTCGGAGAATTTTGGCTGGATTGCCTCCGACAATGGTATAGGGAGGGACATCTTTGACGACTACGCTTCTCGCTGCGATAATGGCTCCATCGCCAATTTTTACCCCTTGCATGATCATTGCCTCATGTCCAAACCAGACATCGTTTCCAATAACCGTATCTCCTTTATTAGGAAGGTCTAGCTTATAATCAGCCCATTCGGGGCATCCTTCGGCCATGTTGCCAAAAATGAAAAACGGAAAAGTAGAAAAACCACTCATTTGATGATTTGCATCACTTAAAAGAAATTTAGTTCCATAAGCAATCTGGCAAAATTTACCGATAATCAGCCGACAAGATCTGGCAAAAATCACATTCTCAGTTTCAAACTTTTCTCCTCTAGTCCCTCCATCATAGTAGGTGTAGTCTCCCACTTGAATGTTTGGATTTGTGATAAAGTTTTTTAAAAAGAGGACAGCTTTTGTCACTTTTTCAAGAGGATACGGGATATCTGGTGATAGCATTTACCTAGTTCCTTGTGAATCCCCAAAACCCAATTTCCACCACAATAGCATTATCTATTCTTTTTGAGAAATCCTTTGTGGACATGTCTCAAGAAACAAAATTAGTAAGAGAGGCGGTTGAGTACTATCTTAGCCAAATTTAGCAATGAAGTAACAACCAAGAAATTGAAGCGTTGGAGCCGCTCGGAGCTTCGTATTTATTTTTAAATTATCTTCGATCACGATAGGATTTGCACACTCACATTGCACGAAGGTCTTTATGTCGTTACAGGGCTTACTTTTTCTCTTCAAGTTTATCCAATGGAGTATTCATTTGACTTACATGGCTTTCGAGTACAGGCTGCTAAAGCCAAGGTGAAAGAGCTTTTTGAAGAAGCGCGAGAGAATAATACCTCCAAGATAACAATTGTGACGGGGATTGGAAATCACTCGAATAATGGAGTGCGATCCGTCCTTTACAATGTGTTGCCAAAGTGGCTTAAAGCACCAGCTCAAGTTCGATCTAATAAAAGAGGTGCGTCAAGACATGGGTGCGTAGAGGTCATTTTCAATAACCCAAAAAGAGATGAATTTAGGCCACGGCTCATGAAACAGTTAAGATAGTGGAGCCGATGCTCTTTCCTCCAGAAATGTTAAGTGATCAAAAAAAGGCTAAAGAGGGATCAGCTGCTCACATGTATTTCTGGGCGGTTTGATGATCAATGGCAACGTGGTTGAAGCAGATCAGAAGGAGGAGCAAAGTGGGTTGAAGCTGCTGCAATCGCTGGGGATACGTTTGCCCAAATGCAAATGGGGATTTTGTGCGGTCTTGGCATCGAGTCCGCCAGAGTTACGATGATTCGCGAAAATGGCATATTAAGGCAGCTGCAAATGATGCTCAGCCCTACTCTCTCGCAGTCTTAGGAAAATATTTCTGGCTAGGGCAGGGGGTAAAAAAAGATGATACACGCGCTTTGGATTACCTTTCCCGTGCTGCAAACCTTAAAGAACCTTCAGCTGCCTACAGTCTAGGGAAAATTTATCTAGATGGGGACATAGCCGTTAAAAGAGATGGCGCGTTTGCGGCAAAATATCTTGAAATCGCTGTAAAAGGGGGCATATCGATGCCAGAGTTTCTTTTCGCAAAACAATGCTTTTTTGGCTGGGCAAATGTCCCTATAGACTACCCAAAAGCGCATACCCTATTCCTTGAAGCGGGCAAAGAGGGTGACCCCACCGCTCTTTACTACCTGGGACGGATATTTTCTGAAGGATTGAGCGAGTGGAAAACAAAGCTGCTTTCGATTGGTTCCAAAAATCGGCAAAGCAAGGAGACAAAGATGCCGAACATGCGGTTGCGTTTGCATTGATCGAGGGGAAAGGGGTTCGACAAAACGTTGAGGAGGGGCTGCAAAAATTGAAGGCTCTTGCAAAAGCCGGCCATGTGCATAGCGCAGCACTCTTGGGTGCTTTTTATTTTGGAAAAGAGAATTACCTGAAAAAGAATTTCAAAGAGGCCATTGGTTATTTAGAGATCGCTGCCGAGAAAGGATACTTAGATGCGCAGAAACTTCTTTGGCGCCTCTATTTGTCTAAGAAGAGTGATATTTATGATTCAAAAACCGGAGAAAAGTGGCTAAACGCTGCGGCAGAACAAAACGATCCTCACTCTCTTTTCTACTTAGGATGCGCTATAGAAATTTCTGCTGAAGCAAAACAGCGTAAAGACGAAGTAATCGCCCTTTATACACGAGCTGCCGACCAGAAGCACCCTGAAGCGCTTTACCATCTAGGCAATATCTACTTGGAAGGAGAGGGCATTCCTAAAGATGTGGCAAAAGGGAAGATGCTTATTGAAGAGGCTGCACAACGCGGGCAGCGAATTTTGGGCGAAATACTGTGCCTTTGATGCCGCTCCCCTTGCGCTGTCGTCTGACATTGCCCTTACCGTCCGCGCTCTTGCTGTAGCGGCTCTCGGTTTGCTTGATCGCAAAGCCTGACCCCGCTGGAGCCGATCGCCCTAGACGATCATTTGCAACTGGCACTCGCAGCCTATGAAGCAGTTGCTGCCCTCACAGAAGCTACGAACGGCGCAATTCGCGCCGTCAATAAGCAAATCGCCGAGAAGAAGGCTGCGACCGGTGCTGCCGACGTGAAAGCCGCTGAGGCCGAACTCATACGTCGCCGGGCGATCAAGACCCGGCATAGTGAAACTGTCGCTGCCCTTTGTTCCGCTTATAGTGCGTTGGTGGCGGAGAAGGACCGCATCGATAAACAAAAAGAGATGGTGCGCGCGAAACTCGATGCCCATACCAAGACCGTGGTGAAGCCTTATGAGCGGCGCATCAATGACTATCTAACGGCCTTCAATGCGGGCTTCAGCATCGCCGAGACCAAGCACGCTTTTCCGGGGGGCGTTGCGACATCGAGCTACCAGCTCGTTATCAACAACACGGCGATTGATGTGGGCGACAGC
>CAVXVG010000008.1:0-10059 GCA_963765145.1 Parachlamydiales bacterium
TGCGGTCGCAGGCGCATCAAGCGGAAGTGGATCTACGATCGCTCAAACTTTAACAACTACCGGCAGCTCATCTGGAACTGCAACATATACCATTACCCCAACTTCTCCTCGGGATGTTCAGGTTCGCCTATTGTTGCCATAGTCACTGTTCAGCCAACAGAACCACCTACGAATTTTCATGGTGAAATTCAATATAATCAGTTTTTAACGCAAGAAGAGTTTATTCACCTTTTATCCTGGAATGCCAGTGATGATCCGAATGTAATAGGATATAAGATACTTCAAGACAACAAGTTAATTAATACAATTGATAACAGAAACACTGACAAACTAAATTTGTATAATAGGATGAAGAATAAAGTGTATCACTATGGAATCGTGGCTTTTACTGCATCTGGCGAAAGCCAACCTGTGACACTAAACTTATAAACAGCCAATAAAAGGGGCCAGGCCTCGAGATTTTGCGATTAATAAATTGTTCCGCAAGTGCTCCCGCGCATGCGTGAAGGGAAATGGCCTTATTTTTGCCCCTTAACCTGGGGCGTTGCCCACAGGCTGTTGCAACTATCCGGCTTTCAGCCGAAAAATCTTTATATACGTTTTCATTGACCTGTAAGGCTAAAATTGCAACAGCCCATAGCAACTCCATGGGTAAAAGCCTCCACTTATTGAGCTGCCTGGAGAGGCAACAAGCTCTGCATGATGCCTGAAGGGGGAAGGGGATTTGCATTATCGCAAAATCTTAGGCACGACCCCTTGGATTTAAATAATTTATAATTAAATCAACCAGCCCACAAAGTTGCAAAAGATAGCGACCACGATCCCCCACAAAGTCAAGAATGATCCTAGATTGCACACTGAGAAAACTCCCCTACAGGAATATTCCTATTGCAGAATATTCATTATAACGAATATAAATAGGATTACTTAAGACAATCTCTACTTGGGGTGTTTTTTATTTATACAATGATAAAGGAATTTATACGATGAAGCTTATTCAAGTTTATGAGTGCTTTTGCGACGAAACCCGCCTTAGAATTTTAAATTTACTTTCTAAGACCCCCCTTTGTGTCTCTCACTTTCAGCAAGTATTACAGCTGCCACAGGTAAAAATATCTAAACATCTTTCTTACATGAAAGAACGTGAGATGGTAGTAAGCGACTCGCTTCGAAAATTGGATGCTCTACTCCCTTTCTAAGAAAAATTGTCATGACCTTGAGAACAACCTTAAATGCTTGCAAGACTGTAGTCAGGAATATCCCATCTTTAATGAAGACTTAAAAAGATTAGAGTCTGTTCTAGAAGAGATCGGGAAAATCAAAGAAAAAGTTTATCAAAACAAGGAATCTAATTGAGAATGAATAAGCATTTCATGAAGTTTATTTTATTTAGCCTACTTATTTTTTCAGCCACCCCACGTCTCTTTGCAGAGCAAGGAATGCCTAACATAGAACAAGCAGTTCAAAAAAATAAGCATCTTTTTATCTTTTTTTATAAAGATCCGAATGAACGCACCTTGCGATCTCAAAAAGTGTTTGACCAGGTTTCGGAAAAGATCGGGGATCAAGCTGTTTTTGTTAAAGTTAACGCAAGTGACCCCTCTGAAAATTCTAATCATTGAAAAGTTTAATTTAAAGAGATCTCCAATGCCCTTTGTATTGGTTCTAGCTCCTAGCGGAGCTGTCACAGGAAGCTTTTCTTCTTCTTTTACAGAGCAACAACTGATTGGCTCTCTTGTATCTCCTGCAATGGCAAGCTGTTTAAAAGCGCTTCAAGACAAGAAGCTTGTCTTTTTGTGTTTGCAGAACGAACAAACACTCAACAATGCAGCAGCTCTTCAGGGCGTTAAAGATTTTAAGGCAGATTCTCGTTTTGGGAGTGCTGCTGAAATCATCATGATTAACCCTTCGGACATTCAGGAACAAAACTTTTTAAGCCAACTTGCCATTGATACACACTCTAATGAAGCAATGACGGTTCTTATTGCTCCTCCAGCTGAAAAGATAGGTCAGTACAAAGGCGCTACAAGTAAAGATCACTTTATATCTGATTTACAGAATGCCGTATCTGGGTGCTGTGGACCTGGCGGATGCGGACCAGGCGGTTGCTGTCCTGGTGGAAAATGCAAATAAGGAGAAAATAAATGAAGTTGAATACTTTAGTTTTTCGCGAAATTGTAAAACGTAAAAACAAACTCGTCACAAGTGGACTTGCTATCATTTTAGGAATTGCAGTGATTGTGACAATAAATACCCTTGCGACTTATTCGGAAAAAGCCGTTGCAAAAGAGCTCGATGCATTAGGGGCAAACGTGCTCATTTTACATCCAGATGCAACCTTAGTTGATTATTACAGCGCAGATTTGCAAACAGGTGAGTTGCCAGAAGAATACGTAACGCTTTTAACAACTTCTAATTTAGAAGGATTGGATAATCTTTCTCCGAAGCTTTCTGTTCCCGTTAACATCAATGACACTCAAGTCACTTTAACAGGAATACTTCCTAAGAATGAGTTTGAAAGCAAGGCATCCTGGCAAGGCGCTGGTATCTTCTCAAGGCCTAAAAGCTGTGGAAATGTTGCAGACATCTTTGGATTAACAAATAAGCCCCCTAAAGAGACGTTAGTTCGCAAACGCGTTATTGAAAATTTAGAGTCAGACGAAGTACTTGTCGGTTCGGACATAGCTAGAAAGTTAAAATTGCAAGAAGGTCATGAAATTGCGATGCTTGACTCATCTTTTAAAGTATCAGCTGTTCTCCCTCAAACAGGAACTGTGGATGATTCACGTATCTTTGCACACTTACATACCGTGCAGGACTTAACTGGTAAGGGTGCTGTAGTTAATGCTATTGAAGTGGTTGGGTGCTGTGAGCAAATCTCTAAAGGACTTATCGCTAAAATAAACAACTTAATTCCCGATGCTAAAGTGATCACAATTTCTCAAATTGTTGACACTCAAGTCCGCACAAATCAACTCATGAAGAGCCTCTCTACTCTTTTTCTAGTTATTATTATTGGGATTGGCGGCGCAAGCATTGCCAATGACATGTACAATAATGTCTATGAAAGGAAAAGAGAAATTGGAACCTTGGTCGCCCTAGGAGCTAGCTCTTCAACAGTGCTTAAAGTTTTTTTATTGAAGGCATTAGTCTTAGGAATCATCGGGGGCATTGGAGGTTACTTATTAGGCACGATTCTTGCCATTATTTTAGGTCCTTTAGTAGCAGGTGTTCCCGTGCTTCCTTTGTGGCATTTGTTTCCTTTATCTTTAACGCTTTCAATTGCCATGACACTCATTGCGAGCTACTTTCCCGCTCGTTATGCAACTCGTCTTGATCCTTCTATTGTTTTACAGGAGCTATAACCATGTTAAAAGTTAAAAACGTCAGTAAAATTTATAAGAAAGGCAGCCAAGAGGTCAGAGCTATTGATGATGTCTCTTTGACCATTTCAAAAGGTGACTTCGCCTCGATTATTGGTCCTAGTGGAAGTGGGAAAAGTTCACTGCTTTTGATGCTAGGCGGCATGCTTTCGCCTTCACTCGGGCAAATCCTTGTTGATGAAGACTCTCTCTATGATTTAAATCCAAACGAAAGAGCTCGCCTTCGCCAAAAGAAAATGGGTTTTGTTTTTCAAACATTTAACTTGATCCCTTACCTTTCAGCGATACAAAACGTTCAGGTTCCCTTATTTTTGAGCGGAATGGATGAAAAGACTCAAAAAGAAAGAGCTGAGGCTCTATTAGAAAGAGTAGGACTCAGCGATCGGATGGATCATACACCATCTGAGCTCAGTGTAGGCCAACAGCAGCGCATTGCTCTAGCTAGGATGCTGGCTAATGATCCTGCTATTATTCTTGCTGATGAACCTACGGGAAATTTGGACCCTGAAATGAGCCAACATGTGATTAACTTTTTGACAGAACTTAATGAAGAAGGCCGTACCATTGTTTTGGTGACTCATGATATGAATGTTGCCAAAAGAGCAAAACGGACTATCACCATTTCTAAAGGCGGAACATTAACTCAATAAAATGAAAACATGACAGATCGCTTATCATTTCTAGATCGCTATTTGACACTGTGGATTTTTCTGGCCATGGCAATTGGAGTCGGAATCGGATATCTCTATCCTAATATCCGCACTGTCATTAATCAATTTCAACATGGAACGACTAACATTCCTATTGCGATTGGCCTAATTTTAATGATGTATCCACCTCTTGCCAGAGTCAAATATGAAAAGATGGGACAAGTCTTTCGAAATATTAAGGTGCTCAGCCTCTCATTAGTTCAGAACTGGTTAATTGGTCCTGTACTCATGTTCTTTTTAGCCATTATTTTTCTCCCCGCTTACCCCGCTTACATGGTTGGCTTGATTTTAATAGGCCTTGCTCGTTGTATTGCCATGGTGATCGTCTGGAATGATCTGGCGAAAGGAGATAGAGAGTACTGCGCAGGCCTAGTGGCCTTTAATTCTGTTTTTCAAATTCTTTTCTTCCCCGTTTATGCTTATATTTTCATCACTCTTTTACCCGATTTTTTTGGATTAAAGGGAAGCGTCGTTAACATTTCCATTGGAGAGATTGCTAACAGCGTTTTTATTTATTTAGGCATTCCTTTTTTAGCAGGCTTGATCACAAGAATTGTAGGAATTAGAACTAAAGGAAAAGAATGGTATGAAAACCGCTTAATGCCCCTTCTTTCGCCTATCACTTTGATTTCACTTTTATTCACTATCTTAGTGATGTTTTCACTCAAAGGAGAGTACATCGTTCAACTACCCTTTGATGTGATGATCATAGCCCTTCCTTTATGCATTTATTTTCTCCTAATGTTCATACTCTCCTTTTATCTGTCCTATAAGGCAGGGGCAAATTATGAGCAGTCAGCCACTTTAAGCTTTACCGCTGCTTCTAACAATTTTGAGCTTGCGATTGCTGTGGCTATTGCCGTCTTTGGGATTGATTCAGGCCAAGCTTTTGCAGCTGTTATTGGCCCCTTAGTGGAGGTTCCGGTTTTGATTAGCCTCGTGAGCGTTTCCCTTTGGCTAAAAGCAAAAGTTTTTGATAAAGTTAACTTCTAGGTTTGAGTAGGATATACGTCAATTGGCAACGAAAAGCTGCATAACCCGCTGGTCCTTGGTTCAAGTCCAAGTTGCCCCACACTTTACATGTTAAAGTACCTTCTCCCTCTTCTCTTTTTTGCTGGCTGTGCTTCCCAAAGTTGAGATGAATTTTGCTATGAAAACATCCAAATCAGCCTTGAAGAACGGGAAGCAGAATATGCCCCTCGGACACCAGCATTAAAATGATTCCGCAAACGTGCTTCGCACATGCGTGAAAGGAAGCTCGCTTCACCAATAAATCATGGATAACTAGACGCGAAATTTCCCCCAAATACATGCCAGAAACGAGTTTTTCAAAACGTTGCCCACTAGCCTTCTTCTTAAGCACTCAACATGACATGTGGGTTCAAAGAGAGTTTTTTTCAAGTGCGATCTTGCGCGACAGAGCCGAGCCCAATGAAAGGGGCCGCGCCTCGAGATCCTGCGATTATTATAATATTTTCATCCGTATCCGACTTGTTGATCTAAAGAACAATTATTTGTTATAATCTTTGTACTATGTCGTCTTCTGTTATTAAAATAAATAATCATCCCACTTGGAATATCCTATTTCAGCCTGATCAACCTGCCGATCAATTAAAAGAAGTGGCAAAAAAAGCTCTTTTTTCAGCCAAAGCAAGTGCTCAACACAAATGGCAAGCTGCTAAAGTTTTATGCTCTAAAGAAGATAGATATTCAGACAAAAAATTAGGCATCTCTCTTAATTGGGGAGGGGAAAAACAAGCTATCATCATTCATAGAAAAGAAAAAGAGAATGAGATCTTTCTACAGGAAGGAAGCAATGGAATTGTTTATAAAGTAAAAGCCGATTTAGTTACAGATACAGAAGTTAAGATAATAGAAGTGGCGAAAAAAGTTTTTCATAATTCGCAGGCATTGAACTCAGCAAAAACCGGAGCTTCCATTCTAGATTGGATATGGAGCTGGTATCCAAAGGATCAAAGCTCCCAGATTATACGCCCCCCAGTAACAATTGAGCAAAATCAATACTTCGATTTGTATGAAGGAGATCTTTCCGGACTTTATGAACGTTTAGATCCAAAAGACATTCCCTTTAAAACGATTTACCAAAGCCTTTCAGCTTCGGCAGAGGCTTTAGATCGCTTGGGAACAGAAGGAACGCTCTACTTCGATTACAAAAGGGAAAATTTACTGTTTAAATTGAAAGATGGTCAATTAGCTTTCGGCTTTCCTATGACCGACTTTGATGGTGTAGTCAGAATTCCCACAAAAGAAGAAGATCTGATCCCGGATGTTTTAGATGTTTTAATTGAAATTCACAAAAAGACCCGAAATTGGCCTCCTTCTCCTGCTGCCGAAACGAACGATAAAATTTTTACCATTATTCCCGAAGGTGAATGGAAGAGTCTTACTGAACTGATTAAATCAGCTTTAGCAGAAAAAAATACAAAAGAACAACTTAACCTTTTTGGCCAAGCAGTAGAGAAAACGAAAAAAATTCAGACTTTTATATTCGGAATTGCTCTTATTGATACATTTTTAAACTTTGCGCAAGATCCTGATCTGAAAAGCAATGACTGCTTCAAGGCTGGTAAGGTAGGCGTCGTTGGTTTTTCTGTCGACTCTTTGAAGTTGGCAATCGAGGAAGTAGGGGGCCAAAAGCTCTTTTCTTTGATACAGCAGTTGACACATTTCAGCCCTGATCAAAGAACAACACTTCGTCAAGCAGTAGGTGCTTTGCAAGAGCTTGCCGATCTAAAAGACCGCAAGCGAAAAAGATAGTTGCCTGGCTTAAATGCCTTGGAGACCTGTGGCAGACCCGGCCTAGGGGGTTGATTTAAGCAGCTTTTGCAGTCCAATTATTGCTATCAAATTTTGTCCTTAATTCGCGTTAGCGTTTGGAGTGCTAAACGGCCTTGTTGCATAATCCTGCAGCCCTACAGGCTGCCAATTTTATTCTCCAACTTAACCCAGGGCGTTGCCACTGGGCTGTTGCAGTTTTGGCCTTTCAGGCCAATGAAATGTGTATAGAGATTTTCCGGCTGAAAGCCGGATAGTTGCAACAGCCTGCGGGCAACGCCCCAGGTTAAGGGCAGAAAATAAAGATGGCAGCCTGTAAGGCTGCAGGAAAAACGAAAAGCTGATAACAATTATGCAACAAGGCCGTGCTAAACTCCTGTTTAGCTTTGACTTATCAGTGAAAGTGAAAGCTAAACAGGAGTTTAGCACTCCAAACGCGCTGCGGAGTGAAGGTAATTTTTACCTTAATTTTTTGAGAGCGAAATCACCTTAAATCAACCCCCTAGGCCCGACCCCTTTTACTAGCTATCTTTGGGTGTTTCATTATATCCCTTAAAAAGGACAGGCATGGATCGATCAAGGAGCTGAAGTAGCAATCGCAGAAATGGAAGATGCCAAAGCACTGAAGGAGGCTCGCCCATCCCGAGTGCTCTGCCTTTCAACCATTGGTGCAGACGCCCACGAGAACAACCTCCTCACTCAGCGCACGATGCTGGAGGAAGCACTCTCAACATTGTCGATTCCGCTCACCTTCCTGCGTCCTGGATGGTTTCTCGAGAATTCACTCTGGGGATGTAGCTTCGGCTCGCGATGAAGGCGTGATCCGTAGTTTTCTCATGCCTGCAGATAAGCCGTTCGCCATGGTCGCTACCGAAGATATCGGCCGCATTGCCGCATCCAGCAGGACTGGACAGGTAAACGGGTTGTAGAGCCGGAAGAGCCAGTAAGAGTTTCCTCCAACGATTTAGCTAAAGCTTTTGCCAGCCTTGGGAAGATTTTTTTCAGAAGAGGTGATTCTGCCAAATGTAAGTTCCTAAGAGGGACTTAAAGGTGAACCGGATAAATTCACCTTAACGTTGAAACTGTGAGTTCCAAGCTTCGATACATCCATTTATAAAAACATAGTTTGGGTCGTAACTGTATGCTAACGCTGCAGGATCTACTTTTAATTCAAGGAGCTTTTGAAGCCAAAACTCCCTTTGAGTTCCAGCTTCGTTTTGCCTTCTTCTGACGCAACAGAACCATAAGCTTTGGAAATTTTAAGATAAGCAAAAAGGCAAATAGCAATTCGGTAAGCTGTAGGAAGTTCGCCTGCAGTTGCGACTCCATAAACAGATTGCGCGCGTTCATGATAACCTACTGTATGTTGTTTGCGCTCTTTCATCTCAGAAATAAAAGTATTTAAGAGGTCGCCTGCATAAACTGAGTTGCTGAAATCCACATCTTCACTTGCTGTCAACGATCTTCTTTCGAGAATTTCGCATTGGTAGGGTGATCTTTGAATGCGTTTAGCTTCTGCATGAAGTTTTTCACTAGTGAGAGCAAGATATTCAAAATATTCATTTTGGCTCATGTCCAAAGAGATCGTCTGCTGATCGTAGTTGATCTGAAAAGGCTTTTTATTTTCTTGCATCCCTAATGCAAGGCGGTAGATGGATGCTCTATTGACAACCAATGACTGTCCGTTATTAAACCTGAGGATGTATTCATCGATATAATCTCTTGGACGATATTTGCTAGCCATAGGGCTCTCAATAGCTTGTTCTAGTGCTTTTAGATCACTTGCGTTTAATTCTAATAGAGAATCTTTAAACAATATGTAAGTTGAGTCAGAAATTTTGTTAGAGAGTTCTTGTAATTTACTGATGAACTTTTTTTGCCAGTTTTCCTTTGAGTTTAACAAAATAATTGGTTTCTCTACTTTAACGTCTAGTTGTTCGTTATTTTTCGTCAGAACAATTGCTTTCTCTTCTTCAAGTTCTCTGCTAACAAAATCAATGATCTTTTTAGCCTCATCGTCAAATGCAACTTCGTTATCTTTAAGCAAGGTAGGGGTATCTCCCACTAATTCAGCGACTTTAAAGGGGGGAAACCATTCGATCATTTGTTCAATTTTGGCAGTAACAGGTTGAAGCGGTTGTTCTACTGGAGAAAGGGGTTGGAAAGCTTGCGGTTCATGAGCTTTACTAGTTGAAGCCTCACAAGCTTTGCTTAAGGCTTCATAAGCTTTAATAGTTGAGGATGTAGTGAAATTAAATGATTCATTGTTGTAAGAGGGGAAGTATAAAAAAGACATAAAACCTACAATCTTGATTTGAAATAATTAGTATGCAATTTTTTGTTGTTTAATTTCAAGTGGGAAGGGAATTAGCTATTATTCGGAATAAAAATAGGCCCATAAGGGCCTATTTTTGCCCTGCATTAAGCACGTCTTTGGGGTGTAAACCTTGTAGTAATCGACAGCAAAATCCCTAAAAGAAGTGTAAAAAACTGAGGCCTACGACAGTTTCCTTAATTTAAAAAATAAAATTATGACTTATTGTCCTAATATTACTAGAACTGTGCTTTCCAACGTTCGATACATCCGTCTATAAAGCTATAGTCTGGGTTGGAAGTTGGGTCATAATTGTTTGTTAAGGTTTCGGTATTTACCTTCAAAGCAGTGAGTCCTTGCATCCAAAATTTCCTTTGTCCCTCTAGCCTCATTTTTCCTTCGTCTTCCGCCGCAGAATCGTAAGCTTTGGAAATTCTAAGGTAGACAAAGAGACAAATAGCAATTCGGTAAGCTGTAGGGAGTTCGGCTGCACTGGCGGCCCCATAAACAAATTGCGCGCGTTCATGATAATCTCGTATTTGATCTCTGCGTTCATTCATCTCGTAGTTAAAAGTCTCTAAGAGGTCGTATGCATTAATTGATGTGCTGAAGTTCTGATCTTCCTCTTTTGACAATTCTCTTTTTTCGAGAACTCTGCCCTTAGCCGGTAGTTTCGCTAGGCGTGCAGCTTCAGCTTCAGCGTCTAACTTAAGTTTTTTCGCCAGTTGCATTTGTTCAAACTGTTCTTTTCTGCTCTTGGCCAGCTCTCTGATATCCATTGAAGGAAAGGCGGTTTGGGGCGGTGCCGGTGGATGCTGCTGCGGAGGGGTCGTAGGTTCAGGGATTGGTAGAGGGG
>CAVXVG010000009.1:0-37184 GCA_963765145.1 Parachlamydiales bacterium
AACTTGCCATTCTGATCCCAAACAATCCCTCCTGCAATCAGTTGCAAGCGATCGCCCATCAGAGCAAACCGTGGATCTCTTAAATCGACTCCCTCTTTTTCAATGAAGGCGACCGGTTCCCATTGAGAGCCATCGATGCTTTTTAATATCCTAATCGATCCATTGACTCCTTCATGAGACTTGGCCTCTCTAAACGTGCAATAAAGAGCTCCTTTAAAGGAAATAAGATCGGGGAAAGCATTGTGGGGTGCCTGATTCCAAATAGTGGCTACAGAGACGATCTGCATATCAGGCCTTTGATAAATTTCGGCAGGGGGTGGGAAATCCACGTTATTTTAGTTTGTCTATCCAACTGAGGATATTCTCTTTCGTGATTTCTTCGTTCCCAATCAATTTTTTCGCCTCTACCTTTCTCTTGTTCGCGATCACGATGGTAGGAGTGCTGTTTACCTGAAAAGTTTGTGCAATGCCTTGGAAAAACCTTTGTCCACTGTCAATATCGACAAACTGCAAAGGCTGGTATGTAACCCCAAGAGATGTAACTGCTTCTTGAATTTCCTTTTGGGTCGGCACTTTTGTTTTCAAACTAAGGGCGCTCATTGCCTGCCGAATTTTTAAATACTTATCTTTTTCTTTGAGCATAAAAGATAAGTTGTAGGGCAAAAAGTTAAGGCTTTCATTGTGAATAGCTCTGTCGACAAAGATGACACTTGCCTTGTCCATTACGTCAGGAAGGATGACCTCTAAATTGGGCTCCAATTTTCGACAAGCCTTACAAAACCAGTCAGAAATGACATAAACCTCAATTTGGGTTGAACGGTTCCCAAAAATAGGATCTTCTTTCTCTGAAGAGCCTGCGGCAAAAGTACTTTCCGGTTTTAACACACCAAAAAAGGCGATTAAAAATCCGATCACTAAAGTAAAAAGTGGGGGAATGGTGCGGCGGCGGGCTTGACGTAACATAACAGGATCTCCAGGTGAAAGCGATTTTTTAAGTTGAAGTCCCCCTTCAAGCAGGAGACCAATAGCGGCAAACAGAACAGAGGCAGCAATACACAAACAGATCGGACAAAAGGCTTGAATCACAATTTTTTGGATCAAAATAAACCACACTTCGGCCCCTATCGCACCACTCAGCATCAGCCCTAAGAAATAGAGCGTTTTTCCTTCTGAAAAAAGGTTCAAAGACCACAGAGAAAGGGCCACAGAGAAAAACCCTATGCCCATCAGATCAAAAGGATAACCGAAGAAGCGAAAATTATGGACTTCTGCACAAGTCTCACTACACCATTCACTTAAAGAAAGAAAAGAGAGACACAATCCGCACAATAGGAAAAATCCTACGACCGCCATAAATGGACGGTCTTTCAATAGACGGACAAACGCCATGCCTCTCTTCCCTCTTTAGAATCAAGAGGTACCTAAAAAAAAGATTTTGGTCAATTGCACCCTTGGCTTTATCCCACAAATCTACCCTTGCCCCGTGTGCGTGCCCTTGCCCGAAAACTTCTTGGCAAAAGTTCTATAACAACTATTCAAAAAGGGTTTTTTAGTTAAAATTCGGGCAAGGGCAGGGGCAAGGGCACGGGCAAGGGTTTACTACTTTAAGTATACCTTTATCTAACCGGAGGGAGCGGTCGGCTTTTTTGGCGAAGGCCTCATCGTGAGTGACAACCACCACAGCTTTCCCTTCATTTCTTAAAGAAAGAAGCTGTTCTTGAATAAAAGCCCCATTTTCAGCATCGAGGTTGCCCGTTGGCTCGTCAGCTAAAATCAGCTCAGGCGACGAAAGAAGAGCACGCGCAAGGGCAACCCGTTGCTTTTCTCCCCCAGACAACAGCTTAGTCGAAAAATTGATCCTTTCACCCAAGCCAAAGCGTTCTAAAAGATCGCAGGCTCTTTTGTAGGTATCGCTTCCTCGGCTTACATTTTCACGCCTGACTTTCGCGCCCATTAACAAATTCTCCAGAGGGTTCAGCTCTTCAAGTAGATGAAACGCCTGAAAAACAAAGCCTATCGAGTGGCGTCTTAGCTTAGAGCGGTTATGCTCGGTAGCAAGCTCTCCCAGAATTCTACACTCTCCGCTTGTTGGTTCATCCAGCAGCCCAAGCAGGTGCAAAAGGGTTGTTTTTCCATCCCCCGATTTGCCAACAATGGCAACACACTCGCCCGATTCTACCTCTAGATCAACACCGCGAATCAAAAGGCATCGGGTCGGGTGTGTAAAAAGTCTTCTTCAAAGCTTTTGCAGATAAAACGGTCTTCTTCATTCCGATTTCAAAGCCTCCGAAGGTTTCAGTTTGCACGCTTTCATTGCAGGAATCAGACCTGATAATAGGGAAAGCGCTGTGGTCATCACAAAAACCCAGATCAACGTATCGGTCGACATCGAAATGTCTAGCGCGCCAGATCCAAAGAAGTTCTGGAAGGCTGAAAAGCCTTGTAGCCAGCTTAGAAAGTCGAGGATATCCGGCACAAAGTGCAAAGTTGCTGCGGTGGCTCCGACACCAAGTAAGCTGCCTACGATTCCTATCACCAGGCCAGAAAAAGCAAAAATAAAAGCGATGCTAAAACTAGAGGCCCCTAATGCTCGCAAAATGGCAATTTCTCTTTTCTTATCGTGCACAAGGATAATCAGAAGGGAAATGATGTTAGAACAGGCAACGACCAAAATCAGTCCGGACAATAGGGTGAATAGGTTTTTCTGGCTTGTTAGCTCTCTTAAAAATGGTTTGACAAAATCAAAATCTTTGAATGTTTCAACCTGAAAAAACGGGGCTATCCCCTTTTCTTCAAACGCTTTTGTCAGTTTTGCTTTAACCTGGTCTGCAAGGTCAAGATTTGAAAATTTTAACGAAATCCCTTCAGTGCCAGGAATACCATCTTGATGGGTATTTGAGCGGATCATCGATAATAAATTGCTGTTCACAAGCAAAAACTTACCGCCCATTCCAAGGAGGCCGGGATCGTAAAAACCTGCCACATGGATGGGATGTTTCACCTCTTGTTTAGAGGTTAGGGTTGTTTGCTCGTAGGAAATGGCTCCGGATCTCCCATCAAAACCCCTGCCTCATAGTATTGTCGAGGTAATAAGACCCCTTTTGATGGCAGTGTAAACAACTCACCCTTAGAAATAGGAGGTTGCAACATGATTTTGGAGACAGAAGAATTTTGTGGGTCGAAATTAAGGGCAAAAAGAGTGTGGGAAAGAGCGCTTTCTACCCAAGAGCCTTCCACAAGCCGCTTCATGTTGAGTTTTATGCCAACTGAAGCCACTTCATAAAAAGAGGTTTGCAAGTCAGGTATCTCTTTTTTTAACTCTTCTATAGAGCTATAGACTGTTTTTAGAAGATCTTGGTCGGTTTTTATCCAATCGCCCGAAATTGGCTCGTCAATGACTGGATCGTACAACGCTAGAGGCTTTGCAACCCGTTCTTTCAACGTGCGGGTTGTGTAGTCTGCCTTATGGCTGAGGGTGTCTGCTAAGTAGTAGTCGGAGCGGAAATAGTCATCTGTAGGAGAAATCCTGACGGGTGCAGACAAGGTCACCAGTTTTTCCATCCACCCTTTTTCAAGGCTTGTGGTCACAGAAAAAAAGGTTAAAATGAGCCAAACCACTAGGCTGATGACTAGAAGCGCAATGAGACTGATGATAGATAGGGAAAGACGACGCCACCTTGGAAACAGGTACTGCTTTGCTACATCTATTTCAAACACTATATTACCGGCTCCCTAAAAATTATCCCTGCCCGTGCCCTTGCCCGAAAAACAAATTCATAAATTCTTTGTTGATTTAGGAAAACGTTTTAAATCGCCACTAAGTAACCAAAAGAGACACTTGCATAATTCCTAACATCTTGCAGCCCTTCAGGCTGCCATTTTTATTTCACAATCTTAACCCGGGGCGATGCCCACGGGCTGTTGCAATTTTGAGGCTTTCAGCCTGAGTGCTTGCTTTGACTGGCCTGAAAGGCCAAAATTGCAACAGGCCAGGGGCATCGCCCTGGTTTATTGGATTAAAATAAAAATGGCAGCCTGAAGGGCTGCAGGATTCCCTGTTCTTCCTGCAGCCCTTCAGGCTGCCATTTTTATTTCACAATCTTAACCCGGGGCGATGCCCACGGGCTGTTGCAATTTTGAGGCTTTCAGCCTATTTATTTTTCCAAAAAGGGCTTTTGACAACTGACATTGCGGGTTAAAACCCGCAAAAACAAGCTCAGGCTAAAGCCTAAGCTACATGTCTATAAATCTACTTCGCTTCTTTGTAGAGAACTTTTTTACGAAGAGTCGGGTCGTATTTCTTACGCTTGATCCTGTCTTTTGTGTTCACTTTGTTTTCTCGTTGTGTAGTAGCAGTGATCGCTTTCTGTGCTTTTCAGCTTAATGTTTTCTCTTTTTGATGCCATTTCTAATACTTCCTAAAAAAAAATTATCCCTGTCCAATTGCTTTTGTCGCTGCGTCATGGTCTGACTGAAGGAACTGTTGGAACGCTTGGTTCGCTTGCTGCCCTTCCGAGTTTTGCGACTCAGCTTGACGTTCTGCTGTTTCACGTGATGTCAAAACTTGACTACGAGCTTGCAATGCCTGGATTTGAACTTGTTGTTGACCGCCCATGACTTTCGATAGTGCTATGCTTCCGGCACCCGCGGCTGTCAATCCAAAATTAGCTGCTTTCTGAATGAGTTCTAGCTTCTCTGGAGTTGAGCTTGAGAAAAAGGCTGATGCCCCTACCTTCATGCACTCGCCTGTTAACTCTGTGACAATCGAGCCTTTTTCTTTTTGCTTCTTTTGCATGTTCTCAAGGTTTGATTCATTCCCTTGAGAGGCAATCATCACACTTTCAGCCCTGACCTTTTTAGTAAAACCAGCTGCCAATGCACGAACTTCATGAATGAGTAGCATTAATTCCCTAAAAGAAACTGTCTTATCTTCAGCCCTTTCGTCAAACTTCTTCATTGCCGCATTCAATTTTTTGTCGGCGCGGTCTTTTGAGCCATAAAGATCCCAAGGTTCTAACGGCTTGACTTCAGCTTTTGCAATGGTACTTTGAAACTGAACGTTTTCGTTTTCTTTGTTATCACTTTCAGATGTTTCCAAGCCTTGCTTTGCCTGAAGATGAGCGGGCTTTGCTTCTAAGAGGGTTGAAAACTCCTCTTCCTTACCTGTTCCATCAATGCTTCTAATCATAAGGCCACCATTTTACTTTCTCCATAGAGCTTTAATCAACTCTAAATTTGCACCCAGCATCTCGGCCAGCTGGCCAATGCCTTTTAAATATTTTCCGGTCTCGGCTTGGGCTTTGTCACCAAGGTCGTTGAATTTCTCTTCGGCTAATCGTTTTTTATTATCCTCAACCGCCATCACCCCTCTAAATGCCCCATCAGAATAACGGATATAAGACTGAGTTACTCGTCCCATAGCTTGCGAAAGAAGCACGGCCATTCCCATCATGCCTGAAAGTTTATTGGCTTCAGCTAAAGAAGTTGATGCCCCAATAGACAGCTCAGATATGAAACTGACATGGTCGTTTAAAAAAGGGTCATCAACGGCTACATTTGCAGCAGATAAGGCTGAAAGAACAAAAATTACAGGTCTAATAACAATATCCGCACGGGGATCGCCAGTGAACCCGGCAAATGCGCTTACAAAAAGACCGGAAACTGGAGTGATCAGAGCAGAAACTTTGGTTAACACCCCATTTCTAGATAATTTATGGAGATAGGCTTCGGTCTCTTTTTTAATATCAGCTTGTATGCCCTTAATCTCTTTGTGCGCTCTGTGAAACGCCTCTCCTTGCTGGATCACAATTTTTTTGTGGAGATCCTCTTTTTGCCGCTGGATCAGCAACATTAACTGATCAAAACTTTCCTTCACTTCCTCATCATTGGCAATTAGATCATCCAGAGCAGCCATTGCAGTCCGTACTTCTTGGCAATAGGCCCGAACTTTTTTATGATCCTCTTCTGACAACCCAGACGAGTCTCCTTCTACCTTCTCACCCCAAATCGACTGCACAACCCAAGAATAAAACTTTGTAAAAGGGTTGTACCAACCATTACTGCTTTGCGCTTCAGGTGTGACCAAAGCTTTCTGGCTTAAATGGGTGCTGCTTCTCTCCCTTTCCTCGAAAAGGCTCATCGGCGAAGGGCCTTTTGTTCTCTTAGTCTCTTGGATGGTTTGAATCTCAGCAGCCGCGTCCACCTTCGGTTCAGCTGTAAAGTCGATGCTAAAAGAGTCAAGAGAAGGAGAAATCCGGATCATCTGCCCGCCAACGCTTGAGTGACACGCATTTTTGCGTCATTGAGAGTTTTTATGATCTTATTGGCCATCTGAAACGATTCGTTTCTCTCGTTATTCAGCTGCTGGATGGTGTTCATTAATAGATCGTTCTCTAAATTTCGCTCATCAACAGCCATCTTGATGTTATCGATGACCCGTTCACGGGCAGCGCCGGCAAACTTGGTTCCTTGCGGCAAGGACAACTCAAACCTTTTGTCCATCGCAATATAAAGCTCTTTCAATTCGGCATTCTCAGTAAAATCTAGCTTTTCATCATCGTCTGTTGCTCTATTCAAGGCTCGAATGAGCGATTGCAAACCTTTGATCTCTTCTTGGCGTTTTTTTAAATCCTTGAAGTTGGTCCGTAACTTATCTTCGAGCTGATCAACCCTTTGCTTGTTCACTAAAAGGGCCAAAGTTTCTAAAGAGTATGACGGCTTGATGTTCTCTTTGTCTTCGATTTTATCTATTTTTTCTGCTTCGACATTTTCGATATCCATAGATCACCTTCTCCCGAGAGAGTTGAATTTATAATTTTATATCCAACAGACCATTTAGTTCCAGAGTAATTAGCTTCTAGTGTTAGATTGCGGTTATGCGACTTTTCGTTGGAATCCTCCTTTTTGTCCTACTTCTACTGGCAGTAACACCTACCGTTCTCTCAAGCAAATTTGGAAAAAAGCTATTGGATCCGATCCAAGTCCAATCTCTTTCTCTGAATTGGTTCTCCCCTCAAGAACTTCAGCGGGTTTACTACAAAGACGATGGGGTTGACCTCACAATCGACAAGATTGTTCTTGAAAAATCACTTTTTAGCGTTCTTTTTTCTCCCACGGACTGGGGTACTTTGCAGGTGATCGCCCCTCGTCTAAAAACCACAGTTCAGGGAGAAGAAGAGATTCGCGAAACTGAACGGCAAGAGCTTTCTTTCTTCCCTCCCGTTTCCCACATCATTGTTGAAAAGGGGGAAATAGAGGTTGATGGGGTGGCGCTTCATAATCTCAGTCTCGACATTTCAAGAGAAAACGGGCTGGAAAAATTCCCATTTCAGCTAACAGCAACCAGTTCGACTGAACTTGGAAGAGGAAAAATAGAAGCAAACGGAGTTTTGAAGGGGCCAGACGATCATTTTCTGCCTGAATCTTTTGATCTACAGGTCGAACGGTTCCCTCTTGCTACACTAGACGCCCTTCTAGAAGAACCTTTTTTGGTCCGCGCTTTTGGCCCACTCCTCTCCCTTCATGGCCAGTTGGAAAATGGGGCCTATACCCTCCAAGTCGATGGAGAAAAAATCCAAGGGGGCGGAACAGGCTCTTTGAACTTCAACTGGAGCCCCGATCCTACCCTCCTTTTTGGAGCCGGCCCTATTCAAATCACCTTTGATCAACAAAATTTGGTTCTCGAGATCGACGCGATGCTCAATGGAGAATTAGCTTTTTTAGGGCCAAAGCTCTCTTTTCACGGCTCTCCGGAAGTTTTCACTGTGACTGCCGAACACCTCAAACTTTCCCCCGTCAAGCTAAAGTGGGGCAGAACCATCTCTCTTTTAGAGCCACTTAAAGGAGAATTGACACGGCTTCCGTCTCCCTATCAGATCACCTCTCCTTTACTTTTTGAACTCAATCAAGCTTCGATCAAAAAAAACTCCTCCTCGCTTGCCTTTGAAGGAAAGATACAAGGGGGGGTGGAAAAGCCTTTAGTTAGTATCCCTCACTTTGCCTTGAAGTTTTCTAAAGAAAAAGGCTCACCGGTCTACTTGGATGGGGATTCGACCCTCTCCTCAAGCGATGCAAGCTTAGAGGTAATTTTAGGGGGCGAGGGGCATCTGCTCTTTTCTGCCCAAGGGTTGCCGATGCAGGACGACAAATGGGTATTCGACCCTGTTTCCTTCCAATTTAAAGCTCCTCTTTTACAAGCCGACGGATATCTGGTTGTTGATTCGGATGGAAAAATAGAGGGAGGGCAGCCGGTCACCGTTCATTACACATTGACACCTCAGGCCTTACAAAAGCTAAAACCCAACTTGCCTCCACTGCAAGAACCGGCCCAAATCACCGTTGAAGTATCGCTTAATTCTTCTCTTGTTCCAGACCAGTTGAAAACATGGAACTTTCAAACCACACTCACCACTCCCACCCTTAAGTTTGAAAAATTCTCTTTTGACCAACTGATTGGATCGGTCGACGTCTTTGGTGAACGATCAGAATTGCTGGCCACCCTTGAAGCCAAATCGAAAGGGAAATCTTTATTTGGTGGGAGTCTGTCGGCCGATCTTCATGTGAAAGATTTTATTTCGGACGATGAAATCGCCTTCGAAAATAGCAACTACACCTTCTCAGCCCATTTACACGATTTTCCCACCTTTTTCCTAAAACAAGCAGAAGAACTTTTTGGGCAAACTGTTTCTCTTCAGGTCAACTCCAAAGGGACTGTCGACCAAGCCCAAGGCACAGCTACAGTTGACAGCGAAAGGATGCAAGGAAATGTAGCCTGGAAATGGGATGAGCAGGTCTTAGCTCTTTCTTCCCCTCGATTTGATGCCATTATCCCAGCTTCCTATTTTGCCCCTCTGTT
Organism: Parachlamydiales bacterium; assembly: GCA_963765145.1. Classification (GTDB taxonomy): domain Bacteria; phylum Chlamydiota; class Chlamydiia; order Chlamydiales; family JAJFMK01; genus JAGVKY01. The sequence continues at coordinate 8,855 of CAVXVG010000009.1, forward strand.
AGAACCGGTGCCGATTTCTTTTGAAATCGACAACTTGACGATTCCAAGAGACAGCTATTTTGAAGGTTCCGGAAAAGGGACTCTTCACACAGATCCTACTACCGTTTTTGCAAAAGAAAGCGGCAAAAGGATCCCCATACCTGCTTTTAATGGGGAGTGGTTTTTAGATAAGAATGGGCTCCATTATTCTTTAAAATCAGAAAATGAAGGGTTGTCGATGAGTGGTGTGGTTAGATCACGCATCCCTCTGCCGGAAGAGTTTTCATTGCAAGATGTCAATTTTTCACTGCTTTTAAAAGGGATCGATTTACCCTCTTCGCTTATCTCTCTTGCGCCAAGTCTTTACAGGCTTGAGCCTGTTTTAGAGCCTACATTCACCCTCGAACTAGATGTGAAGCTAGACCAAGGAAATGGCCCTGTGGCAGCCTCTTTGATTTCTCCTAATGGAACCCTCTCTTTAGACGGCCGTTTAGAAGATGGATGGTTTTACCTCAACCGTCAGTTAGATCTATCGATCCAAATGACCCCCAAAGTAGCTAAAGGATTACTTGGAGAAATTGTCCCCCTCGTCTCTTCGGGCGTGCGGGGCCGTTCTCCTATTCGTGTCGCCATTGCACCTAAAGACTTCTACGTTCCCGTCAACCCCTTCGACATCCGAGGCCTTGAAATTGGGCAAGCTGTTGTCGAACTTGACCAACTTGAGGTCAACCCGACAGAAGATTTAGGCGATCTTCTTTCTTTACTAGGAGTAGAAACCACGCCTGGAAAACCGGAGATACTTTGGTTTACACCTCTTTATGTCTCTTACCACAAAGGGATAGCCACTTTGCGTAGGGTCGACATCTTGATTGCGAACAAATACCCGGTTGCTCTCTGGGGTAAAGTCGATTTAGAAAAAGATAGGGTCAACCTAGAGCTTGGCTTGGGGGCAAAAACTCTCGCCCAGGCTTTTGGGATGAAAAAGCTGCCTAAAGATTACATCCTCCCCATTTCTTTACGGGGCACCCTAACATCTACTAAAATCGATAAACCGAAAGCCACCGCCAAAATTGGGGCACTTCTTGCCCAAATTGAAGGGAGCCCTCAGGGCCTGCTTCTCAGCGGCGTCCTCGATCTGATGTCAGGCGGTCTCATGAGTGAAGCTGTCCCTCCTCCCACCACCTCCCCTTTCCCCTGGGCAACCGATGAAGAGATTGAAGAGGCTCCCCACCCCAACACCCCCATGAAAAAAATCCTCAAAGGTGTCGAGCAGGGCGCCAAATCCATCCTCAAAAAAATCTTCTAACCTAAGAAAGCAACTGTTGCCCTTGCCCTCAGCCTATTGAAGTGTTCATTTCGCTTTAGCACAGCCTTGTTGCATAATTAACCACAGAGATCACAGAGGAAATCGAGAGCAGTGAGAGCCCTCTTTTGAGAAAAAAGAAAACTTTTTCTTTGTGTCTTCGTGTCTTTGTGTTTCAATCATTTTAAAGAAAATTGAAACACAAAGACACGAAGACACAAAGAAGGTTTTTATTTAATCTCCTTCTTGAGAAGAAAGTCGTTCTCACTGCTCTCGATTTCCTCTGTGATCTCTGTGGTTAATTATGCAACAAGGCCGTTTAGCACTCCAAACGCTTCGAGAGAGACGCTACAGAATGATGCAGCAACCTTTGGTCGTTTCTACACGCTCGCCATTTGCGTAGTGGAAAACCTTTCCGTCCAAGTCGGTAAAAGTTCCTGAATGGAACTGCTCATCTTTCCATCCTCCGCTATAGGTGCCTTCGTTTCGCACATTCATTGTGCCTGAGAAAGGCTGATCAGCTTCGAATATCCCAACGAAAAAGACGCTTCCATCATCTAACGTGATTTTCCCAGATCCAACCTTATCGTTCTCTGACCATTGCCCTGTGTAAGTCAATCCTGTTTGTGGATCAAAAGAAAAGCCATGTCCATGCCTCTTATTTTTTACCCAATCCCCGTCATAGATTATGGTTTCATTTTCATCAAACTGGGTTCCCTTACCATCTTTCATACCAGACATCGCTTCTCCGAAATAATAACCTTTTGTAAGTAGTATTTTCTGCACTTTACGAGATGATGAGGAGTTTAATGGTACGGTTACAAAGCTACTTGCTTCTACAGGCGTAGTGTCTCCATTAATAGTGCCATAACCTCCCCCGTTAAAAGAGGTTAAAGGGGAATGTTGGGAGTAGGATGGCGGTAGAGAAGTGATGGGGGAAGAAGAGCTCATATGTTTCCTTAAAAAATTATTTAGATAATGATGATTTCTAGTTATTGTGAGGGGCGATCACTATAGCAAGGGGGCTGCATAAAGACAATTCTCTCTTTTCATTTTCTTACGTGGCTAAAAAAAAGGGGAAAGGGGTAACATCGTTAGGTAATTTTGTGATGAAAAAAGGGTTTTACCTCAGCGGTGTAGCTCTTTCCAATGTCGGCAGTGTCCGAAAGCGGAACGAGGATGCCTTTGCTGAGTGCCCAAACGAGCAACTATTCGTCCTAGCTGATGGGATGGGTGGTCATAGGGGGGGTGATGTCGCCTCCAGAGCTTGTGTCCATGGGTTTTGCGCCATCGTTAAAGATGCTCTTGAGCATCATGTGGCTCCCCCCTCTCCAGAAAGTGCCTGCAGGATTGTCTCTGTAGCCATTGAAGAGATCAACCGAATCATCTACCGAATGGGTCAGCAAGATCACCTATTAAAAGGAATGGGAACAACGCTTTGCGCCCTTCTTGGACTTGGCGACTACGTTGTCTACGCTCATGTGGGAGATAGCCGTATCTATCTTTATAACGATGGAAACTTAGAGCAATTGACCGAAGATCACTCCCTTCTACAGGAACTGGTCGGAATGGGACAAATTTCAAGCGAAGAAATGGTTAACTCTCCCTACAAGAATGTCTTAACTCGAGCAGTAGGGACCGAACCTACAGTGGACCCTTCAGTTAAATACCTCAATTTAAAGGGTGGAGAGCGGTTTCTTATCTGTTCAGATGGTTTGACTGAACATGTGTCGCCCGAAGAGATTGCCACCTTGCTTGGAAGTAAAAAAACTCAAGAAGAGATGGCAAGTACTCTTGTGCAAATGGCACTTTCCCGGGGTGGCCATGACAATATCACCCTTCTTTTATTAAAAACCGAGATACAAACCTCGTAGATCCAAATAATAAATAGGTTGATGTTCTATACTGTTGACCTAACCTGTAATTTGTGTTTATAAGTCAAAAAACATGTACTTTGATAATAATGCTACTACTCCTCTACATCCGGAAGTCATCGCTTCGATGCAAGGCGCATACTCTCTTTTTGGAAATCCTTCTAGCATTCATGCTGAAGGGCAAAAATCGCGCACCGAGCTGATCCAAGCAAGGCGTGCAGTTGCCCAATATTTAGCAGTACAGCCGCAAGAAATCTTTTTCACATCGGGAGGCACCGAAGGGCTCAATGCTCTGATTTTAGGCCTGCAACCGGGAAAAAAGGGGACAATACTGTCTTCAAGCCTTGAACATACAGCTGTCCTTTATCCGCTTCAAGCCCGCCCTGACTGTAATGTTGTTCTTCTCAAAGGATGTGAAAGAGGTGCCGTTTCTTGCGAACAAATAGAGCAGGCAATCACCCCCGACACCCTCATGATTGTTTTGATGGCCGTGAATAATGAAACGGGGGTCAAAACACCCTGGAGAGAAGTTGCAGCTCTTGCAGAACAACGAAACATTCCCTTTATCCTTGATGGTGTCGCTCTTCTCGGTAAGGAGCCATTAGCCCCACTGCCCCGCGGCGTCACAGCTGTTTCTTTTTCTGCCCATAAAATCCATGGACCTAAAGGGTCTGGCTTCTTTTTCTTACGAGCCGGCACCCCATTTTCACCTCTCATCAGAGGGGGTGGACAAGAGGCCCAAAAACGGGGTGGAACCGAGAATTTGCAAGGGATACTTGGCCTAAAGAAATCAATCGAGCTACTGCAAACTCCCCCCTTTGAGCACTTAAAGCAGTTGCGTGACACTTTTGAAACAAAGCTTCAAGATGCCATTCCCCTTTTCCACATCAATGGATCAGGCGACCGGATCTGCAATGTCTCAAACATCGCTTTCGACGGCGTGGATGGAGAATCGCTTTTGTTTAACCTCGACTTGCAAGGCATACAAGCAAGTCACGGCTCGGCCTGTTCTTCCGGCTCTCTCGAACCTTCACGCATCCTCCTTTCGATGGGCTACCCGCTCGCTCGCGCTCGCTCCTCGATCCGCTTCTCGTTCTCCCGCTTCAATACACTTGAAGAAATCGACAAACTCGTCGCCGTCCTCCAAAAAGAGGTCCAAAAGCTAGTGAGCACGCGCTAGCGTTTGGAGTGCTAAACGGCCTTGTTGCATAATTGCACGTGATTCCCCGTTTCTCCTGCAGCCCTTCAGGCTGCCATATAAAGTTTCATCCTAAACCCGGGGCGTTGCACACGGGCTGTTGCAATTTTGGCCTTTCAGGCCAAGGGAAAAGCCTGTATTGCTAGGATTTTCCGGCTGAAAGCCGGATAGTTGCAACAGCCCGCGGGCAACGCCCCGGGTTAAGTTGGAGAATAAAATTGGCAGCCTGTAAGGCTGCAGGAGTAGAGAAACGTTGCGAACAATTATGCAACAACGCCGTGCTAAACTCCTGTTTAGCTTTCACTTTTCACTGACAAGTCAAAGCTAAACAGGAGTTTAGCACTCCAAACGCTTCGCGTAATTAACTAAAGAAAGGGATGAAGTTGGCCTTGTCGGTGCCGTTGGGGAATAAGCTCGAGATGGCGGGGGTCGATTTTGTCCAAAAGCCTGGGGCTTTATTGACCTCTTCTAACCAAGAAAGATAGTCGGTCATCCTTTGGAACTTGAACTTCCTGATAGGCCTTTCACGATAAAGAAGGGTTGAGGAATGAAGAATAGCTTCGTATATCTCAACATCTTTTTCAGTCCAAGCAGAGTGATGGAACAATTTTGGCGTCATGAAGAAAAGCGTAGATGCAATTGAGGCAGTATCGTTGCCATCTTTATCTATAAAAATGACACGGTCCGGTCTCAAAGTATCAATCAGCTTGATTTGGATCAGATGGCTCATGACATCTATAAATCGCCGTTTTAAATCGGGCGACAAAACGTTTCTAGAGCTAAAATAGTGCTTTTGTACCTCTTGGAAGGCTTTTTCGATAAATCCTGGGAAAAGAGCCTCCTCAATTTTAGGTGGAAAATAGTTTTCTCCCCTATCGTCCAAAAGATATTGTCGATAAGACTCAATAAAAGATTCTGTGGTATCCCCTTTATCAAACTGCATCTCTTGTAAGAAAAATTCTGAGGCTGTGTCTAAAGTGACAACTTGCACCGTATCTCTCCACATCTCTTTCTCAGATAATTTCTCTAGCAATTCTGAACGGGCCCTTTCTTTCCAGTGGGAACGTTCTTGCAAGTTGAAGATCAACACCTTTTCCTCGCGTGCTTTCATCTCTAAAAGAGCTGCCACAAATAAGGGATTCAATGAGGCGTGATCAATCACCTCTTGCCGAACGGGGGCGGCCATTTTATGCAAGGTAACGACTTTGTCATCTAAGCGAAGCTCCCCAAACTTGGCAGGTAAAATAGGCCATTGGAGAGGGTCGAAATAGGAAACCTGTTCTTCTAAATCATCTAAGTCCCGTTTTAAAGGAGTATTGCTAAACCCTTTCATCCCCTCTTCAATCCAACGAAATCCTGTTTTTAAGCTTTCTGAAAGAGAATCCATCCTCCCCTCATTCCCCCCTTGAATGAACCGAACGATTCCTTCATAAGAAAAAGAAGGGACCTCAGTAAATAGGGCATAGGACAACACTTGAGGTAAATTTTTTAGAAGACGGGATAATTTATTTGCTTCCTCATCCGGAGTTCCAATCATTCTGCGAAAATCGGTACTTACCAACGAATCGGTCAAAAACGAGAGCAGGTCTTTAAAAAAGGCCGAGGTCGACTTTGCCGGATCATTGTCAGATAAATACCGTGGGTGGGTTGCAAGCAATAAAGCTACGAGACCATAGGTTAGATTCCGACTCAAATCTCGCTCTTTGAATTTTCCCCTCTCTTTTAAGAACGGCTCAACGATACGATTGGCCTGCTCCAAAATCAATTTGGCAGCCGACTCACACTGCCTATCAACCCATCTCCATGGCGAATAGATGGGAAGAACCTCATCTGTTTTTTCAAACCCTACCTCGCTGATCAATTTTAAATTGCGAAGCAACCTCGGGTTGTAAAACCGAGAACCATCTGACCTTCTGATAAAGAGCAGTTCGTAATCTTGGTCTGTTTTCAAAGATTCAAGATCGACAATCAAGTGTTGAGGGGAAAGGCTGATCTTTTTCTTCAAAAGACTTTCAGAGGGTTTTGCCATAGGAAAAGGCAACTGCCCTAAACCAAGCACCCACCTTCCAAGCCGTCCTTCATCTATTTTCGGATCTATTTTCCGAGTATAAAATGAATAAAGCTCTTGATATTCGGGTAATTCTCTGGGGGCAACACCTGCTTCCCTTCTAAAGACCTCTTCTGCTTTCGAGGCTTTGTCCAAAGCCTGGCCAACCAAGATCCAAATGGTTTTAATACCATCTCGAACATCTCTTGGTAGATTTTTTGGGTCTTTTTCTCTCCAAAGGCTTTTAAAGTACTGATGGACAGTGTCTAAGCTTTTCTTGAGTAAAACGATACGATCGCCCCCTCTCGAAGGCCGGAGCCAGTCGATTTTGCGCTCTCCAAGTCTTTTACCCTCAAGAAGTAATCCATTTCGCAGTTTTTGACTTTCATCCTCTGAAAGATCTGCAATAGAGGCTAGAGTCTCAACCGCTTCTAGTATCGATATTCCTGATTCATTCTCGTCCATACTCTTTCAACTCCTCTACACTATGGCTATCTGTCTATAACCTCATTGTCGTTGATAGTAATATTAATTTTTCAAAAATTAGATGATTAAATATTTACATAGCGGACTCTCATAGAAGGCTTTGTATAACGTGAGTTCGATAGAATTTCTCTCGAAGAGATGGCAGATTTCGGATGAAATTCGTACATTTCGGTCGAAATCAATAGCGGAAGCTATAGATGAGACCGAAATGGTACGAATTTCGCCGGAAGGTGCCCTCTTTTTCGAGAGAAAGTATGTCGAATTTGCGTTACACTATGGGGAGATGCTACCTGTCCTCCACCGGCTCCTCCTTGGCCGCTTTATCAGTCTTGTCCTTTTTTCGACCGGAGCCCTTCTTGGCCTGCTGCTTTCGACCCGTTTCTTTGAAATCGCCCGTTTTGCTGCCCTTGGGGGAATCGGATGGCCCCTGGTCACCTATACTGCCTGCCAAATCCCCCTTATTTTACCCATTGTTTTCCCTATTGGGGCTGCGCTAGCCTCCTTCTTCCTTTTTCAAGAATTTTCAAGGTCCGGAGGCATTACCTCACTAAGGGCATCTTCCCTCTCTTTTAGAAAGCTTTTAACCCCTATCCTTTTGGCCGCCCTTTTTTTCTCATTTCTCAACGGCCTTTTAATCTCGGATATTTCTCCGCTGGCTAAAAATAAGGCGCGGCAATTGCAGCGAGAGTGGAAGGGGATCAACCCATTGGCTCTTTTGAAACAAAAAGAACTTTTACTTGCGTCCGGCATTGAGGTGGTTCCTTTAGGAGATGCAGACCCTGCCCTTTTTGCCGAGAAGGTGATCACTGCTGTCAGGCAAAATAAAAATGACCGCCTTCTTTTGATCACAGCCGACAAACTGCAAAGAAGCGACAGCGCCTTGGATGGAGAAAACCTCTCTGCATTTCTCTATGGAGAGAAGAAAAAGGGGGAATTTGCCGACCTCTACATCGATAAATCCAAGACATTTTCAACCGATATTGAGCCCTTGACCTTTGTGATTACCAAAGAGCGGAGCAAACCGGTACCCGACCACCTCTCAACTCCTCAGTTTCTCAAAGAGCTCATCAAAAAAGAGTCGATCTTTGATAAGAGAAAGCTCTATTCAGAGGCGGCAAGAAGGCTGATGATCACTCTGGCCCCATTCACCTTCACTTTGCTTGGCGCCGCCTCAGGACTGATGATCGGACGAAAAGGCAGTTTAAAACCTCAACTGATCCTCATAGGTTTAACCGCCCTTTTCTTAGCCGCCTTTTTCTTGGGCAAATCGTTTGATACAAAGATCGCTGTTGCCATCCCCTGCTTTTTGGCCCCTCACCTTTTTCTCGTGATTGCGGCGCTTAAAAGGTTGAACCGTTTAAAAATGGGGATCGAATGAATAGCAATTCCCGCAAGAGCTCCCGGTACCCAGGGTTGCATCACCCTTTCAGGGTTTCTTTACCCTGGGCTACCATCCATCACCCCATTCTGGGGTGGCCTCCTTTTTTCCAGCGGGAGTTGCTATGAAAGCTTTTGGCGTCTGGGATGTTTTGCTATTCAAGAGGATTTTGACCAACGTCCTCCTCTTTTTGACCTGCTTTTTCTTCCTCTACATCCTGATCGATTATTCCAGCCGTATTTCCGGCATTGCCACCATGAGGCATGCCCCGCTGCTCCTTTTCAAATACTATGGCTCGGTTTTTATTAAGCGTTTGGAGGTTCTTCTTCCCTTTGCTTTGATGTTAGGGACGATTCGCACTTTTCAAATCCTGTACCGTGAAAGAGGATTTGTTGCCGCTTTGGGCTCGGGAACTGGTTTAAAAAGGCTTTTAAGACCCTTTTATTTAGTGGGTTTTTTATCTTTGCTCCTTTTACTTGCAAGCGAGCAGTGGTTTATCCCCCACGCCTTGAAAGAGATCAATGCCATCGAAAGCCTCCATTTTTATGGAAAAGGGATCGGAGAAATCCATCAAAAACTTGCCGTTCAAACAGAAGATGGAGGCAGACTATTTTTTGCCCGGATAGAACCATTTGAAAGAAGATTGAATGAAGTGTATTACCTACCTTCTTGGCATGAGATGGTCCACATGGAAACACTCGATCTATCCAAAGAAGTTCCCACAGGGCAATTTGTCGATTATTTCGTCCAAAATAATGAAGGATGGGAACTGCAACGCCGAGAGGTGGAATCGAATTTTCCAACCCTTTCCATTGCTTGGGAAGAGCTTTTTGGGCTGGTTGCCCAGCCAAACCAGCTGCCCATTACAACGCTTGTGGATAAAGTAAAAAATGAGGGAGCATCCCCTTTAGAAATGAGTGAAATCTCAACAACACTCACCAAAAAACTCCTCTTCCCTGCCCTCCCCTTCCTCGTCATCTGCGCTCTGATCCCCTTCGGAGTCTCTTTCTCAAGGAATGTCTCCTTTTCTGCCCTCTACGGAGGTGGGTTGTTTTTGTTTCTGACCGTTTATTTATCATTAAGCGCCCTCCAGGTAGCAGCCTCTCCTCTCCTTCTGATCGTCCCTTTCACTACCCTCGCTCTTCTCGTCTCTTTCCGCCAATTTAGATTCCTAAGACATTAACCTCTCACTCACAAATTAAACGGGCACGGGCACGTTTAAGTGAAATGGAGGAATCGCCTATATTATTCTTTATGGAAGCGTATGATATTGGGGGAGTAAAAGAGCTGCAGCTGCGGCATGCTTTTGTGATCGATGATGTGGTCATTGATTCAAGAGAAATTCGCGTCGAACTCGCGTTTTGTTATCGCTATTTTCGACTTCAACAGCAATTTTGATTGGCTTGAATTAGAGGTTTTTTTATAGTTTTATTTGAAAACCATTTTCTTAATTGAAGGGAGCTACTGTGGTATCAAATTTGACTATCAACATTTTTTTTAATCAGATGAAGTCTTTGGAAGGTGTCAGAGGAATGGGCGCTGCGCTACACCTTATCACATCCCTTTTTCCCTCTAGACCCGTTCAAAATATTTTGCACCAAGCGACCGGGGGATTTTTGCAAGGCACCCATATCTGGGTAGCTGAAAAAGCTATCTTTGGCCTTTTGCAAAATGCCAAAGTTGTTGAGACCAGCTCTCCCGTGGAAAATCCAACCGTAGCTCGTGTGAAAATGGTTGCACAAGTTCTTATAGCTTCTGCCGCTGCAACTCTCTTTTTTATCAATCAACAAACAGAAAACAAATTAAAAAATGTAGTCCAGCTTTTCGCAATTGCTGCAGGACTCGGGCTTTCTTTATTAGAAAGGAAGAAAGAATTTGAGATTATACAAAAAGTAACCGTGCCTCATCGTCATGCCGCTCTCCTCAATGAATTAATTGTATTGCATGATCAGATGGAAAGAATTCAATACCATCTAACAAAAGTAAAAGTGCTCGAGATAAAATATACTGGGACTAGTTATAAAGAAAAGAAGCAAAAATGTATCGATGAGCTTAACGCGTTAATCCGCGAAAAAACGAACGAGACATGGGATGCGGCAGAGGATTTTTCAGAAATTCAAGAATTGGAAAAATTAGTTGTCATAACAGAGCAATTCAGTGAAGGAACAACAACCGATAAGACTGGAATTCAAAAAGCGGATCCATTTCCGCTAAAAAAAGAAAAATATTTGAGAAAAATTCAGACTCTCATTGAAGGGCAAGGAAATGCAAAAGGTACTCCAGAACAGATAAAGAAAAATCTAGCTAGTCTTAAAAAGCTGCAAAAAGAGGCTGAAGCCTGCACAGATGGAGTTCCTTATGAAATTACATACGGTAGAGATGAGCTTCCTACTAAGATTTTTTATGGAGAGAAAGGCGCACTTCCGGCCACCGTTAGTTTTAACGGGAAAGATCTTTATATCCCCTACCCTTCCAATGATTATGCAAAAAACAGTGAGTTCGCAATTGAGTTTATTCAAAACTTGATCAATGCATTTGGGAATGAGACCTTGAAAACAGCTGCTCAAGGAACGGTATCCCCTCAGCACTTAGCTATAAAAGCAATATTGGCTATGTATAAACAACAAAGACAGGTGGCTACCATAGCTAAAGAGGACCTAATGCCTGCAGCAGTATCCTTTCATTTTATTGATAAAAAAGGTGAAGCCTCTGCTTTAATAGAGTTGAAATACCCGAATGGGTCTACATTAGTGCAAAAAAAACAGATTTTTAACGAAGAAATTGCACGCAGAGTTCAAGCGCTTCTAGGAAGCCTTGCAATAGATGTCAAAAAAGACATTCTTCCCATTAAGCAAGTTTTTGATGCTGCAAAAGCAGGAACTATCACTTTAGCTGTAGTAGGAGCTCTGATGGTTTTAGCTCAAAATTTTACAAAGACAAGTTTTTTTCAATTTCGATTGTCTTCCAATTTTTTGATTGGAGCGCAATTGGCCTGGTCAATTGGAGCGTTATTTTCTTCCGTAACACATCGAGTCAGCAAGAAAAACGATAGCGTTGAAAATATTTTAAAAGCGGCACATATGAAACAAGCCGAAGAAATTTTTTCCCAAAGAAACACAGATTTGCAAACTTGTAAAACCAGGAAAGGCGAATTATTCCTTAAACTGAAAGATGATAATTTTCGCAATGTAGTAACCGAAAAAGATAAAACTGCAAAAAAGTTCAACTTAAAAAGCATCGGAATAAAGGAAGTTGTCATTCATGGAAAGGGTGTGGCCCTATATTCAGCTTTGCTTACTGAAGTGGAAAACCATATCGCTACATTAGAAGAGCTAGTAAAAGAACAGCCTGAAACCATTGCTCAAAAGATGGTTGCTGCCAACGAAAGCGTTGATGAAAGTCCTGTAGACAGAACCCATCTGCTCAAAGGTGCGCAAGATGTCGCTTTTGCATTCTCTGGCGTTTTGTCATCGCTTGAGAAAGTTTTTCCAAAAACTCCATACTTGGGGCCTCTTGCTAAAGTCGCCTCTTTTGCTGCCATTGGATTTACTTTTGCAGGCATGTCGTATAGAGCAGAAAAGAGTACGGTTTCTCCAGTCTCACTTTTTTGGTAAAGACAATGAAAATACTGCCGCTATTTACGCAAGGAAGCTCCCGTCTTTTTCAAGCCATAAATACATTAGATGGGATGAGAGCTTCTATAGTGGCAATACGCCTACTCTCTTCTTTTGCACCTTCTCAAAGTATCCGCACGAGCTTTTTTAATGCGACAAATGGGCTTCTCTTAGGAACCCATTTGTGGGTGATTCAAAGAGCTTGCGCCCCTCACGAAAGAGAACCCACAGGTCGTATAATGTATTTTAGAAAGGTGGCGCAGGGTGCTATCATAGGTTCGGCTTTTTCAATGTTTGTAGCAACTCGTGCGTTCCCTTTTTCCAAAGTACGGGATATAGCTCAAATCGTTGGAATAGGGATAGGAGCAGCCCTATTTTTGAACGGGTATAGAAAAGAAGACCAAAAAAAACCTGCTGAAAACAGCAAGATAATCAAAGAGTGTAATCAAAGCAAAGAATTAAACGACCTTTTTATCGACGAACTAAATAAGTGTCTTGAAAGGAAATACGATACGATTGCAAACATACCGAAAAATATTTGTATAAGAGATACGAGTTATGAGTTGGACTTTCCTATAAATGAGGGATTGGAAAAAGCAGAAGAGCTGTTCAAAGCTAAGGCGTTGCAATTGAAATTCCAATTGTTGATGCGGCGAGGTCTAATCGACGTTGAGTTAAATAAAACGGAACAATCCTCAAACGAGTGGAAGAAACAACTTAACCATAGAAGGCTTTTTGTAGGTGGCGTTATCTTCGCTGGAATGCTACCTTTATTGACGAGAAATTTTTTACAAAATGTGAATTTTTCCAAAGTCCAAACGCTAACAAATATCTGTTGGGCAGGAAGTGGCTTGTTACTTTCGATATCAGAACGGTATACGGACGAATGGGCTGAAGCGCAAGGTATCGTAAAAACTTTCCATTTTTTGAAGAAAGAAATAAGTGATCTGGAAAAGGAACCGACCGCCAATCCGATTGTGCCAAAAGATGATAAAAACAAGAGAGGTAGCGCTGCAATACGTTTCCTTCAAGCTAGGCGATTCTTTAAAGAGAATAAAGGGATCATCGCCTCTACTTTGCGAGAATCAACTTTAAAAGTAGTAAAAGCGCTTCAGCAGGCGCCATCTACCATCATACAAAGACCTCCTAAAGAAGAAAGCGTGAGCGATAGTGCGACTAAGGTAGAACCCTATATTCTTGCTTTACCCACAGACAACGAAATACAATATCTTCCTTCTGGAAAAACTGATATGGAGAGAAATAAAGGGATCATCGCCTCTACTTTGCGAGCATCAACTTTAAAAGTAGTAAAAGCGCTTCAGCAGGTGCCATCTACCATCATACAAAGACCTCCTAAAGAAGAAAGCGTGAGCGATAGTGCGACTAAGGTAGACCCCTATATTCTTGTTTTACCCACAGGCAACGAAATACAATATCCTCTTTCTGGAAAAACTGATATTGAGAGAAATAAAGAGATCATACAACTTCTGAATAAGCTTATAAGAAAAGTGACTAAGGACAATGAGCGTGCAAAGCAAATGATCTTTTCTAATAACATGAAAGTAGCACAAGATCTCTCCTTCATCTTCTCGGCGATCTTGCCAATTCTGACCAAGAATTTGCCAAGATCCCTATCTTTGCTAACAACAGTTGCATCCCTGGCCTCAATAGCCATAACCTTTGTGGGACTCATAAGACCCTCTTCCCAAAAAAGTATCTCCTCTAGCGCTTTTTTCCCCACCTAAAGAGTGCTAGCGTAACTATCACTAGATGTGAGTGATGATGAACCCTTTGCTCAGGTAGCACAAATTCTGAGGTAATAGAACAATAAACCTATTTCTCACTCCCTTTCCTCGTCATCTGCGCCCTAATCCCCTTCGGAGTCTCTTTTTCAAGGAATGTCTCCTTTTCTGCCCTTTATGGTGGTGGCCTATTCCTTTTCCTCACCGTTTACCTCTCCCTAAGCGCCCTGCAGGTGTCAGCTTCTCCTTTACTGCTTATTGTTCCTTTCATGACACTTGCCCTTCTCGTCTCGTTTAGACAAATTAAATTCTTAAGACATTAATCATGCACGCGAAGCGTTTGGAGTGCTAAACGGCCTTGTTGCATAATCCTGCAGCCCTACAGGCTGCCAATTTTATTCTCCAACTTAACCCAGGGCGTTGCCACTGGGCTGTTGCAGTTTTGGCCTTTCAGGCCAATGAAAATGTGTATAGAGATTTTCCGGCTGAAAGCCGGATAGTTGCAACAGCCTGCGGGCAACGCCCCAGGTTAAGGGCAGAAAATAAAGATGGCAGCCTGTAAGGCTGCAGGAAAAACGAAAAGCTGATAACAATTATGCAACAAGGCCGTGCGAAACTCCTGTTTCGCTTTGACTTTCAAAAAGTGAAAGCGAAACAGGAGTTTCGCACTCCAAACGCTTCGCGAATGTTTGATTTTCGGGCAAGGAAATGAACTAATCCCCTATAGTTTGTTCCATGGAAGCGTATGACATTGGGGGAGTAAAAGAGCTGCAGTTGCGGCATGCTTTTGTGATCGATGATGTGGTCATTGATTCAAGAGAAATTTCCTCAAAACAATCGTTATTTGTGGCCCTCAAGGGGAAAAGACAGGATGGGCATGACTTTGTCCTCGATGCCGTCAGACGAGGGGCAAAAGGTGTTTTAGTCAAAAAAGGGGCTAAGCTTCCCCCTTTACCCGATTCTGTTTGCCTCGTCCAAGTCGATGACCCACTAGCAGGCCTCCAATCGATTGCTCGCGAATACCGTAAGGCGATGGAAGTGCCGGTCATGGCTATCGGAGGCGCTGTCGGGAAAACATTAGTCAAAGATTTCCTATCTGAGCTGCTTCGAAAACAATTTTCTGTCTCCTGTTCGCCAGAAAGTTTTAACAGCCAAATCGGCGTCCCGTTAAGTCTGTTAAAAATCAGACGGGGCGATAAAGTCGCGCTCATCGAAAGCGCCATCTCAGAACCTGGAGAAATTGAACGGCTCATCCCAATGCTGGAGCCTGAATTTACTTTAATTACCTCTCTTGAACCTGCGCCATTTACCCGCTTTTCCAGACAAGAATGGATTGGAGAATGGCAAAAATTGATGAGGAAAACCTCTAAAGGGTGGGTTTTAGCCCCGGAGGTCACTAAAACAACATTGGACTCTCCCCTTTATTTTTGGGATCAGCCCACAGCAAATCTTCCTCACGCTGAACGAACGTCCAACCGCCCCTCAAGAGAGATCCCTTATGCGATCACCTTTCCCTCCGGGAAACGGCGCGAAGCGATGATCAAAGGGAACTATGCCTACTTCTTGAATCAAGTGAACATGGCGATCAAAGGCTCGTTTCTGTTGGGTTTGCCTGAAGAAATGATTGAAGAAGGGGTCTATTCTGCAAGCCTTGAGTTGATGAGAACCGAAATTTTCAAAGGGGCTTCCGGCACGACTTTTCACAATGCCCCCTACTCTTCTGACTCCCAATCGGTGATTGCCTCTTTAAGGTCGCTCTCTTTAGCCCCAAAACACCATGCAAGGCACTTTATTTTTGGTGGGCTTAAAGGGGAAGGGGGAAAAGAAGAGACCCTCAAAAGAGTAGGAGAATCGATTGCCTCTTCACCCGTTGATCGTTTGACCTTGTTTGGAGCTCGAAATTTTTCTCCGTTGCTAGAAGCATTGAAAGAAAAAGGGTTTACAAAGCCTATTGAGACCTTCGGCAATTTGGAAGAGGCTTTATTTCATCAAAAGAAGGGTTTTTTTAACGACCAAACTGTTTTGATCAAGGGGCCGGCAA
The DNA here is from genome assembly GCA_963765145.1 of Parachlamydiales bacterium. Classification (GTDB taxonomy): domain Bacteria; phylum Chlamydiota; class Chlamydiia; order Chlamydiales; family JAJFMK01; genus JAGVKY01. Next base: position 24,517 of record CAVXVG010000009.1, read on the forward strand.
AAGTCCCTCTCGAGAAAGTGATCGAACTGGTCAATGACAGCCCTTCCCATAACTTATGTTTGATTCACTTATCGGCGCTTCGCCATAACCTCTCTTTTTTCCGTTCTAAAGCCCCGCATAAACGGCTTTTAGTGATGGTCAAGGCTCAAGGATATGGAACCAATGATTGGCACCTGGCTACTTTTTTGGCAGAAGAGGGCATAGATTTGCTTGGGCTGTCTTATGTGGATGAGGCCGTTTCTTTAAGAAGGGCCGGTGTCAGGCAAGACCTGTTTGTTTTGAATGCAGCCCCCTACGAAGCTGATAAAGTGGCCAAATTTAATTTACAGGTTGGCGTTGGCGATTTACAAAGCATTCTGTGCTTGGAAGCCGCTGCAAGCAAGCAAGAGACCACCGTTTCTGTCCATCTTCACATTGATACTGGAATGAGCCGTTTTGGCTGCCAGCCTCACGATGCTCTCATGCTAGCAGAGACGATCAAACACTCTCCTCACCTTGAGCTTGAAGGGTTAATGACCCATCTATCAGCTGCCGAGGACCACAATCAGGATGACTTTAGCCTTTTACAAGTCGAAACCTTTCAAAAAGTTCGATTCGAGCTCGAAAAAAGGGGGCATCGTCCGCCATGGATCCATGTCTCCAATTCGGCAGGTCTTTTACGCTTTCCCGATATCAACGAAAATATGGTTCGTCTTGGTCTTTCTATTTTTGGCCTTCACCCCTCTACAGAAACCTATTCTTTACCTTTAAAACCTGCAGTTTCTCTTCAATCAAAAATTGTAGGCATCAATTTTTGCATAAAGGGGGCCTCTGTCAGCTATGGCAGAAGTTATATTGTTGAAAGAGAAGAGGCAAAAATTGCTGTGTTGCCCATTGGCTATTATGATGGCCTGCACAGACACTATAGCGGCAAAGGGCATGTTGTAATCAGGGGGCAAAAAGCCCCCATGGTCGGCAAGATTTGCATGGATTACATGATGGTGGATGTAACAGATGTTGAAGGCGTTGCAGTGGGAGACCCTGTATTGATTTTTGGTTCGGACGAATTTGGCCATGTGGCCACACCGGAAGCCTTTTCGGCCCAAAGCCATGGCGACATTCACGAGCTTGTCACCTGCCTCGGCCCCCGCATCCCCCGTATCTTCATCGAAGAGTAAACCAAATTAACCGTTGCCCACGCCTCGTTTGCATCCGATAGAGAACAGGATAAGCAGGCATACGCATCAACCTAAGATTTTTTGATTGAAAGATAAAAATAACAGGGTGAACAGGATGAACAGGATAAGCTCCGCCTACTAAAAAAATTCTATTTAAGAATAAAGGAAAAGAAGGCTTTGCTTATAAAACGGTTCACTACGGCGAAATCCTTTTTTGCTCTTTTATTTACCACTCTAGAGTAGCGCTAGGCGGAGCTTATCCTGTTCATCGTGTTCACCCTGTTAAATTTACATGAAGCTTTTCCTTAAGTTGATGCGAATGCCTGCTTATCCTGTTCTTCTTGTATGCTACAGGAACTTCTTAGGTAATGGTGTATGTTCTTGAGCTTGAAAAAAGACACTTTTAAGACAATTTCCTTTTTAGTCTTTGTTGATTAAGATGTTTAAACTTCGGCACGGGCAAGGAAACAATGAATTCATTCAATAAGTTACATACGATTGGCAAAAAAGCGGCGCACCTAAAAGGGGTGATCCATTTACTCGACTGGGACCAAGAAACCTACCTCCCTCCGGAAGGGGCAGAACCTCGAAGCGAGCAAGTAGCCCTCGTCAGCTCTATCCGTCACGACCTGATCACCTCTGAAACCTACAGACAAACCTTAGAGTCTTTCGAACCTGATACCGAAGATGAAAAAGCATGCCACCGCGAATGGATGCGGGATTTTAAACATGCGATCGCCCTTCCCTCTTCTTTCGTTGAAGAGTTTGCAAAAACAACCTCTGAGGCTGTTGAAGTGTGGAAAGAGGCGAGGCAAAAAAGTGACTTTTCCCTTTTTGCCCCTGCTTTGAAAAAGGTGATGAATCTCTCACGCCAAAAGGCAGAATATCTCGGGTATAAAGAAACGCCCTACGATGCCTTACTGGATGATTATGAACCTGATACCACTACAAGCCAGATCGAGGTCTTGTTCGACGATTTAAAAAAAGAGATCATCCCTCTTCTCAAAACTATTAAAAACAAGACCGAAAAAAAGGTAGCAGGCACGTTCGGCCAGGAAGAACAACTCGCTTTTTCCAGAAAAATTGCCGAAAAGATGGGCTTTAGCTTCAAATCGGGAAGGCTTGACCTAACAACACACCCCTTCTGCACCTCTCTGCATCCGCTAGATAACAGGATCACCACCCGTGTGTATACCGAAGAGCCCATCAGCTGCTTGATGGGGGTCATCCACGAAACAGGGCATGCCCTCTACGACGCCGGTCTCCCAATCAAATGGTTTGGCACTCCTCTTGGAGAATATATTTCGATGGGGATGCAAGAAAGTCAGTCCCGTTTTTGGGAAACCAGGATTGGACAAAGCCGCCCCTTCTGGACAGGCTTTTATAAAGAACTGCAAACCTATTTTCCGACACAGTTGAAAGCTATCTCTGAAGAAGAATTTTACCATATTGTGAATCGAGTAGAACCAACCTTTGTTCGAGTAGAGTCAGATGAAGTGACCTACCCTCTTCATGTCATTCTTCGGTTCGAAATCGAAAAGGCTCTCATCAACGACCTACTTCCGGTCGAAGAGATCCCTGCCCTTTGGAATCAAAAAATGAAAGATTACCTTGGCATTACACCGCCTAATGACAAGCTTGGATGTTTGCAAGATGTCCACTGGTCTTGCGGTCATGTTGGTTATTTTCCGACCTACACCCTTGGCAATATGTATGCGGCCATCCTATTTAACGCCTTTAAAAAAGACCATGCCGATTGGGAGAAACGGGTGTCAAATGGGGAATTATCGTTTATCAACGATTGGCAAAAACAGGCTGTCCATCAATATGGAAGAAGATATCGAAGCCTTCCTCTCCTTGAAAAAATCAGCAAGGCCCCCTTTTCAGCAAAGCCTTACACCGATTACTTGAAAGAAAAGTACCAAAATCACCCCCGCTCTTGATATAATTTCTTCAGTGGACGTATTTTAAAAAAATATATATTAGATGGTAATGACACCCCCCACAGAGAAGATGAGGAACGATGGCCGACGACAACAACAACGATAAAGATCCCAAAAAAGCCCTCAGCAGTCCGTTCATTTGGTACGTGATGGTAGCAATTTTGCTGATGATCTTTTTTCAAAGCGCCTTTGAAGGTCCATCTGCCAAAGTTTCTTTTAGTTACGAATTGGAGCATCTGGTCAACCTGGGTCTCATTAAACCGGAAGACAGCAGAAAAATTGCGCTCAACGACAACCTCGTCACCTTCAGTGGCACCTTCCGCGACCATCTCACCGAAGAGGGAAAAAATCGTTACAAATACCTAGAGCTTCTCAATGGAAATCAGGATTTAAAGGCCGAACTCGGCCGAATCAGCTCTGACTTAAAGCCCCTGAAACAAGAAGTGGTCAATTCTGCAGCCATGTTTTTGGCCCTGAATGGATCTCCTGTTCCTCCAGAGGGTTACGTGGTCATTGATGACATCGCTTCTCCCTTAAAAGGAGAAGGAAAGGTTGTTGTAACACCGCCAATTAAAGCAGCCTCCATCAGCTTGCCCCAACTAAAAAACAATCCCACTTTAAGTGGAGCAGAAGAGCTCATCCGTCTTTTCCGTTCTCCTGCCTTAGGGATCGGCAATGAAAAGCTAAAACAAAATCTTCGTACGTTAGCACTTCAAACTCAAGAAGCTGCACAAAACCCCACGCTATCTCAAGAAGCGAAAACCGCAAGTGTCAATAAAGCCATTACAGGCCTTGAAGATGTAGTGAAAGAGTTAAATGCAACAGATGATCACGCCAGGCTGTATAAGCTTAGAAGCGTACGTGCCTATGTTGAAGGTTTGGAAAATTACAACCACGCCTTAGGCGAGCTTGAAGATAACCAACTTCAATTAGACAAGGCACGTGCCTTGGTGTCTCAAACCATCTGGTTTTTCAATAACCAAGAGCTTTCAACACGTGCCCTTGAAAAACAAGATACAGAGGCCTTCCATCAGTGGTTCTTAAGCGCTAAAGAAGAATGGAACCGCTTCAATGAGAACCGTGGAGGAAGTTTTAAAGCTCCGGACCAACCTCTCAATACCGTTCTTGAAAAAACCTTCAAAAGTGAAGAGCCAACTCCGAATTACATGAGCTACTTCTTCACCCTGCTACCCGTTTTATTGGTTCTATTTTTCCTCTACTTTATCTTCTCGCGCCAAATGAAAGGGGTGGGAAACAGTGCGATGAATTTTGGCAAATCTCCGGCCAAATTGATGACCAAAGAGAAAAACAAAATCACCTTTAAAGATGTAGCCGGAATTGACGAAGCCAAAGAAGAGCTTCAAGAAATTGTTGAATTTCTAAAAAATCCGGGCAAATTCACTGCCCTTGGCGGCCATATCCCAAAAGGTGTTCTTTGCATTGGGCCTCCAGGAACTGGTAAGACCTTGATTGCCAAAGCTGTTGCAGGAGAAGCTGATCGCCCCTTCTTCTCTATTTCCGGCTCAGACTTTGTCGAAATGTTTGTCGGTGTTGGTGCAAGCCGTATCCGCGACATGTTCGACCAAGCCGAAAAAAAATGCCCCTTGCATCATTTTTATGGACGAGATCGACGCTGTCGGCCGCCATAGAGGTGCCGGCATCGGCGGCGGACATGATGAACGGGAACAAACACTGAACCAATTCTTGTCGAAATGGATGGTTTTGACACAAATGATGGGGTGATTTTGATGGCTGCCACCAACCGTCCCGATGTGTTGGATAAAGCCCTGCTAAGACCTGGCCGTTTTGACAGACGGGTCATCATCAACCTACCAGACATCAAAGGACGTTTTGAGATCTTGAAGGTCCATGCTAAAAAAATCAAAATGGATCCGAATGTGGACCTGATGAGTGTAGCAAAAGCAACGCCAGGTTGCTCGGGCGCCGATCTTGCCAACCTGCTCAACGAAGCGGCGCTACTTGCAGCTCGTAAACAATAGATCACAAGTCACGGCGCAAGAAATCAATGAAGCACGTGACAAAGTGCTGTATGGCAAAGAGCGTCGCAGCCTTGAAATGGATGACAATGAAAAACGGTCAACTGCCTACCATGAAGCTGGTCATACCGTTGTAGCCCTTAAAGTAAAACATTCAGATCCCGGTGGACAAAGTGACGATTATTCCTCGCGGGATGTCGCTTGGTTCTACGATGTTCCTGCCTAAAAAAAATAAGATCAGCTACTGGAAAGAAGAGTTGTACGACCGTCTGGCTGTTGCCATGGGGGGAAGATGTGCAGAAGAAATTTTCTTGAACGACGTTTCATCCGGAGCTAAGCAAGATTTTCAACAGGCAACAGGCATTGCCCGCGCAATGGTCTGCGAATGGGGCATGAGCGACAAACTAGGAACTGTTGCTTACGATGATTCTAACCATGACAGCTATGGCTATCAGAAGGAATCAAAGTATTCAGATGAAACAGCTAAAGAGATCGATAAAGAGGTCAAAGAGTTACTAGCTCAAGCTCATAAAAAAGCTTATGACATCATCATCGAATCTCGCGCTGAAGTTGAACTTCTAACAGAGATGCTGATGGAATTTGAAACTCTTGATGCAGAAGATGTAAGAAAGATCACTGATAAGGCGTGGAACATCGATGATAAGCGGCAGAAACTGCGAGCACAAGAAGAGCTGTAAAAAAAGAAGCACCGGCGACAACATCTACAGTTACCCCACCGCCGCCGCCACCTCTTCCGATCATAGCGTAACTAACCCCTTGCCCGTGCCCCTGCCCGTGCCCTTGCCCGAATTTTAACTACTTTCGGGAAGGGTAAGGGCAGGGGCACGGGCAAGGATAAATTTTTATGAAAAAAACTGCCGCTCACAAAGAGATGCTATGGACGATAAAACTGTCGTTCTTGGTCTCTATTCTTCTTTTTGGCGTGAAAGCCTATGCCGCCTATATCACCGATTCTGTTGCCATCTTCTCTGATGCTGCCGAATCGCTTGTCCATGTTTTTGTCGTAGGGTTTTCCCTCTACAGCCTCATTTTAAGTCTAAAACCGGCCGATACCAACCATCCTTATGGGCATGAGAAAATCACTTTTTTCTCAGCAGGATTTGAAGGGGCCTTGATCATGTTTGCCTCCTTTTACATCCTCTATGAGGCAGTCGAAAGGGTCAGCTTTGGGGGCGAAGCTGCCTTTCTTGGATTGGGCTCTCTTTTGTTGCTTTTTGCCATTGCGACCAATTTTTTCTTAAGTCTTTACCTAATCAAACAGGGAAAAAAATTTCATTCCTTGATTTTAGAAGCAAACGGAAAACACATCCTGGCAGATTGTTGGACCAGCGTAGGCGCTATCATAGCCTTACTATTAGTCGATTTAACCGGCATTGCCCTATTTGACTCGATCGTTGCGATGATCATTGGACTTGGCATCCTTTTTACCGGCCTGCACTTAGTTCGGCAAAGCATTGGCGGCCTCATGGACCAAAGGGACGAATCACTCCACCGAAAAGTGGCCCACCACCTAGCAAAAATCACCCGCGACCTGCAATTAGACTACCACCATTTAAGGGAACGAGTGATGGGGCAGACCATTCTGATCGAATTCCATCTCCTTTTCCCAAACGACATTCATCTATTAAAAGCGCACGAACTAGCAAGCCAAGTGGAATCGGAGCTCAAAAAAGCCCTCCCGATGCCGGCCGACATCATCTCCCACCTAGAGCCCATCGAAGACCACGACCAAACTCACAAGAAGTACGGCCTTCCGTTGTGAGGTATGGGCGCTGGAACCCGAAAGACCTCATTTGAATAAAACTGCGACATTGGCCTACGCAGGCCGGACAACTTCCCTCTTTTGTATTAAGAAGGATTGCAGCTCTATTTACAAAATAGATCGATATTGATTATTCAGAAAGTTATGGGGATAAATTTATGAGCCTAACGCCAATTCATCAAGAAATTCAAAGTTTTGTTAAAGATCCTTCTAGTCTTTTTCGAGAAAAAAAGGGGAGTAAGGGAAGTGATGCAAAGCTTGCCGAACTATCGGATGAGGTTTTAAATGTTATAAACGATAATTCCGATTCTTCTTTTTCACTCTCACGGGAAATCGGGAAAATTTCTCGAGATTTTTTGCAAAAGATGAGAACCTTCCACCCGAGCAAAGGGCTAAAGTGGATGCAGTCTCAACACAAATTTTTTTGGCTTCCCTTGGAATACCGACAAAAGCAAACATGCCCTTGCTGAGAGAGGCGATTCTTCTGCTACCAGAAAACATAGGACATCAAAATATCGAGTCCATCGTTGATATTTTCAAATCTACGGCCCCCACTAACCACAAAGCTATTCTCCGTGTAATGAAAGAAATTCCACAAGATAAGCTTGCAAACCTGGCGCGGAATTGGGATTCTAACCTTCACAAGACGACATTAGCTTATGTGATTAGTACAGCCTTGCAGATGGCTAAATCTCTTGGTGAAGATGAAAAAGCAGTTTCTGACTTGGTTGCTTTGCTCGCTGCGCCTAACCCAAGACACAACCCACAAACTAATCTTGTCATCCTTGAAATGGCTGAAAAAGAGAGAGGGGGATTTCTAAAACTTGTGTCGCCAGTTTTGAAAGATGTTAGCAACCCAGATGTACGTATAACAGTCCTAAGGGTGATGGCCCGTATTCCAGAAGGGGAAAGAAAGAACTTACTTCCCGGACTTATTGAACTAGTAACGAGAATGGACTTAGGAGAAAAAAACAAGTTAACCCAACAAGTTTTTGGATTAAAGCCAGAAGCATTAGTGTCGATGCTTAAACAAAAAATGCCCCAAGTAAAGGGATAGTTGGCACCGAAATCCCAAACATTTACCACTAAAGCAGCAAACCATTCGAGGTAAATTATCACTGAGACACTCCAGATCGCTGAGAAAACAAAAAGATGAGATTAGTTTAATTCTTTTTTTGATATCATTTCTCCTTTATTGGAGATCTATCGATGACAACAATACCTTCACCTCTTCCTCTTTTTGCACAAACTTGCCGAAAAGATGCCTATATCAAAGAAGATGGAACCTCTCTCGGTTTTATCGACCGGATAAAAGCACTCTTCGATCGAAAATTGCGCAGTCAGCATTTTCTTGCTTCTTGCCAAATATTGGCGGCCATCGACTTTCAAGAATTACAAAAAGCAGCTCCCGAAGATCTTGTTGTCATTTGGGGACGCTTCAGAGAGATCTCTAGTAAAATAAAGGACGAGGACGTTCGATCAGCTTGCGAAGCTTCAATAATAGAATTCGAAAACAATGCCTTTGAACGCATTAAAACAAATACATGGGTCGAGAAATTAGCAAAATCTGTTTTTGAAAAAGCAGCAAGTGCCGAAGTTTCTCAAGACAAGCAGGTACTCAATCAAAGCATCCGTGAACTTCACGTCATGGTTGACTACTTCAAGGAGGAAACCGGTGTTATTGAAAAAATCCTGATTGAATGGTCAAAATTCTCAACAATTAAAGCAGAAATATTAAAAAACAGGTCGCTTTTCACACGTGTAAAACAATTTGTTAACAGCTTCTTTTTTTGTAAGAAAATAGATGCCTTTGAAGCGGTTAATAACCTTTTGAAAACAAAATTTCCTGTTTCAGTTCCTTGCACTCACCAAGAAAGTCTAAAGGTAAAAGCTAAGGGCTTAGCGGAGGATTTTAGCACTCTTCTTCAAGAGACAACAGCTCCTCAAGTTAAAATTGGTAAAATGTTTCAATCTTTTGCGGCTCCTTTTTACAAACAGTTGATGCCTCAACACCCCACTTATTTTAATGAAAAGGTGGGGGTTCGCCTTAATTTGCCCGCAATAAATAAAAAGGGTTACGAAAGCGATGCTAAAAATGTGGAAACGAAGGAAATGCATGCTAGGAAAATTCATGGCACCTTGCATGCCGCTCGTGTTGTGTTATGGACACAGGTGTTAACACGCCTTTATGAAAAAGAATTTAGCAGGAAGAAAATAGACAATCCGGTTCTTTTAGCAACAGCTGCAGCTTTTCATGATGCTGCAAGGGAAGCTGAAGGCGTTGACCACTGGGACAGCGAAAGTGCTGCCTTGTTAAGCGCTTTATTAAAAGAGAATGAGGGGCAAAAAGAGTACGTCCAAGCTATTCGAGAAAAAGACCCTAAGGATAATATTTATTCAACAGACATCCAACGAATTGTTCATGATGCAGATTGTTTAGACGTTATGCGAGTTCGTCCTCAAGGTACATTTGACCCAAAATACCTCGTTTTTTATGCGTTCGACCCAAGTAAACAAGATTTTTGCCAACGTTTGATAAAAGAAGTCAGTTCCTTCATCGTCGTCACTCATGACAATAAACTTATGACGTACTTAGAGCACAATAGCGAAGATTTTTATGGTGATCTTGTAAGACTATTGTTTGCAATGCAAGAGGAACAGCAAGAACGGTTCCCTCTGATCACAAGCTTTATTCAAAGTGATATGTCAGAGATCATTTCCACAAAAACAGATGCAAGTGAAAAAGCTTTTAACCTTGTTCAACTCACTCTAGAACAATTAGAGAAGTAACAGGTAAGTGCGCAACTCTAAGAGTGGGCGCTACCCTCATCACGCGATAGCGTTTGGAGTGCTAAACGGCCTTGTTGCATAATTAACCACTCCAATCCAAGCAGTGAGATTTCGAGAGAATGATGTCATAAGAAATAAATAAACGCCCGAAGGGTGTTTTGGATTGTAGCCCAGGGTAAGCGCGGAGCGCGTAACCCTGGGTAAGATGGCAATTAAAATAATGCACCCACGAATGTGGGTGCTGGATGATTGTTAGACTCGATAATTGCTTTTTGCCTGACCATATCCGGCACCCACGTTCGTGGGTGCTGGATGATTGTTAGACTCGATAATTGCTTTTTGCCTGACCATATCCGGCACCCACGTTCGTGGGTGCATCGTTTTAATGTATCGTTTTACCCAGGGTTCGAGCTTCGCTTACCTTGGGCTACAATCCAAAACACCCTTCGGGCGTTTATGTCTATCCAGCGAGCGCTTGAAGGAACAGCGCCCACTCCTTATAGAAGGACTTTGCGGCTTAGTTTGAACTGGCCACGGTCGTTGATTTCTAGCAACTTGACCTTGATGACATCGCCGACTTTGGCAACGTCTTCCATCTTGTTAACACGCTCACGGGCATATTCAGAGATATGGCAAAGCCCCTCTTTTCCAGGAAGAATTTCAACAAAGGCGCCAAATTCGGCAACTTTAGTCACTTTTCCTTCGTAGATGTGCCCAACTTCTGCCTCGACAGTGATAGCCAAAATAATCTCAACAGCACGGTCGATAGCAGCTTGATTCGGCGACGCAATGCTGACTAAACCATCATCATCGATGTTAATTTCAACGCCGGTCTCTTCCACAATCGCTTGGATCTGCTTCCCTTTAGGTCCAATGACGGCTCCAATTTTACTTGGTTTGACGCGGATCATTTTGATTTTAGGAGCAAACTCACTTAAAGCAACTTGTGAGCTTGGGCACACTTTAAGCATCTCGTTCAAAATGTGGATTCTGCCCTCTTTGGCTTGCTCAAGAGCCTTTTTCATGATCTCAAAAGTGATTCCTTCCACCTTGATATCCATTTGGAAAGCGGTGATCCCATTAGCATCTCCTGTGACTTTAAAGTCCATATCACCGAGGTGATCTTCAAGACCCAAAATATCAGAGAGGATGGCGTAACGGTCATCTTCTAAAATAAGCCCCATTGCAATGCCAGAAACAGGTCTTTCAATTTTAACCCCTGCATCCATCAAAGCCAAACATCCGCCGCAAACTGACGCCATCGAGGACGACCCGTTTGATTCGGTAATATTTGATTCGATCCGGATGGTGTATGGGAAATTTTCTTTTGACGGAAGGGTGCGCATCAAGCCCCTTTCAGCCAACTTTCCGTGCCCTACTTCACGACGGCCCGGAGCGCCAATCCTTCCAACTTCGCCTACTGAATAAGGAGGGAAAGCATATTGCAAGTAGAACCGTTGAGCCCCTTCACCATGCAAGTCTTCAAATTTTTGAGCCATGGTTTCGCCACCTAGGGTGACGACACATAAGGCTTGTGTCTCTCCTCTTGTAAATAAAGAGCTACCATGCGTTCTTGGTAAGAAATGTTGGGAAATGGTAATCGGACGAATTGTTTTAGTGTCACGAAGGTCCGGCCTTTTACCATGATCTAAAATCAACTTACGCATCACATCTGAAGAAAGGTCTTCAAAAGCCCCTTTAAGCTCGGTCTTAGAATATTTTGGAGTTTCTTCTGCTAGGTAAGGATCTAAAAGCTCTTTTTTCAAAGCATCTAGCGCCTCTTCCCTTTTCTTTTTCTCCTGTATCAAAATCGCCTCTGCAAAGCGATCTTTTCCTTTCTCATGCAAAGCAGCTTTTAGCTCCGCAGGAACCACTCTTAGACGGCCTAACTGCTTCTCTTTTCCTACTTTTTGGCGCCAATCTGTCAAGGTATGGCAAATAGCTTTGATCGCCTCATGCCCAAGCTTGATCGCCTCTAGTACTTGATCTTCTGTGAGGAAGTTGCAATTCCCCTCGATCATCAAAATGGCATCGTCAGTACCTGCTAACACCAATTCCAATTCGGAACGTTGTCTTTTTTCGCGATAGAACCTTCAGGAGCATGGTGATCTCGCAGATGGAATAAGTGATAAATGTGATGTTGATATTGATTGTATTGAATTAAATAAAGAAAGGTTTCATGTTCTTATTGAGAAGAAATATAATGCAACACATATAGATTTTTTGAAAGTTAAACCAACTAAATTGTATGATTTTGTAATAGCAACACCAACATATAAAGATTCTGCAGACCTCGATCACTATAGATGCATATGTATGAATTTTTGAAAACAAATGGTCAAATAATATCTTTAACGCATCCAATCTGGACAATGTACAATGAAGATATACATATTAAATTCAGAGAATGGTTAAAAGATAAACATTACAGTATGAAAATGTTAGAAGATAATTCATTCATTGAAAATTATAACACACGAAACCATTGATGATAATAAAAATATATAAAAAAGAAAAGTTACCAATGGATGTTTATGATTACTTAATAACTTCAACAGCATATTTCAGAGGTATCATTGGAGAACCAATGAAACAGGTGAAAAGATTAAATACGTTTCGTTTGATAGAGGTGATAAATTAATGGATAAATACGAACAATAAAATGATTATAACAGTTAAATATACAAGAACATATAACACGGAAAAATATGGTGTGTTGAGTTTAGATTTCCTACGATGTAATTTCCAGTTCGGTACGGCGCTGGGGAGTAATGCGACTTGCCGCACTGGTCTCATCGCCTCTGATAAGTGAGGGATGATTCGTCCGGAAGATCACCGGCCGTTTTCCAGGCAAACCGGGAATGAACGGCAACAGGAGAAAGCACCCATAACAACCACGGTCAATAAACCGGCGCCAATAAGTCCCATGGCCGCACCCACGCCCACGGCCTGGTGCTTTCGTTTCCCTTTAGCATCATAGAAGACTGGTTTTTCGTTC
>CAVXVG010000010.1:0-18192 GCA_963765145.1 Parachlamydiales bacterium
CACAATTTTAGGGGTGATCACGATGAACATTTCAGTCGTCGCTTGTTCCTGAGAAGTGAAGCTAAAAAACTTCCCGATGCAAGGGATTTCTCCTAAAAAAGGAATTTTTTCGACTTGTGTTGTGCCTTGCTTTTTCCTCAATCCACCTAAAATGACACTTTCGCCATCTGCGACAACAGCTTGGCTTTCAATTTTACGTCGAGTGATGTCGGGTCTGCTGTGGCCAAGCTCGTGCAACATCGGGTGGATCGTATCAAAGCTAACGCTGGTTTCGAGAGTGATCATCGCACTGTCATCGTCGTCTCTTCCTGTGCCAGGATTGATCGTCGGGGTGATGTCGAGGACAACTCCGTATTGTTCACGTGTAAAAGAGTCTTTTAAAGCAACCCCCCCACCTGCCTGAGGCACTTCAAAAATACCGGTGCTGATCGAAATTTCATCTACTACAGCCAAAGAAACGGGTGTTTGGTTGAGGGTCAAGGCCGTTGTCGATGTATTGATCTCAATGTCTTTTTGAGAAATTAAGAAGGTGTAGAGAAGATCAATGGAAGGGGAATGGGCTGTCCCTACTTGTTTGAACAAGAAATCTAAAATGCCTGGGCAAGCGCCCCAAGTGAGTTGGGCCACATTCTCGAGTACGCGAGGACTGCCAACATCTAGCTTGTTGAGGCCAAATTTGTCTCGATCGTTAGTCCTTTTCTCAAATAATAGCACCTCGATTTCGACCATTTTCTTTGGCACATCGAGCCGTTTGAGCGTCTCTTTGACTTGGGCTAGAAGTTCGGCTTCAACCACCATCACAATCGCCCCTGTTTTAGGGTCGACTAAGAAGTTGTTCCGGTTAGAGTTTGGAGGAGGTCTTTGTCTTGATGGCCCCAGTTCTATCGGTGCCGGATCGACGACAACGGAGCCTGCCTGATAAAAACTATCTGCATAGAATTGATCTGGCGTTGGGAAAGGAGGTTCATTTAACGTGACATTGACATCGGTGTTTGTCCCCCCATTTTCGCAGCAAGGGTCATTTGGAAGTCGATTAAGAAGGAGCTCGTAAATTCTGGCTGTGATATCGGCCAATTCTTCAGGGTCTGCGTAACGGGCGCAATACCAATGGAGCACACGCTCTCTGAAGTCGCCCATCTGCCCTTCAACTTTTCGGATGATGTCTTCTGCTCTCTTCACCTCGTCACGTGATCCAACTAGAAAAAGGGTGCGAGGATTAGCTTTAGAAACCAAAATGCGTAAAGCATTGACTTGAGAAAAACCCCCGCCTCCTTTTTCATCCATCCCCTCGTCAAAAAGAACAGACAACATCTTGGCCATCTCTTCACCAGAGACGCGCTGCAAAGTCATCAGAGAAAATTCTTTCGAACCGCTCTCTTTTTGCAAAAAGTCGTATAAACGGAGAAGTTCATCAACTTCACCTCTTGTGGCCACAATCGCAATTTGTCGGCCTAGAGGAAGCACTTGCTGAGTCGATTTATTAGAAAATTTATCTAAGAATAGTTCTGCTCTCTTTAATTCCAATGGATCTGGTGAAATCAAAAAGAGAATACGATCTTCTCGTGGGATAAAGGACAAAAGATCTCGTTCTGTCACGATCCTTCTGATCCTTGAAAAATCGTCTTTGGCTAAAGATAGTTTTCTTAAATAGGGATTGAGAGGTGTTACTACAACGCCGCTCTGGCTTAAAATCAGTTCCACCATCTCGTTCCAACCGCTTTTTGGAACGGGGAGGCGAGAAGAAAGGGAAATTGGAATCGATCCAACCTCTTTGGGAATTAGGTAGACAAAATCTTGCGAGCCATAGTCTATGACAAGTTGCTCGATGGTGGTTTCTGGTTGGTGAAAAAGCCCGTAAGGCTCTGGGTCGAGCACTTTAGACGCTTTTTGCTGCCAGCCAATCTCTAAGTCGTCCAGTTCCCGCTTTGATTTGCGGATATCGGCTAATACAATTTCGTAGGCTTCTTTAGGAGCCCCATTCTCATAAAGCTGGACCCCCTTTTGGTAGAGCCTGCGGATCTCATCTTCCTTTGCCCCTTTGGCTGCATTGAGTTGATCCAGCCTCACATCTAGTTCAAAGGGAAGATCGCTTTTACTTTTATTGATGTTGGCTTTTTTCTCTGCAATGGTTTGAGAGAGGAGAAAAGGAACGATTAATAGAGTGAGCCATTTCATAAAGAAGCCCCTGAAAGCGCGATTTCAATGAAAGGGTCACTTTTTGCATCAGCGACGATCTCATCAGCAGGAACAATAGTGACATTTCCCCTCTGGACAGCAAGCTCGACTTGCAGGGAGTCTGTTCTGGAGGCATTGAAAAGGGTGCCCATCAATACCTGGTGCTCATCTTGTTTGACGTAGCCATCAAAAACAAACAAGGGGCCTGAAACTTGTCTTGAAACGTACGCGTCGATCTCTTCAGGTGTTTCAAGTTTGACCCAGTGGCCTTCTTCATTTTGTATCAGCCAATCATCGGGTTTCAATAAGTGCCGCTCTCTGCCAATTTCAAAGACACATTGTGTCCGTGTTTTAGCGCCAACAAAGCGAAATTCATTTTGCAACGACTCTTTTGCCCAAGTTTCTTGTGCTTTGATCAATGTTAATGGCACTTTTTTCTGCCCTGTTGCATCCCAAAGGTCAAGAGCCATGATCCGCTCGTCGATCCGTTTGATTTGCAAAAGAGGAAGCCCTTTGGTTTCTTCACCTGCTGTTTTTACTTGCCATTGCCCATCAGCAAAAACCAAGCAATCCCAAAGACCGACAAAAACCGAGTATTGATCTTCTTTTTCTCCAAAATCGATACGATGCTTTCCTAACAAATGAGAAAATTCTTCGCCTCCATGGCGAAATAGAAAGCAGTCGGGTCCTACCCACTTGGCCATCTGACGAGCTAGAAGCGTTCCATCGGCCCGAAGTTTACCAATTTCCCACCCTTGGTTTCCAAAGGGAAGTCTTGCCACCTCTTTTGTTGGCAATTTGAAGGTTTGAGGTTCAATAACAGGATACCCTTCAACGTTTAAACCCACTTTAATGGAAGCTTCTTGATCTTGTGGTTCTACTTCAAACCAAAGAGGGCGTTCTTCTCTTGTAATTGCAAAAGTTTCGCTACCTGTTGGCAACCGGCTATAATCTAAATAAACTTTTTCCCCGCCTGAGACCAAAGAAAGGTCTTTACTTCCTTGCAGACCAAAATGGAGAAGGGGATGTTCTTGAGGAGAGTCGGGCCTTCCATTTGTCCCATGATAGGTTAAAATATTTTTCAGATCTGGAAGTAAGAGAGGAGGAGGAGTTTCCCTCAGAGCAAGCCAAGGTGGACCAATGCGAGTGTAAGCCTCTTTTTTTTGTGCAAAGCTATTTCTTAACTCACGAACGCTTTTTTGTATTGGAAGGAGGACAGCGATCTCATTTGGCCGTAAAAAATTCCAAAGCGTTCCTAAAGAGAGGCAGAGAACAGCGATTCCAAAAAAAACCGTTGTCAGAGTGCGGAGAAGTTTTTCATTGAATAGGGCACGCATTATTAATCTAATACACTAAGTGATTCACTATAACATTAAAAGCGAAAATTTCAAAACATCCCCTTAAAACCGACGAGAGCTAAGCATCACCCTAAGAAAAAGCAATTTAAAAATTTAACAGGATGAACACGATGAGCAGGATGAAGCTTCGCCTATCAAGACTAACACAGAGGCGAAGCTTCATCCTGCTCATCGTGTTCATCCTGTTATTTTTATGTTATAGCCAAAAAAGAGCTCTGTTTTGAGGCCTATTTGCCCATGGCTTCTAGGATGTTAGAGGTCGTTAGTACCTGCGGCAAGACTTTAGGCACGGAGCCTTTTCCTTTCGGATAATAAACGTAAAGAGGGACGCTATTTCTTCCGAAAGCTGCAAGGGCTTGCGTGATTTCAGGGTCTGTCCGAGTCCAATCGGCATCCATTTTCACAACGCCTTCTTTTTCAAAAGCTTCAATAACTTCCTTGCCTTCAAGAACTAAAAAGTTGGCTTGGCAAAGCAGGCACCATTTAGCGGTAAAATCGATGAAAATGGGGACACCTTCTGCTCGTAATTCGTCTACCCTTTTAGAAGAAAAAGTTTCCCATCCCCCTTCAATGATCGTGCAAACTTTTTCTCCGGGGTGGAAAACGGCCGTTTCTTTGCCTGCATCGAATAGCATGAAAGCCGCCAAGACGAAAAGAAGAAGGGCTGCGATTCTGCCGATGATCCGGGTAAGGTTTGATCGGATTAAGCTGCCATATTTTCCTAAGATCCAAGCGCCTACCGATATCACGAAAAAGGCCAATAAAAATTCTAGAATCTCTCGGCTATCGGCTTGGACTAAAAATACCCAGGTTAGCCAAACGACTGTAAGGAGTAAGAAAAAACCCATGATCTGTTTGAAGGTTTCCATCCAAGGGCCAGGTTTTGGCAGGTACTTTAACCATTTAGGCTCCCAAGAAAGAAGAAGATAGGGCAATGCCATTCCAATGCCCATAGCAAGGAAAATAAGCATTCCAAGATGCGCTGGCAACGTAAGGCTTAAACCAAGGGCCGTGCCTAAAAACGGACCGGAGCAAGGTGTAGAGAGGGCCGTTGCAAGCACGCCGCTTGCAAAAGAGCCTACCAGTGAAGGGTTTTTTTTCTTCACATCCTGCTCTATTTGCCCGGCTTTTGAAACAAAAGAAAGGCCAACTTCAAAAATGCCAAAGAAAATCAGAGACATTATGAAAATAAGGGCCGCAAGCATTGCGACGAAAGTGGGATCTTGCAATTGAAAGCCCCACCCAATTTCCATCCCTGAAGACCTGAGAAAAAATAAAAGGGCTCCCAAAAAGAGGAAGCTTAAAATCACCCCTAAAGAAAAGGCAATGCCATGCGCAAATACCAGACGGCGACTTTCTTGTGCCAGTTTGATAAAGCTCATGATTTTCAAAGAAATGATAGGCAGAACGCAAGGCATTACATTCAAAAGAATGCCCCCTAAAACTGAAAATAACAGCATGAGCGGCAAAGATTCGCCACCTTCAAAAGGGATTTGAGCGACATTGAGATTTTCGGCTTCTAGAGGGATAGAAACCAAAAAGCTTTTCTTGATGTCAGGAGTTCTGGATACTAATTTTACAATTCCTTCTACAACAGGTTGGAAAGGCTCTTTTCCTGGTTTAATAAAAAGATAATAATTACCTTCCGATGCAATGAGGGATTCTTCTTGGTGGAGATCAACTGTCCCTTTGGCAAAAGGGAAAAAATGGGCTTCATCAACACTGTAAGGGAAAACAGATTGAGGAAATACAATCATTAATCCTTCGTCGTCAGGTTCTAAAGAGACCCCTTCCAACTTTGCGGGTAGAGCATCTCGAGCACCGTCAGAACAGATCCATCACGACCATTTGTTTTGCCGACAATAAAAGTTTTGGATAAGGTTGTTTCGCCGGGCACACACTCCTCTTTTGAGCAGGCCACCCAATTGACTGTCACTTCAATCGGAATGTCGCCTGAACTTGGCAGGTCTGCAGGGGCTTGGATTTCGCTAATCAAGAGGTAGGGTTTTTTATAGCCAAAAGAAACAAGCCCTTGGTAATGGTCTCTTTCAGGGACGGGCCATTCTAAATCATACGCTTCAAATCCAGCTGGGAGCTTCCAGGTTAATGTGATAGGAGAGCCGGCTTCGCCCGGGTTTTTCCAATAAGTTTTCCATCCATCTTCAAGGCTGACGGAGATGGCGACCATGAACTTGGCAGAGGGGGCAATTTTTTCTACATCAGAAATAAGCTTTAACTGAATCGGATCGTTAGGATGCTCGGTTTCCTGGTTAGTGCTTTCTATAGCTTCAGCAAGCCATTTCTCATCGAATGCATGCAGAGAAGTGGAGAAGGAGAGAATTAATAAGAAAGAAAAAAAGTATTTTATCATCAGTATAAACCCTTGAATGACCTAGTCATTTCCCTGTACATTACAAGCTAGCGTTAGCAAGTTCCAAGAAATATTTAATTATACAGTAGGAGTTAGGGGATGAGCAACCCTTTCATAGATGCTTTTTTACAATCAGACTTGATGGGAAAGGCCATTTTTCTCCTGCTTTTCACTCTGTCTGTCTTAACATTTGCCGTGTTTTTCGAAACATGGAATAGCCTTAAAAGGGCAAAGAGCGGCTCGGCTCTTTTTAAAAAAGTATTTGATCGTCATAAAGAAATGCCCCTTCACATTGACGCAGATTCTCAGGATCTGGTTGAACAGCAAAACCCTCTGCTTGCTCTTTATACCTCTTTGCAGAAGTCCGCGCTCCATTGGATCAAGCGAAACCGTCAAGAAAACGAGCCGCCGATTCTTTTAGAAAAAGACATTGAGCGGATTGATCTTGAAACGGACGCAGAGAGAAGAGGGCAAATTTCCAAGCTTGAGAAAAATCTTTATTTACTTTCGATGATCGTGACTTTAGCCCCATTTTTAGGATTATTGGGCACAGTTTGGGGGATTTTGACCTCATTTTCTAACCTGCAGGTCGCCGGCACTTCAAATCAGGCGGTTTTAAGCGGCCTTTCTCTTGCTTTAGCCACTACGGTAGTGGGCCTTCTTGATGCTATCCCTGCCCTTGTAGCCTATAATTTCTTGAAAAACGAAGTCAAAAAATTTGATTTAGAATTGGAGGGATTTTCCTCTGAAATGATTGCCACTTTTAGAAACTGAGTATGTACGGTATGCGCCACAAAAAAGTTTATCCAGCGATTGAAGAGCCTGTCATCAACATCACTCCATTGATTGATGTTGTTTTTGTGGTTTTGATCATGTTTATTTTGATAGCGCCCCTCGTTGACAAGGAAAATGTTGATTTGGCACGTGGCGGCGA
This sequence comes from Parachlamydiales bacterium, assembly GCA_963765145.1. Taxonomy (GTDB): domain Bacteria; phylum Chlamydiota; class Chlamydiia; order Chlamydiales; family JAJFMK01; genus JAGVKY01. The sequence goes on from CAVXVG010000010.1 coordinate 6,839, forward strand.
AGGGGAAGCAAGGGAGGTCAAAGAGACCAGCCCCATTGCCGTTGTCGTCAAAAAAAACAGCGACATCCTCTTGAACCGAGTTCCTCTAACCATCGAAGAGCTTCCTTTGCGGTTAAAGCAGATCAAACACTCATACCCAACGGCTGTTCCGCAATTATTTCATGACAAAATGGCCCCCTTTGGCACCTATCAAGAGGTGAAATTGGCGATGGAGTCGGCAGGTTTTACCGAAATGGAACTCGTCCTAGATCCCCCCACCATCGACAAATAAAAAAAGAATAAACAGGCTTATGCATCAATCTAAGGGAAAGACTCCTATAAATTTAACAGGATGAACAGGATGAACAGGATAAGCTCCGCCAAGTTTTATTCTAGAATGGTAAAAGAGATGAAAAAAGATACCTTTACAGGCGAAGCTTCATCCTGTTCATCCTGTTATTTTTCTTTTGGTACGCAGCATGAGCTATTATAAAAAGTCTTTACTTCTCCATGTAGCTTTTTTCCTGCTCATTGCTGTTTTTTATAATGTGAAGCCGCAAATTCAAAAAAGGCGTGTGGTTCATACGACGACAGTAAAATTGGCTTCAAATCAAGCTGAAATAGCAGCGCCTGTTCCTGCCCAATCGACTATTGCTCCTACAACTCCTAAAGTTGCGGCGAAAGAGGCGACGAAAAAGGAGAAGATTGCGAAAAAGGAAGAACCGAAAAAAGTTGCCCCCAAGCCTGAACCCAAGAAAGAAGTAGCAAAAATCGACACCAAAAAGGAGACTCTTTTGAAAGAAGCGCGAGATAGTCTTGCGAAAATGGGGAAGGTCGAGGCAACATCTGGTCCTGTAGACCGCTCGAACCGTTCTACGCTGTCCTCATTAAAAGCTGAGGAGATGACCTTTTCGGTAAAAGGTTCCGATAATGACCTCTATATTTCAGAGCTCATTCAGAGATTAAAGTTAAGTCTACGTCTTCCAGAAAGTGGTGAAGTCGTTGTAGATTTAACACTTAAACGTAACGGGAAGATTGCAGGAATCAAGATACGAGATGCAAACAGTTCGAACAATAAATACTATGTGGAGTCCCAACTCTCAACACTCAGCTTCCCTGAATTCGGGGAATCGTATCCGAACAAAGATGAAAAGCTTTTTACCCTCTCCTTACAAAATGCAATTTTTTAGTCTATTTTTTTTCATACCTCTTTTCTTATTCGGCAATGAGATGATCACGGTAGATCTTCCTCTCGATCATCCTCTGATGCCGCTTTATCTATCTTCTATCACTGCTGAGAAGAGCGATCTTACCGCTGATTATTTGCAAAGACTTGATCAGGTTCTCCGTTTTGACTTGGGCCACAATGGGATGACAGAGCCTTTTATGGCTAACAGCAAGTTAGATAGGCTTGCATCTCCCTCCCAATGGAACTCATCCGTTGCGATTAAAGAGTGGAAAGCCAACGGCATCCTCTATGTCATTTCAGCCAAAGTACAGGGCAATAAGGGCAGCTTTGCCCTTCTTTCAACAAGCAATATGGGTGTTAAATCGCTCGATGATGTCGCTTTAACAGGCAATTTAAGCCAAGATAGACAAACACTCCATAAAGTTGCAGACACCATCCACGCCACACTTTTTGGCACTGAAGGAATTGCTTCTCGCCGTTTCATTTTTACAAGAAAAACACGTGATGCAAAAGGTTCAACCCGTTCTTATTTAGTCGAAGCTGACTGGGATGGAGAAAATCAGAAAATCTTACTTAATTCGCCTCACCTGATTGTCACGCCCTTTTTAGTGCCTGCCTCAAGCGGCCACTTCCCCAAAAGTTATCTCTACGTCTCTTACGAACTTGGCCAACCAAAAATATTTTTGGCCACTTTAGATGGAAAGGGAAGCAACCGCTTAACGTACTTAAAAGGTAATCAACTAACGCCCTCCATTTCTATAAATAGAGATAAAATTGCATTTATCAACGACTCGCTTGGAAACCCGGATCTTTTCTTGATGGAAATCAATGAAGGCGCTGCAGCTCAAGAAGCCCCTAGACGGATTTTTCAGTTTCCTGGGGCTACAAATGCTTCCCCAGCCTTTAGCCCCGATGGAAAAACGATCGCGTTTGTTTCAAGCAAAGATGGCTCAACAAGGATTTATCTCTTAAAAATCCCTGAAAAAGGGGCAAGTTTAAAAGATGTTAAAGCCCAACTTCTGACAACACAACAAAAAGAAGCCTCAGCGCCTGCCTGGTCGCCAGATGGAACCCGAGTCGCTTTTTGCGCCAAAAACGGAGAAACCCACCGTCAAATCTGGGTCTATGACTTACAAAAGAAAACAGAAAAGCAATTGACATTTGGCCCAGGAGACAAAGAAAACCCTACTTGGGCAGCCAATAGCCTTCACCTGATCTTCAACGTCCGTCAAAACGATGAGACAAGCGATCTGTATTTAATGAACCTACATCAAAGTAACACAGTACCCATAGTGGTTGGCGGCGGCCAAAACCGCTTCCCCTCATGGTAGTTTGGAGTAAGAATGAATAGTATAGTTTCTATAGAAATCGGCGACGAAACACCGGTTTATTTTTCAGAATATCAAAAGCTTGCAGCCGAGGTCCAAACAGCCTTTGGAACCATTTCTGATTTAACAAAGTTATTGGATAAAAAGAAACTGGCCTTAGAGAACAGTAAAGCATCAGAAAATCCATACAAAAAAATGGTTCAGACAGCCCTTTTGATGGGTGAAATTTATCTTCTTTACGTTTTACCTATTGGGCTTGTTTCTAAGGGCTTTGAAAGCTGGGTGTCTGAAGTATTTGCGGACAGTATCGAGGGGCTGTTTGGTTCTACTGTTTTAGGTGTAGGGATCGGTCGTTGCCTTCAAATTTTCTTAAGGATGTTTTACGACCCAAAACCTCCCTACAGTCTACAAATAGACTCTTATAAGTATCAGGCTATTCGGCAAGAAGCCTTTGCCCTTTTAAGAGTAACTGAGGCAAAAGTGGACATGTTCGCTAAAAAATTTGATAATTATGAGATGACACCGGCATTGGCCTCTTTAAAAGAGCAAATAAACCAAGCTGAGTTCGATCTATTTCAACAATTTCCCCACTCTGCTCTAATCCTTGAAGCCCAAACTATTTGACTCTCACCTTCACCTGGCCGACGACTTGCTTTATCCGCAGTGGGAGGCCATTCTCCAGCGTGCGTTTGAAGCCGGTGTCGATAAACTGCTTGTCGTTACAACCAACGTTCAAGAGATGGAACGGGCCTTGATGATGCGAGAAAAGTATCGGGCCCATCTTTTTGTTGCAGCCTCTATTACGCCGCACGAAGCCCATACTGCTGCAAAAGAAGAGGTGGAGACGATTTTTGCCGCAGCAAAAAAGGGCGATTTAGATGCTTTAGGGGAAACTGGCCTTGAATATTTCTACTTAAAAGAGACAGCCGGACCACAAATGGATTTGTTAGAGCGGTCGTTGCAAGTGGCTCAAGAGGCAAACCTTCCTGTTATTTTCCATTGCAGGGAAGCATTTTCAGATCTCTATCCTCTTTTAGATCGATACAAACCAAAAGGGATTCTTCATTGCTTTACAGGAACAACCGAAGAAGCCAAAGAGGTTTTAAAAAGAGGGCTATACGTTTCGTTAAGCGGCATTGTTACCTATAAGAAAAGCCAAGAGCTTAGAGAAACCGCCCTGCACATCCCGTTGGACCAACTGCTTATTGAGACAGACGCCCCCTTTCTTGCCCCTCAAGCCCACCGTGGCAAGACAAATGAGCCGGCCTTCATCGTGAACACACTTTCTGTCTTATCCGAATGCCTGCAAGTTCCGCCCGAGCAACTCGCCGAAACCACCTACAACAACTGCCTAAAGCTTTTAAACAGCGCGAAGCGTTTGGAGTGCTAAACTCCTGTTTAGCTTTCACTTTCACTGATAAGTCAAAGCTAAACAGGAGTTTAGCACTCCAAACGCTTTGCGCGAAAAAAGAAATCTTTAATTACGGGGTTACTTTATGCCGACGATTTGCTTGGTGTCGTGGTAGCCGGGATTGACCAAGACGACAGGGAGATCGGGGTTAAACCAGGTGGAAGCCAAGCTCAAGTTCGAACTCGTTCGAATCAGAAAATCTGTTTTGGATAACAAAAGACAATCGACAAGCGCTTCTTCTCCTTGAAGATCGGGCGATTTGGCATTGGTATGAATCGGCTCGCCATTGACAGAACGCTCTGCATCAATGAAGAAAACTCTGTTTGGAAAAACTTTGATCATTTCGTCGATGAAACAAGCTCTGTCGGTCGCGACGTAAAAATAGGGATCTTTAAACATGGCCGTCTCTTCAATGATCTGTTGGACAAACCCTTCAGGAGACATTTCAGGCGCCTCACCAATAAATTTATCTGTAGCCCTATAGTGGATGCCTACAACAAAGTGGTCCTTAAAAAATGCCTTTTGGAAAGCCTCGACCTTCTTCAAGATGTAAGGCTTAATTTTAATGTACTTTTGGATCAACTCATAATTTTTTTCGGGGCCAGATTTTAATGAGATATCAAAAAAACGGGTTCGGATGGATTGATCTATTGGAAGGTTGATCAGGACAGGGCTTCTAACCGACAACTGCATCGGCTCAAAATAGTATGTCCACCAGTTTTCACCCCTTTTTGGGTTGTAATAAAAACCTTTATCTCCAAATTCAAGAGAGAGCGATGCAATGTTTCCTTTGTCGTAAAGCTCAAGGACTCCTAAAACAACGCCAAACATCGAGAAAAATCCGCTTTTAAATACATCTGAAGGGATTTTAACCGACCAGGACTTCCCTTTTTCAAAATCGCACGTAGCGGGTAAAAAGGAAGAAAGTAAAAGAAAGGAAAGGAATAAGATTTTCATAAGGGATTCATTTTAGGGCAAAGCCACTTTTTTTGAAGCAAATTGATTTTTTCATGAGTAAGTATTCGCATCAACTTAGGGCTGTTATTTTTATAGGATGCTTTTGTTCAGGTGGGCCGAGTCAGGCTGAGAAAGGCGCTCGGGACTTGGTCGGCAATGTCTTGGACGTTCATCGAGTAGGAGCTGACCTTTTCAGCTGCGAGTTCGCCAGCGATCCCGTGGAGTGAGGCTCCAAGCAAGGCAGCACTTGAAGAAACAAGCCCGCAGGCCAATAAAGCCCCGACCATTCCGCTGAGAAGGTCGCCAGAGCCTGCCGTTGCCATTCCAGGGTCGCCAAAAGGAATCACACGGGGCTCTTCTCCAAACAAAAAGGTAGGTCCTCCTTTTGCCAAAAGGGTGATTTTTCTTTTAGCTGCATATTGGGAACTGACTTTTAACCATTCAGTCGACCTTTGAGGATAGTCTCCGCCCAGTAGCCGATTCAGCTCTCCCTGATGAGGGGTTAAAATGGCTCCCGGAGGTAAAAGAAGCCTTCTTTCTGCCACGTGAAAAAGGGCATCTCCATCGATAACCACTTTTTTTGCGTCGCTCAATACCTCTTCGACTAAATCGCCTGTCTTCTCTTCTCTCCCTAACCCTGGCCCAATCACGACTGCGCCATATTTTTCCAGGCTTGCTAAGCTCTCTAGTGGCCTTACAATTAGTTCTGGTAACTGAGAAAAGGCAGAAACTAGTTTCTCGGGCGTGTAGAGGTGAACAATGCCAGCACCGCCTCTAAATGCTCCTAAAGAGGCTAAAAAAGCAGCGCCAGTCATCCCCGGGCTTCCGGCAATGACAGCAACAAACCCTCGCTCATATTTATGGCGGCTTCTTTTAATGTGTGGCAATAGGTGAGACAATTCTGCTTTTTCGACGCTTGAGAAAGCGGGGATCGCCTCCTCTTCAATGCTTTCAGAAAAAATGGGAAGATTTTGGATGATGCCGGAATAGTCCCAACCATTGCCTACATAAGAGACGCTTTTTGGAAATCCAATAGAGAGAGTCACAGACGCGGCGATTGGGTCACCTTCTCCACCTATCCCAGAGGCAATATCAATACTCAAAATAGGCAGCCCCGAGCGGTTGGCGTAGTCGATCATTTCCTGATAAACGCCCCGAATCGCTCCGTGAAATCCTGTCCCAAAAATTCCATCTAAGATGACACCGCCCTCTGGGATATGAGAGCGGATGAGAGAGAGAGGATAGACTTTCCCTCCCATCTGTAAAAATTTTGTTTTTGCTAAAGAGGCCAGTTGGGAATGTGTTTCATTGGCGTCTGTAACGATGGCCACAACCTCAATTCCACTAGAAAAAAGTTCTATTCCGGCAACTAGGGCATCGCCCCCATTATTTCCTTTTCCGACAAGAAGATATACCCTCTTTTGGAAACCGTTTGCCTCAATGAAGTCTTTTGTAAAAGAGGCCACACTTTTGCCTGCCTTTTGCATCAGTTCAGTGCTCAAGACCCCATTTTTTTCAGATAGGGCCTCTAATCGACTCATTTCTTCTGGGGTTACAACTTTCACAGATGCTCTTCCTTCACTTCACGCTGCATGAGTGACTGCAACGCCATCATAGGTGAGAGATGTTCGTAAATGAGGCCGTACACGGCGGATGTGATAGGAAGGGGGACCTCCTTCCTTCTAGCTAACATCTCTACAGAATGGGCTGTGTAGGCCCCTTCAACGACCATCCCGATTTGGGCAAGAGCCTCTTCCGCACTTTTTCCTTCTGCCAACAGCTTGCCAAATGAGTAGTTTCGACTGAGCGGCGAAGAACAGGTCGCGATTAAATCGCCCATACCGGAAAGTCCACTTAAAGTGTCAGAACGTCCGCCGGCCGATAATGCCAATTTTCGCATCTCATGCAGGCCCCGTGTCATCAATGCGGCTCTTGCAGATGCCCCTAACTTTAAGCCGTCAGATATGCCACAGGCGACAGCGATGATGTTTTTGATAGAACCGCCAAAAGCAACACCGACCACATCTGAATTTGGGTAAACGCGAAACGTTGGGGTGTTAAAGCAGCGGGCGATAAAACGCATCACCTCTTCGTTGTCTGAAGCCGCTACGACTGAGGTTGGTTTACCTCGAATCACTTCTTGAGCAAAGCTTGGGCCAGATAATAACCCAATTTTTCCCTTAGCAACGTTACCTAGCACGTCTGCCAAAACCTCAGGAAGTGTCAACAAACTTTCCTTCTCAATCCCTTTTGAAGAGATCGCAATGGGACAGGTAATATTCGATTTAGGGATTTCGCTAAAGACAGGCCTTAAGCCCTCTGAAGTCACCGCCTCGACAATCAGGTCCCTTTTAAAAGTTGCTTTATCCAGATCTGTTGTCCATGTAAGGCCGTCAGGAATAGGAAGATCCTTAAACAGAGGGTGGGGCACTTTTTCTGTGAGTTGTTTGGCAAGCTCTTTGTCTCGAGTCCATAACAACAACTCATATCCTTTAGATGCCAAAAGAGCCGCGATGGCAAAACCCCAAGATCCACTACCAAGCACTGTAATTTTCACTGTTTCTCTCCGTCGATATAAGGGGTTTTTTCTATCGTTCTACCATGCCATCTTTTTTTTAAGTGAGGCGTTGGATAATAAAAGCTAGGATCGATCTCCTGAATTGAGTCATCTACAGGCATATCGGCGATCTCTCCTAAAATTTCTCGTTCCCGTTTTGAAAGGGCCCTTTGTACCTTTTCTAGATCATCGATCGTTTTTAGGGGAACGAAGGTCTTTTCTCTTGGATAAAGAAGCGGGGCAATCTTCTTGGCAAACATAAAGTTGTCGAAGATATATCTCTCTTGTTTCCAGCCCCATAGCCCTTCTTTTATTTTTTTCCATTGCAGATGCAAAGGGAGCAAGTCGATCTTTTTTGCAGCATCTCTTGCGGTCGATAAATTCATAAGTAAAAGGGAGATATTGGCAAAATCAAACCCCTCTTTTTTTTCTAATTCATGGTATTCAACGATTTGCAGATGCCCGTTGTTTTCTACAAGGAGGCCAACTTTCTCATCGGGCGATTCTTTGCGGATCACCTTCAACGTTAAATCGTAATGTCCATTCAGATGAAAACTAATCCATTGCGGATCAACAGGATCTGCCAATGGGTTTTCGACCAAAACAGTGGTGATGAGCTCCACACCTGCCTCTTCCCATTTCTCCAATAGGCCCTGTTTTTCTAAAACATGAAAAACACCCCCATTTCCATCGGGTCCAAAGTAGGGCAGCGGTTGATGGTGTTCATCTAAGTAGGGCAACTCACCCTGTTCACAGATGCTAAAGTCGGACTGTTTAAAACAGCTTTTTGTTTCATCGATATTGTTTTTTGAGGCAAGGATGGCAACAGGAGTCTTTCGACCAAAACGGCGAGATGCTGCCTCTATTTTATCGTTGAATAGCTGAAAGAGAGTTCTTTTTCTGTGAGGGGTAATAGGAAAGGTCCCTTTTGGCCCTTCCCATCCAAGGCGACTTCCAAGGCCCCCTGCCAGCAGTACAACAGCTACTTTCCCATTTTTTAAAGCGTCAAAACCTGGCTGAAAAGGGAGAGCGGAACTCCAGGAAGTGGGTTGAGGAGGAGGCACCAAGTTCATACAAGAGCGGTCAATCGTTCAAAAACCTCGTCGGAAGAGATTTTTTCCATGCACCGGAAATCGATCGGGCAAACTCGCCGATAACAGGGCGAGCAAAAGACCTTTTTGTAAATAACCTCTCCAAACTTATACGGGCCTGTTTTGGTTGGGTTGGTTGAACCAAAAAGGGCGATGAGTGGCACGTTTAAAGCGGCTGCAATGTGCATAGGGCCGCTGTCGTTTGACAAGAAGGCATTGCACGATTCGATAAGGGCCAAAAGCTCGCGCAAGGTGGTCTTTCCTGCCAAATTAATGACCCGTTCGCCCATCCCTTGCGTTATTTCATCGACTAAAGGGGCGCCTGCCATGTCGCCAAAGACGACCATTAGGTGAGGAGTTTCGACCACTAACCTTTCAAGTAACTTTTCAAAAGAGGTTTTTGGCCAACACTTGGCAGTGCCAAAAGCAGCTCCTGGATTAATCCCGATAACTTTTTGACCAGGAAAAAGTTTTAAGCCATCGAGCTTTTCCTGAGCCGCCTTCTTTTCTTCCGGCGAAACATACAGCTTAGGCCGCGTGTCGGAATGGGGAATTCCAAGCGGGGCTAATAGATCTTTATAGACTTCGACCAGGTGACGCTCTTCAATATCCTTTGGAACAGGAACAGGCTGATTGAGCAAAAGAGAGCGCCAATGGGTTGCAAAGCCAACCCGCTCTTTGACACCACCCCTAAAAAACCAATAGGCTGAGGAAAAGGAGTTGGTTAACAAGACCCCAAGGTCAAATTCTTCTTTTTTTAGAGGGAATAATACATTGGGATGGAAGGCTGTATGAACCCACCCGCTGATTTTTTTAAACCTTAGAATGTGATCGACATAAGGGTTGCCTTGGATCAAATCTCCAACGGCACCTTGGCACATAGCTGTTAAAGTGGCGTCAGGGAACGCCTGTTTAATGTCTTGCAGGCAAGGGGTAGCCATGACAACGTCCCCCAACCAATTGGGCATTCGAACTACAATTCGCTTTGGTTTCACAGCTGCCAATTTTAACCAGAAAGCGCCGAAATAAAAAACAACAATTCATCTTTTCCTTATCGGCTTGGCATTCGACGATATCTTAAATTTCGAGTCTTTCCAATCCGTTCAATCAATTGTTTTTCAATAAGGATATTAAGCCATCTTTGTGCCGTGGCACGAGAAATAGAAAACTTATTAACCACATCTTGCGAGGTGATTTCATTCTGAGAATAGAAAAGAGCTAGGATCTTTTCTTCTTCAGTTTGAACCTTTGCCGGCATTGATTGAGAAGAGCCTCTTGGCAAAATGCACTTTACAAAATTGGCTCCCTCAATAATTTGAGGTTTTTCAAGTCCCCAAGCTTCATAGCTTTTAAAGATATTAATAAATCCTGTTCCCATTTTTTCCACAAGCCCCATTTCTCGAAAAATCTTGCAGATAGCGGGGTTGCGCAGATATGTCAATCCCTTTAGCAATTGATCTTGTTCAATAGGACCCGAAAAATCTCCCGGGACTAAACAATTCCAAGCGATCATCATATATAGAAATTTTTGATGGTGCCTTGATATGATAATTTCGATGAACCAATAAATTTATCAAAGCCTCTCTAAATGCAACTTCCGGTATTTCCAATTTTTCATCTCTTACAATTCCTGTAATTGAAAATGACTTTGAAAGACGACTCAGAACAAAATGATGGGCTTGTTGGAATTGATTTAAAAGGGTTCCTTCACAATCTATTGAAGCAATAGCATCCCTACCTTCTATGCCTCTAAAATGACTCACAATGATCATGGCTTCTGAAAGAAAAAACTGGGGAGATTTTCCAAAATTCAATAAGTCCTGCATAAGTGGGAAAGAGCTCAGAATGTTCCTCAACAACTAGGGAATAAGAACGTAAGACGCTTGTGTTGCCTTTGCAGATGCTTGATTCTTTCTATTATCAAGAAAATTTTGGATTAATTGATTGTCCAGGTTGTCGAGTGAGGCATTGATAAACGGGAAGTTTTTCAAAATCTATTCTATGTGATTGCCATTTTAGCTCTTCAATCATGGCCGGAGTAGCATGTACGGTACTCCGCCCTACGCGGATGTAGGTTCCTTTCTCTATTCCTTCAGATCTTCTAAAATAAGGCTTACTCATTCCCGATGATACAGCAATAATTAGATACGGTCTTATCACCAAATAATTGAGTAGATATTAAAGGAATAATAGGTGGATAGCAGGCCTCATAGATAGAATGATCTAATGATTCAAGAAGCTTATTTATTTGATCTTCAGGAAGTCCTACTACTGTTCGATCATCATCAACACCAAGTATAAGCCTTCCCCCTTTTTGATTGCAAAAACCGATAATTGTTTTGATGATTTGTTCATTTTTTGGAACTTCTCTTTTAAATTCCAGTAAAACCGACTCTGACTCGGGATGACGAAATAAGCTCATATTTCTCCTCATTTGCCTCATTTAACTTAATTATGCATCAAATGAGGCGAATGAGGCGAATAAAATACGAGAAATCAGAAATTTCGCCTCATTTGCCTCATTCGAATCAGTCCGTTAAAAAAGCCACTCCGAGGTCTAAGCGAGTCGATTCTCTCCACTTTCCACGATTCTGTTCGCTTACCTGGATTTTAGCCATAAAATGGCTAAGGAACGGGCCGTCACCATGGATTCGGGTAAGCTGTAGTGGAGGATGAGCTCGTCGGCGCGGTGGTATCTAACTTCCGGAGGCGGTCGAAGATTTCGAGTCCTTCGAGAGTGCGACCCGACTGGAAGTAGAGAGTGCCCAGCTTTTGCAATGAGTCCAAATGGTGAGGCCTTAAGTTTGACGCATCAACAAAGGCTTGCAGCTCTTCCTCTTTT
>CAVXVG010000011.1:0-8753 GCA_963765145.1 Parachlamydiales bacterium
ACCTTTCTTTCATTAGCGACAAAAAAAGATGGGGATTTCCCTTTCGACGAGGCTTCTTTTCGATCTCTGAAGGGGATTTCAACCTCATTTCACAACAAATGTTGTAGTTTTTCTAGCAGGGTCAAGGCCCCTTGCATCCTTTCTCAAAACGGAAAGAATCGTTTCTTCTCAAGAGAAGAGGATCGCTCGCCGAGATCGCAATCAAAATATGCTTTAAGTTTACAAATCGTATTTTTTTTGGTACATTGTAAACTATATAGAAGTGATGTAAACAAAAGCATCTGCATATGAGCAACTTAAGTATTAGGCTACAACAGGCAAGGAAAGCGGCAGGATTAAGCCTGCGTGCACTTGGCGATCTTGTATCTTTAAGCCATGCAGCTATCAAAAAGTACGAAGATGGGGAAGTCTATCCCTCGTCTGATATACTCTTGAAATTGGCAAAGGCCCTTAATGTTCGCGTCGATTTCTTTTTTCGTCCTATTAAAGTCTCTCTTGAGAATGTGAAATTTAGGAAGCGAAAAAAATTGAGAGGAAAAGCTGAAGAGGCAATTAAATTTGACGTGATAAGCCAAATCGAACGCCGTTTAGAGCTAGAGAATCTTTATCCATCATCTCCGGTGCCGTTATTTAGATTGCCGGCTCAATTTCCACAGGAAATCAGTCGTTTTGAAGAAATTGAGTTGGCTGCTGAAAATCTTCGGAATCATTGGAAGTTAGGACTTGCTCCGATTCACGATCTCATTGATGCCTTGGAAACTCATGGAGTCAGGGTTTTTATTGCCGATTCTGATGACGAGCATTTTGATGGCCTTTCTACTGTGATCGATAATCAACCGATTATTGTGATTAGTTCTAGATGGCCTGGTGATCGGCAACGTTTCAATTTAGTTCATGAACTTGCCCATTACATTCTTATGAAGCGCCTGTCGTCTCAAATAGACGAAGAAAAGGCTTGTAATCGATTTGCTGCTGCCTTTCTCTTTCCTAAAGAGGCTGTTTTTAAGGCTATTGGGAAAAAGCGCCGTGCTGTTGAATGGCAAGAATTACTGCTACTCAAAGAACAGTTTCAATTGAGCATGGGCGCGATTTGCTACCGCCTTAAAGAACTGAGCATCATTCAAGAGTACTACTTTAAAAATCTCATGATACGCTTTAAAGAGAAGGGTTGGCATCGTAAAGAGCCTGGATCGGAAATTCCCCCTGAAATAGCCCACACTTTTAAACAAATGCTCTTTCACGCTCTCGGGGAAGAATATATCGGAGAAGCAAAAGCCGCAGAACTGTTATCTTGCTCTCTTAATCAGTTAAAAGCTCTTCGCCAGGTACGAAATACGCGTGCTCCTTGTCATTAGCGATACTAACGTTCTTATCGACATCGAAGATGGAAATTTAACGCTTTCTATCTTTCGTCTCCATTATGGAATTGCTGTCCCCGACATCCTATTTGAGTTGGAATTGTTAGAGCAACATAGCCATCTTCTAAAAGCCGGACTGAAAATAAAAAGTCTCACTGCTAAATCTGTCGAAAGGGTTGAAGCCCTGCGTATAAAATATTCTCGACCTAGCAATATGGATCGCTTTGCTTTAGCGCTTGCGATTCAAGAGAAATGCCCCCTCTTAACGGGAGATAAAGACCTACGAGCTGCTGCAAAGGGTGAAGGGATTGAGGTGCATGGAACATTGTGGCTTGTAGATGAATTACTCAGAGCAAAGATCATAAATTCAAAGCAGGCTAGGAATAGCTTTGATGCTATGAAAGCCAGAGGAAGCCGTCTTCCGTGGAATGATGCAGAAAAGCTTTTGAGCCAATACAAGTTAGTTGAGGACAAGGAAATAGGTTCATATCCGATACAAAGTTCTCTAATAACAGCATCCACTATATCACAAGAGCGTTCTGATTCGGTGATAACAGTGGAAAATGATTTTATAAGCTCTGAAGTGACCACCACTACGTGACGCATTACGAAAAAATACAAAATAAGGGCCTCTCATTTGGTCTTTTAGTAAACACTAGAGATAGAAATGAATAAATGGTTTATATCTGACACCCACTTTTCTCATACCAATATCATCCGTTACACCGGACGCCCTTTCCTATCCGCCAACGAGATGGACGAACGGCTTTTAGAGAACTGGAATGCCCATATTGCGCCTCAGGATACCGTGTTCTTTCTAGGTGATTTTGGTCTTGGCACAACCGATTTTCTCACCAGCCTTTGTTCTCGATTACATGGGAATAAGATTTGCATTCGAGGCAACCATGATGGCACCCCCGCTAAATTGCATAAGATGGGGTTTTCTCTTGTTCTAGAGTCAGCTTTCATTAAGATTGGCCGACACCTAGTTGAACTCATTCACATCCCCAGTCAGCCGGCGCCTCCTCATTTTCAGCTCCATGGCCATGTGCATGAAAAACGGCCCAACAAGCTAGTCAACCGCCAACTCAATCTTTCCGTTGAAGTCTGGGATTACAAGCCTGTTTCTGAAAAAGCAATTATTGCTTTGCTTGATCGTGCAGATCCTCTCTAAACGATCGATTCTGCGATGCCCTGAATCCTTTAACTTGAAAGAAAGGCGTGCCCGTCGCTCGCTTGTTCGAGCTTCCGGTGAGGGGAAAGGGCCTTTAGGTGGTTTACGGTTTGACAAAAATTTACACAATTAGCAATGTGGGAAGGAAGCAACTAATGGATTTAACCATCACACCAGAGATTTTTAATATGGCCAAAAACAGTATAAAAACTGGATCAAAAGTCGCGAGCACAGCTGGCAAGAGGTTAAGGGAGGCAAAAAATCCAAAGGATAAAAGTAACGCGGCAAGTGCTCTAACGAATGCTAAAGAAGAAACAAAGCCTAAAAAGAAATAGGTTTATTCGTTTTTAAAAAGGCAGGATCTTTTATTGTTGCAATAGTTGTGAACTGAGGTCCTGCTTTGTTAGTCTAAACCTTGGCGAAGCTTGCTTTTCTTTTTTTTCTAAGCTTGCATCTTTGATTTCGCAGCAGCCAGGTCCTTCAATGCGACTGCGGCCTCCTGAGATGGGTTGAACTCTAATCTGGGTTGAAATCCGCTCTTTTAAAACGGTTACATGCGAAATAAGTCCAATCACTTTGCCTTCCTGATGAAGCTCCGATAAGGTATCTAAAGCGACTTCCAAAGCCCGTTCATCCAATGTCCCAAACCCTTCATCTAGAAAAAGTGTGTCTACTCGTACTCTGCTGCTGCTCATCTGCGACAGGCCGAGCGCCAACGATAAACTCACTATAAAACCCTCTCCACCAGAGAGATTTTTTACGGAACGTTCCTCGCCAGCCTGATAATTATCGACTACCTCAAGCTCTAAAGGGGTGTCCTTAGACTGCCTTAATAAATATCTGTCGCTCATTTTTACGAGCTGCCGATTTGCGTGCGTTATCATCATTTCTAATGTCATTTTTTGAGCAAAGTCTCGAAATTTTTTCCCGTCTGAAGCACCTATCAAACTGCATAGGCCTTTCCAAATATCTGTTTCTTTATTTTGCTGGACAATTTTGTCCTGTAGGACAATAGCCCCATCTAGCTTTTTTTCATTTTCAGCTAGAATCATTTTTAGACTTGAAACTCGATCTCTAATACTCTCAAGCTGTTGAGTGACCTCATTGATTTGTTCTTCTAAAACTGAAAGCGTTTCTTCTGTTTTAGGCTCTTGACTAAGTTCGGAAAATCTTTTTTCTGCAACCTTCTTATCGGCTAACAATTCAGATTTCTTGTTCTCAAGAGAACTCTTCAAGTTTGTGAGATTTTCTCTCTCTTCATGACTAAGAGAGGCTTTCATATAGGCCTCTATATCTGAAAACCCAACCCTATGGATTTGCTCGTTGAATTTTTCTTCCATCCTTTGCAAGGTTTGTGCTCTTTCCTGCGTGTTTTTTGTCAGCTCGAGTATTCTGGTTACTAAACTCTCTTGTTGATGCTGCATCTTGCTGAATTCGTCTTTGAGGTCGCCCAAATGAGCTCTAGCTTTTTCGATCAGATTTTTAAAGAGTTCTTCCTCGTTGTCAGGGTTTTTGGCTCCAAAAAGATGCTGCCTTTTCCTCAATAATTCTTCCACGCATCCAGAACATTGTTTTTTTTCATCTACAAGGGTTTTAAGGGTACTTTCTGCGCGCTCTAAATGACCCTTTAGGATAGTGATCTGCACAAGCGCTGTCTGAATTTCTTCTTCCACTTGCTTTTTTGCATTCTGCTGTTGTTTCCATTGTGTAAGACGTAGAGCTAAGCTTTCCTTGATAGTGTCAGAGTCTTCAGAAGTAAACGTGAAAATTCCGTAGGGGCGAACACTGTCCAAAAGAGAACTTTGAAGTTCGCTATGTTCATTATTAAGCTGTTCTTGTTGTTGTTTTAGGTGGTTGGTACAGTTATCACATTGATTTTGTGTTGTAACAAGGTTTTTGAGTTGTTGCTCTAACTCGGAGTAATTCTGAAATTCTTTATTGTAAGATTTTTGTGCGGCTTCTTTATCTTCTATTTTCTTCAAATAGGCGTTATATTTTTCTTCAAACTCTTTTAGTTGCTTACAGCTGTCTTCATGCTGTTTAGTTACTTTGGCAATAGTTGGTGCTGATTTTTTATAGCAACCTATCTGTTCAGATAACTCAAATATTTTTTCTTTGAGCTGATCTAATAATTTGACCTCTTCTATTTGCCTTTTGGCGCAGTTTCGAATTTCAGTTTCAATCTCAGAAACCTCTTTAGCAAGTCCATGAATGATTTTTAGCAGTGCTTTACTTGCTGTCCCTACTTCTTTCAGTTGTTCGTCTACTTTACGCAAATCAGGGGTATTTTCATGAGCATAAGGATGTTCCAAAGAACCACATAAAGGGCAGGGGGCATTATCACATAATTGCGACCGCTCTTCTTCCAGAGATTGTATCCTGTTTTGTAGGGCTTGTTGACCAAGCAATTCGACAGTTTTTTGATCTAATTTTTCTTTTTCTAACTGAACATCCTCTTCTTTCTTTCGACAAGCATCCAGCTTTACCTTAAACGTTTGTATCGTTTCTAACGTCGTTTTTTGAGTGCCTTCTTGGTTTTGGAAGTGTTCTAACGCAGCTTTTAACCCTCCAGTAAGTTTTTCTTCCAGCTCTAATGCCTTCCGTTCTTTATCCCACTGTAGAGAATCCCTTCCATTTGAAAGCGCCTCATAGTCTTCTGAAAGGGTTTTTAATCGACTCTTGGCCTTTTCAGTGCTTTCTTTTGCCAAATTGTAAGTTTTTTGATAGCCACTGATTTGTTTTTTTGCCTCTTTTAGGCGTTCTAAAGAAGAACTATATTCTTTTTGTTTGGCTTCAATCGATTTTTTATTTTCTTTGTAACGATCGAAGTTGATCTGGATAGAAGAAAATTTCTCTATCAGAGATTCATCACTTGAGTGAGTCTCAAAATAGGTTTGAATATTTCTTAGACGTGTCTGAAGGGTTTCATCCTTCTTTTGATGCTCTTCTAGCGCTTTTTTATGACCGGCAGCATGTTCTTCTTCTTTTGTGATGCGTGCTGAAAGCTCATTTAGTCTTTTACGTTCTCTTTCCCCATCTTTATCAAGATCTCGAACTATTTTGATGGCGTATAATTCTTGCTTTTGATCTTCTAGTAGATTGTTGAATTGCCCATGGATAATTTTAAGATCGTTGTTTTTTTCAATCAAAGTGTTTTCTAAAATACTTCGTTCATGCATTGCCTTTGAAAGGTTTTCTAGTCTGTTTTTTTGATGATCTTTTAAACTACCAAGTTCCCTAAATTCTCCATCAAAATTTAGAGCCTTAGCTGCTTGTTCTAATTTTTTTAGATTAGGGTGAGCGGCCTGTTCTTCTTTGACATAGTCGTTCCACTTACACTCTAAATCTTTCAAACCAAAAGAGATACGATCAACTTCATTGCGCCATGTTTTGTGCTCATTCAATGACAGAAGTTTTTTAGCTAAGCTCGCATGGGCCTCGCTTTTTTCCTGATATTCGAGAGCATGACTTTTTTGATCTTCTTCGGATAAAAGCTGGATAGCTGCAAGGTTGGCCTGTAAATCTTCCAGCCGTTTGACCTCTTTTTTTGACCGTTCGAATACCCCTATCGATATTTTGCTGTAGATCTCAGTGCCTGTGATCTGCTCTAAAATGGGCGCACGTTCACTAGGTGTTGCCTTTAAAAAAACATCAAAGCTCCCTTGCCAACAGCATCGAACGGGTAAAGCGTTGAAAATCCATGCCGGTAATTTCTTCAACTTTAGCTTCAGCCCTGTTTATTTGACTCTCTAGAACCGTATTCGTGGTCTCATCTACAATTTCCCGTTGAGCGGCTTGTAGTTCTCCACCTGGCTTTTTGCCTGAACGATGTTGACCCCAGAAGGAACGGTATTTTCCACGTGCTGTTTCAAAGGTTACCTCTGCAAAGCATTCGCCAGTTTGGCGAGCCATCACTTCATTGGAGCTTTTCGAAATTTTATCAAGCCTTAAGTTTTTCCGTATAAAGCTAAACAAATTGCATCCAATATGGTTGATTTTCCGGCTCCTGTTGGGCCGATGATCGCAAAAATCCCATTGCTTTCATAATCGGGGTGGGTAAAATCGATGCTCCATTCTCCAACAAGAGAATTAAGATTTTTTAGCCTTAAATGTAATATCCGCATCGTTATTCTCTTTTAAGATCTTCTTCAGCCACTTGCGCAACCATCTCTAGAAACCTGGCAATCAGGTCGTCGTGGTCTTTTTCCAAGATCTGCTCTATCTCCAGGACATTTTTAAACACATCGATCGGCTGCAAGATCATCCAGAGAGGCAGAATTTTCCCCTTCGGCAATGATTCGAGCCCTTTTTCGTTCATTATTGATCTTCAAGATCTCTAAAGAAGAGCCCTCCACACAACGCTCTAATTCGTTATGTAGCTTTGGATCAATAAACTCTCCACCCGTATACACAATTTCTAGAAAGGCATTGCTCTCACATTGTTTCTCTTTTGCAATCTCATCAAAGATAAACTCCCAGTCTCCTCGAATTCTCTTTAGCTCTTGAAAGCGTGGAATCTTAAGCCCTTCTACCTTGATCTGCTTGTCGATAAACTCGACACAAAGGACCTCTTTGTCTTGATCTGCTTCAGCAAAACTCATCGGCAAAGGGGAGCCAGAATAACGCATGTTGACCTTGCCGCCTACTTTTTGTGGCGCATGCAAGTGGCCAAGAGCCAGGTAATCGATGCAGGAGGGAAAACTGCAGCATGGATATGCCCTAAGGATCCAACATAGAGATCCCTTACCCCATCACCGTCGCTTGTTGTTCCCCCTGCCGTAAATAAATGACCCATCGCAACAATTGGAACCCAGTGACCAAGAGATTCTCGCAACCTTTCAGCCTCTTCACAAACATCTGTATAGTGAAGACGAACTCCTTCAATAAGTTTTCTTCCTTTTTCCTCAAGAGTTTCTCCTGGTTTTCAGATTTACGGACATCTCGATCGCGAAGGTAGGGAACAGCACAAACAATCAGCTCAGGCTTTCCTTTAGCATCCTTAAGAAGCAAAACCTCATCTTTAGGGCACTCTTAGCACTTCCTATTACATGAATTTGTAACAGCTTAAAAACATTACGTTGTGCATTTAACAAAGAAGGGGAGTCATGATTCCCTCCTGTGACAACCACGTGACGGCAAGCCGTCTTAGAGACTTCGGCTAAAAAGTTATTATAAAGCTCCTGAGCATAGTTGCTTGGAGTGGTAGTAAAATTTCGAAAACATCTCCTGCTACAAGCAATACATCAAATGACTCAGAAGCAATTTTCTCTATAAGCCAATTAAAAAATTGTTCAAATTCTTGATAACGCTTTCGTGTATGTAAATGTTGCCCAATATGCCAATCTGCAGTGTGTAGTATTTTCATAAATTAGCCTTTAATGCCTTTAGATATTTTAGCACATGCCCAATAAAAGGAAGTTTAGGGGGTTGACCCCGACATTCGCTATAGCCAGCCTCCTGTGAAGGGAAGCACATTGCGGAATGACCTAATAGGCGTTTTATGCAATAGAACGCAAAATTATCCAAGTAAAAATTCCTTCGTGATTCCTTTTTCTTCTAAAAATTGTTGAATCAAGGGTTTAAACTCGTTCTTAATGATTATTTTTTCTGTGGGAATATGACGATTGATTGGTAAGTGTAGATTTCTCTGAAAAATATCAAACAGCTTCTTGTCTCTTAGATTTTTGATCATCAATATCATTTAAATTTGTTAAAGGATCAATGACGCAAGGGAAGGAATTTTGATATTTAATCATTTCATCTAAAGATTCTTGAAAAGAATGTTTTATGGGTGTCGGGTTTTTTCTAATGCAATAAATAGCACCATCTTCATCGTGCCCATATGAACTAAAATAAAGAGCCACATCACTATTATTCGAAAACGCTACAAATGGTGTTGGGTAATTTGGTGCTGGCGTTTTGAATCTTCTCTTGTTTAGGATTTGTTTTAATATACTTCATGACTTGAAAATATGGACATCCTTTTCCGTTAAGAGGTCTGGTGACATCTTCATATGGCACAATCGTTTTTAATATTACCCAATGGTATCTATGCATTTCCTCTAACTTCCATTTGGATAGAGGCCCAGAAGGAATATAATTGCGAGGTAGGTAGGTTGTTAGTCCTTTTAACTCTCGAGTTAAGGTGGAATTCAATTCCAAGTCGCATCTGGTTTGACCGCGAAATATATAATCATTTTTCTTTAAACTCAAGTAAATTT
>CAVXVG010000012.1:0-36860 GCA_963765145.1 Parachlamydiales bacterium
TCCAGCACCCACTTCGCGGGTGGTGTTTAATGTACCATCCTTGAGAATCCATCCGATTTCTGACCACAAGTAGCAACACCCGAAGGGTGTTTTGGATTGTAGCCCAGGGTAAGCTGCGAAGCGCGCAACCCTGGGTAGTGCGACAATTATTTATTGTGCACCCACGAATGTGGGTGCCGGATTTTATATTAGGTAGGTTGGAGGATGACGGGGCAGAGGGGTTGGCCGACGCTTTTGTAGAAAAAGCCTTTTTTGGCCATCTCTTGAGGGGTGTATTGATTTCTCCCATCGAAGAAATAGTGGCTCCGCATCACCTTTTTTACCTCATCCATGTCGATCAGGCGAAATTGTTTCCACTCGGTCACAAGCAAAACAACATCGGCTCCGTTTGCTGCCTCAATTTCTGAATCGCAATAAGTGATGAGAGGCGAGTCAGGCAATATAGCTTTAGCTTTATCCATCGCAATCGGGTCAAAAAGTCGCAATTGAACATTTTGCGCCAAAAGCAGGGCAATTGCATCAAGTGCAGGTGCTTCTCGCAAATCGTCAGTGTCGGGTTTAAAAGAAAGGCCCCAGATAGCCACAACAGGCTGCTTAATCTCTTCCAAAATGTTGGAAAGGCCGTTTAAGAACCACTCTTTTTGGCTTTGATTGATCGATTCGACCTGTTCAAGCAGTGTGAGCGGGCAATCCAGCGATTTGCTTAAAGCGACTAACGCTTTGATATCTTTAGGGAAGCAAGATCCTCCATAGCCAATGCCGGGATATAAAAAGGCGTGGCCAATTCTTTTGTCTGACCCAATGCCACGACGTACTTGTTGGATATCGGCTCCGATCACCTCTGCAAGTCGGGCCATTTCATTCATAAAAGAGATGCGGGTTGCCAACATAGCATTGGCAGCATACTTAGTCAGTTCTGCGCTGACGATGTCCATCACTAGAAATCGGTCGTGGCTGAGCATGAAAGGGGAGAAAAGCTTATGGAGAAGTTCTTCGTCTTTTTTGGTTTCAACTCCTACAACGATCCGATCGGGTTTTAGGCAGTCGTTTACAGCGGAGCCCTCTTTTAAAAATTCGGGGCTGAAGGCAACTGAAAAAGGCTTTTTATAGGAAGAGAGTACTTCCTTAACCGCCAGTGTAGTTCCAGGAGTGACGGTCGATTTGATGACAACTAATAGGTCGGAAGTGGCCGTTTGCCCAAGAGTATGGGCGACGGAAAAAATCCTTTGCAGATCGGCCTGTCCATCTTCTTTAGAGGGGTGTATTGACCGCAATGAAAGCAACTTCGGCCCTTTCCAAGGCTTGCTCATAGCTTGTTGTGAAAACCAATCGTCCCGACTTTTGGTTTCTTTGCACCATTTCTTCAAGACCTGGTTCAAAAATAGGGATATGCCCTTTTTTCAGTTGATCGATTTTACGGCTATCGATATCGAGACACACCACATGGTGCCCATTTCAGCCAGGCACGTACCCGTGACCAACCCAACATAACCAACACCAACTACAACAATCTGCATACAAAAACCTATTGAATTCCGAAGCGTTTGGAGTGCTAAACTCCTGTTTAGCTTTCATTTTTTGAAAGTCAAAGCTAAACAGGAGTTTAGCACTCCAAACGCTTCGCGGGAATGACCTATAAGCATGGCCGATCTTGGATTAAGTTGAAATAGAGGGCGATCCGGTGGTCGTCTTCTTTCTTCTGATAAGAAACTTTTAATTCCCAAATCGAGCGCCAAGTTGTTAAAAGGTCTATTTCATATTCGGTGTAGTTGGGCTGAGATGTTCTGTCCCATCCATGACGCACTTCTAGTTGCAAAGCCGCATTGGGGTGAAACCTGACAAAGCTTCTCCACAATAAAGTTTCTCTTCTGTCAGACAATGTCGAGTGAAGAAGAGCGTTAAAGCTTCTGCCGGTGTCTAAAAAGAAGTTGTCGTAATCAAGCTTTCGCCAGTCGTACTTGCTTCTTTGTCGGTACTCCATGGCAAACGCAATGTTTTCACTCCAGGTCCAGTCAATCCGGTAATTGAAATGGTCTAAAATCTGATGGTCAAGGTCCCACCCGGTTTCCAAAGTATGGCGCATAGATTCGGTCAAATCGAGCAGCATATCAAACTGTATTTTAGGAATTGGGCGGCTTCCATTGGGATGGCTATAGAAAAAAAAGGTATAGAGATCTGATGTCAACGACCGGACAGGGTGGTCGGTTCCACCAAACAAATAGAGCAAGTTTCTAACCCCAACACGGCTATATTGCAAAGACGACCATCCATCGTGGATGTCAAAAATGTAGTGTTGATTCGGTGAAAGGGTAGGAGGAGTGTAGCCGATGAAAGAGGCATATGGCTCTATGGTATGAGTAAAGCAGGCCTGCACTCCTTTAAACCGCACCTTTCCTTCTACTTCGCCGCGGCCAATGCCCAGCCATCCAAATTCCTCCTGCGGCCTTTCTAAATAGGCAATTCCAACTGCGCCAAGCGTGGTCGTAAGAAAAAGAGGCCCGAGCAAAGTCGTTCGGTAAATCTTGGGGTCTACAAAAAACCTGGCTGAATGGTAGTCGCTTAGGTGTGGTTGTTCATGAGGATAGCTAAAATCTAAAAATCCTATTTGAGTCGTTCCGTCGATCACCCAGCCTGCTCTTTCGAAGATAGAAGGGTAGGGGACAAGGGTTAAAGTGGGCAGCTCTTGCTTGACCATCTCAAAATTGTTGATCCTCACCCTTGTGTAGACGCTTGAAATCAAAAATGGGTCTGTTCTGACAATACTGGCTTCAGTTTTTCGTCCAGTTTTCAGTTCCAAGCCCCTCTCGAAGTAATCTGTGACCACCTCGTTATCGCTTAACTTATCGTAAGAAAGGTGGTACTCGGTTCTGTTGTCGGCTGTGGTGTGATCAAATAGCCCTTGAAAGCGGAAGCGGATCTGCTCTCTTGGAATTTCGATCGAATTGTCTTTTGCCAAATAGTTGATGGTTTGGGCAATGGTGTTGCCGCTTACATAGTCTGAAACTAAAGCAGCTCCGGGCCCTCTGTTGAATCTATAATCAAAACGAAAAGAGAGGTCAAAAGGGCCCCTGCTGAAGATCTTGGCAATCAAGCCTATCCTAAGCCCTTGTTCGCCCCCCAACGGATCCTATATTTGATCGGATGGTCTCTTAAATCATCCAAATTTCCTTTAAGCCAAGGGAGGTAGAAAATGGGAATGCTTCCTACCTTAAAGCGAAGCTGAAAGGCTTTTAAGTAACACCGATTTTCTAGAACGGCCGAATGGGCAACCAAAGACCAGGCAGGGTTGCACTCTTCGCTGGTTGTGATCATCGGTTCTTTGAAATGGATCTCGCCATTAGGTAATAGCTCGATTTCGTCGGCGGTGAAAAACCAAGGCTCAACACTCAACGTGCCACAGCGAAGAAGCCCCCATTTCTTTCCGAAATCGTAGATAAACTCATCGCCGACAAGGATGTAGTCTCCGTATTCGACAAAAAGATCGCCTTGAGCCACCAAAATAGCTCCGGCAGCATCTTCTTGAAAAGAGAGGTAGATCTGACGTCCCTGTATTTTTAACCCTGGCCCGCAGACGATTCCACCTTCTTCGGTGTAGATGATATCTTTCTCATACCGTACCTCTTTCAGGTCGATGGTAAGCCCCTGCTCCACTACCTGCTGGATCAATTCCATCGGAAGTCCCGCAGCTGACAAACAAGAAAAAAAGAGAAGTAATAGGCTAAAGGGTCGCACGGATGAGGAGTCCAGCGAGGGCGTAACGGTTGTTGGGGTGACCTTTTTCCATGGCCTCTACAAGAAGATCAATTCCATCTTCTTTTCCCTCTGTTAGCAAAGCTTCTAACATTTCGATGTAAAGAGAAGAGGTTTCTTCCGGAGACAATTCAAAGGCTGTCGTCGCAAAAGGGTTTAGCTTGTCGTCTATCATCGGTTTTAAACGGATTAACTCGACCGCATGATGAGACTTCAAAAAAGAGATCATTTCTGAACGTCTCTCTTTTTGGCCGAGCTTAAAGAGGGTCAAAGCGGCTGCTCCTCGAACGTAGGGAGCCCCGATTTTTTGTTGGAATTGCTCTAAAAGGGCCACTACACCCGGCGTGCCGCTGATGTAAAGCTGCTCCATGACCGCCGGGATGTACCCATTTTCTCCTCTTAAAAGAAGCTCTTTAGAAAAGGCCAAAGCATCTTCTTCAGGTAGCAAAAAGATTCGCCTGACTATTTCTTTTCTCGATTCGCGCATACGCTCTTCGATGACAGGGTCGTCGTAAGGGCCGCTTGGCGCCAGTTTCCACGCGATCACATGCTTTAAAGAGGTGGCATGGGGGGCAAGCGATGCCTTGTTCGATAAGATAAGAGGGGCGATGATCCTTAAGCCACTCTCTCTCCACGAGTCAAAAGGGCCATGGCTGCATTGATGGCGATGTGAGGATCTTTTGATCTTAAGTAAGTTTTTAATTTCTGCTCGCCGCCCTGAAAGGGTTCCGAGAAGGGTGATTGCAAAAAGATCGCCCACGTCAGCCTCTTTAGTCAAAAGGGGAAGCGCCTCTTCTTCGTTGAGGAGAGCATAAGCTTGCAAGGCGGTAATTTTGACCTCTTGAAAGGGAGAGGTGATCAATTTTTTTAAGATAGGCAAGGAGGTTGAATCGCCGAACACACCTAAACAGTGAGCGGCTGCTTCTTGCACAATGGGGCTGACCTGTTTGGCAAGCCTTCTGATGTGAGGCGAAAAATTCTTCGATGCCCCCTTTTTCTACACTCATGGCGCTGGCAGCACGAACACGATCGTCAGAATCTGATAATAAGAGGCGCAGTTGCTTTAGAGAAGAAGGGTCGCCTGCCATCGCAAAAAGGGGAGGAAATATGACATGTAAAGGTTTGGGGATCTTGGCCATCAATCCTTCTACATGGTCTGACACCCCTTGCATCCCTTTTTGAGCCATCAATAATAAGGTCTCTAGGCGAATGATCACCTCGTTAGAGCGTAAGCCCTCTTGCAACGCTTCGTCTGCCCGGTCGTTTTTCAAGCTGGCTAACGATTTGATGGCTGCCAACTGAAGCTCCGGCTTTGGGCTTTTGAGTGCCCGCATGTAGAAGGTCATAGCCCCTTCATCTTGCGAAAGCTTGGCCCCAAACAGAGTCAGCATCTGCACTTCCATCTCTTCGTGCCGAGACCCCTCATCCAAAATGGTCCAAGCTCTTTGCCGCCAAGCGGAAAAACCGTCAGCAGAAACAGAAAAGGTCAGCAAAACAAACAGCGCAAATTTCAACATGAGAAGTCAGTATAGCCAAAACCCCGCCCTATTACCCACATCTTTTAAACGTGCCCTTGCCCCTGCCCGAATTTATTTTCAGAATGTCCAATAAAATTGGGTATTCTGGCGAAAAAACTCGACTAAATCAAATGGGGTTGAGTTGTAATATTCTGAATGCAAGCGATATAATTTTTCTTTTTGAGGTGTTTAATGAGCAGCATAAGTTTATCCCAAATTGAAGACCGGTTTACGACAGCAGTGTCAGGAACTATAAGTGAAGAGACAAGAAAAGATATTGTCGGTTTGCTGAAAACTGCTTTTAAAGACTTTAAAGTTAAGCCTGAAAAAGACTCTTTCGAATTGGCAAAAATTTTCTACCTCTATGGTCGGGCTATTTATGGGGGAGACATGGTCGCTCCTCACAATATTCTGAAACTTTCGACTGCCTTTCAGTTGGCTGGAATGAAAATATTGGATGTGACGCTGTTGCCCTCTTTGGATGAGTGCTTAGAGTTAGAGCAAGTGGCCCAATTACAATGTCCTGATGTGGTTGATGAGCTGTTGATGCAAGGTGATGCTGAAGTATTAGGCGACCATGCAGAAGCTTTCTCTTTTGCCCGTTCCCTTCGGTGGCAGCTTCATACTGAACAGAATTTAAAAGATTTAAGTAAAAATTTAGTCCGGTTGGAAAAACTGTATGGGTTGGCTAGAGCCATTCAGGAAAAGGTCAATACTCCTGATAGCCGCTGGGAAGTAGCCGGCATCATCTACAATGGAGAGCGATGGTTGGTTTCCCAAAAAAATCCAGAGGATATTGATAAAGCTTTAGCGGTTTTAGATCGATTGAAGCCTTTTATCGAAGAAGAGAATGGCTCTATCCGTTCACAGCTTGTAGAAGCGCAAACGGGGAACATGCGTTCTAAATTGTTGGGGGATAAAATGAACGCCCTGCTTCTAGAGCGATTCGCCGAAACTTCGCAAGCCGCCGGCGTTGCAGCTAGCCTTGCAGCTCAGGGAGGTGACAAGTTTCTTGCCACTTTATTTAAATCCAATCTGATTAAAGTTGGTTTAGATTGTCTTAATCATAATCTAGAAGTTACAAATTTAACAGAGTTGAATGGCTATGCGAATACTATTTGGTCTGACATGGAAAAGGATAAATACTCTCATTTTTATTACCCCATGTTCCTTATGAATATTGCCCAATTGTCGATCTTTCAAGGGAAAAGTTTTGAAGCTTCAAAATTTTTGAATAAAGCAGAAGAAGTTAACAATAATTTTTCTCAGAATGAGAGTTTTGAACAGGTTAAGCAAACGATTGCATCGATGAGGGCCCAAATTGGCGTTACTCCCAATATTGCTGCAGCAGAGAAGGCTGCCCAAGAGAAAAAAAAGGAAGCTATTTCCTCTCTCGGTACTTTTGCCATAGCTACTATAATCACTGTTGCCTTTTTGGCTAGCAGAGGACATTTTAGACGATAAATAGCCCTAACATCTTGCATAGCTGTTACCTTTAGTGATATAATCTTTTTTTTGATGTTTTTACGGATTACTTATTAGGAGCTAATCATGAGTTTTTCTTTAACCGGGTCTGCCTACTTGGCCATGATGGGTTCAAATTGGTTGAATCCTTCCAACTATCAAAAGCGCGCTTTAGATGACAGTGCGTGGCTAGAAAGCTCGAATTCGATGGCTCTAGGCCACCTCGGTAGCTCTAGAACGTTCAACGGGATCGATATTTTTGACAGGGGAGCAGAAAAAGGGGCAGGCCATAACGCTGGAAAACCTCTCCGATTTTTAGCGAGAACTGTCTGCATCGCAGCTATCATGATCTTATGTCCGCCCATCGATATTGCCATCGATGTCGCCTGTATGAGCTATCACAGTTTCCGATGGTTGAGCTCCCTAGGTAAAAATAAACAAGCGTCAGAACATTTGTCCAGCCGCTTTTACCAATTGTGCACCCATGTGGGTCTCCTCTTCCTTGTCGTTATGCCACTCTTATCCGCAAGAGGCCAACCAAGTGCCTTGGGCCCAAAGGCTACAGCTGCAGTCGTAGGTTTATTCACTCCTTTGATCTTTAGTCTCTATGGAGCTGTTCAACATGAGGCAGCTCTGTCTATGTTCCTCCCTTACGAACATCGGCAAGCAGCGTTGACGGCTATCTTGTTAAAAGAACATGGGGGTATCGAGAGTGAAAAGGGGGGATTAGCAAAGATAGAGGCAAAGGATTCTCTCAAAGTCTTTGAGGAGATGCGCAAGATCACGGCTGAACTTTTGCTGGAAAATATCAAGAAGTTGCAGGCAAGTTTTCAGCTCGGTTCAAGAATGGAAGTTCATTACCCTCCGAATCTGAAGATGATTGCAGATTTTTGTCTCCAAAATCCAGACGTCTACTTTACCATGAAGCAAGCCAAGCTTTTGAAGGCTATCACTAAGTATTCTTTAGAACTTTCCGCGCTGGATCAAATGGCCAAATCCATCCAAATCATCAGAGACAGAAATCTTTTTGTGGAAACATTGTTTAAGACCGGTGAGCCAGAAAAGAACCCATCGTTTCCAATTGCGAAAGAAGAGGCTGAAAAGTCCTTCCGGCCAGAAAAACATGTACCACTGATAGATGATGACACGGTTCTGCCCGAAGACTTTAAGCTTGAGGTATTTGAGCCTGTGAAAATCCCGACGGCTGCAACAGAGGATGAAAAAATATTGCTTGGTAAAATAAATAAATATGCCGCAATAGAAGATCCATACCTGTTGTTGGGCCTTACTGGTAAGGAGGATGTCGCGGCCATTCAGCGGCGTGCTCGACCTCTGCTGTTCTTATTTCACCCGGATAAGTGGGGTCGAAAATACGGGGTAGAAGAGGCAACCCGCATCTTTAAGAAGATGAATGCCGCATCAGAGTATTGCCAAGCAAAAGTGAAAGTGTAGCTTCGTTGTAATGTAAGAAAAACAGGTTAGGCATGATTGCCTGCAGCGGCAGGCAGGAGGATTTTTTCCTTCGCAACGCGTTTGGAGTGCTCAAACTCCTGTTTAGCTTTGACTTATCAGTGAAAGTGAAAGCTAAACAGGAGTTTAGCACGGCCTTGTTGCATAATTAAGCATAATTTGGACAAATATTGTAGCTCAGGCTAAAGCCTAAGCTACATTTTTTAATTAGAAATTGAATTATGCAACAAGGCCGTTTAGCACTCCAAACGCTTCGCGTAATATAGTATTTAATGTGAAGCTGGACATTTACCAAATAGAGTCAATGGCTCAACGATTTACGCCTGTTTTTAATTTCTTAATAACCATCTGGTAAATGTGGTTAAAAAGAGGTGTTGTATGACGTTGACGTTAATTCTTCTTGCCATTGCGGCTGTGTTATTTTTCTGGGGGATGGGGGCTTATAACAGCCTCGTTACCCTTAAGAATCAGGTACAAAATGCCTGGAGTCAAATCGATGTTCAGCTTCAAAGACGTTACGATCTGATCCCTAATTTGGTCGAATCGGTCAAAGGGTACATGGCCTATGAAAAAGGGACACTAGAGTCGGTCATCAAAGCCCGTAATCAAGCAGCTTCCGCTTTAGAGTCTCTTGATAAAACAGGGGGGCCAACTGAGGGGTCTATGAAAGAGTTCTTAGGGGCAGAATCGTCTCTTCGAGGCGCTTTAGGTCAATTTTTTGCATTAGCTGAAAACTATCCTGAGCTGCGTGCCAGTGAAAACATGAAGATGCTGCAAGAGGAACTGGCTTCGACCGAAAATAAAATCGCTTTCTCAAGACAGGCCTATAACGACCAAGCCATGCTTTATAATACTGCGCAGCAAAAGTTTCCGGTTAATATGATAGCCGGCACTTTCGGGCACCATGCAGTCGAGCTGTATGAAGTGCAAGATCAAGAAGCTAAAAAAGCTGTCAAAGTCTCGTTCTAAGTATGGCGATGGATTTTTGGGCCGCTCAAAAAAGGGCCCGCTATTGGACAACGCTTTATATAGCGTTGTTCGTGGTCCTTACAGCTGTGATGGCTGTATGTGTTGAGTTGGCCCTGCGTGCCTTTTCCCCAGACTATGCAGAAACCTCCTTCCCTATTTTTGGGGCCCTTTTTGCATTTCTCACCTTTATTGTGGCTGCCTTTCAATATCTGAATTTCCGGACACAAGGTGGCAGTTTTGTCGCCAGATCTTTGGGGGCAAGAGAGGTGAGGTTCACATCCAAAAACCCTAAAGAGCTTCAGCTTTTAAACATTGTCGAGGAGATTTCTATAGCCTCCGGCATGCCTATGCCGTCAGTCTATATTTTGAATAAACCATCGATCAATGCCTTTGCAGCAGGCCTTACCCCAAGTACGGCAGCCGTCACAGTAACTGATGGGGCCCTGGACACTTTAAACAGGGAAGAGCTTCAAGGGGTGATCGCCCATGAATTTGGCCACATTTCAAATGGAGATATGGCCATTAGCATGCGTCTTGCAGCTTTAGTGATGGGGTTCTTTTTCATTCTTTTTATCGCATTGAGAATATTGAGAATATCGAGTTTAACCGGAGATCAGGGAAAAAAAGGAGGGCAAGTCCTTGTGCTAGCATCGCTTGTCTTTTTTCTTGCCGGCAGTGTGATGTGGTTTTTTGGGTCGATTTTGAAATCGGCTGTCAGCCGAGAAAGAGAATACTTAGCCGATGCTTCTGCCGTTCAATTCACCCGCAACCCAGATGGCATTGTGAATGCGCTTAGGAAAATTGCTAACGAAACGGTGACAGATATGCCGGACAATGGGGCCTATTCTCACCTCTATTTTGATGACCGGACCCCATTCAGCGGCCTTTTTCACACCCACCCACCATTAAAAAAGCGGATACAAGCCCTTCTCAACCGAGACTACATCCCTCCCGAGTGGAATATCCCTTCTTAATTTCTTCTATCACCCGGAGATGGGCGATAAGATCGTGGAAAAAAGGGGCTGACCAAAGATCTAGTTTTCGTTTGTCGGCAATAAAAACAGAAACGTCGTTTTTAGCTAAATTCCAGTCGATCAGATCGATCTTTTGATGAAGCCGTTCTATCAGTTCTTTTTTTTCAAATTTTTCATTTGGCTTCAAGTGGTTAGTTTGACGCATCCTTTCCCGCAAATGGGCTAAATTCACTGCAATGCCATTCTGAATATACCAGAGTAGATCATACCAATCTCTTCCTTTTACCCTTTTCTGCCAGTTTCTGCAGAGGGCGGCATGCATCTTCCCAGCAAAAAGGTCGACGATAGCAAAGGTGGTTACGTAAAAGGGAATGGGCGTTGTGACAAGCTTGCTTTCAACCGGCAAAAAATTTAATGGCGGTTCGGTGTCGATCTCTAATTTAATTTGGATTTTTTGCTCTGGGTGAATTCCTGGTATCTTCTTTTTTTCTTGGATGGAAAGAAGCAGTAGCTGGGTATTGGCTTTTAGAAAGGCAGACCAAATGCCTGTTTCTCCATTTTTTTTTTTCACTTGTACATCAAGCTCAAAGCCCATCGCTTTTAATTCTTGGTGCATACCGTTCAAAAAGGGGGAAAAATTGAATGCGGTATTTTTTTTGAGCAAAGAAAAATCAAGATCTTCGCTGAACCGATCAAGTCCATATAATATTCTCAAGGCTGTTCCACCATAAAATGCGGCATGCTCAAAAAAATGGTGCCTTGCTAATCCCAACAATGCCGTTTGCTGTAAAATTTCTCTTAATTTATCAGTATACGAGTATGTTTCCGGGTAACTATTGAGCATTTGCAAGATACTAGAATCGAATTTCATAAGATCCCTACGATATTCAGTAAATGGTCCACACTTTTCGCCCGGTAGGCTGTTGCTATCTGACTTAAAAGCTCTTTATCCATCTGCAAAAGGGCTTCTGGATCTATTCTTTTGGATTCAAGCAACTCTATTTTTAGTTCCTCTTTATCAAGATATCTACAGGTCACAAAAACTAAATCAGCTAGGGCTTTTTCTGGAGAGGCAATGAAAAAATTTCCAAGAAAATTTGCTTCCGCCTTTTGGGTGACTCCAACCGAATATTTAACGTCATTGAGTCGGTGATAAACAAAATCACCAATCGGAGTATGAAACGTTTTATCTCTCCCATTTGTCATGGAGGTCACAGTGTGAACCCGTTCAGGAATCATTCCATAAAACGATAGAGCCCATTCAAGACTTACATAAGAAGGTCCATATAAACGGTTAGCAACCTGCTCATAGGGGATCACTCTCCCGCTTTTCTGCTCAATTTTTTCGGCGACTAAATAAAAACCATTACTGAGTCGAATGAGCTCCCCATTTTTAACCATCCGTAAAATGGCATCCCTTGGCCGTTGATAGCCGCATAAAAAAGGGAGAAGCGTTTGCGCATCCACATAAGGTGTCTCGATTTGTTTCAGAATACTTGGCATTATCTTCCTCCTTTCCCCAATCTTACCAGAATTCCTATTTTTTATCGTAATTTTGGGTTAATTTCGATGATTTTTAACCAGAATTACTACGAAAAGTAGGAATTCTGGAGCAGGGGAAACCCCGAGCCCTAAGTACGTTTTTAACTAACATTAATATAATGCTGTTTTTAAGCGGCTTTAAGTCTTATAATGCTTTATATAAGCAACGTTATAAGGCCAGTTTCTTGACAATGATTACGAACACATGTTATCTATTAGATAAAGCTTGTTTTGATCGACTTTAAGCGAATATATGTAGGATAAAAGCAACATTAATATGAAAAAGAACCCCATTCAACTTTTGCCGCTGCCAGTTGAGAGGACGTTGAAGAAGTTTGGAGCTGATATTCGGATTGCACGTTTGAAACGTGGTTTTACTGTTGAAATGATGGCTCAAAGAATTGGCATTCATAGATCGACCTATAGCAAGATGGAGAAGGGGGACCCAATGGTCGGATTGGGTGCTTACGCAGCCGCATTATTTTCTTTAGGTTTTGGTACACCTTTGGGTGATTTAATTGATCAGCGCAATGATGATACGGGGATGCTGCTCGATTTAGAGAAGCTGCCAAAAAGGGCTCGGCCAAAGATAAATCCCCAGGGTTTATGAACAGACAAATCAAAGTTTATATTGGTGATGTGAAAAGATTTGTGGGAACCTTATTTTTCAACGCATCTGGTAATCGCGAGAGCAGTGGCTTAGAGTATAGTCCTCAGTGGATCGAATCTAGCAAAAGCTTCGAAATCGATCCGGCACTTCCTCTTGGACATGGACGTGTCTTTCGATCGAAGAAAGAGGGGAGCTCTGTTTTTCATGGCGCCATTGCCGATTCGGAGCCCGATGGATGGGCCAGGCAAGTGATTTTGCGAGCCAATGGCAAACACCGAAAGGAGAGGAAAGATCGTGGGATTCTTATTGATGATTCCCCGTTGACTTCCCTTGATTTCCTTTTGGCTGTTGACGATTTTTCTCGAATCGGTGCGCTTAGATTTCAGGATGAAAGTGGGGTGTTTCAACGAGGAGGGGGAAAGGGGAAACGAACAGCTCCACCGCTTATTGAACTCGATTCTTTGTTGCATGCAACTCGAGCAGTTGAAACCGATACGGAAACAGCTGCTGATTTGGAATACCTGCGTGGCCGAGGGACTTCACTTGGGGGCTTAAGACCCAAATGCACTATTATCGACCAAGATGGCTCTTTGTCAATTGGAAAATTTCCAAGTGTTCATGATTCCTATTCCGTGACAAAAGGTGAAGTGTTAGCCCTGCGCATAGCAGCTGCAGCGGGTATTCAAGCAGCCGAGGCCCGTATTGTGGAGAGCGATGGAACACCGGTTGCTTTGATTAAACGTTTTGATCGGGGACCGCGCGGCGAGCGCATCCCTTATCTTTCAGCTGCAACTCTTCTCGGTATAGAGGACAGTCATCAAGTCCACACTTATACAGAAATTGTCGATGCGCTCAAACGATACAGCTCAGACTATCGGGCAGATGCTGAAGAGTTGTGGCGCAGGATTGCACTGACAATTTTGATCACCAATGTTGATGATCATATGCGCAATCATGGCTTTTTGCATGTGGAGAAAAATCAATGGCGTCTCTCACCGGCCTTTGATATCAACCCCTTTCCTGATAAGCGGAGAGTGCTTAAAACCTGGATTGCCGAATCAATAGGCGATGCTGCCAGCATTCAGTCATTGATGGAGGCTGCTCCCTATTTCGGTATTGAATCCAGACGTGCTTGTGCGCTCCTTTCTACTGTCGAAGGAGCGGTTGCTCGTTGGCGGCAAATCGGGAAAGACATCGGTATGAAGGCCTCAGAGCTCAATGCATTCGAAACAGCTTTTGAGCATGAGGAGCGACTCTCTGCTCGCCGGATCATCGGACTCTGTTAAAATAGATGCTCGAGCAAAAACTACTCTCACCTCTATTTTGACGACCGGACCCCATTCAGCGGTCTTTTTCATACTCACCCCCCATTGAAAAAGCGGATACAAGCCCTTCTCAACAGGGATTACATCCCTCCCGAGTGGAACATCCCTTCTTAGTTACATTTTTTCCTGTGTCAGAATTGTTTTTGTGCTACTATTTTTCTCT
Organism: Parachlamydiales bacterium; assembly: GCA_963765145.1. Lineage (GTDB taxonomy): Bacteria > Chlamydiota > Chlamydiia > Chlamydiales > JAJFMK01 > JAGVKY01. The sequence goes on from CAVXVG010000012.1 coordinate 13,785, forward strand.
ATGGCTACATCATCTATCAACGCTTCTTTTATTCCATTCGATCTTGCTAGTAAATTGTATTCACAAGTGACTCCTTGGGCGCCAAGTCCAGGGCTTGTGCTCAACTTGAGAGTATCCCTCCAAATGATTTGCTCAAATACAGACTATATGAGGTGAAAGAAGGTGGTCCTGAGTATGAGGTAGCAATGCGCTACCTTAACGCAAATAAACCTAAAGGCTTGAGTGCTGAAAAAGTAGAATTTGTCCACAATCCCAATTTGAAAAGGGCCTTTGAATCGAATCTTTCGATCATGAATATGCAGGCAAGAAATCCCTTTTTTGCACCAACGTGGGAGAGGGATTTAAAGCAAACAGAGCAGAGGAAACAGGTTATTAGGGATTGGGAAAGCTCGGTTGCTCCTTTTTCCCCTGTTATCACATCAGAAGGAGAGGAGATCACAGAAGCAAAAATTCTTCCCTTGATCAATGGCTGTAGTCAGAAAGCACTCCCTTCCATCTGTTCAACAGGGCCTACCTACTTTGGAAAGCATTCTTTCTTTAACCCTGAGATGGGCTTAACCTCTTTTTCTACTGATCAAGGCTATTTTGGCAGCGGCATCTATTTCACCGATAGTCCTGATTATGCAAGCAGATACAGTCAAGATAAAGTTTTAGTGATCTATTGGGTAAGTGGCAGACCTCCTCTTCCTGTTGTTAGTGATGTTAGACATCCAAAAAAGTGTTCTGATATGACATTGCTTGAAGGACATGGACATTTTTCTAATCATAACTTGCATGTTATCCCTGTTGCCCAAGTCAAGGGACTTGTCTATTACCCTTGCTTTGAAGGACAAAAACCGGAGTGTAAAGAGTACGTTGTCTTCGATCCCTCTCAGGCGCTTCCTTGGATGATCATCACCCTCGCTCCGGATGGGCCCTCAAAAGCCTATGGGCACCCTTTACACAGAAGAGGCGTTTGCTCTTGCTTGTCAGCATGGTGATATTGATCAAGTTAAAACATGGTTTGAAGAAGATCGTGCTCGCATCCGAAAGAAAAATGAAAAAGGAGAAACCGCTTTATTCTCTGTCGTTTTGGGTAATCGGTTAGCTCTTTTTGAGTGGCTATGCAAGCAAGATCACAGCTTATTGGAAATGAAAAGAACGGAAGATGGCTCTTCGGTGCTCCGTTTAGCGATGGCTTGCGGGCATTTAGAAATTGTTAAATGGATTGTAAATTTCGCCCCCCATTTGATGATGGATAAGAACGATCAAAGGGATACACCGCTCTATTTGGCTGCTTTTTATGAACGGAAAGAGCTTTTGGAAGCATTCATTGAAGAGGTCAAAAGCGATCCTGATATCCTTTTAAAACTTTCAAAACACTCAATCGACAGTTTGACCTTTCTTGTGCAGAAGGGCGTTTCGGTTCAAGTCAAGAATGGTCAAAAACAAGACCCCTCTTCACCTTGCCGCGCAGGCAGGTCAAGTGCAAAACGTCGAGTTTCTTCTAGGTCAGGGACTCGATCCAAATGCAAAGGATCAAAATGGACGGACGCCTCTGTTTTTGGCCGTTACACAAGGGCAAGAAAGGATCGTTAAACTCCTTCTTGATCGCAAAGTGGCTACGGATACAGTTGCAACAGGAGGAGAAAATCTTTTACATGTGGCAGCTTTTTATGGATATCTATCTATTTTGGAAGACCTATTCCCTTTTTGCAGTTTTTCGATCAATGCCGCCGATGATGATGGAAAAGCCCCTATACATAAAGCTGTTTGGGGACGCCCAAAGCCGGAAGTGGTCAACTGGCTCATTGCACATGGTGCAAATAGTCAATTGAAAAATCACTTCGGTTACACTCCGCTCCATTGGGCTGCAAAGCATGGGCATGTTGAAAGTGCGAAAGTGCTTCTCCAAAGTCTGGGTGAGATCAATGTCAACGGAGAGACGCCAATCGATCTTGCTATTCGGTTTGAACAAGAGGAAGCGACTAAATTGCTGTTTGAAGCACTTCGAGCCTCTAACCCAAAAGATTTTGGAAAGATTGTTCAGGGGCTGTTTGCCAAAGTGGTTCAACAATGCTGTGAGATAGCCGGACCTGCCAAAACTTCTTTTGCAATTGTAGCCTTGGGCGATTTGGCGCATGGGGATATTCTTCCCCATCCGACTTTTGAGTTTGCCATTTTCATAGGAGATGCTGCGAGCAAGAGCCATTTCCAACCCTCAACCAATCAATCAAACAAAAGATGGCAAGCAGGGGTAGGTGAGGCGCAGGTGGACTCTGATTGATACGCCGGATGCCGTTGCCCCTCTCCAAACACGAGCTGAATTTAAAAAAACCCCATCGTCCATAAGTTTACAAAGCGCTTTTGTGTTTGGAGAGCGATCTCTCTACGACGTTTACCAAAAAACTCTTCAGACTTCACTTGATAAAAAGCTCAATTTAATTGGGCAAAAGTGGCGGGAAGAGAGGGCCGAAAAAGGATTGGAACAACTCTTACTTTCAACAAGCACAGATGGTTATGCATCATTTCAACAAGCTCTCCAGTGGTTAGGAGTCTTCTACAACATCCCAACAAGTGGTGGAAGGGACATTCTTTGGCAGCTTGAAAAAGAAAAAATCATGAGTCCATCTAATGCAGAAAAATTGCATCAGGTCTTTGATGTGCTGTTTCAGTTGGAAAAAACAGTTCAATTTAATCACGGAAATAGGAAAGATATTCCCTTGGAAGTGCGCCGGATGTTGTCGGCTTTTTACACCACATGCAAAGAGTTGATTGCCCATAAGCCAAAGCCCTTTGCTAGATCGTTTTCAGTCGATTCAGAATTTTAATTATTAAGGAGATTTTATGAATTTTATGTCTTTATTTTGTTGCGTTCCTAAGCCCAATTTATACCTGGAAGATTTGGGAGATGAAGCTTTTTCAGGCAATGCTAAAGCTGTTGAGCTGTTCAGACAAGGAAAGAAATATGAACTGAAAAGCAAGACGTACACGGAAGCGATAGATTGTTTTAGACAAGCTGCTGAACTAGGCTTGGTTGCAGGTCAAGTAGAGTATGGTATTAGCTTGGTCTACGAAAACCAACAAGAGGCGCGAGTCTGGTTTCAGAAAGCAGCGGATAAAAATTCTGAGCTTGCAGGGAAGTATCTTTACCAATTGGACAATCTCCAGCCCGGAAAGAGTTTTCCAACAAGTGCACGTTCTGGAAATAGCGTAGTTTTTATGAACGGTTTTCCAGAACAGTAAGATGTCTTCAACGATCCTTGTTAACTTACACCACCACCCTCTTCAATCGCCTATCTGGTTGAAAGATCCGCGGAATGTAGGGAGGATCTTAGGGACAAGTCTCTACGCCTCTTCTGAGGCGAGTAGCAAAACTCATTCAGATGATCAAGCCATTGTAGGCACTACAAGAGATGGATATCCTTTTCTGGTGTCGGTCGATGGCTTTCATGGATGCGATGCGAACAATGTCGTTGCCTTTGTAGAAAAAGAGGTAGTGAGCAGTGTCGAAACCTTTCAAGCACAGCTGCAGAAAGGGGAATCGCCTGAAAAGGTTGTCCATGCTTGGCAAGAGGCTCTCTTTTCAGCAAAAATTGCCTACCTCAATCAGGGGGTCGATTTCACTTTAGGGATAGTGGTTACCTTTAGCTCTAAAGGTAAGGCTTATGCTGCCGGTTGGTCGATAGGTGACATTGGAGTGCTCTATAAGTCGCCGAATAGAGCGATTATCAATCTGATACCGGCAAAGAGATTTAATGGCTTTAAAGATGCCTTTGACGACAGGACCTGTCTGGATGCGTCTCTAAAAGCTGATGCTATGGCTCGGAGCGGTTGGTTTTGCCGACCTATCGGAGTTGGAGATGAGATCGTTGTTTACACTTACCTTCCTGATGAGTTGACAAGAGCTGAGCAAGAAGGGGATAAAGTCACATTGGCTCGGCTAGACGCAACGCAATTGGATCCACTCATTCCAAGTGCCATTGATCAGCTTTGGGAAGCCATCCAAAGAACTCATCAAATCGCCCTGCAACAGCTGCAGAGCCAATCGAGCTACAAGATAGGGGATGACTGTACTCTTTGCCAATTCCAGTTCACGGTTCCCAAAATAGGGTTAAAACAGAAGGTGATGGATCTGTTTCACTCTCCATCTCCTGCAAAACAATTATTTTCTTTACAGAAAGGCAAACAGAAAGCGGCTCCCGATGAATCAGTCTTGAGTGAGTGTTCCCGTGAACTGATGAAGGCTGTAGATAAGGGCGAAGTAGAAAAAGAGATCAATGCTTTGGAAAAGCTTGGCGATCTCCATGTGAACGCCGGTTTGTGGGTGAGGGGAGCGATGTTTCTGAACGCTGCCCTTGCCGTGCGTCAAAAACAGATGCCGAATGGCGCCGAAGAGCGGCGTCTATTGTGCAAGCTCAAAGGAGTGGAGGCGCTGTTTTTGCTTAGCCGAGGACTTGAAGTTCCGGAAGGGCACGAACAGTTCATCTTCAAATATCGAGCAGAGTTAAAACAGATCCGAGGGCGTGCTATTGATGATTTTGCGGATCGTCAAGATTCCACGATTTGGGACACTGTCGGGATGTTGACAAATGGGTATAAGGCATTTTTAGCCTCTCTGATTGAAGATGCTCAAAGTTTACTCGGACCTCCTCCTGTTAAATGGGCCTGCTTCGTCATGGGGTCAGGCGCTCGAGGAGAGATGTGTTTGTTTTCCGATGTTGAGATTGCCTTTTTGCTTGAGGCAAAAACAGACGAGGCGCTGGAATATTTCCGAACTTTGGCTCAATTTTTGGAGCTCATGATCATCAATTTAGGTGAGACCAAGTTTCCTCTCTACCGCGATGGAAGCAGCCCCACAATTGGAGGTTTTTCTCTGGACTCAGGTGGCAATACTCCCCTTGGGAAGCCGGGATTGTATGAATTGATCAATACGCCCCAAGGCCTTGCTGCATTCCAATCGGAAAGATGGATGGAAGATGACATCATTGTCATGAATGCTATGGCCACAGTTAGCCCTATTGTGGGAGATAAGAAGCTTATCGACGCCTACAACAAAGCCAAAGGGTCCCGATTAGATCATGAAGAATTAAGAGAAAAAAACTTTCCCTTACCTTATTAAAAGGCCACCTTAGCGAGTTTAAGCCCGATTTATCGTTGAGAAAAGAGAGTGAAAAAGCTTTTGGAGTCAAAAAGGAGCTCTACCGTCCTTTTCAAGAAATGATGAACTGCCTGGCGCTTTTTTACGATTTACAATCCAATAACACTTTAGAACGGATCCAAGAGCTAGTTAAAAAGGGGATATTTTCAAAACAAGGGGGAGAAAACCTTGAAACGGCCATGACCAATGTTTTGCTCCTTAGAGTATTTGCCCATAAGTTTTACGGAGAAGAGAAAGAGTTTTTATGCCATGTCGATCCGGATAAACCTAATGATCCGGGACTTTATTACTTGAAAGATTTTGAAGTCGACACCATACGGACAATTTACAAAGTTTTGATCCCTTTTAATGAGTGTTGCAAAAAATTCTATTCGATGAACAACAGGCAAGCCTTTAAGGACAACCCTTTCTTTGACCCGAAAATTGATAAGGCAAGCGAGAGGGTGGCTGTTGAAGATTTTGCTGAAGGGGAAAAAAAATACCACCAAGCGCTTGCCATTAATCCTCAAGATGTCGTGGCGCTGATCAAATTGAGCCGAATTGCGACAGAGTTTGGAGATGCAAAAAATGGGGTGGAGTATGCCAATCGAGCGATTGAAGCTGTCAAAAGTAGTGGTGAGACAGTAGAGGAAGGGATCAAGATGAACCGTGCCTCAACCATCAATGTTGTTTTAGGACATCGGGCTTTAGCTTACGCTTTGGAAGGTGTTGGAAAGAGGCAAGAGGCCTTTGACCAGCACAAAAAGGTATTGGATATCTGTTTGCAAGTGTTTGGAGAGACGCATAAAAAAACGGCAAAATGTTACTACAACATTGCCGGTCTTTTAGTAGATCGATATCCAAAAAATGCCTTTGAGTATTATGAAAAGGCATTAAAAATATACAAAAACTTTGAAAAGGAACAAGAGCTTCGTACCATGATGTGCTATAGCGGTATGGGAGAGGCAGCAGAAAAGATGGGGCAACCTTTAGAGGAGGTTTGGAGTAATTACCATCAGCCGGCTTATGAACTAGCGAAAAAATTACAGTCTGAATCCAAAAAAGCTCCTCGTGTGGCTAAAAGTTATGGCAGCACAGCAGAGTTTTTGTTTCGACTCGGTCAACATGAGGATGCTTTAACCATCTTCAAATATGCTCTTGCTCGCGATCAATTTTATTTTGGCATGATAGGTCAAAAGCCACACCCAAGAATAGCTCATTGGCATGACAGGATGGGCGAAACATTGCAAGCGCTTGATAAGAACGAAGATGCATTTGGCCATTATCAAGTTGCCGCGCGATTGCTAGAAAGCATTCATGGCAAAAACAGCCCATTATTGCTTGATTCTCAGAGTACCTGCGGGATTGTGCTTGCTCGCATGAAAAGGTATGAGGAGGCCATTGCCTATGAACAAAAAATCTCGGCATCCTTGCTTCATTAGAGCGCGATAGCAGCCGATCTAATAGCTACTACAACCTAGGTTTTTACTATAGGTCTTGAAAGGTACGATGAAGCCCTGGATGCCTTTCAACAATCTCTAGCTATCAGAATAAAACTCTTTGGGAAAGGGGGAGGAACTCGTAACACTCCGAGACGTATCGCCGCTCTCCTTTTACGAAAACAAACATAAGCTTTACACTCCTTCCAGGCTGTCAAAGATAGAAACCCGTTTCATTACTCCCATTGACATTGTGCCTACGGCTATTATCGATGGGAGTCATAATTGAAAATCTCTAAAAAACCCTTCTAAAATTGAAAGAGTCCTAGCTTTTTCACCAAGCATCTTCTTAAGTCGGGTATTGAGGAATCGAGGCAAATTTGATCGGCCCCCATTCAGCGGTCTTTTTCATACTCACCCCCCATTGAAAAAGCGGATACAAGCCCTTCTACCAGGGATTACATCCCTCCCGAGTGGAATATTCCTTCTTAAGTTGATCCGTATTTTTAAACTAAAGCTTCAAAACTTGGTAAGGTTTCTGTAGAAATGTTGGGGTTAGCATTTGATGGTTTTTAACCAGAATTACTACGAAAAGTAGGAATTTTGGTGAGATTAGACGCGGGCGTCGCGGAGGGAATTAGTTTTTTTCGAGCAAATGTTAATTTACTTAAATAATACTTAAATAATATTGTTCCTTCATTCGAAGTTTTGTGATGTAATTTAATTTAAAAATTGGGGTTAAGATGAGTTCTTTTACAGGTGCAGCCTATTTGGCCATGATGAGTTCAAATTGGTTGAATCCTTCAAATTATCCAGCGCGGCGTGTAGAGGTGAAGTCGACTATGATGGCGCTTGCCGGGGCTGTTCATGACGTCCTCCTCTTTGAGGGGCTCAATATTTCAGATAGAGGACCTGTAAAGGGATGGGGCCATACCGCGGGGAAGCCGCTTCGTTGGCTTACAACTCCTGTATGCAAGATTGATTTTTAAATTAGTTTGTGTTATATTAATTATTTAAAATAGGTTTTCTGCTATGGTTTCACTTACAGAGTATGCTTTTCGGGCGCTGATGGGTTCAAATGTAAATCCCTCTCAATTCTTGCCTCGTTCCGTCGACCATCAGGGTAGCACAGGAGAGAATGGTGCAGTTGTGCTTGCCGGAGAGGATTCTGAGTACTATTTTCGTGGCTTAAATGTTTTGAATGGTGAAGTGGTCAAAGGCGGCAATGCTATAGAAACAGCAAGGTTTTTAGCCAAATTGTCATCTCTTGGGGCCATCATTCTTTTTGCAACCCCTATCGATACGGTCGTAGATGTCGCTGCTTTAACCTATTACAGCTTCAAGTGGGTCAAATCTGCAGCTTTGCAACACACTGAAGAGAGAGGAAGATTGCGTTTAAAAACTTATCAAACCGGTTTAGTCAACTCTGTGTTCACGTCACTGTTCTCTTTGCCGTTATTTTTGGTAGTTATTATGCAAAAAATAAAGCTGCATCAGATCCAGGCGCATTTTTAAGTCCACGAGTCAATGGCTTAGTAGCAGCAATCATGTATTCGATGTTTATTGGTGCTCTGGGCGCGAGTAGTAAGCTTGGTTTAAATCTATTTGTTGCGCCTAATAAAATATCGTCCGTGTCGGGTGCCCTTTTACTGAAAGAATTTGGAGGGATTGAAAGCAAAAATGGAGGGCTCGTACAGCTTGATGCAAAAGAAGAGGAGGAGGTTCAGGAGAAGATAAGAGAAGAGATCTGTTTTCGTTTGATTGAAACTATAGGGTGGTTACAGTCTATCTGGCAAGACGACAGTCCATTTAGAATTCTTTTTCACTATCCCCCTTCACAAAAAACAATTGCCGACTTTTATAAATCAAAAGACAATCTAAGTTTTAAAAGCCAACAAATCGAAGACGAGTACCTAAAGGCTCTCCATGAACTACGCGGTTATTTTGAGCAGTTGAGACAAATAGACGATTTCACCTTGCCGTTTGCTGAAAAAGCTTTTCCAATTTCGGAAGAGGTTGTTAAAGATTACTTCGAAGCCCCTTTTGTAGAATTTGAAGAAGAGCAACCAGATAGCGCTTGGACTTGCTTCGAACGCCTTGTTGATCGAGCCGATCATACAGAAAAAGAAAAAGAACTTGCGGCTGAACTCAACAAATATGTTGAGGTAACCGATTTTTACGGGGCATTGGACCTTAAACAGAAGTAGAAAAATATGATACCTCCCTTATTAAGAAGCGCTTTAATAAGAAAATTCTTTCTTTTCACCCAGATAAGTTAAGCGGTTGCCGTCAAGTATATGCGGAGTGGGGAACCTTTATGTTCCGACAGCTTAAAAATGCTGAGCGCACTGCTTATGTGAAGCAAAGCGTAAAGCTGAACAAGACACTTAATACCAAACGTAATAAATATCTCTAAAACTTTAACGATAAAAAAGGGCCCCGGGAAAACCCCGGGGCCCTAAGTGCCATTAACTAATTGGTATTAGTTAACGACTTGGCTCTCTTCTTGAGTGATCGGTGTCTTGATTGTGTCTGAAGAGACTTCAACCTTGACGCGACCTTCACCAGATTGGCGAGCCACTGCATCTACTCTGTACTCAGCTGTGTTACGTGAGCCTAGGTTTGTGATTGGAGCAAATGTAACTGTTTGGCCGTTGATTGTTCCTGGTAAGCACCGCTAGCAGATGTAGGGGCAACTTGAGCAGGAATTGTAACAGTAACAGCTACGTTATCCTCTTCTTCAGAACCTTGGTTCAAGACACGGATGAGGTAGCTTGTAGTATCGCCGATGCAGATTGGGTTCTCTGTCGAGACAATCTGAGCATTGATAGCAGGAGCACCTTTCCAGCGTGTACCAAACTCAGCAGAGCATGGGCAGCCTTGTGCGTTGTTTACGTTGACACGGTTAACAAAGTAGCCAGGTGTACAGGTTGTCAAAGTGATTTGAGTAGCGAGTTTGTCGCCAGGTCTTAACTCTTTGAACTTCCAGACAGCTTGGTTGCCGTTAACTTGAGCGCCTTTAGCTTCAACAATTGATGTTGCTTGAGGAGCGCAGTCACAGATAACCACATCTGTTAACACTTTGTCACCTTGGTTGGTGACAGTGATGTCATATGTAGCAGTTCCGCCAATTTTAACTTCTTTAGGACCAGTTTTTGTAGTTTCGCACATGCAGCAGCATACGCAAGTACAGAACTGGCAAGAAGTTGAAGCGGCGTTGCATGCAGTTACGTTAGCAACGTTGCAGGCTTTACCTCTTTCAACAGCAGTGAAGCAAACATCAACTGTTTTGCTGCTGCATGGGCAAACTTCGCCCAAGTTGAAAGTAAGTGTTGTTTGACCAGAAGCATGTCTCAGTTGTGGAGGAACGATGTCTGTTACAACAACGTCTTCTGCAACACATGAACCTTGGTTTGTAACAGTGATGGTGTATTTCACAGCATCGCCTGGGCAAACTTCAAGTGGTCCACATTTTTCGCATGTCAAAACTGGACGAGCACAAAGCATTGCACAGAACTGAACAGGAACGGCGGTTACGCAGAAGCATACACACATTTCCCCTTCACGATCAGCACGTAGAGTAACTCTTGTAGTACGAGTTTCTCCAGACTTCATCCCTTCGATAAACCATTTGATTTGTCTCCCATCGGAAACAACGCCTTCTGGTTCACTTCTTACAAGCGAAACGCCTTGTGGGAGCATCGCGTTGATTTCAACTTCACAAACATCTCGGCACGCTTGTACTTCGATATCTAAGAGGTAGTTTTCGCCTTGCATGCAAAGCTGAGGTTGCTTTGCTGTAACTTTAACGCCACAGTTTTCAATGCAATTTGTGTTGTAGGCTGTCCGGCTCACATTTGCAGGTACTGGTTTGCAAGGTGGTGGGCAGCTTGGGCAACCAACTTCGCAACTTTGAGCGCAAGGCTCTGGTTGGCAAGCAGGTTCACATGGGGCAGGGCATTGTGGTTGGCAGCTTACTTGCTGTTGTTCCACGTAGCCTGAATCCCAAGTTGTATCACTGTAGTCATATGAAGAATAATCATCATATGCATACTGTGCGGACGAGCAGCCGCTCCATAGGAGGGCAGAGGCGCACAACACTGCAAGTGTTGTTACGATTCCCGTCTTTCTCATTTTTTCTCCTTCTCTAAACGTTTAAAAAAGAGCTGGTTTATAGGTAATTTCACAATCTGTATATCCATGGCCTGCAGTAATCAATTTCTTGTTCACCGCACAGGTGGGGTTGGGGACAAGGAGGTTTTTCCTTCTTATCGACACAATTTCTTCTTGAGCAAGGGTGATCGGAGTTGCAGCAGCACCCTGTAAGTAATAAGGTCAATGCGATTATCAATTTTCGGTTCATCTTCATCAATCTGGTCTCTTTGGGAAAAGTCCTTATATAAGGACTGCTCTCAAAAGGATCTGATTTAAAAAGGGGTCAACAGCGATTGTTGACCCCTAAGTAAGACTAGCGTCAATTTGCCGTCTAGCTAAGAGAGCAATCTCTTAGTAGTTGCAGCAAGGATCGCAAGCAGGTCTTGGGCAAGCTGGTCTGCAGCAAGGTTTTGGACATGGTCTTGGGCAGCACTTAGGACGTGGTGCGCAGCAAGGATCACATGCGTTATCACAGCAGCAGCCAGTTAATGCGATAGCAGCAGCTGCTAAAGCAACGAAAGAAGCAACAAATTTGCTCATGGTTATCTCCACACGGTGGTTATATTTTTTTGTTTAACGAACGTTTATTCCTTCTAGTCCTTATTTATGATACTTTTTTGAGGAGTATCCTAAACAGCGGACCGGGATTTACTTCTTTACATAAGCAGAAATGGGAATTTGATCCAGACATTTTTGTAAAATAAAATTTTACGAAGTTGGAAATTCGACTTAAGCTGTTGATGAAGACGGGGATAAAGAAATTAAAAAAAGTTTATATTCTTTTAATATTTGATCAACTTTTTAACTTTCCTGCCCATCCGAGTTTGGTTCGGAGGGTTGAAAAGTAGTCATGATGGGGAAATGAGACCAGTGGGAAGACTTTTTCAGATACTTTGATTCGGCAAATTTCACCACTTTCCAGTGTGTGGCCATCAATTCCATCGTATCTGACCTCGATGGGCGAGCTTTTCCCCATGTATTGCACAACGATTTCACGTTGCGGCAATAAGACCAAAGGTCTGTTGGATATGGTATGGGGCGATATCGGTGTTAATGCGAGAGCTTTGATTGAAGGTGTTAAAATGGGGCCGCCGGCTGCAAGTGAATAAGCTGTAGAGCCGGTCGTTGTAGCGATGATCAATCCATCAGCTGCAAAGGTGTTAAGAAAAACGCCATCTACAGTAACAGAAATTTCAACAAGGGACGGATTCGATGCGCGGTGAAAAACGATGTCATTGAAAGCCGGCCAAAACTCTTGATTGGTTTTTTGCCCTTCAATAACAAGCCTTTCTTCAATCGTAAACTCGCCTCTCAATAGATAATCGAGGGCGGGGAAAATTTCTGAAATAGGGACATCTGCTAAAAACCCAAGCCCTCCTAAATTGATCCCAACTAGAGGGGCGGTGATCTCTTTATAACGGTGTAAAAAACGTAAAATGGTGCCGTCTCCACCAAGCGAGATACGAAAAGAGATCGATTTTGGATCCACTTTGGAAATGGGCAGCCCTCCCATTTCTTTTGCAACCTCATCTTCTAAAGCAACTTGTATCCCTCTTGCTTTCAAATAGTCCAGAATGCCCCTGGCAATCTTCCAGGCTTCATCCTTTTGACGGTTAAGAAAGAGGGCAATAGTCATTCGAACGATTGGCTTTGGGGTTTTCCATCTGCTTTCATTTTCAGATTTCCTTCCCGATCTTTCATGAGAACTTCGATCTTTTTTTCTGCGTCCATCAAGGTTTGAGTGCAATTGCCAACCAACTGGTTAGCTTCTTGATACAGTTTTAGCGACTCTTCTAAAGGAAGTTTTCCTTCCTGCATCTTGGCTAAAATTTCTTCTAATCTTTTTAGCGAGGTTTCTAGGTCTTTTTGCATCGAATTCTCTGGTGATAGTTTTCAAGTTTACCACAGAGAACACAGAGATCACAGAGAAGATGTGAGAGCAGAGAGAATGAACTTTCGAGTCTTTGTGTTTCAATTTGAAGGTTCGAAAGAAGAAATTTTCTTTTTTCTCAAAAAATGGCTCTCGAATCTCCTCTGTGTTCTCTGTGTGCTCTGTGGTTCATCTTTATTTATCCTTTTCAGGGTGAAGTTGTTTCACGACTAATGAGGCTTTGCCTCCTTTTAGTCTTGCAGTGATGGGGGTATCGACTTGCAACTCCTTTAAGTCTCTTATCACATGTCCAGAGTCCTCTGTAAAGAGAATCGCATAGCCTTGAGAAAGCAAACGTTCAGGGTTAACGGCTTGCAGTAAATCTCGCACCCTGAAAAAGCGGTCAGAGGTGCTTTTGAACAGTTTGTTGAACCGAGCGTCTAAAAGCTCTGTTAGAGTGGCAATTTTTTCTCGCCTCAATTGCAACTGATGTCTGGGGTCTAGGCTTTTGAGGGTCTTTGTCATCCGTTCTAATTTTTCCATTTGATAGGAAAAAAGTTGCATCAGACACCGGTCTAACACTTTTTGGGCTTGGGTTAATTGCGAAAGAAGATGGGCCTTTTCTTGGAATACAATTTCGGCTGCAGCTGAAGGGGTTGGGGCTCTGACATCTGCAACAAAGTCTGCAATGGTAAAGTCTGTCTCATGTCCAACAGCAGAAATAATGGGGATCTTGCTGTTGAAAATCGCTTCAGCGACCAACCGATGGTTGAAGCAGAAAAGATCTTCAAAGCTGCCGCCCCCTCGCCCCACAATGAGGACATCGGCTAGCTGAAATTGATTAAAGTGTTGGATGGCAAGGGCAATTTCTTCAGCTGCCCCATCGCCTTGCACTTTGACCGGATTGAGAATCAGCTGAAAATTGCCGACCCTTCTGCCCAAAATATGCAAAATATCTTGAATCACAGCGCCGGTGGGGCTTGTCACTACACCAATGGTTTTGGGAAATTTAGGTAGGGGCCTTTTACGATCCTTAGCAAACCAACCAAGTCCTTCCAGTTCTTTTTTAAGGGCTTGGAATTTTAGCAATAGGGCGCCTACACCAAGAGCACTCACATGTCGGACAACAATTTGGTAAGCCCCTCTTGGAGGGTAAAGGGTCAATTCGCCCTCGATGATGATTTCATCCCCCTCTTTCAGGGGAGCTGCCAAACCCTTTGTATCCATCTTGAACATGACGCAAGACACTTGAGCCTCAGCATCTTTCAACGTGAAGTAGATGTGGCCGGATGATTGTATTTTGACGTTGCTGACCTCTCCTTTGATGCAAAGAGAGGGAAATTTGGACTCTAATTCCTCTTTTACTAGGCGAGTGAAGTCGGCAACAGTGAAAACCTTGCGACTTGTTTGTCTTTCTATCGAGGTGGACATCCCAAAAACTATATCACAAAAACAAAAAAAAACGTGCCCGTGCCCTTGCCCCTGCCCTTGCCCGAATGCTTTGTCATTCCTTAACACATTTAATGTAAAATATTCTTATAAACTATTTTTAGGAGAACAAAATGACTTCATTCTTAGCAAACATTGCCCATGCTGCTTACTTTCCAATCGACTGTGGAAAGGCTTTCACCGGCGCAGTCGTATGTGGCGGCAAGGCTCTCATAGGTGCAGATAATCTAGATGCTTCGCTAAATGACCTAGGCCTTAGAAGCACAGCGGTTGCTCTCAAAGCTGTCGGCGCAACCTTAATCGTAGCAGGTACAGCTCTTGCCCCTATTGCCTATAACATCAGTCAGCAATGCCCAAATCGTCCATTACGCGTGGCTTCTGCCATCGCTTATACAGCCCTTGTTGGTGCCGCGGTGGTGGGTGGATATGAGGGTTTTGCAATGGGTTCCGGCATCAGCAGCGCTCTAAATGAAGGCGGGGTGGATGGCCTTAGTTCAAAGCCAGACGATATGCTTAAATATACAGCAGTAACAAAATATTTGTTCGGCTAATTTTTCAACCAGAAGTTCAAAAAAAAGGGCACCTCACGAAGTGGGGTGCCTTTTTATTGTGAGTTCGGTGTAACCTCGTTTCTTATGGAACTTGGCAAAAAACTCGTTGTTGGCAATTGGAAAATGTATAAGACCGTAGCAGAGGCTATCGCCTTTGTGGACGGACTTCTTCCAAAAATTGCCTCTTTTAAAAACCCCCTATTTTTGGCTGTGCCTTATACAGCTTTGTGGCCACTGCACGAAAAGTGTGCCGACTCGAAGCTTCAGGTCGGAGCGCAGAATATGTGCGATGCAAGCGAAGGGGCCTTCACCGGCGAAATTGCTGGAAGGATGTTAAAAGAAGCTGGGGCAAGTTTTGTTATTCTTGGCCATTCTGAGCGGCGCAAAATTTTTGGTGAAACAGATATGATGATCCGGAAAAAGCTGGACCGGGCACTAAAAGATCAGTTGCTTCCTATCTTATGCATTGGTGAAACGTTGCAAGAAAGGGAAGAGGGTAAAAGTGAAGAGGTCCTCCAAATCCAATTAGATGCCCTTTTTGACGGGCTAGAATGGACGGGTGGCGAAGTGATTGTGGCTTATGAACCTGTTTGGGCGATTGGAACTGGTCAAACAGCAACGGTTGAGATAATCGAAGCCATGCACAGCTTTGTTGAAAAGGCGACAGAAAAGCTTTTATCGGTAAAACCGCGCGTCCTTTACGGCGGTTCTGTTAAAAAGGAAAACGCAGATTCTATCCTAAAATTGAGCAATGTAGGGGGGCTACTTATTGGCGGTGCATCGCTAGATCTTGAATCTTTTGTTGCAATCGCTGAAAATGGAGAGTCTTTCGGATCTTTATGAGCTTTATTTACTACTTTTCTATCGCCATTTACCTCTTAATTTGCCTTCTTTTGACTGTTGTTGTCTTGATGCAAGAAAGCAAAAGTTCAGGTCTTGGCGCCTCATTTGGTGGCGATCCAACCCAGTCTGTATTCGGCACCGCAACGGCAGATGTGATGAAAAAATTCACCGGATGGCTTGCTTTTGGCTTCCTCGTTATGGCTGTTTTCCTCTCCATCTGGACCAGCCACATGGGCCGCATCGAATCCACCCTCCCCATCAACGCCGAACAAATCGATTAACTTTCTTCTCGAATTTAAACTTGCCCGTGCCCGGGTTTACTCGGGCATTGTTGCACAATTGTTTTGAGAGTTTTCGAGTTTCCGGCAGCCCTACAGGCTGCCAATATTATTTTATCCTATAACCTCAGGGCGTTGCCCTGGGCTGTTGCAGTTTTGGCCTTTCAGGCCAAGGAAAAAGCTTTTATGGCGAGGATTTTTCGGCTGAAAGCCGGATAGTTGCAACAGCCCGCAGGCAACGCCCCGGGTTTAGGATTAAAAATTTATATAGCAGCCTGTAAGGCTGCAGGAAAAAGAGGAATCAAGAGCAATTGCACTCCAAACTTCAACTCAGTATGCGATCCGGTTTGAGAGAGAGGTATTCGCGGGAGAGAACCAACATGTGAGCTAGCCGGGCGCCTGCTAAGGCCTTAATCGCATTCTCACGCTCTTGTTCTGAGAGGCCAGCAGTGCTTATCTGTTGTCGTATGTCCTTGATTTTTTGTTCAAAGTGGCTAAGTTTACGCTCAAACTGATGCCATTGTTTTAAGGAATCTTGATTGACCCCCGCCTCTCCCAATAGTTTAAAGTCGCTATCTTTCATCTTGGGATAGGAGTTGCGATCCAGCAATTTCATGCCCTCGGTGAGCCAACGAACTTGGGCTGTTTCCGCGTCGTCCTTTGAAAAAGCTATTGTCCCTTCGCCTAAGTAACGATGCTGGGAGAGCAATTTCTCTCTGAGTTCAAGATACTGTTTTGCTTTCGCTGAGTTTTGGTCCGTTAATTGGCTCAAGGCAAGATATTGAACAAGTTTATAGGCCCCAAAACCTGAAGAGAATCCGGTAAGCGGCGCAATGCCTGCTGAAAGGACAGCAATATTGAAAACAAGATTTGATTCAACCGTGGCGATGAATCTTGCGAGAGGCCCATGAATTTTGGCAGCAGCAGCAGCAGCACGGTTAAAGTCTGCTATATTGCGACTTGAGTACATTGTTTTGGCGAAAAGAGCTATGGAGCTTAAGGCGACAATGGCCCCGATCAAGCTTCCTGCAATCTTTGAGGTGTGCTCAAGTTGTGAGACCAGATCTGCAGCCTCCTTTAACCTGGGGTTGTGACTGACGAGAGGAAAGTCTCCCCGGTCTTGCAATGCTAATTGTTGTTGCATCCCTTGTTGTGTAAGGCTAATAGCAGACATTTTATCTCCTTTTATAGGAAATATTCTAACTCAAGAATGTTAATTTGATTCAAAGGCAATATTAACTTCAGCCTGTTTCCAGAAGAGCAGGTCTTGGGCTTGGAAAATGAGTCCAAATAGAGCCAAACTGCCCAAATAAACCAATCCTGTTTCTGCTAAGAAAAGAATGCTGTTCGATGTCGCAATCGGGACAAGCTTGGTTGCCACAAAAGCACATCCACTTGCTGCTGTAACTTTTAAAAGAGGCGCAAGAGGAGGAAGCCTAAATGGCAATGAACTGATCAAAATAGTGGCATTGCAGGCAGCAGCTAGCGCTGTAGCAAATGCAACACTTTCAGCCCCCATTCCAAACGCAAAGACAAAAAGGGAGTTTAAGACTACATTTGCCCCTAAAGTGACACCTGAGGCAATTGCTGTCTTTTTAAAATTGCCAAAAGCAAAGTGGACGCTTGCCAAAATCAAAACCCATGTGGAGGGGACAAGCGCACAGGCATAACCCAAGAGGCAAAGGGCTGTTTTTTCAATCGAAACAGAGCCAAATTCGCCCCAACCAAAGAGGAGGGAGATCAGCGCGGTGGATGTCAGCAAAATAAAAGCTGTCATCGGTAAAAGAAGTCCTGTAGCTCCTCTTAGGGCAGTTTCAAAAAAATGAGCCGACAAAATCATGTCACCTCTTACCACTGCTCGTGCAAGGGGAGGCAATAGCGCTGACGAGAGGGCAATCGAAAAGAGGCTAAGGGGAAATTGCTCTATCCGGATGGCGAACCAAAGGTAGGCAGGGCCTGAAGCGTCTGCGTAGAAAGCAAAGAATGGGTCAATGGCATTATTGATCTGTGTGGCACTTACCCCAATCAGTCCAAGCCCGACACGAGACAATAGGGTTGAAAAGGGGAGAGGGGAGAGGCTACTTGCTTTTCCCCTATTAACAAATGGCAATGTTAGCAGCCATTGGGCAAGCGACCCGACATTCAATGTTAGAGCCATAAAAGGCATTGCCTGTTCTGCAGGCATGAATTGAAAAGAAAGGGCGCCGGCAATCCAGAGTAGATTAAATAAAACAGGGGCAACAGCCGGAAGAAAATAGGTGCGATTGGCCTGCAATAAACTAGCATTTAGCCCAAAAAGGGCGATAAAAAGGAGGCTTGGTAACATCAAGAGGGTTAAAAAAGGGACCGACCCGTTAAAGTTCCATAATATTCCCGTTGACAGTGCAATGAGAGGGATGACGACCTGCAACATCCGCTTTTCAACAAGCCGATAAAATCCGAGGGCTGCCCCTTCTCCTTCTTCGCCCCTCAATTTTTCAAAAATGGGGATAAAAGCCTGTTGCAAACACCCTTCGCCCAATACTCTTCTTAGAAGGTGAGCCAGCCGATAAGAGAGGAGAAAAGCAGCAACCGATGGGTCGGTTCCAAAGGCAAAGGCCATGGCCACGTCCCGTCCAAGTCCGCTGATCCGGCTCACCAGCGTCCCCGACAAAAAGTGGAGCGCCGACTTTAAAATAGAGGAGAAAGTATCTTTGATCACAATATCTTAGAGCATAAAGCCCCCTCTTAAAGAAGACAATCTCTACGCGTGCGCTACCGAGTTAATTTGATTTGTAGGTAATATACTGCGCATGAATCTGCAAAAGGAGCCCTTGGTTGGGGCGCATACTTCTACGGCTGGCGGGATCTGGAATGCCCTTTATGAGGGCAAGCAGGCGGGCGCCACCACCATTCAATTTTTTACAAGCAATCAGAAGCAGTGGACCGGGAGGGTGATTACACCCGAGATTGTCGATGCTTGGAACAAAGGGAAAGAGGAGACGGGGATCCATGTGACCATGAGCCACGACTCTTACCTCATCAATTTGGGGTGTCCAGATAAGGAAAATTTAGAGAAAAGCCGTACGACTTTTCGATTCCGAATTGGAAAGATGCCATGCTTTGCAAGTCGATTTTCTCAATTTCCATCCGGGAGCCGCTTTAAAAGAGAGCAGAGAAAAGTGCCTTGATACCATTGTAGAAAGCCTTTTGGTGCTAGAGGGGTTAGCTTCGCAAGGAAAGACGGTTTTGTTACTCGAAACAACGGCCGGTCAAGGCAGTTCGGTGGGTAACCAGTTTGAAGAGATCGGGTATATTGTAGACAGAGTGAAAGGGAAAATTCCGATCGGCGTTTGCATCGATACATGTCATATTTTTGCCGCAGGATATGATATCCGGACATTCCAAGGGTGGGAAGCAACTTTAGAAACATTTGACAAACTGATTGGTCTGCCCTATCTTCGAGCCCTACATGTGAATGATTCGAAAAAAGGGCTTGGTACTCGAGTCGATCGGCACGATTTTCTAGGTAAAGGGGAAATCGGGTTGACCTGTTTTGAAGCGATCATGCGTCATCCGGCTTTGCGCGACCTGCCAAAATTTTTAGAGACGCCTGGCGGAGTGCCGGAATGGACAGAAGAAATTAAATTGCTTAAAAGTTTTTATAATATGGGTTCATTGTGACGAAACTGAAAATTAAAGAGATCAAAGCACATCCTGATAAGCACCTGAACGAGAAGATCACTGTAACGGGATGGATTCGCAGCGTCAGAGACCAAAAAAGCTTTAGCTTTATCGATCTAAACGATGGATCGACGTTGTCAGGGCTGCAGGTTTTATTTAAAAGCGATCGTCCCGATTATGAAACATCTTTAGCCGATTTACAAATTGGGGCTGCCGTTAAAGTCACAGGCCATTTAGTACAAAGTCCCGGTGGAAAGCAGGCTGTCGAAATAGATGCTGAAAAGGTCGATATCGTTGGAAAATCAGACGCAGAAAGCTTTCCGCTGCAGAAAAAACGGCATAGTTTCGAGTTTTTACGAACGATTGCCCACTTAAGACCCCGGACGAATACTTTAGGAGCGGTCACTCGTGTTCGAAATACGTTGGCTTTTGCGACCCACGAGTTTTTTCAGTCGAGAGGTTTTCTTTACATCCATACCCCCATTATCACAGCTTCAGACTGTGAGGGAGCAGGAGAGCTTTTCCGCGTTTCGACGCTCGACCCCGATAAATCGCCAAAGACAAAAGAGGGAAAAGTCGATTTTTCTCAAGATTTCTTCCAAAAACCTGCCTACCTCACTGTTTCAGGCCAGCTTAATGCCGAAATTTATGCGATGGCCCATTCAGATGTTTATACTTTTGGTCCTACATTCCGTGCAGAAAATTCAAACACAACAAGGCACCTGGCCGAATTTTGGATGATCGAGCCCGAAATGGCCTTTGCAACTCTGAAAGAGGATATGGAACTTGCGGAAAGCTATTTGAAGTTTACAATCAAGGCTTTGCTAGAGCGGAATTTAGAGGATGTTGCCTTCTTTGATAAGATGATATCTCCCGGTCTTTTGAATATGCTTGAGAATGTTGTCAAAACACCTTTTGAACATTTGACCTATACCAAGGCGGTTGAGATTTTGGAAAAAGTCGATAAGAAGTGGGAATATCCTGTGAAGTGGGGCATCGACCTGCAAACAGAACACGAGCGTTATCTGACAGAAGAGCATTTCAAAAAGCCGGTGATTTTGACCGATTACCCAAAAGAGATTAAAGCCTTTTACATGCGTCAAAATGACGATGGAAAGACGGTGGCTGCGATGGATGTGTTGGTGCCGGGTGTAGGAGAGATCATTGGAGGAAGCCAAAGGGAAGACCGGCTAGAAGTTTTACACGATAAGATCGTGAAAGCGGGCCTGAACCCAGAGGATTACTGGTGGTATCTGGAGCTTCGCAAATGGGGTTCTTGTCCCCACGCCGGTTTTGGATGTGGATTTGAGCGTCTTGTCCGGTTTACAACCGGAATGGAGAACATCCGCGATTGCATCCCATTCCCCCGCACCCCCGGCAGCGCCCTCTTCTAAACCGCGAAGCGTTTGGAGTGTGCAAGGGCCTTGTTGCGTAATTATTCGTTGGATAGGAGTAAACGCTCGAAGAGCGTTTTGGATTGTAGCCCAGGGTAAGCGCGGAGCGCGTAACCCTGGGATTTAGGTAACAAATAAAATGGCACCCACGAATGTGGGTGCTGGATGATTGTTAGACTCGATAATTGCTTTTGCCTGATCATACCCGGCACCCACGTTCGTGGGTGCATCGCCCTAATGTATTGTTTTACCCAGGGTTGCGCACTTCGTGCTTACCCTGGGCTACAATCCAAAACACCCTTCGGGCGTTTATTTCTATTCAGTAGTTAATTACGCAGAAACGCTATTTCGCACTCCAAACGCTTCGCGCTATTCAAAATAAGGCACGACTCTTCTATCGCTTTGGATGAGGCTGCAATAGACATTTTCTTTATCTAAACAGTCTGCTGGATTCCCGGTATAAATGCCTGTCAGGGCATGCACTTGTTTAGCCAGGTCAGATCCACGCTTTCCTTGCAAAAGTTCTTTCTTCACTTCATCGAGGTTCTTACCCCTTAGTGCGTCTAGTTTTGCTTTTCTTGCTGGGTATAGATTTTCATCTGGATGTCTTGCACCCTGCTCGACCTCATAGACGACTGCAAAGTAGGCAGGCGTAAGATAATCGGTTGTGTCTAAGGTGTTTTCGCCACAAACTCTTAACCCCTCAAAATAATTTTCGGTCAGGTAGCTTGCGTAAGTGCCGATCGGCTTACCCAAAAAAGCGATCTGGAAAAGCTCATTAAGATAATAAACAGGAGATAGCGGATAAAGAGGTTAAGTTCAGAAAAGCCTCTTTAAACCAAACAACTTTTCTTTCGGTCTGTATCGAAAGGGGGGCATCTTGTTGCATCCCTTTGCAATCAAAAATGGGGCAAAAATGAGAAGAGGCTTTGTTTCTCTACTCGCAACAAGCGATGCAATCGCATGTATCATTATTCCGATACAAAGCACATAAGAGGCAATACGCAAAAGATGAGTCGCTATTTTTTCTTCTTCACTGCCCGATGCAGCTGCATCGCAGCTAGTTTTGCAAGAGGTATGAGAGTAACTGCTCCAAAAATCAGCTTATTTGTTCCTGATTCAATCAAAGAAGAAGTGGAAAGATGTTGATAAACTTTGACAAAGAAAAGCTCTGCCACAAAGGCCGCAGCTATTTTTTGTGTCTTTGTGTTTCCTCTTCCGCTATTAGGCTATGGGTCAAACGATGGGCTTGGTAAAGAGAAATGACCTGAAAGAAAGCGGAACTCATGGCTAACTGTGAATGAAAAGAGCTCTTCTGTTTTGTAAACTTTGATAAAGAGTTTCTGCATGGATAGCCACGACATCTTCCAAAGAGACGGGCTCCTTTTTGCCACTATCTGCTTTAGCTGCTTTTTGGACTGCATCAATATCGTAAAGGCTCAAAACTTCTCCTAAGCGTGGATCGACGTTTTGAGGTACGCCTAAATCCATGACGACCCTTTCTTGACCATCTTTTAAAAACTGATCTTCTTGGTCTAAGAGGGGGACTAAACTTGACGTTGCAAAGACCATCGCCTTAAAAGGGGACCATGCTCTCCATTGTGTATAGCCGCATCCGATACTTTCGGCAAGCGCCCTCCCTTTTGCCTCTGTCCGGTTCGTTAGCATGACCCGAGAGTACCGGTTTTTAATGAGGTGTAAAGCAATCCTGTGGTTTGTTTCTGAGGTGCCTACTAATAAGAGGGGCTCATCATGATCGATGTGGTTTTTTAGTATTAGCTCAACGCCCCGTTCTAGACTGGATTCAGACCCTTGGAGTAGGTATTGGCTTCTTATTTTTTTCCCGGTTTGCAGCGATTTTTGGAAGAGGAGGTGAAGTTCGGGAGGAATGTCCTGTTTTTGACACCCTTCGACATAGGCCCGTTTGACCTGTCCTTGTATTTCGGTTTCTCCGAAAAGGGCGCTGTCAAGCCCTGCAGTAACACGAATGAGATGTTGCAGGCAGGCTTTTCCAAAAAAAGTGTACAATAATTGGTCGAAAGGAAGAGAACACTCTTTCTTGAACATTTCAATCAAAAAAGTATGAGTTGCAGAGAGGTCTGGAGAGGAAAAGTAAATTTCCATCCGGTTGCAGGTAGACAAAAGAATGAACGATTCTTGAGGCTTTGATGCAAAAAAACGGCTTGCAATTTCAGCAAGAGAGCTTCTTAAAGAGACTTTTGCGAGGTGATGATTGATACCTAGTATTCCAAAATTCATCCGTAAAACTCTCCGCTAGAGTGACAAAAGGGTTATAGTGATATCACCTCTTTCCA
>CAVXVG010000013.1:0-3444 GCA_963765145.1 Parachlamydiales bacterium
GAAGATTTACCCGACCAAAATGCGCATTTGGAATATCTTAAAGGATTGGATCGAGAGCAGCTGGAAAAGATCACAGTCGGGCTTGATAGAGGTATAAGGCGGCCTGTTCAGGCCGGGGATGAAGTGTATGATTTTTCTTTGGAGCAAAAGAAAAAGAAACTCGCAAAAGAGAACTACATCAAACGCTGTCAAAAAAGGCTTGCCAAAAAGAAAAAAACATCAAGAAGAAGAGCTCGCCTGAAACGCAAGCTTTCAAAGGCGCACGAAAAGATTGCCAATATCCGAAAAGATTTTTGCCATAAAACAAGCCGATCCATTGTCAGCAAGCAAGAAAATAAAGTCATTGTGCTGGAAGATTTACGCACAGGACAAATGACTAGAAAACCAAAAGCCAAAAAAGAAGAATCGAGCAATAAATGGTTGCCTAATCATAAAAAAAACAAAGCCGGACTTAACCGGTCAATTTTAGATAAAGGCTGGCATCAGTTAGAGCTGTTTATTGAGTATAAAGCATACCAAGCAGGCAAAGCTGTATTTAAGGTGCAAGCGCACCATACCTCTCAGGAGTGTGCTGATTGCGGCCACACTCATCCCGATAACCGCAAAAAGGAAAAGTTTCTTTGCGGAAGTTGCGGCCACACTGATCATGCGGATAAAAATGCCGCGGAGGTAATTAAGAAAAGAGCAATCGATTTAATACTAAACTCTGGAACGGAGTTGTCTAAGAGAGGTGTTCTCCTGGATAGTGGACGTGGAGCTGCACATAAGACACGAGGAGCGAATGCAAGTCGTGCACGCAGCAAAGAAGCGTCAAAAAAGAAAGAATTAACTGCTAGCGTAGCTTAATTTTGGAAGCCCGCTTCTTTAGAGGCGGGTAGTTCACTATAGTCTTCCGCTCGTTGTCGAACAACTCCAGAATGTCTACTTAATTCTTGCGCGGCGTCTTCTTTTGCTCGTTGAATGAATTTTACATTCTGGACAATAAAAAGTACCTTTTATTTCGTGATTACTAGGTAAACAACCTTACTGTTTGTGAACTACCCACAGACTCTAAATGTGTCTCGATAGTTTCTACAATCTGTAAAGTATGCAAAAAAAGACGAGAAATTTCATGATTTTTTCGAGAGAGATTTTTCAGCAGTTTATCAATCAAGTTTAAGTTTCCTAGAAAAAATATGTTTTTTAACAACACATGATTGACATTTGTTGTTTATGCGTAGTAGGATTAAGCTAGAAACTTACTACACAAGAATGACATGAAATTTATAGGAAGGAAAAAGAGCTCGACTCTTTAGAGCTTTTATTAAAGAAAAAATCCGCAAGCCTTGTTGTAATCAGAGGCAGAAGGCGAGTTGGCAAAAGTAGATTGATTAAGGAATTTGTCTCAGATAAAAATAGCTGGATTTTCTCAGGACTTCCTCCTGTTCCAGGGATCACTAAGCAAAGACAATTAGATGATTTTTCTGCCCAGCTATCCAAGAGTCTTGGAATACCAAAGATGCAGGCCTCCGATTGGGTCGAACATTTCACTTTTCTTGAGAATTTATCCAAAGACAAAAAGATCGTCATCGTTTTAGATGAAATTTCGTGGATGGGATCAGAAGACCAAGATTTTCTTGGAAAGCTCAAAACAGCTTGGGATCTACATCTTTCTGAGAATCCAAATCTGATTATGATCATCTGCGGATCTGTATCTAGTTGGATTGAAGAGAACATTTTGCAAAGCACAGGATTTGTTGGACGAATTTCTTTAGACTTGGTTCTGGAGGAGCTGTCCATAGATGAAAGTGGTGAATTTTGGGGATCTAGAAGAAACAAGGTGAGCGCTTACGAGAAATTCAAATTACTTTCTGTGACAGGTGGGATTCCAAAATACCTAGAAGAGATAATTCCTTCTCACTCATCAGAAGACAATATTCAAAGACTCTGTTTCCAACCCGAGGGAATTTTATTCCGCGAGTTTGATCAAATTTTTTCTGATCTATTCTCTAAAAAAGCAACCACATACGGAAACATCGTAAAAGCTCTTGATCATTCATCGCTGCTCTCTCGACGAGATAAGCAAAAGTTTAGGAATAGGAAAGAGTGGCTACCTATCAAGATGTTTAGACGATCTTCTCTTGCAGGATTTATTCAGGAAGACTGTACATGGAATTTATCGACAAAAGAGGAATCCAGACTAAAAAAATTCAGGCTAAAGGATAACTATCTCAGATTTTATTTGAGATATATTGAACCAAATAAGGATAGAATTTCTAAAAACTTGTTTGAGTCAAAGTCTTTCATGTATCTTCCTGGATGGGAATCAGTGATGGGCCTTCAGTTCGAAAATCTTGTTATGAATAACCTAAAAAAGCTGTGCGAAATTCTTCGGATCGATATTTCTGAGATTTCAAATGCAGGGCCATTTTTTCAGAGAAAAACACAACGGATGAAAGGGTGCCAAATAGACCTGCTAATCCAAACGAAGCACAAAACTCTTTATGTGTGTGAAATCAAATTCAGCTCTTCTGAGGTCAAAAGCTCTGTAATTGAAGAAATGGAAAATAAGATCGAAAGTTTGTCAGTTCCAAAAGGAATTTCTATTAGACCTGTTCTTGTCCATGTTAATGGAGTGAGTCAATTAATCAGAGAAAGCGAGGTCTTCAATGATATCGTTGATTTCTCTCAGTTTTTCATTAACTGATAACCTTACAAAGCTATTCACAAAAAACTATTATTATGGCATGACAGTATTCTTTACTTATGGTAAGAAGGTATACCCTAACACTGTGTTGCAAGAAAGCTGGTAATATGGTGTTATGGCAATACAGTATACTGGTATTCGTAGCATGCAAAAGGGATATTTATGAAGAAGATTGTTATCGCAAATCAGAAAGGTGGTGTGGGAAAGAGCACAACCGCTATTAACTTAAGCGCTGCATTAGCAGCTCACCAGTATACTGTATTGCTGGTAGATATGGATCCTCAAGGGCATACCTCATTGGGCCTAGGAATAGATACCAAGAATAACCGCACTGTTGCTGATCTAATTTCGGACGAAGATTGTCAAACAGAAGATGTAATTCAAAACACCTATATTGACAGGCTCCACATTATTCCA
The DNA here is from genome assembly GCA_963765145.1 of Parachlamydiales bacterium. Classification (GTDB taxonomy): domain Bacteria; phylum Chlamydiota; class Chlamydiia; order Chlamydiales; family JAJFMK01; genus JAGVKY01. Next base: position 3,104 of record CAVXVG010000013.1, read on the forward strand.
AGTGATCTGACTTTGGCTGCTGCTGAAATGAAGCTTTCAGCTATGGGGGCTAAAGAGTATAGGTTAAGAGGCAAACTGGAAGAATTAAATGGTTACGATTACATTATTATCGACTGCCCTCCCACCTTTGGAACATTGGCTATCAATGCATTTATGAGTGCCAACGAGATTATTATGCCTGTCCAACTCGGTTATTTCAGTCTGGAAGGAGTGAATAATTTTGTAGAAACAATTCAGATAATCAATAAGGGAATAGGTAAAGCCGTAAAACATTCCATCGAAATCTCCGGAGTACTCATTACTTTTTTTGAGCAGCAAACAAAACTGGCAAGAGGCGTCTA
>CAVXVG010000014.1:0-10466 GCA_963765145.1 Parachlamydiales bacterium
GTCATATTTGCCTTATTTGTATTAGAAAACAGATTGTTGGCAAAAGGATAGTAATCTCCTGAAGTCCACCATAAAAATTCTGCAGCGAAAAGCAGCTTACCTGCACGACATTCATCCGCCATCTCATATTCATGATAACAATCGTTTGCTTGAAACAATTCTTCAGACCATTGCCAAGAATCATCGGCCGCGATCTGTCCTCCCATAGCCGTTACACTCATTGCGGCTACAATCCATTTACTTTTTTTCATAGGTACTCGAGCCCTTAATAGCTTTTTTTACTAAAATTTGACTCTAAGGAATTTATTTTTATGGAGCAAGAGCAAATAAAAAAGCCCCCAAAGAGGGAGGCTTTTTTTATCCAAAAAGACCCTGTAGATCTGATTAGAAGCTAACAGCACAACCGGTGGTTAGACCTGTTAAAGAAAGCTGTCTTTCAAACAAGAGCCGATTTGAGGCGCCCCAATAGGTGTTCCCTTCCCACATAGCAAAGCAATTGATATTGAAGAGTCTTTGAAAGAGGCAAATTTCCATCTCGTATCCAAATCCAAGCTGAACTTGAAGGTTTGGAACGATCAAATTGTATCGATCTTTGGTAGTTGTATACGTTGATATAATAACGGTAGGATCTTGAAGGAGACTATCTTTTGAATCGATGGTAGTTCTAGGGTCATAACTTGATACGCTATAACCTTGCTCCATTCTGCCATACAAAATACCTCCGGAAATGGTTCCAAGCAGGTTAAAACCACACCAATCTCCAAGTGTCGCTGCAAGGCCTAACCTTGGGCCTACTGCCCAAAGATTTTGATAGGCTCTGTTATTAGTCCCTTCAAATGCAAAAATTCCCGGTATTGCTGTTGCATCAGCAAGTCCTTGCAACTTCAAGGCATCACGTTGATGGATGAAAGCGGCTCTTACCCCTGCAAAAGGCATTAACTCTAGAGAATCACAAAGACAAAGAGGTTTTCCAAAAACCAGGTCTGCAACGTTAAAATTGAGCTTATAGGTAGCAGTTGCACTCAAGCCGGCAGGAGCAACATTGCCCGGAAAGACATCGCCAACTACAGGAAAATCAATAAACCCTTCATTCAGCCCTGCGCCAAATACAGGTGGTGCGACCGGTGGAGGCGGTGTGGCGTTTAATACACGGCGAGCATAGTTGCTATACTCTGTCCATATCCCCCAAATCTGCCACTGCCCTTCTCCTGATTCCCACCCAAGCCCTAGACGGTTACCTGAAGACCATTTTTCGCTGATCCGGGCGTAAGGTTCACTCAAAGTGTTAACCGCTGAAGCAAACGGAGTGGTTGTCGAGGTGACTGGCAACCCTGTATTAAGAAAATCGTTGTTTGCAAAAGGTGTGGTATTACCTTGTGTCCACCAAAGGAATTCTGACAACCAGAGGATTTTGCCTTCGCAGCATTCATCGCCGTATTCGTAAGCATAATCAAAATCTCCATCTGACCATTCCCAAGGTTCTGTGGCTTGGATTTGACTTGCAAAAACTGTTGAGCAGACTGCTAAGCCAACAAGTAGTTTAATTTTTCTCATGGGGAAACCCCTTCCTATTGTTAATATTAAATTTGGAATCTAAAATTAGGCAGATATATTTGCAACAGAAAAAAAAGGCCTTCGGAATTACTTCCGAAGGCCTCTTTGTTTTAAGCTAAAACTGAGGGTATCACCAGTTGTAAGCAATACCAGTAGTTAGACCATTCAAACCAAGTCCTCTTTCGAAAAGGAATACGTTTGAACCGCCCCAGTAGTAGTTGCCTTCCCACATAGCAAAGATATCGATGCTATCTTGCTCGCAGTTGAAGTCAAATCTATAACCAAAACCGAGCTGAACTTGAATGTTCGGAATGATTGGGCTATAGCGATCACGTGTGAGAGAATTGGTTGTAACAATGGATGTTCCATCAAAAGCAGTCGTTGCAGTTGTACCATGTAATTTTGTTTGGCCAAAAAGGATCGACCCGGAAATATTTCCAAGGAGAGTAAATCCGTGCCAATCACCCCATTCTGCACCCAAACCAAGTCTTGGACCTACGCCCCAAGTCTTTTGTGACAAACGGGAGCTTGCAGGCGCAAAACCAGCTGGGACTGTAGGGAATAATCCACCTTCGAGGAGAGGTGCCCCTGTAAAATAGGCACTTTGTCTTTGGTGAATCCAAGTCGCTCTGACACCAGCATAAGGGATTAAAACAAGGTTGCACTCAGGCCTGAGCTCTTTTGCAAAAACCAAATCGGCTACATTGTAGTTGAGTTTGTATGCGGCAGTGACCGAAGTTCCGGCGCCATCAAACTCAAGGAATCCTGCACCAATAGGTGATTCTAGGAAGCCTAATGCAGAAGGAGTTCCAGCAACCGGAGCTATGATTGGAGGGATAGAATTGATAACACGACGTGCATAGTTAGAGTAGCCAGTCCACTTACCCCAAATTTGCCAGCCGCCTTCAGTTTCCCAGCCTAAACCGACTCTTGCACCGGGAGACCACTTTTCGCTGATGCGCACATAAGGCTCATTCACAGTGTCTACTACGCTTGGAAATGGAGCTGTTGGAGATGTTACAGGAGCACCCGGAGTAGTGTAGGTATTGTTAGCAAATGGAAAATAGGTGCCTGGTGTCCACCATAGGAACTCAGCCTCTACCAATATTTTGCTTTGTGGGCAGCATTCATCGTACCCATAGTAGTTGTTGTTATCATAGCTATTATCCCACTCAACGTAGGCTCCATCCCAATTAGCATGGAGGCCGCTAGACAACATTAAAGCAGTCATGCTGCCTAATAATAGTTGTTTCTTCACGAGGTAACCTCTTTTTTAATTTTCTTCTAAAATCAGAACCTTAATCTTATAGCAATATCTTGACAACCCCCTACCATTTACGCTTTATTTAGGGCTTGAAAAAAGGGATGCCATTCCCTTGAATGACACAACATATCTACCTAAGAGGCAATTATTTATGTCGATCGTAAAAACCGCTCCTCTGGAAAAGTCTAAGGTCAAACCCTTGATTGACAGCTTTTTCAGACAGTTCGAAACTTGCTGCAATCGACAGACTGCACCAACTCAATCAGAATTTGAAAGCATTTTGGCAGACAATTTCCAAATCTCGAGCAACAACAAACTCGTAGGAAAAAACAGACAAGAATATCTTGAAAGGATCAAAAAGTTTCAAAAAAATTACATTCAGGTCAAAATATCGGCCCCTCTTGAAGAACCGATCATCTCAGAAAACAAAGTTGTTGTTCGATATGATGCAGAACTTGTGACAAGGGAGCAGCAAAAAAACATGTTAGTTAACATCATGGCTATTGCAACTATCGACAACAACCTTTTGACAAGCTGGTCTCAAATAGCCCACGTCATGGGTCGTGACGAGTGGGATTCTTGAGGGCAGTTGTTCTTCTTTTAATATTTACTCTTGGCTGCCGCGTGGGCCCTACTTACGACCCACCCTGTTTTGTTGCACCTACAGAGTGGAAAGCAGAGGATCGGAGCGTCAATGCCCCCGATGTCGAAGATTGGTGGGACATCTTTTACGATCCTGTCCTCGATTCTCTCGAAGAAATAGCACTTCGCAACAGCCCCACTCTTTACATCGCCTTGCAAAGAGTGGTTGAATCAAGAGCCATATTAGGTGTCGCAAAATCTGAGCTTTATCCTGAGGCCAACTTAGCCCCAAGCTATAATGATTCTGGCTATCTGTTTAAACTGTTAGGTTTGGGCGCTTTTCCCATCCCTTCTGTTGAGCGGATCAACCCCATCGTCCGTGTACATCAGGTAGAGTACACACTGCCTCTGAACATGTCTTACGAGCTTGATTTATGGGGAAAAATACGCTCTGAAGTGGACGCTGCCAAATTCAATTTGCAAGCTGAAGAAGAAGACTTTTTCAACACTTTGCTAACTTTAACGACAGATGTGGCTACCAACTACTTTCTGATGCGCTCATTGGATACCGAAATTACCGTATTAGAAGAATCGGCACGAGTACAAAAGAACAGCTACGATTTGACTTTGTCTCGTTATGAAAAAGGGCTTGTCAATTACTTAGATGTGACAGAAAGCCTGGCCACTTTGGCCCAAACCGAAGCTAACCTTGATGACACGATGCGACAACGGACATTGCAAGAAAATACAATTGCCGTCTTGCTAGGCTTAAATGCTAGCTGTTTTCATCTCGATCGAGACCCACTGATTTCGTTACCTCCGCCTGTACCTGTCGGCTTGCCTTGTTCCGTCTTGCTGCGGCGACCCGACTTGAGAAAATTAGAGCGAGATGCAGCTGCCGATCATGCGCTGATTAATATCGTCTATGCCTCTTTCTTTCCCTCTTTTTCCCTGACCGGCGCACTTGGTTTTCAGAGCCCCGATTTCCGTGATTTTCTTTCCTGGCAAAGCAGGTTATGGTCGATAGGGGCCAACGCAATGCAGGTCATTTTTGATGGGGGAAGACGCTGCAGCGCGCTTGAACTTGCTTATGCCAATTTTCGAACCGCAGAAGCCAACTACCAAGAAGGGGTGATCACTGCTTTGCAAGAAGTAGAAAACGCCCTGAATAATTTGGAATGGCAAAACAAACAACTTTCCAACTTAAAAATCGCGTTTGACGCCAATGAAAAAGCCCTTTCCTTATCAAAAAATCGATATAACGAGGGGTTGGTTAATTATTTAGAAGTAGACACCAACCAACGGAACGCTTTGCAAGCAGAAAGTGCCTATACCAATGCTTTAGGGCAATATTATCTTTCGACCGTTAGTTTAATCAAAGCAATCGGCGGCAGTTGGGACTAGCTCGCGAAGCGTTTGGGGTGCTCGAAGTCCTCTTCATACGCATTAAGCTAAGGATTTATAGACCGAAGGTCTTAAGGTGCAACAGGCCAGGGCATCGCCCTGGTCAAGAATGGAAAATAAATTTGGTAGCCTGTAGGGCTACAGGATGCCTTCCTAATTAAATTAGCTCTCTACACAACTACGCCATTAAATACTTCCCGTGGTAAAATATCTTCTTTATGAGCAATTCCTTCCGCTTTAAATTAGCTGCCGTTCTAGGAAATATTTTAGAGCACTACGATAGTGCCCTCTTTGCCCTGCTCGCCCCCTTCATCGCCCCTCTATTTTTTAACCAAACAGACCCTGTCACATCTCTTCTGTTAACTTATGCCATTTTACCTTTGGGCAGGCTCGTTCGACCCGTCGGTTCCCTTGTTTTTGGTTGGATTGGAGACCGATGGGGCAGAAAAGAGGCCTTATCGATCTCTCTATTTGGAATGGCCCTTTCCACAGTAGCGATTGGATGTCTCCCAACGGCCGATCAAATCGGGATGTTAGCGCCCCTCTTCTTGAGCTTGGGTCGCATGTGTCAAAGCTTTTTCGCAGCAGGAGAAGCTTCGGGAGGAGCCATTTTTGTTTTGGAACAGACAGAACAAAAAAAGCGAAGCCTGATGAGTGGATTTTTTGAATCTTCCACCGTTTTAGGCATTATCTTAGCCTCATTTTTGGTCATGGCGATGAGCCACTTTGAAGCAGTGCAAGTCTATTGGCGTTTTCTATTTTGGGGTGGTGGAATAACGGCCCTTTTTGCCCTTCTTCTCCGTTTAAATGGGAGAAACGACACCCATTTTAAACCTTCAGAAAAAATTCACCTCTTTCCGCTTCTTTTGACCCATCGAGCACGACTTTTACGCCTAGTGTTAGCATCCGGCTTTTCTTATACGACCTATTCTTTAGCCTTTACCTTTATGGCAGGGTTTTTCCCCATGGTCACTGACTACACTGCAAGCGATTTTATGAAGGTGAACACCGGCCTGCTTTTTTTGGATATGCTGCTTCTCCCTTTTTTTGGCTGGGTTGCCAATAAAATCGGGAAAGAAAAGTTGATGCGATTTGCTGCTGCGGCGACCTCGCTTTTGGCCCTTCCTCTTTTTTTTCTGATGGGCACTTCTGCCGCGTTGGTTGTCCCTGTTATGATTGTTGTCTTAGGCGTAGCCTTTTCAGCATCCTATTCAGCATGGGCTTTGGACGAGGTGACTGAGCACCGCTATACCCTCATTTCATTTGGATACACAGTGGGGTCTCAATTGATTGGGGCGCCAGCTACCTTTCTTTGCCTGTTTCTTTACCAATCGACAGGATGGATCTGGGCCCCAGGACTTTATTTGGCTATTGTTTCGACAGCAGCCTTCTTTGCATTAGCGAGTTCTAAAAAAGTTATAGCTCGCGTTAGTCGTCTCTAGCATCAAAGCTGATGGGCCCTGCGCCAAAATAGGTGATGAGGAAGGCTCCTCCAAGCAACGCCATATTTTTCATGAACATGATCTCTTGCATATAAGCAACTGAAGGGTCACTGACGCCCCAAAACTTGTGCATTGTAAAAGTAACCGGAATTAAGAATAGGATGATCAGCCAAGCGCCAATCCGCGCTTTATACCCAATCAGAATGCTTAAGCCTCCAAGCAGTGCGATTAGCCCGGCAAAGGGAACTAAAAACCCTGCCATGGGAACGCCGGCGTTGCTTGCAAAGCCAATGGTGTTAGCAGTGAAATGGCCAAATGAGGCCAAAACAAACAGTGATGAAAATAAAATTCTTCCTATTAGAGCAAGTAAGCCCATAAAAATCCTTTGTAATAGAACTTACATACAGAATTTCACAAAAAATCTTCAAGAACGAAAAAAATAAGATAACTGACCTAAGACATTCTCGTTGTAACGTAAAAAAATAACAGGGTGAACAGGATGAACAGGATAAGCTCTGCCTAGCTTTACACTAGAGCGGTAAAAAAGATAAAAGGAGGGCTTCGCCTATCAAAATGCTTACTTAGGTGAAGCTTTCTTTTTATCTTTTTCCCACTTTAGAATAGATCTAGGCAGAGCTTATCCTGTTCATCCTGTTCATCCTGTTATCTTCATTGGAGGCTTTTTCCTAGGATAATGCATAGCCTATCATGAAACGGCGCAGAGGTTTTTGCCGGCTTCCAACTTCGACATCTTATCTTCTGTAGGTTCTATTAAGCCCAAATTGATTCTTTTGATATCAATATACCCTTCAGGAAAAACGGGCAGGCGAGACAAAATCGAAGCCTTGAATTTATCCAAAGGCTGTTTGGCAAGCATAAAATCGCCGTTTTGTTTTTTAACATCAGCAAGAGTTAAACAAGCACAATCTTTCTTACAGTGGCCTGGCAGCAATAAAACCTGATCATCCAGCGCATGAAGCTTTTGTAATGAACGGTAATGCAACTCTGACCAGCTCTCTTTTCCGCCCAAATCGGGCCTACCAATCGAATCGATAAATAGGGTATCTCCGCCAAACAAAAACCGATCTTCTAATAGCAACGCAACGTTGCCAAGGGTATGCCCAGGGACATGAATCACTTGAAAATGCACTTTTCCCAATTGCAGATGCTGCCCATCCCATAGAGGAGAAAAATGGATCGATGCGGGCAATAAGTCGATTGGGTGGATCGCATCATAAGGATGAAGAAGATAAGAAGCGCCGCAAAGTTCAGCCAAGGCTTGTCCACCACTAATATGGTCGGCGTGCGTATGGGTATCGATCACAAGCTTAAGCTCAGCCTGCTTTTGCTTTAAAAACTCTAAATAGGGTTCTAAATGCCGTGTAGGGTCGATGATCAGGGCTTTTTTATCCGAAATAACCAGATAACTCAAACACCCTCTACCCATACGAGCAAATTGGTAAATTTCCATGTCGCTTGATGCATGGATTTGAAGGGTATCGTAAATTTCTCCCCAAGCTCGCATCCCTCCGTGAATGCTTTTGGCTTTAAACCCTTGCTGATTCAAATGGGTTGTCACCCTATGTGAACTGTTACCCCGGTAGCAAATCACAAAGATCGTTTGGTCTTTAGCTAAGTTATTTAATGCAGCGCTGTTCCACCCATCGGCCAACAGTTCATCGTAAGGAAGATTGAGGATGTTTAAACCCTCTTGATCGATTTTCCACTGTTCAAAATCGGCTCTATTTCTGACATCCAAGAGGGTGGTACCTCTTTTTAGTTTGGCCTCTTCTTTAAAGGCACTTGCGCTACATTCGTCTAAATCCATATAAGATCACTCATTTAAGTCATTCTATGTAAAATTAAAATAAAAAAGGCTAGAATTTAGCTATGCGTTCTTCCCCTCTCATTTTCTGCGGCTCCTCACACCCGGCTTTAGGGAAAGAGGTGGCATCCCTTCTAGGAACAACTCTCGGCAAACTTAGCATCAGCCGGTTTCCTGATGGCGAGACCCACATCGAAGTGCTTGAAGATGTTTACGGTAAGGATGTCTTTGTCCTTCAAACGATTGCGCTAGATCCAAACCAATATTTAATGGAACTGCTGATCATCATTGATGCTCTAAAAAGGGCATCGGCTAAAAGCGTCGTGGTGATCATCCCCTATTTTGGATATTGCCGTCAGGACAGAAAAGACAAGCCTGGCGAGCCAATCACAGCTAAGCTTGTGGCTAACCTTCTAACCAGCGCAGGGACAACCCGCCTGATCACGTTAGACCTCCACGCAAGACAGCTAGAAGGCTTTTTTGAGATACCGGTCGACCATATCCTTTGCCAATCGGCTTTGACGGAAGCGGTGAACAATAAAATAGGCAGAGATCGTGTGGTAGTGGCCCCCGATTTAGGAAGCATCAAAATAGCCAAAAAAATGGCCACCTTGCTCCATGCAGACTTAGCATTGATCGAAAAAAACCGGATCAACCCTCACGATGTAAAAATGACGCTGATAGGAGATGTGAGAGGAAAAGATGTGTTGATTGGCGACGACATGTGCTCGACTGCAGGGACACTTGCTGCTGCAGCTTCAAAGTGCAAAGAGGGAGGGGCCAACAAAATCTTTGGTGCTATCACGCACGGCCTATTTGTCAGCGATGCCCTGGATCGGATAGAGAAAAGCCCTCTCGACCAGGTTTTTGTCACCAACACCATCCCTCAAAATCACACTTCGCCCAACAAGATCATCACCTTATCGATCGCCCCACTCATCGCCAACGCCCTCCAGCATCTTCTTAGGACGTAGTTATGTGTTTTTTGTACTGCGCATCGATGCTGACCGCTGCTGTTATGGCATCTGGCGCCGCGGCATAAACATCCCACCCGTTTAAAATGGAATAGCGACGAACATATACCCTTTGCTTCAGGTGTGGTTCAGCCTCTTGCTTTAACGTATTCAAATACTCAAAGTGCTCTTGTGTGATAATCCCTTTCTCACGCAAAAGCAAGTGGCGGTCAAAAGAGATCAAATCCCAAGGGGTCACTTTTGACTGAAAGAGGTCTTGATTAAGTTTGTCTTTCAAACGTTCAATCGTAAAGTTCTTGAGATACTATCTTTTTCTCAAAAAGCTGCTCTAAATGGGGATATCGAACAACAAGGTGAGCAAGCGTTGTCTTTGGGTCGGACATCTCTTCTTTGAATTTTTGTTGCATCTGTTCAAGACCAAAAAGCGAAATCGCATTGTCCAAGCCAAATCGTTGATACAATTGGTGAAATGTATGGGAGCGCAACGTATCTTCAATCGTTGCAGGAGATACCTGCTTGACATAGGCTGTCCACAAGGACTGTGGCACAACGTGATAGACCTTTGAAATCATGCAGGCAACACCTATGCAACACACACAAACATAATTGTTCCTTTCATTCTTGTGTATATGCTTTTATTTCTTTTAATCTCGCGAAGCGTTTGGAGTGCTAAACTCCTGTTTAGCTTTCACTTTCACTGACAAGTCAAAGGCTAAAAACGGGCGTAGAGCACTCCAAACGCTAACGCGAACTAAAAGGGGTTGTTAGCAAAAAATCGGGCAGGGGCAGGGGCAAGGGTTGAATGGGGTAGACAAAACTTGGGGAATTCGTTACAAGTGTCATTTTTGAAAAATGACGAAAAAATATAAGTTCCCCTTCTTTCTCCTTGCAGGCCTAGCCTTAGTCCTGATTGCCCTTGTGATTCACTACCGTGAACACATTGCTGTCTTAAGCCCAAAAGGGTTCATTGCCCTACAAGAACGAGACCTCATCATCTTGTCAACGGTATTGATGTTGATCATAGTGATTCCGGTACTCGTGATGGCGCCTCTTTTTGCTTGGAGATATCACGAAAGCAACAAAGGCGAAGATTACAAACCGGATGATGATCACAATCTTTTTGCAGAAGCTGTCTGGTGGGGCTTTCCTACCATTATTGTGATCTTAATTTCGATCCTGACATGGGAAAGCAGCCGAGAATTAGACCCTTTTAGACCCCTTGAAAGCGACACAAAACCCTTAAAGGTTCAAGTCATCGCTCTGCAATGGAAATGGCTGTTTATCTACCCGGAAGAAAGAATCGCCTCACTCAATTTTCTTCCCATTCCAGTCGATACACCCATCAATTTTCAAATCACTGCTGATGCGCCAATGAACTCCTTTTGGATTCCTCAGTTGGGAGGGCAAATTTATGCCATGCC
>CAVXVG010000015.1:0-24327 GCA_963765145.1 Parachlamydiales bacterium
AGGGATGGAAACAAAACTCCACCTGATCGCAGACAAAACAGGAACTTTTAGAGGCTCTTCGGCCAATTTAAGCGGAGACGGGTTTGCGAAAATGTATTTTGAATCGAAAGCGATGGATAAAGAGGCTTTTGACCAATGGGTTAAAACAGCCCAAAACTCTTCCCCACTCGACACAGCCGCCTACACTACCTTAGCCCTTCCTAATGACAATAACGACACACCGCAGACATTTCAGTTAAAGGAAGAAAACCTCTTTGATCAGATCGTGATGAAATACATGGGCCCTACACATAAATGAGCAATTCCCGCCAGTTTCTTATAAACCCAGGGTTGCGTCACCCTTTCAGGGTTTCCTTACCCTGGGCTACATTCCTTCACCCCATTCTGGGGTGTTTCACTTTTTTTCCAACGGGAATTGCTGATGAATGACCTGTTTGGGAAATTAGACATACGAGCCTTTCAGCACGATGCCATAGAAAATTCTGTGGGTGTGGTGATCGCCCTTACCTCCCTCATTTTAATCGGGTTTGTTACCTATCACGGACGTTGGAAATGGCTGTGGAAGGAGTGGATCACCTCTCTTGACCCTAAACGGATCGGGGTGATGTACTTGATCGTCGTCCTCTTGATGCTATTTAAAGGGGTCATGGATGCGGTGATGATGCGTGCACAGCTGGCAATGGCTGTAGGTGATATCCAGGTTTCTCAGGGGCAGCCCATTTTCAGCAGGTGTTTTCGGCCCATGGAACCACCATGATCTTTTTTGTGGGGATGGGGGCCATTTTTGCGACGATGAACTTCGTTGTGCCCCTGCAAATAGGGGCGCGAGACGTTGCCTTCCCCTTCTTAAATTCTTTAAGTTTTTGGCTATTTGCCGTATCCGCGGCCCTTGTCAATGTCTCGATGTTTGTCGGAGAATTTTCTGCCACCGGCTGGCTTGGCCTATCCGCCCCTTTCCGGAATCGAATATAGTCCCGGGGTTGGCGTCGATTATTGGATTTGGGTTTTGCAAATTTCCGGGGTCTCGGCAGCTTGCTATCCGGCATTAATTTTTTGGTCACTATTTTGAAGATGCGTGCGCCTGGGATGACCCTGATGCGAATGCCCATTTTCATTTGGAGCATTTTCGGTGCTTTAGTCCTGATCGTTGTGGCCTTTCCCATTTTAACAGCCACACTTGCATTGCTTGCCCTTGATCGAGTCATGGGCATGCATTTTTTCACCTCAGCAGCAGGTGGGAACCCGATGATGTATATCAATCTGATTTGGGCTTGGGGACATCCTGAGGTCTATATCTTGGTGTTACCTGCTTTTGGAATTTTTTCTGAAATTGTCTCCACTTTTTCTCAAAAAAGGCTGTTTGGCTATACCTCAATGGTGTGGGCCATCATCGTGATCACATTCCTTTCTTTTGTGGTATGGCTCCACCACTTTTTTACCATGGGTGCAGGCGCTAACGTTAACGCGTTCTTCGGCATCATGACCATTTTAATTGCCGTTCCGACAGGGGTTAAAGTATTTAACTGGCTGTTTACCATGCGGCAGGGAAAAATTCACCTTTCGACACCGATGCTCTGGTTTTTGGCTTTTATCTTCATTTTTTCGACCGGGGGAATGACCGGGGTTTTGATGTCGATCCCTCCAGCCGACTTTCAGCTGCACAACAGCCTATTTTTGATCGCCCACTTCCATTCGATGGTGATTGGCGGGGTCTTATTTGGATTTTTGCCGGCTTAAGCTACTGGTTTCCCAAATTCATCGGATTTAAACTAGATGAGCGACTTGGCCGTTATGCCTTCTGGTGTTGGTTTATCGGCTTTTTATTGGCCTTCATGCCCCTCTATGCTTTGGGCTTGATGGGTGCTACAAGACGACTCGACCACTACGATGTCAAGGCTTGGCAACCGCTCTATATGATTGCTGCTGCCGGTGTCCTTTTATCATCGTTGGCATCATTCTGCAAAACCTCCAAATTTTGGTGGGCTATAAAAACCGTAAGACAAGACAGCGCCATCATGGGAGATTCTTGGAATGGAAGAACGCTTGAATGGTCTACCTCTTCGCCTACCCCCTCCCTACAATTTTGCCATCATTCCACATGTCGGCAGAACGAGATCCATTTTGGGCGCTAAAAGAAGGTGAGAAAAGCCGGAACATCGAAAATATGAAGACATTATGATGCCACGCAACAGCTCTTTTGGCTTTTGGATAGCCGGGTTTGCCTTTTTAATCGGGTTTGCCATCATTTGGCACATCTGGTGGTTTGGCCTTTTATGCCTTGCCACACTACTGACCCTGGTCATCATCCGAACATGGGGTGGAATGGACGAAGAGGTGATCACCGCAGAAGAAGTGAAAAACATTGAAGAGAAGGGGTTCAATAGATGGCAGCAGAGTTAGTCGAGCACGCACATCCCGAACACGACCGAGAGGTCTTTGAAAGAACCATCTTTGGTTTTTGGATGTATCTCATGAGCGACTGCGTCTTGTTTGGCACACTTTTTGCCACCTACGCAGTTTTACAAGATAGCCTTGCAGGAGGCCCTTCAGGAAAAGAGCTATTTAACCTTCCGTACGCTTTAATCGAAACATTGATCCTGTTAACTAGCAGCTTTACTTCCGGCCTAGCTATGCTATCGGCCCATAAAAAGAATTTGCCGAGAACCATGCTCTTTTTTGCGATCACCTTTATCTTGGGCGCATCGTTTTTAGCCTTAGAAATCAATGAGTTCTCTCACATGGTTCAGGAAGGAAACAGCTGGCAAAGAAGCGCCTTTTTATCTTCTTATTTCACTTTGGTCAGCACACACGGCCTTCACATCACTGTCGGCCTCCTTTGGATGACGGTGATGATGGCGCAGGTCTTGGTCCAAGGGTTTTTACCGGAGACTTTAAAACGGCTGACCTGCTTGTGCCTTTTTTGGCACTTTCTAGATATCGTTTGGATTTTTATTTTTACCTTTGTCTACCTGATGGGAGTCACTTAAATGTCAGAATCTCCTCTAGAAGGAAAATCGCTTGGGGAAGGGAGTTTTGAGTCCTACCTTTTCGGGTTTATCGCCTCTCTTCTTTTAACGTTAACCTCTTTTTTTCTTGTATCTGAACAACTGCTGACAACAAATTTTGTTGATCCTCTCATCATTGGCCTTGCTGTGATACAGATGGTGGCTCAGGTGGTTTTTTTCCTCCACTTAGGGAATGAATCAAGCCCTCGCTGGAACCTGCAGCTGTTTCTTTTTATGATGATGGTCGTCGTGATTGTCGTTTTTGGATCCATCTGGATCATGAACCACCTAAACTACAACACCATGCCAATGGAAAGGATGATGAAGTGATCCGCGTTTATTTTATTTTGACTAAGCCGGGCATTGTCCTTGGCAATATCATCACAACGACAGCAGGCTTTCTTTTAGCTTCAAAAGGACATTTTGACTTATGGCTTTTTTTAGCTACCGTCTTAGGGCTTGCTTTGATCATCGCTTCGGCTTGCGTCTTCAATAATGCCATCGATCGAGATGCTGACGAAAAAATGTCTCGGACCAAAGACCGTCCTTTACCAAGGGGGCTGATCACAGCTAAAAGCGCGCTTCTTTTTGCCGTTATCCTAGGCATCTCAGGAGGCTATATCCTTGCTGCCTACACGAATGTTTTAACAGCTCTTGTCGCCTTAACCGGATTTTTTGTTTACGTTGTTGTCTATAGCCTATGGAAGTACCGATCGACCAATGCAACCCTTGTTGGAAGCATTGCCGGTGCCGTACCTCCTGTAGTTGGATATGTGGCTGTCACCAATCATATGGATGCTGCTGCCTGGATACTATTTGCCATTGTTCTTCTCTGGCAAATGCCCCATTTCTATGCTATTGCCGTTTATAGAATTGAAGATTACTTAGCTGCATCGATTCCGGTTCTGCCTACAACTAGGGGCATGTTTTTAACAAAAATTTCAATGTCTCTCTACATCGTGGCCTTTATGGTCGCCACCCTTTTATTGCTGACCTATGGCTATACTGGCATTGCCTACCTTGTGACAGCTACTATACTTGGTTTTGCTTGGTTTGTCCTTTCCCTCCTCGGCTTTCAAGCTAAAAACGATGCCAAATGGGGCCGGCAGATGTTCCGCCTCTCCCTCGTCGTCATCACCGTCCTCTGCGTTCTAATAGGAATGGAAAGCGCTTTCAATGGAAATGTAGCTTAGACTTTAGTCTGAGCTCGTTTTGCAGGACTTTAGTCCTGCCAGAAGATTGCGGGTTAAAACCCGCAAAAACAAACTCAGGCTAAAGCCTAAGCTACATTTTTATCTTTAACATTCTATTTAACCAATGAGCCCTTGAGAGGTTATGGGGTTTTTGATAAGGTCATTTGCTCATGACGATGCAACTATTACCCGACATCCAAATATGGCTAGCCGACCAGAACCTTTCAGGTTGGCTCCTTTACGATTTTCGGGGCTCAAACTCCATTCTCTACCGTCTTTTGCAACTTCCCAAGAGCAAAGCACCAACCAGACGGATGGCCTTGTGGATTCCGCAAAAAGGAGCTCCTACCCTGTTGCTTCATGCCATTGAAACAGGGTCATTCCCCGATCTTGGCATCCAAAAAGTTGCCTATATCTCCCAAAACGATTGGTTATCGGCTCTTAGATCGCTTATAAAGGGGAAAATTGCCATGGAGGTAGTTCCAAATGGTGAAATGCCTTCCCTCTCGCTAGTTGATGGAGGCACTTTACAGGCGATCACTTCGATGGGTGTTGAAGTCGTTTCTTCTGGCGAACTGCTCAGCCACGCTTCAGTATTAACCCCTGAAGAAATTTCCTCTCTTCGAGAAGCCTGCACCTTTTTAAATCAGCTTCTAGACCGTCTCTGGAAAGAAATTCCCAAACAAAAATGGACAGAACTTCAAGCTGCCAACTGGATTGAAGCCGAAATGAACAACCATGGTTTCATGACAGAATCGTCTCCACATGTTGCAGTAAACGCCCATGCGTCCGATCCCCATTACCATTCAGGCGACACTCTTATTCAAAAGGGAGACCTCATCCTCGTTGACCTCTGGTGCAAAAAAGGAGAGCAGGGGATCTACGCCGATTTAACTCGGATGGCCCTTTATGACCGACCGCCAACCACCCAAGAACAAACCCTATTTGATACGCTCCTCAACGCCCAAAAAGCTGGCGTGGAGCTTATCAATACCAAAAAACAAGTGACAGGCGCCGAAGTGGACAAAGCTGTACGAAAAGTTGTGAACGATGCAGGCTTTGGCCCTTATTTTATCCACAGGACCGGTCATAACATCGCCACCTCGGTCCATGGTCCCGGCACACACCTCGACAGCTTTGAAACCATCGACAACCGCCCTCTTCTTCCCAATACTTGCTGTTCTCTTGAACCGGGCATCTACATCCCTAACCAGATCGGTCTTCGGCTAGAAACCGACCTGCTCATCCACCCTGATCACGTAGAAGTGATCGGCGGCTGGCAAGAGCGCTTTATTCAAATCAGCTAACCATTTATCAATTGACATAAAAGACAAAAACAACGTATTATTATTTTTAACCTTTAGGAGAAAAGCATGAGAATCATCCCAAATGCGACGCAAATTTCTCAATGGACAGCCAACGCCACCCATTATGGGACATTGATCCCAATCATTGGAATTGTAACAGCTCTCTTTCAGAAAGGGATGAAACATGCCCTGGCTAGTAAAAATACCACTCCATTCGAACAGTATCTCCATCAAAAATCGCCTAAATTGATCAATGCTGAGCTGTTTTGGTCGTTTATTCCTCTATTTGGCACTTTCAAAATCGTATCGCTTAGAACAGCTGAAGCAAAACGTCTTTATGACGAAGCAAAACCGGAAAGAGACTTAGCCACTTTGCAGCGTGGACAGGACCTACGTAATGAAGGCAACTTCATACGGGCCAGAGCAGAGTTTGCTTTTCTTCTTTTTTGGTGTATTCCAGCTAGCCACACATTGAATCCTCTGATGTATCGAGCTTCATACGATAATAGGATCACCGAACAATTACAGGAAGCCGGCATAACCTCCTATCCTAAAGACGCTGGCTTGACCAAAGCAGTCGATTTTTCTGATGAAAAGGGGATTGGCCTTTATTTTGGCCAGAACGACTCTCTGACCGAGGAGGTCAGAATAGCTTTTTTAGAGATAGATATACACTATTTTCCGGACGGTTCTTCATCAAAAAAAGAGGCTTGTTTAGCACTGGCAGCCCTATTAGGATACAAACAGGGCAAACCGATCCAATCAAAAGAGATTGCGAAAGTCCTCGAGGCTGCTGTAAGTGCAGGACACCCGGCTTATGCTGTTGCTCTACCCCTTGCCCAATACTATGAAAAAAAAATCAACCTCTATGAAGAACACGCTCGTGAACTTGCATTAGCCAGCTCTTGGTATAGCCGCATAAGTGGTACAACAGATCCAAAAGAGATGTTAGCCGTTGCTAGATTCTATTGCACAAAAGCTAATGAACCGGGCGTTGCTATAAAGATTTACCAAAGATTAAAGGAGACCAAAGACTACGAAGCTATCGGTGCCTTTAATTTGGAATTGGCCCAAGCCGTGCAGCAGGAAAAAAGTTCCCCCCAAGACATAGATTGTATCCCACTCAGGCTGAAATTTCCAGATAAGCTTCCGGAAGGCGATAGAGATTTTGCCCTAAAAGAAGCCAAATGTGCATTAATGCCACCAAGCGCCAGAAAGGGACAGGTCGCCCTAGAGCTCTATCGTCTCAGTCAAAATGATACGGACAAGCTTGAATGGCTTGAACAAGCTTATTTTTCCCATCAAGTAGATATTGCTAGCCCTCTCATCGCCCCTCTCTATCACCAATATCGGTCAGCGGACCTGGCGTTCTACTTCTTCACTTGCACTGCTATGGAAAACAAATCTTATATTGAGCTCATTTTCCAAGGCCTTTACGAAATGACAGGGCGTGGAAATTCCGCTCATACGTATTCTCCTTCAAAAGCCAAAAAAGCATTCGATAGTGCACATAAAAAAGTGTCCGGAAAACATCCGGAGAATGAAATCCAAAAAGATTATATGGCTAAATACTACCTTGATTTCCATCAAGCCTGTGGCGAGAACATCTCTGTCATCCTAGCCATGCGCGAACTCCACACAGAATGGACTGCAGAAGAGCCTACAGAGAAACCTTCTCTTCCTTTTAGAGTGGCTCAAGCTCTCGCCAAAAAAGATGACGCAGAAAGTCAGCGAGCCTTGGCCCTAGTTCAAGCCTTTTTGTCAAAATCCCCTTTTGAACGCGATAAAAAGCCGCTCGTCGAAGCTGCCGCTGCCTAAGTAAAATTGGCAGTGCTAAAAAATGTAGCTTAGACTTTATCTCGAGCTTGTTTTGCAGGACTTTAGTCCTGCTAGAAGCTTGCGGGTTAAAACCCGCAAAAACGAACTCAGGCTAAAGAGGGACTTGCAAAATTCGAATAGTGGGCCATTCTTTAGAAAATAGGTCCGAAGGACCGAAATATGAAAGCCCAGCGCCGAAGGCCTGGGTTACAAATGTGAAATATAATTGGAGTCCTGAAAGGACGGCATAATTGCCTTTTAGACTATTTGTAGAATAGGATATGTCGTCCCTTCAGGACTCCAATTTCTATTTACAACTCTTACCCAGGCCTTCGGCGCTGGGCTTTCATATTTCGGCCTTCCAGGCCTTCTTTTGAGCTAAGCCTGATTTTGCAAGTGCCTCTTTAGAGCTACATTTTTTTGATTGGTTGATTGATTATCCTACACTTTCTTGAAAATGCCGGAGCCTTCTGCTTCGAATACATCGATTTTCATTGCATCGATGTTGCCATGGTCACCGGGAACAAAGATCACCTTGATCGGCTCGTCCCAGACAGGGCTCCAATCGATGGTATACACATTGCAGACAACAGGCTTCATCACAAGGTTGATTTTCTTCTTCCCAATGACTAACACAAGTTGCCCTTTTTCCTCTTTTACAGTGGCTTCACCAAGCATTTGATTGGTGTAGGTCCCTAGAAAGGAAGATGGATTAGAAGGAGGGGCTTTATTAATCTGATCTAAAAGGTTTTTTTTCGACTCTTCCCCTTTTTGCAAAAGCCTCTCACTCCATTGACGATCGGGCTTATCAAAATAGCGATCAAAAAATTGCAATGCTAAAGCAAGCGAAAGAGAGGTATTTCTTTCGTTGCTCAACACCACAATGCCAAGTTGTTCCTCTGGGATAAACGCCGCCACAGCATAGGCACCAAGTGTCGCCCCATCGTGCCAGATGATGGGGTATGGGCTCTCTTCTAACCGAACCCAACCTAGCCCATAGTAAGCCTCTCTTTCACCGATCGAGGAAACAAAAATGTATGGTCGCTTCATTGGGGCCATATTTTCTTTCGAAATCAGCTGTTGACCCCGAAATTTTCCCTGATTAGCTTGGAAGATGAGCCATTTGGTCATATCTTCTACATTAGAATTGATGCCGCCGGCAGGCCCTAAGATGTAGTTCCAGTCACGGTAAGCAAAATCGTCACTCAAAGAAGCGGTTGATCCATCTTTTGCCCTGTAGAGCCATTCCGCACGGTTATTATTTTTCAAATATTCTTCGACAGAACTGCTACTTGATTTCATCTCTAAAGGGGCAAAAATTTCGCTCTCTAAAAGCCTGCTAAAGGTATACCCTGTCTTTTTTTCCAAAATTTCAGCAGCTACAAGAAAGAAAATGTTCTGATAAGCATAGGTAGACCTGAAACTGGTGACAGGCTCGATGAACCGCAAGTTTCGGATCATCTCTTCGGCGGTGCCGCCTAAAAAAACTTGACTATCCCCTGCATGGTTGGGCAGGCCACTTCTTTGGCAGAGAAGGTCAACCACCTGAAATTGGGTGGTCACCCAAGGGTCAAACATCCGAAAGGTCGGAAGGTGGTTGATAACACTATCTTCCCACTTAAAATCGCCTCTATCAACCCCTTTAGCGACTAGAGCTGACGTGAACGATTTGCTGATAGAGCCGATTTGAAAAAGGGTTTTATCGTCGACGGCTCTTTTGTCTTTTAACCCTCGTGTCCCATACCCTTTCGCCAGATAGACTTTCTCTCCCTGGACAATTCCAACGGCTACTCCGGGCACTTTCCATCTCGCCCTTTCCTGTTCTATCTCTTTATCAAAAGTCTCCAATAGCTCAGGAGTGATAAAAAGGAGAAAGGCAAAACAAAAAGTGATCATAGCAACCTCACATCACGACCATACACGAGGTGGAGCTAAAAGAGCAAAATCACTTCCTAGTCGGCGATAAACTTAGGGCCTAAAGCAAAAGGGTAGGCCTTCTTAAAGTCTTTAATTTCTTCTTCGTCAAACCCATGGACCTTACAAGTAGATGGAAGCAGTAAAAACGAGTCATCTAAATCCGCTGTGATGTTGAGCATTTCAAGCGAAGTCAAAAACTGCTTTCCTTCAACAACTACTCCACCTTCTGTCTCGAGTAATAACTGTTTCAGGCTTTTGAACCTAATATCGGGCTTCAATGATGTAATATTGTTCTTAGACAGATTAAGAACACGCAATGTGCTCAGCCCATAAATAAAAGGTGGAACTTCATCTAACGCATTGCACGAAAGATCTAGGTGTTTAAGTCTGCCGCAAAGAATCTGGAAGGGCTTCTCCGCATCTACCCCGGAAATTGAACAATCTTGCAAAGTTATACTTTCAAGAGTTCTGACAGACAACAGCCCAACAGGGAAATCCTCAAGTGGATTCGATGACAGATCAATGCTAGTAAGATGTGGAAACAGGTCTAATTTAGGGGCGATATCGAGTCCCAAAGCTTTCAAGCAAATCGATGTGATTTTTACCTCTGCATGATTATCTAAAATCATTTGCAAAAGAGTTTCTTTAATCTCATGTGTTTTCGTTAATTCAGCCTTTCTTGCCCATGTTTCCAAATCGTTGTTAGATACTTCGAGTTTTTCTCTTTCAGCTTCAGGCAAACCCTTGCGAATTTCGTTGATTCCAGGGGCTTTTAAGCTTTCAATTAACGTCTCACGATTAAAAATAGGTGGCAAAGTGTGTAACGTTAGAGAGTCGAAAGTGAGCGGTCTAATTTTTTCACCATCTGCAAGAAATTCGAAAATCCGCTGTACAGCTTGATCAAGATTTTCTGCGGTATTTAGGGTGGTGTCGCTCCTCCATCTCTCTAAATGAGCCTTAATTTCAGCAAATTCCCTCATCGCACTTAAAATGTGGGTCACCCTTATGTGTAGCGGCACGTCATGAGTCGGTTTATTCGCTAACCCATTCAATGCCCTATTAAAATGCTTTTGTAAATTATCAAGAATGGACCCATCTTGCTGGTTTTGTTTTCCTAAGTAAATTTCTAACAACCCACATACTCTGTGAAGGATAAGACTCCCACTTTCCTTAGCAACTGACTTAGAGATTCTGCTCCTTAAACCAGGAGACAATCGATTAAAAGCTTCTTTTGCATCCTCTGACAGAGGCTCACCAAAATCGGCTAACTGAGCCATCTTGATCAGATGTGGAATAGCCTCAAGCGGAATGCGCCCATTTGGTCGCGTCGCCAATGGATTAGTTGTAGGGAAACGTGTAGTTCGTACAGTTGATGATGATGCTGGGGATAAGCTCATGGATTTCCTTCAGGAAGAACTTAATAAGTTTTACAGAGCAGGGCAGTAATACTCTATCAAAATCACTTTAAAGGAAAGAACTGGACCAGTCCCATCTTATTTAGCTGGAGCCGGATGCTCAGCTTCTAGCTTGTCGAGAGTAAGTTTGGCACGGTCGACTAAGACTTGGTGCTCTTTCTTCTTCATACCCCGCTCAATCACCTGCTGAAGTGATTCCTTGGCCAATTCAAAGAGGCCCATCTCAATTTGACAGTCAGATAGGTAATAGAACGGCATGGGGTCATCTAAATCGATAACGCTAGCCAAGATATACACTGTTGCCGCTTCAAGATATTTTTTTTGCTGATGGTGGCAGGCAGCAATTCCAATATAAAACCGAACATCTTCAGGGGACAATGCATTCAAAATCCAAAAGACATGAGAAGCCTGTTGGTACTTGGCAGATTGATAAAGGAAATAGGCATGAGTATATACCATCTCTATCACATCATCGTTTAACTGTAAGATCTCTTTTAAGGGCTTACCACTGGTAATGAACTCTTTGGCAAACTTTTCTGTTCTAGCCAATTGAGCATCCGTTAATTGCTCTTGGCCTTCCATTGCTTCGCTAACAAGCTTGTTAATCTCTTCATTTTCAACCACTGGCTGTGTGTCATCAGAAATTTGGGTCGCTTGTGCCTTTATTAAGTTCTTAAAATTAAGTAGTTGCGATTCTAAATCCATGGTCTGACTCATGGGAGCGCCGGTTGCCTGTAATTGGTCGATCTGTTTTTTGATCTCATCCATTTTGGCAATAAAAGAGGTACCCGGAGGGCTTGTTTTGATCTCATTTTTTAGGCTATCCAAGGCGCTTTGGATTTTTGCAGCATCACTGCCCACCTTGGTCGAAGTACTAAAGTCAAAAGGCCCCTCAGAGGCAAAATCATTTTCCATAAGCAGATCTCATATCTTCATTCTATACAGTTGTATTAATAAACTATTAATCTTCAATTTTACATGATCTTTACAGACTTGAGAGATCATTAAAAAAAGGCGGTAGATTTATGAGCGCGATTCCTAGCACCAATAGTGACTCTTTAGTATTTCAATTAAAACAGCACTTTACTGAAGCCAAATTCGATGCCCATAGCGCTAAGCTTGAGATAAAAATAAACGATCGGATGGTGCCCATTAAAATCTCGAAGATGGGGCTTCAAGAGATGATTCAAAATTTAAAGACAGATCAGATCCAAGCCCTTGCTGACCAATTGATCTTGGGGATTGACCAAGTCAAAACTAATATGGGGACACAAAATATTACTCACCAAATTGATATCGACCTTGACGCAAGCACGATTAGTATTAACAACGGAAAGAGCTTTAAAATCACACCCATCAAGACAGGCGAATCTCTAGAGTCTGCAGAGGCAAAGGAAACCAGGGACGAGATTACTCAGTCTAAAAACGTCGTAAGGGCAAAAATCAGCAAAAAGGTGACGGCTGCAAGCAGTATTGAGCAAGAAAAAAGAGCAATTATTAATGAAAGAGTTCTCTTAGAAAAGGCTCTAAAAGGGCTTGCGACTGTTTATGTAGAAAATGCCCACGACAAACAGCATGAACGGGTTAAAGAACAACGGGCCGAAATTGAACACAAGATCGAGGAGCTCAACCAACATCTTGAAAGAGTTCAAGAAGAGCTCGATCAAGTCAGTATAGAAGTCGATAAAGACAGAAAGGAATTGGCGGGACTCGAACAAACCTCCCTTTTAATCGATATTTTTAGCCAAGTCCAAAAAGACAATTTTGAAGGGTTTTTTGGGATACCTTCAACAGACAACATCCGAGTAAAGCAGTAGGAGAGTGTATGACTGTAACAGGCACACCAGCACCAGGCACACCTCCCGATCCGGCTCCCGTTACAACAGAAGATGTAAAAAAGCTTGCTAAAAGCGCGTTAAGCAACCCTACCGGCCCCGATTCTGCAAGAGTTAAAAGCGACGTCACAGAAAAAAATGGCTTTTACACCTTTAAAGTGGGCGACAACTTCAGAACATACACTGTGAGTGTAAAAAAGGCCTATATCGATGGATTGTCGAAGCAAGAGCAGCAAGATTGGGGCAAAGGGCTATCACTGCAACTTGCATCGATGTCTGAGACCGGAACCACAAATGCCTCTTTCAACATCAAAGACCGCTCGATTACCCTCAACAACAAAACCTTCTTTTTCTCCACTCAAGCGCAGTTAAATGCACATAAAAAGGACTACCAAGATCTGTTAACAGAATTTACTACCACCGAAAATGCCCTTGATGGCTCTGGAAAAGAGATCCATGAAATTCAAAAACAAATTGACAGAGGCGGGCACAGTAAGGCCGACTTACAAAACCTTAAAGACAAATTGAAAACGGCAAAAGAAGATCGTGTAAAAATCAGACTTCAGTTCAGAGACGTTGAAGCACAAGTCAAGGAGATGGAGCAAGTTCACAAAATCTCTGGACAACTGTTTGTCAAAGGGGGAATAAAACCGGAAGCCGCCCCTAGTGCAGAAGGTACCCACACAGCTATCACTCAAGAAAATGAAACCAGACCTGTTCCTGAATTACCCGAAATGGGCCCGGCTGTAGACCCAAGCGGCATCGTTGCTAGAGCCCCCGCCTCCGGGACTCCACCTCCATCAACCTATAAAGACCCCGAGCACTTAGGCACAGATTCTTTGGCCTTTAGCTCTCATGTTGAAGGGAAAACAGAGCTCAATGCTAGAGAGCTCAATGATGGGCGGACACGCAGAGTACTAGGTTTTATCGACAGCGCTAGAGAAGGAAACTTGCCACCGATAGACCTTCTTCAACGAGAGCAACCCCCTTTAACCAGGGCCGAGCAATGGGCCCTTTTAAGTGGTATTAGAGGGGTGCTTAATAAACTTAAAGACAACGATGCACCTACCAATACAATTAAGGAATTTAACGACTACATAGACCAATTGCATGATCTTTACCATTATTCAAAGCCTCAATTTGACCATGATACGACAGTCAAAAAACCAACCCCGGCAGTAAGACAGCAGGTGGTTAAAGAGCTTGTGGCTGCTACTAAGGCAGAAATTGCCAATCTTAATGACGCTGATATAAATAAAATAAAAGTGGTTGTTAAGCAACTAAAGGTCGCATATGAAGGCTTAAATCGTGCTGAAAGGGCACAGTTTTACGATAGCATGAGAAAAATATCCGACGAAGATAAGCAAAAATTTAGGCTAGGTTTTGCCGAGATTGATGACATACATAAAGAAAATCCTCGAATCAAAGAATTAATGAATCCAGAGGAACCTTTTGGAGCCGTTATGCAACGTTTAGGCGAAGAATATGGGTAAACCACTTAGGAGGCAATCATGACAGGACCACTTAAAGGCGATTTCAATAACGCCTTCGCAAATGTTTATGGAACTGATACGTTTAATGTTCAAGGCGAGGTTACGGTCGATAAAGACAACAGCGCCCGAATGATAGTCCGTTTTAACGACAAAGATTATGGAATTACTGTCGGCAGACATTTTGTCGAAGGATTTGCAAACGACGAAGTAAAACAACTTTTTGCCAAGGAGCTGGGCTCCCTTCTACAAACAATGCATGAACATCCCGAAATGAAAACCGGTTTTGTGAGCAACAATAAGTTTTCTTACAACGGAAATCCTTTAGAATTCGATAAAGCCCTAGAAAAAACTCGCACGATCCCTGACAAAATTAATGCACTTCAAGAACAAATAGAGGAGTTAGATCGTAAAAAAGACGATCCAACGGATGGTTTAGCAACGAAAGTTAGCCAAGCTGAAGCAGAAATCAAGAATCAAAAGCCTAAACGAAGCCTCCAAAGTTTCGGCAGAAAAGTTCATCCAAGGGGCAAAGATGCCTACGATGAAGCCGTTAAAAAACATGCTCAGCTACGATTGGAGTTAAAAGAGAATAATGCAGCTCGTAACGAACGCAATGATCAATTAAAGCAACTCCGCAAAGAATTAGGTGAATATAAGGCGGCACATGCTTTTATGCGAAATTTTCATCACGACCCTGGCGGTCTGGCTGCCGTCGCATTGCCCACCCCTCCACTTCCTCCAATGCCTACCCCACATGCAGGCCTACCACGCACCCCACCCGACACAACCAGAACGCCCCCACCTCCACCGCTTCTTCCAGAGTAATGCACCTCTCCCATCAAACGCGATAGATGAGGGTTAGGCCAGGCCTTATTTGTTCTGAACCGGCTTAACAAAAACCTACTCCATACCTTACATGGACTTAACAGAAATTGAATTTAATAGAGTAAAGCACCTAGAGGTTTTTTATGAGTGGTACAGGTGGAGTTTCAGGGGGTAAACAGGTAAATCAGACAGGTGGTACTGGCAGCGGAGGACCTGCTCCCCCATCAGCCGCTGAGCTAAAAGCACGCATGAATTCCATTGAGTCAAAAATAACAAATGGGCTCAACAATCTAAATAAATCGGCCGCCACAGAGAGCGGAATTAAAGGTCAAATCGCTCAAAACCAGCAGTTAACGCAAGAACTGGTTAACATTAACAAACAAATCAGCCAACTGCCACCGCCACCCGCAACCCCTGAAAGTGAGATAACAGACCTGCAATCTCAATTGGCCAGCGTCAATCAAGCCATGTCCCAATTGCTATCGGGCACTGAGGCAGTTGTCGTCAATTTAGCCAATCAATCCCTAGAGATGGCAGCCGGAGCCGTGCCCCCTGCAGGCTCGCCCGTACTTACCGTACCCTTACCCAACGTACGACAACAGATGACCGTCAAAGACCAAGCAGCCCTCTTCCTAACCCCTTCTCTTATCACCACTATCTTCCGCATCATGGAAAACGTGATGCACCAAAAACTGGAAAACATTGACACCTTCCGCCAATACAGTTGGAATTCTACAGCCGCTCAAGAAAAAATGGCCCTCTCATCTGCTCAAGCCACCGTCCTAGAAGGGACATTAGAAGCCAACGCTCAAAGAGCACAGGCCATGGGTACCCTCATTAGCGCCGGCCTAGCCATGGGCCTCGGCTTCGTCAGCATGGGCATAACCATTAGGACAGCTGCTAAGGTAGGCAACGATTTCAAAGACGACCAAGCTGAGCTTAATGAACAATTAGACAACAAAGTAATCACTCCGGACCAATTTAATGAACGAAGCCTACAGCTGTCCACTAGTAAACACAGCGCTCTTCAAAACGCCCTTCAATCCAACCCGTTAGTCATGACATTCCAAACCTTAACGCAGTCGCTTCCCCAAATGGCCCAAGGTGCGGCAGGCATGGTTGCCGCTGGATACACACAACAAGCAGCTAATGCAAAAGCCGCAGGCATGTTGTGGCAACAGGCGCTTCAAGCAGAGCAAAACATTACACAAGATATGCAACAGGCGATCCAAGCTGCTGCCCAAGACGCCACTGCGATATTGCAAACCTTCGGCAGTATTTCTCAATCAGCCACCTCGCAATCATAGGCGGTTAATGAATAGGTGTTTAAAATTAAAAACACCATAGTTTCTTAACAATTGCTTAATTTCATCCACAAAAAATCTTTATCTTTGGTATAGTTAGTTTTCATATTCAGGGAACCATTTGCCTGAAAGAACCCTTAACCAAAGGTAATTAAATGGCTACTTCTCCTTCTTTTCCCAAACCATCGGCACCTCTCCTTTCTCTCACTCCAACTATCGTCTCAAAACAACAAATTCAACAGATTGTTGCTCGGCTTCCCAGAACGCTCGCTCTTGCCCTTAGGGAATTAATCCGTCAAGCCCACCTGCCAGATGTTGCAGTGGTAACAGATAACCAACAAAGAGAAATGGCCCTAAAAAGCAGAGTTCTCCGGCAGATCTTAGTAGGTTACAAAACAGAGAATAACGAGATTGTAGCAGGTTGTGAAGCAGCAAAACCTAAACTATTTAGCAGCGTGAAGAGATTCAGCCATCCACAATTCCAAGATACATGGGAAATACAGAGCCTATTCGAAGAATTTACCCGAGTAACTAAAGCAGTGAAGGCCCTTAGGGGAGGCTTAGACGTGTCTCACCTAGGAGAAGGAATCAGAATCATTCACCATTTCATCGCAGTTCAAAAAGTGGCCAAGGGCAGCAAAAAGTATATTGACGCAATTAGTCATTATTCGAAGGAATTAAATGTCAGTAGAGAACATTGGGGCAAGATTTGTTATGATCAAGCATCATATGGAATAGGTGAAATCTACAGCAGAAGAAGAGACATGGTGATTGAAGCTGCTGATAAAGATCAACTTGTGATTGAAGAAGCCTTGCCTGCCGAATATCTTGAAGCAGAAAAGACAGAGCAAGATCGATGCCGTGCAAATATCCCTAAACTTCAAGCACAGGCTACCAGAGCCCTTCAAGGGGTAAATGCCGCCAGACAAGCGGCCATGCCTCGTCAACTCGCACCAGTACAGACAGGCGCAATTGTTACTAACAACCTTTGGTCTCCTAGCAACGGCGCGAACTACATTGCCTATCAGCCACTGCCTCAAGGTGGCGCTGCTGGTGGCTATGGCTATACCAGTGCAGCATACTAATCGCACTTAGTGCACATCCCCTTAGCGACCCCTTGCTTGCTTCGCAAGCTTCGGTCGCTAGCTTAATTTAAGCCCACAATTCTTCCCGTTCTCGCGCTAGCGTTTGGAGTGCGCAACTCCTGTTGCGCTTTCACTTTCAAAGATCCAAAAGCACAACAAAAAACTCGAGCGCTCCTTCTTTTTCAAACTAACAACGTCATGCAAGCCCTTGCTTGCTTCGCAAGCTTCGGTAAAACAGGTCGTCGTCGCGAAGCGACGGCGGCCCCTCACGCGTAGTGCCGTCAGGCACTAGCGGCATCTTCCACTAAAGGACCTTTCTCTATATTTCAAATGTCCGAATGCCAGGCCTGACCCCAAATACGTTTGTCCAAATCAGTTATTTGATCATCATACGGTTTCGAAACAGCCCTTGTTTTCGAAAGCATAACCCCAATGGAAAGAACACCGAGGCCTATTCCGATGAGGCCAGCGGCTAATTGACCTGCAGCTTGGGCCCTTTCATTGAACTAAAAACAAGCTTTTAGCCTTCTGCAATATCTCCATAGCAATTTCCAAAGGAAATTCCCAATATTTTTGAGATGGATGAGAATAAAACTGTATTATCACTTCTTCGTTTTCTTTAGATATTTCTGCCCACTGAATATGGTTATAATATATTTCACACACACAGTTTTCCCTGTCAGGCACATTCGAAATAACAACACGAAATTTTTTTATAAAATCATTCTCATTAGACATCTGGTTGCAAAAATCCTATAAATTCGCCATTTTGAGAAAATCTTACACCACCTTTATCATGCGTCTCAATGTCTATTACAGTCCCAAGTGATCTATGTTCGAAAGTACTTATTTTCCTATCAGGATCACTCAAAATGCGCTCTAGCTGCAATTGACCCTGTATATTTCTTGCTTCAACATTTCCAGTTGCCTTTGGAAAAACACTTCCAGGGCGGTTGCCATGTTTGTCTAAGGCTCTACCGGCTTTGGTTAGGCCTTCTCTGTCTATTACTTTTCCAGCTTTAGATAATTCTTCCAACGAAAAAGAGAAGTTTCCCGTCTGTATTACCTTCCCTTTTAGCAAATCTAGGGGAGGTTTTTCTAAAATTGCACCATTGAGGCCAGATGGTGTTTTGCTAGCCATGCCAGCTTCTTTAGCTACTACGCCAAATTCTTCTGCAAGAATACCTGTTTCTCTAGCAGCAAAAGCTGCTCCTTGACCTGCAAAGCCAATTGGCATTTTGGCAAGCTTTTGCTCGATGTGAATGAGTTCAGTAGCAAGCTTGGTGCTCTTGCCGACTACTTTGACTAAACTACCCGGGATAAGAAAGTCAGTGGCATATTTGCTTACAAGCGAGCGAGGGACCTTTCCTTTAGCTTTTTGCCTGATAGTTGAAGGCAGCTAAAACTCCTTTTGCCAATTTGGTGATCTCATCCCATTCTTGGGTATCGATAAAAAATTCGGGCCAATCATTTTTTCTATAAAACTTTTCGAATTCATCTCTAAATTTCTCTAATTTAGCATATTGATTCTCAGTTAATTGAAATTCCTCACAATCTTCCAAAACACCATTTCCGAGCTGTGAAAAATGGCAAACTGTCTCATCAAAATCATCACACTCCGGGCCTTCACCTCTAATCCAAACTCGTTTCTGATACTCTTTATTCGAGATACCTTCAACCGTTTGCAACAAGCTATTTAAAATCTCCTTTCTGTTGATATACATGTCAAATCTCCTTCCTATAAGCATACTTATCAAGTGGAATATGTGCCTCAGGCGTTTTTTTATTTATTTTATTCCCCAATTGATCAATAGCAGAACCATCTTTCATTTGAACAACATATGGCACTTGTTGATGTGGAAGAGGGCTATGTGGCTTTCCAGGCATCACTCTCACAGAAATGTATTCGTTAGTTGGATGAACATACTCTATCCCCCCGCCTTTCTCAGTAATTCTAACTAAAAAATTCTCAGGAATGCCTGCAGGCCGTGGATACGTTGGAATGCCTGCCTGATGGATCAGCTCCTTTGCTTCCAATTCTAACATGAATCTTTTTGCGTGTGGTTCCAAAAATGCTTCAGCTCTAGAGGCAGCTTTGTAAGACTCCAACAAAACAGGTTGGTCAGCAAAACGAGCTGCGGCTTTTATCTGAATGGCTTCTTCTACTGCTTGAGGTAAGAGAATGCCTCTGCCAACTGCTTTTATTTCTTGCAAAGCAGTCCCTGTTCCTCTAGCAGCAAAAGCTACTCCTTGACCAGCAAAGCCAATTGGCATTTTGGCAAGCTTTTGCTCGATGTGAATGAGTTCTGCAGCAAGCTTGGTACTCTTGCCCACTACTTTGACTAAACTACCCGGGATAAGAAAATCGGCGGAATATTTGCTGACAATGATCGAGCTTTTCTCTCCTCGCTCAAAGAGAGTAAGCGTGTCCCATTCTTTTGCTAACTCAAAGATCTCGGGCACTAAAGCCTCTTTCAAAAGGTCCCATTGACCTGCCCTGCCAAGCTCGTAGAGGTGCCCTATAGCGCTTGCCACATTGTAGGCTGTGTCAATAGGGCGAACCGCGACCTCTCCAGCAAAATGGGCCAGATCTTTGCCAGAGACATAAACACCTTGAGGGATTCCGTAAAGAACTCCCGCGCCAAATTCTATCTTTTCTGAAGCAGTAAGAGGTCTGCGTTCCGGCGTAAGTAGAGAAGTGGTTATTTCTTTCATTAGTTGGGTCGGAGCTTGTGCATCTAATGGTAGATGGTACTGGAACGGCTCGGCAGGCCCTGAAGAGACCCACGTATTTTGAGACATCTTCAGATCTAAGGGAGGGGCATGAAAAGTATCATTAAGATTGATTTGTGGGTTGTTTAGAACTTTTGTATCTAAAGATAACCCTGGAAGCGTGTAATTAAATTGTTGAGCAGGTTCTGAAGGAGATTTTTCTTGAACTGGGGGGCGATCGGCAATTGGGAGAAAGCTTTTAGGATCAAACGTAGGTTGTGGTTGAGGTAGAATGTTTGGATTGATCTTGAATATGGGATGAGGCTCATACTTGGCCTCAGGATTTATGGGAAATGGTTGCTTATCCTTATCAGGTGGTGATGGAGCTGTCCCTTGCTCTTGTAAAGGCTCATTATTTTTATGAGGGGATGGGTTTTGGTAAGATGGAGAAGAAGATGTATTTTTGGAGCTTTTTATTATTTAACGTGCGCCTTCACCTGCAGCAGCTCCTGCTGCTACATTTTTAGTTACTACGATCACCGTAGCGACAATCGCAAGATCTCGAGGTTCAACTCCTTTTATAGCAAATCTGAATCAGGATTTATCCCTTTTAAAGAAAGGAGATCTTCATCTATTTCAAATGCAATGGCCTGTTCTTTCATTAGAGAGACTACATCATGCAGCGCCATTAAATAACCCAACCTGTAATCATCTTTTAAAAAACGATCTTTATCAGCTTTTGCTTCTATTGCCATGTTTTTTACAAGAAAACCTAAGTCGTAAAGGTAATATTTAAAAGTGTCGTTCATATTTACTCCTTACAGCTAAGTATGATTTGCAAAATATCTCTTTGCTCCACCTGACGTTCAATGTCAGACGGCCATATTCTTTTAATTAAAGCTTCCTGACGCCGTGGGTCTAAATCTATCCAATTTTCAATATGAGTGCCTGGATTTGCGATCTTATCTTGATGCAACTTTATTTGCTTTTCTAAACTTGAAATCCCCTTCATCAATTCTTCTTTTGAACGCACCAGATTGTTTTTCAGAAACCCGAAGTGTTTCCCTCCATCTAAAGCGATTTGATACGTTCTCAAAGCTTGAGCAATTTCGACCCCACTTGGCAAGTTTACAGGTAAGAATTCTTTAACACCTATTCTTGCTGCCTTTTCTGCCAAACCAGCTTCTGCAAGGGCTCCTGCTTCTTTAGCTACTACGCCAAATTCTTCTGCAAGAATACCTGTTTCTCTAGCAGCAAAAGCTGCTCCTTGACCTGCAAAGCCAATTGGCATTTTGGCAAGCTGTTGCTCGATGTGAATGAGTTCTGCAGCAAGCTTGGTACTCTTACCCACTACTTTGACTAAACTACCCGGGATAAGAAAATCGGCGGAATATTTGCTGATAATGATCGAGCTTTTCTCTCCTTGCTCAAAGATAGTAAGCGTGTCCCATTCTTTTGCTAACTCAAAGACCTCGGGCACTAAAGCTTCTTTCAAAAGGTCCCATTGACCTGCCTTGCCAAGCTCGTAGAGCTGCCATATAGCGCTTGCCACATTGTAGGCTGTGTCAAGAGGGTGAACTATCAACTCTCCGGCAAAATGAGCCAGATCTTTGCCGGAGGCATAAACACCTTGAGGGATTCCGTAAAGAACTCCCGCGCCAAATTCTATCTTTTCTGAAGCAGTAAGAGGTCTGCGTTCTGGCGTAAGTAGAGCAGTGGCTATTTCTGTCATTAGTTGGGTCGGAGCTTGTGCATCTAATGGCAGATGTGCAAGTGGATACTGGAACGACTCGGCAGGCCCTGAAGAAACCCACGTATTTTGAGGCATCTTTAGATCTAAGGGAGGGGCATGAAAAGTATCATTAAGATTGATTTGTGGGTTGTTTAGAATTTTTGTATCTAAAGATAACTCTGGAAGCGTGTATTTAAATTGTTGAGCAGGTTCTGAAGGAGATTTTTCTTGAACGGGGGAGCGATCAGCAATTGGGAGAAAGCTTTTAGGATCAAACGTAGGTTGTGGTTGAGGTAGAATGTTTGGATTGATCTTGAATATGGGATGAGGCTCAAACTTAGCCTCAGGATTTATGGGAAATGGTTGCCTATCCTTGTCAGGCGCTGTTCCTTGTTCTTGTAAAGGCTCCTTATTTTGAGGAGGAGATGGGTTTGGATAAGATGGAGAAGAAGATGTATTTTTGGGGTTTTTTATTATTTGACGTGCACCTTCACCTGCGGCAACTCCTGCTGCTACATTTTTAGTTACTACGATCACCGTAACGGCAACGGCGACGACAATGATCGGTTTTTTGTGCTTCTTCCAAAATTTTTTGCACTCTCTTCTTAGGCCTCGTAAGAAATACTCATGACCAAGAAGATTGTGTTCCTCTTCTAGTTCTAAATCTGAGAAAAATCCTTCCTTTTCTAGCTTGGAACCAAGTTCAATGTAAGAATGAAAATGTTGATCAAAGAGTTCGCTTTCAGGATCTATCGAATAAAAAACATCTAAAAATTGTTGCTGAAGTTTCTTTTCCAACTCTGTTGGTTCGTCTATTTCAACATCGTACCCATTCCAAACAGAACGGACTTCAGAAATGAGCTCTTCAACATAAAGACGATCATCTATGTCGTAATAGTCACTTTCTAACCTTACTTCCATTGATCAAATTCCTTAGCCTAAAAGGTAAGAAGCACATTATGAAACAAATGAAATCAGGTCAATCGAAAACTTTTCTAGCTCTTGCGGTTCTTTGAATTATGCTTAACTTGCAGATGTTGAGATAAAGCCGCTAGTGCCTGACGGCACTACGCGTCACGGGCGCCGTCGCTTCACGACGGCGCCCGTGACCAAAACTTGCGAAGCAAGTGAGGGGCTTCACTATACTAACTTCGAATGTTTTTAAAAAAAAATCGCGTGGGTTGCATTTAACTTGCATATATCCATATACTTACGTTGGTTTTTAAAAAACCCATGATCTCATTTTTATCAATAAAACATTTGTTTATCTTGCTCCTTCTGAGCACTGTTTTAAGCAACCCTTTGTTCTACTACAGATACGAAGCAGAACGAAATCTATACGCCCTTCCGGTTCATTCATCTGAATTCCCCTTTTAGAATGAAGATGCATTTTATTAACATCATTTAACCAGGGTCTTTTGATTAAAAAGACTTGATAGGGATTGTGTTACGATAAAGAATAGTGCTTCTAAAATATCTAGAGGCTGCTATGACCAAAAAAAAGGAAAAAGAATTTTACTCAGAGGTTGACCAATTACTTGACGCTGAAGAATTTTTAGAATCAGTGAGAGAAGGTTTTTGTGGAGTTGACGATCCTCGCGCTAAAGATAATCTGTCTTATCCCCTTGTGAACCTGCTGATTATGACTTTGTGCTCAGTGTTGGCTGGAGCAAATACCATCATTGATATCTATAACTATGCGCACCTGAAGCTCAACATGTTCCAGCGCATTCTGAATGGAGGAAGCGCCAAGCTACGACGTATTTTGGTGGTTATTGACCAGGCTAAACCCAAAACAACTTGAGAGCTCATTGATCAATTGGATTCAGTCATTGCCTTATGAAGAAAAAAGAGAGGCTGATAGCAATTGATGGCAAACATATCAAGGGGGCGGCTAAGAGGAGGGAAAATTCATCTAGTTTCCGCTTGGGATAGCTGTCGCAGCCTTTTGCTGGGCCAAATTAAGGCAGATGAGAAGTCAAACGAAATAACGGCCATTCCAGAGCTTCTTGAAAGCCTGGATTTGGAAAATGCGACGGTGACGATCGATGCAGCCGGGTGCCAAACCGAGATTGTGAAGAAAATCAGGGAAAGAGGTGGCAATTACGTGATCGCTCTGAAAGGCAATCAGGGGATTTTGCGAGCAGAGGCGGAGAATTTTTTTACGCAAGCAAGAGAGGCGGGTTATCAAGAGGCAGATTGCCAAAGTTATTCAAGCTGCGAAAAGGGTCATGGAAGAATAGAAGAGCGCGAAGTAGTCGTGACAAGCGATCTAGAATGGTTGGAGTGCAGCATGAGTGAAAAGAGCGTACTTCTCTGATAGAGGTGAGATCCCAAAGGACCATTAAGGGTGAAACGTCAAAGAAACCCGTTTTTACATCTCTAATTCAAGTTGGCTCCAGAGAGAACGGGAGAAACGGTACGCAGTCACTGGTCAATTGAAAATCGGTTGCACTGGAACATGGATGTTAATTTTGGTGAGGACGCGAGCTTGGCGTCCATTTGCAACGCCGGTGAGAATTTGGCCATACTCAAGAGGTTAGCGAGCACTATGATACGAATTGACCTAGGAGGCATACGGGGAACGGCTCAGAGGAGGCGACAAGCTATGTGGGATGACTCGTGGGCTCTAAGACTGCTATCGAGAATATTCGAGGTGGGCATGTAAATCTTTTTAATCAAAAGA
>CAVXVG010000016.1:0-4904 GCA_963765145.1 Parachlamydiales bacterium
AAACTCATAACGATCCAAAGGAAATTCCAGAACCATCTCAGCGATTTTGCAAATTGCAGGAATTTTATCAAGAACACTATAAATAAAACGTATTGAAGCCTTAGCCTCGGTGAGATCGTGAAGAGGATCTTGACGAGCAACTTCTATAAATTCCAAAGCTAGTTGATCAGCACTACGCGTTTGCATAATTACAGCTTTTACTGCATTAATATCACCTCTAATTAATTCAATATCGAGCTTTCTTTTCATTCTGCAGGCGCTATTAACAATTTTATTGGCTGTAACTAATGCAGCGTCTACATTATGCCTAGCTTCTGCTAACGTGATTTTAGAAAACTGTTCATCACCCCCTTGACCCCCGTGTTCAAAGGCTATTTTGTAATCGCCTCCTTTATGAAAATCATAAGAAGGAAATGGGGCTAATGATGCCTCCTGCTTTGCTTCAGCAAAATTAGGCTTTTCATCTAATTCTGCGAGTTCTATAAGCAATTCAACCTTTTTAAGCCCATGGTTAAGGGAGCTAATGCATTCTTTTGCTTTAACATAACCAAGCGATTTATCTAATTTGGCAAGTTTGATATAGCTATTTGCTAACTTTACGATTTTGAAATATCTATCCGCTGTGATTTCTACTGGAATCTTTTCAAATTGGGATAGCCATTCACTGGCACTCATAGAATCTCCTTCTATGATGGCGACCTCAAACTGAACCAAGGCTTGAATTTCAGGATTTTTAATCTTTGAGGCCCAATTTTTCACATCTCTAGGATTGTATTTTGCGGCCGCTTTTGCAATATCAATCAATACTCCTTCATATTCTTCACCACGTACATTTAATAAACTAATTGCCGCATCAAAATTACCATTAAGAGCTTCGACTTTGGCAATTTCATGGAACAAATCTACTGGTTTCCTATTCATTTGATGAAATAAAATTTTAGCCTCTTGAATAGCTTGTGGTTCAATTTTTGCAATTTCACATAATGCAAGAATCTTTTCTCTCGGCTTTTTAACTACATTAGCCATAGCTTTTGCACTAGAAAGCTTATTCCTGGATACAGCGTCTTTGATATACTCAAGAAGAGTCATATCATTGAACGAGACTGTAGGAAAATTAATATAGGTGGATGTAACACCTTCAGGATCCCCAAGTGCTTCTATTCTTAAAATTTCATGAAATCCATATGGGCATTCTTTTCCTCGAAAAAATCTTACTTGCTCTGCCATAACTCTTTTAACTCTGGTAAAAATTAGAAAAAAATGAAACTCTTTGTTGCCTAAAATAATAGCGTTCCATTGCTTGCATACGCTTCTCACCACCTCCATATTTCTTGTTCCTTCTTTCAGTGCCTTTGCAGCCAGCAGATCTTTTTCTTCCTTTCCAAGCCTTATTTCACCCCCTTTAGACAGACTTGGATCTTTCTCTTCTATCTTCATTTCTTTAAGATTCCTTGTAGCTTCTATCTGCTGAGCTAGCAAGCAAGTGAAAATTTTTTTATCAAGATCTTTCATTTGTAGAACCCTGTGACAAGCTGATATCGTCAGCGATTGGGAAGAAACTGGAAGAGCCATAAATTTTCTCCTAAATGTTTTTTGAAGACCATGATCGATAAGGATCTTGTATACCTGCGCAGCCACAAAGTCCACGATCAAGCACGACGACGCAATATTATTTTCCGCAGACACCTTCG
The DNA here is from genome assembly GCA_963765145.1 of Parachlamydiales bacterium. GTDB lineage: Bacteria > Chlamydiota > Chlamydiia > Chlamydiales > JAJFMK01 > JAGVKY01. Next base: position 1,692 of record CAVXVG010000016.1, read on the forward strand.
ATTTACAAGCGCTTATGATTTTATCAAACATCTCATTATAAGACAGTTGCTATTTTACAAAGCTCTTGAATCGCGACATTTTTTGTCGCGCAGCCTGCGAGGCTTGAACAGAGGCGCTTGCCATGAGTGTATTCCTTGCAAGCCTTTATCTGATCTAAAGCAACACCTCCAACAATCCCACTGTGGCCATAGCCATTTGAAAAAAAGAAATAGCAATTTATAAACCTCCAAAATAAGATGTCCTAAAAAAAAGGAGTCTCTTATGTTTCGATGGATATCACTACTGGCGCTTCTCTTCTCTCCTATCATGGCCCATGCACTTACGCTTGAAGGGCTCGCCATCCGCTACGATCAAGGAAAACTCCTTGTTCTGAACCAACAAAAGCTTCCCGGCGAAGAAGAGTGGATCGATGCGCAAACTCCTGAAGATATGGTCGAAATCATCCAAGGCTTGAAAGTACGCGGAGCGCCGCTGATTGGAGTTGCCGCAGTCCTCTCGATTGCACAGCTCGTTGAAAAGGGAGCTTCGAAAGATGAGATAGAAAAAGCAGCCTATCTTTTAAGAGAATCTAGACCTACTGCCGTCAACTTAGCGATCTGTGTCGACCGCGTTTTAGTAGCGCTTCAAAATGACGAAGACTTGCTAGCAAAAATCGAAGAGATTTTCGTTGAAGATGTGGCTCTTTGCAAAGCGATGGGCGAGCATGGTGCAGAGCTTATTCAACCCGGTGAAAATATCCTGACTTATTGCAATAGCGGAGGACTTGCCACTGCCGGCATTGGAACAGCTTTTGGAGTGATCAAAACCGCTCATGACCAAGGAAAGAAAATCCACGTCTACGCTTGCGAGACACGTCCTCTTCTGCAAGGCGGACGGCTGACAGCTTGGGAGCTGGAGCGTAATGGGATTCCCTACACGCTCATCTGCGACAACATGGCAGCTTCTCTTATGAGAAGCGGAAAAATCAGCCGTGTACTTCTCGGGGCAGACCGCATTGCAGCCAATGGAGATTTCGCAAATAAAATCGGCACTTATTCAGTTGCAGTTCTTGCACGCTACCACAACATACCCTTTCACGTTGTGGCGCCTTATACGACGATCGATCCTAACTGTCCCAGCGGTAATGAAATCCGTATTGAGCAGCGTGCTCCAAATGAAGTGCGCGGAGCTGCCGGCAGCTTCGGGAAAGTCATCTGGAGCCCTAAAGACGCTCCAGTCTACAATCCTGCATTTGATGTGACGCCTGCCAATCTCGTGACAAGCTATATCCTGGATCGAGGCAACTTTACCGAATTTCCAAATTAGTTTTCGGAAAGGATTTTCACGGTGAGCTTTGCCCCCACTTCAAAAAAACATAGATGTTTTTACAAGGGATGAATTAAGTCACAACCATAAATCTTTCGAAGATTACCTGTTATTTCTTGAATGGATGTCTGCTTTAACCCCAAATTTTTTAGGTCTATGGAGGAATCTTTTTCTAAACGTTCTAAAAACAGCTGCATATCATTTAAGATTGACTGCGGAGTTATAATACGAAGAGTAGACGCGAGCAATTGATATAATCTCAGAATGTCATTTTTATGTTTTCGAATATCTTTCTCATCAACAGCTTCGCCGATAGCTTTTCGAGCATCAAGATCAATCCAGGCCCGTGCTTTGAGAGGAATAAGATGAGCTGCATCTACTATTGACAGGCCGCTCGTTTTACGTTTTCCTGAATGTATAAAGTGATAATAGTCATCATTTAGCAATATAGCAGAAAGACTGATTGCCGCTTCATTTACGGGAATCGGCGTTAAATGGCTTCCATCCTCCAATTTGACAGTATCTGGAATGCGGGAAAAGAGTTCTAACATTGCAGGAAAATCAGTATTACTTGGTGAATAAAAACGATAAAAAACTTCCTTACCCGTACTTCGTTGCCGATTCTGATATCCACCAGCTCGAATAAACTCCCAAAAAGCTTTTACAAATTCAATATCAAGAGCCTCAACATGCAAAACAATATCAAGATCCTTTGTAGCCCGAAACTCAAGCCCAGCATCTTGCATCACAATCATGCATGCCGTGCCCCCAATCAGAACATACTTATCCTCATACGGAGCAAAGTGTTTTTCGAAAAGTTCTAAGCCTTTTACCATTTAATTTTCCTCATTAGTTCTTCCAATGCAGATTCAATCCGTTCATCCATATTTGCTTCCAAGCTTAAATAGAGCGAAAAAAGATCGACCATATTCTTATTTGCAAACAGAAAAGGATCATAATACCAAACTTCCAATTCAAAAGTTGCACCTTCTGGAGAAGGGAGCTCTTGCCTTCCAGATTTCTTCCACTCTTCCCAACTGGTAGCATAAACAGGAAGTGAAGGAGGATTTAACATTGTAAAATGAGCAAGTGCACTTAATCCCGCAAAAATCTTTGGTTTTTTATCTTTTATCCAGACACGCAATTTAACAGGACTTCTTAGCATGGGCTTTGTTTGTTCCCATAATTCTCGCTTGCTCCCATTGAAGATCCATAAGCGTTCTCTTCCCTTCCGATTGATTGTACCAATTCCTGCATCCTCCAACTCATCAAATGCACGACTAAGCGTCATTTGAGTATATCCCAATTCCTTTGTCATTTCTGAAGGAATCAAGCTTTCATATGTTGTCTGATGCAATGCAAAAATCACAAGTGCTTGAGTGGCTGGACTAAAGAATTTTTTAGGAGCACGCAAAGTTCGGAAATGCTCTCGTAATTCTATACCCAAATCTGGCAGGAAAATTTGAGTGCCTGGAATGACAAAAGGAATCCGATGCTCAATCAAACGTTTACGGTTATATGTAGAAATAGCACTCTGAACAAAGATGCATAGGCCATCCCACTTTTTTAGCACCTCCTCCCAAAGCTTCCGTACCAATGCAGGCGTGACCTCCGTCCCTTCTTTTGCAACCATTAGCAGGCAAGATCTTTTTAGCAATGAAATCTCGTAAAAGTTATAAGAATCTACCAAGAAAAAAGGGAGTTTATTTTGTCCTTTCCAAGGGTAAGCTTTAACCTTTAATCCAAGAACCTCTTGTAAGTAGCTTTCTAATGCTCTAACGATGTTTTCCATAAGCTCCAACACTAACCCTATTACTGCACATTAACATAAGGCATGTTAGTGTGCAACTTCTATGTTAGTATTATATAGATTTATTGGAATCGACTCTAAGCCCGAGCATGTTGAA
>CAVXVG010000017.1:0-15991 GCA_963765145.1 Parachlamydiales bacterium
GGGTGGCCAGTGTTTTGACAGATCGTTTAGATCCAAGACCCTCGCCAAAAAATGGAAGAGGGATATGGAGTCGGCAATTGAGCAGGATCGCTACGAATTCACGAATCCTGCAACCAAACACACCCTTGCGGATCTGATCGCCCTCTACATCGAGAGAGTACTGCCTGGGAAGCCACGGAATGCCAAGAATGTTCTTCGGCACCTGACTTGGTGGAAGGAGGAACTTGGACATTTGCTGTTAGCTCAAGTGCGGCCTAGCATAATCGCAGAAAAAAGGGATGAGCTGCTTGCGGGCTTTGTTAGAAGCGGAAAGCTCCGCTCTCCCACAACGGTGGTGCGCTATCTGAGCAGTTTATCTCATGTCTTTTCAAAAGCAGTCAAAGAGTGGGAATGGATGAGAGAGAATCCCGTTTTTAAGATCGAGAAGCCCAAACAGGCGCAGGGCAGAAAGCGAGTATTAACTGATGAGGAGCAGAAAAGACTTTTGCAGGCATGCCAAGAGAGCGGATCGAAAGACTTGTTTTTGATCGTTGCTCTTGCTCTGGGAACAGGTATGCGCAAAGGCGAAATCATGGGGCTTAGATGGAGAAATGTTCAGTTGGGAGAACCCACAGGAACGATTGCGCTCGAAAGAACGAAGAATGGTCGTTCAAGGTCTGTTTTGATTACTGGCTTGTTGTTAAGGCTTTTACAGCAGCGACGCAACCAGCAGCACGCTGATAACTTGATCTTTCCATCACCCAATTATCCCAATCAACCCGTTGATATTCGATCTGCTTGGGAAAAAGCTTTGCAAAATGCTGGGATAGAAGGGTTTGTTTTTCATGGCTTGCGTCATCAGGCAGCTTCTCAAGCAGCAACGATTGAAAATAGTCCTTTGGTTATCGGAGAGTTGCTCGGTCATCAAACGCTGCAGATGACCAAGCATTACGTTCATCTACCGAGCGCGCACATGCAAACAATGGTTGAGGCACTTCAATCAAAAATCTTTCAAAACTATCAGGAGAGTAGCCATGCACAGCTTAGAAAATAAGCCACAGACAGAATTGTGGAGACCAGAGCTTGAAGTGGTTGGCTTAGGTTGGACAGATTTTGACGAGAATTAAGTAAAACCCTTTACCTAGTCTCTTTTCCCGCTGATTTAACTGAGCAGCTTGGGGACTGCTTCAGTCTAAAACATGTCTTTGTTTTTCTTCAACCTGTTTTTCTTCTCTAAACTGAAAATGATGATACTCCTCTAGGAAATAACCTACCGTTCCCTTCAAGAGCCTCCTCGCCGGTTGTGTAGCGAAGCGGAACAAGAAGGCGAAACATTCTTGGAACATCAAGCTCCCTCTATTTTTGTCCCTCTATAGACTGATCCTGGGGACATATAATTAAGAGATGAATGAGGCCTATTCTCGTTATAAAACTTAAAATATCGATCAAGGCTTCTTAGAGCATCAACCCCATCTAAATAGTCTCGGATATAAACCTCCTCTTGTTTTACTGTTCTCCATAGACGTTCTATCCAAACATTGTCCAAGGCTCTTCCCCGACCGTCCATACTAATTAGTATCCCAGCAGATTGTAGCATCTTCGTGAACTCAATGCTCGTATACTGAGTTCCCTGGTCGGTATTAAATATATCTGGTTTCCCCTTCTCAAGAGCTTCAAGAACAACTTCTCTACAAAATATCCCGTCTAGAGAGTTGGATAGCCTCCAGGAAAGAACATAGCGGCTATACCAATCAATCACGGCTGTCAGATACAGAAAGCCATTCTTCATTGGCAGGTAGGTAATATCAGTGCTCCAAACCTGATTGGTCCGCTTAATCTCTATCCCTCTCAGTAGATAAGGGTATTTTTTATGGCCTGGGTGAGCCTGACTTAAGTCAGGCTTTGGGTAGACTGCTACTATTCCCATTCGCCTCATTAAAGTTCGAGCCAAGTCCACACCTACTTCATACCCCATTTTTTTCAACTCGATACTGATACGTCTCTTGCCATAGTAAGGATGTTCCGTAAAAATCAGATCAATCTCCTTCATCAGGATCAAGTTAAACGTGTCATCCCTGCATGGCTCATAGTAGTAACAAGATCTTGTCAGTCCCAACAGAGCACATTGTCTCTCAATAGTAAGATCTTGATCCAATGGAGTAATAAGGTTTTTTTTCTCTTTTACGGACAGAGGTTCAGTTTTTTTTTCAGCCAATCCCTCTCTACAGTCACCTCACCGATCTGCCTATAGAGTTCGTCCATTTTTTTTGTAGAATCAACACCCTTCTTTGGCATATTAAATACACCGGAGATGTTTTCTAGAAGTTGCTTTTTCCATTGGGAGATCTGAGCTGCGTGTACCTCGTATTGGGAGGCCAGCTCGCTCAGTGTTTTGATTTCTTTTGCAGCTTCCAAGGCCACCTTTGCCTTAAAAATTGCTGTGTGTCTTTTGCGCGCCATGTTTACCTTCAATTTTTTTTGTTTTTGAAGGTAAAAGATTAACTTATTTTCGCTTATTTTCTGTCCAGTTTTGGCCAACCATTACAGCTGGGGTTGCAAGTATCCATGATCCAAGCCAGGACCACCGTGAACAACGATTATTGGCATACCTTGACCAATTTCATTGTAATACAGGCATCCATCCTTGACCTTAACAAAGCTGTGCTGTGCCACATCTGATTTTGGGCTGTGTTCACTTGCGAAACCTGCAAACCATACCCCCATAAATAAGAGAGCAAACATTGATTTTGATAAAGCCTTCATTGGCTGGATTCCTTGTTATAAATTTTTTTCAATCTTTCTGTTTTACAGAGGGTCAGTATGCCAGCATCTCAGTTAAAATTCACTCTAAACCAGCCAAATTGTCTAACGACTCTTAGACTTTTTTGCTTTGGTCTTTTTTGGCTTCTTTTGGCTTTCGGGGACTGTGCTTAATTCAGCTTCAATCTCTTCAACTGTAGGCAGGCTTGACTTAAGCTCTTTTGGCAGCTTTTCAACTACTTTGACTTCAAATTCTGCCACCCCAATAGGTCGATTAAAGTTCCTTAAAACGTACTCAGCAAAGATATTGTCCTTTGTCTTGCATAGGATAATCCCAATGCTTGGTTGATCATCATCACGTTTAAGCTGATCGTCTACAGCCGAAAGATACGCACTCATTTGTCCAGCATCGCGACTATCGAATTTTCCTCCCTTTAGCTCCACGATTACGTAACATCGCAATGTAAGGTGATAGAAAAGCAGGTCGATATACAGGTCCTGGTTTCCTGCTTTGAGGAGATACTGTTGACCAACAAAAGCAAAACCTTGTCCCAGTTCAATCAAGAATTTTTGGATGTGTTTGACTAAAGCTTCTTCTAAGTCTTTCTCTAAGTGCTCTTTGTGCAGGGTGAGAAAGTTAAAGACATATGGGTCTTTTAACGATTGCTGTGCTAAATCTGACTGCGGGGCTGGCAACGCCGCTTTGAAGTTTGTTATTGCTTTTCCTTCTCTGCGATACAAGTCGTTTTCGATCCAAATTGTGAGCATGCTTCTGCTCCACCCATGTTCTATCGTTTTGGAAGCATACCAAAGACGCTCTGCTGTATCCTTAATCTTTTCAAGGATGAGTGCATTATGCCCCCAAGGGATGGAAAAAATAGGTAAATCGCCTAATTGTGCCACAGCTTGTGGCACTTTTGCATATGCCTGATAAAAAGCCTTCATCCTAAACATGTTACGCCTTGAGAATCCCTCGACACCAGGGAACTCATTTTGAAGCTCTTTAGCCGCCTTTTCTAATATGTTACTGCCCCAGCCTTCTTTCTCCTGCTTTTCAAATATATCCTTACCAATTTCCCAATAAAGCTTGATCAATTCAGACTATTACCCGTAACGGCGGCCTTGATCTGGGCTGATCGAATTTTAACTTTCAATGAGGTAATGAATTTTGTATATTCGGCGGGGGATACATCCCCTTTTTGATGGCTGGGATGGACTTTTTAGGCATTGGAATTTCCTGTTGAAGGCAATAAATCTTTCATGAGTAGCTCCATTTCGATTAGCTTGCCTCTCATAATATACTCACTAGTGATGCAATGCCAAAACCTATAATAATAAGTCCAGCAAAGCGATTGATCCAAACCATTACTTTTTGGCTCATTTTTTTTCGGAAAAAGGTTACCCCTTCGCTTAATAATAACCACCAGAAAGCTGAGCCGAAAAAAATTCCTAAAACAAGAATAATTGAGTCAGCATAACTTCCTGTAGTAGAGAGTCCTAAACCTGCAAATACAGCTAAAAAAGAGAGAATCGTCATTGGGTTTGTAATTGTTAAGAAAAAGGTGGAAATAAAGTCAGATAGAAGAGTTTTATGCGACACTCCAGAATGTGAGATTTCTTGTGCCTTGGCGATAGCAGTTTTTACACCAAGATAGAATAGAAAAATGCCACCGATCAGACGCAGCCAGAATTGATTAGCAATTAGAAAGATTTGACACAAAAGTCAACCCAAAAGCTGCAATGATACCATAAATGCAATCGGCCGCGGCTGCACCAAGGCCAGAAAAGAATCCTGATAATCGACCAAACTGCAATGTCCTACGAATGCAAAGGATACCAATTGGACCTACAGGAGCAGCGATAGAAAATCCAAGGATCAGTCTTTTAAGAAAAAAGATCATCTTGTCCTCATTGTTTGTTTTTTTCCTTGTTTCACTATCTTCGTTTTCTTTTAAGAGTGGCCATAGCATTCTCCAATGTAAGAAGAAATCATAGCAGTTTTTTAGTTAAAAGTCTGCATGAGTTCTGAATTTATTCAGAGCACTACGTCGTGCTCTGCTTGGGGTATCTTTCCTTGTTCTAAAAGAGATTCACATAAGGGAATAAATTGGCTTAGCAATTGGGCGGAATTATCGTAACATCGAATGAAAGCTTGAAGAGACACCACTAGCGTAGGCAAGGCCAAGTCTGGGAATATCTTGTTCTGATTAAGGCCCAGGTAAGCCACATGTTTTTCCCAATCCAGTTGAACATAGGCCTTGATCACCCCAGCAGCGTTCGGATGGGCAAATTCACTAAGAATTAATACTGGTTGAAATATCCCTTAATCTGTTTACCTAATCCATCCCTAACAAGTGTTAGTATATGGTGGGGAGTCATAGAAGAAGTCCCATCTCTGGTCTGAATTTTCGCACCTAACATCGCCTTTGTTAGGAATTTTCGAATTTTGGGCACAGATTTTTTCTTTAAGAGCATATTCTAACAGAGTAGTGAATTCCCAAAAGAGGGATTCAGTTTCCATTACGCTTCTGCAAAGAGTAAAGGCTGTTATAAGTTTATTCTTTTGGAAAGCATCATATGTAGACCCCGCAAGTTCTGTGATGCGGTGTAAGCAGGCTTCCCTTAACACATGAGCTCTGCATGGGTCTATTGCTTTAGAAATAACAAGAGGAATTTCCCATGGGAGACTATTTTCCAAAGTGTCAATACTATCCTTCAGGGCTTTTAAATAAGACTGTTCGCTTTCTGGTGCCATTAAATCAGGCCTTTTTATATTCAATTATTATCATCAACTAGCTTAATTTCAATACGTTCAATTCCTTTACCAGACCTAGACCTCTTTAAGGTAACACAGCCCACCTCTTTGGTGGACTTAACATGAGTTCCTCCACAGGGAACCTCCGCGAAGCCATCAATCTTCCAAAAACGTCTTTGCGTAGTAACATCGGTAAAGCCAGTTTGGATGGGGCAGTCTGCGTAATGATCTTGTTGTAATCATCCAGAATCACATCAAAAAGGGAGGATATGTGCTCTGGGAAAACAAAATCAATTCTGGCTTTGTTTTCTGCAATATGAGCTCCTACCTTTTCTAGATGATACTTTTGAGTCACAATTTCTAGAACAAGCTCAGCTGCAAAATGTAGTCGCATGAGCCTGTATCTCCGCAGCCAATCAATAGTCATTTGCACTACATCTCCTACAGAAAGGCCATGTCCTTCGGGTAACGTGTAGTAGATCAGATTGCCTTCTTTTCGTGAATCGATGACAGGGAGGTCATCAATCCATGCCTTATCGCTTTCTTGCCCACCAGAAAACGAATAGGCGATAGTCTCTTGAATAGGAGTTCATTTCCATTGACTTGGGAGACAGTGGTTGTAAGAGATTGCTGATAAGGATTGTCCCAAAATATTTTTCGCATCTTCACACACCTAGCACTTTTTTGACTTTTTTACCGAACCCGATGAGTCGTTCTTTTGGCTCATTGGAAAAGACAAAACGCACATATTTACCTGCTGTTTCACCCCAACCAACCATAGGTGTTGTTGCAATTTTGGTTTCTTGTAGGAGGCGTTCAGAGAGCTTTTGGGAAGTGATTCCAAATGGAGTGGTATCAAGAAGTAGAGACCAACCACCATGAGGAGGAATTGCAGGAAGGTCTTCTAGCTCGTTTAGCAATGTATTACGTCTTATCCTCCCACACTTTCAATGCGGATTGCAATCCATCATCTTTTGCATTGAGTGCAGCAGTAACTCCCGCCATGCTAATCCCTGTTTGGCATACGACATTCGATATGCTAACAAGGCCAATGTCATTCATAATGGCTTTTGGGCCTACGATCCAGCCAATGCGCCATCTGTCAAGCGACATCAGAAATTGACCCCTTTACGACATTGAGAATTGACCCACCCCTAAAAGTTTCTTTAATTACTACAGCTGCCTAACGGCCTCTATATTGAAGCTTCAACAGTAGTTGGAGTTAACTAAACTCCAGGTTATCGCTTAAGCTTGATTCCCCTCTTCTCACTGAAGGGGGCGGCCACTTTCCCCATGAGGGAAGTGTTTTACGTCAATTTTCTTGACTGGTCTTATTTTTCGTCTGGCTCCATCCATCTTTGAAGCCTAACAATGTGTTTTTATAGAAGGATGAATAATTTTCTTCTTCCTCTGCTTCCAGGCGTAGAGTGTTGACAAGTTCATAAGCAGCCACAGTAGAATTTACCAAAACAAAACTGCTTATGAACTTGTCGACACCGAGCCTGGGGACTGTTTGCAGGTTGTTCATTTTGTTCAAAAAACTGATCGAGCTCTAACCAAATAAATGCTTTTTTTTGAACAATATGAATAAGCTGTGAACAGCGGAGCCTTTCGAAAACAAGATTGTGACATTTTTTGTATCCAATAATAAATTGTAGTTTTTCTTTTGCCCTTACCTTCTCATTGAAGAAAGGGGACAACCACCCCTTCATGGAGAAGGGGCGATTTTTTACTTCACTTCCGACTGCGGTGTTGTGGGTTTGATCAAACCCGACTTCCTCTTCTCCTTTAGTCGGTAACTTTCCCCTCGAATGGTCACCACTTGGCTATGATGTAAGAGTCGATCCAAAATAGCCGTTGCAACGACGGTGTCGCTAAAAACCTCTCCCCATTCGCCGACAGAACGATTGCTTGTAATCAGAGTACTGCCTTTTTCATAACGCCTGGAGACTAACTGAAAAAATAGATGGGCCGCTTTTGGCTCAAAAGGCAGGTACCCAAGTTCATCGATAATCAGCAGTTTTGGTTTTGCATATGCAGTAATCTTTTCTTCAAGTCGCCCCTCTTGGTGAGCTCGAGCCAGCTGGGTTAAGAGGGTTGTTGCTGAAGTGAAAAGAACGCTATATCCCAAACAAATGGCTTCACGGCCAAGTGCTACTGCTAAATGCGTTTTCCCAACTCCAGGTGGGCCTAACAAAAGAACCGCATCACCGTTGGCCACCCATCGACACATGCCAAGCTCTCGGATTTGGCCAGCATCCAAAGAAGGCTGAGCGCTAAAATCAAATTGCTCCAAGGTTCTGACATAGGGAAATTTGGCCATAGTAAACCCCATTCGATTGCGCGTCTGGTCTCTATGCTGTATTTCCTGTTTGCAGAGGAAGGCAAGGGCTTCTCGAAGATTCATCTCTTTACGAGAGGCCTCATCGAGGAGGTTATCCAACTTGTCTCGAATCGTCGTTAATTTTAACCGGTTGAGTGCCGCCACTAAATTTTCATGACTTACATTCATAGCCATCCTCCACCAGTGATAGCTTCGTATTCGGAAAGAGGGCGAAGCAGTTCGGCGGGTTTCTCTGGAACATCACAAATTGGAGTTTTCCTATGCCAATTCGCTCCAACAATCCCTTTTAAATGTTCGGGATTTATCGAGCGCTGCCTCTCTCCAATGCATTCGGGATGGCGAGCTATTTCCTCAGCATTATAAAAAATTCTAACCTCCGTGCCGCTTATCTGTACGGTGACTTCTGCTTTGATTAGATGCCAAGGCACACTATAAAAATTTGTATCCAGCTCAATGCAGGCGTCGGTATCCACAGACCTTTGCACTTCCCTTCCCAGGTGAAATGGAGGCTTTCCGTTTAGTGGTTGAAGCGAACCGCTTCCTGTCTTTGGAAGCGGTCTATGGGTTTTTCACCTGTTGTTCCGTGCATCCTTTGATCTGAGATCTCCCTCATCCACCAAGCGATGTGTTCTCCAAGAGCTTCCCAACTCGAGAATTCCCTTCCAGCAATTGCATTATACTTAAAATATTTGACTGTGTTTTCATCTTTTCCTTTCGTTCTGGCTCTATAAGGAGCGCAGGCCTTTGGCTGAAATTTCCAGTAGTTTGCAAATGTATGCAAGCGTTCATTGAACACCACCTCTCGTGTCAATGGATTATGGCTGATAACAAGAGGCCTTGGATTGTCTAATAGTACTTCTTGCGTAATTCCGCCAAAATGATGGAAAGCTCCTTCAAGGCCCTCAAACCAAGCGGATTGACGTTCATGGATAAATGCACGAATGTATTGACGGCGCGAAAATCCCAGAACTGCTGCAAAGAAATAAATTCTTCTTGGATCTCCGGCTATTTTGATGATTATTGAACCAAAATCAATTTGCATCTGTTTGCCCGGTGGAGTCTCAAATCGAACTGTTGCTTTTGCTAAAGCGAACGCTCTTTGCCTGAATGGTTTCACAGCCCTCTCAATGGTACGTAGATTGGCTTGTATATTGTGTTGACGCACCAATTCTTGACGAATAACTTCGGCATTTCCTTTATGGAGGTTGAACATTTCTTCGAGCCAGATATCTAACGCTTCTAATTTCTTCATTCTTTTAGGGATGTTATAGGGGAGCCATTTCCCTTGCCGTCGATAGTGTTTAACGGTGTTGGGACTAATTCCAAGCTCCTTAGCTATTCGTCTTTTCCCCCACCCTTCCGACGATAACTTTAAAATCTTGTCTACTATGTCTGGTGATTCCATTGGTTGTCTGCTGTCTCCTGTTAAAACAGCAGAGATTTTATCGGTTTTCATGCTTACCCTCACTCCAAGTGTAGGGGGGTGGGTCAATTCTCAATGTCGTAAAGGGGTCAGTTTACGCTGTCGCCTGACAGGGGTTGGAGAAAAGACCGAGAATCTAATGAAGAGGGAATCACTCTGGCAGCTTTAATGATGTTTGGAAAATATCATTCAATTACAGATATGGGTGCAGCACCTTCCTATTTTGTTGATTATCGCGAAAGGCTTGACCCTAACGTCCGTTGGAGCCATAGAATTTATCCTGATGGAACTTGGGAAGCCAATCTCTTTCAGTTTTATCAAAGAATTTGGCCTCATCTTTCAGCAGATCTTAAAGTCCCATTTTTCCTTGATGGTATTCAGCGAGTTGATGATACGCCTGTACATAAGGCGCTACGCGAGGCTTTCGTTAATACCTTGATTCACTCAGACTATTCCTCTAGTGGGGGCATTATTATTGAACGCTACAAAGATCGTTTCATTCTTGATAATCCAGGAACTCTGCTCGTTTCTTTAGAGCAGTTGCGCCGAGGAGGGATTAGTGAATGTCGGAATAGGGCACTTCAGAATATGTTCATGATGATTGGCGGGGGAGAAAAAGCTGGCTCAGGTATTCACCAAATTCAAAATGAGTGGAAAACTCAGCATTGGCGCGCTCCTGCCTTTCAGTGTTAATGAACAACCCAATCGTGTTAGGCTTGTTCTTCCAATGGTTAGTTTAATTCCTGAAGTGACTCTAGCTTCTTTAGAACAACAATTTGGATCAGACTTTAGAAATTTAAAGCATTTAGAAGTTGTGGCACTTGCTACCGCAGATATTGAAGGGGATGTTTCAAATACGCGATTGCAAGAGCTCCAAACAGAACATCCAACAGAAATTACGCAGGTTTTGCAGCGTCTTTGCTCAAGGGGCATGCTTGTTTCAGACAACCGTCGTAGATGGTCAAGCTATAGAATATCTAGCTCCCCACATTTGGACTACTCCTAGCTCCCCACATTTGGACCCTAGCTCCCCACATTTGGAGCTTAATTCTGTGGATTTAGAGAAGCAAAGTCTTAAAGATTTAGCTAAATCGATTGCTTGTTCAAAAAGATCTGGAAAACAAGCCGTGCGTGATATTATTCTTCAGCTCTGTCGAGTAAGGCCACTCAGTTTAGACGATCTTGCACAATTATTAAATAGAAGTCCCAAAAGTATTCAAAACCACTATTTAACCCAACTAGTTTATGAAGGGGTTTTAGAGTTGCGGCATCCTGAAACACCTAGCCACCCCGCCCAGGCATATCTAAGCAAAGACAGATTTTAGGAGAAGGTGAAGTGGAATACCTTGAAATGTTAAATAATCTCGCAAGCTGCCTTTCCCCGCAGAATCAGATGGAAAGCTTGCTGGTTGAAAAAATCGCTTTGCTGATACGACAATTGACATGGAACCATTTCATTGCCCTCATTTCGACCAAAGATGCCTTGAAACGTCAGGACGCTGTGGAAGCAGATCCTTAGTGCTTCTCTATTAGAAGTTTAAGTTATTGATATTGAATATGTTAGTAAATTTGTTTCAGATTAGTACTAGTTTGTGGTACTATATAAATAGATAAGGATTGAGAAATGAGCAAAAAGCATCAGCAGACCCTCGAATCGATTTATAAAATTCCAACTCAATCAAATGTGGCATGGAAAGATTGTGAAAAATTACTCATATCCCTAGGGGCCGAGGTGTCCGAGGGGGCAGGATCGCGGGTTCGCTTTGTTCTCAATGGAGTTAAAGCAAACTTTCACCGTCCTCATCCACAAAAAGAAACGGATAAGGGAGCCTTGGTTTCTTTGAGAAAGTTTTTAGAAAACGCGGGTATAACACCCAGGAGAAGAAGAAAAAATGATGAAGCACAAAGGATATATTGGTCATGTCGAATATGACGATGAAGCCAAGATTTTCCATGGTGAAGTTGTCGGTCTTAGAGACATCATCACTTTTCAAGGGAAAAGCGTTGAGGAACTGGAAAAGGCATTCAAAGACTCCATCGATGATTACCTCACTTGGTGCAAAGAAAGGGGGGAAAGGCCTGAGAAAACATTTTCAGGGACTTTTAACCTCAGAATTCCTCCCGAACTTCATGCTAAACTTGCTTTTCAGGCAAAAACAATGGACATGAGTCTGAACACCTACGTGACCGAAAAACTTCGCATCCTCGCCGAATAAACTTCTCTAAAGGCAGGTGACCTTCTCCCATTCCTCAGTCCAGTATTAGTTATAGGTTCCCGGGGTGAGTAGAATCACACCCTATTATGGCGCGATTCCGCAAATCACGCCATAAATGTGGCGCGATTTTGGGAATCGCGCCATAATGGGAGAAAAGGGTGAGGGGATGATGGTTAAGCGGGTTCCTTGGGATATTTTGTTAGAGATTATTGAGAGATTTCCGCAAGGATCTAGCCTTGAGGAGGTTATGCTTGCTATGGACCCCAAGATCTCACGCCGCACCCTCCAAAGATGGCTTGCACTGCTTGTAAAGAATAACCAGCTGCTCGCGATTGGATCGGCCCGGGCTAGGCGTTACAAGGCTTTCCCCATTTTTGAGGAAGAAGGGGGGGATTCTCTTCAGAGCCTCTCTTTTCCGGTGACTCGAAGAGGGGGCATTGATTCAGGAAAAGGTGGCTAGACCAATGCATGCCAGACATCCTGTGACTTATAACAGGCAGTTTTTGGAGGATTACAAGCCCAATCATACCTATTACCTCCCAGAAGAGCTTCGAAGAAGGTTACTCCTACTCGGTGGTACAGGGGAGGGAAGATATCCTGCAGGGACCTATGCGCGAGAAATTTTTCACCGTTTATTGATCGATCTTTCCTGGAATTCTAGCAGGCTTGAAGGGAATACCTATTCCCTTTTAGAAACGGAGCGATTGCTTGAGCGGGGAAAAGTCGCAGATGGTAAAGGTCTTAAAGAGACCCAGATGATCCTAAATCATAAAGCGGCCATTGAGTTTTTAATCCATTCTGCAGGAGATATCGGAGTAAATCGCTTTACGATTTTGAACCTTCATACTTTTTTATCGGATAATTTAATGCCCGATCCAGCAGCGTCTGGCCGTTTGCGGACATTCTCTGTAGGGATCTCCCATTCCACCTATTTGCCGATTGCGATTCCTCAGGTGATTCAAGAGTGTTTTGATTTGTTGATCACAAAAGCGAGTCACATTAAAGATCCCTTCGAACAGGCTTTTTTCTTGATGGTCCACATTCCTTATTTGCAGGCTTTTGATGATGTGAATAAAAGAACTTCTCGCCTTGCAGCGAATATCCCACTCATTCAAAAGAATCTGTGTCCTCTGTCATTTATCGACCTCCCAGAACAGATCTACATCAATGGTCTGCTCGGAGTCTATGAGTTAAACCGAGTGGAGCTATTACGGGATGTATTCGCCTGGGCTTATGAGCGGTCGTGTCATTTGTATTCCAGAACCACAAAGGCATTGGGCGAGCCCGATCCCTTTCGGATGAAATACCGGAATGCCATTGGTCAGGTCGTTGGAGAAGTTGTTCGCCTTAAGATGAGCAAGAATAAAGCAGTTCAAGGGATTCGGCAGGAATCTTTAAAGCGAATTCCCCTGCAGGATCAACCTCGTTTTATTGAGATAGTGGAGAGGGAGCTTTTGAGTTTGCACGAGGGGAACATCGCTCGATACCAACTGAGTTTAAAAGAATTCGAGCAGTGGAAAAAGCTATGGGAAACAGAGAGTTAGAAAATGGTTATGAAGAGGTTGCGCTGCGGGATTTTGTTGTTACTGCTATTTTTTTCTGTGGATCTTTGCTGTGGGGAAAAGAAGCATAAAAAAGGAGCGCAGAAGATCGTCGACTGCTTTTTGTTTTTTAATGAACTCGAGCTATTAACAGTGAGGCTCGAAGAGCTTTATGACCATGTCGATTATTTTGTCTTGGTGGAAGCGGCAGAAACGTTTCGAGGGAATCCCAAACCTTATATTTTTGAAGAAAATAAAGCGCGATTTCAGAAGTATCTGTCCAAAATTATTCATGTCAAGGTAGAGGATAGAAAACCCCATTATGGGGTGTGGGAAAGAGAAGGATTTCATCGCAATTGTATCAGAAGGGGGCTCGCTTTTTGTAAGAAAAACGACATCATTTTAATGTCCGATTTCGGGCAATTTATGTACATATTGATCCCTCCCTTTAATTGCAGGAAGCTCCATTTTTTGCCTAAATAACGCATCTAAGTCATAAACCGGGAAGTTTAACACCTCAGGAGAGACACCCGGCCGGTCCTCCAGAAATATTTGGAGCGGCGTTTTGCCCTTTTTAGAGAAGTTGGGTCTGGAAAAGTTGTAAAAGTCTCTGGTAGACCTGGGCCTTTCGTAAGCGTCTAATCTAGCCAGGTTGACAAATTAAGGATCAACGGATTTTTGTTTTTGAGATTTTCTTCTCGCTTCAAGCCACCTGTCTGGTAAGAGCTCTTCGAGCTTACTGGCGCTATGCCCCATGAGTCTTCTGAAAATATCCTCGAGATATTCTCTTGGGTTTATGTCCAAGCCTCGACAAGTTTGCACAAATGAAAGAAGAATCGCTCCCGCCTCGCCACCATCTTCACTGCCGAAAAAGAGCCAATTTTTTCTGCCGATGGCCAAAGGACGCACTGCTCTTTCTGCAACATTGTTGTCTAATCTAGCAAATGGGTGTTCCGTGTAATTCTTCAAATAGGGAATCAACCCACAAAAATAGCCCAATGCTTCGCGTAATTTGGATTTGGGGAGGATTCTGCCATCTAAAAGTTTACCTTTAATTTTTGCGATTAATTCCTCAATGATCGGGATCTCTTTTTCTTTCCGAATTCTTAGGCGTTCTTCAGCAGATCTGCGCCAAGCCACTTTTTCCAGCATGAAGAGGTATCGGATCTTTCGCAGTACAAAGGTACGCAGGGCGGGGTCTCCCGCTTCCGCTTCAAAAAACTTTCTTCTGATGTGAGCCCAACAGGGAAACCAGGTGATCCTTTTTTGCTCTGCCAGTTTTTGATAAGCAGCATACTTGTCGGAGTGCAGCCCTCCTTGATACCCCTGTAAAATATCTAGAACATTATCGTGCTTGCGATTAGGCCTAAAATCATAGACTCGATAGGGGGGATCGGAACACTCTCCTCCAACAACAACCCACATATAAGCTGTCTGACAAACATGCTTATCTTGAAGTTTTACTGGAGTTTCATCGATAAAGATGTTTTTGCTTTTGAGAATCGAGCGGACCATCACTTCATATAGAGGCTTGAGAGCCATGCCACAGCGGATTACCCACTGAGATAAAAGCTTCCGACTGATCTTGACCCCTTCCAGTTCCATCTTTTCTGCAATCCGATATAGGGGCATGTGGCTCGCAAACTTCTCCGTAATGATATGGGCTAGGAAACTGTCATCTGCTTGGCACTTGGGAAGAAGAGTATCTGGCAGCAGCGCTATCTGGATTCCTGCTTCAGGTTTTTCAGGATGAGCATATTTGAGGCGGATAATCTCCTTAATATAATAGCTCCCTGGCTCATGGGCTAATTTATGAGTCACTTCTTCCCCGATCTTAACAAGGGGTTTTCCTGTTTCTTGGCAGATCTTTTCTTCTTCTGGAAGATCGATGACGGTTCTTTCTACCGGCATATCAGGATCCAGGGCAATCTTGTCTTTTCCATCCCGGTTGGGTTTCCTCCGTTTATGAGGAGGGACCTCTTGGGTTTCTTCTTCTGTCTTTGCCTGGAGATTTTCAAAACCCTCTAAGAAGAGTTGCTTTTCATCGCAGTTTGAAACAAGCCGTTCCGATTTTTTTCCGAATAGTTGACGCTTAAACCATTCGAGTTGCCCGTTGAGATAAGTCACGGTGTTTTTCAAACCAACAACTTCGGTCTCCAAGATCTCGTTTCTGTTTTTAAGCTCTTCTGCATCTAGAATTTGCGTTGTAATCATGAGTAAAATTGTACCAAAAAGGAGCGTAAAAAAGAAGAAAAAACGCTCTAGTTTTCAGATGTTTTTCATAGGGAAAATCGAGGCTGCAACCGCTTTGGAGTCACTCCTTCAAGTAACATCAGAAACTCTCTTCGAGTCACTGCCGGCTGGGCTTGATCCTTTTTAGAAAAACTTCCCTTTTCCAGGCGTTTACACCAAATTGCCAATCCGTCTGTGTCCCAGTAAAGCACCTTCATGTGGTCCCTATTTTTATTGAGGAAAATAAAAAATGCTCCCGTTAGCAGCTCTCCTGGAAACAGCTGCTCTGTTAGGGCACTTAGTCCTTCAAAGCTTTTCCTCATACTTACTGGATATTGGCATAAGAATAAGCGGGGGTTTCCGGGGAGTGTTAGCATGATGCCCTCTCAATAAAATGAAGACACTTGTCTAAGATTTGAAGAGCTATTCTGGCATCAGCATGAATTTTGCATCCACGCCATTCAATGAGGATTTTTTCTTTGACAGGATCCTCTTTTAACTCTGTAAAATCATGCCGAGTAATTTTAGAGGCCTTTTTAGGAGCGTCCCTTTGCACCCAATAAATCAAAGTGTTCTTGTGAATTTGGTTCTCTCGGCACCATGCTGTCATTGATTTACCGCTTGTTTGCCACTCTTTTACTAATGCTCCCCATTCTTCACGCGTTCTTCTAGTCATAAAAGACCTCCATTGGTTTTTTTAATGGAGCAACATTAGCAGGTGTGAGGAAAGGCAAAAAGATG
>CAVXVG010000018.1:0-222358 GCA_963765145.1 Parachlamydiales bacterium
GCGGGTAACGCGCACACCTATATTTCACACACTGTAGCGTTATACAACTTGACTTACGTTGATCGCATGATGTACTTATTACAATTTTTCAAGAGCATGCTTAGAAAGGTCCGTTCTCCTTTTTCAGCCAACACCTCGAAAAAGACTTTTACGGCATTGAAAGAGGTTTCCTTTCAGGTGAAGCCAGGTGAAAGGGTGGCTCTGATAGGAGAAAATGGGGCCGGCAAATCGACTCTATTGAAGATTTTGTCTGGGGTGACCCTTCCAACAACGGGTAGTGCTGTCATCATTGGTAAAATTGCCTCACTGCTAGAAATTGGGGCAGGTTTTCACCCCGATTTAACTGGAAAAGAGAATATCTTCTTGAACGGAGCCATCTTGGGACTCTCAAGAGGAGAGGTTGAAAAACTATACCCTAACATTGTGACATTTGCTGAGGTTGAAGAGTTTTTAGAGACGCCCGTCAAACACTTTTCTTCAGGAATGAGGGCAAGGCTTGCATTTTCGATTGCGATTCACACAGAACCTGATCTGCTTATCTTAGACGAGGCTCTTTCTGTCGGAGACCAATCGTTTCAGCAGAGATGCCAAGAAAAGGTGGAATGGCTAGCAGCACGGGGAACAACGCTTTTGTTTGTGGCCCATCAGATCGAACCCCTCCTCAAATTATGCCAAAGAGGGCTTTACTTAGAACAAGGAAAGCTAGTGATGGATGGGGGGATTCAACAAGTCATATCCCATTACCTTGCCTCTTCTTCTAAAAAGCAGGTCACCCCAAAAACCTTCTTTGTAAACAAGGCAACCCCCATGAGCCTAAAAGTTTGATTTAGGTAGGGAGCTCTTCGTCTGAGGTGTCGCTCACTTCTTCCTCGCTAGAGGTCTCAACGAGCATATCTGTTTCGATCTCATCGATCCTATCGGTATATCCGTCTAAAGCTTCTTCGGCAATCCTTTGTAAGGATTCCCCCATTTTGCAATAGATCGTATCAATCCTAAACGCTAGAGCATCAAAACCTTGTTCTGCATCTCCTAAGGAGAAGGTTCTAATCTGTCCATTTAGATAGGCAAGAATAGCCGGATCAGCTGCCGAAATCCTATTTTCATATTCGGCTATCGATGCGCGTAGCACTGCTTTGAAATCTTCTCGGTAGTCGGCATAGAAATTCTCTAATTTTCTATGCAACTTTTTCTGACGCCTGATTAAGGAGCTAAGTTTTACCGGTTCTCCAGGTTCAAAAAGAGACTGGATCTCTTTGATCTTATAAGGATCTGTATGAACAACGGGGGTTGGGGCTTCTAAATGAGTGCGGACATAGTGCTCACCAACAATGTCAACTTTTCCATCGCTAACATCCTCATCAACAATGCTATTTAGGGTGCCCATAGGGAGATTTTCATCATTTTCTAGGCTAGAAGGAGCTTGGCCTTCACTTGAATCTAATACAACAACTTTATTATCTAAGTGTTGTGTGGGTGCACTAAATTCACGGACATGACTAAAG
This sequence comes from Parachlamydiales bacterium, assembly GCA_963765145.1. Classification (GTDB taxonomy): domain Bacteria; phylum Chlamydiota; class Chlamydiia; order Chlamydiales; family JAJFMK01; genus JAGVKY01. The sequence continues at coordinate 1,503 of CAVXVG010000018.1, forward strand.
AGGCTAAAACTGATCTTTTTACGAATGTGCTCACTTGTTTCCTCGCTACTCGCTGCCCTTTTTAATATGGGCTTCGGGGGCGGGGGGCGGGGAGCAGGCATGATCAGGGCCGGACAGATGTATAAATATGAGAATGTTGACATATAACTATTTTAGCAAAAAATAGTTAATTTAGTGTTAAATTCGCATCAGTTATTTTAATGCCTGGATGAATGGAATGATTGAATCGTCGGGCTCAGTATTAAATAGATCTAACCGCTTTTGAAGATCTTTATGCATTTGGCCCATTTTAGGAGCACGTGCAAGTTTTACCGTGTTATAAAATTCTAAATCGCGGGACCAATAATGGTTAAGTTGGATCCTATCAACTTCGACCTTATTCGTTACATTTTCCCCTACTTTTACTGGATGACCAGCCATGTCCACAGTTCTATAGAGGCCAGAGAAAACACACTGATGTGGGTTAAAGAACTGGGCGACCATTTTGGGCTGAATGATCGGCTTAAAAACGGTGTTTTCTATGATATTTCTTGGCGCTCGAAGCAACAATGTTTCGATCAATAATTTCCCTTCGGGAATTTTTTCTACATGAGAAGTGCCAAACATTTGCCAATTGATCGCAACAGCCGCCTCATGCTGAAAATCTTTTAAAATGCCTTTTAAAGTCTCGCCGTTTTTGGGGACAAGAAACTCGTCTGTATCAATGGCAACCAGCCATTTGGTCTCTTGTTTGGCTTTTTCAAGCGCCCATTGATATGCAGTTATTTGAATGTTATTCCACTGTACGGGTATACGCGCCTTTTTCAGTGGCTTTTTTCTATTAGAACTTCCACTGGCAGTATCCCTTGTCTCATGACGAAGCTCAACCAGTCCCATTTCAATGTAAGGGTCTAATACCTCTTGGAAATGATCGACACTTTTATGGTTGGTTAAATAAAAGTGCTCTATGCCTATGAGACGATGGTATTCAATCCATTCTTTTAAAAAACGGGCCTCATCACGAAAAATCGCCGTTAATGCGATCTCATAGCTTGAAAGAGAACAAGTAAGGAATAAAATTACACTAAACAGCCGTAAAAACATGATTCAGATACCATTTAACAGTCTTTTCTAAGCCATTCTGAAATGTCGTGCAAGGCGTCCAGCCCAATTCTTGCTTCATTTTGGTTGGGTCGATGGCATAGCGAGCATCATGACCTGGCCGGTCTGGAACATAGGAGATCAATTTTTTAGACGAGCCTGCAGGGCGTCCTAATTGTTGATCGACTAGAGAAATAAGCAATTCGACAAGCTCGATATTTGCCCATTCATTTTCCCCTCCGACATTATAACTTTCGCCCTTTCGGCCCAAGTGGAAGATCTTATCAATGGCCTCTGCGTGATCTTCGACATACAGCCAGTCGCGGATGTTTTTTCCGTTTCCATAAATGGGAATTAGCTTTTCTTCGATGATTTTTTGGATCACAACCGGTATCAGTTTTTCGGGGAATTGGTTTGGGCCATAATTATTAGAACAATTAGAAATAACAATCGGGAGGCCATAAGTATGAAAATAGGCCTTAACAAAATGGTCAGAAGCTGCTTTTGAAGCAGAATAAGGGCTGCGGGGAGAGTAGGGACTCTCTTCATGAAAACTGCCGGTCTCTCCAAGCGATCCATACACCTCGTCGGTTGAAACATGGTAAAACAGATGCTCTTCCTTTAAATTCCAAAAAAGACGGCAGCAGTTGAGTAAATGGAGCGTCCCTAAGACATTGGTCTGCAAAAACTCCATGGGACCTTCGATCGAACGGTCAACGTGTGATTCAGCCGCTAAATGGATCACATGGGTAAATTGGTAATGTTGAAACAGGGTTTCTAAAAAATTGAGGTCGCAGATATCCCCTTGCAAAAAGGTGTAGTTTTCAGCGTTAGCGATATCTTGGACGTTTTCTAAACTGCCTGCATAGGTAAGCTTATCCAGGTTAAAAATCTGATCGTGGGGATATTGCTGGACAAAACGGCGGACCACATGAGATCCGATGAATCCTGCTCCACCTGTGATTAGTATTCTTTTCATTTTAAGTACTCGTATAAAGCTTCTTCCCAAGAGGGAAGAGAAACGATTTTATCTATTTTTTCATTTGATAGGGCCGAATAAAGGGGCCTTCGTATTTTTGAAGGGAAATCCTTTTGCGAAACCGGCTCTATTCTATCCTTAAACCCATATTTTTCCCCAATTGCCAAGGCTAATTGGCACCAGCTAGCTTCCCCCCCATTCACCGCATGGTAAAGGCCGGGCTCCGGTCTATCCCGAAGGATAGCCAAAATGGCCTTAGATAGAGAAAGGGTAGAAGTAGGGCTCATGACAATATCTGCCACCACTTTGATCGGATCGGTGCCCTCCCCTTTTTTCCGAATGGCGTCGACAAAATGGCCCTTTTTTTCCTTCGATCCATTTTTTCCGTACAAAGAGGCCGTCCGAAGGACATAGGACTGCCCGCATTGAGAAAGGGCATAGGCCTCTCCCAATGCCTTAGAGGCGCCGTAAACAGAAAGAGGAGCCGGTAAATCGGCTTCTACATAACGCGATCCCTTTTTTCCATCAAACACAAAATCGGTACTGATGTGGATAAAAGGAACTTTTTTCTTTTGGGCTATCTTAGCCATTACGCCGACAGCATGGCCGTTAATGGTATAGGCCGAAGCTTGTTCCTCTTCTGCTTTTTCTGTTTTGTTATAGGCAGCAACATTTACGATCGCCTCAAATGGGCATTCAGATAGTTTTTGCTCAAGAGTTATTAAGTCGAGAAGGTTGATCGTATCGCTTGTCCAAGGGATAAACAGTTCGTTTTTAAGTGCCATTAGGTCGCTGCCTAATTGCCCTCTTGCACCAACTAAAAGGACAGGCATGCTTGACTCCAGGAAGGTAAAATGAGGTCTTTATCTGATAAAAGAGGCGTTAAAGAGGGCCACAAGATGTTTAAAGTAGGGTCATCCCACCTCACCCCTCCCTCGTGTGCTTTCGCATAGGGTTTCGAAACCTTGTAAAGCACCTCAGTATCGTCTTCGAGTGTCATAAAGCCATGCAAAAAACCGGCGGGGATAAAAAGCTGAGTTTCGATATCCAGTTCAAACGATTCCCACTCTCCAAAAGCCTCGGAGCCTTGCCTGATATCGACAACGACATCGAAAATTTTTCCTTTCAGCACTCTAACCAATTTATCTTGTTCAAACGGAGGATGTTGCATATGTAATCCCCTGACCGTTCCTTTATGTTTTGAACAGGAATGGTTATCCTGGATAAAGGTTGGAAAAACACCTGCATTTTTCCACCTTTCTTCTTGGTAAGTCTCTGAAAAGAAACCCCTATCGTCAAAAAACTTTTTTGGCTTAAGAAGAAGAGGGCCTCTTAGCCTTTTTCTTTCAGTAGTTAACATATGGGAATGATGGTATTACAAAAATAGACTTCTTTCGAGATTCGCTTTGATCGGAAAAATGAGCTATTTTTGAGAAGGTTTTGCAAAAAATTTTGAGAGCATATGCGTGCATATGGTCGAAAAATTTATTGCAAAAGATGCTAAAAAGAGCCAGTTTAACGATCAAATGGAATTTTGAAAGAAGTCTAATATATGGTGAAGAGAGAGATCAAGCTTGAAACTCTACCTGTGGGGCAAGAACATCCTCGCGTCAAAGACGAGGAAAGAAAGCAGCTGCTCCGATTTCAAGAGAAATGCCTTCTTGGCAAAATCCCATCCAATTTTCCGACCCTCTACTTTGCTAAAATCTTTTATCCATCAACAGAAGTCGACGCCGATTTTTTTGATGTGGTGATCCACGACCCTGAAAGGGTAGATCTTGTTGTTGGAGATGTGGGAGGAAAAGGGCAAGAAGGGGTGATTTTGGCACTGCATTTGAAAGAAAGCATCCCGAAGGAAAATCTCTACACCGATGCCGATCGCCTTTTAAAAAAGGAACTCCCGACTCCTCTGGAGATCGTTGAGCTGATCGAGCAAAAGGGGGCAGAAGAATTAAACGAACAAGGGAGTTTGGCCTATCTTACCTACTTAAGGCTCGATCTTTCTAAAAGAAAATTTTCGTTACTGACGAGAGGCTCTCCGCCCATTCTTCACCAGAAAAAATCGGGAGAACTGTTCACTTTACAAACCGAACATCCTCCTCTTCCTTCGCCTGTACGGGTGAAAGATAAAGAGGAGGAGGGGGAGCTTGCAGCCGGAGATCGTCTTTTTATTTTTTCTGACGGTGTTTTGGCTCTTGTCAACAGTCGCGGAGAGCCCTTTGACATCGAGCGAATTGCCGCTGTTGTTGAAGAGGGGAGAAAACATTCGTTTGAAGAGCTGTTTTTAGAAATCGACAATCGACTTAAACAATTTATCCAGCCCGAAATTTGTAACGACCTTCTGTTTATCGGCATTGAGGTATTAAGCGAAGGGGCCGCTATTGAAAGGATTGAGAAGATTGAAGAGGGCAATATTTCCTTCGAGGAGATCCTTAAAATTGAACAAGAGATCCAAACATGGCTTGCGGGCGTTAAGAAATTTAAATGGACTCCCAAAGATCTCTTTCAATTGAAGCTGGCCACCCACGAGTTGACTTTAGAACTTCTGAAAATGTTGAAAGAGAAAGGGATAGATACAACCATCAAAGTTGAAAAAACTGAATTAGAAAACGGTGCTACTCTTACCTTTGTCTATCAAGGACCTCCGTTTCAGCCCCAAGGAATAAAAAACCACTCTGATTTTGGCTTTGCCCTTGCGGTGATTCAAAAAAACGTTCAATCGATCAAGTACGGCGAAAGGGAGGGCGGACTCTCTTTCGTCGAGCTAACCAAGTTGCATTCGTAAAAAAAACATGTTATGGATAGAAATATATGGCCTTTACCTCAGAAGAGATTGGATCGGCCTTGGTCATCCATCTCAACGAAAAATACATCGATGCTTTGAATGCCCCGACTGTCAAGGGAGAGATCATGGCTTTGCTCAAGCCGGGCGCTAAAGTCATCCTCGATCTGGGAGAGGTGGAATTTCTCGATAGCTCTGGGATGGGTGTGATTTTAAGCATTACCCGGGAGCTTTCCTCATCGGGCGGCACCCTTAAAATAACCAATGTCAAAAAAGCAGTCCGAACTTTGTTTGAATTAGTCCGCTTTCATCGGATCATACAGATCTACGACACCACCGACGCCGCCGTCCAGTCGTACACTGTTTAATAAAAGATTAGCATAATCTGCGTTTCATCATGATTAATAGGCAGAGCATTCATTTCGGAAAAAGCGCCCTGAAAAATTTAACAGGGCGCTTTTTCCCTTGTTGGAGGATTCAGACGCTTCGCGGGCTATTTTTGGGTTGTGGGAAGAACGACAGGTTTGTTAATCACAATCCCTAGCTTGTTGAAGAGCGGGTGATGCTCTTCCCCGATGTTGTGGATCTCTACACCAATCCCGTCCGATTCCCACCGCTCCTGACACTCTTTAATGGCTAAAGCGCCGCTTGAGTCGTAAAGGGTCACCTTTTCACAGTAGATGTGGATTTTTTGGCACCCTTTTGGAAGTCTAATCTTTTTAAGATCCTCTCCGATTGAGAAAAAGAGGGGGCCATCGATCGTCAAAGCATGGTGACCATCCTTCTCTTTTAAGTGGATAGAAGAGACTTTGCCAAGCTTTCTGACCAACATCAGAGCCGAAAGAACAATCCCCACCTCGACTGCAAAAACCAAGTCGACCAAAACGGTAAGAGAAAGGGTAATGAACAGAATCAGTCCATCTGTTCTATGGGCTCTTGCAATTTGAATCAAATAATGAAATTCCCCCATATTCCAAGCCACAAAGACCAGTATGCCTGCAAGAACAGCCAGCGGTATCATCCCTGCAAGGGGAGCAAAGAAAAAGACGGCCAAGAAGATGGTCAAAGCATGGATCATTCCGGAAAGAGGCGTTTTAGCCCCTAAACGGATATTCGCAGAAGTCCGTGCAATGGCGGCAGTGGCCGGAATCCCCCCAAAAAAGGAAGAAAAAATATTGGCAATCCCCTGTCCAAAGAGCTCTGCATTCGATCTGTGGCGAAGACGGCTCATCCGGTCAGCAATGGCAGCTGATAATAACGACTCAACCCCTCCGAGAAGCGCCAAAGCGAGTCCATCAGGAAAAAGCTGCACAATCACTTCCCAAGACAGTTTTGGAAAGATAAAGGGTGGAACAGGAGAAGGGATGGCCCCATAGCGCATTTCAATCGTTTCAAGAGGCAAAGAAAAAAGAAACGCAATGAGTGTGGCTAACACCAAAGCTACAATAGCCCCCGGAAGCTTTGGGAACTTGCTTTTGAGGAAAAATAAGAAGCCAGTTGTTGAAAGACCAAAAAAAGCAGACCAGGGGTTCATTCCGTGCACTTCTTGACAAAACAGCGTGCATTTTTCAATAAAATGAGGCGGTAAACTGACCGTCAGGCCAAAAAAATCTCTCAATTGCGACCCTAAGATCACGACAGCAATCCCGGCGGTGAATCCTACGATGACAGGCTGAGGGATATATTTCATCACTTTGCCAAACTTGAATATACCCATTAGGCAGAGAAGAACCCCTGAAATGAGCGTGGCAATTTGCAAGCCAGCGATACCATGCTTTGTCACTGTAGCTAGCACTAAAATGATGTAAGCGCCTGTCGGTCCTCCGATTTGGAATCGGCTTCCGCCAAACAGAGAAATTAGAAAGCCGCCTACCAAGGCTGTGTAGAGCCCCTTTTCAGGCGGCACTCCAGAGGCGATGGCAAAAGCAAGGGCAAGAGGGAGTGCGATGATGCCCACGCTGACTCCGGCAAGAAGATCTGAAAAAAAACTTTTTTTCATTTCCCGTCGCGTCAGCCAACTCATTGGAATTAAGTCGTTAAAAAAGCCCTTCACCACTTTCAATACGTCTCACAAAAAACTTTATTGTACACTAAATGCAGGAATTTTTCTAGGGTATGGTAAAGAGAAGGAGGAGATCTATGGGCGAACCGACCAGAGTGCAAAATGCAAAAGAATTATTTGACAGCCTGACTGTTAAAAAGGCTAGTAACTGGTTAAGCCGCAAATTTTTTGGCCTTTTTTACACCGAGCTAGAAAAAGGGTACTTTACTTCGAAAGAGGTCGTTAAGTTTGTAGATGCTTATGCAAACAGCGGGAAATCCTACCCAGAATATATAAAAGAAATTCTAAAAAAAGGGAAAAACCTGCCAAAAGCGCTTAAAATAAAAGCGTTAAAAACGTTGTCTGTTGGGGACGGTATCTTGAATGAATGGATCGTTGCCAAAAAAATCTACCCAGGCCGCTCTGTCCTGATTTTCAAGAAGGACCGTTGGTTGGTTCTCCTTCAAGATGGAGTATTCAGTGAACAAGCTGCCACATTTGTCAAAAAAGAAAAAATGGAGCTGTGGAAACAGGCGAATAATGCCTTAAGAATTATTTTTAACAAAGAGACCCCCAAAGCTCTTCTGCCTCCTACCACAGAGGTCTCGCAAACAGAAGCTCTTCAGCTGCAGCCGGAAATGAAATTAAGGAGAGAAGGCTATAAAGGGCGAGGCCCAATTAAAATCGTGCAAGGATTCATTCCGCTCTTTAAAGCAGTAGAGACAATGCAAAAATGGGGTACCACCAACCTGTCGATTGATATTAACCAGATAGTGGTCGCCAGCGAACAGCCAGCTCTATTTCAACTTCTCCCCCAAGATGGGATGTTCAATCTCCCTTCTAAGTTAGAGACAAATGACCCTTATTTTGAAAAAATCCGTTCCCTTCTTTTCAGCAGGCTGCAAACTTCCTACAGAATTAATCCAAGAGTTACCCCTCTTTTTGAACGTGAAAACCTTGAAAGACAATGGGATGAACTGCTCCAATCCATTCGATCTATTCCTTATGTTGACTTGGAAACTAAATTGAACAGCTTGAAAGGAACCATCCAGCAGATTCAAAATTTTCAATTAGCCGTTGCCTTTTTTGAAGCATTGACTGGCGAGCCTATCGAAACCTGTTTAGCCCGACCAAATCCTGATGGGATCAACAAGGCCCACTTTAAATGGGAAGTTCTTCAAAAAGCAGTTTATAATTTATCAACCCTTTCTACCGATTCGGCAGCCTCGATTGTCGACTTTCTCAACAACCTGATGGTCCGCGATCCTCAATTTGCTATTACTCTTACTCAAGGCATAGCTTTTCTAGAAAAGATCCGCAGCGACAAAGTCTAAGCTTATTTATCGCACTGACAATCAGGGTCGTTGTCTTTTGAGCAAGGACAGCTATTGTCAGGGCCATAGGCTCCGCCTCTTCCCCAATCCAACCCAAAATAGTTCCGATCGTACAGAGAAGGCGCTGCCTGCATGAACGCCAAAGAAAGCAGTAGGAAAAGAAATTGTTTTTTCATAAGCACCTATTCCCACCAAACCACATGCAACAAATTATTTCAACAGCGCTATCGAAACTTCGCTTGCCTGCCTTTAATCTTAATTAAAAATTAATATTATTTATGCACAATCTTAATTTTTAATTAAGGGAGAGCGTGTCATGGGTATTAATGTTAATAGTCTCATAGGTTCAGGAGCGGCGGTTCTTGGCGCCGGCGGAATTGCAGGTTTCTGTGCTTATAAAGGCGTGCAATTATGCATTTATGTAACAAACAAAATAAAAAGCGATACCATTTCACCTGAAGCGGCCGGAACTGCAAAAAAAATAGCTTTTGCAGTGGGTGCTACAGCTGTACTTAGTCTTGGAGCTCCGCTTGCGATTTTCTATAGTAGAAATGTTGTCAATGCAATGGTATGGCAATCGGTTCTTAAGGATCGGAAGCCGGAAGAATTAATTAAATCTGCCGCGCTTTCTGGTCGTCACTCTTTACAAATGTTTATTGCTGTTGCAAGGAATGCTTTAGGAATGAAGGGTCTTTTCTAAACGTGTACGGACACGTTTAGAAATTGTGGGTAAAAGGAAGATTTAGGTCATGAGCGATGATTTCGTTGGTGACTTTTCCTAAAGCGACATTTAGGCCATTTGCAAGATGAGGGTTGTCCTGGATAGCTTGCCGCCAGCCCTTATTGGCGATCTGCAAGGCAAAGCCGAGTGTGGCGTTGGTAAGGGCAACGGTTGCGGTTCTGGCAACAGCGCCGGGCATGTTGGTGACACAGTAATGAAGAACGCCGCCGACAAGATAGGTAGGGTCTGAATGGGTAGTGGGGCGAGATGTTTCGGAGCATCCCCCTTGATCGATCGAAATGTCGATGAAGACCGAGCCTTTTTTCATTTGCATGATCATCTCTTTAGTGATGATGCGAGGCGTTCTTTTTCCTGCGATAAGAACCGCTCCGATGACAAGATCCGCCTCTTTTAGAGCCTGCTCAATTGTGCTAGAAGTCGAATAGAGGGTGTGAACTTTGGAGTCGAAAAGAAAATCGAGTTCTCTTAAACGTTGCAAATTTTTATCGAGTATTGTCACATCTGCACCGACTCCAAGGGCCATCCTTGCAGCCTCTGTCCCTGATGCGCCGCCTCCGATAATGACCACTTTTGCAGCAGCCACACCAGGGACGCCCCCTAAGAGGATGCCAGCGCCTCCATGGTTTAGCTGTAAAGCCGTTGCTCCGACTTGGATAGAAAGGCGCCCTGCAATTTCGCTCATCGGGGTAAGGAGAGGAAGGCGTCCATGATCGTCTGTCACGGTGTCGTAGGCTATTCCGATGACTTTTTTTTCTAAAAGATGTTGAGCTTGAATCGGATCTGGGGCTAGATGGAGGTAGCCAAATATAATTTGCCCTTCATGAAGAAGAGCAAACTCCTCTTTTTGAGGCTCTTTGACCTTGATGATCATGTCTGATTCATAGACTTTTGCAGCGTTAGAGACAATTATGGCCCCTGCAGCTCGATAATCCTCGTCGGTAAATAAGATTTTGCTTCCTGCATCTGCCTGGACCAGAACTTGGTGGCCCGCCTCAACTAAGGACCGGACAAATGAGGGCGTTGCTCCAACACGATATTCTTGGTTTTTAACTTCTTTAGGTATGCTGATCAGCATAAACAGGCGCTCCTACAGTGTTTAAAGAAAAAGGCAATACTTTCGATACACCCCGTTCTGCCATTGTAACCCCTAAAAGGGAAGAGGCAATTTCCATCGTATACCGTTTATGGGTGATTTGGATCACTTGGGTTTCTTTAGAAAACGGGAGAAGAAGGTCAATGAATCTGTGTAAATTGGCCTCATCTAAAGGGGCGTCTACCTCGTCAAAAAGGGCGATAGGGGCCTTTTTAACTTGGAACAGAGCGACCAATAAGGCAATGCCAATTAAACATTTTTCTCCTCCGGACAGTAATTGAAGAGACTTTACCGCTTTTCCAGGAGGTTGAGCGTTGATCTCAATGCCAGATGAAAGCGGCTCTTGTGGCGTTGAAAGATTTAAAGAGGCAGATCCCCCTTTAAAGAGTTTCTGAAAAGCTTCTGTAAAGGCTCCATTCACTTGTGAAAAGACGTCCAAGAACTTTTTAACCGATTCTTTGTCGAGCTCGTCGATCCATTTAAACCCTTGCGAGCAGGCCTCTTCTAGGTCGGCCCTATCCTTTTGAAGGGTTTGGAAAGCGATCGATTCTTGTTTGTACCTTTCTAGGGCAGTTAGGCTAATGTCTGTAAAGCCTTCTAATAGCTGCTTGACCTCTTTCCACTCCTTTTCAAGCTCTTTTAGACTGCTTTCTCCTCTTTTGCCTTCCAATTTCACGCCAAAAAGCTCAAACATTTCAGATTCAATGGCGATCTGTTTTTCTAAAAGATTGGCAAAGATGTTTTTGCTTCTGTCTTCCTCTATTCTAACTGTAATAAGCCGCCTTTGGATAGATTCAAGAGCCTTTTTGTTTTCGCTAAGTTTTCTGCTGTACTCAAGGGCAATCTCTTTCAATTTAGCAAGCGTTTGGCTTTTTGCAATCTGCTCAGTTTGCTTTTTATCTAGCAGAGATTGAATCGGCTCTTTCTCTTTCGGAAGGTGGCTTAGTTTGTTTAAAAGATCTTTCTTTTCAGCAAGAAGACGCACTCGTTCACGTTCCCGTTCTTCAAAATCTCTCCCTTTCAAAAGAAGTTTTCTTTCTCGCTCCTCTAGGTTTTTTTCTTCCTGTGAAAGTCTTTGCCTGTCATCTCGTTCTTCTCTTCTTAAGCGGTCCAATTCTTGCTTGAGGTTTAAGCCTTGGTTGTTAGAAGGGGTGATGACGAGGGTTGCAAGCTGTTCGTTTAAACTCGCTTCTTCGTTTACATCAAGTGCAGGAAGCCGTTTTTGCTGCTCTTTTAAGCTTTGCAGCTCCCAGTCCCTTTTCCGTTTCTCTTCCTGTTTTTTCATCACATCTTTTCGGAGGACATTTTCTTCAGAAAGCAGCTCCTCCTTTTCAAGTAAAAACTCTTTGAGCTCGTTTTGGACCTCTTTTTTCTCTTCTTCTAAAATAAAAGCATTAGGGGCAAAATTTTTAGAGGAGATGATCCAATCTTTTAAGGAAAATTCTGGATCAGAGCCAACATAAAGAGAAAAGGAAAGCCCCTCTACATGCTTCAAAAGGGTGGGAAGTTCTGATGGGTCTTTTATTGCGAGTGCATTGAAGTAGGGGCCAAGTAGGGCGCTTCCTTTTTCAATGGTCTCTTTTTTAAGAGCGAATTTTTTCAGTAGAGGAGTTGCATTTTCAGGGTAAAGTTCCTGGATTTTGAGGTTGCCAGGTAAGTTTCCGGGCAATTTTTTTATGATTTCATCAAGCGATCTGAGACGTCCCGAACTTTTAGCGGCTTCTTCCGACAATTGCCTAATCGTTCGTTCTACATGCTTCAATCGTGCCTCTTTTTCTTCAAGATCGGGCCATAAAAGACTTTCTACTCGGGCAATGTCTTGCTGCACTCTTTTCAGTTGCTGAATATGGAGAAGCTTTTGTTCGATGGCATGAGTCTCTTTAACTTTCTTGAGCCGCTCTTCCTCTTCTTTCTTTTCGACCTGGAGTATCTTCTCTAACTCTTCCTCTTTTTGCTCTCTTAAAAGAAATGCCTTTTCTAATTTTTGCTTTAATGAAGCGATCAAAGAGCTATTTCCCCCTTTCTTTAATTCTTCGATCTCTTTTTCTATCTGAAGTTTTGTCTTCTCTTCTCTCTCAATCCGTTGCTTTCGATCATGAACAATGTTTTCAAGCCCGCGGATCTTTCCGTTGAGGTGCTCTAACTCCTTTTTACTATTTTCTATTGCGTGGTGAAGGTGGAGAAGCTCCTCTTCTGCCCTTTGCTTGTCTTGCAAGCAGTTCATGGCCTCTTTTTCTAGAGGATCGATTTGCTGCTTGAACCCTTTTTCTTGTTCTTCAAGTTCTAGCCTTTCGCCCAATAAAGTGTGGTGGCGCACTTCTTCGTTTTTGATCGATTCTTCTACATGAAAAAGTCTGGCTCCAAACAGTTCCCGCTCTACTTTATTGGACCGTTCCTTGAGCTTAAGATATTTTTCTGTTGCCGTTGCCTGCGTTTTTAAAAGTTCCAGCAGTTTTTCTGCCTCTTTTTCTCTTTCATGAAGTATCTGAAGCTTAGATTGCGTCTCTCCTAATTTTTCAAGAGCATCCCTTTTTTGAGATAGGTAAAGAGAAATACCGGAGGTTTCTTCAAATACTGCCCGTCTTTCTTCAGGGCTCCAAGTAATCACCTGGTCTACTTTTCCCTGTTCAAAACACCAAAAGCCCTCTTTTCCAAGTCCCATCCGGTGCAAAAGAAGCTGCAAATCTTTTAGTCGGACGTTTTTATCGTTGACGTAGTAGTCAGAAAGGCCATCGGAAGAAAGTTTTCGTCCAATTTCAATTTCAGAGGAACCGATACGGAGAGGGTCTCCTTCTGCCTCAAAAAGAATTTTAACTTCGGCGATCCCTTTCCCTTTGCTTTTCTCGGTTCCACTAAATAAGACATCGGGCATCTTTCCTGTCCGAAGAGATTTGGCAGATCCAGAGCCAAGGGCCCAGCGGATTGCGTCGAGAACATTGGACTTTCCGCAACCATTGGGGCCGACAATGGCTGTGATTCCCTCGCCAAATTCGATCACACTTTTGTCACGAAAAGATTTGAATCCTGTGATGGTCACCCGTTTTAATCGCATAGTGTTGAAATTATCACCGAAAAGGCGGGTTTAATCAATACGAGTTCGAACGCCGCGCAAGCGTTTGGAGTGCGAAACTCCTGTTTCGCTTTCACTTTTTGAAAGTCAAAGCGAAACAGGAGTTTCGCACTCCAAACGCTTGCGCGGTTTACATCATGTTAGGGGAGTTTTGGGATGGCTGGGATTGTAGCGTCGTTTATCATTGCAAAGGCGCAGGTGTATTTAAAGGAAAAATCTGAAAATTTTGACCCGGTCACCTCTATGCTGGCTTTTTGTGAACTGGTTAAAGTTTGCACTCTTTATCACCGCTTTAAAGAGGGAAAGCTTAGAGATGCGGCTCCATGGTTAGCGGTGGGAGGTTGCCTAGCACTTTTAAAATCGAAAAGCAAAAAATTTGAAGTGATCGATGCGCTCACTTTACACCCGACAGAGCATCGCTATTCAAAAAAAGACCTTAAATTGATCGCGTTTCCGATTATTGTGCTAGCTGCCAACTTTTTGCTCATGAGGGATCGAGGTATAAAAAATTTTGAACCATTCATGCCAATAACGGCTCTAGCACAAGGGGCCTCAGTCGTGAGACTCGTTACTTTCCGGCTGTAAGTAGAAACATTATTTTACATCCTTTGCCAAGAAGAGGTGATCCGTCGTACAATGTAAGGGTTCTTAAAGGTAAAGGGTTCTTTGACTGATTTATTGAAGTCCTACCAAGTTCTCTCAAGTGACGGAGACTTGATAGGCACACCTAAATTTTTTCCAAGCGATGCTGTTTTAATCTCCATCCTGAAAACGATGTGGACATGCCGCTTGTTAGATGAGCGGATGATCACTTTGCAAAGGCAAGGGACGATCTCTTTTGCCATGAGTGCTCTTGGTGAAGAGGCCTGTTCAGTGGCCAGTAGCGCCGGATTGATGATGGAAGATTGGCTTTATCCTCAATACCGAGAAAATGGCTGCCTCTTTTACAGAGGGTATCCAATCCAAGAGTATGTTCATCATATGTTCTGTAATGGACTCGATCCGTTGCTGGGCAGGCAGATGCCAAACCACTTTGGTTCTCGGAAGTATAACGTTGTCACCTGTTCATCTCCTATTGGAACAAAGATTCCTCATGCTGTTGGGGCTGCCTACGGCATGCGCCTAAAAAAAGAGCAAAGCATTGCACTCGTTTATTTCGGAGATGGCGCAGCCTCAGAAGGGGACTTTCACGCCGGGCTCAATTTTGCAGCTGTTTACAAAACACCGACTCTGTTTTTTTGCAGAAACAATGGATATGCCATTTCTATGGTATGCAGCTCTCAATTTGGCGGAGAAGGGATTGTGTTGCGAGCCTCCGGATATGGAATCAAAGGGGTGCGCGTCGATGGAAACGACCCCATCGCTGTCTATTCGGTTGTCAAAGAAGCACGAGAAAGGGCCCTTAATGGCGAAGGACCTACTTTGATTGAAGCGATGACCTATCGGATGGGAGGTCATTCAACATCCGATGACCCGACCCGTTACCGTAACGACGAAGAGGTCAAACAATGGGCCGAAAAATGCCCCATCAAAAGACTTGATGCCTATTTAACCAAAAAAGGGTTGTGGGATAGTTCTAAAACCGAAGAGTTAAAGAGCCAAATCCAAGAAGAGATCACCAAAGCCATTCAGGTGGCCAAAGCCGCGCCGCCGCCGCCTATGCATAGCATGATTGAAGGGGTCTATCACGATGTCCCAAAACGTTTGGAAGAGGAGCTCAAAGAAGTTGATGGCTGAACGTACAATTATCCAGGCTCTGAATCAAACCCTACACCAAGCTTTTGAAGAGAGGCCCGATCTTGTCACTTTTGGAGAAGATGTAGGCCACTTTGGAGGCGTTTTCCGTGTCACAGTGGGCTTGCAAGAGCGATTCGGCAAGGAAAGATGTTTTGACACCCCTCTTTGCGAGCAGGGAATCATCGGTTTTGCTGTTGGGCTTGCTCAAACAGGCATTAAGCCGATTGCTGAAATTCAATTTGCCGACTATATCTTTCCTGCTTACGACCAGATTGTGAATGAAGTGGCCAAAATGCGTTATAGAACCAACGATCAGTATACTGCTTCGATGGTCATCCGCACCCCTTATGGCGGCGGCATCCACGGCGGTCATTACCACTCACAGTCTCCTGAAGCCCAATTTTTACATACTCCAGGGCTTATTGTTGTCATCCCCTCATCACCGTATGAGGCCAAAGGGCTTTTGTGGTCTGCGATCGAATCAAAAGATCCGGTTTTGTTTTTCGAACCTAAAAGAATCTATCGAGCCATTAAAGAAGAGGTCCCGGACGAGAAATATCTTATCCCGTTTGGCAAGGCAAAAATAGTCAAAGAGGGTGAAGATATCACTTTGATTGGATGGGGAGCACAAACCCATCAAAATTTAGCTGCAGCTTTAGAAGTGGAAAGAGAAAAGGGAGTTTCGGTTGAGGTGATCGACTTGAGAACGTTAAATCCCCTCGATATCGATACTTTAGTGGCTTCTGTAGAAAAAACTGGTCGCTGTGTTGTGGCGCATGAAGCTCCCATCACCCAAGGGTTTGGGGCAGAAATTGTCGCAAGACTACAAGAAAACTGCTTTTTCTATCTTGAAGCACCTATCGAACGGTGTGCAGGACTTGACACCCCCTTTCCTCACACGTTGGAAGAAGCTTATATCCCCGATGCGCCCCGCGTAAAAAAATCGCTTATCAAAACATTGAATCTGTAAAGAGGCCCCTATGGAACGTATCGTCACAGTAAACTTACCTGATATTGGAGAAGGCGTTGTTGAGGGAGAGGTGGTCGAGTGGCTCAAAAAAGTCGGCGATCCACTTGGTCAAGATGAACCTGTTGTTATTGTCATGACCGATAAAGCAACAGTCGAGCTTCCTTCCCCTGAGCCTGGCATTCTAAAAGAGGTGTTTTGGAAAGTGGGAGAGATGGCCATCACAGGCAAACCTCTCTATTCGATCGCCACAGCCGGGAAGGCTGAAAAAGTGGAAGAGGTAAAGAAAGAGGCCGATACAGCATCTCCAAAAGTGGCAACACCTGAGCGATGCAAAAAAGATAAAGTACTCGCAGCCCCCGCTACAAGGCAACTTGCTAAAATGCTAGGTGTTCACCTGGAAGAATTGATCCCAACCGGCTCTCAAGGAGAGGTGACTGTTGAAGATGTAAGAGGATCAATCTCTTTAAAAGGGACAAAAAAGAATTTCCAAAAAGAGGGAGATCAGGTCATTCCTCTACGTGGCATTCAGTGGTTGATGGCCGATACGATGATCAAAAGCCATTCGGAGGTGCCTCAATTCACATACGTTATCGCACACGATCCGACGCCGCTTAAAAAAGCGCGGGAGAGTAAAACCGGCGTTACCTTAACTGTTTTTTTCATGAAGGCCTGGGCACTTGTCGCAAAAGAATTTCCGCTTTTAAATGCCTCAGTGGATGCAGATAAGAAAGAAATTTACCTTCATCCAAGCGTGGATCTGGGAATTGCTGTTGATACGAAGGAAGGTCTTTTACTTCCGGTCATCAAAGGGGTCGATAAGCTTCCCTTCAACGATCTTGTCAAACAGTTTGACATCATTAAAGAGGGGGCAAGGTCTGGTACTCTTGCGCCTGAATCAATGAGAGGGGGAACCCTTTCGATTTCTAATTTCGGCACATTAGGAGGTGTTTTAGGAACGCCTTTAATTCCGTATGGACAAACGGCTATTTTAGGAATCGGCAAAATGGAACAGGTGCCTGTCGTTCGAAATGGTCAAATTGAAATTGGTTACAAACAGTACCTTTCGATCTCTTGCGACCATCGAATCGTCGATGGAGGTATGGCTGCAAGAGCTGCAGAGAAGCTGGTGGCCCTCCTCGCGACCCCGGAACAATGGGCCTAAAATTCTCTATACTCCTTTTTTCTATCAACAGTTGTGCGGCTTTCGATGGGCCGGAACGGCTAGAAAGGGACCTTTGCTTTATCCAGCAATGGGAATGTAGCCCCTGCCGCAGTTTTCCGGTGACCTACAACAACATTCTGGAGGGGGGCTACATTCTGATGCCCAACAGCCGGATGGGCGACCCGGGAGAGTTAGCATTTGGATTTGCCTCAACCCCTCCCTATTACAACTGGAATTTACGCTGTGAGTTTTTGCCTCGTTTCGAGGTTTCGGGCAGCTACAGAGTGTTCAGGGGAGTAGATGATCCTCTCTTAAGTCCTCACGGTTTTGGCGATTTTTCTGACAAAGGGCTTAACCTAAAATTTGCTCCGTTCCTTCCTGAAGACAGCGATTATCGATTGCCTGGCATTGCCATTGGGTGGAACGATTGTTTAGGGACCAAATCGTTTCAATCAAAATATGTGGTGTTAACACAGGTTTTACCGGGGCTCAATCTAGAGGGCTCTTTTGGTTATGGATGGGAAAGAATCCGAGGTTTTTTTGGCGGCGTTGCCTTCTATCCTTTTAGAACTTGGGGTGGGATGTGGTTAGAAGGGATATCGTTGACGGCCGAGTATGATGCCATCCACTACGATTGCGACCCTCATCCACATGGAAGAGATCAAAGATCTAAAATCAACTACGGGTTGAAATATCGCTATTTAGACGCGATAGATTTGACGTTCGCGGAAGTCAGAGGAAAGAAATTTAGCTTTGCCGCCTCTGCCTTTTATAATTTTGGGTGCACCGAGGGATTTGTTCCCAAGATTGATGATCCTCTTCCCTATAGTTGCCCAAAGAATTTTGAAGAGGTGGGCCCTTATAGGCCGATGGACCTTTTTTTGCATGAAATTGTCCAAGCTTTCTGTACGCAAGGTTTTTATGTCGAACGGATTATAACCTATTATGATTCGTGCCAATTAAAGACATTAAAGATCACTGTTGAAAACGAGAAATATTGGCAAGAAAGCGCGGTGAGAAATAGGCTCACATCGATTTTAACCGCACTTCTTCCGGATGATGTCGATCAAGTCTATGTTGTTCAGACAGTCCTCGGCATGCCAATACAAGAGTATCGCTTCTTTGGAGAATACCTCAGAGGTCATCTTCAAGACGACATTTCCGATTATGAATTGGCTTTAATCTCTCCACTTGAAGAGGTCTCTTGTAATGATACGCTGGCACCTCGTGTCCTTTATTCAAGAGACCTCCCTTGGTTAGAACCGGCTCTTTTGCCACGATTCCACTCCTATTTTGGCAGTTCACGAGGAAAGTTTAAATATGGCGCAGGAATCACTGCCGAATTTGATGGGCAGGTTCCTTGGTGCAACGTCAATTATCGATTGCAGTTAGGCTATCTCCTTTTTTCCTATTTAAAAGATGCCTCAGATGTAGATATTTTAAATCCTTCCCAGCTGATCAATGTCCATACGCAGATCATCACATATGAAAAGCAAAGGGGCATTTTAGTTGATGAGTTCTATCTGCAGAAAAATATGGCCATTGGAGGAGGGCACTATTCCCGCGTATCCACAGGCTATTTCAACCCTATGTATATCGGGCTTGACTTTGAGTATCTCTATTATCCGGTGTGCTCTCCCTTCGCGATAGGTTTTGACGCTGCCGTTGTAAGGAGAAGGACCTTTAATGGACTTGGCTGGACCAATAATATCCGCAAACTCAATGGATACATCCCTACCTATGTGCCATTTCTTGGCACTCAGGCTTTTGTCGACCTTTACTACGATTGGAGGGCCACCGACTTAGCCTTTGAGGTTAACCTTGGAAAGTTTTTGGCTCGTGACTGGGGCGCCCGTTTTCAAGTCGCAAGGCAGTTTCCAAGTGGTTTGAAGCTCTTTTTCTGGTATACCTGGACCAATGGAGACGACCATCTCAACGGCTCGATCTACTATGACAAAGGCATTGGCCTTTCGATGCCATTGGATATCTTCATGACCTGTTCGTCCAAAACCCGCTTTGGGTTTGAGATGAGCGCATGGCTTCGCGATGTTGGCTATAGAACCCCTGCCGGCGACCGTCTCTACGACCTCATCTACTACGAGCGTCAATAAAGAAGCCTTTACCCTTGCCTGTTTTTTAAGCTAGGATGCCCTTACCTTTCGCGTGAGCGTTTGGAGTGCGAAACAGGAGTTTCGCACTCCAAACGCTTCGCGAATTAATAACGGGATGTTTTTTTATGATCGAGTATTCGGCTGGTTCAGTGATGGCGCAGGGAGAGCTGCTTTTACCGAAAGGAAAGGGGCCATTTCCTACACTTGTTTTAATTCCTTATTGGAAAGGAAAAGACCATGTGGGACGCGAGTATGCAAAAAGAATTGTATCCACATACCCATGGGCAGTTTTCTTGGCAGACTACTATGGCGAAGGAAGAACTCCAAAATCTGCCGAAGAGGCGGCCGCATGGGCAGGGGCCCTTTTTGAAGATCGGCAAGAGCTTCGGAATCGAATGGAAGGTGCGGTGGAAGCGGCAAAGAAGCAAAAGGAGGTTGATCCGGACAAAGTTGGGGCGATTGGATTTTGCTTTGGCGGCCTTGCTGCCATCGAGCTTTTTAAAATGGGGCTTCCATTGAAAGGGGTTGCCACTTTCCATGCCTCTTTGGGCTATAAGATGGGTGATAAAGTGGGGAAAAAACTACCGATAGCCAAAGGGATAAAAAGCTCTCTCCTTTTGATGCACGGGTTTTTAGATCCCCTTGTTTCGCTTGAAAATCGATTAGAATTTGAAAAGGAGATGAAGGAGGCAGACGTAGATTGGCAGATGCATCTGTTTGGAAGGGCATCGCATGCTTTTACTAACCCAGAATCGAATGATCCAAAAGGGGGGTTGATGTATGATCGACTCACCGAGGAAAGAAGCTTTAAAATGATGGGCCTTTTCTTTTCCGAAATATTTGCATGAGACATTTTTTTTTCCTTTTTCTGTGCCTTGTGGTTCCAATCATAGCAGACGTTAATGTCTCTAGAGCCCCTTTTCTTGTTACAGGATGTGCAAGAAGCGGTACAACCTATGTGACGGCTGTTTTAAGACGCTCCGGCTTGAAGGTTGGTCACGAAGAATGGGGTCCTCAGGGGTGTGTGGCCTGGCAATTAGCTGCTGATGCTAATTACACCCTATACAACTGGAACTTTCCCAAAGGGAAGCTTGATTTTGATGTTGTGATTCACCTTGTACGAGATCCAATCAAAGTGATCAATTCGATGTATGGAAGAACAGTTTCTCCTAATAATCTTTCTTGGGAGCATGCTTGGAGATATATTGTGAATTGCTGCCCGGAAATTTCAAGAAATGACCCAGTCCCGGTCAAGTGTGCCAAATATTGGTACTACTGGAATTTAAAAGCCGAACGCAAATCGGTGATGACCTTGCGCATTGAAGACTTTCAGGAACGGCTGGATGAATTTTCCCATATGATCGGTTGTCAAATTGATCCAAGCCTTGTCAATAGAATACCTCAAGACATCAACCATCACCCCTTTCCGAATGACTTTAGGGTGACTTGGGCCTATCTTGAAAAGAACCTAGAACCCTCTTTTTTCAGAAGACTGCAAGAGCTTGCAGTCGCTTACGGCTATCCCATAGAAGACAAAGTAACTTATTAAAAAGTTCCATTATGTTTCCCCTATTAATTGGAGGATCTCTTTTAATCGAGCTTTAAATGCCTGATCCATTTTGAGGAATTTTTCACGGTTTTTGTGCCCTACGGCACGAAGTTTTTCTTCTGGCCAAGTCATCAGATGGCGTACGACTTTAACTAAGTCTCTTGTGTCAAAAAAGTAGCGGACACCCAACTGACAAAGCTGCGTGTTTTTATAAGGGACCAAGCACCAAGGGTTGTCGATCAATTCATTCATGGGGGGTGCATTGACAGTGATAACGACAGCTTCTGTGGACATCGCTTCAAAGAGAGAGTGACCAAATCCTTCCGTTTCGCTTGGGCAGAGATGAACCCCACAGCTGTTTATAAGGTGGGAATATTCATCTTCAGGAAGTCTGTGGTCAAGCACTTCAAAAAGTTTGCTTTTTACCCCAGGAGGGATATGGGTTGTTACGGTGAGGAAAGGAAGCGAGGGGCCTGTTTGCGCCATCCATGCTCTTATCAAGGCTACCGATCCTTTGGTGTCGCTTGAGCCTCGCATGTGAAAATAGTGATTGAATTCTTTTTTTACATCTTTCCTGAGGCAGTCGGGGCTTGTGAATCCCAAAAAAATGGTTTTATATCCCATCTCATTAAAGATCCTTTCCGCTTCATGCGTTTTACACGCAATGAGATCGATTTTATCGAGAAGATCCATGTCTTGGATGTACCATTCTGGATTGGGAATAAAAATATTATAAGGAGATCTGTCTAAACATTTGTCATTGATGGCTTCCAAATGGATATTTAGATCTCCCCTTTCTGCTCGAGGGATAGATGACAGAAAAGAATGGAAGATAACCTCATGGCCAAGGGCTGTTAGTTCCGACTCTAGTATTTTTTTGTCCGTTTCTAGGCCAGAACCGTTGATTTGTCCAAACAGGAGAATCTTCATCTTATGCATCAACCTAAGCCACACTCCCCTTTTCCCTCCAACAAAAACAGGGATGGTCCGCGAAGCGTTTGGAGTGCTAAACTCCTGTTTAGCTTTCACTTTTCACTGACAAGTCAAAGCTAAACAGGAGTTTAGCACTCCAAACGCTTCGCGGACAAAAAAAAACTTTCTCGGCTTGCGTGCTTTTAACAAGTCTTCTGTGTTAGAGATAGGGAACTAAATCTTTAGAGCCGTAGGTGATGCAGAAGTTGGCGCCGGAACGGAAAATGGCCGTGATACATTCCTGCAGGGCTTTTTCATAATTCAGCCACCCTTTCTCAGCCGCAGCTTTTAACATGGCAAATTCTCCGCTGACATGAAAACCTCCGACCGGCAGCGACGTTGTTTGTTGGATTCTATAGATGATGTCTAAATAGGCAAGGGCCGGTTTCACAAGCAGCAGGTCAGCCCCCTCTTCCTCGTCTAAAGAGGCCTCTAAAAGGGCTTCTTTTACATTGCAAGGGTCCATTTGGTATCCCTTTTTATCTCCAATCGTAGGGGTAGAGTCGAGTGTGTCTCTGTAAGGGCCATAAAAAGCTGAACTATATTTGGCTGTGTAGGCCAAGATACCCACATTACACAGCTTTCTCTCATCGAGTTGTTTTCGAATTTTCCCGACACGTCCATCCATCATGTCGCTTGGGGCCACATAGTCGACGCCAAGCTCGCCATAAAGAACCGACATGTTGGCTAAAATATCGTTGGTAGGGTCGTTCAAGACATAGCCTGAACCATTTATCAACCCATCGTGCCCGTGAGAGGTGTAGGCATCAAGAGCGATATCGACCATGATCACCATTTCTGGGCATTCCTTTTTTATCAGTTGCACAGCCCTTGCCAGGTGATTCGATCGGCTTAAAGCCTTTGTCCCATCGTGGTCTTTTTCGCTTTTATCAATGATGGGGAAAAGGATGACAGAGCCAATGCCAAGTTTTAATAGTTCTTCGCACTCTTTCAAAGCCGCGTCCGCAGTAAAAGCAAAAACGCCTGGGAGTGATGGAAGGGGCTCTTTTTGATTGACACCCGCTTTAATGAAAAGGGGGGCGATCAATTGTCCGGCAGAAAATTTTGTTTCTTTGATTAACGCTCTTCTAGTTGGAGAAAAACGGTTTCTTCGCGGCCTTTTTATAATTTCCATGGGGATCTACTCTTTATCGTTGTCGATTTTAACCTCCGAGAGGATTTTTTTGAGCCTTTCTTTAAACTCTTTCCGTTCTTGCAAATACCGTTTCTGATTCTCTAGCCCGATCTTTTGTAGTTTTTCTTTTGGCCAACTCACTATTGCTTTAACCTTTTCGACCATCTCTCTTGGATCATAATAATAAAGATCGGCATAGCCGCTTTTTTTTGGTTGGCTATAGGTAGAAGGAATAAGACACTCTTTATCGGTGATCAGTTCATTCATGGGGGG
Source organism: Parachlamydiales bacterium (assembly GCA_963765145.1). Taxonomy (GTDB): domain Bacteria; phylum Chlamydiota; class Chlamydiia; order Chlamydiales; family JAJFMK01; genus JAGVKY01. The sequence goes on from CAVXVG010000018.1 coordinate 24,533, forward strand.
AGCATCTAGGGTGATCACGACAGCGGCGATAGACCTGGCTTCATTAAGAGAGTGGCCAAATCCTTCTGTTTCGCTAGGGCAAAGATGGATGCCGCACCTGTTTTGAAGGGTATGAAATTGTACAGATGGCTGCATAGGGCCGCCAATCACAGTTAAAGACCCTTTTTCATAAGATGGAGGATTCGTACGTGTGATAGTGAGGTGGGGTAATGTTTGTGCAAGATCATTTGACCAAGTTCTTTCTAGCCAGAAACTGCCTCTTTGCCATGTTCCTCCTTGATGATGAAAAAGAGAGAGATAATCTTTTTCCACCTCAGGCAAATATTGGTCTTTGCTTGTGAATCCCAAGAAAAAAGTGTTTGAAATATGTTGATCAAGACTTCTTTTTGCCTCTTTTGTTTTACACAAAACCAGATCCATTGATTTTAGCTCATCAGGCAAGGACGCTAGCCATTCATGATTAGGAATGAGCCAGTTGATGCTGGCCCATGGCATTGCGTTGGGTTCGATATTTTCAAGATGGATATTGATGTCTCCCTTTTTTGTGGGGATTGAGGGATATAAAAAGGTCTTAACTTCATGACCGAGATCTTTAAGCTCGCTAGTTAGAAGGTTTTCATCTCTGGTAAGGCCCAAAAAAAAAGGTTTCATGAAGATGTAGATTTTCATCGAACTTCCGTTATAATCGGGATTTTTTGGAGAGTAGCTTCTTATGCCTCAAGAGTTCAAGTTAAAGATCGGCGACACAATTCCCTTTTTCAAGCTTAAGGATGACCTGGGTAGGACATTCACCAGTGATGAAAGTTACGGAAGGCCATTTGTAATCTATTTTTATCCAAAAGATGACACAGAAGGGTGTACCGCAGAGGCCTGCTCTTTTAGAGATTCTTTAGAACAATTCGATGATATCGGTGTTTCTGTCGTAGGAATAAGCCCTGACTCGATCGAGTCTCACCAGCAATTCAAGAAAAAGTATGATTTAAACTTCCCTTTACTTGCAGACACAGACCATTCTGTCTGTGACGCTTTCGATGTTTGGAAAGAAAAATCGATGTACGGAAAGACCTATTTTGGCGTTATTCGCAGCACCTTTGTGGTCGATAGCGAAGGCATTATCAGATGGATTGAACGGCCTGTAAAAGTTGAAGGGCACATTGAGAGGGTGTTAAATGCCATGCGAGATATGGAAAGGCTTTATTCTGAAGAGTAGACCTCTTGCACACTGTCACTCTTTATTTTTATCAATTTTAACGTCAGAGAGGATTTTTTTGAGCCTTTCCCTAAACTCTTCTTGTTCTTGTAAATACCGTTTACGATTTTCTAGCCCGATCGCCTGTAGTTTTTCTTTTGGCCAGCTAACAACTGTTTGAACCTTTTTGACCAACTCTCTCGGATCGTAACGATAAAGATCGGCATAGCCGTATTTTTCGAGTCGCTTATAGGAAAAGGGAATAAGACACTCTTTATCAGAGATAAGTTCATTCATGGAGGGAGCATCTAGAGTGATCACGACAGCGGCGATAGACCTGGCTTCATTAAGAGAGTGGCCAAATCCTTCTGTTTCGCTAGGGCAAAGATGGATGCCGCACCTGTTTTGAAGGGTATGAAATTGTACAGATGGCTGCATAGGGCCGCTCATAACCGTTAGAGACCCTTTTTCATAAGATGGAGGATCAACACGCGTGATAGTTAAGTGGGGTAATGTTTGTGCAAGATCATTTGACCACGTTCTTTCTAACCAGAAACTGCCCCTTTGCCACGATGTTCCTCCTTGATAATGAAAAAGAGAGCGATAATCTTTTTCCACCTCGGGTAAATATTGGTCTTTGCTTGTGAATCCCAAGAAAAAAGTGTTTGAAATGTATTGATCAAGAATTCGTTTTGCTTCTTTTGTTTTACACAAAACCAGATCCATTGTTTTTAGCTCTTCAGGCAAGGACGTTAACCATTCATGATTAGGAATGAGCCAATTGATGCGGGCCCATGGCATTGCTTTTGGTTCGATATTTTCAAGATGGATATTGATGTCCCCCTTTTTTGTAGGGATGGAAGGATTTAAAAAGATCTCAACTTCATGACCAAGGGCTTTAAGGTCTCTGTTTAAAAGGTCTTTGTCTCTGGTACTGCCCAAGAAAAAAGGTTTCATGAAGATGTAGATTTTCATCGAACTTGCACTATACTCGGGATTTTTTGGAGAGTAGCTTTTTCTGCCTCAAGAGTTCAAGTTATACCAATCGCAACAATTAACCTATCATTTCAGCGCGTGAAAGCTCCCGCGGTTGAACGATGGCATAAAGATTAGACGCCTTGGAGTTTTAAATTTATCGGCAATATGTAAATATTGCCGATAAATTTAAAACTCCAATTCGTACAAAAATCATCAGTTTTTTCAAGCAAGTTATGCAAAAGGTCTAATGATCTCTGTCACCATTTTAGCCAAAAATAGTGGGCGAACGATCCAAAAAGTTTTGCAGGCTTTGGATAGATTCGATGAGGTGATTGTTGCCGACACAGGCTCTACCGATAATACAAAAGAGATTGTCTCTTCCTTTCCGCGTGTAAAGTTAGTAGATTTACCATTTAGCGGTTTTGGGCAAGCGCACAACGCGCTTTCAGCTTTAGCAAAAAACGATTGGATTTTTTCTGTCGACAGCGACGAAGTGGCACCAGATAATCTTGTAGATGAGATTTTATCTCTTCAGCTTCAGCAAGAGTGTGTTTATTCTGTCGCTCGTAAAAACTATTACCGGGATAGATGGATTTGGAGCTGCGGCTGGTGGCCAGACCGTGTTGTTCGCCTCTATAATAGAAAAAAGACTGCATTTTCGGATCGAGCCGTTCATGAGGCAGTGATCACAACTGGCTTCAATGTTGTTTCTTTAATAAACCCTCTGACCCACACCCCTTTCCTTTCAGTATCCGATTTTTTGCAAAAGATGGATCGGTATACAACCCTTGCGGCTGTTGGCAAAACAGCAAAGCCATGGTCCCCGTTCTTTCATGGAGTGGCCGCTTTTTTTAAGTCGTACATCATCAAGCGGGGCCTTTTTCAAGGGTCCATCGGCTTCGAAATCTCCCTCTACAACGCCCTCTCCTCCTACTACAAATATCTAAAAAGAATAAAATAACAGGATGAACAGGATCGCCTTCGGCGACAGGATTAGCTCCGCCTAGCATTATCATTTTGCAAATAAAAATTAGTTTAGTTGGCGGAGCTTATCCTGTTCACCCTGTTCATCCTGTTATTTTTATTGGTAGCTTGTTCCTAGATAGATGTAATGCAACTCTTTCTTTCTTTAAAAAGTGTAGAAGCTGGAGAGGGCTTGTAGGGTGTGGTTCCATTGGAACTTATCTAACAAGAGGGTTTTGGCGGCTTGGCCATATTCCGCTCTTAGAGCTGGATTATTCTTGAGAGTAAGAATTGCCTTTGCGACAGCTTGTGGAGAATTAGGAGGAACGATAATGCCTGTTTTTCCGGTGATAGCAACCTCTTTTAAGCCGCCCGTAGCTGTTGTGATAAGGGGTTTTGCTAAGTAAGCTGCTTGAAGAGACGCTTGACTTACCCCTTCATTTGCCGTGCTTAATAGTAGGAAAAGATCCATTGTAGCTATTGCAGGAAAAGGATTTTCCAAGTGTCCAGTGAAGATGATTCTATCTAATAGCCCAAGTTGTTCTGCCTGTTTTTTAAGGTGAGGCAGCATTGGCCCATCTCCTAAAATCAAGAGAGAGATTTCTTCTTCATGTTTTAAAATAGATAAGGCTTCCACTAAAGTGTCGAGCCCTTTCCAAGAGCGAAGAATACAAGCGGTTCCTATGACAAAAGGGGAAGGTTTTTTGAAGATCGATCTTTTAAGTTTTTCATCGATGATTTGAGGTTCTACTCCTGTAGGAATTGATCGACACCGCTCATTCCCAAGCCGCGCGTCTTTTCGGATCTGTTGGGCCACAGACTCGCAGGTTGTTATCACTTTATCGGCTAAAAGATGGTAAAGAACGTAAGCGTTCATACCCGCTCTTGTTTTAGTAGACAAATGACGTGTTCTAACAACGCGGCATTTAGCAAGCTTTGCTGCAATGCCCCCTTGCCAACTGTCTCTAGAAGAGTGAGTCACTACAATATCGATTTTTTTTATAAGGAGGAAAAAAAATAAATAGAAAATAGTGAAAAGAAAAAAGCGTCTTCTAAAATCGAGGAAATGGACTCGAAAGCCTTTTTGGAGTGCTTTTTCACCCAATATGGCCCCTTTTTGTACCCCTAAACAAACTTGGTGGCCTTGCTCTCGCATAGAGATAGCTTCGCTCAATATGCGGATCTCTTGACCGCCCCAACCACTTGATGCCTCTAGGTGTAAGAAAGTTGCCATTTACGTAGAATTCTTTTGTGACCCGATGAAAATGGCATCTTCTCAATTTCTTCCTTTTTTACCCAGAGATATGGTGAAGGTACTGCAAGTTTGTGACTTGAAAAAAGAAAAGGGAAAAGGGAGGCGGAGAACCGGGTAAACCCATGCTGTACCTCATCAAAAGAGTCTAAAAGTTGAAGGGGCAGGTTTAAATGCTGCGAAAACTGCTTTTCGATATGGCTTAAAGGAAGCCCGCTCTCTGTTGTTTCTAAAAATGGGAACTCGTAGAGATAGCCCATCACTTGCCCTTCGGTTCCTTGCTTAACAAGAAGGAAATCTTCAGATTGGATGACAGCCACATGTCTATAGATTCGTGTGACCTGTATTTTGTTTTTTTTCTTCGGCAAAGTGTCGGCAATCCCAGCCTGAAACGCTTTACAGTTTACTTGTAGGGGGCAGTTAATGCATTTGGCCTTTTTTTGACAAACTAGCGCACCTAGCTCGATCAAAGCTTCCTGGGCAATCCAGGGCATTGCTAAAGGAAGATGTTCCTCTAATGTCGTTTGAAGCCCTTTTCTAGTTTTTTCTACGTCGACCGGATCGGTCACAAGGAAAAGGCGTGACAATACACGAGCTACATTGCCATCAACTGCGCCAGCCCTTTTATGAAAGGCAAAAGATAGAATGGCGCCTGCTGTATAGGGGCCAATGCCTTTGATCGATAAAAGAGCGTCGAGCTGATCAGGAAGGTTGCCGCTGAAACGATTTAAAACTTCTTGGGCGCCCAGGTGTAAATTTTTGGCCCTTGAATAGTATCCAAGCCCTTCCCACACTTTGACAACCTCTTCCCAAGGGGCTGTTGCCAATGTCTCAATCGTAGGAAATCGTTCCATCCATCGGGCAAAGTAGGGAATCACAACAGAGACTTGTGTCTGTTGCAACATCACCTCAGAAATCCAAGTAGAATAGGGGGTTCTTATCTGTCGCCAAGGAAGGTCTCTTCCATTCTCTTTGAACCACCTATTGAGGGGTTCAAACAACCCCATGAGCTTGCCCTAAAATGGATGGGATAAAGTCGATCAAAAGCTGCGCTCTGTTTAGCCACGTTTCCGATTCTAGCACTATCTTGCGCCCTTTGTTAACTTCTTCTTGGAAAGATTCGGGTTTAGCTAAGACAAGCTTTGCCCGTTCTAAGATGGCCTCTTTATTTTGGTAAGGATAGAAAAAGACGCCCCGATCTTTGCCATAGCCCCATTCCAGGAATTCAGAAGAGCTGTGGAAAGTGTAAGCGCCCATTAAGAGAGCCGTATAGAGGTCGCCGGTTGCCCCAAATTTAAATTGGGGGGAGCTAGCCAAGAAGATCTTGGTGTTTCCAATAAGATAGAGAGTTTCTTCAGGTGACACCCCTTCGTGAAAGGTACAGTTTACTGCAAGAGTGCCCAAACGAGTCTCCCATTTTTTTAATGTTCCTTTTTCGATCGCTAAGTCGATTTTTAACCCATTCAGAGCAGATAAAAGCTCGACAACATCGGCTTCTCTTAAAACCGATTCAATTTGGTCAAAAAGGGCAAAGGTTGTCCAAGGGAGAAATTGTTTTTGCTCTTCTTGAGGATATTCAGAAAGCACAAGCTGAAAAGCATGGAAATAGCTGACGGAGCGGTTGGCAAGACAGCGAGCTACCACCTGTTCTAAAAAATCGGTCATCTTTTTGGGCAGATTTTGCTTCCAAAAGGCTTTGATCTTTTCCCCATCGAGCCACACTGGGGCCATCAAAACAGAGCCTGTTCTATCGGCAAGGGGTCGGTTTATCCCTTTGTGAATAGGGGCGGCTAGAGGGAAGAAAAGGGTCTTTTTACACCCTCCTTCCTTCAAAATATCTAAATATTGTTGGTCAGGAGATAAGGTTGTGGTGTAGGTACTTTTTGCCAGAGAGAGAAAATTGTTTGGCGATTCTGTCAAAATAGCAAGGTGAGGAATTTTGATCAGATCGGCAAGGCTGTTCCCGTTTTCATCCGGCAATACTCCGTTAAAGCAAAGTGTACAATCTGGAGCATGTTTAAAAAGGTCGTCCAAAAACTGTTTAGGATCCTTATTTTTTGGAGAAACAAGGAGACGGGTTTCAATGCCAAGTTGTTCAAAGCTTTTAGCAAGTTGATGTGTGAAGAAAGCGATCCAACTATTTTGCTCTGTGTGAGGAAGGAAAAAGTCGACCTTACTTAATTTTTTCACATTGATATCCATCCCTTTCGTCCTCCGAGGGTTTTCCCTTTTCGTTTTGCTGTAGTATCATCACTTTCTTTGGGTTTTATTTTAACTTCTTTTCCTTTCTTGAAGCCAAGTTCTCTTTTTAATCGATTCCGTCTCTCTTCGAGAACCTTTCTTTGAGCTTCGGATAAATTTTGTGGATTTCCTAAATATTGGCTGATTGTGTGAGGAGAAAATCCACTTTTTTGATAAAGCTCATCTAGTCGCCGCTCAAATTGATCATGCTGCTGATAGACATCCTGTATCAGCTTCTCTAGTTCTTCCCGCGTTAATTTAGGCAGCACCTTTTCTGGAGGTTGATCCTTTTTTACCCCCTTGTTCTTTCCAGCCTGTTCAAAGATATTCGATGGAGATTCCTCCCCGTTCATGGCTTCCCCATTTTCTCGCACTGTACAGAAAAGTATTAAATTCTTCGATAAGCGATAATGCTTTCGATGAAGAAACGGTCGGTTACTTTAATTGAACTAGTCATTGGCTGTTCTCTGCTGGCGTTGCTTCTCTCTTTAGTTTTTGGAATGTGGAGAGAACTCAATTTGGGAGAGCAAGCCATTGATAAAGAACGAGATCTTTTAAGAGAGAAGATCCGTTTCGAAACCTCTTTAGACCAGCTGCTATTAAAAGCGATTCCGATGAAAAAAGAAGGCGAGGTTTGTTTTTATACCGACCCGGAAGGGGACCTTGTGTTTTTGTCACAAGTAGGCGCAAGTCTTGACCCCCTTTTTGTCGATCAAGTGCTTTGCAAGCTTCACTGTGTAAATGGAGATTTTGTAGTAGACCAATGGCCTGATCCTGTAAGGCATGGGGTGTTTCCTCAGCAGATGAGGCGAGAAGTTTTGCTAAAGGGAGCAGAAGAATTGACCTGGTCCTTTTTTGTCCCTCCAAATCCCCGTATGATCATCGAAAATCCGAAGGTTGGGATTGGGGTAGAAAATATGGAGCAGCAAGCGCCCACTCGTTGGAGTCCAATTTGGAGACCTGGCTATAAAAAAATCCCTGTATTTTTGAGGCTGCAGCTGAAAAAAGGGAGAGTTCTTTATGAGTACGAGACTTTCCTGCCTGCCACAAGCTATCCGTTGGAGCTTGCAGAATGAAAATATTGCCCCTTATTTTAACGCTGCTTGTCATTTTGACGATGGCTTTGAGAGAAGAGCTTCGGAATTTTAGAACTCTTAAGGAAAGTCATATTTCTTCTTACGAATACATTGTCAATTTTCGGGAAAGAAAGTGGTTGGTAGAAGAGGAGAAAAAGAAGGGAGAGCCAGATAAGCCGTCTGTAAATAAGGATAATAAGCAGCCTAAATTTACTGGGGGCAAAGATACTTATCCCCGAGAATTAAATATTTATCCTCTTATTGACCCTGATGAATACATCAAGTCGCCAGAAAAATCTCAAACACTCTTCAGGATTGTCGAGAGATTTTTACACAAACAATTCGAAAAAGCACCCCTTTACCAAAGCTTGGTCGAAGGGGACTCTCAGTTGATTGCCCATCTTTTTGAGGCTGTTCGAGAAAAATTTTCTTCCATGGAGTTCAACGTGGGTGGGAAAATGGGCTGGAAGGAACTTTCGCTCATTAAGTTAGACGACGAGCGGCTTCAACTGCTGTTTTATGAGTTATTGAAGGGAGAAAAAATAAATCCCAATAAGTTAGATAAAGGATTTCAACGAGGGGATTACATTCCGATCATGAATGCCTTGAGCGTTGATAAATCGGGCAAAGCAACTAGGCTGTTTACAGCTTCTCCCACACTTCTTGAGGCGTTGATCCCCGACCCAAAGGATTTGCCCGTTTTATTGGAAAAAAGGAGGGATATCCGACGTCAATTGAAGAAGAAAAACAGCATCGACGACAAGAAAACAGTGCTGAACATGCAATGGGAAGAGGCTGCAAAAGCCGCCGGCATCATTTTGCCGAAAGAGTTCGTCTCCTACGAAGTCTCCACCACCCCCTTTTAACATCATCAACCTCGAGACATTTAGGTTATAACTTAAAAATAACAGGGTGAACAGGATAAGCTCCGCCTGCGAAAAGACTTAATATGGCGAAGCCCTCTTTTTCTTTTACAATGGGACTGCTTTTTGCGGGCGGAGCTTATCCTGTTCATCCTGTTCACCCTGTTAAATTTTATAGGGTGCTTTTTCTTAGAATGGGATGATGACTATTACTTCCAGCCAGCGCGTCTTAATAGCTCCATTCCAGCAGATAAAGCAATAGTGGCAATAAAAAGTGTTGAAAAGGCGGCTAAAAGCTTTCCTCCAAACTTGGTTCCTTTCAAAAACACTTGGCTTCCTGTGGTTTTACTCGGAGTCAGTCCATTCTGTTTATCCATTTCTCTATCGTGGGTCTGTTTAATGCCTAGCATCGAAGAAAAAAAGACCGGCTATAAAATAACCGGGTGCGGAGATCAGCGCCGAAAAGGCAACTAAAGCGGCACCACCAACTGTTTTAGCTGCCAAACCGCCCAATTTTTTAGCTACAGCTCCTCCTTTAACCTCTTTATCAGAAGCTGTGGCAGGTTCGCCGAGTCCCTTTTGACCTTTTACAATATCACTGCCGGATAGAGTGGTTGTGGCTGCCGGACCGTGTGTTTTTGTGTCAGGAGCGATCGGGTATAAATTGCCTTCCTGAGATTTTCCTATACCGCCGGTCATTTGAGTGCTCCTATTTTTTTGGCTAAAGTATTGAGCACACTCTTCCACTCTTCGTTCCGATCGGTATTTACAAGTTGTTCTAACTCATCATATTCGGCTTCGGCATCGGGAATTAGTTTGAGGGCTAAATAGGCTTCGACCGATTTTGCCCTAGCATGAAACGGTTTTGGATCTAATAGATAGGTGGCAGCATATGCGCTAAGAGCTTCTTCGAACTTTTCTTGTTCGTGAAGGGCAAGCCCTAAATCTAGCCAAGCAACAGAAAAGTTAGGATTCAAGAGGACGAGCAATTCAAAAACGGAGCCTGCATCTTCAAAACGTTTCTCTTGAAACAAGTATTTTCCTATTGCAAAGCATTTGTCGAGGCTAGGAGTAGAAATATTGAGCTGTTTTTGAATAGGCTTGCCAAAATTTTCTTCTAACCCATTGAGGCGCATTGCCCCTTGTTTGAATTCACCCACAACTTTTTCTGCATCTTCTTTGGAGAACTTTTGCGGTAATAGCTCTCGAATCAATTCACCGGCATGATTTAACCGACTAAGCTTTTTTTCCATGAAAAGCGAAGCCTCATCTATAGATTGTTGTGCCAGGTGCTCCATTTCATGAGGAGCGGGCTCTCGATGGTGTTGGTCAACAAAGGTTTCCAAGACAATGTCCCGGCAAAGAGGGGCTATTGACTGTATAAATGTCTCCCTGTCCATCAGGGGTATATCTTTAGCAATCGTCGAAACTTCCATTACTCACCTTGATCTCTTCGTAAGTCAATCAGTCATTTTTTTAAACCGCAAACTTTTAAAGATAACAGGCTGAACAGAGTAATCGTTTCTTTCGCAACGCGTTTGGAGTGCTAAACTCCTGTTTAGCTTTCACTCTCACTGATAAGTCAAAGCTAAACAGGAGTTTAGCACTCCAAACGCTAGCGCGAAATGCATCCGGTGGCCGGCCTTCATTCTATTTTTTTTGTGGGGGTTGGGGTAGAGTGAAAAAAAGTATGGAAAGGTCGTTTGTTTTATGAATAGTGGGCTAAAACAGTTCTTAGACAGGTTTTTGTTCCGTTATCGTGAAGTCAACGGATCAGATTCGGGCAAAGGGTGGATCTTAAAACTTGTAGACTACTCCAGAATGCCGCTTCCGGAACTCTATTCGGAATTTGACACAGATCAAAATGGGCTACTGGGGCAAGTTGCGCGGGATCGCCTAGAAAAGGTTGGCCTAAACCAAATCTCCTATGAAAGGCCTCCAACTTGGTATGAGCTCCTCATAAGAAGCTACCTCAATCCGTTTAACATCCTGTTATCGCTTTTGTGTTTGATCTACTACTTCACCGAAGATACAGACGGAACCCTGATTATCGTCACAATGGTCGTAATCAGCACCGGTATCCGGTTTGTACAGGAATATCGCTCTTTAATTGCTGCAGAAAAGCTGAAAGAGATGGTGAAGACCATGGCCACCGTCATACGCCATGGGGATCAATATTCTCCCGCAGTGAAATACGAAATCCCGATGGAGGATTTAGTGCCAGGTGATGTGGTGGCGCTTTCTGCCGGCGACATGGTGCCTGCAGATCTTCGGCTCATCACCTCAAAAGAGCTTTTCATTAGCCAATCTTCTTTGACCGGCGAGGCCATGCCGGTGGAAAAGCATGAGAAGATAATCCCTCTCCCCGGCGGAGAGGGGCGTATTTTAGATACCCCCAATCTGTGCTTTTTAGGGACAAACGTCTTGAACGGCACTGCAATCGGGGTCATTTTATCTACAGGGAACAACACTTTTTTTGGCTCGATGGCCAAAAAAATAAGCGGCTACCGTCCTTTGACCAGTTTTGATATCGGGATCAACCAGGTCACATGGCTTTTGATACGGTTCATGTTTGCCATGGTTCCCATTGTTTTTCTGATCAATGGTTTTACAAAAGGGGATTGGTTTGAGGCATTTCTTTTTGCTCTTTCTGTAGCCGTTGGGTTGATACCAGAGATGTTGCCGATGATTGTGACGGCCAACCTTGCAAAAGGTGCGGTTAAAATGGCCGAAAGCAAGGTGATTGTAAAACATCTCAACTCGATCCAAAACTTTGGCGCGATGAACATTTTGTGCACCGATAAAACAGGCACATTGACACAAGATCGGATTATTTTAGAAAGACACTTGGCCATCAGTGGAGAAGACGATGAAGAAGTTTTAAAATATGGATATCTAAACAGCTATTACCAAACAGGTTTGAAAAACCTGATGGATGTGGCTGTGTTAGACCACTCCGAGCTAAAGGAAGAGCTCCATTTAGACAAAGCGTATAAAAAGAAGGATGAGATCCCATTTGATTTCTTGCGAAGGAGGATGTCGGTTGTTGTCGAAGACTCTCCCGCTCAAGATCTGTTGATCTGTAAGGGGTCAGTCGATGAGGTGCTCTCTGTTTGCACTGAAGCAAAGATACATGGAGAGGCAGTCCCTCTTTCTGACACGATCAAAGCCCAGGCCTTGAAACTAGTGGAAGAACTAAACGACGATGGGCTGCGAGTATTGGCAGTTGCCTATAAAAAAATGCCCTTTGAAAAAGGGAAGGAATACATCCATACAGACGAAAACCATCTCGTTTTAATGGGATTTCTCGCCTTTTTAGACCCCCCGAAACAGACAGCAGAGGCTGCTATCGAAGAGCTTCTCCGTTTGAACGTTCAGGTCAAAGTATTAACGGGCGACAATGAGGTAATCACAAAAAGGATTTGTAAATGGGTAGGCTTGAGTGTTGAGCATGTATTGAACGGCCCAGAAATCGATCAGATGAGTGATGAGCAGCTGAAAGAGGTCGTTGATAAGACGTCAGTGTTTGCCAAATTATTCCCGCTTCAAAAATCTCGCATCATAGCCCTTTTAAAGGAAAACGGTCATGTGGTCGGGTTTTTGGGTGATGGCATCAATGATGCTCCGGCTTTGCGAGAATCGGATGTCGGGATTTCTGTCGATACGGCTGTCGACATAGCTAAAGAGTCGGCTGACATCATCATGTTAGAAAAAAGCTTGATGTTTCTGAAAGAGGGTGTTTTAGAGGGGAGAAAAACCTTTGGCAACATCATGAAGTATATTAAAATGGCCGTCAGTTCCAATTTTGGCAACGTCTTCAGTGTTCTTGGAGCAAGCGCTATTTTCCCCTTCTTGCCGATGCTGCCTTTGCAACTTCTAGTTCAAAACCTACTGTACGATATTTCTCAGATCACAATACCGTTTGATTCAGTTGATAGTGATGTATTAGAAAAGCCTTCTAAATGGAATCCAAAGGGAATACTGAAGTTCATGCTCTTTATCGGTCCTATTAGCTCCATATTCGACTACACCACTTTTGCATTGATGTGGTTTGTGTATGGGGCAAACTCTATTGACCATCAAGCGCTATTCCAGTCAGGATGGTTTGTAGAGGGCCTTTTATCGCAAACATTGATTGTCCATATGATAAGAACCCAAAAGATCCCATTTTTGCAAAGCATAGCCTCTTTCCCGCTTCTTGCTTCAACAGCCATCATCATGGCTGTTGGCATTTTTGTTCCCTACACAGGCTTTGGGGCCAGTATTGGCCTCGTGCCTTTGCCTGCAAGCTATTTCCCATGGCTTCTTCTCACCTTGCTTTGCTACTGTGCCTTAACCCAATGTGTCAAAGTTTGGTTCATTAAACGTTTCAATTTTTGGCTTTAACGCGAAGCGTTTGGAGTGCGCAAGTTCTCTTGCGCTTTCACTCTTTGAAAGTCAAAGCGCAAGAGGACTTGCGCACTCCAAACGCTTCGCGAAACCTAATCAATCTGCAGAGAAGATGTCGCCGCTTGAAAATGAACGAGAGCTTAATAAATGCGGCAGCGGTCGTTTTCGCGGTATTCGGCGCGGATGTGCTCGAGGATGGCCGGGTCGAGCGGGCAAGGTTCGATGCCCCAAATTTTAGTGGCATAATTGTGGATGGCCACATCCGTTGAAAAAGGTCCCATGCCGGCAATGTTATAGATCACTGCTTCAAACCAGGCATCTGGATCGGCATACAAAGTTTCCACTTTCTTTTGAGTCTCGTAATAGGAGGGAAGGTCTTTTAAAACGAGGAAATTGTCTCCAGGGCCATCTTGTCCCCCTTCCACTAAAATCCTGTAAAGGCTTGCCATAGCCTGTTTTTCTTGATCAGTCTCTGCAAGGGTTCCATCTCTTAAGGCTTCGACGGCGCGACGCATGAGAGGGTTTTTAATCAATTCTTCTTGCGGTTGGTATTGCCCTGACGCTTTTAGGGCTGCCACTTCATGTGATCGAAGCCCAAAGAGAAATGGCCAATGGGTATCGCCAACAGACTCTCGCATCTCCACATTGGCCCCATCATCGGTTCCAATAGTCAAGGCGCCATTCATTGCCAATTTCATGTTGCCTGTTCCGGAAGCTTCCATGCCGGCAGTCGAAATTTGCTCTGAAAGATCAGCAGCAGGGATGATGATCTCGGCCTTGCTGACGTTGTAGTTTTCGATGAATACGATTTTTAAGAACCGATTGACATCGGGATCACGGTTGATTTTTCTGGCGAGCAGATAAATTAACTGAATAACATTTTTTGCTGTCTCATAGCTTGCAGCAGCTTTTCCGGAAAATAGAACGGTTCGAGGAAATCGTGTCGTTGCGTCTTTATTGTCTTTGATTTCAAAGTAGATCATCAACGCATGCAAGGCGTTCATTAGCTGACGTTTGTACTCATGAAACCGTTTGATCTGAACATCGAAGATCGAATTGACGTCGACAATGGGAGGAGGCCCCACAACCCTTCCTTCGGCGTCTTTTGCTTTGACAAAGTGACGGATAAACTCGACCAGTTTGACCTTGTTTTTTCTTTTGATCTCCTGCAGCTCCATTTTGGACTCATGGTCTCCTGCAAACTGCCGTAACTTAGCGATATCTTCAAAGTGGGTGATCCAACTGTCTCCGATCTTTTTAGTGATCCAATTGGCAAGTTCTCTGTTGCATAAAAGAAGCCAGCGACGCTGCGTCACCCCGTTTGTGACGTTGATAAATTTTTCAGGCCAAAGATTATAAAAATCTTTAAACACGACATGTTTTAAGATTTCGGTATGGATGGCTGCAACGCCGTTTACAGCATGGGAGCCAACGATCGCAAGGTTTGCCATCCTAACTTTTTCATTCTCAACAATCGATACTCTATGGATGGCCTCTTCGTCTCCGGGCAACTTCGAGCGGACCTTGTCACAAAAATCTTGATTGATCCGCTCAATGATCCGTGTTTGCCGTGGCAACAGGTATTCCATTAAGGGGCGATCCCATTGCTCTAAAGCTTCTGCAAGAACTGTATGGTTGGTGTAACTAGTGACCGCCTGAGTCATTTCCCACGCCATTTTCCAAGGAATGTCGTAAATCTTGGTCAGGCTGTGCATCAGTTCGGCAATAGCCAAAGTGGGGTGAGTGTCGTTGATTTGGATCCGGACGTTATCTGCAAAGGCGCGGAAATTATCGTGCAGGCTTAAGTAGCGTCGGAGAATGTCCTGCATTGAGGCAGAAACTAAGAGGAACTCCTGCTTCAGTCGTATCCTTTTTCCGGCATCGTGCCAATCGCTTGGATAAAGGACGTCGGTAAGAAGGGTGTTTTCGGCTGCTTGGTCTAACTTTCCGGCGTTGTATTTTTGCAGCTGGAAGTTTCTGGGCGATTCTTTGGTAGACCAAAGCCGCAATGTGACTACAGAGAAGTCTTGCGTTTTGCTGTATCCAACGATGGGGATGTCATAAGGAAGAGCAAACACCTCTTCGTAATTTTCAAGCCCATAGATTTCGTCTCCATGGATATTTTTGGTCGCTTTTGAAACGCCGCAAAACTTAACAGAGGCACGGCGTAGATCCTGTCTGAATTCCCAAGGATTTTCGCTCATCAACCATAAATCGGGAGCTTCAATCTGCCTTCCATCCCAGATTTGCTGTTCAAATATCCCATATTGGTATCTAAGTCCATAACCAATAGCTGGATAGTGGAGAGTAGCAAGAGAGTCTAATAAGCAAGATGCAAGACGACCTAGGCCCCCATTGCCTAAACTGGGGTCAAATTCTTTAGAGGCAATTTCTCCAAAGGGCCGCCCCAATTTTTGCGTCGCTATCATCACCACTTCTCTTGCGGAGATGTTGACAATGTTATTGAGCAGCAATCTACCCGGCATGTACTCCATCGACAAGTAATAGAGTGTCCGTTTTCTTTGCGAAGAGATGGTTTTTGCGGTTGCTGTCCAGTTGATCATCACCTCTTCTCTCAAGGCGTAGGACAGGGCTTTGTAGACCTCATCACTATTGGCCTCCTCAATGGAGCGGCCCATTTGTGTGATCAGGCAGTGTTTAACCTTTAAAGCTAAAGCATCGCCAAGAGATTCTAAATGTCCTAAATCAACAGTCATAGTGAAGGGTATATCCTCTTTCGTTATCATGCATATTTTTTATTTAACGTGAACCCAATTGACTTACATTTGAAAAAGTAAGCGGGCAGTAGGCATGGTCGCGGTAGGAACATGGGTTGCCCAGCGCCCGTGACGCCTTTCGACGCCCAAATGGCATGATTCATCAGCTGATTTATCACCGAAGGAATGTAGCTTAGTCTGAAGGCGTTTGATGGGGTTTTAAACTCGCTCTGACGCGTAGTGCCGTCAGGCACCAGCGGCCTCCCCCCCCCGGAAGTTGCGAAGCAGTGACGGGCTAAATTGTTCATTTCGATAAAGATGATCTTTTATCATGCGTATGAGGCCTATCCTGTAACATCACGTTCCTTGAATCGGCGCTTTCAAATAGCGCTACAAAAAAAAGAAACTTTTAGGAAAAATTGGGTTATGCAAAAGGTCCATTTCCCCATACCTCAAGAGAAAATTGCATCATTCTGCAAAAAGCACCACATTGAAAAAATGTCTCTTTTTGGGTCTGTCCTGACGCCCCAGTTCAAGTCTTCAAGTGATATCGACTTTCTGGTTATTTTTGATCCTCATTACCATCCTGGACTGTTTAAATTAGTCGACATGGAAGAAGAGTTGAGTCAAATTGTGGGTCGAACCGCCGACTTACGGACTCCGGGAGATTTAAGTCGTTTTTTTCGTGATGAGGTTGTAGAGCAGGCGCACCCAATTTATGCCGAATCGTGATTCGGCCAATAACTTAATTACCTGTGCCTCACCTCAACAACGCATTTTATTTGAGCTACTTGGTCTATTAACTGAGAAAGCTGATCTTGATTCACTGCGTCAAGATTGGCATCCCATTCATCTAAAAGAATGATCTTGGCTTCAACATGTTTATAAACCTCTTCTAGCTGCTGTTTCAGAAGTTCCCCTGTTGATTTTTCGATTTCTCCAAAAGAAAAATGAAGATGATTCTGGCTAGGCAAATAAAACGCATCCTCTTTGAAAATACTCTTCAATTCAAGGAGAAGGGACGACTTTCCGCTCCCATTTTTTCCCCTAACAGTGATACGGCCAGGATGTTCGATGACTTCGACTACTGAATCTAAGGAAGCAGGGTGATCAATGGTGTTACTTCCATGGAGTTGAATCATTTGCCAGTCGATTCTAGGGGCATAAAAACTTCTTTCTTGCAATTCCTGAGAGTCAATAACAGTCAGAATTGTAGTCACTCTCTTCTTTATCGCGCCGAATTGAGTGATTAAATAAAGGAAGTTATAGGTATAGCTAAGGATCAAAAACAGTCTAGGCATAATGACTACGTAGGCTGCTAAGGCTATAGGTTCGCCTATATGATTAAACATTCCATATGCTATTACAATAAGGCTTGGAAAGAATGTTGCAAGAGAAATGCCGATTGAAACAAGCTCGCGAAAAACAGTGGCAGCAACATTGTTTTCTACTGTTCGATCTATTCGATCGTCAGTGGTTTTCTTCCAAAAATTAAGATTATAAACGTTTCCAAGAACAACATTGTCCCAGAATGATAGGATTGATTTTCCAAGCTCGATACGGCTTTTTTGGGCACGTTCGGCTAATTCACTGTGATGTCTATCTTGAATTTTGATTAATGCAAAACTTATAATCAAGCTGACTGCATAAGAGAAAATGAAAAGATAGTCTATCAGAAATGAGATGGTAATAACATTGAGAAGCGTGTTTAAAGCAGTTGATGTTAAGCCAAAGTAGTACTCAACTGCTTGATTAATTGTTTGAGAGCCTTCGTGATTTACGGTCGAAATAAACTCTTCTTTCTTTCGTTTATTGTTCCACAGGTGTGTGTTGTGTGAGTTGGCGGTTATGAAAAGATGGATGTATTTTTTTATAAGCCCCTGTTCCCATTTGATGAGGAAAACACACATTACTGCTGCAGGAAGATAGGGAAGAATGAGAGAGGAAAGATAGAGGAATAGGTTAGTTGAAAATGCACTTCCAGCCACAACATCATGAGATAACCTTACAATCCACAGCGTAGAAGATGCAACGATTAATTGTTGCGCTAAAAGGGCAAGAAAACAAAAAAGAGCATTCCTGTTTTTTAGGCAGAAAGAATACGGATGTTTCGAAGCTTTTAATGAAGCGCTCATACAACAGAAAGGTGTTGTGAAATGACGTTTTGACACATCGTAATTATTTTAAAAGATCTATCGTTTAGAATAATATCTTTATTGGGGTGAGATAGCAACCTGTCAATAGATGCTTGCGTGCTTACAATTAATCGATCACTAGCCGGATGAACTTGACTTATTGAATGATCTACAAGATTTCTGGACCTCAGCAATAGCACTTCGGTGGCGACTACGATGCTATGAAATACTCTGTCTATAGGTCTGTTAGCTTGTAGTATAGCAGACAAGCAAAAATTCTCTTTTTCGTACATTGTTTTTTGGTTTTTATAATGTGAAAATCTTAACTCGTCTAAAAACATTAAAGTATGGGTAAGTTCATGGATGAAATATTCTAAATAATCACAAGCTTTCCACTCCTTGTGTGGGTTACACCAAATGACACCAATTGCAGCAGAGGTGGTCCCGCCAACTGCATATGTCGATTCACCACAAAAGATCATGTTAACTACTAAGGTAAATAATGAGTGGAGATGCGGATCTAATTTTGAAAGGATCTCAAAATATTCTTGAGCTTTAGTTAAAGGACTCTCTAGTGGACAGGAGATGTCTATTAATTTTTCTACCCCTTCCTTGTTAAGGTTAACGTTAAAGCTGCTTGCAAGCGCTTCAGTCTTTTCAAGATCATTAACAAACTCTATTTCCAAAGAATCACTTACGGGAACTCTTGGCTGAAGCGTAAAGAGAAAATCCTGATAATTGGCCTTGAGAGAGGCTCTATCAAGAAATGAATTTTTAGATTCGAAGTCTTTCACCGATAGAAGAACAATTGTCTCAAGGCAATTTTTACAGCCAATTAAGTGGTAAATAAGTCACCTGATGTCGAAAATGTTAAAGAGAAGATTTCTGACCATTTTTATACGTAATCATATTCCATCTGTTTGGTCCTCCGCCAATGCAAGTGTACGCATTTTCCTGAGAAGTTAAATTCTCTAAAGATGATTTCGTTGTATTGAAATCATTTTCACTGACCTCTTTCAAGATGCTGCCAAGGATTAAATCTAATGAATTAGAGCTTTGTGGTGTTGTAATAGACATATATTCCCTCATTTTAGGTTTCAGGTATCAACTATAATGAAGGCTATTTTGACTGAGATTTTATGTCGAGAGAAAATATTTCATTATAATTTTCGTTGCCAACTTCATGATGTCCTGTTTTGTAAATGTCGTCAGAGCCTCAGGCTAATTTTAAAAAGTTCCGCACGCGCTGGAAGCGCGGCGTGAGAGGGGCCGAGCGCGCTCGGCCCCTCTCACCGGAAGTTGCGAAGCAACGACGGGTCATTCATATTAGAGAAAATGAACACAAAGCGCTTGATGGGGCCGCTAGTGCCTGACGGCACTACGCGTGAGTGTCAGGGTTAAAGCTACACAAAACATCCTCAGAATAGCTTTCATTTGCTATTAACTTCGAATATAAGTACAAAATTCCATCAACTCAGACTAATAAACCATGCGCATTCCTAGAGAAATTTTTTTCTTTTTAACCATATTTTTTCTTGTAATGGCAACGGCGATTGTTGTTGCTTACGCACGTCCTTCAAACTCAACAGGTCAGGATGTTGTGAAGCTCGATCTCTTAAGGAAAAGCCTTGATTGAGATGCTACCCTTTTACCTTCTCGGAAACTTGCATTGTCTTGGGATGTGCGGGCCATTTGCACTGTCGATGGGGGGGCAAAAAGGGAAGTACTTCTATTTAATCGGCCGTTTTTTAGGGTTCACATTAGCCTCTGCCATTGCGGCCCTTTTTGGAGAGATTTTATCCACTAGCCTTATAGCTATTTTTATCCCGTTTCTGATGGGGTCTGTCTTTATTTTGTACTATTTCAATAAATTACCCTCTCTTCCGGGTTTCAAATGGCTTGAAAAGCTTTCGACCGACCTGTTACTGAATGGGGGCAAATTTCCCCTCTTTTTATTCGGGTTTTTGACGCTGTTTCTTCCGTGCGGGCAATCTTTGCTTTTGTATGGCGTCTCTGCTATGAAGGGGGATCTTTATTTTGGAATATTAAATGGTGCCCTATTTGCCTTGCTGACAACGCCTTCACTCCTTTTCGCTATGCATTTAAGGCCCTATTTAAAGGCCTTTTCAAAAAATGGAGACCGATGGGTTCGCCTGTTCGCTTTATTGACAGGGTTGCTTGCTTTTGCAAGGGGAGGCGCAACCTTTGGTTGGCTGCCCCATTTATCATTTCCGTTAGGACCCACCCATTTATCTCTTTGGTGATTAGCATATGAAAATCTTCGAGCCGATCAAAATTGTTCTTCTTCTTCTCATCCTTTTTTGGGTAGGAATGAATTATTGGTCCTCTTCCATTGTAGAGGAGCAGGTGTTTAGCCTAAAAAGAAGGGTCGATTTGCTTGAGACGCAAGGGGTACGCCCTGCCACTCAAAGCGTAACGCCTCAAGCTGTCACATCCCTTGGAAAAAGCGACCCTTCGCTGCCCAATCTTTTGATACCTGACCCTTTTGCAGAAAAAACATTGCCTGAGCTGCTAGGAGCCCATTTCAAACGGTATCCCGTTTTATTTGATGCCACAGTTGGCAAACCAGAAAATTTAAACCCCCTCTCGGGCTGGGCCAACGTCACTTCCTGGATCGCTAGATGTACAGGCACTGCTGCCACAAGCCTTTTTGGTAAATATGAGACGTTGTCTCCCTCCTTTGCCTGGAAGATGGAGGAAAGAAAAGCTGCAGATGGCAAAAGTGTCGAATATTGGATCCACCTTCGGAATGATATTTTTTGGGAGCCTTTATCGGCCCACGAACTGCCCAATGGAGTTCAGCTAGCCGATCATTTTCTTCAAAGAAGACCGGTGACAGCGCAAGATTTTAAATTTGAGTTCGACCTCTTGATGAACCCTTTTAATCAAGAAATGGTAGCCATCACTGTGCAAGGGAAATATTCTGACATCACGTCATTTGAAGTGATCGACCCTCAAACCTTTGTTGTCAGATGGGCCTCCAAGGCTTTTACAAATGAGCAGGGTGAGACAGTTTATAAACCCAAATATGTTTCCAAACTGTTAACGGGCGGTCTTTCTCCAGCTGCAGAATGGGTCTGGGCTTATAAGCCGGATGGGACGCGAGTTGTCGCAGAAGCTGATCAACGGACTAGTAGCTCATTGATAGAACATATGCAGCTCCACTGGGCAAAAAATATCATTCCTAGCTGCGGTCCCTTTACATTCATTGAAATGAGCGATGAGTCGATCCGATTTAAAAGGAATGCCAACTACTTCGATCCGTTAGAGGCTCTGTATGACGAATGGGAAGTGGCTATGCGAGCTAGCTTCGACTCGATTTGGAACGATTTTAAGTTGGGAAAAATTTCGACTTATGCATTAAACGCTTCACAAATCCCCGATTGGGAAAGGTTCAAGACGACGCCAGAGTATGAAGCTCAAAAAGCAAATGGAGAGGCGATCAATGTCTTGTCTTTCCCAAGTAATAGTTACTATTTTGTAGGCTGGAACATGAAGCGGCCGCTGTTTACCTCCAAAAAAGTGAGGCAAGCTTTGACCCTTGCAATAGATAGACCCCGGATTTTGAGAGAGATTTTATATGGGCAAGGTTTTGAAATCACCGGAACATTTCCTCCAAATTCTCCAGCAACCAATCCAGATTTAAAGCCGTGGCCCTACGACCCTGACCTGGCACGCAAAATGTTAGCAGAAGAGGGATGGGCCGATCTGGATCGGGATGGCGTGTTAGAAAAAGAGATCGATGGGAAAAAAGTTATTTTTTCGTTCAAATTGATCTACGCAAACCGTGGACCTGTTGGAAAAGCCACTGTAGAGGCCATTGTCACCCAGCTAAAGAAAGTGGGGATCCGCGCGGAATTGGTCGGCTTAGAATTGACCGATTTGAACGAGCGGATGAATCAAAAAGATTTTGACGCTCTTTACCTGGGATGGGTCAATGGTTCTCCTCCCGAAGATCCTAGGCAGATTTGGAGCTCAAGCGGTGCCAATGAAGTGGGGTCGGCAAACTATGTCGGCTTTGCCAATGCCGAAGCAGACAAAATCATCGATGACCTCGATTATGAATCAGATAAAGCCAAGAGAATCCAGCTTTACCATCGCTTTGACGACATCCTTTATGACGAGCAGCCTTATACCTTCATGTTTAGCCTTTACCAAACCCTTTTATACAGAGAGTACATCGGAAATGTGTTTATCCCTAAAGATCGGCAAGATCTGGTCCCAGGAGCTAATATAGATCAACCGGTTGGATCGATTTTCTTTGATAAAAGGGCGATGCAAGAATGATAAATAAACCACTGAGGCACTGAGATCACAGAGAAAATATGAGAGAATTGAGAGAGACTATAGTGATGCGACTTCGATTAAAATTTGATGGAATTTGTGTTGTTTCTAAAATCTTCTCCTTATCTCAAACTTCCTCTGTGATCTCAGTGGCTCAGTGGTTTGTTGAAGCAAAGGTAGGAATATGATCAGGTATATAACGAAAAGGCTTTTGTTATTACCTTTGACCCTATTTTTAATCCTTTTATTTAATTTTATCGTTTTGAATTTGGCCCCAGGGGAACCTAGTTCTGTTGTGCAGGCCAATAGCGAGGCCGGGACGCAAAGTGCTAGTACTACAGCGTCCTCCCCTTTGCTAGACCGTTATCTGATTTTTCGAGAACACTATGGCTTGACCTTGCCAATCTTATTCAATTTGTGGCCCTCCACCTCGTATGAAACGATTATCGAGAAAATCAACCACCTGAGCGCCTTCGATAGCGGTGATAAAAATATCACAGCTAAGGCCTATGAAAAAGATCGTCTCTTTCTATTTGACCATGCCAGATTTATCATGCCTAAGCTGCTAAAGCTGATGGAAGACCCTTCCCTATCCCTTGGCGCTAGAAGATGGGCAACGTTGATCTTTATAAGGGGAGGTTTTGCCTTTAATGGCACCTCTGATGCGAACAACCGTTTTTTGGTTCAAGAGCTGCCACCAAAGCAAGTCACAGCAGAGCAATTGGAAAAAACGATCGGGGCTTTATCTGCCTGGTATCCAAAGGTGGAGGAAGAGAGGGATTTTAACCCTAATTTCAAACAAAAAATCTCGATATTTTTCACAGAGACAAGGTTTTGGCGCTATTTTAGTAAAATACTCACTCTAGATTTTGGCACGCTGCGCAACGACAACAACAAATATGTCATCGATGAGGTGATCAAACGAATTCCGATCTCTTTGACCTTGGCAGGCATTCCACTGATCCTTACTTTTTTTCTCTGTCAGTTGTTTGGGTATTGGGGGGCTTATCGTGACGGAAAGCCGGAAGAACGTGTGATGGATCTATTGCTTTTAACCCTATTTGCTATCCCAGTATTTGTTGCAGGCCCTTTTTTGATCGAAGCGGTCGCATTAAAAGTTGGCCTTCCGATTTATGGGTTTTCCAGCCCAGAAAGGATTTATAGGAATTTAACCTCTTGGGAGCGTTTAAAAGACATTGGAATACATATTTTGCTTCCGGTTACTGCGATATTATATGGCAGTTTTGCTGCTCAAAGCAGGCTGACAAAACACTTGGTTCAAGATATTTCCCACCAAGAATTTATCCAAACGGCAAGGGCCAAAGGGCTTTCGGAGTGGACCATTGCTTGGAAGCACATTGGAAGGAACTTAGCGATCGTCCTTGTGACTAGCTTGGCAGGTTCTTTAGGGGTCCTTTTAGGTGGGTCATTGATCATTGAGACCCTTTTTGAAATCAATGGGTTTGGCCGTTTTTTTTATGATGCCATTTTAAACCGCGACTATAACGTGATCCTATTTTCCTCTATTGCAGGGTCGTTTTTAACACTGCTTGGCTATCTATTGGCCGACCTCTCTTACATCCTTCTCGATCCGCGGGTCCGCTTCACATGATGTGCAAGATCAATGAGCAAGACATTTTTTGTGATGAAAGAAGAAAAATAACAGGATGAACAGGATCGCCTTCGGCGACAGGATAAGCTCCGCCTAGCAAATGGTAATAATCAATCAAAGATAGATTTGCTTTTCTTTCGCAACGCGTTTGGAGTGCTCTACGCCCGTTTAGCCTTTCACTTTATTGATAAGTCAAAGGCTAAACGGGCGTAGAGCACTCCAAACGCGTTGCGGAGGAAAAAAACTCTATTCACTTCGGTTAACTAGAAAAAAAGTTGTGTTAGGCGAAGCTTATCCTGTCGCCGTAGGCGATCCTGTTCATCCTGTTATTTTTCTTTTTTTACCATAAAGTTGTCTCCAGCTTAATTCATGCTGGAGTAAACTTCGATTGAATTTAGAGTCACTTTCAGAATATACAGAGTTGTATGACAGACAAAATTGTTAGAGAGCTAAAACAACGGCCGATAGCGCTTCTTGCGACTATTTTTCTTACTTTGTTTGTATTGATCGCTTTTTTTGCCCCCTTTTTAGCTAGCAATCAACCCATTTTTGCCATTTTTGAAGGCCAGGTCTATTTTCCTGTGTTTCGGTATCTCCTTTATCCAGGCTTTTACACCAAACCGATCGACCAGGCTTTTAACCTTCTTCTGCTTTTCGTTCCTTTTTTCATTTTATTTTATAGAAAATTTTGGGTCCCACTGCTTCTCTTTGTTGTGACCTTTTTTACTTTACAAATGTTTCCCATCAAAAGCCCTGTGGCTCCAGGCAATAGCTACGAACGGTTTGAAAAGGTATTGTCCTATACCCTCGATAAAGAGCAGCAAGAAAGTCTGCTTTCTCTTGTGCCTTCCTATCAAGCTCTTTTAGAAGTGCGCCAAGGGAAAAGCATTGAGGCTTCTCCCTCTATTCTTCCCACATTGTGGAATCTTCGACAAAGAGAGGTTGAGGAAGAAAAGGAAAGGGCGCGAGCTAACCCAGAAGCCCTTGCTGCCATTAATCAACACCAGGA
Organism: Parachlamydiales bacterium; assembly: GCA_963765145.1. Lineage (GTDB taxonomy): Bacteria > Chlamydiota > Chlamydiia > Chlamydiales > JAJFMK01 > JAGVKY01. The sequence goes on from CAVXVG010000018.1 coordinate 49,262, forward strand.
AGAGTTAGAAAACGGGTCGAAAGAGCTGTTCAAAGTGATGCCGCTTATCCGTCCTTTCAACTACGAACAAGATGCGGGCGGCAGCCAACTTCTCAACACGTTGCTTCCTTGGTACAAACTTACAAGAGTGAACCGGAAAGATTTAACAGCTGCCATCATCTTTGGAACGAGGATTTCTCTTGTGGTGGGCTTTGGCAGCGTTTTATTAGCGGCGATGATAGGCCTACCTTTCGGGGCGGCAGCAGGTTATTTTACCCGATGGGTCGACCTCCTTTTTTCACGTGTTTTGGAAGTGTGGGAAGGGATGCCTGTTTTCTTTATGCTGCTCATGATTGTGGCGATTACAGAAAGCAAATCGATCGGTTGGTTGATTGCGATCATAGCCCTGTTTGGGTGGACAGGTTTTGCCCGCTATGTCCGTAGTGAATCGCTCCGTATTCGCAATCTTCCCTACATACTAGCCGCAAAAACCTATGGGGCTAGCGAGTCGAGGATCTTATTTAAACATTTGCTGCCAAACGCGTTGGTCAGCTTTTTTGCCATACTCCCTTTTGCTATTCTAGGGGCTATTACCGCAGAATCGGGCATCTCGTTTCTTGGGCTTGGCGAAGAAGGGTCGGCTTCACTTGGGGTGTTAATGGATGAAGGGCGGGGCCATTTTCCTGCAGAAAGCGACCTTCTTTGGCCTCCAGCCATTTTCTTAACTGTCACCCTGGTCTCTTTTGCCATTTTAGGCGACACCTTGAAAAACATCCTCGACCCCAAAAGGGGGTAACAAAAGCCCACCACCACAATCTTTCCTTGCCCTTGCCCCTGCCCTTGCCCGAATTTTAACCAAAAAAATGCTCTTCGCAGAATATGCGATTTTAATTAAACAACTTTCGGGCAAGGGCAAGGGCAAGGGCAAGGGCAAGGGCAAGGGCAGGTTTAACAACTGACGTTAATATCTTTTCGGGTAAAATAGGGGGATGAAAAAACAGGACATCTTCCTTGCATCGATCGGTTTTGTTGGCGCACTGCCCATGACGCTGATTGGGTCGGTGCTTTCTGTCCGTTTAAAAGAGAGTGGATTTGATCTGGTTACGATCGGCCTTCTCTCCCTTTTTCACCTCCCTTTTGCATTAAAACCGCTACTTGCCCCTTTGATTGAACAGCTCCGCTCTCCCTTTGGCTGGTTGGAAAGAAAAGCTGGGTGGTTGACATTCGCCCTCGTCTTGACCGGTTTATCTGTTGCAGGGGTCGCTTTTTTCCCCAGCCATCCAGCCCTGATCCTTGTTTTAAGTTTTGCTGAAGGGTTGTTATTTGTAGCCGGGTTGCAGGTTGAGATGGCCCTTGTCCCAACAGTTGGGCAGATGAGAGCCTCCTCCTGCATTGTGTCGGGTTATCGATTGGGGCTGTTAACGTCGGGCGCAGGAACATTGTTATTGGCGGAAATGATCCAATGGGAAGCAGCCTATTTAGTGATGGCCTCCCTATTTATTTTGCCCCTCCTTTTTAAAGTTAACTTACCCCAAGGGTTTGTTCCTCAGAAATTTTCATTTGTATCTCCTGTTAAAGACATTTTAAAAAAGGGGTGGCCCCTTTTTGCATTCTTGGTTTTTTATAGGTTAGGCGACAACCTGGTCAACCCGATGCTCCACCCCTTTTTTTTAGAAATAGGGTTTGACAAGGTAGATATTGCCCAGGTCTCTAAAGGTGTTGGTATGGCCGCTACTTTATCAGGCGTTGCGGTAGCAGGTTTTTTCAGAGAGATTAGATTTTCTCTTTTGCTATTTGGTCTGTTGCACAGTTTTTCTTTTTTATTGTTCAGCTTTTTACACATCAATCCCTGGTTTTTTGCTGGCACTGTTATTTTTGAGCATTTTACGGGTGGCCTTGTGATCACAGCGTTCATTGCAACTCTCTGGAAAGAGGTAACCCCCCGTTTTGGAGCGACTCAATATGCCCTGTTTTGGTCGCTTATCTCATTGAAGCAAAACGTAATAGCTAGTTTCAGCGGTATGCTCGCCAGTTTTTTGGGGTGGCCCTTATTTTTTGCATCGATTGCAGCAGTGTCCACACTATGTGCATTCTTTTCTTTACCTCTTCAGTTGACATCTCGTTTGACACCGTCTAAGATGGAACCCTGATTTTTTAGCAAGGTTCTGCAAAAGGGGCGTTTGCTTATAGGAGGACAGATGTTACACACTCTATTCATTAGCTTATTTTTAAGTTATCTTTCATTCGATGTGCCGACTCAAGAGACTGTTTGGCTTCTTCGCGAAGACCACAGCGGGCTTTATGTCATTGCTACAGAGGTTGCTGACGACGATCGGCAAATCACAGTATCAATCGATGATGATGATTGTGACTGTGAAGAAGAGGTTCTAATAACAGATGCTTTCGAAATGGTCCCTGTCGACTTTGATGTGATTGAAGTAGACGAAGAGGGCAGACTTTTGCTTCACTCGACTCTATTTGGCACCGATGAATCTCCTGACTTCGTTCTCGAAGGTCCAAACGGCTTCTACTACCTCAAAAAGAAACATGATTCATTGTAAAAAGTGAAAATAACAGGATGAACAGGATCGGCTAACGCCGACAGGATAAGCTTCGCCTATTTTTGAGTTTTCTTATAAAAGAAAAATAGGCTGAAAGCCTCAGAACTGCAACAGCCCGCGGGCAGCGCCCCGGGTTAAGATTGAGAAATAAAAATGGCAGCCTGAAAGGTTGCAGGAGCCTGTTTTTCCTGCAACCTTTCAGGCTGCCTATTTTATTGTAATCCGGTAACCAGGGCGATGCCCTGGCCTGTTGCAATTCAAGGCTTTCAGCCTATTTCCTTCATCTAAAGTAACTTGTTTTATTACTCATGCGATGCGCTCTTTACTCTTTCTTTTTCTATTTTAGAACATATCTAGGCGGAGCTTATCCTGTTCATCTTGTTCATCCTGTTAAATTTTATAGGTTGCTATTTCCGGGCAAGGGCACGGGCAAGGGTTTATTGACTAACCGAAAATTGACAAGATGACTTGGAATATGACAGCTGAAAGGAGGGCCGATATGGGTAGAGTGATCACCCAAGAGGCCAAAATATCCCGAGTAACGGTCAGGTTGATTGCTTCAAGCCCCCTTGCAAAACCAACTCCAAGTACTGCACCTACCAATGTGTGAGTGGCGCTGACGGGCAATCCAAGCCTTGATGCTAAAAGCACCGTAAGCGCTGCCCCTAATTCGGCAGAAAATCCCCTCGTGGGAGTAAGCTCGGTGATTTTTTTACCAATAGTTAAAATGACACGCCATCCCCATGTCGCAAGGCCAATGACAATCCCAATACCACCCAAGAAAAGGGCCCATAAAGGGATTTCAGTGGCATAAGATAAAGTTCCATGCAGTAAAATATTGACCGACCCTACAAGGGGGCCAATCGCATTGGCCACATCGTTTGCACCATGTGCAAAAGCCATCAAGCAAGCTGTCAAAATTTGCAATTTCATGAAAATTTTTTCTACTAGCTGAAACTGAGAATGGATCACATCTGAAACTGGAACTTGTCGAAGCAGAGAGACCATTTCTTGTACCTCTCCTAACATTCCAAACACTTTGTCTTGCAATTCTCCGGAAGCTTTGCCTGACATGCGCAATAGATGCTTTTCGACTTTTCCAAGCCCGACAAGCACTTCTGGCTGATAGTCAGGCGGCACTTCCGGCAGTTCATCCTTTGTGCCTATTTTTTTGACCCACAGGAAGCTTAATACAGCTCCACCGACTGCGACTAAAAGAGCTAGAAGGATGCTTTGAGAGAACGAAAAGCCATGGAAACCCTCATCTTTAGCGCTTAAAATGATCGTTGTAGATAATACTAATAAAACAGCTCCAAAAAAGAGGGGTGCTAATTTCTTGGCTTGTTCTAAAGGGGCAGAAGAAAGAAAAATTCTCTCTTTAACAAAAGTGAAGAGGTAATAGGCTGCAATGCCTCCGAGAAGGGGCGAAACAACCCAGCTGGAGACAATCATTGTCACAACGCTCCAGTCGATTGTCTCAACACCACCGATCAATATGCCAAAGCCTACAATGGATCCGATGATGGCGTGAGTTGTCGAGACGGGCCAGCCAAAGTAGGAAGCCACTTGCAACCAAGCACCGGCAGAAAGGAGGGCCGACAACATCCCATAGACATACAAATTAGGATGAGCTGTAAACAATTCGGGCAATAAAATGCCGCTTTGAACCGTTTCTGTGACACGAGAGCCAAAAAAGAAGGCACCCGAAAATTCGAAAATCGCTGCTAAAACTAAAGCTGAACGTAGGGTTAATGCTCCGGAACCAACGCTTGTCCCCATGGCGTTTGCAACATCGTTTGCGCCGATGCTCCAGGCCATGTAAAAGCCAGAAAGTAAAACGAGGACTAGGAGGATTTGATCGGGTGTTATCATCAGCAATTCCCGCTGTAAAAAAGTGAAGAACCCCAGGATGGGGTGAAGGAATGTAGCCCAGGGTAAAGAAACCCTGAAAGGGCGATGCAACCCTGGGTATGAAGGGTTAATGGGAATTGCTGAGTTATCATTACTTCACATCAAGGGTCATACGGACACGGTTAGCTAATTTTTCTGAAAGATTAGAAATGCTTGCAACAAGCAAACAAACCTTTTCCCACAGATGGAACTCAGAATAGGATAGTTGGTTATCAACGCGGAAAAGGGCTTTAGAAAATTCTCTTTGGATCAGGTCAGCTTCATGCTCTTTGACAGCGACAATGTGGGCCATTGACCTGACTTTTTCAGCCTCGATGCCTCCGAAAGTTGACTCGAGCAATTCATCTAACTCATGAATGATTTTTTTTGCCCATTCAAACGTTTCGAGGTTTTTATCGAGAAATTTAAAAAAAATAGCTTCGAACTCGGGTTTAAATGAAATGGGTTTTAAAGTCAGGACTAGGCCTAAGTCTTCTATGTGGTCGGCAATTTCATCCTGGCATTCCAATATTTCCAACAAAGCACCCCGATCGATCGGAAGAAAAAAGGCTTTTTGGTAAATGATTTCTAATCTCATTTTTGGCCAAATCGGCCTTGTGTTCTAGGTCTGAAATCTTAACAGCTAAATCTTCGATCGCTTGAACATTTCCGGCTCTCAAGGCTTGGAAAAGGGGGCCCACCTCTTCAACGCAGGCTACCACCCGTTCCATGTGGGTTCTAAGCAAGGCAAAGGGAGATCTGCCGAACATACTGAATAGATTTAACATGGAAATGGGCCTTACTTAGGTTCGGGTTGGGGTTTTGGATTGAAAATTTTCGTTACAAATTCTTCGTGGAGTCGGTCGGAAGCAAAGAGAGCAAATTGGTATAAAATAGGAGCTGCGAAAGTAAAAATAGCGGCAGCGACTGGGTGAATGCCCAATAGCTCATCGATTCTTTGCATCTCAAGCCTGTTTTGCGCAAAAGGGGTCAGTGGAAGAAAGACCCTTAAAGAACTTAAGGCAACCCTTAAATAGGTCTGAGTTGAGCTTGATGAATCTTTTTTGTTCGTGTCGTGTGCATATTGGATTAAAGAGCAATCGAAGGCTAAAACAGCTATAGAGCCTGAGGTGTTGAACAGGGCAGTCGAAGGGCGCCAGTCGATTTTTTTGCCTATAGGAGTTAAGCCTTGGGGGATAATGTCTGTTCTATTGCTCCAAAAATCGAATTTAATGATCGGATTTGGTTTGTTGAATAGAGCGAGCGAAGTCACAACTCTTCCCAATTCATGCACTAGCCGGTTGATGGTCATCACATAAAAGACGGCCATGAAAAGGTGAGAGGTCACATAGGCGATATGTTCGGCATTCTTTAAATATTTTTTCTGATTTAGCCCTGAGTTAATCTCATGGTAATAGTGAAAAGTATGGCTTAAGGCGCGGCATCCAACAGTTGCACTCAAGCATCCGATGCCTAAAACAGCAAAACGGACTCGATCTTCAGGCCTTAGAAAAAAAGCAAGAGCTGCATAAGAGCCAACGTAGGAGACGATCTGCCCTGAAAGATCGGTAATGGTCGCAAGAGCCCTTGTTGTTACAGCCGGTCCAAGGCGAGCAGCTTCTTCTGGTGGAAACCATCTAGCTGGGCCAAAGGCAGAATAAGAAAGTTGAGGCAGTAGGACCATAAGTAGGTAATATACCAAGGTTTTGACTTTTACCGCTCTTTTAAGTAACGCTGTGGGGTATGCCATTGTTAGACGTTCGGGACCTTACCACTGTTTTATTTGCTCGCGATAAAGACATTCGCGTGGTCGATCGCCTCAGTTTTTCGATCGAAAAAGGAAAAACATTGGCCATCGTAGGCGAGTCTGGGTGTGGAAAAACCATGGCTGCCCTTTCTCTGCTCAAGTTGATTCCTAAAGAGCTCAATAGCGGGCTTGCGGGAAATGTTTTTTTAGACGGAACCGATTTATTAGCCCTTTCGCCTCACGATTTGCAAAAGGTGAGGGGCGGTCAAATCGGCTTTATCTTCAAAATCCCAAAAGGGCCTTGAATCCTGTCTTTTCGGTAGGGGATCAACTGCGTGAGGTTCTTCATTACCGGACGCAACTGGATGAAGCTGAAATCGAGGCTCAAGTACTGGAAGCGCTTGTCAAAGTGGGCATTGCCTCTCCCCTTGAACAGTTGTCTGCCTATCCCCACCAACTTTCAGGTGGAATGATCCAACGGGTAATGATCGCAATGGCCCTGTTGTTAAAACCAAAACTGCTGATTGCAGATGAGCCGACAACGGCTATAGATTCCACCTCTCAGGCCTCTGTTTTAAAATTGCTTAGAAAGTTGCAAGAAGAAGAGGAGATGGCCTTATTGCTCATCACCCATGATATGGGTGTAGTGGCAGAAATGGCGCATGATGTGATGGTGATGTACGCAACAGAGGGAATAGAAAAATCTAAAGTAACGCCATTGTTTAAAAAGCCGCTTCACCCTTATACCGAGGCCCTTTTCCAATCTCGGTTTGTTGGTAAAGATCTGCCAAGTTCTATTCCGGGGGCGGTTCCATCTCCTAAAAATCTTCCGACAGGCTGCCACTTTGCGCCCCGTTGCCCAAAACGGTTTGAGTTGTGCGATCAAGAGGTGCCGATGTTTAAGGTGGACGAAGCCGAAGTAAGGTGCTGGCTGTATGATTGAAGCTGAAAACCTGACCAAATCATTTTCTGTTGGCGGAAAAGTACTGCAAGCTGTGCGCGGTGTCGATTTTGTTGTGAATCAAGGAGAAACAGTTGCCGTTGTAGGGGAATCAGGCTCTGGTAAAAGCACGGTTGCCAATCTCTTGCTGGCTTTAGAAGATTTGACGGCAGGCAGCATTGTTTTTGAAGGTCGTCCTTTGACCCATAAAAGAACTCTAAGTGAGCGACGCGACATCCAAATGGTCTTCCAAGATCCTCATTCTTCTTTCAATCCGCGGATGAAAATGGGAGAGGCCTTATTCGAGCCCTTTTTTGTTCAAGGCATCTATAAAAAGTTTGAAGAAGCGAAGCCTGAGATTTTAGAATGTTTGGATCTTGTTGGGTTAAATGAAGAGGCTCTTGGCCGTTATCCGCATGCCTTTTCAGGTGGGCAGCTTCAGCGTCTTGCGATTGCCCGGGCCCTTTTGTTGAAGCCAAAACTGCTCGTTCTAGACGAACCCCTTTCCTCTCTTGACATCTCATTGCAAGCACAAATTGTGCAGTTGTTGGCCAATCTCAAGAAGACATTAAATTTAACACTTCTTTTTATCACACACGATTTGCAAGTCGTACGAGCCTTTGCAGACCGAGTCGTGGTGCTATATCTTGGCAAAGTAATGGAGATGGGAAAAACAGAACTTCTCTTTAAAAAGCCCCATCACCCTTATACAGAGGTCCTTTTATCCAGCATTCCCCCGCAAAATCCTTGGGATAAAAAAGAGCCAATGGCCATTGGAGATCAGCTTCCATCCCCTTTTGATCCGCCCTCCGGCTGCCCCTTTCGAACCCGTTGCCCTTATGTGCAGCCCCAATGTGCTAACCCAATCCCTAAAAAAGGCGAAGGCGATCAAGCCTGGTGGTGCATCTTCGATGAGATCCCAAACTAGAGATCTTGCTCTAAAATATGTAATTTTCTCGCTTTAGCATGGCCTTGTTGCATAATTAACCAATGTGAAAAAAATTTTTTACTTCGCAACGCGTTTGGAGTGCTAAACTCCTGTTTAGCTTTCACTCTCACTGATAAGTCAAAGCTAAACAGGAGTTTAGCACTCCAAACGCGCTGCGGACGACAAGTAAAGCTGATCTATTTCCTTTGGAAAAATAAACGACACATTGTAAGTTGGGAACCTTTAGGAGAAGGTTTCGATGTCTACACTTTTTAAGTTATGTTCTTGGCTTTTAGCAACCGCTTGCAGCACTTCACTTGGTGCAGTTTGTACCGGAGAATGGAATGGAGGTGGGGTTCCTGACAACGACTGGAGTGTGCCCGGCAACTGGTCCACTGGATGTTCTCCGCAGGCTGATGGCGATTCTGCAAGCTTTGGCCTCAATGGGCCTACCAGCGTCAATCTAGACATTCCGGTTATTCTTACTAACCTTACTTTCGAAAACCCCTCACAAGACTATACGATCAATCCTACTATCGGAGGAATTCCTGCTATGACGATGGAAAGTTTTGGTGGTATCAACCCTACCGTCAATGTAGATAGCGGCAATCAAACTTTTAATCAAACTCTTGGTTCGATCTCAGGCGATACCTTGTTTGTGAATGTAGATGGAACACTTAACATTAATGCCAATTGGGAAGGGAGTTCCGATCTTGTGATCGATGGAACCGGCACTATCAATACAGGCTCTGTTTTTATAGTAATGAATAGTTATACCCAAAATGGAACCACTGTAAATGCTAATGGAGCCATTATTAATGGGGCTGTTGTTAATACAATAAATGGCGGTGTTATTAGTGGTGATTTTAATCTTGCAGAGACAGGGTCTTTAGTTGTTAATGGAGGGATTATAAACAATAATGTGGGGGATATTTCTCCTCCGTTAGGGCTGACTATGAACGGAGGAATTCTAAATAATTTTTCAACGATGTCTCCTTCGCAGGTGACTATGAACGGAGGAGATTTTAACAACGATTCTCCGCTGGCGATTACAAACGCGTTCACCATCAATGGTGGTACATTCGTTAATGAGACTGATGGCAACATCTCAGCAAATTCCTTTGTTGTTAATAACGGAACATTCGTTAATCAAGCAGCCAATGCTTTTATTTCTTCAGTAGGTCCAATTACGGTCAACGGCGGCACAGTCATTAATCAGGCAAATGCTCAGTTTAATTCATCTGATATCTTGACTATCAACGGAGGCCTCTTCCAAAGTGATGGGGACGTGGATGCTCTTTCTTCGACGGTTAATAGTCCGGGAATTGTTACTGGAACCGGATTTTTTAATCAACCATCTGATCAATCGTTTACCAATAATGGAACGGTCATTCCAGGAGATCTTCCGGGCGCTTTGACCTTTTCATCCTATACACAAACGGCTGCTGGCGATCTTGTCATCAATGTTCTTGATTCAACAGTATTCAGTTCAATTGTTAGCACTTCTACAGCTGATCTTGCGGGAACTCTGACCGTAGCCCCTTATCCTGGTTTTGCGGGTCAGGCTATTGGAACTCCTTTGACTATTGTCACTGCCCCGGCAGGTGTGTCAGGCACTTTTTCGAGTATTGTTGACCTTTTCCCCTCTTTAAGAGCAGAAGTGACCTACTTTCCTCGAAGTGTTGTGTTGGAGCTGTTCCCAATTCTTAGTTCCTTTATCTCTTTTAAAGAGGTCACTTTTTCAACCATCAACCAGATCAATCTTTTGTTAGCCAATCACATGGATCGGATGATTGACCCTTGCTGCTACTCAGAATATTGCGTTCAGTTGTATGTGGATCCTTTTGGAGCTGCAGGGAAAGTTCATTCCAGAAACGATGTGTCGGGATACCGCTTCAATACAGGTGGCGTATTGCTTGGAGTCGATATGTTCTTAAGTGACGGGGGCATCGGTTTGGCTTTTGACTATGAAAGGGTCTCTACAAAAAATTCCCATGACTTTGGTGATTTTTCTTCTCAAAAATACCATTTCAGTGGGTATGCAACATATCTTATCGACTCATGCATTCAACTTGATGCGATTGTTGGCGCTGGCTGGGAGACCAACCGGCTGAGAAGATCAACAGGCTTTTTCGGAGATGAGTCGGCAAGAGGAAGTCCGACTGGCGACTCCTTCGATGCCTATGTGGGCGCAGAATACTTCGTCAATGTTTGTGATATGAACATCACTCCTCTGGTAGGCTTGCAGTACATTTACTACAGGGTCAATCGATTTGAAGAATCGGGTGTAGAGTTTTTCGATTACGTATACGAAAAACAACACTACGACTTTTTACGGCCATTCCTTGGGTTCAAGCTCAACCGTCCGTTCAATGTGAGTTGCTTCCAGATCGTTCCCCAAATCAATGCTGCATGGCAGTATGAATGCCTAGACAGAAGGAAAACCCTTATTGCTACAAACACTGACACTTTTGGCCTCACAAACCCCATCCTCATCCCAAGAGGGGCGCAGAACATCGTGCTAGCCGGAGCAGACCTTGCCGTTCTCTACGATCGGTACAGTGTTGACTTAAGCTATGAATATGAAGGCAGCAAGAGGTATTACAACCACTTCTTCTACCTCGAACTAGCCGCCGCGTTTTAGGGAGATAAGGAGTGGGCGCTGGTACCTCAAGCGCTCAAGATAGGCCCTCTTTTTTACGCGAAGCGTTTGGAGTGCTCAAACTCCTGTTTAGCTTTCACTTATCAATGAAAATGAAAGCTAAACAGGAGTTTAGCACATACTGTAATTGCGCTTCAGAGCTTAGCCGGTAAGAAAATGGGCTGTTCTAGGAGGGTTTTAAAAACCCCACGGAGTAGTACTAGACTCTCCAGGCTTTGGCTTGGTAGCCTAAGCAAGCAATACAGGAGAACAGCCCAATGAAACATTATATCGGTTTAGACGTATCTTTGAAAACTACTGCCATCTGCATCATGGCTCAAGATGGTAAGATCATCCGAGAGATGACAGCCGCTACTGACCCTTTAGCTATCGCAACTGCGATCAAGACGACCAAGCTCACTATTGAAGCTATAGCAATTGAAGCTGGTGGAACAAGCCGATGGCTTGTTCAAGAACTTCAAGAGCTTGACCTTCCAGCGATATGTATCGACTCTCGCAAAATGGCTGCCGCCATCGCAATCAAAGCCAATAAAACAGACAAAAACGATGCGAGGGAAATCGCAAACGCCCTTCGGACTGGCTACTTTCAAGAGGTCTATCAAAAAAACGATACAAATATGAGCATCAAAAGTCTCTTAAACATCCGACGCAATCTGGTGATACAAAGAACCATGACGAGTAACTGTATCCGCGGTACTTTGAGATGTTGTGGAAAGCTTTTTTTAGGGTCTAGTAGTAGTCAAAAGAACTTCATAGAGAAGGTAACAGAGTCGATACAAGATCAACCTGAAGAGGTCGCAATGGGCATTCGTGCACTTTTAGTAACCTTTTCTCAACTTCACAAACTAGTAGATGAAATAGACAAGAAGATCGAAGACATAGGAAAGAATGACGAAGTCGTTCAGCTGCTAATGACAGTTCCTGGTGTAGGGATCGTAACTGCAGTGAGCTATAAGGTTGAAATTGGAGACCCAAAAAGATTCACACGATCGAGGTCAGTTGGAGCATATGTTGGGATGACTCCAAGGCAGTATAGTTCAGGTGAAACCGAGCATCAGGGGAAAATAACAAAGATTGGATCAAATGAACTCAGAGCGCTGCTATCTGATGCCGCCATGAGCATGATGTATCGATGCAAAACATGGAGTAGAGCCAAAGTTTTTGGGCTAAAGATCAATAAGAAGCATGGGCATAAAAAAGCTATAGTTGCCCTTGGTCGGAAGCTTGGTGTGATAATGCATCGAATGTGGACAGAAGGTAAACCATTTGAAGCTGGTGAAGTCGAGAAAAAAGAAATTGATAAAGTAACCAAGCCAAGTCGGAAAGAGAAGAAAAAATCAAAGCAGATGGCTGCTTAAGAAAAGTTAAAAAAGTTCTCAAAGAGCGAAAGAGCAGAGAGAGTAAGAAAAAAGATTCAAATACGAGTTCGAAATAAGGTTAAGACGCTTTGGAGTTGACGCTAATAAGACGTCGTGTAGCACATTGTCTTACCTTGTTTCTTTTGGAAAGTATGTTGGGGCTGAAGATCAGCTAATAAGGCCGAAATCTTCAATAAAAAGGACCCCGGAGAGAACTATGACCGAGTTAGAATTTTATTTTTTACGATCAAGCTTTGGAAGCCCATAGAGGAAGTTGTCAATTATCTTGGGGGAAGTATCCCCCAAACCCCCTCGGCTTAGGAAGGGGAAAGAGAAAAAATCATGCTTGCCTAGAAACGCAATTAGAGAACTCCAAACGCGTTGCGAACTAAAAAGGGTTGTTTACGCCGGTTAGTTATGCAACAGGGACGCTCCGCGTTATTTAGATCTGAGAGAGGAGTTCGAGAACTTCGTCCATGTTGATTCTTTGGTCTGGATCTACTTGAAGCATACTTTCTGCGATGTCTAAAAGGGCTTGCACGGTAGGCGATGCTTTGTTTTTCCAGGCATTGATTTCAGCAGCTATTTCCCCTTGTTCCAAAAACTGTATTTCAAAGTCTTTAAAGAGAGGGTGGCTTTTGGAGCGTTTCAAAGCATCTGCAATTGCTCTCAAAGGGTGGACATCTGCATTTTTCAAAATAGTGAGAATGACAATGGCAAAAGCCCAGATATCAATGGGTTGCCCATGCTTTTTATAATAAGTGGCAATCTCTTCGGCAGTGACAGCACAGGGAGTGCCGTAACCATTAGGAAAAGCTTTGGCGATCATGGCCACATGTTCAGGCGATTGGTAGTCAGGCGATCCAACAAGCTCCTTTACTTGACCAGAGTAACCGAAGTCGGTCCATTGAACATTGCCGTTTTCGTCGAAAAGGATATTTTCAATTTTAAGATCGGCATGAAAACAGGGGTTGTTACTTTCGAGTTTAAAATGATGGAGTGTATGCAAACCTTGAGCAAGCTCCTTTACAGCTTGTAGTTTGAGGGCATCGGTTCTAAACATATGGTTCTTTAAAGCTTCGAAAAGAGGGCCTGTGAGACGTTCTTCAAGCACTTGTAATTTGCCTGATCCATTTCTGCGGAAATAAATATTTTGGGACAATCCCGGGGAGGGGTTGTTTTGGATAAGTTGATAGATTTCAAGTTCGTTTTCTTTGTTTATCTCTTTTTTAACAAAGGGGGTTCCGGTGCATAAATCATGTGCAGCCTTTACTTTTCTCTCATTACCTTCGCCGATAATTTTTTTGCCGATCAAAAAGATTCTATTGTCATCAAAACGGATATCTAAAGAGAGAGGGACGGGATATTGCTCTAAAACTTCTTTAGTTGAGCGATCAATGATTTGGAAAAATCTTTCCTTCTCATCGGTTTTTACAAATTCTGCAGTAACATGTTCTCCGTCTTTAATTCTGGAGTAGAGATGAGTAAATAGGGAGTCGATGAGATCTCTAGTTTCTTCGGTCGCCCCTATATCGTTTAAATTGGCGGGCCAGCTGAGATAAGATCTATTTGTTGAAGGAATGGATGCCATAAATTTTCCCTATAAGTATTAATGTGTAAAGTATTGTAACAAATAATTTAATAAATAGAAAGGGCTGGAATGTAGGATAGATTGAATTTAGATCCGGGCAAGGGCAGGGGCAAGGGCACGGGCAAGTTTATTTTGAGGGTGAAAGTATGTTCAAGTGTTATCCAATGTAACTTTAGATTATAATGGCTGCATGATCGATCCGGAATTGAATGACATATTAATTGCCCTGTGGAGAAAAGGGGCTAAACGGTTAGGCCCTGCGACCCAATTGTTAGTAGAAGAGACCAAGTTTGTGGCGCCTGTTATAGCTGCCATTGAAAAAGATTTGGTGGGCTTTATGCAAAGTGATGCGGAAAAGCTACCATTTCTCTTGTACCATTGGCCTCTTTTCTACCAGGAAGGGCTCTCCATCTTAGCTGAAATACCACGCTCACTTGGCAATGTGCTTTCGATGGGGGCGCCATTTGGCCCTTACGCAGTAGCAGCAGGTACTTTAGGTGCTAGAGAAGTGACTTTTTTAGACGAAAATGCTTTTTCTTTATCAACGGCTGCCTCCATTGCCGGTCGTCTTGGAGTTTCTCTTCAATCAAGACGATCCACTGCCAAGGAAAGTTATGACACGATCGTTGTGGATAATCTCCTTCCAAGTCCGTTTGAAATTGGGCAACTTTCCGCTCTTTTAAAGCCGTCTGGTTTTTTAGTCCTGATAGACAGGGCTGAAAAAGGTGAAAATAAAAAGATGTTGCAGATGAGAGACCATCTTGTCTTATCTGAAGGGTATGCTGTTCAAGCTCCATGTGTCTGGAAAGGGGCTTGCCCAGCTCTTGCGACCAACTTCCCTTGCTTTGCGCAGAGACATTTGGACAAAAGTTTTGTGATGAAAGAGATCCAAAGATATGGCCACATCGAGCAAAACTCGCTTAAAATGAGTTATTTGATTGTCAGGAAAAAAGGGGCGGAATGGCCAACCCTTCCAGAAGAGCCTCTTTACCGCGTTGTCAGCGGTGGAATGGAAGGGCCATCAGGAAGGCGATTTATTTTGTGTGGCACTGATGGAAAGAAAAGGCTCAACCTCACCTTGGCAAAGTACCCAAAAGAGGCCAGGGCTCTTGATTATTTAAAACGGGGCGAACTAATAGCCCTCCATGAGGAGCTTCGACAAGGGGATGATCTTTTTGCAGGCCCTGGCACTACAGCAAAGGCTGTAGCAGCTGTTGGCAAGCCACTGGAGGAGCCTTTGGAATGAACATCTACCGATCAGTTCAAGTGGCCTTAAAAAAAGTCCAAGAGCATCTTGAGCCAAGGGGGTTTTTTGCAAAGGTTAAAAGCTTAATTAAAGCGCCTAAAAAAGCGCTATCTAAACTGCAAGATCATGCAGACACCATTCACAGGTGGAAAACAAGCCACAACGAAGCAGAAAGGAAACTTTCTGATAAGGCGCTTGCTGTGATTGAACAATACAATGGCAAGCACCATACGATTGTTTTTACTGAACCTGCTTCTCATGACTCTTCTGTAGGCATTCCGCCTCAAGAGGGGCCAGAAATTGCCCCAGAAATAGGAGAAACCGATCTTTTTAGGATGAGAGTTTTTCAGATTCTTAATAAGGAGATGGGGCTTTCGCCTAAAGAAATTTTTTCGTTAAACCAAAAACAGCCGGAAGCGTTTAATTTGGAGGGAAGAGTTTGTCTCAAACAAGATTTCCAGATCTTTCCTGGAGAAACGGTTCGCGTATCGGTCAATTTTGAACGAAGAGAAACTTCATTGCCGCGCGAGTTATTTGTGGGCATTAAAAGCACTCAAACAGGTTTTCCAGATCCACTTTTTTGTTTTGGATTTGCATTGCCAGAGGCCTTTTTGCCAAGACTTCCAAAAAATGCAGAAAAATATCCCCGTTATTGGGCGTTACTAAGAAGGAAGGAGGCTTTAGCAAAAGCACTCCTTCCTAGAGGTGAAAAGAATTTAACGGCTAAGCGTCTTCTTTCGGTTGAAAGGTCTCTTTTTGGAAAGAATCCTGAGCTTTACCAAAAGGGACTTTCTTCTCTCTTGACCACTCTCTTGGGCCACGACCTTCTCCCCCCTCTCTTTGGAAACGAGGTTCACGGTCACGAGGTGCGAAAGGCTTCCGTTCTCCACCGCCAAATCCTCTTTCCCCATCTCTTGCAAACGGAGGTCTTGGAGTCCACTCCCTCCGCTCTCTTGGCGGGCCGCGGTCTGAAAACCTGTTGTCCCGTTGAGGGCGATCGGAAAATTCTCTACGACGATCTCCGAAAGAAGCATCTCTTGCGAAACCCCCTTCTCTTTGACCTTCTCGCGGAGCCCTATCGAAAGATCCAGATTCTCTACGATCGTTGGAAAAAGAAGGCCGAGGAGCACGATCCCCAAACGGCCGAGGAGCTCTTGAGAATTCTCGAGGACTGTCGTCCCGGCTTGGCCGTTGGCCAAATGGGGCAGGCCGGTCACCAAACGAGCGTTGAGGCCGGTCGCCAAATGAGCGAGCCGGACGGTCGCCAAATGGACGAGGTGCTCTTGAAAACTCGCGAGGTTGGTCGTCACGGCTTGAACGGTCGCCAAACGGACGAGCTGGACGGTCACCAAATGAGCGTTGAGGTCGGTCGCCAAATGGACGGGATGGGCGGTCGCCATATGGGCGTTGAGGCCGATCGCCAAATGGGCGAGCTGGGCGGTCACCGTATGGGCGAGGTGCTCTTGAGAAATCGCGTGGCCCGTCCCGGTTTGGCCGATCTTGACCCCTTTGAAAGCCGTCTCTTCCTTGGTATGGAGCCCTACTTCCTGGAGCTGAGTCTCTTCTTCTATCATCTCCAAAACGAGGACGTTCGCCATCCCGGTCTCTCTGAAAAGGGCGTGGCTCTCTTCGGTCTTGCCCTCTGTCACCAAATCCTCTTCCTTGACCGGCTCGAGGGGAAAATCCTCTCTCCCGATCAGGCTTTTGCTGTTCAAATGCAGGTGGTGTTTGATCCTCTGCAGAAATCATATGATCCTCTTCTAGTTGAAATTCGAGAGATCCTGAAGGAATTTCTTCAGAATCGTTAGAGCCCGACAACAGTCTTTCTTTTTCTGCTTCGGTTAATGGGCGGTAAGTGCCAACGTCAATATCCCCGAGAATCAATGACCCAAGGCGTATTCTTTTTAGAGCTAACGTTTGAAGGCCAGCTGCTTCTAAAAGGTGGCGCACTTCACGCTTTTTTCCTTCACCGATGACAACACGCAAAGTTCCGTTACGGATTTTGGTGACTCGGATAGGGGCGACTTGTACACCTTCTACCATTGTTCCGGCAGAAATTGTTTTTAAATGGATATCGTCTATTTCCTGATCGGCTTTGACGATGTATTCTTTTTCAATATTCCGAGACGGGTGGATCACATCATCGGCAAAAGCTCCGTCGTTTGTTACAAGGAGTAAGCCTTCAGTCTCTTTATCGAGACGGCCTACGGTAAACAGACGGTATTCAACATCAGAAAACAGATCGAGAACTCTTGGGTCCCCTTTTGTAGAACAAACATAACCTCTCGGCTTGTTGAGAAGGTAATAGACCTTCTCTGTTTCTGGTTTCACAGTCTCTCCGTCTACAGTGACCTGATCCTCAGGCATGACGGGAGTAGTAAGAAGCGCAACGGTACCATTCACGGCAACGCGACCTGCAAGGATTAAGTCCTCGGCAGCTCTTCGGGAGGCAACGCCGGCCGAAGCTAAATAACGATTTAAACGAATCGAATTCAAAAGAACCTACTTATATTAGAAAGTACAAACTAGTATGATCGACGAATGAGATTTAAAACAATCTTTTAAATAGGAAATATTCTTTTGAAAAAAACTCCTAATCTTATCCTGATGCGTCACGGTGAATCTGTCTGGAACAAAGCCAATTTGTTCACCGGCTGGGTCGACGTCCCTCTCTCCAAACAGGGGATGAAAGAGGCTCAATTAGCAGGGCAAACAATCAAAGGCTTAACCTTTGATATTGTATTTACTAGCGAGCTTGCTCGCGCCCAACAAACAGCGCTTCTTGCTTTAAACGAAGCCGAATCTGAAAAAATCCCTACATTTCTTCCGGAAAAGAACGATCCGAAAGCCGATTGGGCCAAGATCTACTCTCCACAAACTAAAGAAAATGTTTTACCGATTGTGCGCGCTTGGCAATTGAACGAACGGTACTATGGAGAGCTGCAAGGGTTGAACAAAGCTGAAACGAAGGCCAAGTTCGGAGAAGAGCAGGTCCAAATTTGGCGCAGAAGTTTTGATGTTGCTCCCCCCAACGGAGAAAGTCTAAAAATGACAGCGGCTCGCACTCTTCCCTATTTTGATAGCGAGATTTTGCCAAGATTGGAAAAAGAGGAGAGGATTTTGATCGTAGCTCACGGCAATTCACTCCGCTCAATCATGATGGAATTAGATCAACTAACACCGGAACAGGTAGTTGCGCTGGAAATCCCTCTAGGCACTCCGATCGCCTACCATCTAGAAGGGAAAAAGCTTGTTAAAGGGCAATTGTGAACATTCATTTTGACAATGCAACAGCATCGCCCCTTTCAAAAAAGGTGCAGGAAGCTTTGAAAAAAGGGGGATTCGAATCCCCTTTTTCCCCTTATGGAGAAACGCGGTTACTGAATGAAGCAAAAGAGCAGATCGAGCACCTCTTCCCAACAAAAGGTGAGGGCAGTCTCTTTTTTGCCCCTTCTAGACAGGCAGCTATTGACGCGGTCTACCGGTTTGTTTTTGAGGAATGGGGACGTGGGTTTGGGAAAAACCATTTCCTGACCTCAAAGGTAGAAGAGGCAGCTCCCATGATGGCACTTGCTGAAATGGAAGTGTGGGGGGGCAAAGGGAGCGTTATAGAAGTCGACTCGTTTGGGCGATTAACCAAAGAGAAGCTGCAGGCTGCTCTGACCCCTCGAAGTTCTCTTTTAACCCTTTCTTTGGGCAATGGGTTGCTTGGAACTATGCATCCACTTGAAGAGCTATTACCTCTGCTCGACGATCGGGGTGTTTTGTTACACCTGGATTTATCGCATGTGATCGGAAAAGTCGAAATCGATCTAGAGAAGCTAAAGGCAGATTTCATCACTTTTTCAGTTGAAACGCTCCATGGGCCTCGCGGTGCGGCCGTTTTGTGGTCTAAAAGGCCCCTCAAAAGCGGCCATTTTCTGTTTGGCAGTGAAAAAGGGGCGCTTGGGTTAATGGATGTCCCGCGGTTTCTGGCAATAGGTGCCGCTGCATTGGAAGGGAAAGAACATTTAGCCACTTTGCAAATGGAAGGGAGTCTTTTAAGAGAATATTTTGAAAATGAACTAGAAAAAGCGGTTTGCGACTGCAAGGTGTTGTTTAAAGAAGGGCCGAGGTTGCCCACAACCTCTGTGGTTTCATTTCCGGGAGTGATGAGTGAGCCGCTTCTTTATCTTCTCCATCAAAAAGGGCTTCATGCTTCGATGGGAGGAGAAACTTTTCAAATGATTGGACACTTGCTAAAGGCTTGCCATTTCCCACCCAAAATTGCTCAAAGCGCCCTCTCCTTCACGTTTTCTCGGATGAATACGTATGAACAGGCAGATCTTGCAGTTAAACTGATTTGCGAGGCCTACCAAACCTTAAGGAAACTCTCTCTACATTTGATATGACAAACTGGCTTTCCCCATTTCCATGGGCACAATTTCCAAAAAAACTTGAAAAAAGCATCCTTCGAGCAACAGCCGTAGGCCGTTTTTTAGAAGATGAGTCAAAGGCAAGGAAAATGCGATTGGCGCATGGTTCTTCAGGCTCGGTTGACGAGGGCAACGCGCTCCATCTTTACTGGCTTGTCGATCCGGAAGATGGTCACATCGTCGATGCTAAGTTCCTCGCCTATGGAGAGACTCCACTGATTGGCACTGCTGAAATTGATCTCTCAATGGGCTGTGGGCAAAAATTACGATCAGGTAAGCCGCTTGACAAGCAGTATCATTGAGGATGAAGCGGGTGGGCCATTTCCTAAAGAGATCCTCCCTCTTTTGAATTTAGCGTTAGATGCTGTAGAAAAAACCGCAGCAACCTGCACCGATATCCCTCTTCCTATGGCCTACAGTGCCCCTCCCGTCTCATTTACAGGTGACGTTGTTGAAGGCGGCATTCCCGATTGGTTCAACCATTCTACACCTGAGCAGATTGCCATCATTGAAGAGGTCTTGAACAAGGATATACGCCCCTACATCGCTTTAGATGGCGGCGGCGTAGAAATGTTAAACTTGCTAGAAGGAAAAGAGGCGATCATCTCTTACCAGGGCAATTGCACTTCTTGCTATTCCTCCACCGGCGCCACCCTTTCTTACATCCAGCAGGTCCTTCGAGCCAAAGTCCACCCCGACATCACCGTCACTCCCGATTTATAGGAACAAAGGTCGACGCATCAGTCCAGGAAAGGGCATCTATAAAATTTAACAGGATGAACACGATGAACAGGGTATGCTCCGCCCACTAAAGGAAGTTCTGTTGGTAAGTCAATAAAGGAAAAGATGGCAACATCAGTAAAAAGGCTCTTTTTCTCTACTTACCACTTTAGGGTAGAACTAGGTGGAACTTATCCTGTTCATCGTGTTCATCCTGTTATTTTTGCATTGTAACCAAAAGATAAAGCTCGGCTTATCCTATTTTTTCTTCGTTTTCAGCTACTTTTCATGTAAAGTTGCCTCGAAAGCCCTTAATAAAAGTGGCTTAAAAACGAAGAGAAGCGGAGAGTTTTATGTCATCCCCTGTTGGTTCACCCCCACCCAGTCCATCTATTTTCTTTTCTGAGAGAGTAGCGGAAGGGCAAAATAAAGTGGTGGAAGACATCCATGAAGCGGCTACGCTTATTTTACCTCAAATAAATGATGAAGAAGAATGCCAGCCCTTGGAAATGAGCAATGCCTTTTCTGTAGATCCGGAAAGTTCTTTCACAGTGCAAGCAACTCTTACTTTGGGAACCCGAAAAAGAAAAGTTGAAAGACCGTCGTTTCCTCGACTGCTTCTAGACCATTATAAAAACCGAGAAACGTCAGACGAGATCATTATTTGCCTATCTGACACAAAAGAAGTTATCCATGATAAGGGCGCCAACAACTGCGTTCTTTTAAAGGAAACGCCTAATGAAAACTGGCCAAGAAGGCTTGTATCTGCAGAAGATAGAGTTCGTAATCTTAAGCAATACAACGGTATCATCCCTTTTAAGAATTCGTGTCTCATTCTTTCGTATCAAGAGCTTCGAAACTTGATCTCTTTGATCAATAACCCAGATCAGCTCGATCACCTATCTCAACTAAAACTTTCACCAACTGACTATGTTGACGAAAATTTTGTTCGATTTGACGGCAGATTAAAAATTATTTCCAAGGCTGACCTGCTCCGCTTCGAACAATCCAGTAAAAACCCAATCGATTTCACATCCGAAGTGATAGACCTAGCGCCCATGCGTCATGAAGACTTTTGCGCCACCGTTCACCAGATGCAAGAAAGTTAATTCCTTCAACCTCAACCTTATAAATTTCGCGAAGCGTTTGGAGTGCTAAACTCCTGTTTAGCTTTCACTTTCACTGACAAGTCAAAGCTAAACAGGAGTTTAGCACTCCAAACGCTACCGCGCACTGATCGATTTTTTGGGTGAGATAGGGTAAACTCTTACGCGCTGTGCATAGTTACGAAGATTTGATCACACTTTTTCATGAGTGCTTCTTTTTGAAGTACAATACCCTGTTGGTGAAGGGGGGTGAATACCCTGAATATTTGCCGGCGGACGGGATGAGGCCGCACCATGAGATCTTCTTTGCTCATGGGTTTTTTTCTAGTGCCTTGCACGAGATATCCCATTGGCTGATTGCAGGTACTGAACGGCGTCAACTGGTCGATTTTGGGTATTGGTATGAGCCCGATGGGCGAAACCAAGAGCAACAAGCCCTTTTTCAGAAACCTTGAGGTCAAGCCGCAGGCAATCGAATGGATCCTTTCAACAGCAGCAGGGTGTCCGTTTCAGGTCAGTCTCGATAACCTTCACCTTCCGGACAACAACAGTGACGGCTTCAAGCAGGCCATCTTGGCCCAAGTCAAAGTCTATTGTGAAAAGGGGCTGCCGGAGCGGACAGCCATTTTTCGCTCTGCCCTTTGCAAGTTTTACAAAACCAATCCCCTTCTCAGCATCGAATCTTTTAAACCAACAACATGAATGGGTAAATCATCAACCTAAGGAAAAGCATCCCGTAAATTTAACAGGGTGAACAGGATAAAGCTTCGCCTATCTTTATTAAAAAATAGTAAAAGCAGAGGGAATAAGGGCTTTTGCCTATGTGTTAGCTGTTTTAGGCGAAGCCACTCTTTTCATTATATTACAAAAACAACTGTTTTTTGTGGGCGAAGCTTATCCTGTTCATCCTGTTCACCCTGTTATTCTTACGTTGCCAACAAAATGCTTTGGAGATCTACTGGCTGATTCTTTTGTAAACGACGGCGCCGTGACGGCAGAAGAAGGGGTCGTTACTTTCGGAGATATAGGGATCATTTGCTGTGATGGATTTGCCATTGTGGCTGATTTTGGCTATGTAATGACCGCCACTATTGGAAGTGCCAAGATGATGAGCTGTGCCAACCAGTTCATACACTGCTTTTGTCCCTTCAATGGTTAGTTCTGAAAGATCGATTCGTGAGGGGAGGAGGCCCTCTGCGCTTTCCTCTTCAGTCAGTGTGGTGCGAACCTTATATCCTGTACGCGATCCTGTACGCGTCTCGATGAGATCTTGTTTTGTGAGGCAAATAAAAGAGGGGGGTTGTTCTTTGTGTTGAAAGAAATCGTTAATCCTTAAGTCATAGAGAAGGGAATATTCATCCTCTTCCTTCGTTGTGGGCTCTCGTTTTAAAGTTGCAGCTGCAAGTTGCTTTTGTTGAGTTAAAATTTCTACCTCTTGTTCGGAGGGGAGAAAAGCTTGTTTCACCACTTCGCAAAGATCGACATAGCTTGTCTTTTCAAAATTTGCGTCGAGATTGATGGCTAAAATCGCCCTCTTCATTTCTTCGATGAAGGGTTTTAATTTAGCTAAATCAATGTTTTCATCTTCAACATTTTCACTTTTGATCGCGCGTTGTTCTTTTAATTCAGTAAAGAAGTTTTTCACAGCAATAACAACGGCTTGTCTTTTAGTGAACTTGATGCTCCATTTCCCCATTTTGTTGTTGCTCGGCAATCTCTGCTAAATCGGGGGTACGATATTTTAGCGTCGCTGAATGCTTTGCAAGCGGCCTTTTCGACCGGTTTATCTTCTGGAATTTCTCTTACTTTCACAACTGTTGGATCAATGAGCTCTCTTAGCTGAGTGGCCATTTTTACCCAGATACTGTCCATTGCAAAGACGTTTGTTAAGCTTTGGATCAAAAGATGTTGCCCTTTGAGCGCGATGGTGTCGCTTACATCGGGAAAAACGGCCTTACATAAAGCTGCCATCCCCTCTGCAGCATCATGCTGAGCATCGGGATCAGGTCTTGTAAAGTAGCCGGGGCTATAGCTGTATAAAGCGCGTCTCATGGTGGTCATTTTATGAGAAATACTGTTCGGGGTTGAATCCCTTTTGGTGTACTCTATATAAAGTGCCTTCAAGGCATTACAAACGGCCTTTCGTTTAAGAAATTCATTGTCTTCTTCGCCCTTTCTATTAACGGGTGTTTGTTCCAATGCAGTGACAAAGCTTTCAATTCTGAACAACACTTGGCAGCAAGAATTGATCCAGCAGCTGTTACCGGGATTAGTGATCCCTTTAATCGGAGCATTGGGAGCAAAAAGTCGGGTTTCATCGGCTTTATCAGCGATAGGAGCCGCCAAGCGTCGTCCATTTTCCATTTTTGGCTCGGTAGGCCGTAGTGGCGCTGACTGTTTTATAGCCCCAACATTCAAATGAAAAAGGTTGATGAGCTTTTGGGCGTTGTTCCCTAATTTTCCGCTGTTTCGGTCAATTTCTCGCTCTAATTTAAAATTTTTCTCTATGAGGTTTTTGTTTTCTTCAGCAAGTGAAACACCGAAGCAGGAGAATAGAAAATAGTATAATCTTTGCAGTAGGTTTAATTCAGATACATGCCAGCCTATGCCCGGTTTGTGGGATAGGCGCAAAGTCGAGTTAAACCCCTCAATCCTTTGGGGGAAACGGACAGTTGAAGAAATAGCAAGGTCTAAATTTATAGGCACATATCCATTATAAGCAAAAAGTGTTCGAATACCATTAAGAATTGATTAACTAGACTTTAAGCATTCGAAATGGGAGAAATACCTGGTCCAGAAAACAGACCGGCTAATGCATCAGATGGCTCAAGCAGTGAATCTAAAGAGGGATTCGAATCAAAATAAGCTGACAACTTTTGTTTCATTAGATCCCCATTTTTCATCTCCCCGAGTGCTGCTTGGAATGCAATCACTAAGTTTATTCGAGGGTCTCCGGCTGCAAGAATCAATTTCCCATTCGCATCCATTAATCCTTTGTCGGTCACTTGTCCTCCAACTAAATAGAGAAATTCAGCCCCTTGTATATGCCCGGTTTCGGCTTTATATGATAAGCCTAGTGCTGTGGCTAAAAGGATCAGTTTGGCTGTAGGGATAAGGTCTGCCTTATCAGGGAATAGTTTTGAGAGAGTGGAGGTAAAGGAGGGGTCGTTGATGGTCCCTAAGATCCTTGCAGAGTAATTTTTAACAAATTCGGCATCGATCGCTTTTTTATTTTTTGCCCCGGAAAGTATCGTTTGTAAAGAGGCCTGCATCACCACGCCGGAAGCCATGACCCCGGCTAATGTGATAAAGGCAGCCGGCAATGCTTGAAGACCTGCCGGCGCTATAGCGGCAATGGCTTGTGTAATAGTGGCCATGGTAGTGGCAGATACTGTGGCCACACCCGGAACAAGCCCGGCTGCCAAAAGCCCGCTGAAAACAAGAGTTTGTATCCCGGCAGCGGTGGCTTTTTCCCCATTCTCCTGCTCTGCTTTCTGAGCATCTTTAGTTTTGTCAGATTCGATCTCTTGCGTCCTTTTTTGTGCCTGTGTTTTGGTATTTTGTGCGCTTACATCTTGGATGGTTTGGACCCATTTAGAGAGGGCGTCATTGGTAATTTGCAACATTTGTATCTGAACAGATGCCACGAAATCGTTTGAATTGAGGGTTTTCGAAACACCTGCTGCCTGGACAGCGGCCCCTGCGATCACGATGAAATGACCGATCTCGTTGATCGGTACAAGGGGCGGGACTAGCATGGGGGAAGCCATAGCCGGATCTTTGGAGTGCTTCATTTCTTGCTCGGCGCGAGAAATAGAGCTTTTTTGCTGCTTTGTGCTTGCTGTGGTTTTGGTGGGGGCTGTTTTTCCAGTCTCTTGAACCTGATGGGAGGAAGAAGCCCCTCCTACTGACATATCGCCGTTCATCTTCTTACACCTCTATCTATTCATTAAACTTCTTTAACATAAATTTTGAATGGTGATTGAATAAATAGTTGTTCATAATCGAACCTATGGATACTCCTCATTTCAAAGGTAAAGGGCCTCTTGCCCATGTGATTGAAGCTCAAAAAGAAGGGTTGGTAGATCAATCTGAAATCCATGGAGCCGAGCCATCTGGCGCACGCTCTGGGTTTGCCGACTCTTTAAGAGAAACAGCCTTGTTTTTAGGCTTTTTATGGGAAATGCTCTTGTTTTTGAAGGTTGAACCCCAAAAATTTGCCCTTATTCTGCTAGTTCCGGCTTTGGGTTGGATCATCTGGAAGGGGGGAAGGGGGATGCTGCTTGCTTGGGCGCGCCTTGAGCGGCTTCATCGGATTGTGGAGGAAGAACGGTACGAAATTGAAAACCACCGGCAGCAAGAAAGAGAAGAGCTTAAAGAACTTTACCGTTCTAAAGGTTTTCAAGGGACACTTTTGGATGAAGTGGTCGATGTCTTGATGGCCGATGGAGAGCGTCTGTTGAAGGTGATGGTGGAAGAAGAGCTGGGATTATCTCTAGAGTCACAAGAACATCCTTTAAAACAAGGGGCAGGATCGGCATTTGGAGCCTTTATTGCCTCTGTCTTTATGCTGGGGGGGCTTTTTTTAACTCCTCTATCTCCATGGAGCATCCTCCCTTTGCTTTTCTTGCTAAGCGGGGCTTTATCGACCTATTATTTACGTAACAGGCTTTTGCCTGGCATGGTGTGGCATTTGGCCATTGCCGTGATTGCTCTAGGACTACCGTTATTGGCATGGAACCTAGTATAAGCCGCTTTCAAACCTTTTTTGCCCTCGGAAAACCGATGGAGGCAAGCCCTTTTTTGCGACGAGGAGAAGGGGAAATCGGGAAATTTTTAGATCTAAAAATTTCCATTTTCTCTGCCGTCCTTTTGGCTATTGCGTGGGGTTTTTTGTGGTTTTCCCCTATGGCTCCGCTGTCACACATTCTTCTATTAATGGTCTACATCTTGTCGGGGACTCCGGCTCTTATCAATGCGCTTGAGGATTTGTCTCTTTTGAACGTCAACATTGATGTTCTGATGACGTTGGCAGCCTTTTCTTCTATCTTCATTGGGGGTGCTTATGAAGGGGGGCTTTTACTTGTTCTTTTTGCCCTTTCAGGCTCTCTAGAGGAAATGGTATCAGAAAAGGCAAAAGGGGCAATTGAACAATTAAAAACACTATCTCCGCAAAAAGCGCTTGTCATTGAAGAAAACGGAAGGCTCATTGAACGATCGCTTGACCAAGTGGCAGTGGGCGCTCTGATATTGGTTCGAGCCGGCGAATATATCCCACTCGATGGACAAATCGTAGAAGGACGCTCTCTTTTAAATCTCTCCCATCTGACAGGTGAGGCAGAGCCGGTTCCTAAACAAGTGGGCGAGACAGTCCCTTCTGGCGGTCTTACAGTCGATGGAAGTCTTAAGCTGAAAGTTACCCATTCAGTGCTAGATTCGACCCTTTCTAAAATCATCCAGATGGTGACCGAAGCCGAAGAAAAAAAACCCCGTCTTGAAAAATGGTTCGACAAGTTTTCTAACCGCTACGCCATGACGATCATTTCCATCGCCGCGCTGACGGCTCTTGTTTACCCCCTTTTTGGTCTCCCGTTTTTGGGAAAGGAGGGTTCGATTTACCGAGCGCTTGCATTTTTGATAGCCGCCTCGCCCTGTGCTTTGATCATTGCTCTCCCAACTGCCTACTTAAGTGCGATTAGCGCCTCTGCAAAGAGGGGGATACTCCTAAAAGGGGGGGCCATTTTAGACGCAATCGCTCGAGCAACAGGTGTAGCCTTTGACAAAACAGGAACGCTGACTACGGGAGAGCTGGAAGTCGTTGAAATCAAAATAGTTGGGTTCTCTTCAAAGGAAGAGGCTTTAAGGATGGCTGCATCTTTAGAGCAAGGGACAAAACACCCTTTAGGGCAAGCCATCATCCAAAAAGCTTTGCTGTATGGGATAAAACTGTCTCACCCTGAAGAGGTCAAGGTTCTTCCAGGATATGGCATAGAAGGGAGAGTAGATGGCAATCGGTTGTATGTCGGAAATTTTGATTGGATTATGCCTTCCCTTGAGCTTGAGATGAAGCAGCTCATAGAGCAGGAGAGGCTTTTAGGCAAAAGCTTAGCCGTGCTTAAAAATAACGATCGTCTAGCCGTTTTTACCTTTCAGGATAAAATCCGTTCTTCAGCGCAAGCCGCCATTGAAGAGATGAAAACATCACTTGGGTTAAAAACCTACATTTTGACAGGAGATCACCTGGAAAGTGGAAAAAAAGTGCAAAAAACCTTAGATATCGACCATCTTTTTGCCGATCTAAAACCTGATGATAAGTTGTACCATGTGTCTAGGCTATCCGATGAGGGGGGCTTGATCATGGTGGGAGATGGAGTGAACGACGCCCCAGCCCTTGCTCGCGCCTCTGTTGGCATTGCCATGGGAGGAATTGGAAGTGGAGCGGCTTTGGATGCGGCTGATGCCGTGTTACTTAAAGACCAGCTTCTAGACCTAAACTGGTTGATCAAAAAGAGCCGAAAAACCAAACAAATCATCAAGGAAAACCTGACCATAGCCCTGTCGGCCATCCTTTTAGCCTCTACGCCGGCTTTATTAGGCTATGTTCCCCTTTGGCTTGCCGTTGTCCTTCACGAGGGGGGAACGGTCTTGGTAGGCCTTAACGCTCTGCGACTTTTGAGAAAATAAACCGAATCTTCATCATTTCCAAACAGTTAGAGTTCTATAATTAGTATAGAAGTTAGAAATGAGGAGAGAGGTATGTCTTCTACAATTAACCCCCTTGGGAACTCTGCTGTACCGCTTCCAGTTAGCTCAAATGAAACAGTAGCAGAAATTGCAGCTCAAACAGAATTGCTTATCACTCAAGGTCTTACGGGTGAAACGCAGTCTCAACAGCAAACGGCAGTCTCAAAAGACGATCCTCCGCCCCCTCCACCCCCACCCCAAAGCCCTATGGACATGTTCGGGGATAATAGTTAAATCTTACCCAGAAATCTAAACTTGCCCTTGCCCTTGCCCGAAAATTTCTAACAAAAGGGTTTTTTGCACTGTTGTTTAAGCAGAGATGGAATTAAAGATTCTTTTGGGCAAGGGCAAGGGCACGGGCAAGGGTTAATTGCAGAAAAAGGGCATGTGGTGAGAAAGTTCGGGAGTATGACCCCTTCCGATTTTTTTAATGCTGCCGTAGAAAGTGAGAGTAAAAAGTTTAAAGACTTTTACCAATGGCTTGAACGAGCCATGCCAAGGGGCTTTTTCGAAGAAGTTTCCGATGATGAAGCGATGTTGGTGGCTCACCATTTGATGGGCTTTGAGCTGCAAGATAAATTCTGTTTTATCAACTTAAAGCATTCAGCATTAGTTCTAACCTCAGAGTCTCCCACAGCTGATCTTGAAATTTTAGAACGGTTTTCAGCTTTTGGGATCAAAAACTACCAGGCCTTTGTTTCGTCAGAACCATTGCCGGGGATAAAAGATAGAATCAGAATAGGCGTTTTAGCGTTTACTCAAGCAGAACAGGTCCCAGAACTTGCCCCAGCCTTGTCGCAAGAGACGATCAATGAGATCAAGCAGCACGTCAAACAAATTGACCCGGCTGTATCAGATGCTGAGTTTGCAGAGCTTGTCAGTTCGTTTGATGCCCGTTTTTTACGCGCGCTTTCCGTTGAAGATATCACCTTGGCGGTTGATATGTTTTTTCGGGCAAAAACCCGAGATAACTGCCAATATGAAGTGCGATATGTAGAAGATTGGCAAAAAAGCAATAAGCCCTCTTTGCAAATCGCGATGGCTTGGCGTAATACGCCAAAGTTCAATTTTCTCTACCGGATAGCTCAGACCTTCCACCAACATGGCCTTGTCATGCGAGGTGTGAGTGCCACTTATATCCATCCATACGAAAGGCAGAACGTTTTGGTCATGGTGATAGGAATACACGGCGCAAATGGTCAAGCTGCCTGGGATGCTGCAGATCTACCCGATTTTTTACGTGAGCTTGTCCGTGTTAAATACTTTGCAGGATTTGACCTTATTGCCGATTGTTTAGTCAATCCAGGAATCATTTCAGGTAATTTCGGAAACCTTTTCCGCGCTTTTACACCGCTAATCCATCAGTTTCTTCTTCCTATAGATCCCAATTTATTTACCGAAGAGGCCATCAGAGAGGCTTTTTGTGCTCATCCAGATCTGACGCTAAAACTAATAGGGGCCTTTCAAGCACGTTTTAAGCCCGATTATGTCGATGTTGATCAATTCGATCAGCTAGGAAATGAATTTCTAAAAGAGGTAGGCAAGCTAGACACCGGCAATGAAATGTTAGACCGTGTTCGAAAGTTAACGTTGAGTCTCTGCTTTGAAATCATTGCAAAGACTCTTAAAACTAACTTTTATCGAAACAACATCACGGCCCTATCGTTTCGTCTTGACCCCACATTTTTAGATTGTCTTCCTTATGATCGTGCCAAACTCTTTCCCGAGCTTCCCTTTGGGATTTTCTTTATGAAAGGGATGCACTTTTTTGGTTTTCATGTTCGGTTCAAAGATCTGGCAAGAGGCGGTATTCGAACCATTTCTTTGCAAAATCTCGATCAGCTAAAAGCAGAGCAAAACCATGTGTTTTCTGAATGTTATAACTTAGCCTATACCCAGCATAAAAAAAATAAAGAAATACCTGAAGGGGGTGCCAAAGGGGTGATTTTCTTGCAGCCCTTTTTCCGTCTAGATGCTGAAACTGAAGTGTTGCAGAGGGAGCTGGATCTAACAGAACTTTCAGAAAAAGAAAAAGAGGAAAAAATTGCTCACTTTAGAGAAGAGCAAAGGCAAGAATTTCTCCATTCAGCCCAACGCTCTTACATCGAAAGTTTAATCACCCTTATTAACTATGACGATGCAGGGGTCATACGAGCCAAACATGTTGTCGACTATTGGGGAAAGCCCGAATACCTCTATGTAGGGCCCGATGAAAACATGAGCGATGAGATGATCGCCTGGATTGCTGCCTATAGTAAAAGATATAAATACCGGCCGGGCAGCTCTTTTATCACCTCGAAGCCAATGGCTGGCATCAATCATAAAAGTTATGGGGTCACCTCATTAGGAGTGATCTGCTACATGGACAAGTTTCTTCGAAGCATCGGAATAGATCCAAAGAAAGAGATTTTCAGGGTGAAGCTGTCTGGCGGTCCTGATGGAGACGTTGCAGGCAATGCTTTGGTTCGCCTAGCAGACGAGTATGGGCAAACGGCAAAGGTTGTTGCTTTGACAGATGTTTCAGGAACGATATACGACCCTGAAGGGCTAGATTTGCACGAGATGAAACATCTTTTTCACACTGCACGCTCCGTTCGCTTTTATCCTAGAGAAAAACTGCATGAAGAGGGGTTTCTTCTTGATAAGCAGACAAAAAGGCCTGCTGGTCCTTATGCAATGCAGACGTTGCTTGTTCGAAAAAAGGAAGGAAATGTCGTAGAAGATTGGTTGTCGGGTTCAGAAGCCAATTACTTGTTAAGGCATAGCCTTCATAGAACTCCTGCAGAGGTTTTCATTACGGCGGGAGGCAGGCCAAGGACTCTTAATGACTCCAATTGGAAAGACTTTTTATTAGAAAACGCTCTTGAGCCCTCCAGCAAAATCATTGTGGAAGGGGCCAACCTCTACCTTTCTGCAGAAGCCAGAAAGCGTTTAGAGGCGCTTGGTGTCTATATTGTCAAAGATAGTTCTGCCAATAAAACAGGGGTGATTTGCTCGTCATTTGAAGTGCTTGCCGGGTTGACGTTGGGCGATGAGCTGTTCATGCAAGAGAAAGGGCAAATAGTAAAAGAAATATTAGAAAGGCTTGCTGCAGCTGCCAATAAAGAGGCAGACTTATTGTTGAGGTCTCACAAAGAGTTGGGCCTGCCAATGACCGAAGTTTCGGTGTTAATCTCTGACAAAATGAATCAGTTTAAATATGAAATTTTAGCTTTCTTAGACACAGTGACACTAGATAAAGACCCTGGATCTGCTTGGAATCAACTTTATCTGGCCTACTCTCTGCCGGTTTTAAGAGAGAAGTACCGTGATAGGCTTTTACATCAAGTTCCAGATGTACACAAAAAAGCGATCATCGCCGCCTATCTTTCTTCAGAAACAGTCTACCAAAAAGGCGCCGATTGGGCCCCCTCCATTGTCGACATTCTGCCCCTAGTGACGAGTGATATCCTGAAGAAGTAAACATGCCCGCATCAGATTAAACGTGCCCGTGCTCTTGCCCCTGCCCGATCTAAATTCAATAAAAATCAATTTGTTTACTTTTACAAAATTCGGGCAAGGGCAAGGGCACGTTTAAAAATTGATTGAATCTGTTAAATTAGATCACACCATTCTCAGCTCGACCTATGTGGACCCGATACGTGCAGAAGCTAAAAGATTTTTCGAGGAAAATTATTAATGTACCTACCTTTAATTCTATTGCTTAGCTTTTCCAATTTTAATCCTCCTGATACGTATCAAACTCCAATGCATATAAAAGTTGCCGATTCTATTCAGGAGGCGGTGGGAGCCCGCCTTGCAGAGCGTCATAAAATGAAACTCATTGGTCAAACTGGTGCTCTGTTTGACGCAATCAATGAGCTCGGTTTTAGATTTCAGATTACAGGACCTAAGACGAAAAAAGAATTGCGAGAAATATTAGTTGATTGTACTGAAGAATTGGTTAATGCAGTCAACCAAACTAAGGGGATTAGCCAATATCTTGGTTCTTATCCGTTCACGTTTGACAAGGTAGATATCGGTATCTTCCTGCGTGACAGGGAGAACGGTGATATCCTTTACCCTTTATATTGCACAGTAGGAATATGTAATGGGGAGTTAGAATATTTCACGCGCGACAAGGCTGGAATGGGATACAAAACAACCGACTACGAAAGCTATGAAGAGGCTTTAAAGGCGCTCGGCAGGTAACCTCGCAAAGCGTTTGGAGTGCTAAACTCCTGTTTAGCTTTGACTTATCAGTGAAAGTGAAAGCTAAACAGGAGTTTAGCACTCCAAACGCTTCGCGAAAAAAAATGAATCTTAGCTCGTAAAACCTGGAATTGGAATTCATGATTTTCATCTTATTTTTGTTGCTTAGTTTTTTTAATTCTAATCCTCCTGATACGTATCAAACTCCAATGCATATAAAAGTTGCCGATTCTATTCAGGAAGTAGTGGGAGACCGCCTTGCAGAGCGTCATAAAATGAAACTTATTGGGCAATCTGGAGCCCTGTTTAGAACAATCAATGAGCTTGGTTTTAGGTTTCAGGCAGTAGGACCTAAGACCAAAGAAGAGTTGAGGGAAATATTGATCGATAGCGCTGAAGAATTAGTAAACGCGGTAAACCAAATACCCCATCCGATTTCGATTTTAAGCTTAAACAAATTGCAGTTCCGTTAAACGAGCCAGAACTGGTCGCGCTTCTAAAAAAGGTCGATTTGGTATTCCCTCTCATCCATGGTGTCTATGGCGAAGATGGGACGCTGCAAGCTTTTTTAGAGAAGCACAACATCCCCTTTGTTGGGGGCAGAAGGTTGCCCTTCAACAAGGTTAGGTTGTCTGAACTAAGGCTAAATCCTTTTCAAACGTTAAAGCGTGCTTGACACCTACTACTTGCAGGCTCAGAATGCTTTTTTTAGGATTTTCATGAGCTATTCGCTTCCTATTTCTACCAAATCTGGTGTCATTCCATGTCAAGCACCTACTTTGCTTGCAAGGTGCTTCCACCAATCGCTTTTATTAGAAATTTTCAGAAAAAATACAGGGGATCTTTTTGGAAAAGTAACTGATGGGGAAAGATCCCGCGATGTTCTATTAAGGGGTCTTCCTTCAACACTCCCTTCTTCACTTTTAGGAAGAGCCATTACAGCATTGCAAGGATGCAGATTTGCTTGGGATGGGAATGCCATTACACTAAAGCTCTCCCTTTTGGGAGGAGGCTGCACTCAATCCACTTCAAGAAGAGAAGAGCCGGCTCAACCTGTACAGATGATAAATTCTGTAGACGACACGCTACCTCCGGGTTGGGGGATTCCTAGAAGGAATCAGGCTTTCATTGGTCGTACAGCCCTTTTAACCGAAATGAGGAAGAAGCTGACAGAAAGCGGCGAGGCAGCTATTAGCCAAGTGGCAATAGCTGGCCTTGGCGGTGTGGGGAAAACAGGTCTTGTCACCGAATACCTCCACCGCAACAGGAATAACTACAGCGTTGCTTGGTGGATCTCAGGTGAAAACCCCATGAGTGGTTATAGGGATTTAGGAGAATCGCTTGGCATCGTGCAACCTGCAGACAAAGGAGATGTTGTCCTTAAAGCTGTTGGAAAGTGGCTTGAGACCCATTCAAACTGGATTCTTGTCTTCGATAACGTCGAAGACCCCCAAAAGATTGCCCCCTTTCTTCCCGCTTCAGGCCAAGGTGGACACATCCTCACCACCTCAAGGAATCCGCACACAAAAAATTGCCTGATAGTTGATCTCTTCTCTCCCGAGGAATCGGTCGAGCTTCTCACTCGCCTCACAGGGCAGTCTGCTTCTGCCGAGGCCGAAAAGCTTGCAGAGGCTCTTGGTCACCTTTCTCTTGCCCTCACACAGGCAGGAGCCTATATGAAGGCAACGCAAACATCGTTTGCCGATTATCTTTTCATCTTCGGACAAGAGAGAAAAGCTCTCTGGCAAGATGAAGTGGCCCCTAAAGACTATCCTGCCACCGTTGGAACCACCTGGAACATCTCAGTAAAAAAGATTCGGAAAGAGATGCCAAAGGCCCTTGAGCTTCTCTATCTCTCTGCCTACCTTGCTCCCGACAACATCCCCAAATTCCTTTTTTCTGCAGAAGGCCAAGAATCTCTTGCTCTCGCTAAATGGCTCCACAAATTGCAAGCTTACAGCTTTTTTACCATAGGTCAAAAAGAAGAGAGCTACTCAGTTCATCGCCTTGTTCAAGCAAGCACACGCGATAGCATCGAGCCCCTTAAAGAAAAAGCCCTCCTTCAAACTATTCAAACCCGCCTAAATAAAGAGTGGGAATTTCACTATCAAGACCCCTCCACCTGGACAAAAGGTAGGCTTCTCCTCGACCACTTAGCTGCCTTTGCGAGCCACGGGAAAAAGAACCAAGAGTTTTTGCCTGCTATCGCCACCTTCTTCAATGGTTTGGGGCTGTGGAGCGATTTCATTGAGATTAATCTTTTACTAGCGATGGATTACCATAACCGGTCTCTTGGAATCAGAAGGGGAATCTATGGAGAAGAGCATCCCGATGTTGCGGATAGCCTGAACAACTTAGGGGATGTTTACCACGAACAAGGCAATCTGCCAAAGGCGATCGAGCTCCACACTCAGTCTCTTGGAATCAGAAGGGGAATCTATGGAGAAGAGCATTCCGATGTTGCGACTAGTCTGAACAACTTAGGAGAGCTCTATAAAGCCCAAGGTGATCTGCCAAAGGCGATCGAACTCCACACTCAAGGCCTCCATATTTTTAGGAAGGTCTATGGAGAAGAGCATCTCAGTGTCGCGGTTAGCCTGAGCAACCTAGGGGGAGCCTACCAAGCCAAAGGTAATTTGCCGGAAGCGATCGAGCTCTACAATCAATCTGTCAGTATCAGAAGGAAGGTGTGCGGAGAGGAGCATCCACATATTGCACTAAGCTTAAATGAATTAGGGGTGGCATATGACGAGCAGGGCAATCTGCCTAAAGCGATCGAGCTCCATACTCAAAGCCTCGCGATCAGAAGGAAGGTCTACGGAGAAGAGCATCCCGTTGTCGCAACTAGCCTGAATAATTTAGGGGAGGCCTACAGAGCTCAAGGGAATCTGCCTAAAGCGATCGAGCTCCATACTCAAAGCCTCGCGATCAGAAGGAAGGTCTATGGTGAAGAGCACCCCGCCGTCGCAAGTAGCCTGAATAATTTAGGGGAGGCCTACAAAGCTCAAGGGAATCTGCCAATGGCGATCGAGCTCCATACTCAAAGCCTCGCGATCAAAAGGAAAGTCTACGGCGAAGTGCATAGCGATGTTGCGGTTAGCCTATACAACTTAGGTTTAGCCTACCAGGCACAAGGGGATTTTCAGAAAACAGTAGAAACATATAAATCTCTCCTTGCTGTGCAAGAGCGTCTTTTAGGAAAAGAAAGTGAAGAGGTTGCGGATGCTTTGTTCAATTTGTCAGTAGCTTATGCCGAAATCTTTAAGTTAAAGGAGTGCTTTGAGTCTCGTGGGCAAGAACTAGAGATCATAAAAAAACTCATGAACGATAAGCCTGTCTATGTCGCCTACGCAATAGGACGATTAGGCCATGTTTATCGACTTGATGGTCATTTTAATGAGGCTAGAAAGCTGTATCAAGAGGCTCTGGAGCTGATCCAAGCTTCGTCTGGAGACGCTTGTTCCGACTTTGCTATCTACCTCGACCTGACTGGTAGAATTTTTTTAGCAGAGAATAAACTCGAAGACGCACTTCCCCTTTTTGAAAAAGCTCAGGCCGTTATCAGCAAAAGTCCAGATAAAGAGGGTGAATGGATGGCCTATATCTTGAGAGACCTTGGAGAAGTTCACTTAAGGCAAGGTGAGCATAAAATAGGAATGACTCTTCTAACAGAAGCTTTAGAGCTCATCAAAAAAGTTAAAAAAGAGGGAGATCCAGAGATCGGCCATGTTCTTATTAGGTTGGGAATGGGCTGCAGGCTGCAAAAAAACTTTACTTTAGCAATAGAGACTTTAGAATGCGCTCTCGCCCTTTTCCAAAAAAGATATGGGGAAAGACATCCCTATGCTGCTGAAACCTTGAACCACTTAGGAGCTACCTACCAGGACGAAGGTGATCTTCCCAAAGCGATCTCCTTTTATTCTAAAGCCTTTTCCATACGAAAGGAATTTCTCAGAGAGGGCCACCCCGATATAACCGAAAGCCAGAATGCATTAAAACAGGCCGAAAAGATCCAAAGTGGAACCTCCCGCTACTAAGAAAAAGCTTAAGTTAGACGAATCTTCCGGTCTTCGTTCCTTTACTTTCGAATTTTTTCCTCCCCCTCCACTTGCTTTGACGTGGACTGTCACTGTGTACCCGCTTAAGGAAAGAAAGGAGAGAGACCCTAAAGAAGCCATGGGGACTGGCATGTTTAAATCTGGCATGAGCTTGGGATATTTGTTACAGTAGGGGCATGTTTAAGCTGGCGATTATCTGTGGCGGCCCCTCGTTAGAACGGGGCATTTCTTTAAATTCTGCACGCTCATTTTTAGATCATACCAGTCCTCTTGGAATTGATTTAATCCCTCTATATGTTGATCAAAAGCTACAATATTATCGCTTAACAAAAAGCCAACTCTATTCAAATACCCCGTCCGATTTTGACTTTAAGCTTAAACAAGTCGCAGTTCCATTAAGCGAGACAGAACTGGTCGCGCTTCTAAAAAAGGTCGATTTGGTATTCCCTCTCATCCATGGCGTCTATGGCGAAGATGGAACACTGCAAGCCTTTTTAGAGAGGCACAGCATCCCGTTTGTGGGCTCTTCAAGCGCTGTTTGCCAAGAAATTTTCGATAAACAAAAAGCTCGAGAAAGGATGCAAAAAAGTGGGTTCTCAACCCTTCCTTCTCTATTCATTCCGTCTCCCACGACACCAATAGAACCCTTTTGGAATCAATATCAATTTAAAGAAGCCATTCTTAAACCGACTCTTTCCGGTTCAAGCATTGGTGTGACCTATGTTTCAAATCTAGAGTCGGCCAAGCGTGCTGTTCTCAGTTTGATTGGGCAAGGGTTCCCGGAGTTGGTTTTAGAGCCTTACTGCACGTTTAATGAATTTACCGTCTGTGTCCTGCAAGGCCCAACAGGTAAGGCCGCAGCGCTGATCCCAATGGAAATGGATCATGGAGATGACCCCCAAGGTATTCTAGATTATAGAAAAAAATACCTTCCCACATCAGAGGCAAGGTATTATTGTCCTCCACGATTTCCAAAACCATTCATTGATAAGATTCGAAAAGAATCGGAAAGATTATTTGATGAGCTTCAAATAAGAGATTTTGTCAGAATCGATGGGTGGATATCCCCTGAGGGAGATCTTTATTTTTCCGACCTCAATCCGATCAGTGGGATGGAGCAAAATAGCCTCATTTTCCAGCAGTCGACTCGTGTCGGGATCTCTCATACCGATTTAATCCAATATGTCTTAGAAAATGCTCTTTTAAGATATGGCAAGGAGCACACTTTTTGCAGATCAGCAAAAAGCGCGACTGCTTTGCCCGTGTTTGTTTTAGCAGGCGGTATAAGCTCAGAAAGGCAAGTGGCGTTGATGACCGGGACCAACGCTTGGCTTAAACTGTTTCACTCGGAAGAGCATGATCCAACTCTATTTCTTTTAGATCATGATGAAAAAGTGTGGAGGCTTCCCTACCATTTGGCTTTACACCATACGGTTGAGGAGATTTGTGAACATTGCGAGCTTTCCGATTCTCTTTTACGTCAAACCATTCCTTTAGCAAATCAAATTAGAAGCGAACTTGAGCTTTCGGAAGCTCATTTTCAAACCCCTTTTAAAATGGACTTGCAGCAGTTCATTGCGGAAGCAAAATCGGCAAACGCCTTTGTTTTTTTAGGATTGCATGGGGGGATAGGGGAAAGTGGAGAGCTGCAGCGGCGCCTTGAAAAGGAAAACATCTCTTTCAATGGATGTGATGCTGTTGCCTCTCACCTTTGCATGGATAAACACTCAACTGCCCAAAAAATTGCCGACCTTTTTGACCCTCAGATCTTGCCGATGCCGCAATTGTCTTTTCAGATTGAAGAAGAGGCCAGAAAGGTATGGGATAGGGCCAAAGCAGAATTTGGTTCAGAAGATTTGCTTGTCAAACCTCGACAGGATGGCTGTTCGACAGGTGTGGTCAGGATTTCAAGTTTTGAAGCCTTTGAAAGCTATGTAAAGGCATTAAAAGAAGGGAAAAAAGAGTGGAAAGTTGGCGCTGCTATTATCCAATTGCCGACAGCCAAGCAGCCCTATCTGCTAGAGCCTTTTATTATAACCGATAAGTTTGAGATCAAAGATTCAGTTCTTTTTCACACTTCGATTAGCGGATGGTGTGAAATGACCATTGGCATTTTAGAAGACCGGGGGCATTTTACAGCTTTCCACCCAAGTATCACAGTGGCAGAGCAACATGTTCTGTCGGTAGAAGAGAAGTTTCAGGGAGGGACCGGCATTAACATCACACCTCCTCCGGAACACATTTTGTCAGTAGATGTTCGCTTAAAAGTACAAGAAAGGGCATGTAGTGCAGCAAAAGCGCTTGGTATTAGAAATTATTCAAGGATGGATCTGTTTGTAGAGCTTGCGACCGGAATTATTCGGATTATAGAGGTCAATACATTACCCGCTCTCACACCTTCTACAGTCTTTTTTCATCAAGCCCTCAGCACCTTCCCCGACCTCTATCCAAAACCGTTGTTTGCAAGACTTATTTTGTCAGCCCGAAACAAATAAACGTGCTCGTTCTTCGAGTGTAATTTCATCGAACTCGCGTTAATAGAGTCACTTAAAATAAATGTTCCAAATTAACAATATTTAAGGGATATTTTATTCCTTTATCGGTATAAAAGAAATGAGAGAGAGCAAAGCCGAACGGCCCCTACTTTGGGTTGCCTCATCAAAAAACGACTTGCTGGATATGCCGGAAGATGTGCGAAAGGATTTTGGGTACGGACTTCACCAGGCTCAAAATGGAATGCATCCTAACATTGGCAAGATAATGAGAGGGTTTAAGGGAGCGAATGTCATAGAGCTTGTTAGCGACCATAAAGGCGACACATTTCGAGCCGTTTATACTGTAAGATTTGAAGATGTTCTGGTTGTTTTGCATGCCTTCCAAAAAAAGAGTAAGAAGGGCATTGAGACACCAAAACAAGACATTGATTTAATTCATTCTAGGTTAAGGCTTGCTGAAGAGATGTACAAAGACTGGAAAAGCAAAAGAGGCAAAAATGAGTAGGAAAGAAGAAGACGATTACGAAGTCACTACAGGAAATGTTTTTGCTGCTCTCGGATTTGACCAACCAGATGAGCTATTAGCCAGGGCAAGGCTCTTGGATCAAGTTATTGTACTTATCAAAAGTTGTGGGCTATCACAACAAGAAGTAGCCAAAAAACTGGGAACAACTCAACCTAAAATTTCTATGCTTGTCACCGGTCGTTTTTCTGAGTTCAGTACCGACACTCTTCTCCATTATCTTTCCATTCTAGGTTGTGAAGTTGAGATACGTGTTAAGAAACCACGTTCTCGAGTAGGAATTTTTAGACATAAAGGGCGCGTAGCAGTTGTTAATGCAACTCTTATGAAAAAAGTAACTCGAAAAAAAGACACTCATTAAATCGTCAGAAACGATCCAGTTCCTCTTTTTCTATTAAAGAATGGCTCTAGCCATTGTTTAAATGCGGATGTCGCATAGGTCGAGTTCTTCAGAGGGCTCGTTAAGCATGCTGTTGAGGGTGCAGACGTAGTTTGAGAGTGCATCCATGTCTTTTTCAATGGCCTCTTTTTCAGGCTCGCTAAAACCCTCTAAAGAGGTTACTCCTGACAATTTGTCCTGAAGCCTGCTGATAAGTTGAAGAACCTCGTCCAGCTCCCCTTCATAACAGGCATCTTCTAATATGCTTCCTTCGATGAACGATTGCATCGTTCCTAAGCTCTCTAAAAGCTCTGTGATTTCTGTTTTTTCCATATCCCGCTTTTATAACGTACGAAAACTTTTTACTGAAGAGGATTGGATTCTGGGAGCATCGCTCGGATCAGCAAGGTGACCAAGGCCGCAATGACGCCGGCCGGCAGAGCAATGATCAGGAAAATCAAAAGACCAATAATGACTAAGGTCTCTTTTAAGCCACCCCGCTTGATATATCCCGATAAGCCTTTGAAAAAATCGACGATCTGCTGAGAGAAAGTGATGCCAACAACGACACCGACTAAAATGGCTCCCCATTGGATGTTGAAAAAGGAGACAATGATGCCCGCCAATAGCAATACAAGTACGGCTATGTCTGGCTTTCGATTCATCAATCCTTCATCTTGTGCCGTTTTTTTGATGCTCGTGACAGTTTCTTTAAAACTCTCAGTGAAACCTTTATCTTTCTGTGGCATGCTAATCACCTATTACACCTTTTACTTTGCCATAACATAAGAAAAATTTTGTTTCAATGAATACACGTAACCACCTAACTGGCGCTATCCTCTTGATCGCCGGATGTTCTATTGGAGGAGGGATCATCGGACTGCCGGTCATCACCTCTCTTGCCGGGTTTCTCCCTTCGACTGTCGCCTTGTTCTTGGCTTGGGCCTTCATGGCGGCAACCGGACTGCTGTTAGCTGAGGTGTGCCTCTGGTCGCCAGACGATGTTTCTTTAGTCACGATGGCTAAAAAAAGTGTTGGCCCTATGGGTGCCGTCATTGCGTGGGTATTTTTTCTTTTTCTGTTTGTTTCGCTACTGGTTGCTTATGTATCAGCCTCAGGATCAATACTCTCTGATTTTTTTAGTCGGATTGGCTTAGAAAATTCTCCCGTTGTTTTTTCTGTTGTCTTAACCTCTTTTGTGGGCTTGTTCTTATTTCTCGGCCCAACGGCAACCGATGGGGCTAACAGATGGTTCATGCTGGGGCTTGCGGTTGTCTATCTTTTGTTGATCATTCTTTCTATACCCTCTATCCAGATGGAGCATTTGTCCTATGTCAATTGGAAAAAATCTCTTTTCATTTTGCCTCCTTTTATTATCTCTTTTGGCTATCACAATTTATTGCCAAGTCTTTCCAGCTACCTCAAGAAAGACAAAAAGAAAATTAAAATGGCGATTTTGGTTGGGACCTTAATCCCTTTTTTCATTTACCTGATTTGGGAAGCTGTTTTCCTGGGGATGATTCCCATTGAAGGAGATGGCGGGTTTTTGGAGGCGATGGAAAAGGGGACTTTAGCCTCTCAACTCTTGAGAAAAGCGGTCAACCATCCTTTAACGGGTTTACTTGCTGAATTGTTTGCCTTTTTTGCCATTGTGACCTCTTTCTTGGCCATTTCATTAGGCCTCGTTGACTTTTTAGCTGATGGCCTTAAAATTTCTTCAACTAAAAAATGGAACCGGCTCTTTTTGTGCCTTCTCACTTTGATTCCGCCTCTTATTTTTGGAGTAGGAAACCCACATCTTTTTTTGAAGGGCCTTCAATATGCAGGGGGTGTTGGCGTGATGGTGTTGTATGGTATACTGCCTGTTTGGATGGTTTGGAAAGGTCGGTATGTAGAAGGCATACGAGGGCATGAGCTTCTTCCTATCGGAAAGGGCGGTCTTCTTTTGATTCTGTTTGTTTCAATAGCTATCATAAGCCTTACTTTGATTCAGGACTTAAAATGAATACAAAAGTTATTGGGGTATCCTTGCTTGTAGCAGGGACGACAATTGGAGCCGGTATGCTGGCCCTTCCCCTAACCACTGGAATCAGCGGATTTATTCCCTCCTCTCTTCTTCTGATCGCTTACTGGCTTTTTATGTTGTTCACCTCTTTTCTGTTTTTAGAGGCGACCCTTTCTTTTCCTCCCGGCACCAATCTGATCACGATGGCCAAAGCTCGCTTAGGGGGACTTGGTCAGGCGATTACTTGGATTTTTTACCTTTTTCTTCTGTATGCCTTGACGACTGCCTATTTAGCAGGATCATCCCCTATTTTTCTTTCTTGGGTTCAGGGACTCACCGGATTAGAACCCCCCTTTTGGGTCGGTTATTTCCCGATGATCGTCCTGTTTGGATACGCCATCTACAGAGGCTATGAAGCGGTCGACCTTCTCAATCGGTGGATGATGATTGGAATGGGCGTCTGTTTCGTGAGTATTTTGCTGATGCTGATACCCT
Organism: Parachlamydiales bacterium; assembly: GCA_963765145.1. Lineage (GTDB taxonomy): Bacteria > Chlamydiota > Chlamydiia > Chlamydiales > JAJFMK01 > JAGVKY01. The sequence goes on from CAVXVG010000018.1 coordinate 91,295, forward strand.
ACATTAGTTCAGATAAATTATTGGCGATGAACTGGCCGGGTCTTCCATCAGCCCTTTCTATTGTTGCGGTTTCCTTTGGTTACCACATCATCATCCCATCTGCTGCCGACTATTTAGGTCGAGATGTTAAAGCGATCAAAAAAGCGCTCTTCATCGGCAGTGCCATTCCGCTTGTTGTCTACCTCATCTGGCAAGCTGTAACGCTTGGCGTTCTTAATGACTTTGCTGCGTGCCCTATCCACGAAGCGATGGAAGGGGCTTGCGCCGATCTTGAGATCATCCGCAGCCTTTTCGGGCGATCGATTATTTCGCAGCTCTTTAAATTCTTTTCCTTTTTCTTGATTGCCACCTCTTTTTTAGGGGTCACATTAAGCTTATTTGACTTTTTGGCTGATGGCTTTCACATACCAAAAAATAAAATAGGAAAAGGAAGTTTATTTATCCTGACGTTTGCGCCACCGCTGGTCATCACACTGCAAAATCCCCATGCCTTTTTGTCAGCGCTTGAGTATGCAGGCGCCTTTGGTGTTGTGACCCTGCTTGGCATTTTGCCCATTCTTCTTGCTTGGGTGGGAAGAAAGCAGAAGATATCCAGGCCTTATACGGTAGCTGGGGGCCATTTATCGTTAATTATCGGCACAATTTTATCACTCATCGTCATCCTTCACGAGATCTATGTCAAACTTACCTAGAAAACGGATATTAACCGGAGATCGTCCGACAGGAAAACTCCACCTTGGTCATTATGTAGGCTCGTTGAAATATAGAGTAGCCCTACAAGATAGCTATGAGTGTTTTTTGATCATTGCCGATCTCCATACTCTGACGACAAAGCCTGAGAAGGAATCGATTTTACAGATTAGAGAACATACCCGTGAAATGGTTCTCGACTATTTAGCAGTCGGAATCGACCCGGCAAAAACGACCATTTATTTGCAGTCTGAAATGACCGCTGCTTATGAAATGAACCTGTTTTTTGAGATGTTGGTTTCAATTAACCGTCTTTCAGGGCTGCCAAGCTTAAAAGAAATGGCCCGTAATGCCCACTTAAGTGAAGATAGCATCCCATTTGGCCTCATCGGATATCCGGTATTGCAATCGGCAGATATCCTGATGTTCAAACCGCAGCTTGTGCCTGTTGGAAAAGACAATGAGGCCCACGTCGAGTTAACTCGTGACATTGCAAGACGTTTCAACATGTTGTATGGAGAATTTTTCCCCATGCCTGAAATTTTGGATATCGATACCCCAACTTTGGTAGGAACTGATAACAAAGGGAAAATGAGCAAATCGGCCGGCAACTGCATTTTCCTTTCTGATGACGAGAAGACGGTCGAAAAAAAGGTCGGGTCGATGTACACCGATCCTAATAGGATACACGCTCATATCCCCGGCACTGTTTCAGGAAACCCTACCTTCATTTATCACGACGTTTTCAATACCCAAAAGGATGAAGTGGCCGATCTGAAAAAACGGTACGAAGAGGGAACTGTTGGAGATGTCGAAGTTAAAAAAGCGCTCGCCGCTGCTTTAAACCGTTTTCTTTCTCCCTTTAGAGAAAAACGGGCCCATTTTGAAAAAGAGAAGGGGCTTGTCGAAAAAATTGTCTATGAAGGGACTTTGAAGGCAAAAGAGATCACCAATCAAACCCTAAAAGAGATGAAAAGCTTAATGGGTTTAAAAGGGCACTGGGACAAAATTTCTCGAGTGGCAAGAGGGTAGACCGCTTGCACAACTTCATTTGCTTGCTAAAACTGCGCTTTTTGGCGCCTTCAATTTTAAATTTATCGGTAATATGTAAATATTATCGATAAATTTAAAAATGAATTCGCACAAAAATCATCAGTTTTTTCAAACAAAGCAAGTTATGCAAGAGGTCTAATGCCTAAATTCCAACTCGAAACACCTTTTCAGCCTTTCGGAGACCAACCAAAAGCGATCGATGCTTTAGTGGAGGGAATAGAAGCGGGTAAGCGTGCTCAAGTTTTGCTTGGAGTCACCGGTTCCGGAAAGACCTTTACGATGGCCAATGTGGTGCAAAGGGTGCAAAAACCGACCCTTGTCGTTGCTCACAACAAAACATTAGCTGCTCAGCTTTATCAAGAATTTAAGGCTTTTTTCCCCCATAACGCTGTCGAATACTTTGTCTCCTATTACGACTACTATCAACCAGAAGCTTACATAGCCCGTACTGATACCTATATCGAAAAGGACATGGCGATCAATGATGAGATCGACAGGATGAGGCTTTCTGCCACCAGGTCATTGTTGGAGAGGGAAGATGTTCTGATCGTCTCATCGGTTTCTTGTATTTACGGTTTGGGCTCTCCAGAATTTTTCCGCGGCATGCAACTTGAGCTGGCTGTGGGGAAAGAGATCAGAAGAGACGATCTTTTGCTCCATTTGGTCGAATTGCAGTACAAACGGAACGATTATGACTTTTCACGGGGAACATTCCGCGTCCGTGGCGATGTCTTGGAGGTGTTTCCTGCCTATGAAGAGACGGCCCTTCGTATCGAAATGTTTGATAAAGAAATCGAACGGATCACCTCTTTTGATCCGCTAACTGGCAAATCGCTTAGTCGAATCGAGAAAATCTCTATTTTCCCAAGCTCCCACCACGTCACGCCGCTTGAAGTCAGAGAGATGGCTGCCATAACGATCAAAGAGGAATTGCGTCAAAGAATTGAGTGGTATGAATCGCAAGGCAGACTTTTAGAAAAAGAGAGAATTCAGCAGCGGACGATGTATGACCTTGAGGTGATACAGGAGATAGGCTTTTGTAAAGGAATCGAAAACTACTCCCGCCATTTTAGCAGAAGAAATCCGGGAGAGGCCCCTGCTTGCCTTATCGACTATTTCCCTAAAGACTTTCTGTTGGTGATCGATGAGTCTCACCAAACCATCCCTCAAATCCGGGCGATGCAGCATGGAGACCGTTCTAGAAAAGATGCTCTTGTCGAATTTGGCTTTAGGTTGCCCTCTGCATATGATAACAGGCCATTAACGTTTGAAGAAACCTATCGCCACATCCATCAAGTCGTTTATGTGTCAGCTACCCCCGCTCCTTTTGAAATCGAAGAGGCCGAAGGTCGAGTTGTCGAACAGGTGATCCGTCCAACTGGCTTGCTCGACCCTGAAGTTGAAATCAGACCCGCCACAGGTCAAGTCGATGATTGTTTGGAAGAGATCAGGAAGCATACCGAGAAAAAAGGAAGGGTCCTTGTCACGACCTTAACTAAAAAGCTTTCAGAAGATTTGACCCGTTACTTGACCGATTTAGGGGTCAAAGCCAAATACCTTCACTCAGAAATCGATACGATTGAGCGGTCGGCGATCCTGGCCGATCTGCGAGCCGGAACTTTTGATGTTTTAGTGGGCATTAACCTGTTAAGGGAAGGGCTCGATTTGCCCGAAGTTTCGCTGGTTGCGATTTTAGATGCTGATAAAGAAGGTTTTTTACGTTCTGAAACCAGTTTGATCCAAACCTGTGGTCGAGCTGCCCGTAATGCAGAAGGGCGCGTGATTCTCTATGCCGATAAGATGACAAAAGCCATTTTGGCAACGATTGCTACTACCAAGAACAGAAGGATCGTTCAAGAGGCTTACAACAAAGAGCACAATCTCACTCCGACAACTGTTCGTAGGGCGATTCAGCCGCTGGTGTATGGAGACAAGGAAGAGTCTTCATTCCCTGTCGAAACCCTTTTCAAAAACGAAAGGCTCAACAGCGGCGCCGTCGAACGAAAGATCAAAGAGGTCGAACGGCTAATGAAAAAGAAAGCCAAAGAGCTGCAATTCGAAGAAGCCGCCCGCCTTCGCGACGAACTCGTCGCCCTCAAGCGCTTCGAAATCAACTCCTAAACCGCAAAAAATAAACCACAGAGATCACAGAGAACACAGAGTAAATATGAGAAAACTGAGACGAGTTGTTTAACCATCACCTTTAATTTTTCTCTTCGCGTTTTCTTCGCGGCCTTCGCGTTGAATTTAGTTAGTTTTAACCTATAAACATGCTTTGGCGAAAGATAACTTAGAATTTTCAACGCGAAGGTTGCGAAGAGAGCGAAGAAAACGCGAAGAGGGGGCTTTTTTGCAAAAGAATGGGCCCTCAATGCTCTCATATTCTCTCTGTGATCTCACCGCCTCAGTGGTTATTTAATTGGCGAGGGAAGGGGATTACTTGGCTGGCTGTTCTTGATTGAGGGTGGGGAAGTCGGAGAAGCCCCATTTGTTGAAGATCGGGACGATTTTGTTTTCCTCAGACAACCGCTTGATGTTTGCCTCAAAGATTTCGAGCACTTTTCTTCCTTCAGGAGTGGGTAGGACGAATAATTTGATGCCCGCATTGGTTAAAGGGGGCAAAACAAAGCGAAGCTCTCCCTTGTAGGTACGCTGCAAATAAAGATAGGCCGGAAGTGTGTCTAAAACGATGCCGTCGACCCTGCGAGTCAGCAGGAGGTCGAACAAAGTCCAGATGGTGTCTGAAGGGACAATGTGGAACTGAGGCAATTTGTTGATCGATAGATAAAAGGGTGAATTTTTCTCTATCCCAAGCGATTTGCCTTCCATCTCCTTTGGCGTCTGGATGGGAGAATCCTTTTTCACCACAAGAATGGGCCCAAGGGGAAAAAAAGTACCGGAAGAAATGAGGCCCGGGTAAGGCTGACCTTCACCTGCACTATAGACAATCAAACCGTCGATATCCCCTTTAGTCAACTCGCCCCTGAGATATTCGCGGCCTAAATTGATCACATCAATAGGCGGTGTCATTTCATCGACAATGTCATTGAGAATGGCGACAATGGTGGCATCCTTACCGTATAGATCTGCCCCAAAATCTTGAGGATCCATCCCAATCCTAATCTCTTTCTTAACTGCCGCGGAAGGATAAAAAATGTAGGTGAGGATCAGCAGGAGGATCACCCCAGCTATCCAAAGCGCTTTTCGTTTCATCTATTTTGAAGTATATTGAATCAGGCGTTGCAAAACTACCCCTTTAGTGTGACAAAAAAACAAGCTTTTATACTCGCCAACTTTGGCGGGCCACGATCAGAACAAGAGATTGAACCGTTTCTCATCTCCCTTCTAACAGACCGAGACCTGATCCGCACCAATCTACCCAATTTTTTTCATCGCCTACTTTTTACCCGTATTGCTAAAAAGCGGGTCAAAACTGTTCTTAAAGAGTACCAACAGATGGGTGGTAAATCGCCCATTTTTGAAGAGACTGAGACGTTAGCAAAACAGTTGGCGCCAGAGTTGCCAGGCCCACTGTTTGTTTTTCACCGCTATTTGCAAAGCACGCACGCTGAGTTTATCGAGCAAATCTCGAGGGTGGATGTCGATCAAATCACTGTGCTTCCCCTGTTCCCTCAATTCACCTATGTCACCACCGGAAGCATCGCCCGTTTTTTCAACGATCACCTCCCTTGGTCGATTGTGACAAAGCTGAGGTGGGTATCCTCTTATGCAGATCATTCCTCTTTTATTGGCCCAAGCTGCAGTCAAATCGAAAACACTTTGAAAAAGAACAATTTAACGGCAGAAGAAACATTCTTTTTGTTTTCGGCGCATGGTGTTCCCGCTCAATACATTGCCGCAGGCGATCTCTATTTAGAAGAGTGTCAAGCCTCTGTTTCGGCCGTCATGGAACATTTTCCGAAATCCTCCTATCTCCTTGCGTTTCAATCTCAGTTCGGAAAAGAAGAATGGCTCCGCCCTTATACAAAAGAGCTTTCAGTAGATATAAAACCCTGGATGGAAGGGAAGAAGAAACTATTATTTATTCCGATTAGTTTTACTTCAGATCATCTTGAAACATTACAAGAGATTGGTCACGGCTATCTGCCGGAAGTCGTAAAGCAAGGGGTTGAAGCCCATCTAGTTCCAGCTGTCGGATCTCATTCTCAATGGGTTGAGAGCTGCAAGCAGCTGTTTCTTTCTAAACATCTGACTAATAATCACATGCTCATTCGGCCGATCGGCTGTAAGACAGTTTGTTCTGGCTGTCAAAAGGTCTGTAGAAAATAAATATTTTAATCGATAGATTCCGGTTTATAGCGACTTAACAAGCAAGGCCCCGATCATAAGGGTTTTTGCCTCTAAGTTCTTTATTTTCAATAACCATAAATACGGGATAAGTATGTCTACAATAGATCTGTTAAAGGGGCAAACGAAGGCTAAATGGGATACACAAAAATACGCCGTAAACATGGAAAGGATCGGATGTGTCATCCTAGGGGGCGGGCAAGGGACTCGTCTATTTCCACTAACAACTAAACGGTGCAAGCCGGCTATACCTTTTGGCGGCCGTTATCGATTGATCGATATTCCTATCTCAAATGCTTTGCATGCAGGTTGTAGACAGCTCTTTGTTTTGACCCAATTTCTCTCTTCCTCTCTTCACCGCCACATTTCCCAAAGTTATCCTACTCTTTCTACATCAAAAGGATATGTCGAAGTTTTGGGCGTTGAACAAAAATCGCAAAATAGTGGCTGGTACCAAGGGACAGCCGATGCCGTTCGACAAAACATCGCATATCTTGCCGAAACCCCCGTTGATTATTTTCTCATCCTTTCAGGTGACCAGCTTTATAATATGGACCTGCAAGAGATGATCGCCTTTGCATTCGAGAAAGATGCAGACCTTGTCATCTCATCCCTGCCTGTTAGCGAAAAAGATGCTAAGAGAATGGGCCTTTTGAAGTTAGATGAAAACCAACAGATCGTCGACTTTTACGAAAAACCTCAGGATGAGGCGATCCTCAAACATTTTGAAATCCCAAAGAAGATTCGTGGGGAAGATGAGTGTAACTACTTGGGATCGATGGGGATCTATTTATTTAAGAAGAAAGCGCTTATCCGATTGCTGCTGGACGACCCCAGAGAAGATTTTGGAAAGCATTTAATACCAACGGCATTAAAAAACGGAGGAGTTTATGGTCACATTTTCAAAGGATACTGGGAAGATATCGGGACGGTGGAGTCCTTCTTCCGTGCAAATCTTGCTCTCACAGAAGCATCGCCTGCATTCCAATGCCACCTCGATCAAGCGCCGATCTTTAGTGGTTCACACCACCTGCCAGGCCCCAAAATCAAAAATACCTTTCTCAAAGATACGATTGTTTGTGAAGGGTGTATTGTTGCAGCGGAAAAAGTAACGCGGTCTATTTTAGGCCCACGTACTTGTATTGGAGAGGGTTGTATACTCGATTCGACCTACATCATGGGAAATGACTATTACTGTCACCCAGCCGAATTAACAAACCCTCACACACCCAAAATCGGGAAGGACTGTATCATTCGCAATACGATTGTCGACACAAATGCCTCGATCGGGGATCATGTGGAACTCATCAATAGGGAAAACCTCACACACTACGATAGCGACCTGCTCTATATCCGTGATGGTGTGATTGTAATACCCTATGGTGTTCACATACCCGACGGCTTTTCTTTGTGAAGATATTCGCGATTGCAGATTTACACCTTTCTTTAGGCACACCTAACAAAGCAATGGACCCTTTTGGTTCAGTGTGGAAAAACCACCCCCACCCCTTAGAAAAGTGGTGGAAGGAGCACGTCGGTCCGGACGATCTTGTCCTCATCCCAGGCGATATTTCGTGGGGAAAAAAGCTGGAAGAGGCCTTTCCAGATTTGCAATGGATCGATAGCTTGCCTGGGCAAAAGGTGCTTCTTGCTGGGAACCACGACTATTGGTGGGCCTCTCTCAAAAAGTTAAAAGATCTTCCTTTCAAAACACTCCATTACCTGCAGAACAATGCCCTACGTTTTGGTGATATTGTGATAGGAGGCACGCGTCTTTGGGACACATCCGAATATCGATTTACAAACGAAAAGGTTTCAGTAGTAGAGGGTGTGCACTTTACAGATAAGAAATTAGACTTGGAGGAGCAGGAGCGAATTTTTATTCGGGAACTTGGCCGGCTCAAAGAAAGTTTAAAGCAAATGGGAGAGGGGAAGAAGATTGTCCTGACCCATTACCCCCCTATTGGTAAAGACCTACAACCTTCGAGGGCATCAGAATTGATCGCAGTAAGTGGCGCACATGTTTGCCTGTTTGGCCATTTACACCACTTTCCACCAGGTAGCCTTCCCTTTGGGAAGGCTAATGGGGTTGACTACAAACTTGTCAGCTTCGATTATCTAAATGGAACACCCATTGAGATAGCTATCTAAATCTAAAAGAAAAGTTGAAGCTAGGAAAGAGTGGTTGAGGTGCGATGACATAAGCTGGTTGTTGAACAACATACATGGGTTGAACATACATAGGTTGCACAACTGGCATGGCAGGCGCCATGTAAACAACTCTTTGGGTACAGCAATGGTGGTGGTGATGAAAGCACCTTGCTTCCAAATTAGTAAAAGAAGCGGCGAACAAAATTAAAAATGTTAAGAGAAATGTTTTCATATTATTACCTGAATAAAAAATGGAACTCCATTTTACTACTTTTGTTATTTATTTGCGCGCCCCATTTAGAAGGTTTTGATGGGCTAGGAAAAGTGGGCTATTTTGCCCCGCTTCATAAGTCTTTTAGAAAGATTTATAATCACTCGGGTCTTTCGTTAGGAATTGAAGTGGCTCAGCCCTTCTGCCTGTGGGATTTGCCCTTCGAATGCTTCGCTGAAATTGATGATACCCATGCAAGTGGCAGAATTAATATGACCCCTAACGATCCGACGACTTCTGTTAGGACAGTATTTCGTTTGTTACAATTAGATCTCGGTTTGAAGTACTATATTCAGATGCCGTGGGTGTCTTTTTATGTTGGATTTGCTCCGACTATTAATTATATCCATGCGAAAACAGAATGGCAGCTTCCGGCTCGAAGCATCAATCTTAGAAACGTGGGTTATCTGACACGTCTTGGGACAGCCTTCTTCATCAAGGAACTCCTCATCGACTTTTCAGTCGACTATCTCTCAGTCCCTGCCACCCTCAGCAATGATCAGAAGCAGCGCTTCGATTTTCTATCAGATACCAGCGCCTTCCGCTTCTACTTCTGCCTAGGCTTTCGTTATTAAATCGATTGGGCGCTAGAACCTCAAGCACTCGAAAGGCCTCATTTGAATAAAACTGCGACATTGGCCTACGCAGTAGAGCCGAATGTCGCAGTTTTTTCAACTGAGGCTCTTTCGAGTGTTGAGGGCGCCCAACCTTAATAATTCAACCTTCGGCAGTAAAGTCCTTTTTCCCTTTTTAACAGGATTTATACGCAGGGCCTGCAAACGCCCATCTTGCGATAAACGGCACCAGGCATTTTGTAAAACTCTCTTCAAGCCGTTTTCGCAACCTGGGCATTTTCGGCTCCTGCTAAAATCCCACAAAGTTCATGGATTTTTTAGGGCTCGCCGAAAATGGCCAGATTGATGACCGTTTTAAAGATCTGGCGACTAGTTTTTGGAAGGTCTTCAAGGTGGCCGTTTGCAGGCAGCCCGTTAAAAAAATCCAGTTAAAGACGGAACGACTTCTTTTATTTCCGAAGGTTGTATTAATTGAATTGGGCGCCCTCAACGCTCGAAAGCGCATCAGTTGAAAAAACGGCGGCATTGGCTCTACTGCGTAGGCCTATGCCGCCGTTTTATTCAAATGAGGCCTTTCGAGTGCTTGAGGTTCTAGCGCCCACTCCTTCTTCACCCTAAGCTTAAGACTTCCAGGAGCTTTTTTAGGGAGGGGTCGCGGGGGCGTAGAGGGGCGATGGGGGTGTTGGCTGGACGTTGGTTTATTAACGTGTCTATTTGATAGGCAAGCTCATCCCTGTCTTGGCGCTGGAAATAGTCCAAGCAAATAACTAGGAGTTCCTGCAAGTCAGCCTCGATCTTTAACAGATGAGAGGCCTCCTTGATGAGGGGAAAAAAGAGATCATCATTGCCGATTTCGACAAGAACATCCATCAGCTCGAAGACAAACTCCAGATCAGGTTCTGAATGGGATTCTGAGATAAGCTCTCGTATTAACTCGATCGACCCTTTCGGATCGGATAAGGCCATCAGTCGGGCTTTTAAAAGGTTGAACCACTTGATGTCGGTGATGTAGTCAATGACTCCATCGATGATATCCGAGGCGTAATTATAATCTTCCTGCTCGATTTGATCGCTGATGTAGTCGTAAACAAAGCTTTCTAGGTCATTGGCCAAATGGCAAGAGACAGTTTCAAAAACATCGATCGGGTCGTTCCCTTCATCGGTACTTTCTTCTAATATTTTCAGAAAATTAGCTACGCCATCTTGCAGGTCAGTGGGGTCGTTGATGGTGCCTGCATCATAGGCCCAAATCAGATGGTCTAAATGGTCTGCAAAAATAGAAAGAGATTTCTTTTCAGGAACTAATCTACGCCAAAGCTCGAAAACAAGCAGATAGATTTGATCAGACTCTTCAGGAGAGATGTCCCTTTCGGCTAGGAGATCATCTGTAAAGTCTTCGGGTGTTAAGTGAGGTTCTGCATAAGCAAAAAAAGACTGTTTGTTTAGATCAATAGCATGCGTTTTCAGGCGACGAAAGAGCTCTTCTACAGGAGTTTCTCGTAAGTTTTCAATTTGCCAAGGCTCAATGCGTGGATCAGGATCTTGTACCCATTGCATCCGAATTAAATTGTAGAGAGCTTTTCTCTCGATGGGTAGATCTCTCTTCATGCTTGTTTTTCAAGCCTCTCGATTTCGGCAAGAGCTTGTAAAAAGAGCTTCTCCAGTATCAGAAAGTGGGAGTCGATGAGAGAAATAAGGGTAGAGGGATCTAAAGTGCTAATCATAGGATTCCCCTGACTCTACTCAACACGCTATATATCGATCAAGGCTCGTCGTGAGATATAGCCAATTTGTTTTTTTGAAGAGATCAGTACCCCATTTTCATCTTCGCTGTGCACTTTAACAGTTTCTCCGGCTAAAAAGGGGAAGGAGCTGTCTTGTTTTGTTAAATAGGAAGAAAGCACGACCGCCTCGGTCTCTTTCCACCACAATAAAAAGAGACTTAAAGCTAATGCTGTAGCTAAAAGGGGGATCGATCTTTTCCATAGAGCAAAAAGGGTAAAAGGGATCAACAGCCAGTGGAGTGACTTCAGTATAAATGAAACAAGAGGGAAATCGGACAATGGAAGGCCGGCTCTCTCTTCAATGGCATGGATCGATTTTGGAAGGGCAAAACTCCAAGGTTGGTTTCTCCACTCTCGGTGCAATACAAGAAGCGCAAGAGGTATTTCCCCTTCTTGTAACAGTTGATTGCTTTCTTTGTCCGATAGCAATATCGGAGAAAGTGGCTCAGAAAGATATTGAGGCGCCTGTCTTACGGTCAATGGGAGATTGGTTAAAGGGATGGGGGCACTTTTCCAGGTGAAATAACTATTCTTTTTCGGGTCGTAAACCGGCCATGAAAGAGAAGGAATTTCGGTGATCCCTGATACAAGGGGAGAGATTTGGAAGGTGAACGTCTTAGTATCTTCGTTTTGAGAAACAACAATTGGCAAATCGTTTAGTCGAAAAAAGCCGACCAGACCTGGTAAGCAGGCCAAGTTTGGCAAACGGAGGCCACTTAGCTCAGGCCCTTTGGCCGACCAGGCCAAAGTGATCCAATCTCCTGCTTGAGTTGCCGCTTCTCCAACCCGATTAAGAGCAAAATCGAAAGAGCCTACCGAGCCATTGAAGAGAGGAGGTTGTCCTTCTTTAGGAAAAGGGGTGACATCTACTTCATACTGAGGTAAATCACTTTTAACAATGGTTGTGGGAACAATATTGCCGGCTCGAATCTCATAAACGAACCCTTCTATTTTTGAAGGGGGAAATACAAAGTGGCCGCTTTGGGTGGGCCTGATTTTTTGATAGATATTTTGGACGTTGTAGTTGAGCTCGGTATGCTCTTCGATCACTTTATCTCCCACTTTTTCAAACCCTTTTTCAGGGTCTAGCATGGGAAGCTGTTCGTCTGTTAGCTGGATTTTTCCTTGGTACTTGATTTGGTAGAGAATTCTCCCCTCTTGGCCGGGGAACCAAGGCTTTGGGGCATCCAGATAGCCTTTCAATTCTAGAGGCTCTTGCAAGCCGACTTCAGTGGCGGCAAGAAGGAATGCTAGTAAGAAAATTACCATAAAGCCCCTTTGGGTATTGGTGGGGTTGGGTTGGCATCTTTTCGGAACATTTCAGAAAGGGTTTGGAAACGTTCTGTCTGTTCAGGTGCGTTGCCTCCATTGATTTCCTCTGTAGCAAGTCCGCTTTCTACCATTTGTAGCCTATCGATTGCATCTTGCAAAAGAGGGTAGAGGACGGCATAGGGCTTTTCTCCTTTGTTAAAAGCAGTTTCAGCCTTTTCTAAAAGAGAGGTTCCTTCGCTCAAAGCTTGAACCATCCCTTCCCAATGTTGTTGAAAACACCCTTTGGGTGCCATTTCTTGCTGTTTTTGGATCACAGAGCTCCACCACTCATTTTTTCTTTTTAACAAAGTCTGTAGCCTATGTTCCAAAATAGGATATTCATGAGTGGTGTCTGCCCCTTCGAAGGGAAGGGCGGTGACATGCTTAAGGATGTTTTCTACTTCAACGGTCGCATCTGTTAATGAAATTTCTATAGGAAAAGGAGAGAATGGAGGCGGTGTAGCAGCGACTTTGTGTTTTAATGCTATTTGAACCCCTTGATTGACAAAAGGTTTTAAATCGTCTCCGGCGTTTTCAATATTTTGAAAGTTGGAAAGGGCTTCATCCCATGCAGATCGATGCAGAGCGGCCACTCCCAAGTTATAATATATTCTATTTCGTAACTGGGATGAGATCGATGTAGATAAAAGTGAGTGCAGAGCAGACTCTCCCCTATCAAGCGCCCCCGCTTCCATCAAAGCTGTGCCGTAGGTAAAAAGAGGGGCTGCCAAAAGGAGGTGGAAGATCATTCAGTTTCCTTTTTTGCTGCCAATATGGCCCCTTGAAGGACAATATCTTTGCTTGGGATGATCAGTAGGGGTATCTTTTTTAACATCTCTTCCATTGTAGGATGACGGTAGAAGGTTTCAACACCTATTTTTTGTAAAATGGGTGAAAAGGCTCTGACGATTGCCCCTCCAAAAAAAATTCCCCCCATTGGCAATATTCTTAAGGCGACTTGTTGAGCTTCTAGTAAAAGAAGTTCTAAGAAATAGCGAACGGTCTCACCTCCCATGGCCCCCACCGCTTCAGGCATGAGTTGTTGCCCTGTAAGCGTTTTATGGATCAGGCTGAGGCCACTTCCAGAGAGGAGTTCTTCAAGTCGAACTGTTTTTTTGCCAACGTTGATTGTAGGGGTGTAAAGGGTTTGTCCACTTTCCATCGGCATTGCAAACCATTTCCCGTCTTTTGGAAAAATAAAAGCCTCCCCTAGACCTGTCCCAGGGGTGATGAGAGCTCGTGTCCCCTTTAAAGGTTTTCCTTGCAACGACACAACCGGATCCACTTTAGGCAAAATGTGGACTGCCGCCTCCAGATCGTTCAAAAGAAGGACGGGACATTTAAAAAATTTCTCCAACTCTTGCTGATCAAAAAACCAATGGAGGTTGGTCATCCTTAGCCCTTCTCCCTCCTTGGGGCCGGCTGCTGCAATGACAACCTGATCGGCCTTCATGCCATAAACGGCAGAATTTTTTAGCCATTCCAGAAAGGAGTCAAACTTTCCATGGGCAACCTTGATGAGCTCTTTTTGCTCACCCTCAACCAAATGGACAGCTCGTATGTGTGTGCCGCCGACATCAAAAACTAGGAGAAAGTTTGCCATTCTAATACGCGAGGGGGTATAGTGTTTGCTTCTATCTAATTTCTATACACTAAATGCCGGTATGGCGGAATTGGTAGACGCGGTAGACTCAAAATCTACTCCTGGTTTCAGGGTGCTGGTTCGATTCCGGCTATCGGCATTCCAACCGAATGGTTCGCAAGAACCATTCGGTTTTTTTATGCTATTCCTACAGGGATTTACTTTTCTCCTTTAATTTCTCAACAGCATTATTCCATTTCTCATAAATTAGATGACCGCTATTCACCAATAAAAGATCTAACGATACTGCTGGAAAATTCAATAAAATTTCTAATCGTTTTAGAATGTCTTTTCCAGAAGTTCGGCCTTTTTCAAATGCATTTAGTGACGTTTGCGAAAATTCAAAAACCGTTGCAAATTCGCGTGTAGTTAGTCCTAACAATTTTCTAAATTTCTTTAGGTCTTCGACAAGTATTTTTCTTTCAAAGATTGGGCTGAAAACAAAAGAAGAAGGTCCTTTTTTTCCAATGGTAGATAGTAAGATAAATGGATCGCGTTCTTTTGGATCTACTCCCATTAATTGACAATATTCAGAATAGGCTGGATTTTGTTGCGATGGAATTCGATCTTCAAGCGAGGGAAAAAGCCGATCGGACACAAATTTTTTTTGTGTTAGAGGAAATTCTGGCCCTAAAGGAATAATATTCTTTGCTTTGAAATAACCTTCATCATAGGTGAAAACGAATTTTTCGTTTATTTTTTCCAATATCCCAACATGCAATCGTGTTCTACGTTTTTCTAAAAATATATCAACCCCTATAACTTTAAAGTGTCTCATAATTCTTCACCTCGTTTACAAATCAAACGAAATAGCGCTTTTTGCCTTTTTTCACTTATGAAACTTGTGTCAATTAATTGCTTGAGCTTCTCTTGCGAAAATGCTTTTCGGAAACGTTCAACTACGTTTTCATACCCCAAGCGGTTCCATTCTATAATGTAATCTTTCATTCTAGGTTCATCTGTTGTCTTTGGTAAAAACAGCGCCTCTTGGCTGTAAATCAGCTCCTAACATTAAATCATTATCTAATCCAACGAATGAAGGGTTGTCGTAAAAGGGTGCTAACTGCATTCCTTTAGGAGATTGAATAAACCCTAAATTTCGTCCATGACGGTCATGATTTCCTATAAGACTATCCGCTAAGGTAAGAAACGCGAATCTTTCCTGTTCAGTCCTTCTACCGGTTTTTTCACCAATTATAGTAACAAGTCTTTCACAGTTGTGATCTTCTCTGTCCTTCAAATAATGGTATATATGAACAAGTGATGAGTTGTGTAATTGAGACATGAAATTTCTTGTAGCAAAACAAAAATGATTTTCCGGATAACGTACAAGATGATAATTTGGGATCTCTATTCCTAAGTTATCATAAATTTGATTACACAAAAATTCTGTAGCGGGCAACTCCGGATGATCTGTTTGCACCACTTTCAAAATATAATCATTATCTCCTAACGTGGATGAATACTTACGAAATGCCCCGTGGAAAAAACTTGCATTTTTCCCGTGATTTTCCAAAGGTGCAAGTGAGTGAGAACGCGGAATGATATCTGAAAAATCGCTTAAACTAGGTAGATCAAACCAATCTGTAAAGCAATTTTTATGTAATCCATACCAACTATCAGCTTCAGTTAGAGGTACTTTACATTTACAACACTTGTCCATTCATTTTGCCTCATTTTTCTTAATTTACGCATGTGATCCAAAAATGTGTCAACTTAAAACTGAGTCAAATTTGGATCATGTTTAATTTGATCCAAATTTGGATCGCATTTAAGTTGAGCCAAATTTGTGTCAAAATTTTAAATAATCAGGATAATTGGATAGGAGTTAGCCTATATGCCGCAGCTAAGGCAAAGATTGTTATTTTGACTGTAGTGGTCGACACGAATTAAATGTTGAAGGATTATTACAGCCTCAGAGATAGAAGAGAGGTGGCTTCATTTTACCGAATAGTTCTTGCGAACTATTCGGTTTTTTTATGCTAGGCAGTCCTATAGGTCGAACTGGAGGCCGATAGCAAATGCGTTATAGATGATGTTTTTCACCTTCACGTTCCATGGTGAAGTGGGCACGTGAGTTGTGTAGTTCGTCGATCCAAAAATATAGTTGCTGGAATCAACGTATAGGTAACGATATTCTGCAAAAATGTGGAACATTTGGCAGAAATTGTAGCGCAAACCTGCCTTGACTTGAGCTGCAAACGCCCAAGTAGAATCACACCGATCAGAGTTAAAATGGTTGACGCCTGCTTCTACCGGCTCTACTTGTAAGGAATCAGCCTTATCTAGAGATAGGCGCGCCGCACCTATACCACCACCTACATAGGGAGAAAAGCCAAATAAAGAGTCACTATTTAGCGAAAATACGACGTTGGCGAGTATTTCACTTGAGTTCACATGAAACGAATCGGCAAAGTCATGTTCCGGTAAACCAACGACTGTCTCGTTGATGAGGTGCCCTTTTGTCTTGTGACTAAAAAAGAAGGCTTCTAGCTCTCCTGCAGTAGCTAAAGACCAGCTAGAACACGACGGTTTAGACCATTCATATCCAACTTGTACGCCTCCGAAACCTGTCGAATTTTTCTCTAAATGTCCTTTACCAATGATAGGCAATGGTCCTATTGAATCAATTTCAGAGAAAAATGCAGTTCCGTATTGATGGACTCTACTGGAGTTTGAGTAGATTCCTCCACCAAATGCGCCAATGTAAAGTCTGTTACATGAGGGTTCTTCGCAGCATTCCCATTCATCATATGCAGTTAAAGAATTCACTGCACTTAAGGATAGAAGTGCCGATATGACCGCAAGACGGCTTAAATTAAACATATTTTTCTCCAGGGTTAAAATATTGTTGAATAGCCGATTTGCCATTTATTTTTACATCTTTCTTGTTTCATCACTCTTTTCCTGCAAGAGATGACATGTCGATGGAGAAGCGGTACTTTACATCGGACTTGATCATTCTTTCGTAAGCTTCGTTGATCTTCTGGATAGGGATGACCTCCACGTCGGAAGTAATGCCATGCTTTCCACAAAAATCGAGCATTTCCTGTGTTTCGGCAATACCACCGATATTTGAGCCTGAGAGGCTGCGACGCCCCATGATCAAGCTGAATGCTGAAACTTCAAGAGGTTTGGAAGGGGCCCCGACAAGGGTTAAGTTTCCGTCTTTGCCTAATAAGTTGATGTAGGCATTGATGTCGTGGTCGGCAGAGACGGTATCGAGGATGAAGTCGAAGCTGTTAGCATGTTTGGTCATCTCTTCTTTATTTCGAGTGATCACAACTTCGTTTGCGCCAAGGCGGAGAGCATCTTCCTTCTTGTCGGGGGAGCCTGTAAAGACAACGACATGCGCTCCGAGCGCGTGCGCAAATTTCACGCCCATGTGGCCAAGGCCGCCAAGGCCTACTACACCAACTTTTTTTCCTTTGGTGACATCCCATCGTCGCATGGGTGAATAGGTTGTAATCCCGGCGCAAAGAGAGGGGCGACTCCGGCCAGATTGAGATTCGAAGGAACGCGTAAGACAAAGTGTTCATCGACTACGATAGAGGCCGAGTAGCCACCGTAAGTAACCCCTCCAAGATGTTTGTCAGGACCATTGTAGGTAAGAACCATGTTGGGGCAAAACTGTTCAAGGCCTTCTTTGCAATGGGGACAAGTTCTGTCCGAATCGACCATGCAGCCAACCGCAACAATGTCACCAGTCTTATACTTTTTAACATCTGAGCCGACTGCAGCGACGCGGCCGACGATCTCGTGACCGGGAACAATCGGATAGGTTGTTGGCAGTACCGGACTCCATTCATTACGTACTTGGTGAATGTCAGAATGGCATACGCCGCAAAAGAGAATGTCGATCTGAACGTCATGCTTCTTTGGGTCACGGCGCTTGATTTTGGTCGGGGCCACAGGAGATGTTGCGCTGATGGCAGAGTAGGCCTTCACGTCATTCATAAACGGTTCCTTTTGATAAAAACACTATCTCGTCGTTATACCGTTTTAATGAATTTCTCCAAATGGCTATTGAACGTTTCTGGCTGGTCGACGAATAAGGCATGTCCGGCTGATTCGAAGATTTCTAGAGAAGACCTTGGAACCATTTTCTGAATGCTTTGCATGTAGCCGAGTCGGGGGCTTTCGACTGTAGCGACCCAGGTCGGAATATTGATTTTGGGTAGCAGAGGGCGAAAATCCTGCGAGAGATAGTTCGAAATCAATGTCTTGACGGTGGCAGTTGGGGTGCGCAAGGCCGATTCAGAGAGCTTTTCGAAGAACGCTTCCGACTGGGGCTGTTTAAAAATGTTTCGAACGAACTCTTTTGTTTTGGGAATTCGGTCGCATAGTAGGTCGGCCCAAAAATCAACCGTTGATTGATAAAACGGAACACTTGGATCTATTCCAACCAAGCCATCTATTAAAACAATGCCTCGGAGCTGCTTGGAGCCAAAATGGGCTGCATAATTCAAAACTTCCGGCGCCGCAAGAGACCATCCAACTAAGACCAAGGGTTCCAACTGAAGCTTGTCGACGACAGCTTTGATGTCTTTAGCCAAGGAAAAGGCATCATGGCCTCCGGAGGCTTGCTCAGAATCTCCCTGAGAGCGAGGATCGATCGCCACAACCCTATAATGTTTAGAAAAGTATTCAAGTTGCTTGTTCCAAATCCAGGCCGGCATCATGACTCCAGGTACAAACAGCAAAGCCATTTGCTTCTCGCCCAAATTTTTTGCCAAGTAGTGAATATTCACCCCCCGACTTTCTACAAACCCCTCATCTTCGAAAACCATTACACTTCCTTGCCACCCAGTTTTTCAAAAAAATTCTGCTCTTTTCTTAAGGCTTCAAAGCGGGCCATCAAGACGTGCAAATATGTAAAAGGGTCCTGGGCAGGATCACCATGTTGTTTTGTGGAAAGTGTAGACGCATTCTTGCGGGCAATGTCTATAAGGGGGTGCGTAGTGTTGAAAATTTGAACACCATCTTTGTCGTATCCTGCAAATCCTGGCAGTTTTTTTAATGCTTTCACCATTTGTTGAGGGCCTCCAAATCCAGATTCGCGTAATTGAAAATGAAGAAAAGGCCACAATTCAAAACACGGATTACTTACGATCGGAATGAACTTTTTATGTTTGCACTGCTCAATCCCGCTTAAATAAGCAGAGAGATCGTTATCCCGGTCAAAAACGCAATAGATTTTATCGTATTTTATTTCCTTTGATTTTGTTTTAGCAGTATTCACAATGCTTTTTGGATCAGTTCCTTCTCCTTTAATGATGTGAGCACGGATGCGCCAATTTCTTGCGAGTTCACATAGGTACTCCACTTCTGTTTCGCCTTCGCAGACAACTAAGTCGAGCGGAGAATAGAGTGTGTCAGGCTTGCGATAGGAGCGTATAGAGATTCTTATAGTCATCAGAAGCGAAATTTCCCTATAAATGGAAGGGCTCCGTAGCGACCTTGTAAATAACCTTTTCCAATCGCTTCTCCTTTGCGTGGCTTGAAATCTAAAAGGGAATAAAGGCGTGATCCTTGGTGTTCATCTTTTTGCACAAACCAAACTTGATCTCTTCTGAATAAGTCGCTGTCTAGTAAAGAGGTATCATGAGTAGTGAAAATAAGTTGGGCATTTTTTTGGTTAGTTTTTGGGCTATGAAAAAGCTCTATCAAATACCTAACGATGTTAGGGTGAAGATGAAGATCAAGCTCATCAACAAAAAGTACTAAACCTTCACGCAGAGACTTTAACCATCCCCCTGCTTGCCAGAAAAGCCTTTGCGTTCCTTCAGATTCATCCATTAACAAGTCAAAAAGCACTTTTTGTTCAATATCGTTCATTTTATGCTGTGTTCCTACAGCTATTGTTTTTACAGGTGGTTCTCCTTTTTCAATTAGGTGATAGATTTCGATCCCAACATCTGCGCATTCCATGAACTTATGAATTAAAGGGGCTGTGTTGGGGTCTTTTAAAAATTGAATGGTAAGATCAAGATTAAAATTAACTTCTTGTGAAGGACCGTTTTTTAGCAAAATGACAAGTTGGTCTCTAAACCAAAGAAAGATGGGTTTTAGCTGCTCGCTATTGAATTGTACTGCTGTGGAAAGATAGAGAGCATTGGCCCGCGTCATTTGTTCCCAAACTTTGTGTTCGCCTTTGAAGCTTGGCCCTTGATGCCAATCATATACCTTTGCAGAGGGATTCCATTTTCTTGTAAACCATGTCTGACGGTAGTTTTTTGGATATGCGTAAAGCTCTTCACTTATGATCTGATCTTCTGTTAGAGCTACGTGGTAAGTGAAGCGAACGCCGTTACAAACGAAATCGATAGAAAACTCACTCGGTTCATTTTGAGAGTTTGTGCTGAGTCGAAATGGTTGTAGTGGGATTTTCTGCTTTTCTTGGTATGCCGTTGAAGATGCGAGAACAAACTGCTGTAGGAAAAAAATCGCTCGGATCAAATTACTTTTTCCACCGGCATTAGGGCCATAAACCACTGCAGAGCGAACAAGAGGCTGATTTTTAGAAGGTTCAAATGTGTTTGAATCGCGCAGTTCCGACCCTTTTCCTGCAGATAAATTCAAAACCTCTTCTTTCTCAAAAGACCGAAAGTTTTTGACTGAAAATTGCAATAACAAGCGATTCTCCCCTGAATATTTCCCATATTTCCTTCATTTTTGCATATTTTCCGCAAAAAATCTAGAATTTTCACTTTTTGTTGATGTTCTTACTGCTCTGCAGCTGCCTATACTTTTCGTCTGCCCTTTTACGAAGAATATTCATTTGATCTCCATCCATCAAAGCGGTGCCGCATTGTATGCAAACAAATGCAGGGGCGACTACTTCAACTTCTTCTCCCTTAATTTCAGGAAAAAATGGCATGTTTTTTGTCTCAAACTTTTTGCAACCACAACTTAGGCATTCCATCTGATCACCTTTTGGTGCCAAATAATATGAGGTCATAGTTTTTGGTCAAATTTTCTTTAAAAATTGGCGGGAATGGGGTATTGAAGAGGAGAATTGAGGTCGAAAAATGAAAAATACCAAGATAGTCGGAACTGTTGTGTCCCTTATCTTAGTCGTATTGCTGGTTGTTGGGTGTGAAAGGTTTAAGCAGGCTGAGGTCAAGAAGGAAAAGGTTGGTGACAGTGACATTGCTTATTATGTGAGGGGGCAAGGAGAGCCTTTGGTCATGGTGATGGGCTTTCGGGGGACCATGGCGATTTGGGACCCTGCCTTGCTTGAACAATTAGAGAAGAGATTTACGCTGATTTTGTTTGATAACCGGGGAGTTGGCTTTTCGACTGATGGAGGAAAGGAGCCTTGACGATTGAGGCAATGGCAGAAGACACCGTTGGATTGATTAAACAATTGGGGTACGAGAAGGTCCATTTATTGGGATGGTCGATGGGGTCTGAGATAGCAATGGAGGTGGCGTTTAAACATCCGGAAGTGTTGAACACCTTGATTTTATGTTCACCAAACCCAGGCGGCCCTCATCAAGCAAAGAGAACATCTGACGCTATTAAGAAGTTAACAGCGGCAAAGCTTTCAAGGGAGGAGGCCCTTTCACTGCTTTTTCCTGATACTGAAAAGGGCAATAAGGCAGCCAATGCTTATGTGAGTCGTTTGACTAGTGCAGTTGTGCTTAAAGGGGTGCCGGATGATTTCAAAATAAGCCCTGAGGTGGTGGAAAAACAGGTTCAAGCTTTAAAGCTGTGGAGCGAAAAGAGCACAGCATTTGAGCAGTTGCCTAGTATCAAAGTGCCGACGCTGGTGGCTGGTGGATCAAGTGATGTGTTAGATGAATCAGAGAACGTTCACATCGTGGCAAGTCAGATCCCCTTTGCCTGGACAGCCTATTTTGCTGGGGCAGGACACAATTTCCTTTCGCAAGATCACCATTATTTAGCACAATTGGTGACACTGTTTATTGAATCAAACAAAACAGCGCGATTTTAACAGGCAAATGAGGTTTTGAAAGAGGTCTAATGGACGAAGGGCGTTACAAATTGCATTACAACGGATCGATTTTTTGGATCGTTTTTTGGATCATCGTTTTCTTTCCAATCGCCTTGGCGCTTTTGTTAACTTCGTCATCTATTGAGCTTGGTAAAAAAACTTATACCTTTGATTACGATGGGTCTAGGTTCTGGCTCTGTTTTTGGATGTTGGTGTTCTTCCCCGTAGCTTTTGCCCTGTTATTTGTGAATGGTCATTCGGTTACAGTTTCTAATTCAGCTTCTAAATAGTCTGCGATCAATAAAAACACTCTTTTTGCCAACAAGCTTTTGGGCACAGGCAGCGGCACGTTTAAAAATGTGAGTAACAGGGTCTAGTTTGGGTGGACGTTCCATTGGTGGATGTTCCAGCCGGACAAATCGCCTTCTAAAAGGGCGTAAGCCCCTGTTTTCAGCTTGATGTCATGGGTAGCAAAAAAGGCACCATGGTTATCTGTCAGGTAGGGAAGGAAACGGGCAACCCCATTGCTGGTGATGACAAGAACTGTTTTTCCTGGATGGGTAAAAATCAGTTTTTGGGTGAAAACAGACCAGTTTTGGATGAGTATTTTCGGGTCTACCAGCCATCCTGGAGGAGCAATGGCGTAACGGTTCCAACGATCTAAAGCCTCTGCTCCGATACGGGCTTCTACCTCATGCTCTTGCTTCCCCTCATCCGGGCCATAATCGATCTCGTTGAAGATCGAAAGGGGTCTGATGGGCAGCCTTAACTGGAGCCCGGAAATAACCGTATGGGCGGTTTGCAACGTTCTCTTGAGTCCGCCTGAAAAAACAGCGTCCGGCATGAGATCTGATTTTTCTAAATGTTCTGCCAGCCTTTTGGCTTGATCAAAGCCGGTTTTTACAAGGGGAAGATCGGTTCTGCAGCCAACACGAAAGAGGAGTTTGACCGGGGAGAAAGGTGTTTCCATGTCTTGCGACGATCAGGCGTGTCTTTTTCATACGAGTGAATGTTCCTTTATAATGTTTTCGGCACGAACAACGTCTTCGGGAGAGTCTACGCCCGACATCCTTGGACGTCCTTTATAGTCTACTACGATAGCGTGGATTGAGCGGCCATTTTCTAAAACCCTCAGCTGTTCAAGCCCCTCTAATATTTCATAAGTTCCTTGAGGCCAAGAGACAAATTGTTCCAAAAAGGGCATCGAGTAACCATACAGCCCAATGTGCCCTAAAACAGGAGAAAGGGGTGCCGATTGTCTTAATTTTTCTTCTCCACGGATCTGTGGGAGGATGCTTTTAGAAAACCAGAGTGCCTTCCCATTTTTATCGACAATCGCAGTTGTACCGGAAAAAGGGGTCTTCTTCTTATTTTCGCGAAGTCTGTCGAGATCCTGCCAGCTCAAGCGGTAGACTGGGGTCACCATGTCTATTTTTGGTTGTTTTTCTGCATACGCGATCATCGAGTTCAAAAAATCGGGCGGCGTGAAGGGGGCATCACCTTGCAAATTCAAGATAAAATCGGGTTTAACCTTCTGTTTTTGAGCAGCTTCTAATACCCGATCAGTTCCCGTTGGGCAATCGGGACTTGTCATGACGCTTGCACACCCAAGACTGTTTGCATGTTCAACAATCCGTTCGTCATCGGTTGCAACGACGACCTCAACCTGATTGTTCTCTTTAGCCACCTGTTGGGCAATTTCAACCACTCGACCAAGCAGTGTTTGCCCTGCAATAAGGGCCAAAGGTTTGCCCGGCAGGCGGGTCGATCCATAACGTGCCGGTATGACGATCAATGTTTTCATTTTTTATCCGTTTGTAGCCGTTGAAGCTTTTCATGCAATTGCTTTATGGCCTCTACTACTTTTTGAGTGCAATTTTTGATGTTTTCAAGTCTTTTCATTTCGTTCTGTGTAAGAGAGGAAACCGTTGACCTATATCCATTTTCGATTTCTGCAGGAAATTTTGATAATCTTTCGAGAAACTGTGGGCTAACATAATCAACGGCCACAAATCCATCGCTGTCTTCTGTAGGGAGAGAGGGCGCTATAAAACTGCGAAAAGCTTCAATTTCTTTTAACAGTTCAGCAGATTCTTCGCGGTTCGTCTCCGGAACTTGTCCGATTTGTTCTTTGAGGAATGTTGTCAATGTCCCCAAGGCTTTTACGGTTGCCTGGACGACATCTTGTACTTCCTTGATGAGTTTTTGTCTGTCACCAGCATCAGGAGGGGTTGTATTGATGTATAAATTTTTCCAAATATGCGTGCTTGCATTTGCAGTGTCAAGCTGGCGTTGATGATCGATTTGCTTTTGCTTTAAGCCCTCGTTTTCT
Organism: Parachlamydiales bacterium; assembly: GCA_963765145.1. Lineage (GTDB taxonomy): Bacteria > Chlamydiota > Chlamydiia > Chlamydiales > JAJFMK01 > JAGVKY01. The sequence goes on from CAVXVG010000018.1 coordinate 115,372, forward strand.
CTAGCCAAATGTTGGCATCTTGTGGCTTGGCGCTTATTTTCGAAGAGGACTGCAATGGTAATTGCAAGAGAAAGAAAGGTTGCTGTTTTCCAATTAAAAAGAGAAAAACGGTGAGAAGCAATGCCTTTCCAAGCTGTAATCAATGGGGTTGGCAACGCAGAGAGTAGGCCTGAACTAGAAGTAACGGGTGATAACATCAGAAAACCTCCTTTATGAGAACTTTTACTCTACCTGAATCGTTCATTGGTGGATATCGGGTTGGTGGTGCAATAGAAGAAGCGCTTCATCGTTGCTCAATAGCTTGTGCAACTTTTCTTGTTGGAATTTAGCTATGGTCGGGTTGTAGACCGGCTCCCGTTCTAAAAGCGCTTTATAGTAGAGCCCGATAACCGAAATTCCTTTCGCTTCCAATGTTTTTTCAACCGATTGTACGTTGTGCAGCTTGTCGTCCACAAAGAGGATCGTTTCGGGTTGGTACCCATTTTCTTCTAAAAAGGCGAGGAGAATAGGCCCCTTTTCATTGAAGTCGTTGATGAACAGAATGCCGTTTTCGTACGTCACTTCTTCAATAGAAGGGGTTTTAAACGTCCCTTTTGGTGCAGTTTTGCTTAAATCGACTCCGATCAACTCAAGCTGCCTGTAGGTAGAGCTGCTCAATTTCGGTTGCCGAGCCGTCAACCCTAAGACGGTAATATTTTCTTTTTGAAGTTGATCGATCCATGCGATGAACTTATCTTCAACCGGCTGGACGGTGTTGATCTTTTGCGTTTCTATCCAGGGGCCGTCTAACTTGCCGATCGCCTCTTCTTTTGTCGACCCATTGGCTATTTCTTGAGCATACCGGTCATCGAACCAATGGCAATGGCCATACGCCTCTTTCCCTTCAAAAAGGGTGTTGTCGATGTCGACCACTAGCCAGAACGGTTTTGCGCTTTTTTCGATCAAAGTCTCAATCGTCGGAGAATGAATGACTTCTGCCAAAAGTGGTGTAATAAAGAAAAGAAAATAAAGGTAAAAGCGCATAGTTGAAAAAGTTAGTTTACCAAACTATTGTAACAATTTGCTACTCTATTTCGAAAAGGAAAAATTTATATGTCGACTTCAGTCGCTGTTGCTTGTAATCACTGCCCCTCTTTTCCCGTTTTGGAGCACTCACATTCCCCTTCTGAGTCTAATTTTCCAGACGCGATTCGGATGCCCTCGAAGCCGCTTGTTATCTTTGACTCAAAAGAGCAATTAGCTCTTCTAGTCGCTACCTTTGTTTTGTCGATTTTTGCATTCAAAAGAAAGCCGAGTGTCGCCGCTTTTGGATTGGCATTGGGCGGAGGACTCGCTGCTTTTGGAGAAAAATTAGGCATAAAGCACCACATGGTATCGGCAAGTGGTGGATGCAGTGGTGCCCTTAGCGCTTTGTCTCAAAGTACGATTCCATGGTGGATCGGAGTGCCAGTCTTTTACAAGATGCAAGAGCACCACTTAAGGCACGACCCGGTCTATATCGCTAGTGCTACTTTCGGGCTGGCTGTTCAGGTTGTCCACCTTGCGCAGAAGTGTTTCCCCTCTTCTGCAAGGGAAAACGGATGGATGCTCTTCCCGAAGAAATAGACGGTCTTTAGCTTGCGACCCCTTCGAACTGAACATTAAGTAACGGAGGGGGCCTCCATCGGAAGCCTCAAGCTGGTAGACAATGTTTGCCGGTATTGTCAGGAAGTCGCCGGTTTTAATCGGCGCCTCTTGAAACCAGATCAATTGTTGTTTTTCATCAAAATGGGCCGACTGAAACTGCCCGTTTCCCTCTAAAACAACGACCATTAAAGTTTCTGACGGGTCATAAGAGGTTCTAGTTTTTTTTCCTGCATCTAAGATGTATTGGAAAGTAGCTAATGTTCCATCCATCGCCACTTTGTACCGTTTTGCGCCTGACTTGTCCGGCGAATAGGCCGAAGGGGGCTCTTCTATACTCGAAATAAGGACAGGAGTGGTGCAAGGATTGCCGACTGTTTTCCAGAGGGCGAAGGTGCCGATGCACAAGATAAGAAGGGCGGCAGCGACAATCAGCCAGGCGTTCCGTTTCATAGTCTGTTGTCTAACATTTTTTTTATAATAACGCGAGCCCTCTCTCAAAATTGGTTTGACGCGAAGCGCTTGGAGTGCGAAACTCTTGTTTCGCTTTCACTCTTTGAAAGTCAAAGAGAAACAGGAGTTTCGCACTCTAAACGCTTCGCGATTTTATCGAATCGATAGTGCGAAAAAATTATACTATCTTGTTCTTTCTTCCTGTTTACTCACCGATCGGGTATCCTAATGGGCAACCTTCGCGGCCATGGCGGAATTGGTAGACGCGCTAGATTCAGGTTCTAGTCGGGGCAACTCGGTGGATGTTCGATTCATCTTGGCCGCACACTTTTTTCATGTCGAAAGCAACTGATTATCATTACGATACCGATCTAATTCGGAATTTTTCCATCATCGCCCATATTGATCATGGGAAGTCAACCATTGCCGATAGGTTATTGGAATTGACAGGAACCGTCGCCAAACGGGAAATGCAAGAGCAGCTGCTCGATGACATGGACTTAGAGCGTGAAAAAGGGATCACCATCAAAGCCCATCCAGTGACGATGTACTATCGAGCCCCAGATGGAAAAGTCTACCAAATCAACCTGATCGACACGCCTGGTCACGTCGATTTTACTTACGAAGTTTCCCGCTCTCTGTCTGCTTGTGAAGGGGCACTATTAGTTGTCGATGCTGCACAAGGGGTGCAGGCTCAAACCTTGGCTAACGTTCATTTAGCGCTCGAACGTGGCCTTGAAATTGTTCCTGTCATCAATAAGATCGATCTTCCTGCAGCTGATGTTCCAGGGGCTAAAGAGCAAATTGAAGAGTCGATTGGGATTGATTGCAGCGAAGCGATTGCCTGCTCTGCAAAAACAGGTGTTGGAATTGATGAAATTTTAGACAGAATTCTCAGAGATGTTCCCCCTCCTAAAGTTCCGAACGAGCCCTCTCAAGGGCTTGTTTTTGATTCCCATTACGATGCCTACCGTGGTGTGATGATTTACGTCCGGGTCGTGTCGGGAGAGAATTAGAAAAGGGACCAAAATCAGGCTCATGGCCACCGACAAGGTGTTCGAAGTGCTGGATCTGGGGGTTTTTCTCCCAAAGAAAGCCCTGTGGAGATCTTAAGAGCCTGGGGAAGTAGGCTTCCTTTGTGCCAATATCAAAAATACGGCCGATGTCAAAATCGGCGACACAGTCACCCTTGAAAAAGAGCGGGTATCAGAACCCTTGCCCGGCTTTAAGGTGGTTAAGCCGGTTGTTTTTGCAGGTATTTACCCGATTGATTCGGCAGACTTTGAAGCTTTAAGAGACGCCTTGAATAAACTGCAGCTCAACGATTCGGCCCTTTATCTCGAGCAAGAAAGCAGCATGGCCCTCGGATTTGGCTTCCGGTGCGGCTTTCTTGGTCTTTTGCACTTAGAAATTGTGTTTGAAAGACTGCAGAGGGAATTTGATTTAGATATCATTTCGACCTCTCCAAGTGTTCTTTACAAATTCTGGTTAAACGATGGAACAGAGGTGCCGGTCGATAATCCTGCCCATTACCCTGACCCAAGCCATATTGCGTGGGTAGAAGAGCCTTGGGTGAAATGCCATATCATTGTCCCAAATGAATTTTTAGGGGCTGTTATGCAGGTGGGGATGGATAAGCGAGGCGAGTGCGTCAAAACCGAGACGCTCGATAAAAAGCGGCTGATGCTGACCTATCTTCTTCCTTTAAACGAAATCATCACCGATTTTAATGACAAACTAAAATCGATCACTAGAGGTTATGGATCATTTGACTACGAGCCTGATGAGTACCGAAAAGGGGATATTATCAAGCTGGAAGTCCGTGTAAACGATGAGCCTGTCGATGCCTTTTCGTGCTTGGTGCATCGGTCAAAAGCAGAAGCCCGTGGAAGATCGCTTTGCAAAAAACTGGTCGAAGTGATCCCGATGCAGCTGTTTAAAGTCCCTGTGCAAGCAGCCATCGGTGGAAAAATTGTAGCGCGTGAAACAATCAAGGCAATCACTAAAAACGTGACAGCCAAGTGTTATGGCGGCGATATCACCCGTAAGCGGAAGCTGTGGGAAAAGCAGAAGAAAGGGAAGAAGAGAATGAAGGAAATTGGAAAAGTCCAAATTCCTCAAGAGGCCTTTATGGAGGTTCTCAAGACAGGTGACTAAGTTAGATCCTAATAACATCCCTTCACACGTAGCGATCATTGCCGACGGTAATCGACGCTGGGCTAAAAGAAACCTGCTGAACATTGCTGCAGGGCACCGTGCCGGTGCAGATACAGCCACAAACCTTGTGATCGATGCTAAAAAAATTGGGATCAAAACAGTCACCATCTTTGTCTTCTCTACAGAAAACTGGAAACGGTCAGAATGGGAAATTTCAACCTTGGTCCATCTTTTAGATGAGATGTTGAAAAGGGAACTTTCTAATATGAAAAAGGAAGGTGTTGCTTTTCACACGATTGGCGAACTTTCCCGCTTTCCAGCGTCTCTTCAAGAAACGATCCGTCAGACCAAAGAAGAGACAAAAGAGGGAAAAGAGATCGACTTTATCCTGGCATTAAATTATGGTGGGAGGGATGAGTTGACGCGGGCCATGTCCAAAATAGTGGATGGTGTGCTTGCAGGCAGAATCGATAAAAATGGTTTAACAGAACAGTTAATCCAGGAGCATTTAGATACTGCTTCCTTTAAAGATCCTGAACTCATCATTCGGACATCGGGTGAGATGAGAACGAGCAACTTTTTGCTTTGGCAAAATTGCTACAGTGAATTTGTTTTAATCGACAAGTTTTGGCCAGAATTTACCCGTGAAGACTTGATCGAGTCTGTCCGTATTTACCAAGGAAGAGACCGGAGAAAAGGGGGAGGCAGTTAGCATGAGTGGGACAAGACAAAGGATTGTAGTAGGGTTATCAACCACATTTGCTGCTCTTTTTCTCATCATTGGCTCTCATTATCCCATCATCCATGCCCTTTTTTTTGCCGTGATCCTATGCTTGATTTGGGGTTGCTGGGAAGAGTTTGAAAAGATCTGCAATCTGAAGTCGTTTGCAGTAGAGAAAAAAACCGCCGTTGTCCTCTCTTCGCTTTACATGGCTAGTTTGACCCTTTTTCCAGGCATTCAAAGGGCCGCTTTATTGCCGATTGTCTTTTTGTTCACCTCCCTTTTTGTTCTCTTTATATCTCAATTCCGTAAAGGCAATGCGCCAATAAGCACCATTTCTACAACGTTGTTGGGCCTTCTATATATCACATTCCCGATCGCAACTATTTACCAGATCGATTACCTCTTCCCCGAAGTGGGCATGTGGTGGCTGTTATACCTGGTGATCGTGGTTAAATTGTCAGATACGTTAGCCTTTTTTATCGGTTCAAGAGTGGGTCGGACAAAGCTTGCTCCCTATATCAGTCCTAAAAAAACCGTTGAAGGCGCTGTTGGAGGATTGTTCGGTTCTGTCATTGGCAGTCTCTGCTTCCATATATTTTCGCCTCTCCCCATTGGTTTTTGGGAGTCGATCATTTTGGGGCTCGTTTTAGGAGTTTTAGCCGAATTGGGAGACCTTTCAGAATCTCTTTTGAAGCGAGAGGTGGCTTTGAAAGATAGCAGCCATTTACCTGGGCTTGGCGGATTGCTGGATCTATTTGACTCTCTGCTCTTTCCTACACCCTTTCTACTCTTCTATTTAATAGCCTAAATCTGGAAGACATGAATAAACCACAGAGACAGTGAGATCAATGAGGAAATATGAGAACCTTGAGGAGTTGCCTCGAACCAAAAACTTATTCTCACTACCTCAACATCCTCTGTGGGCTCAGTGTCTCAGTGGTTAATTATACACAAATTTTAAAACCTAAGCTCATATGATCATTACAGTAGACGGCCCAGTCGCCACAGGAAAAAGTACCGTTGCCAGAAAAGTGGCGGAAAAACTGGGGTTTATCCATTTCGACACAGGTGCGATGTACCGATGTCTGACCGTCTATCTTTTAAAACATAACGTTAACTATTCAGATCCTGCCGCCCTTGCTGAGGCATTGAAAGGGTTTACTTTTGAGATCAGTTTGGTCAAAGGGCAGAAACACTATTTTGTTGAAAACGTGGATGTCACCGATCTCATACGATCGGATAACGTTAATAAAGAGGTTTCTCATGTTGCTGCGATCAAACCGGTGCGTGAAAAATTGGTCAGTTGGCAAAGGGAATGGGGAAATAAAGGGAAAAGCTCTGTCTTTGAAGGGCGCGATTTAGGCAGTGTTGTCTTCCCTAAAGCCGATTTAAAAATCTATTTAACTGGATCGGATGAGGTTCGGTCAGAGAGACGTTATAAAGAGATGGTAGGTAAATTTCCCGATCAGACCTTTACATTAGATCAAGTGCTTGTCGATTTGAAAGAAAGAGACAGATTGGATATGACGCGGCCTGTTTCTCCTCTAGTAAAGGCCAGAGATGCCATCGAAATTGATACCTCTCATCTAACAGCGGATGAGGTAGCAGACGAGATTGTTAAACTGGCTCAGAAAAGACAAAAAAAAGTGCCGTTTCTTTACAGATTTACCTGTTTTACCATCTATATTCTCTGAAACTCTTCTATCGATTAGAGGTAGTGGGAATAGAAAATATCCCGAGCAGGCCCCTGCCTTGTTGCCCCTAATCATACCTCTTACTTTGACCCCCCCATTGCGGCCTCGGCTTGTCCAAAAGAAATGCATTTTTTGGCTCGAAAAAGCCTTTTCAGTTTCCCTATTTTTGGTTCCTTACATTCGAAGCGTCAACTCTCATCCGGTCGATACATCAGGTGAAGATGCACAGGCTTTGAGGGTGGTTATAAAACTTTTAAAAGAGGGGAACAAGGTCTTGATTTTTCCGGAAGGGGGCCGTTCCTTTACCAAGGACATGCTCCCATTTAAGCAATGGTTTGGCCATGTTGTCTCTCCATTCTAATCTACCGATCTGTTCCTGTGGTCATACAAGGGGCTCATGACGTTTGGCCGAAAGGGAAGAAGCCTCCCCAAAATGACAGGAAGGCTAAAGTGACCTACATGCCACCCATCTACCCGGATCAATTCAAAGGCCTACCCAAAAAAGAGGCGCAGAAAGCCCTTACCGATTACCTGTTTCAGGTAATGCAACAGGAGTTGCAGCGGGAGTGGGCCTGAGAGATGGCAGCAGGAAAGGGACGATGGCGACTGAAGCTGCAGAGAGAAGGACGAAGATAAAATACCGTACCAGCCCCACGTGTCGATGATTTTCCCTAAATGGGTAGCCCGCAAGGGCTGAGCCAAGATAGGCAATCCAACCAATAAGTCCGGTAGCTGTAGCGGCCGCTTTTTTATGGACCATTTCAGCCGCTGCCACTCCAATTAAGACTTGTGGGCCAAAAACTGCAAAACCGACAAGAAACAAGGTGAGCGGACTGATATAGGGGAAAAACCAAAAAAGCGGCAGAAAAGCGATCAAAGCCACAGCAAAAATGAGGTTTGACAGGGCCCCTTTTCGCTTGAAAAAGGCGATCTGAAATCCAGCCGGAGCACAAACTTCCTAAAAATCCACCTGCTTCAAAGAAAGAGGCAATTCCGTTTGCAGACAATTTTGCATACCCTTCTTCTTCAATCAAATAGAGGGCCATCCAGTCTCCCACTCCACTTCGGATGATATAAACAAAGAAGTAGGCTGCAGCTAGCATCCAAATCCCTTTGTTTTTTAGTACCTCTTTGACCTGCGACGGGGCTTTTTCAGAGGTTTTCTCTTCTACAGGGAGAAGGCCGACAGATTCAGGTGAGTCGGGTAGCCGATAAAGTAGGTAAAAACTGCAGGCAATCGCCATCATTCCGGGGACAAACATCCCCATTCTCCAACCACCGAATAGAAAGAGGGTAAATCCCACAATCCAAGGAATTAAAAAAGAACCCACATTCTGAGACACTGTCCATGAAGACCACCAAGATCCCCGTTCAGCTTGTGGGTACCATTGGGTTAAATACTTGACGCAAGGGGGCCAACCAAATCCTTGGAACCACCCGTTAAGCGACCAAAAGACGGCAAACAAAAGGATCGAGGAGGAAAGGCCAAAGAATATCGTGACAACTCCCGTGACGAAAAGGCCAAAAGCCATGAAGTAGCGAGGGTTGGATTTATCAGATAAAATGCCGCTAAAAAATTTGCTTGCACCGTAGCTGATTGCAAACAAAGTGCCCATGATTCCAAGCTGCGCCTTATCAAACCCGAGCTCTTCAATTAGGCCAGGCATTGCAAAAACAAAGCTTTTCCGAGTGAAGTAATAGAAGGCATATCCAATGAATAGGGATAGCCATATCCTCATTTTCCAATAGCGATAGGTCTCTTTGTCCAAAGGGCGCTCCATTATGAAGAACCATTATACCAGGAAACTCGATCAATTGTCTAAAATAATCATTTTATTTTACGAATTTTTACTGTCGTTCTTAGGTGTTTAAGAGTCACTTTGAGTAAAAGGTAAAGGGGGGTGGCAAAAATAAGGCCAACAATTCCAAAAAGGAGGCCGGCGATCCATAAGACAAAAATGACTGTAAGGGGATGAATATACAGAGCATCGCCTAAAATTTTAGGCGAAAGAAGCGACCCTTCGAGGATAGTGGCCGCCGTCATGACAATGATCACTTCAACACCCATCACGTTGCTCATCGAAAATCCAACCACTAAGGGAGGAATGGCAGCAATCAGGAACCCGATGGTTGGGATGATGTAAAAAAGAAAAGAGGTTAGAAACAATAAAACGGGGTAGTTAATCCCCATGGTAAAAAATGCGATCAGTAACAAAATGCTGACGATGAGGGAAATGAGGACTCTGGCGCTAAAAAAGCTGGTTAAATTAGCGTCGATTTCTTGAAGGAAGTATTCTGGATCTGCGATCAATTTTTGACTCTTTAACGAATAAAGAAGCTCTTCATAGATCCATTGGTCATCTTTCAAAAGGTAAAAAACAACAAACGGTACGATGAAAAAGACCACAATAAAATCGGTCGCCATCTGAACAACGTCCGAAATGTTGTGGAAGAAAAACCCTCCAATGTTCAAAGCATATCCCTGCAAAAGTCCTTTGAATTTTTCGTTATCTAGAAAGGTTTGTTTAAATTTCAGAAACAGATCCATCTGCATCTCTGCAGTTGGATAGATATAAATCGCTACAAATACGATGAACCCAATTAGGACCACATAAGAAAGTAAGATCGATAACCAGGTAGGTAATTTGATTTGTAACAACCGTACGAGAGGACGTAACAGATAATAAAGGACGATAGCGATCAGAAATGGATAAATGCAGAGAATAACAAACTGAGCGATCGATAAAAAAAGAGGTGAAAGCGCGTAGATGATGTAGAGGATCAATAATGTGATCAGACCATCTAGCGCTCTGCTTTGAAAATCTGGGTTGTTGTACCAGGTTTTAAGGCTCACTTAGCAATACCGATGACACCACAACCTACTTTTGCGCCTGAATTGCCTGACGGTTGGGAAACGCAATCATCTGGTCCGGCGTGTACGATAACCGACCGACCGATGATGTTGCTTGCTCCATCGAATTTAAAGTCGGTGTTCACAGCATCATAATGGGCATGTCCGCTTTGATCTGCTCTTATGTTGCCCATATCCCCAACATGGTGCTCAACGCTATTGGGGCAGCCATGTTTTTTGTTAGTGGGGTTGAAATGGTCGCCGGCAGAAGAACCGTCGGGAGCTGAACAGTCTCCGTATTGATGGACGTGGAACCCGTGGTCTCCCGGTGTAAGGCCATCTAGATCTGCGACAACACGTATTCCGCCTGTCACTACAGTGAAAGTGACAACGCCTTTCGCTTCATTCCCTTTTGTTGGGTGGACGACCGCGACAGCTCGTGTGACATCTTCGGCGTAGACACCGGAAATCGATAAAACAGCCAGTAGGCAGCTCATTTTTATGATTAGAGTTCTCATGAGAAAAATCCTTTTTCCCTCCTTCTATCATCAGCCGATTTTGCTGACTAGTTCCTCGATGGAGGGGAGGTTGAAGTGGAGGAGGAATTTTTCGGTAGTTCCAAAAAGGGTGGGTCTTCCGGGGACATCCTTTTTCCCACGTGATGAAATCCACTCCCCTTCCAGAAGATTTTCTACATGAGGGCCTGAATCGATCCCTCTAATGGCCTCAATTTCAGGCCGAGTGATCGGTTGTTTGTAAGCGATGATTGATAAAACCTCCAGAGCCCCCTTTGAAAGACGGCTTTTGCGCGGTGCTGTGAGAGAGCTGATGTAAGGATAGACCTCTGGATGGGTTTCAAGTAGATAGCCTCCGCTGACAAACCCAACCCGAAAAGCCCGCTTTTGTTCGATGTACTGGTTTTGAAGGGTCTGGATAAGCTGTTTAACTTGAATGTCTTCAAAATGGGTTGACAGATGGGCGGCAATTTCTTTTTCTGACAGAGGCTTAGGTGAAACAAACAGCAAAGCCTCAACGGCTCTCAGTTGTTCATCTAAGTTGAGTTCGCCTCTTTTCTGCATAATCTTCCGTTTTCAAGCAGCTCTATTTTCTCTTGTTTGATCCCCTCAAGGATAGCTAAAAAAGTGGGGATCCAATTTTTCCGCTCATTTTGACAAAATAAATTTTCAAATGGAAGGGGAATGTGAAGTTTTTCCAGAAGAATCTCTAACACTTCGGTGATTGAAACTTCGATTTCGACAGGGAGTTGGAACTTGAAGCTCTGTTTTTCCAATAAGGCTTTAAAAAGTTTTTCAAGCTCTTGGATGGCAACGCCTTCTAACCCTTTTTCCGTAGGTAAAGGAGGCAAAGGTGCACGTCGATGGATCAAAGAAGAGAGACTTTCTTGTTCCTCTAAATTAGTGCGAAGCAGTCTTGCCACTTGATAGGATGCGATGATCTCCATGATAGAAAGAGGCTTTTCATTCTCTTCATTTTCAACAGGAGCTTCTGGGAAGTAAGAGCAAGCTTTAAGCCAAGCTAAATGGACAAAATGGCTCAAGAAAGCGCTCTTTTCATCTACCTCTTCAAAGCTGTCAAATTTTGTCGCTACCTCTTTTAAAATCAGGTCGTTCCATCCGATTTCTCCTTTTTGCATCAGTTGATAAAGCAGGTCAAAAGGGCCAGAGAAAACTGAAAGTTCTAGATGGGGAGGTGTGACAAAAAGAGAAACAGACATAATGGGATGGGGGGAATTGCTATTCTTTTCATTCTCCTGCAACATTCATCATATGACACTCTTACGCATTTTTCTACTTCTCCCCCTATTTCTTTTTGCAGCCGACGGAGAGGATCTCCGCTTTTCAGACGTGAAGGCCTTGATGAATCAGGTGTTTTCGCAACACATCGACCACAAAAAAATTTCCACTGAAATCATTGCCCAATCGTTTTGGAATTTTATCAACCAATTCGACCCTGACAAAATCTATCTCCTTGAATCGGAAGTACGCCCTTGGATTCAAAAGGATGACTTAGAGTGGATGCAGATCATGTCTGCCTATAAGAAAAATGAATTTGGCTCTTACAGCGAACTGAATAAGGTGATACAGGATTCAATTGTCCGTTCAAGACAGATCCGTTCAAGGCTGTACGAACTACCCGGCCATCTTTTTTCGCTACCAGCTCACCCACTGCAAGAAAACTTTGCCGTTAATATTCACGATTTGCAAGAGCAGATCCAAGACCTGATTGTCTCCTTCATTGCAAAACAAAAGGAACGGTTTGGAGAAGAGGCTGTGATGAAAAAGCAAGCCGCTATCCTGGACAAATTTGAACAAAAGATGAGGGCCATGGAAACGCCTTATCTCTTTGTTAATGGAGCGGGTCAGCCTTTATCAGAATCCCAGCAAGAAAGCCTTCTTGTTCTGCACATTTTAAAAAGTTTAGCTAAAAGCTTAGACAGCCATACGGCCTTTATCGACAAGACTGAAGCTTATGATATGAAAGTTAGGTTAGAAAAGGGGGGCACACTAGGTGTTGGACTTGTTTTAGAAGATGGACTTGAAGGGGTTGTCGTAGAAGAAACGGTTCCAAACTCACCTGCAGGAAGAAATGACAAAATTCAGAAAGGGGACAGGATCATCGCAATCAACGACAAAGTTGTAAAAGATCGCTCTCTAGATGAAGTGACCGATATCCTTCACTTAGACGATAAAGGGTCTGTGAAACTTTCTTTTGAACGGGAGTCGGGGCCAACTTCTCCTTCACGGTATTCTGTATCTCTTAAAAAAGAGCCCATTCCTGCTCAGGAAACACGTGTGGATGTCTCTTACACCTACTTTGGAGAGGGGATTATTGGTGTTATTGCTCTCCATTCCTTTTATGATGGAGAAGGGGGATCGAGTGAAAAAGATGTCAGAGATGCCATTTCCCGTTTGGAGCAGATAGCACCTCTAGAAGGTTTAATTTTAGACTTGCGGGATAACCGTGGAGGCTATTTAACCCAAGCGGTCAAAGTGGCGGGACTGTTTATTACCAACGGTGTGGTAGCCATTTCCCGTTTTTCTGATGGGTCAGAAAAAATTTATCGCGATATCGAAGGGAACACCTCTTTTGAAGGGCCCTTATTGATTTTAGTTTCGAGAGAAACAGCATCAGCAGCAGAAATTGTAGCTCAATCTTTGCAGGACTACGGGGTAGCCGTTGTAGCAGGAGACGATCATACCTTTGGCAAAGGGACGATCCAAAGCCAAACGGTGACCGAAGGGACAGGGGCTGTCTATTTTAAAGTCACTGTCGGCAAATATTACACCGTGTCAGGAAAAACCCCGGAAGAAAAAGGGGTCAAATCCAACATTGTGATACCTGGCCCTACAACGGTCGATGGAGAAACAAGTGGCTTGCAGGAGATTTCGATCTCTCCGGATACTGTCGAACCTGAATACTTAGACGATTTGTCAGATGTCAAGCCGGATGCTAAACCGTGGTTTTTGAAGTACTACATTCCAAAGCTGCAACCCCCTGAAGACCGTTGGAATAAGATATTGCCTCAACTGGTCAAAAACAGTCAGGATCGGATCAAAGAGAACAAAAACTACCAGCTTCTTTTGAAAAAGAAGTCTGGAAATGAACCTGAAGAACCTTCTGAAGAAGAAGAGGACGAAGGATTTTTGCTGAAAAGACCTCAAAACAGCGGTGTGAACGACCTTCAGTTAGATGAAGCAGTCCAAGTGATGCGCGACATGATCTGGATGGAGGACGGGGAGAAATAAAACATTACCCTGCCCGAATTTTTAACAAAAAACTGCTTAGGCACTCCTTAACCCAAGGCTATTGAATTGACAATCTAAATAAATCTTCGTAGGTTTGATTCCTAACCCAGATCGAACTTATGAAGTTTTTATTGATAACAATTTTAGCCCTTACAAGTAATCTTCAGGCTGGAATATTTGGCCAGAGAGGTGACACAGCCGATTATGTTGTTGTGGGCTTGGGCACTGCTGGCGCAGTGGTTGCAAAAGAACTGACCGATGATATGCAAACCTCTGTTATCGCTCTCCATACAGGGGCAGATCTGATAGAGGATCCCCTAATAAAATATTCTTCGAATGCCATCCTTACAGTGCCTATGGCATTGGTTGGCCCTCCTCTTTTCATCAATGGAGAAACAGTTCCGCAACCTGAAGCAGATGATCGACAAGTTCTCTGGGCTTATGCGTTGCCTGAAGGAGGTGCCTCGTCCATAAATGCAGGGGCGTATGTGAGAGGCACCAATCAGCTCTATGCACAATGGGAAGCACTTGCAGGCCCGAATTGGTCGCTAAACAGGATTTTAAATGTCTTTCGTGAATTAGAAACATATCAAGGGCAAACAAACGATCCGGCTGCAAGGGGGACAAGAGGCCCTGTCAGTATTCTTCAGGTTCAAAATCCATCAATCATCGGGCAAAAATTTGATCAAGCGACTATCAATGCCACAGGATTTCCTTTTGTCCTCGATTATAACGACCCAAACACACCTATAGGCCCTTCTGATCTGCTGCAATATGCACAAAGCGGACCGAATGGAATTTATCGTGTCAGCAGTGCAACGGCCTTTTTAAACCCCTCTATTGTGATGCCAAACGGGATTGGGGTTCACGGTAGAAGGTTATTAATTTCTTTTAACAGTACGGCTTTAAGGACAATTTGGAGCGGTAATAAAGCAGTGGGTGTTGAGTATGTCAAACAAGGGCAAACCAAACGTGTCTACGCTAATAAAGGGGTGATTGTTTGTGCTGGATTACAAAGCAGCCCTTTTCTGCTCCACTCCGGTGTTGGGCCGCAAGCTTTATTACAATCGCTAAATATCCCTGTTATCTATAACAACCCAAATGTGGGGCAAGGTTTAGCCGATCAATCGGCTGTCAGAATTGTATTTGAAGTCAGGGAGTCAGATTCTTTACAAGAGCCTGTAGGTGTGACAGGTCTTTTCGAGCAAATATCAGAGCTGCCAGATCCAGTAGGCGATCAAACTGTCCGCGAGATCCGGATTGCTTTTCTGAAGACTCCAGCGCCTGGCCTGCTGATTGGCACAGTCGACCTTTTACAGCCTCAAAGTCGTGGCAGCGTCAGCATCAACAGCGCAAATCCCCTTGACCCTCCCGTCATAGACTTGGGCTTACTTAGCAATTCAGCCGATCTGGACCTATTCATTCGGGCATTTCAGATTTATGTCCAAAATATCAATACGGCAATCCAAGCGATCGACGCCGACTATTCCCTTGTTGTTCCCGATCCAGCCATATTATCTGACACTCCAACTTTAACAACTTTCATCCAAGAAACTGTGGGCACAAACCTCCACTACCAAAGCCACTGCCGGATGGCTCCACTGTCTGGAGGGGGGGTCGTCAATGGGAATGGACAAGTTTATGGAGTGCAAAACCTTTACGTTGCCGACAACTCGATTGTCCCCCAATGCATGGATGGGGCCCCCATGGCCTCTGCCTATCTCATCGGCAAGAACGTAGCCCGTATTATCAAAGAAAGTCAGCCTAGGACAAAGCCTTTTTTCAGATAAGGAGTGGGCGCTGGAACCTCAAGCACTCGAAAGGCCTCATTTGAATAAAACGGCGACATTGGCCTACGCAGTAGAGCCGAATGTCGCCGTTTTTTCAACTGAGGCGCATTCGAGCGTTGAGGGCGCCCAATTCAATTTCTACCTTCGGCTGTAAAAAATTCTGCGCCGTTTTTAACGGGATTTATACGCAGGGCCTGCAAACGCCCATCTTGCGATAAACGGCATCAGGCATTTGGTAAAACCCTTTTCAAGCCGTTTTCGCAACCTGGCCATTTTCGGCTCCTGCTAAAATCCCACATTAATTATTAAATTACGCGAAGCGTTTGGAGTGCGAAACTCCTGTTTCGCTTTCACTTTCACTGATAAGTCAAAGCTAAACAGGAGTTTCGCACGGCCTTGTTGCATAATTGCACGTGATTCCCCGTTTCTCCTGCAGCCCTTCAGGCTGCCATATAAAGTTTCATCCTAAACCCGGGGCGTTGCCCACGGGCTGTTGCAATTTTGGCCTTTCAGGCCAAGGGAAAAGCCTGTATTGCTAGGATTTTCCGGCTGAAAGCCGGATAGTTGCAACAGCCCGCGGGCAACGCCCCGGGTTAAGTTGGAGAATAAAATTGGCAGCCTGTAAGGCTGCAGGAGTAGAGAAACGTTGCGAACAATTATGCAACAACGCCGTTTCGCACTCCAAACGCTTCGCGTAAGGGGATTTTTTTAGGGCTCGAAAATGCCCCCTAATTGGGCGACCTCAGGCACTCGAAAGCGCCTCAGTTTTTATTCAAATGAGGCCTTTCGAGTGCTTGAGGTCCCAGCGCCCACTCCTAATAGTTCAAATTAGTGTCTGCAATGAAGTTCGAGTTGTTGGCGATTGGGAGATAGGCTTTTTCGCAGTGGCCACAACCGAAGGTGTAGTGAATGCCTATGCAAATGTTGGAGGCATAATTTTTTGACATATTGATGCTGTTGTCATGGTGGGCGGCCATGTACATGCCACGCCCTTCAACTGAAAGACAATCTGTCAATGGCGCTTGAAAACTTGCCCCAATGATAAATTCACCAGGTCGTGAAAACATCAACCCTTTTCCATAAGGAAATCCAACCCAGATGTCGGTTTGGGCACAGTTTGAAAAAAGATGTCGCCAAAAAAGATTGATCTGATCGACTGCACGAAAAGCGACAGGAAAGTCTATCGTTTTTTTGTGCGAGGTGTTGGTGTGCACCGTTCCCCAAGCTCCAATTTCATCTGAACAACAAATTTGATAGGCAGCTAGATAGCGGAATTGAGAAAAGTTGGTGTTTAAGGCAAACGCCCCGAATTGACTGTTAAACATCCAGTCATAGGCCACAGCTAAGTTAAAGCCCGATTCACAATAAGTTTTTCTAGAGAGGGCTGCTGTTAAAAACCCTTGTTGTTGTAGTCTAGAAAGACTTCCCTCTAAAGCAGATCCTCGGCCGGGCCAATCATAGAGACCATAACTGCCGCCCACTTGGACATCAAAGCCATATTCGGAGAGGCACGGCAGAGGCATCCCAATATTCAAGCTTGCAAGGGCGCCGGTGTTACCTTCCCAGCTTCCATCTGGTAGGCTTCTAAAAGTGTCGTAGGCAACAGCCGTATCGATGGCAAAGGGAAAGCAGGTTGCAGAAAAAGCTGTTCCGTAAATGAGGGAAAGAAGGAGGACGTTTAATAGAATATTCATAACATTGACCTTCTATCAAAGGTATGATTTTATCTCAATCTAAGAGGTTTTTTCTAACTGATCGACAATGAGAAGAATCTGTTCACAAAGATCGCGGGATCGTGGTCGAAATTCTGGTGGCGATCCATTTAATATATTAAGAAAGCAGGACAAATTGATCAGATGAACGATGATGGGCCAACCTTCTGGAAGCTGAACTCCCCCTTCCTTTAACCCTTGTAGAAGAGAGGTAGTATAGGTGTCGTCTACTTGGTGGGCAAAGCGCAAAAGATGGGCGACGTCCCACAAGGGGGAGTAAGAGAAAGCATTTTCCCAGTCAATAATGGCAGAGATCTCCCACTTCCCTTTCCTTTGTTCCACTAAGATATTAGACGGGTCGAGATCGCCGTGGACAAGATGGTTTTGCTTTTGATCGGGGAAAAAGTGGCCTAATCGAGTAAGGATAGACTCAATCCGGTTTCGATTTTTTTCAGAAATCTGCCTTTTAATAACGGGGTTTTGTAGAAGCATTTTTGTAGAGTTGTTCATAAAATCGCCTATGAACACTTCACTCAATTCAAGGTTTTTATTGAAATATCCAGCTTGAGGCGCACGGTGGGCTTGTATTTTTGCTACATATAAGCCGATCTTTTTCATGATCGGTTCAATGTCTATTTCTTCCCCCTTTGAAAGCACATCTGTCAAAGGCGTCCCATTTTTGAATTGCACGATTGAAAAAAGAAGCTCTTCAAAGAGCCCAATGGTGAAAACCTGAGGAATAGGGACCTCTATTTTTAGAAATTCCCCTAGTTTTTTTTCGATAAAAGCCGATGCTTTATTTCTTAAATAGATTCTAAGAAGGTACGGCTCGTTTGCCCCTTCCAGCTCAACTTTGATGTTGAGGTTGACGCAACCAGAGCCCATAAGCTCAAAAGAGATGACTTTTTGCCTGGCAAAGGCAAAAGCCACAATCTTTTCCAACCGCGATGGTTCAATTGGGAAAACCTCTCCTTCTGTCATCCAATCTTTTCTAAAGGCCATACTTCTATGTTTACATTAGGCAAAGCAAGTTTGACTACCCTTCTTTTGTCAAATGTTGATTTTAACTGCCGGGTTCTATAAACTATAAAGTGCAAAAGAGCGTCCCGTCTTCTAGTCTTGCCTTGTGAAAGGCCCGTTTTAAGATAGATATCGATTCTCTCTTAAAATCGCATTAGCTTTTCACCCCCAAAAAGGATCAATACTTGTCTACTTTTACTCAATTTTCTTTTGATGAAAAATTATTAAAACTTCTCGATGAAATCGGTTACAAAACACCGACAAACATCCAAGAGCTTGCCATTCCAAAAATATTGGAAGGGAAAGATATTCTTGCGACAGCTCAGACCGGTACAGGCAAAACAGCTGCTTTCTTACTGCCCACTTTACATTTGATCACTCAAGAGACTTTTAATAGAAAAAGTGATGGTCCTTTTGTTTTGGTTCTTGTTCCAACAAGAGAACTGGCTATGCAAGTAGCAAAAGAGGCTGACACTTTCACACAATATTTACCTCTTTCAAGGGCTGTTTGCATATACGGCGGAGTTCCTTACCCTATTCAAAGAAGAGCTTTAGCTGGCCGTTATGAAATTTTAGTTGCAACTCCCGGTCGTCTGATGGACCACATGCAGAACGGGCTGATCGATTTATCGGGCATCAAAATGTTGATTCTTGACGAAGCCGATCGGATGTTGGACATGGGTTTTGCAGAAGATGTTCAGAAAATTGCAGATGCTTGTACCAGTGCAAGGCAGACGTTGCTATTTTCTGCGACGATCGATCGAAAAATTCTTCCATTTTCAAAGAAATTACAAAATGATCCGGTTGAAATCCATGTCGAGCCAAATCCGGAAACTTCAAGCAACATTGAACAAAAGTTATATTACGTCGACCACTTGGACCACAAAATAAAACTTTTAGACCACATCCTTGAAAATAGCGACATCTACCAGGGAATTATTTTTACTTCGACGAAAAGTCTCTGTGATGATTTAGCAGATTATCTTTTAGACAACGGATATTTGGCAGCAGCCTTACATGGTGAGATGAACCAAAGAGACAGAACACGCACTATCAATAAGCTCAGATATGCCGACATCCAATTTTTAGTTGCAACGGATGTGGCTGCTAGAGGGATTGACGTGCCGGGTGTCACTCATGTCATCAATTTCGACCTACCTTTCGAGTCTGAAAACTTTATTCACCGCATTGGCAGAACCGGCCGAGCAGGTGCAAAAGGGACCGCCATTACCTTTACAACCTATAAAGAAGGGCAAAAGCTTGCAAGGATTTACAAGTTAATAGGAAAAGAGATCGACCAACATTCGATCCCCGGCATGGAGCCAAAGCCAAAAAGTGAGAGCGATAACAGTGCCGGCAAACGTCGTCGTCGCGGCCGCAAGGGCTCTTACCAAAACGCTTAAAACGCTATTCATACTCTCTCCCTCTTAGTATTAAAGAGGGAGTAGATGTCTCTTTTTTTTCTGAAAACCCTCTATTCAAAAAAATTTAACTAAAGCAAACGTCCTCTATTTTTAAATAGAAATAATTTGTATATATTCGAGCATGAGAAAAATTGCCCTCGAAGAACATTTTATTACCCATGATTTATTGAAATTTACGGCGCAGGCCGATTTTCCTAGCATGCAACCGAAGGATGCAAAGAATTTTGAAGAACGGCTTTTAGATATCGGCGCTTTAAGGATAGAGGCGATGGATCTGGCCGGCATCGACATTTCGGTCCTCTCTTTGACAGATCCAGGACTGCAAGGAGAGCTGCCAAAAGATTTTGCAGAAACGGGGTCAGGCCTGGCATTCGGACATTTGAAAAACGGGGTCAGGCCTGGCATTCGAAAACGGGGTCAGGCCTGGCATTCGGACATTTGAGGTGAGGTTCTGCTGAGTGGGCTTTAGGGCGTGGAGCCCTCGCATCTGTTCCCATCTTTCTTACTGATGAAGCTCGGCAGGATCGAAAGAATCGGCCACATTCAATGAGTTCCTTTTTTTTCGAGTTACTTTTTTCATGACGGGTGTATTGACAACCGCAATACTTCCTTTGCGTCTTAACGTACTAACTCGAGGGCGAGGGTTTTTCACTCGAATCTCAATTTCACAGCCAAGAATAGAGAGGTAGTGGAGAAGGGTATCAGGTTACTACGATAGGTACAATTTTAAGGAGATGAATTGGTGGGAAGTTTTTCAAGGCACTCCTTGACAAACTTTGCTGCCGTTTCCATCCCTTTCTTCCATTCCTGGTAACCTTGAGGATCAGATGCCTTAAAGTCCTTCTCGAATTTGTCTTGGGGTACATATGTGATTTTCACACCGTTTCTGAGCAAGAATTTTAACCGATCGTCTATCTCTTTATCATACGATGGACCGTCCAAATTGGGGGGGGAGGGATCGTTACTCCTGGCTTTCTCCAAAGCATTTCCTGCTATCTTCGATACCTTTCCCATGGCGTTAGGTGAATTAGATTGGGTGGCGTGATAACAAGAGCGCGCCAAAGCTGGCATTAGATGAGGGGTAATATGTGCGATAAACGACATCTTAGCTCCTTAAGAAAAAGAAAATACTTAGGGTTCTAGCTTACTATTGTCGGTGAGTTCTTGGCTATTGGGGGGGGGAAGAGGAAAGTCTTATGGCCAGGACCGGAATCGAACCAGCGACACAAGGATTTTCAGTCCTCTGCTCTACCGACTGAGCTACCTAGCCAAAAGATAGAGAAAAGATAACTGAAGAGCGTGTTTTCAACAATTGAAAACGTTTTTTCAAATTTCTAGGGTGAATAATGGGTCAGGTAAAGAGGGTGAGCAGGGAAAGCCTTGATTCTATAACCATAAATCGAGTATTCTACTCGGTTCAAGGAGAATTCCCCATGTACGCCATCATCGAATCCGGTGGAAAACAGGTTCGCGTTCAAAAAGACGATGTGATCGAAGTTGAGCTTCTGAACATAGAGTCAGAACATGTTCAATTTACCGATATCCTCTATTTAAACGACGGAGAAAAATCGCATGTCGGAGCCCCCCATGTTGGCGGCTTTGTCGTGAAAGGGCAACTATTAGGCACTGTTAAAGGTCCTAAATTGAAAGCCATGAAATATAAGAAACGTAAACAACAATATCGGACATTTGGACACCGTCAGCACTACTCTCAAGTGAGAGTGCTTGAAATCGCCCAAACCAAATAGGAAGTAAGTCAGCATGGCACATAAGAAAGGTCAAGGTTCAACAAAGAACGGACGTGATTCGAATGCGCAACGTCTTGGCATTAAAGTTGGTTCTGGTCAGTTGATCACTGCAGGTTCCATCCTAGCAAGACAGCGTGGTACTAAATGGCATCCCGGTGCAAACGTTGCCCGTGGAAAAGATGACACTCTTTTTTCTCTCGTAGATGGGATTGTCTCATTTTGTTCTGGCAGAAAGACCGTTATTTCGGTCCGCTCAGAAGCATAGGCTAAATAACTTAAGGTGATGAGATGTTTCTAGATGAAGTGGCTCTTCACCTTTTTGCTGGCAAAGGTGGCGACGGAGTTGTTGCCTGGCGCCGGGAAAAGTACATTCCCAAAGGTGGCCCTACTGGGGGCAACGGAGGGAAAGGCGGATCGGTTAAATTCAAAGCCGACCCCGAAATTTATTCTCTCGACTACTATCGATTCCGTAAGATTTTAAAAGCAGAAAATGGGGCACAAGGTGGTCCAAATCTGCAGCAAGGAAAAATGGGTAAAGATCTTACTCTCAAAGTTCCTTGCGGTACGATCATTCGCGATAAAGCTACGGGTGAAATTATTGCAGAGCTTTTGGAAAAAGGGGACGAATTTTTAGCTTGCCGAGGAGGCAAGGCTGGAAAAGGGAATGACCATTTTAAAAGTCCTACTAATCGGGCTCCCCATACGGCGACTAAAGGGGATCTTGGTGAAGAGTTAGAGGTTGATTTAGAGCTCAAGTTGATAGCAGACGTTGGGCTGGTTGGGTTTCCTAATGCAGGCAAATCCTCTTTGATCAATTCGTTGGCTAGAGGTCGGGCAAAAGTAGGCGCTTATCCTTTTACGACTCTAACTCCAAATCTTGGGTTCATCGAGACAGAAATTTATGATCGGATCTTTGTTGCAGACATACCCGGGATCATCCGAGGGGCGAGTAATGATAGAGGGCTTGGCTTAGAGTTCTTGCGCCATATCGAAAGAACATCTCTTCTCGTCTTTGTCATCGATGGAGCTGGAACTGACGCTCGAGACCCACTTGAAGACTTCGAAGTTTTAAGAGACGAGTTGAAAACCTACTCTAAAGAGCTTCTTAAACGTCCAAGTTTTCTCCTCATCAACAAAATCGATGCAGTAGAAGACGAAAAGACACTGAGCCCATTAGAAAAAAAGGCAAAGAAACTAGCGATTCCTACTTTCCGTGTCTCTGCGCTAAGTGGCGAGGGTTTAGAAGACTTCAAAAAAGCCATCATCGACTTCTTTCAAAGTAAGAAGTAGCAACCTCCGCAACGCGGAAGGGTTTTATTGCAAAGTTAGCCAATGCGAAGAGAGTTTTTTACTCCGCAGAGCGTTTGGAGTGCTAAACTCCTGTTTAGCTTTGACTTATCAGTGAAAATGAAAGCTAAACAGGAGTTTAGCACTCCAAACGCGTTGCGGAAAAAACAGCTCTCTGGATAGCGGTTAATGTGCAGGAAAGCGATGCGAAAGTTTTCTTTCGCTTCACTTTTTAGCTATTATTCCCAAGTTGGTTCCAGATGGAATTG
Source organism: Parachlamydiales bacterium (assembly GCA_963765145.1). GTDB lineage: Bacteria > Chlamydiota > Chlamydiia > Chlamydiales > JAJFMK01 > JAGVKY01. Next base: position 137,891 of record CAVXVG010000018.1, read on the forward strand.
ATCAGGGTTCTGGCTTCTGCGGGAAGGTTCTTTTGCTCGAGAAGGTTTAGAGCCACGGTTCTTGCTTCTACCGGTTTCCCTATGCCATGGGCGATCACTGCATATTCTAAAGCCATTTTATAGGTGTAAACCTTGCTTTCAACTCCAAGTAGATCTCTGGTTTCAGAAAGTTCGAATCCTTTTTTAGCAATTTCGTAAGCCTCTTTTAATTGGTGTTTTCTGCGAAGATATCTAGCAAAATAAAAATAACCTTCTTTTCTTGTAGGTCTTACATCGATAGCTCTAGCATAGGCTATTTTAACCTGATCTAGGTGCTTGCTAGACTCTTCTTTGATTTGAGCAATTTGTAAAAGAGAGTGGTAAACTTCTTCAGAGCCATCTTGATGGCAAATTCTGCGCTTGAACAGTTTGAGGGCCGGTTCCTTTTTCCCTAGCATCCGATAGATTTGGGCAAGATAATAGATGGAGCGGCTGTCTGTAGGGTTCTTTTCGATCACCTCTTCAAGCAACTTAGCGTCCAACTGCAAAGTCGCCGGGTTGGTGAGTCTGGCGCCACCACCTAAAGATACATGATTGGCAACGCCGGGTAGAATAGCTGTTGAAAAAGGGCTTTTACCTTCGATGGTTTCATGGAGCACGCCGACCCATTTCCATTCCAAAGCGGCCTTTATTAGTTGTCTTCGATAAAAAATCAGTGAGTTGCGATCGCATTCGATGAGATAACTATCTTCTTTTAAGGGGGGAAGGGCAAAATCCTCTTCAAAGATCAATTGCTCATCGGCATCGATAAAAAAGATATAGTCTCCATGCTCTTTAGCAAGCTCTAATGCCTGATTTCTATTGGCTTCAAAGTCGATGAACTGTTGTTCGTGCAGCTCTCCTTTTAAATCGTTTTCTTCAAAAAATTGTCGAATGATGTCTTGGGTGCCGTCCTTTGAACCGGTGTCGACGATGACATAGGTGTCGATCAGGGGCAATACCGATTCTAAACACCTTAAAATGACGCCCTTTTCATTTTTGACAATCATATTGAGGCAGATCGTCATAACTTCCACATTTTTCGGATGAAATGGGAGACATTTTCCGGCAGATTAGGTTTTTGCAATAGGCCAATTACAGCCTTTTTTGCACTTGTCAAATCGTCTACTCCAACTGCAATCACCGAAAATTCTAGGGCCATTCCAAAGTCATAGATCCTACTTTCAACGGCAAGATGGTCTTGAGTTTGCGGATATTCTAGCCCCTTTTTAGCGACCTCATAAGCCGTTTTTAGGTCTTTTTGACCTCTTAAGAAACGGGCTAAATAAAAATAGCTTTCTGCGCGTGCGGGATGAAATTTTATCGCCTTAAGATAGGCTTTAAATGTTTTGTCGGGGTCTTTTTTTAAACCATGCATGATTTTTGCAATTTGTAAAAGGGAGACGTAATATTCCTCAGAGGCATCTTTGTCTTTGGCTCTTCTTTTGAACATGACTAGGGCCTTTTCAAACTGTAGGAGTAAAAGATAGGTCAGCCCCAGATAAAAAAGGGCACGGCTGTTTTTAGGGTCATCCTTTAAAATTTTCTCTAATATTTTCGCGTCCTCTTCTCTTGTCTTTTTTGGGTGAAGAGAGCGTGCACCGCCGCCGCCAGAGGTAAAGTTGATCAGATATGGAATAGTCCCTAGTGTTTTTGCTTTTGTGCATTCAATGGTCTCATGGATCTGTCCGACCCATTTCCAATCTAAGTCTGCCCGCACAATCAGTCGTCGGTCAGTAAAAATCGTGTCGTTATTGCATCGGACTAAATAGCTGTCTTTATCTAGTTTAGGCAGTTGAAACTCATTTTCATAAATAAGCTGTTCATCTGCATCGATAAATAAAAGATAGTCCCCATGTTTTTTTGCTAATTTAAGCGCCTGGTTTCTGTTTTTCTCAAAGTTAACCCATTTTTTATGATGCAGCTCTCCAGGGATCTTTTTCTCTTTGAAAAAGGCTTCGATTTTTTGTGCAGTATCATCCGTTGAGCCGGTATCGACAATGACCCAGTATTTGATCAGCGGGGTAACCGATTGTAAGCACCGTAGGATGACGGGGCTTTCATCTCTTACAATCATGTTTAAACAGAGTGTACTAATCATATAAACACTTCAGTTTGAGAAAGATCGCCTCTTTCAAGTGCTCTAAAAGTTGTGTCGAAGTAGTTCCATTTATTTTGACTAATATCTTTTCTAGCCAATATGGCAAGTGCCGCTTTCTTTCCCTCTTCTTTTTTTCCAAGGGCATAAGCAGCTAGCATATATTCTAACTGCATACCCCACACATAAACAAATTTCTCGATGGAAATCCCGGCTTGATCCAACGGCTTTTCAATCCCTTTTGAAGCATATTCAAAAGCTTTATCAAAGTTTTTTTGCCTTCTAAAAGCCCGTGCAAGCATGAAGTAAGGCTCCATTTTTTCAGGGAACGTTTTGGCAATGCCTTCATAAAGGCGTGCTAGTTTCTCAATCGGTTTATTAGTTGCAATGTAAATCAAGCCGATGTCCATTCTGCATAAAAATGCCTCTTCAGTTTCTTCAATCCCTTTGATCATCTTTTTTAGGTAATGGATCGCTGCTTTATACTGCCTATTTGCCAAGGTGCTTCTTGCTAAATAAAAAAGCAGGCGTGAGTTTCGAGGCTCTTTTTTATAAGCTTTTTTGAGCATTTCCACATCGAAGTGGAATTTTTTTGGGTTTAAGCGTCTATTCCCCTCCGGAAAGGAGACCAAAAACACATCTTTAAAAATGATTGTAGTACGGGGAGCGTCCGGACAAGCGACAGTTTCGTGAACCACCCCTTCCCACTTCCAATCGAGGCTTGTTTTTACCAAAAAGGGGCGTAAAAACAGTATGCCCCCCGAGTCTGCTACGATGTTGTAAAAAGCCTCATCCAACGTTGGCTTTTTAAACCCGGCTTGATAAGTCAACATTTCATCCGCGTCGATGAAAAGTAGGTAGTCGGCCTTGTCTCGAGCCAAATCAAGGGCAAAATTTCGATCGGTTGCAAAATCAATCCAAGGCCGTTCATGCAGTTCGCCTGGTATCCCCTTTTCCTTGAAGTAATTGATGATGACCTCTTGCGTTCCATCGGTCGAGCCGGTGTCGACAATCACCCAGGATTGAATCAGATAGAGAACAGAATCTAAACACCTTGTAATCACTTTAGATTCATTTCTGACGATCATATTCAGGCATATAGACATAATTTTAAATTATCCCATTTGGAGGGAAACAACAAGAGTTCGATTGAAAGTCGGTCGAATTCGCGTTATGATGCGGAATATGAATAAGAAACTCTCTGATATCGGACTCATCGGCCTGGCTGTCATGGGCGAGAACTTAGTCCTCAATATGGCAGATCATGGCTTCCAAGTTTCTGTCTTTAACAGGACTGTGACAAAAGTCGACCATTTTCTTGACAATGGTGCAAAAGGTAAATCGATTGTAGGCACACATACGCTTGCCGATTTCGTCTCTTCTCTGCAGCGCCCTCGTCGTATCGTTATGATGGTAAAAGCAGGCGAGGCTGTTGATCAACTCATTGACCAGTTGCTTCCTCTTCTAGATAAAGGAGATATTTTGATCGATGGGGGTAATAGCCTTTTTACAGACACAGAACGTCGTGTAGCTTTTACTGCTAAAGAAGGGATTGCGTTCCTCGGTGTGGGTATTTCCGGAGGAGAAGAAGGGGCTCGTAACGGACCTTCTATCATGCCCGGGGGAAACAAAGAAGGTTGGGAGCCTGTCCGCCCTATTTTCCAAGCCATTGCTGCGAAGGTGGGGTCTGAACCTTGCTGCGAATGGGTGGGAGAAGGGGGAGCCGGCCATTTTGTCAAAATGGTCCATAACGGGATTGAATATGGAGACATGCAGCTCATTTCCGAAGCCTTTGATATTTTACGAGAAGGGTATGGCCTTTCGATCGACGAATTGCAAAAAATATTTTCCGATTGGAATCAAGGAGATCTAGACAGCTACCTCATCGAAATCACAGCTCAAATTTTGAAGGCAAAAGAAAACGGGACGCCTAAAATCGACAAAATACTCGATGCCGCAGCCCAAAAAGGGACCGGCAAATGGACGGTGATGCAGGCTTTGGAGCTGGGCATCCCTCTGACTCTTATTTCTGAATCTGTCTTTGCCCGTTTCCTTTCTTCGATGAAAGATGAGAGGGTCTTGGCAGCAGGCCACTATCCCAAAAAGTCTTTGCCAAAAGAAGAGGCCCCTGTAGAGGCGGTACGTCAAGCTCTCTATGGCGCTAAAATGATCAGCTACGCCCAAGGGTTCATGATGATGCGCGCCGCATCAGAAGTTTATAAGTGGGGGCTAAATTTTGGGGGTGTTGCGTTGATGTGGCGAGGTGGCTGCATCATTCGGAGCCGTTTCTTAGGTAAAATCAAAGAGGCCTATGAAAAAGACCCAGCCCTTTTAAACCTTTTGATGGATCCTTTTTTCAAAGGGGAAATCGTGAAGGTAGAAGAAGGCTTAAGGAAGACAGTTGCAAGTGGGGCTCTGAGAAGGATACCTTTGCCTTGCCACAGTTCGGGCCTGTCCTTCCTTGATGGTTACAGAAGAGAGCGGTTGCCCGCCTATCTTTTGCAAGCCCAGCGAGACTTTTTCGGGGCTCATAGCTACGAGCGTACCGACCAACCGCGCGGCAAGCATTTTCATACCGAATGGATGGCTCCCGGAACCCCGGAATCTGCAGTTTAGTTCGTTTAACGAAAAATCTTGGAGTCTCTAATGAAGATAGATGGAATAGAACGGTCGAATACTGCAGTCAGCCTGGTTGAGTCCGACCTCGCGTCCGAGAGGACTCAGCTGGAAAAAGAGATTTATTCTCTGATGATCACTGGCTTATTTACTCCGGACGATTTGTTGCTGGTTCAACAGCACGTCATGGGCTGCATAGATATCAAGAAAATGGCGGATGCAGACCCCAAGCTTCTCAAAATGTGCCAACTAGTTGAAAAGCTAGGCAATATCATTGCAAAAGGTCTTCGAGTTTAAAAATCGGGCAAGGGGAAGGGCAGGGGCAAGGGCAAGTTTACTTTGACGGATCGGCTCTAGTTTTTAAATCTTGTTCATAAACATTCTATCCACTAGAATGTATCCGTTTCCTTCCTTTTACCATGGGAACTCTACATGCCAACGATAAATCAACTTGTACGTAAACCACGCAGCCCAAAGAAGCGGAGAAGTAAGTCTCCAGCGCTGAAAGGGTGTCCTCAGAGAAGAGGGGTTTGCCTCCAAGTGAAAACAAAGACGCCGAAGAAGCCAAACTCTGCTCTTCGGAAAGTAGCCTGGGTCCGTCTGTCGACGGGGCAGGAGGTTATTGCCTACATCGGCGGTGAAGGCCACAACTTGCAAGAACACAGCATTGTCCTCGTTAGAGGCGGTCGTGTGAAAGACTTGCCAGGGGTGCGTTATCACATTGTCCGTGGAGCGCTAGACTGTGCGGCCGTTAAGGACCGTAAGCAAAGCAGATCGAAGTATGGGGCCAAACGTCCTAAGTAATACCAGGAGTGAGCTGTCTTGCTCCTGATGCCTCAATGCGAAAAAAAGAGTTTTTTTGCACTGAAGCATCGATTGGATACGGGTCGTAAGACTCGAGTCCTTTCGGGTGAATCCTCGATCTCTCAAATATGAATAAATAATTTAGTTAGAGAGACTAAAAAACATGTCAAGAAGACACCGGGCAGAAAAACGGGAAACCGAACCAGACCCTGTTTATAAAAGCGTCCTCCTCGCCAAATTCATCAACAAAGTGATGATGGGTGGCAAAAAGTCGGTGGCTCGCGCTATCGTCTACGCTGCTTTGAATGATTTTGCGAATAAGGTTAAAAGAGATAATCCTCTTGAGGCCTTTGAAGAAGCTTTAGAAAATGCAAAGCCTCAAGTTGAAGTTAAATCGAGAAGAATTGGTGGAGCTACCTACCAAGTTCCTGTTGAGATTCCACCTGCCCGTCGAATTTCAATGGCGATGGGATGGATCATCCAGTATTCTCGCGGAAGAGCTGGTCGTTCAATGCCAAATGCTCTTGCACAAGAGCTTGCTGACTGCTTGGGTAACCAAGGAACGACAATTAAGAAGAAAGAGGACACCCACAGAATGGCTGAAGCTAACAAGGCTTTTGCCCACTTCAAGTGGTAATTGAAGGATCAATAGAACAGTATGGCAGCTCAAAGACCTCCGCGTGAAACCCTGAAGAATGTTCGGAATATCGGCATCATGGCTCACATCGATGCGGGTAAGACAACGACGACAGAAAGGATTCTCTACTACTCTGGTAAATCTCACAAAATCGGGGAGGTCCATGAAGGGGCTGCCACGATGGACTGGATGCCTCAAGAGCAAGAGAGAGGTATCACTATTACTAGTGCTTCCACTACTGTTTTTTGGAAAGATTGCAAGATCAACATCATCGATACCCCAGGCCACGTCGACTTCACGATTGAAGTAGAACGGTCGCTGCGGGTACTAGATGGTGCTGTCGCTCTTTTCTGTTCAGTTTCTGGTGTTGAGCCGCAATCTGAAACAGTCTGGAGACAAGCTGATAAGTATGGTGTACCTCGTATCGCGTTCGTCAACAAGATGGACCGGATGGGTGCCGATTTCTTTGACGCTGTCAAAACAATGAAAGAAAAATTGCATGCCAATGCAATCCCTGTTCAGTGCCCAATTGGTGCAGAAGCCGAGTTCAAAGGGATGGTCGATTTAGTGACCATGAAGGCCTTTGTTTTCAGAGATGAAACATTAGGTGCAGAGTGGGATGTCACAGAAATTCCTGACGATCTCAAAGAACAATGCAAAAAGATGCGCAATGACCTTCTAGAAGAATTGGCGACAATTGAAGAAGATGAAGGATTCATGGTCAAGGTCTTGGAAAACCCTGATTCTTTGACTCCTGAAGAGATCAATGCTGCTATCCGTAAAGGCGTTTGCAAAAGCAAATTCAACCCAGTTCTTTGCGGATCTGCCTTTAAAAACAAAGGGGTTCAACAACTTCTCGATGCAGTTGTCGCTTGGATGCCATCTCCTCTTGATAGGGGCCAAATCAAAGCACATGACTTAAAGACAGATAAAGAAGTTCTCCTCGACCCAAGCGACAGCTCGCACTTTACGGCGCTTGCTTTCAAGATCATGACAGACCCTTATGTGGGCCGTCTGACTTATATCCGTATTTACAGCGGGATGCTTGAGAAAGGGACACCGATTATCAATACCACCCAAGACAGTAAAGAAAGAATTTCTCGCTTACTTGAAATGCATGCGAACCAGCGGATTGAAAAAGATGCCTTCTTTACAGGAGACATTGCTGGCTGCGTCGGTATGAAAAAAGTAAGAACTGGAGACACTCTTTGCGATCCAGATCATCCTTATCTGCTCGAAAAAATGGAATTCCCTGAGCCTGTTATTTCGATGGCTATCGAGCCAAAGTCAAAAGCAGACAGAGAAAAATTAGCAGTTGCTCTTGGCGCCCTTTCAGAAGAAGATCCAACATTCCGTGTTTCATCAAACGAAGAAACTGGACAGACGATCATCCAAGGGATGGGAGAGTTGCACTTAGACGTTCTTCGCGATCGTATGATCCGTGAATTTAGTGTCGACGCTAATGTAGGTAAACCTCAAGTTTCTTACAAAGAAACAATTACTGCCCCAGCTTCCGTAAAGACAAAGTACGTCAAACAGTCTGGTGGTCGCGGTCAATATGCCCACGTTGAGCTTGAAATCGAGCCGAACGAACCGGGTAAAGGCAATGAAGTTGTCAGCAAGATTGTCGGTGGTGTCATTCCAAAAGAATACATCCCAGCAGTTATTGCCGGCGTTAAAGATGGCTTAAACACAGGTGTTTTAGCTGGATATGGCTTGGTTGATGTTAAGGTCGCTATTGTTTTTGGATCGTACCACGAGGTCGATTCATCTGAGATGGCCTTTAAGATTTGCGGATCGATGGCGCTTAAAGAAGCTGCCGGGAAAGCAAAACCGATCATCCTTGAACCGATCATGAAAGTTGACGTGATCACTCCCGATGCAAACCTTGGGGATGTAATGGGCGACTTAACAAAACGTCGCGCGAAGATCATGGGACAAGATGCACAAAAAGGTGGACAAATCGTTCACGCTCAAGTGCCATTAAGTGAGATGTTTGGATATTCCACAACACTCCGTTCCTTGAGTTCTGGACGCGCAACCTATACAATGGAGCCGAGCCACTTTGAAAAGGTGCCGTCCAAAGTACAAGAAGAAATTGTAAAGAAATAGAAGAGTATTAGAGATCCCTTTATGGCTAAAGAAAAACAAGAAAAAATACCAAAAGCTTCCCGCAGCAAGATCCGTATCCGCCTAAAAGGATACGATCAACGTCTTCTCGACACATCTGTTCAAGATATCGTTGAGACGGCAAAAAGAACGGGAGCCGCAGTTGCAGGTCCTATTCCTCTGCCAACAAGACGTCAGATCTTCACCGTTCTCCGCTCTCCTCACGTTGACCGTAAAAGCCGTGAGCAGTTTGAGATGAGAACACACAAGCGTCTTTTAGACATCATCAATCCAACAGGTAAGACCATCGATGCTTTGAAATCGATCACGCTGCCTGCCGGTGTTGATATCAAAATCAAAGCGTAAGTCATCCTTACAAGCCTTTAGAGGCTTTTATACTCTAAAGGCTAGAAACAAAAATCACGATGGATGATCGAGTTCATCTAGCTTATTCTAATATAATTTATTTTTAAATCATAAGAACTCATTGTATGTCTGGTTTTTCATTTAATTCTCTCATTGCACATGCTACCTATAGTTGTGCGTATTCTTTAGAGGATATGCTTATCATAGATCAGCCGGCAGCATTTAAGTTGGAAGCATTTGAGTCGGACTCCTTTGGGCCGGCAGCGTTTGATGGAACAATATATCTTGTAAGACAGAGCTTGGACACTATATCAAACAGCGATGTAGGCTCCTTCTTAGATCGCTTTCCAACAAGTCAAAAAGCCTTTTTGTTGGAAATAATGGAATCCAGAGAGATTTCATTTAATGAGGGAAAAAGAACGTTGTTAAACGAGATCTTTCTTTCTTTTGAAAAGCACAAATGCCTACATGACATCAAAATGAATGAAGAGAAAATTCTCGATACTCAGGATGTCATTGTTGGATATCATGGCAATAGTCCGGAGAGGGTGCTTAAGCCTGTATCAATTGAACCTACACAGATGGTCGGGAAGGTTCATGATCGGTTGATAACTCATGTAGAGAAACAGAGAGAAGGATCTGCAAACGCATTAGGACTATCTCAGAAAAACTTAGATGCAGCCAGAACAGTCATTGATGAAAAAAAGTTAGATTATGTGACCTCTACTGACTACTCTGCCTATTATAATGCTGTTGTTGAAGGCTTAGAAAAGCTTTTTTTCCCGCAACAATAACTTTTTTAGAGTATCTCCGGCACTCCATTTCGGGAGTGCCTTCTTAATCGTCTTCTTTCGAAACCTGGCCATTTAAATTCTCGCTTATCCCGCGATAGAGTTTTTGGAGCAAGGAAGAGTAAGAGAAAATCTGTTGAAAATAGATCTTATCCTTCTGCCGTAGGCAATCCTGTTCTTCTTACATTAAAAACGTTAGAGGAATTAGGGGTCCTGCTTGCCGAAATCCTGCTTTTTTTTCGTAGTTCCCAAAACATTAAATTTGCTTGGGGAAAGGTGAACGAATGGTTTGTTGATGGTCTAAATAAGAAGGGTTTACGTTAAAACCTTTTTGCAAGAGTTTGTATTTACAATCACACTCTCTTTTGACCTGAAACCAGGCAGTAGCTTCCAATCCGTCTAAAGGGGTGACGCGGATCTGTTTAGCCTGAGAAAAGGAAACCTTCTTTTTAGCAATTTTTCCATCATCCTTCTTTTTAAGAATCGATTTTATGACAGAATTTTCTTTATTTTCTTTGGAATTTCTTGGCGATTCGAGCGGGGGTAGCGCTGTTTCAATTCCACAAAATCTCAACCTAATAGTTAAGCCAGACATGGTTTTTCCTCTTTTTTTGAATTAATTTTAAAAGAGAACTTTTTAGTCCAGATTAAGAAGGCATTAAGTTTTTATGAGCTAGATAAAATTCGAAAGTTTCGTGGCCACCTACAATGAGAGGCAGAGTCGTAGCCTTTTTTGGGCTAATCCACTGAAAATCAATGTGGGCATCTGCTTCATGTAGAACTTGTGGTTTTTCGTTTAAGCGAATGGCAAAGAGATGAAAAATAAAGTCATATTCTATGCGGACATAAAGGGGCCCGAGCGAGCGAAGAGTGGTTAGTTGGATTCCCGTCTCCTCTTCAATTTCTCGCGCCGCGGCTTGGTGAGGGGTTTCTCCTTTTTCTAATTTGCCTGCGGGAAGCCCCCATTTCTCTCCATACGGTTTGTCGGGATGGCGATGCATCAGCAAAATTTCATCTCCTACTTCGATAAAAGTGCCGGCTACTTCGAAAAGAGGATTGAAACCTTCAGGTTTTGTTGAACTCACCTCAATCAAAGAGGGCCTCTACAAACTCTTTAGGCACAAACGGTTGTAAATCTTGAACCCCTTCGCCTACGCCGATAAAGCGGACAGGCAAATTGAGTGTATCTTGGATCGGGACAATCACACCACCCTTAGCGCTTCCATCCAGTTTTGTTAAAATCAGACCGGAAAGAGGGGTAAACGTGTGGAATGTTTTGGCTTGGTCCAGTCCATTTTGTCCTGTAGTGGCGTCTAACACTAAGAGGATTTCATGAGGAGAACCGGGCACCAGTTTGTCACAGGCTTTTTTGACTTTTTCCAGCTCTCTCATTAAGTCGTCTTTGTTTTGCAGACGACCGGCGGTATCGAGCAGGACGATGTCGATCTCTCTTGCAAGAGCTGCTTTCAATGTGTCAAAGGCAACGGCCGCCGGGTCTCCTCCCGGCTTTCCTTTCACAATGTCAACGCCCACCTTATGGGCCCAATGTTCAAGTTGAGCAATGGCCCCGGCCCGAAAGGTGTCGGCCGCTCCTAGCAAAACCTTTTTCCCTTCTTTTTTGTAATAGTTTGCCATTTTTGCAATGGAGGTTGTTTTGCCACTTCCATTGACCCCGACAATTAAAATGATATGAGGAGCTTTTAGTTCGGGTCTTGGCGGTTGCTTTTCTAATTTTTTAACGAGTTCTTCTTTAAGCAAGCCAATCAGTTCATCACTCGTCATATCGGGCTTTTTCAGGTGAGCCGCTTCGATTTTTGCGGTCAACTCCTTTGCGGTTGCAAGCCCCAAATCTGCTTCAAATAAAAGAGTACGAAGGTGTTCAAGGGTTTCGGAGTCGATTTTTTTCCCGAAAAGGGCCCGCAGTTTTTCTCCAAATAAAGACCTTGTGGAAGAGAAGGCATTTTTCAGTGTCTCCCAGCCAGAGCGGATCGAATTAAAAATCATGGATGTTCCTCTTGAAAACTTCGTAATAATAACTGATAAGGGACTTTATGGACCTGCATGAGTATCAAGCTAAAGAAGTTTTTCAACGGTACGAAATTCCGTTTCCCCCCTTTGCCGTTGTCCGCTCGCTTGAGAAAGCCGAAGCGTTGCTAGAAAAAGAGGGGTGGGAAGAGGTTGTTCTAAAAATACAAGTTCACGCCGGAGGAAGAGGGAAGGCGGGCGGCGTCAAATTAGTAAGCGGGAAAAAGGCTATTTTAGAGGGCGTTGCATCTCTTCTAAACTTCCACATGGTCAACAAGCAGACCGGACCCCTTGGAGTGACCTCTTCTTGCCTGATGATGGCCCCTGCGATCTCGTTTGAGAAAGAATTTTATTTAGCTGCTTTGATCGATCGGAAAGAGGGCGCACCCTACCTCATCGTCTCCTCAGAAGGGGGAATGGACATTGAAGAGGTGGCAGCAAAAGAGCCCCAAAAAATTTTACGCCTTCGCATTTATCCCGATCTGAAAATGAAGGGGTATCAGAAAGAACTTCTGACAAAGGCTTTAGGATGGGGGGAAGAAGAATTTGGTCTGATGGAGAAGGTCGCAAGGCTTCTCATCGGTGAAGAGGCTACCTTGGTTGAGATCAATCCGCTTGTCAAAACCTCGAAAGGACTTTTAGCTTTAGACGCTAAATTGTCGATCGATGACAACGCCCTTTTTAGGCACAAAGAAGTTGCCGAGATGGAAGATGTGACACAATTGCCTTCTACAGAGGCAGAAGCCCGAGAGCGGGGTCTTGCCTTTGTGACATTAGAGGGGTCTATCGGTTGCGTAGTCAATGGCGCAGGCCTTGCGATGGCGACGATGGATCTATTGTCTTTACTAGGCGGGAAGCCGGCTAACTTTCTCGATGTGGGAGGAAGCGGTACTGTGGATGCTATTGCCGGAGGCATTTCCATTCTTCTTCACGACCCCAAAGTTAAAGGGATTTTTGTGAATATTTTTGGTGGGATCATGAGCTGTGAAACCATTGCAGAGGCCCTCATCCAATCGTTGGAAGGAAAGAAAAACCTTCCTCCCATTGTGATCCGATTAGAAGGGACTCATGTGGAAGAGGGGATGAAAAAACTCAAAGCTTTTGCTTTGCCAACCGTTCTTGAACCCGATTTAAAAAAAGCTGCAGAGGCGATTGTGAAATTATGCCCATCTTCCTAAACGAACAAACACGTGTGATCACTCAAGGGATCACCGGAAAAGCTGGACGTTTTCACACAGAACAATGCATTGCATACGGTTCCAATTTTGTGGGCGGAGTCACTCCCGGAAAGGGGGGAACCGAAGTCTTGCGCCTTCCTGTTTTTGATACTGTTTTAGAAGCAGTTCAACAAACAGGCGCCAACACTTCGATGATTTTTGTGCCGGCCCCATTTGCAAAAGATGCCATTTTAGAGGCCTTTGAAGCTGGAATTGAGCTGATTGTTTGCATCACCGAAGGGATACCGGTCAAAGATATGTTGGAGGTGGCCCCTATTTTGAGGGCATCCACCCGCTCAAGGTTAATTGGTCCTAATTGCCCCGGCATCATCACGCCAGGCTTGTGCAAGATTGGGATCATGCCTGGCTACATCCACAAGCCTGGCAAAGTTGGAATAGTGTCTCGTTCGGGCACATTGACCTACGAAGCGGTTTTTCAGACATCGAAATTGGGGCTTGGCCAATCGACCTGTGTAGGCATTGGGGGCGACCCTCTTGCCGGAACCACTTTCATTGATATGCTAGAGGCTTTTCATGAAGATCCCCAAACAGAAGTGATTCTTTTGATTGGAGAAATTGGGGGCGAAGCTGAAGAAGAAGCTGCCGCATGGATTGCCAAGAAAGGGAAAAAGCCGGTGGTTGCCTTTATTGCAGGCCGTACAGCCCCTGCAGGCAAAAGGATGGGCCATGCAGGCGCTATCATTTCGCAAGGAAAAGGGACAGCCGACGGTAAAATCGCCGCTCTTCGCAAAGCCGGCGTCACCGTCATCGAAGACCCCTCCCAACTCGGAAAAGCCTGCCAGCTATAACGCGAAGCGTTTGGAGTGCGCAAGTCCTCTGGCGCTTTCACTTTTCACTGACAAGTCAAAGCTAAACGGGCGTAGAGCACTCCAAACGCTTCGCGTTCTGGCCGTAAATGAGGGCTTGGCTGTAGTTGCCGGAGGAGAAACTGCTGTTGTAGGCAAAGGTCGAATCGAAATGGGCCCCTTTGGCCTGCACATTCAGCAAGATCGATTTTTTCAAGATGCAATGCTCCAACTTCGAATTGAAAATGAGAGAATCCTCGATAAAATCGGCATCTTTAATGCCAAATAACTTTCTTAATCTCCCAGCCTCCGGCTCATCCGAAAGCAGCATCAAAAGCTGTTTTTTGTAACTGTCGACTGTTCCAAAATCCCACCAGTCGGTGTCTGGGCCTAGCACACGTGGTTTGACCGTAGCACCTCCCAACAGCTTTTTAAAACGATCATATTGATCAAGTTTTGCTTCTCCTCTCACTTGGGCAAAAAGGTCGCGAGGCAATGTTGCGGCCGTCCACCAATCGGGGTCGGTGTCCAGTTTGCCTTTCTTTTTTTCCAGTTCGTGTTTGTATCCATGTACCAACTCATTTAAGAGGGGATAGGCCATTAAAAAAGAGCCCAAATTAATAGAAGCATTGAAAGGAGATAAAGTCTCAAAATGTTTGAGATGGAGCTTGTCATAGTAATGACTATCTCCCCACATCCCATAGTGAGATAATTTTCTTTCTGCAAACATCGCTTTATTCAGTCCGGGCAGTCCGATGGATAACACCTCGACGTCGGCCGTAGGCTGATCCCAAGAAAAGTGAGAGGGGAGAAAAAGTTGATCTGTCCAAAAGACAGCCAAACGCCCTTCGCAAAGCGCCGATAAGGGAGCTGTCTGCCGGATCACCATTTCCAATACAGACAAAGGCGCCTTTACCGTTCGGTAAAAAAAGCGGGCACTTTGATGGCTGCTTTCATCCCACCCTCTGCATGGGTTAAAGGCTCCATCCGGGTCCCTTTTCCTGCAGTGTGGTAGAGGGCCACTTTCCCCCCTTTTTTCAAAATGTTAAGAGCAGACGATTTTTCAATAGCTTGCAACGTCCCGAAAGCATTTCCGGCACCACCTTCTCCCCATTCTTCTGTCACAGTGATGACGGCAGGATAGGTTTTGGACAAATGGTTTTTCCAAAAGTTGCCTCCTCATCTTTGGCACAAGAGATGATGAGGAGATCAAATTGATCGGCTTGCTGATCGATTTTTTCTTGAAAGGGCATTGTTTAAACGCCCCGGATGAGAACGTAGCGGACAGCACCATCTTGCTTCACTTCAAGAAGGACGCCCTCTTTTTGGTCGGTTGTATCAAGGGCAGCTACAAATTCTTCTGTTGTTGCTACTTTCTTTCTATTAACCGACAAAATCAAAGCCCCTTTTTTGATTCCAATGCGACCTACAGTCCCTACAGGATCTATTTGTGTGATGACAACCCCTTTCTCATTGCCATGACCAAGAGATTTTGCTGTTTCTGGCGATAGCGTCTCGACCGTCAATCCGAATTTGTTGATAGAAGGTGTGCTTTGAGTCGCGACTTTTTCACCATCAGGACGAGTACCCAAAATGACAGGCACCGTTAACAACGACTCTCCCCGTTTAATGCCCAGTTGGACCTGTGTGCCAGGAGCCATCATCGCCACTTGCGTGCGCAATGATGATTTTGATTCAACGGCCTTTCCATTGAAGGTCAAGACAACGTCGCCTCTTAGTAAACCGGCTTTCTCCGCTGCGAGAGCCAGAAGTTACATCTGCCAAAATAGCCCCTTGTGGTTTTTCAAGGCCAAAAGCTTTGGCAAGTTCTTGCGTCATCGGCTGCAAAATCACCCGAAAAAAGCCTCGAAATATTTTTCCACCGGCTAAAATCTGCTCTAAGACCTCTTTGGCCATCTCAGATGGGACGGCAAAGCCAATCCCCATGTAAGAGCCGCTGCTATTGGAAGCAATTGCTGTATTAATCCCGATGATCTCTCCATTTTCATTCACAAGGGGGCCACCGGAGTTACCACGATTGATAGCTGCATCGGTTTGGATAAAATCTTCTACAGTTGCAATATCTAGATTCGATCTTCCTGTTGCACTGACAACCCCTTTTGTGACGGTTGCTTTAAGGCCAAAAGGATTGCCAACAGCCAATACTGGCTCCGCGTTCTTAACTTGCTAGAATCTCCTAAACGAAGAAAGGGTGTGTTTTCGGCTTCAATTTTTACGACGGCTAAAATCGGTTCGAGGGTCAGCTCCTAGGCTTTTCCTTCATATTCTTCCCCATCGTTTGTGATTACAGTGATGATTTTGTAACCATTTACTACATGGTTATTGGTTAAAATCACCCCATTATTTGTCACTAAAACGCCTAAGCCTTGTCCAGGAGGCAGTTCTTTATTTTGCAGTCCAAAAGGAGAAAAACCGAAGCCGAAGAAACGACGCATGATTTCATCTCCAAGAGGGTCCATCGAACCGTTGTTTGCCCCTTCTTTTCCCATCTCTACTCGAATCGTGACAACGGCCGGTATCGCCTTTTCAGCTACTTCAGGAAAACGATCTTGACCGACAAGGGTAGAAAAAAACAAAGTCAAAAAGATAAAAAGTTTCATTGGTTAAATTCCTTTACAAAATTTTCTAGTAAATACCCGATTAAGGATGTCCCGTATCTTAGCTGTTCTAAGCTAAAATGTTCATTAGGAGCGTGAATGTTATCTGTAGCAAGAGCCGTTCCTATAAACAGAAGATCTCCGCCGGAATAGGTGGCAAGATCGGCAGCAATAGGAATGGATCCGCCAACTAAAATGTAATCTGCTTCCTTCCCAAAAGTTTCTTTTACAGCCTTATTGGCGGCTTTAATTAAAAAACTTTGCGGCGAACAACGGACAGCTTTCCCGCCACCACCATGGAGTTGCACCTCGACCTTGGCTGAAGGATTTGACTGGGACTCGAAGTATTTTTTTACTAGATGCCCTATTTCAAACGGATTTTGGTCGGGAACAAGACGGCAAGAAATTTTAGCGTCGGCCACGCTTGGAATCACGGTTTTAAAGCCCTCTCCACTATAACCTCCATTTATTCCATTGATCTCAAGAGTCGGCCGTACAGTTGTTCGTTCTCCAAAGCTGTAATGTTTTCTTTCTCCGCCTGTTGGAGGAACACCTTTAGCTTCAATAAACTCTTGTTCATCTGCTTCAAGAGCAAAAAGCTGTTTATCTTCATCAGAGATTGCCTTCACTTGGTCGTAAAAACCTGGAATGGTTACTCTTCCTTCTTCATCTCTTGCTTTGGAAAGCATGTCGACTAAAAAGTGTAGGGGGTTTAAAACGGCCCCCCCAGCTTCTCCGGAGTGCAAATCTCCTTTAGGGCCCGTCACTTTCAAATCCATGGTGATAATGCCTCTGACGCCGAGCCCAAGGGCCGGCTTGGATAAACTTGGCATTCCCACATCAATCACTACGACGCCGTCTGCTTGAATGGCTTCGGCTTTTTGAGGCAAAAGGTAGTGCAAGGCCGCGCTTCCGTGCTCTTCTTCCCCTTCGATGATCCACTTAAGGTTAAAGGGAAGGTCTTTATTATTTTTTAAATAGGTTTTTAGAGCAGTTAAGGCATAAAACAGCTGTCCTTTATTGTCATCTGCGCCTCTTGCATAAATCTTTCCTTCTCGAAGAGTCGGTTCAAAAGGGGGAGAATGCCACAGATTTTCCGGGTCGACAGGTTGAACGTCATAATGGTTGTAGAAAAGTAACGTCGGGGCATTTTGCACTTCGCTTTTAAAGTGAGCAAACAGAACGGGGGGGTGTCCTTCGTAGTTCCAACGTTGAACATGAGCTCCCATGCCTATTAATTTGTTTTCCAAAAATTGGGCGCAGGCCAATAACTCCGGCAAAGTTTTAAGATCAGCACTTAAGCCACGGAAACGGAGTAGCTCAAAAAACTCCTTTAATAAGGACTCTTTCTCTTGATCGAAAGTATTAAAGTAAACGTTCATGTCGATCTCCTAAGATATTAACCACAGAGGATAGGGAGGGTAAATGTAAAAGCACTCTCTCTGTGTACTCTGTAGTTGTAAAAATTTTAAACATATTTTCACCACAGAGTACACAGAGAGACTTCGCCTATTCAATATTTATTTGTCGAAACTGTAACCGCAGATCTTTTCTTGTGTTCATGCGGGTTTCCTGTCGAGTGGCGAAATAGGTATCGGTTTAAGCCCTTTTTCTGCCCGTTTCTTGTTTTCTTGCAAGAGCATATCTTCTCCTGCAGCGATCACTGTTATCAAATCGGCGCGGTTAGGGATGAGATAGTCTTTGACTGCCTTCACAATATCATTTGACGTGGTCGCTAGCAACCGTTGACGGTAATTTTTTCTGACTTCATAGGTGCGCCCCTCTTTTAGCCAAGAATAGACTGTCATCCCTCTGTGGCCGGGTGAAATGGGGTCGTCGAGACCTTGTAACATTTCTAAGATCGCCTCTTCCCTCTCGCTTTCTTCGATTCCCTCTTTTACCAATTTTTCCAAGGCGTTATCAAATGTTTGAAGGGTATCTCCGATGTGAGGATCTCGGTAACTATAGAAAGAAAAAACGCTATTTCCACTTTTTTGCTTGCTTCCTGCGCCATAAGCGCCTCCTCTCTCTCGTATTTCGGTATGGAGAGTCTGGTTATCCAGAATAAAGCTGGCTAATGAGAGAGCCGGCGCTGCAGGATGGGTGTAAGGAACAGAAGGAAACACCTGACTGATGAATGATACTGAAGATGCAAAGCTTTTGGCCTGTATTTGGGAAATGGTAGGATAGGGAGAGACTTGCAAATAGTCATACTTCTTTTTTGCCCCTTGCGGTAATCCATAGGCTTTATTGGATTTAATTTTCTTGCAGATCTCGGATGATGCAGTCACGACCAGATCCCCTTTTTGGGTCAAAATCAGAGCAGCTAAGGTTTTAAGCGTCTCTTGTATTTTTTGAATCAATTCCGGACCTTTCCATTGAGAAATCGTCCAGAGGTAGTCGAGTCCAAAAAGACGCTCAGATAAATTTTGTCCAGCAGAAAACGGTGCCGAAGATAGCAAAGTGGCATAGCGCATGGCAGAGCCGGGAATCGAAGTGAAAAGGGCTGTGGTATGCTTTTCCCACAGTTCTTGCAAGCGTCTAGTGTCGGTAAAATCGGGCATGCGGAGAAAATCTGTTAACATTTTGAACAAAGACTCTACATCTTCGTCGAGCGATTTTCCTGCTATGACAAAACAAGGAAGGCACTCTTTTGGCCTGTCGATAGGGTGAAAGAGGTGAATGCTGGCAGAGATACCTCCTGTTTTTGACTGCATGAGGCGTAAAATTTCTTCGTAGCTCTTCCCCCCTGCTCCTACTTGCGTAACAAAATTAACTAATAGCCTTAAGAAAGGGAGCTCTTCGATTTTTAGTTGAGGAACCGGTAGGACATAATCGACATAGACAATCCCGTTGGTAAAGGTTTCGTGTGTAAAGAGGTGGATATCGTCTAAACGCTCTTCTTGCAGTAAATAATCCTTTGGGTCTTTTGGGATAGCAGAAAGGTGAACCTTAGGAAGCACATCCTCGTCTCCTCCTCCTTCTTCCTGTAAATGGTAAAGGGCCTCTGCATCGTTGATGATCAGTTGGACATCTTCGGCTGTTAAGCTGTTCTTAATCTCTTCCAGCTTCTTCTTTTCTTGTTCCTCTTCTTTTTCCTGAAGGTTCGTGTCTGGATAAAGGGTGAGCGTGACACGGTGAGGGTTATCGATGAAGTGTTTTTTAAGGAGCTTGTTAAAGTATTCAGGGTCCTTTTTCCATTCTTCTTTCAACTGGTCAAAAAGGGTGTGAATTCTTAGCGCTTCGATCGGATCGCCTCCAAGCTGTGCTATCAACCCACATCTCATGAAGAGGTGTAAGCCCCAAGGCAGATCGTCTCCGACAATTTCACTTCTATGTAAAGCAATCTGATGAATAGCACTTTCCAACAGCTCTCGATCGATCGGTTGATCGGCTATTTCTTTCAAGAAGCGCAAAGTTTCTCTTTCAATTTTTGGCGCATCTCCTTCTTCACATCCACGGAAATTCAAGCCAATAGGCACCTCTGAAGAGTCAGTGTCGATAGAAATAGACACCTGTTTAACCTCTTTTAGTTGAAGAAGCATTTTTTTAAGTGGAGAGGCGTCTGTATCCATCAGCGCAATCACAAGGACATTAAGCGCAAGAGAGGTCAATTGATCGGCAGCATAGGTCGTTAGCCAACTGATTCCAATCCTGGTTTTCCCTGCTCGATCTTCCTCTGACCCGATGGGGAAAGGGGCTTCGAACTGGGCAGGATTTGTATATCTTTTTTCTTTAGGCAAAGGGGCTAAATCTGGCCTTGGTTCAGCATGAGCCAACACTTTCTCTTCGATGAACTTTAAATGTTCATCCAAAGGCATGTTCCCGTAAAAGTAGAACAGAGCATGGCTTGGGTGGTAATAGGTATCATGGAAATCGATCAAATCATCATATGTCAAGCTGGGGATGATGTCGGGTTTTCCTCCAGAATCGATTCCGTAAGTAAGTGTGGGGTATAATTTTTCATTCATCACCTCATGAAAACGTCTGTCAGGCGAGGCATAAGAGCCTTTCATCTCGTTGTAAACGACACCTTTGAACTGCAAAGCGGATGAAGGATCATCGCTTTTTTCAAATTCAACCCGGTGTCCCTCTTGAAGAAAGCTGAGGCGGTTGAGATTGGGGAAAAAAACCGCGTCGAGGTAAACATCCAATAGATTGTAAAAATCTTCTTTGTTTTGAGTGGCTGCCGGGTAGCAGGTGAAGTCGCTGCCGGTAAAGGCATTCATAAAGGTGTTCAAGCTTCTTCGGTTCATCAAAAAGAAGGGGTCTTTAACGGGGAATCGTTTAGAGCCGCAAAGAACAGTGTGTTCAAGGATGTGCGCCACTCCGTTGCCCGTTTCGGGGTAGGTGCGAAAAGAGACGCAAAATGCATTTTCGTCATCATCTGTCTCTAAGTGGATCACTTTGGCACCGCAAGGGTGGCGAAGGATGATGACTTTTGCGTTGATTTCTTTGAGGTTGACCTCTTTTTCTACAATAAATTGTGTGGCCACTTGAGTCTCTTTCATGGAGGAGTTAAACTGATTGGTGATTGTACCCCGCTCTGGATATGGAACCAACCCCTCTTAGAAAAAAAGTCCTTCTTTTACCCAATTTTATCACGGCCTTTGGCCTTTCGTGTGGTTTGTTTGCTATTTTTCGTGTCGCGTTGACGCCGATTGCAGAGATCAATGCCCCATTTCTAACCGGCATAGCCGGCATTTTATTGATAGCGGCTCTTTGCGATATCCTCGACGGTGCTGTTGCAAGGGTTATGAAAGCAGAAAGTGAGTTTGGAGGTCTATTCGACTCGCTTGCCGATGCAATCTCGTTCGGCGTTGCCCCTTCTGTGATTGCATTAAAAAGTATACCTCTTTTGGGCGAGGGGAAAGAGCCTTTTTTCTTAATGGCTTCAGCGATGATTTTTAGTTTATGCGGCGTTTTGAGATTGGTGCGGTTCAACGTTCAAGCCATGCGAGATAAAAAAGGGGACGAAGAGCTTCTCCTAATGGCGAAAAAGTTTTTTACAGGATTGCCCATCCCGGCAGGAGCTGCTTGCGCCCTGTCGATCAATCTCTTCCTTGCAGTACCGGAAGTTCAGCAGTTTTTAAGTTTAACGACAGAGCTGAAAGGGTGGTTGTTAGGGTCGGCTTTGATTTTACTTGGCTATGTGATGATCAGCCGATGGAAATTCCCGAGTGTTAAGTCGCTAAGGGTACCGGTTGGGTCGTTTGAACGAGTGTTTATCCTTGTTTTGGTAGCCGTTTGCATTTTGTTCGGTCTCATCTTCTACTTCCCCTTTATTTTCTTTGCCGTTTCTTGGGGCTACTTCCTTATCAGTTGGGGCATCTCGATGTTTCGCCGCTTTACCGGCAATAAAGAAGAAGCCATCGCCGACGAAGAAGCAGACGACGACTCCTTCGCCGACTAGGCGAGAAAATTCATATTTTAGAGTAAGACACCCTTAATTATCCTGCAAAGGGGTTCATTTACCTTGTTGTGGTGATAGTTGCTGCAAAATTGTAGCAGCAGAGAGATCTTCTGAAGAGGGGGGAAGGGCAATAGTCGAATTTTTTAGTTCGAGTTTTGGCTTTTTTGCAGGCTGCTCGCTGGCGCCTTGCTGTGAATTTTGTAATGGCTGTTTGTCCTTGTGTATGTTTTGGTCGTGCCGAGTAAGCGAACGTGCGGAGAAAAAAATACGAGAGCATTTTGAGCAAGGAAATGGCAGATATTGAATATGGCTATTATGAATGTGACTAGAAAGTTCCCCTTTCACAATCGTTTTCACCTTGAAGCAAGGGCATTTTATGTTTAAATTAGTGTCTATCGAGTGCGTTTTAAAAATTTCATTTAACTTGTCGTAAGCTATTCTCCGCTGATCAGCAGTCATAGGGGGCTTATGATCTTTTTTTATATAGGTATAGAGATTCTCCCCGGGTGCTGTGCCAAATGCTATCCCTTCCAATATAGAAGGAAATGTCGAGGTGCTAATAGTAAGTTTAGGTGTTGAGCTCATTCGTATTAACCAACTTTTCCTTTTTTGAGTTGAGATTGTTTTTCTCTTTTAAGCTGGGCTAACTGCTCAGCTAAAACTTGAGTCGAAATTTTTTCACACTGTTTATCAGCTAAAGCAAATTTGGCCCTAATGACAGCTTCTTTTACATCACTGACTGCAAGCCCTTTCATCGAAGGCAATTCCTCAGCGATATCGGAAATGTCAACCTTGTCTGGATGAATTTTTTTCAAAAAGCTGATCAGAATGGTTAGCAGTTGGTCGTGTGTTGGGAGAGGAACTTCTAATTTGGAATCAAAACGACCTGGTCGCACCAAAGCAGAATCGATCGAGCCGATTCTGTTTGTAGCTGCAAACAAGACAGCGCCGGCTTCTTTTAGCTCATCAATAAAGGACATAAAGGCTTCTAAAAGTTCGTTGTTCTCGCCAAAGCCTATGTTGGGATTGTCGCGGTTTGGTACCATCATGTCGATTTCATCTAAGAAGACGACCGGAAGGATTCCTTGTTGGATTTCAGCTAAAATGTTGCTTTTCATATCCCTAATAGCTGTGGGTGTACCGTGGTGATAGGTACTTGAAAACTTGCTAAGCCTGACTGGATGAAAGGTGACCGCATGGTGAGGCAGGTCTGCTTTAAGTTGGGCAGCAACAGCTTTGGCGATGGTCGTTTTTCCGCAACCCGGAGGGCCAAAAAGCATGTAAGAGGGAAGACCGGCAATATCAAGCTCTTTCATTAATTGCGGTTGCATTGCAAAAGTAAATAACCGTTTAAAACCGTCTTGGACGCTCTTTGGAAGTCCAGCCATTTCATAGAAAGGGGTCACTTCGTCCAAGCTGTTGTCATAGCCTCGACTATTAACGCCGGCAGTGGCTAGGCACTGTTTTAAAAGAGAGGTCGATATTTTGAGTTCCGGGTCATCTAATACCCTATTCTTGGCAAGTGTAAGGGCCTCCTCTATCTCGAGGTAAGTTAGCTTCGTGACATCGTCGAGAGAGATCTCAATTTTTTCTTCGATAGATTCATTGTCTAAGTCTGCAAGTCGGCTTTGTAGGTATTCAAGCAGCTCTTCGTCCGACGGTTTGCGTTCTACTACAGCTCTTTCAAACAGAGTGCTTCCGACATAAGTTGCAGCCTCTTTTTCGCTTTCAACCGATCCAATGACGATCCAACCTTTGTCTTTTAGGGCTCTAACTAGGGCAAGAAGCCAATTTTGATTTTCAAATTTGTCTAGCCCTGCCAAGTGTAGGATAGGTAAAAGGCCTGGTGTCATTTCTGCTGATAACGATTCAAAGTTTGGTAAAGCGTAGGCTTGAACTGAGTGAGGGTGAAGTGTTACAAGGCCAAATTTCTTGCCAGAAAAGGCGTTGTTTAAATCCATCGTGAAGGCTTGTAATAGATCCTTAGCTAGATGGGGCTTTAATCCGGATATTAAGAACGAGAAGGGTTTTTCAACATTAAGCCGTTTTCTTAACTCATTCGAATCAAATTGAGAGACTAACTTTGAAAGCTCTTCTCTAATGCGCTTCGACACACTCTTTACTTTATTGAGAGAGTCTATTGGGTAGGGTACAGTGGTTGGTATCCATTCGTCGATTTGAGCTAGCTCTTTTTCGGTAACGTTTGAAGTCAAAAGGACCCAGAAACCTGCTGTCTTAAGCTTTTCCACTTGCTTGACGAGTGGATGAGATGTGTCTAAATCTAATATGCGAGGATTGATATTTTTAATAGTAAGACAGCTGAGTTCTTCTTTTGCTTTTGTTTTTAATAATTCTTCTAAAAATTTAACAGCATCTTCATCGGAGCCACTGCTTAAATCATATTCATAAGAGCTAACAGTATCAGATGAAAGATCCTGTACTTCTTGAATAAACTCTTTTGCTAAAAGCTCGTTATTTTTTTCATTTAGGCCGGAGAACATTAAAGTTGGGTAGACCCCCTTGCCTATATATTTTGCTAAAATCAGACTAAGGGTCTGATCGATCTCTTCAAGAGATGTACTTGGCACAGCCGTTGGGGTGTGAAGAAGTGATTTATAAATGGTTAAAGGTGTTTTTGGTGAAATCATGACACTAGTGACAGGGACCACCAATGTCATCAGAAAACAGATCGTCGTTTTAGAGGCAGCTGCAAGGCAAGCTGGGAAGCCAGTAGAGAGCCACAAACTTGGTCCTTGGAGACCAATCCCTGGTTGGAGATGAAAAACAAGGGCTTTAACCGTTTCAATTGCATAGAACACGGTTTCGAAAGCGCAGACTGTAGTACAAATAAAAACAGCACGTCCGATTTTGCTTATCCGTTCATCTAATGCATCTGTTTTAAGATCGGCTGCATAAATGTTGAGGAAAAGATTAAGTTTGTCAGCATTGCCTTCCGGTAAAATACTTGGCCAGGAGATGTCTTCATTTGCTTCAGAAATTTTCATAATTAATTAATATAGACAGTGGAGTGATTTAATATAAACGGATTAATCCGGTTATTATGCCATGGATGATCACCTCAGTCTCTCGAAATAAGAGAGGAGGGATAGATGGGTTTTGACTGGCGAGACGCACCGTGCCTTCTTCACACAAATATTTTTTTAAGTAAAAGCTCTCTTTCCCTACTTCTGCCACGACAGTTTCTCCCACATCGGCATAAGATCTGGCTTCAACTAAAAGAAGGTCTCCCTGGTGAACGCCCTCTTCTTGAAAACCATCTCCTTTGACACGAAAAACATAGGTCGAAGCGGGCTCAAAAACGAAGAACTTGGGTACTGCTATCTCTTGAGGCCTTGGAGACATTTCGATGGGGGCATTGGCAGATAAGCTGCCAATCAGCGTCAATACATGGACTTCTTCGCTGGAGGCTTTGCCTTCCGGTTTACTTTTTTCTTGCAGCGAGCGGGATCGATAACGACTTTTTTCGATCACCCCTTTTTGGACCAATGTTTCGATATGTTTATGGACAGCGCTGACGCTTGGAATGTTCATCCCCTCCCCGATTTCTCTTAAAGAGGGGGCATATCCTTTTTCTTCTCGAAAACGGTCGATGAAGGTATAGATTTCAAGCTGTCTTGGCGTTAGCCCTTTCATACTCTCCAAATAGTAGACGGTTTCAAGCTATTGGTCTACTTTTTCAACAGAGAATTTAATCAGCAGTGAGGTCTCCTAGTAGTGCAGCAGTAAGGCCTTCTGGTAAGATGTATGTTGTGCTCGAGTTGGATTGTTGAGACTCACTTGCAGTTTTTTGCTTTTTTGCAGGCACATCGCTGTTTGCATATTGTGAATCGGCGGGTGCCCGCTTCAGGTTGCCAATTAAAGAGTTGTTTTCTGTTAAAGAGTTGTTTTCTATTAGTTCGGAGTGCACCTTTCTTTGGTGTCTCTTGATCTGCTTTTCTGCTTGATAGGTTTTGCCGCAAAAAAAACAACCGAAAGCTTCATATTTAATGTGCATGACAAGTTGGTGGTTGCGCGCAGTCTCTTTAAATGCTGTTTTAGATTTCCCGCAAGGACATACCATATCGGATGACTTATCTATCCTGTGCATATCAAAAAGTGCAACTACCTTCTCTTTGAGCGTTCTTTGTTGTTCAACAGTCAAAGTGGGCTGATTCCCCCTCGTTATGTAGTCATGTAGGTTTTCCCCAAGTCCGGTTCCATAAGTTATCCCCATTAATTTATTCGGGTAGTTTAATGTATTTATTGTAAAAGTCATGTTATGTCCTATAAATATAGGAATAATCATATGTGTTTTATTTCGAAAAATCAAATTATTTCAGAGTAATCTAATTATTATGATGGAGTAGAAAATCACCTCTGTTTGATGAAAGTGCTAGGTTTTAAGCTGTCTTGGCGTTAGCCCTTTCATAATAAAGGATGGGGGTTAGAAGATATGCGGTTAGACCCATCACAAAAAATGAGACGAGGGTATCGCTGAAAAAGTGGGCCCCTTGGGCCATTCGGTTATAGGATAAAAAAGCCCCATAAAAAATAGCCGTTAGAATGCCGACCCAAATTAAAGATTTGCTTTTCCACTTTCTTCCTATCGAGACAAGAGCGATAAAATAAAAGCCCATCGTGGCGTGGCCGCAGGGAAGGGAACGGTAGCTTCCGATTCTTCTTTTCAAGCTAGTCAATGGATGAAATTCGGCTTGCCCTCCAAACTCAATGATTTGTTTAGGGCGTGGCCGCGGCCAGCCTTCTTTTAAGACAAAATGAGCGACCAATCCCGACCCAATGGCGAGTACTAAAATGAGAAAAATACCTTCTCTTACCCACTTTTTTGTGAAAAGGGCCGCTACTCCCAAGCCGCACAACATCCATCCCGGGATTAAAGCCCCATAGTACATCGCATCGAAATAGGGCCCTTTTTGGAACTGCCCCTCTTCGTAAAAAAGAGCTGCGATTTGACGGTCGAAACTGCTGATCCCAAGAATTAAGCTAAAGCCGACCAGGAAGAGCAAAACGTTTCGAAATATGGATCGCTGCATAGAAAAGAGGGGTTAAGAGGATTGAAAAAGCGGTTTTTAAAACAATAGCAGAGATGAAAATATCAAAAACCTCAAGAAATGACCAGCCCATTAGCCCCCAGAAGAGGATGAAGTTGATCATAAAGCTATCTACGACTTGGGATAAAAGTGTTGCTACATTGAACCGAAACCACAATTGTCCTTTTAGCTTTAAAAAAAGCTTAACATCGAGCAGCTGTGAAATGATGAACGCGAGTAAAGAGGCAGCTAAAGACAGGCCATTGAAAGAAAAAAGAGTTTTTAATGAGAGCTGAAAAGCTGTAGCGACGGGATGGACTGGTATGGCTATCAGCAACGAGGCAAGCGTGTGCATGAGAAGGGCCATCCCAAAACCGAGATAGATGAGAAAGCGGGCTTTGTTTCCCCCATAAGTCTCTGCGATAAAGTCGGTCAAAAAATAGGTGAAGGGATAGAGAAATAAGCTGCAGGGGACAAGCCCATCTGTAAAGGGAGAGGCTACCAGCTTTCCGCCTGTCATATTAGAAAGAATCACTAAGACAACATAAAAGGCCGATAGGATCAAAAAGAGCTTTTCTCGCATCATGGTCCTTGCAATTCTATCAAACTTGGTGACCTATGGAAATGATTCTTTTGATTCCACTTTTTATTTTTATTTTTCTCTGGTGGAGGGGATTTGAAGAAAAGGCCAAGTACAGGGAAAGAATCCGGGAGTTAGAGGTTCGGCTTGAAGGAGATGAGGAAAAAAAAGAGTTGCTTGAACAACTTCTCACGACGCTGTCAGACACTCGACCACAAGTTTTTTAGAGATGGCAACGTTGAAGCTAAAACCGGTTGAAGATGCCCTGCAAAGATTTCATGTGCAGGTGAACGAGCTAGAAAAAACAAGGACGTTTGCTTACGCGTCTTTAATAGAACAGGTCAAAGGGCTCCAAATCACCCAAGAGTCGCTCAAAAATGAGACCAAAATATTGGGTCGCTCATTACGTGCCCCTCACGTAAGGGGAAGATGGGGAGAGATCCAATTGAAAAGAGTGGTCGAAATGGCCGGTATGACAGCCCATGTTGACTTTTTGGAGCAAACCTCCTTTAGAGACGAAGGAGTTTTAAAGCGGCCAGACCTTTTAGTGAATCTGCCCGGTGGCAAACAAATTGTGGTCGATGCAAAAGCACCTTTACAGGCCTATTTAGAGTCGCTGGAAGCTGAAGGAGAAGAGGGAAGGAAGGAAAAGCTCAAAGACCATGCAAGGCAGGTAAAGCAACATATTTTGATGCTCGGCTCTAAAAATTATTGGGATAAACTTGAGACAACACCCGATTTTGTGGTTCTGTTTTTGCCTGGAGAAACCTTTTTTAGCGGTGCTCTGGAAGAAGACCCGACATTGATCGAATATGGAATAGAGAAAAAAGTGCTTTTAGCCACACCTACTACACTCATCGCCCTTTTAAAGTCTGTAGCTTTTGGGTGGAACCAAGAGGCGTTAGCGCGCAATGCAGAAGAGATTTCAGCGCTTGGCAAAGTGCTCTATGATCGCTTGAAGCTTTTTGGTGGGCATTTAGGGGATGTTAAAAAAGGGCTTGAAAAAGCCGTGGAGTCTTTTAACAAGGCCATTTCCTCTTATGAGTCTCGCGTACTCGTCACAGGCCGCAAGTTCGAAGAGCTTGGCATCATCGGCAAAGAAGGCGAATTGGAAACAATTTCCCCCATAGACGTCGTCCCAAGGCAACTCGAATCCGAAAAAAAGCTACAAGAAGAAGCCATAGCCACTGCCTAAGAGTTTTTTCTTCCGCGAAGCGTTTGGAGTGCGCAACTCTTGTTGCGCTTTCACTTTTCACTGACAAGTCAAAGCTAAACAGGAGTTTAGCACGGCCTTGTTGCATAATTAATCGCCATCATGAGAAATGTAGCTCAGGCTAAAGCCTAAGCTACAATGTGTATGCGAACTGTTTATTTGCTGATGCGGTCGATTTTTAGGCGGGTGGACTCGCCGTTTAAATCGATAGTTTCACCGACGCCTGTTCCAAAAGTGATCGATGTCGCAAGCGTCTCATCACTGATATACCCACGATGCTTTTCGACCGCCTCTTTTAGCTTCTCTGTTGATTCAACAATCAATTCAATCCTGTCAACGACATCAAAATCTTGGTCTCTCCGGTAGGTGTTAACCTTGTTGACCAATTCTCGCGCCATTCCTTCTAAAATAAGCTCGTCGTTTAAAGTAGGCTCTAAAGCAACGGTGATTTCCCCTTCGTTTTGGGCAATCACCCCATCCTTGACCTCTCGCACCACTTCCACTTCAGCCGGGCTTAAAACAAAGTGTTCTCCCTCTAAGTTTAAAGTGACAGGATGGCCATTACGTAAAGCCTCAACTTCTTCTTTATTCAGTTTTTCAATTGTAGATTTTAAAAGGGGCATTTTATTGCCTACCCGTTTGCCCAAAATTCTAAACTGAGGCTTAACTTTGAGGTGGACAAGCTCTTCCTCTTTCAGTGAGAAATCGACCTCTTTGACATTCAATTCATCGGCAATCAAGTTGGCTTTTGACTGTAAAAGTTTCAGTAAATGTTGGTTAGACGAAGTAACAAAGGCCTTTTGCAACGGCTGGCGCACTTTTAATTTGTGCTCTTTTCTCAAGGCGTGGCCTAAGCTGACAGCCTGTTGGACTCCTGCCATAGCCTCTTCTAAAGGCAGATTTCGAACCTTCTCATCGTAGGTAGGAAAATCTGATAGATGGACAGAGTCTGCCATCCCATCTACCTTCAATTCTTGCCATACAGCTTCTGAAAGGAAAGGGATGAATGGGGCAGCCACTTGAGCAAGGCCGATTAAAACTTTATACAGCGTGGAAAAAGCCTCATGTCTATCTTGCGAGGCCTCATCGCTCCAAAACCGTCTTCTTGATCTTCGGATATACCAGTTGGTTAACCCATCAACGAAGGAGACAAGCGGTTCTACCCCTTTTTGCAGCTCATAATGGTCCATCCCTTGCTCAACATCATGTATCAGTTGGTTCAAAGAAGAGAGAATCCACTGGTCGATGAGGGCATCAGGCTGTTTATTCAACGTATCATCGGGAGACCACTTATAGATCTTCGCATAGGTTGCAAAAAAGGCGTAAGCATTCCAAAAAGGGATCAAAATCTGTCTTAGAACTAATTCAACACCTGCTTTTGTAAAGCACAAATCATCGGCCCGAACGGCAGGACTGTGTAACATGTAAAGGCGGATGGCATCGGCCCCAAACTCGTTGATGACTTCATGCGGGTCAGGGTAGTTGCGAAGCCTTTTAGACATCTTTTTCCCGTCTGCGGCCAAAACGATCCCGTTCACCACAACATTTTTAAATGCCGGCTCATCAAATAAAATGGTCGACAAGATCATCAAGACGTAAAACCAACACCTAGTTTGATCGAGTCCTTCGGCCACAAAATCTGCAGGGAAAGTGAAGATTATCTTTATTTTCGAAAGGATAATGATTTTGGGCATACGGCATCGAGCCCGACTCAAACCAACAGTCAAATACTTCAGGGGTGCGTTGATAGGTCTCCCCTTCAATCGTGAAGGTAAGGGAATCGATAAAATGGCGGTGAAGATCTTCAATCTTTTGCCCTCTTGATTGCTCTAGCTCTTCTTTAGAGCCAATCACTTTGATTTTTCCACTTTCTGAACGCCAGATCGGGATGGGTGTGCCCCAATACCGATTGCGGCTGATGGCCCAATCGCGAGCCCCTTCGAGCCACTTTCCGAAACGACCTTCTTTTAAATGGGAGGGGACCCATGTTGTTTTGGTGTTAGAATGGATGATCTTATCTTTGACTTTTTCTACTGCTACAAACCAGCTAGCAACCGCTTTATAGATCAATGGGGTGTCAGATCTCCAGCAAAATGGATAACGGTGGTGGATCGTCCCTTGGTGGAGCAGGCGACCAAGCTCTTTGATCTCTTTTGCGATTCCTTTATCGGCCTCTTTGACAAAGATCCCTTCGTAGGGGGCAATTTCTTTCGTAAATTTCCCGTTTTCATCGACTGGGCAAACAAGAGGAATCCCTTCTCGCTTGCAAGCGTAAAAGTCGACCTCTCCGAAGGCAGGAGCTGCATGGACAACGCCAGTACCATCATCTAAAGAGACTGTTTCTTCGGCAATGACACGGAACGCACCTTCTGATTTTAAATGAGAAAAGTAGTTAAAAAGAGGTTGATACCGCTTTCCAACCAGTTCCGAGCCTTTCATTTCTTTGACGGTTTCGTAGTCGATCTCTTTGAAGTGCTCTTCTAGGCGCGATTTAGCTAAGATGTAGTGCTTCCCGCTATCCGTTTTGATTTCGACATAATCGATATCAGGTCCTACTAAGAGGGCTAAATTGGAAGGTAATGTCCAAGGAGTGGTCGTCCAGGCTAGGATAGAGACTTTAGGGTCTTCTTCTAGCGGAAAAGCCACTGTCAAGGCAGGATCGTCGACTTCATGGTAGTTTTCGCCGGCCTCAAAGTTAGAGAGAGGCGTGCCAAGCTTTGCAGAGTAGGGCATCACTTTGAACCCTTCGTAGACAAGCCCTTTGTCCCACAGCTGCTTAAAGACCCACCAGACCGATTCCATAAAGGAGGGGTCCATGGTCCTGTAAATGTTGTTAAAATCGACCCAACGCCCCATCCTTTCGACGGTCGTTTTCCATTCAGAAGTATACCTCAGAACGATAGAGCGGCATGCTTCGTTGAAATTGGCAATGCCAAAGGCTTCGATGTCTTGCTTTCCGCTTAAATTTTTGCTCTTTTCGATCTCATTTTCGATGGGCAAGCCGTGGCAGTCCCATCCAAAACGCCTCGGGACATGGAACCCTTTCATCGTCTTGTAGCGTGGGATGACATCTTTGATGGTGCCGGCTAGCAAGTGGCCATAGTGGGGCAAACCTGTGGCGAAGGGAGGGCCGTCATAGAAAATGAACTGTTTACCCCCAGTTCTATTGGCAACGGAGGCCTCAAAAGTCTTGTTGTCTCTCCAAAATTGGACAATTTCCTCTTCGCGAGAGGGGAAGGAGAGCTTATCGGTCTTTAAACGGGGTGCATGTTTCATGCCATCTATTGTCTCTCAATGCCCTGTTTTTAGCAAAATCGCAACCCTATTAATAGGAATAGCGCAAGAATAGCGCAAGAATAGCGCAAGAATAGCGCAAGAATAGCGCAAGAATAGCGCGCTAACCATTAAGAGGCTTGTAATCAGTTAGATACCACTTCGCCCCTCTTCCAAAACCAGAGAAAGTGATCAGGCCGAGTCTTTTTAGGTGTTGGCAATCTTCCTGAAGACTTCTTTTGGGGAGAGGGTGCGTTATTTTTTCTTGGATGAGGGAAAAGCTTGCGCCTATCTGTTTAGATTCGGCTATGATTTGTAACATTTCCCGCTGCCTCTCTGTCAGTTTGAGCGAAATTTGATTGGGGGGAACATACTGGATGGAGGCAAAACGGATGACAAAGGAGTTGGCTTGCTCGAAGAAAATCGGTTCTGCATGGCCTGCTTTGATGCACAAATCAACAATTTTTTGAGTTCCTCTACCCCATTTTTCAATGAGCCCGCGGCAGTAAAATACATTAGCGATCAATGGATTACGCGGTTGAGAGACGTGATCTTTCTTTAAGTCTTCGGGCTTTAGCCCAAAAGGTAGCTGACCATCGTTCCAAATCTCTAAACGGTCGTCAAAAATGGCAATACTCACTGCACCACCTGGTTCTTGATAGCTCCTATGGCAAAAGGCGTTGACCAACGCTTCCCGTAACGCTGTTAAGGGGAAAAGAGGCTCATCTTTTCTTTCTAAAACTCCTGGTACTATTTTCCCAGCGACTGGTAGATGCCTTCTTAAGAAAAGCATAGCTTCATCTAATAGTTGAAAAGCATTTCCTGTCAGTTGTTGTTGGTCGATAAATTCTGACTTGCTGTCCCCCTTAAACCGAGCCATTCTCAATTGGCATTGAGGGTATTCTGGTAAAAATCGACTTCCAAATAGAACAACAGCGGCATTTAGAACGTTACCTCCCTTAGCCAGGCCAAGACGCTCTAAGATGGAATCGATGCTGTCTCCTCGATATTCGGGGAGCCGGCCAACTTCGGCGCCAATTCTAACAGTTTTTAAAATCTCGTCAGAGTTTAAATCTTGGAATTTCAGTCCATGGGCAATGGCAGTTTCCCATCGCTGTTGCTGATGATTGCGTTCAAGAAGCAATTTTTGATAATTCTGTTGAGGCATTATTGATGTTGTCGTCCCCACCCTTTGGAAAGGTCTCCCATCAAATGTATACGGGATATCCAATTTACTTGGGAAAGCTGAAAGCTCGATGATTTCCTTGCCCTCTTTTATTTGGTATCTGGTGATGTCAACAGCTGCAGGTGGGCTAAGCTTATGAATAGCGCCAGCTATTTCCTGTAACGTTTTATCAGAGACGCTTTGGCCAACTAGTTTTCCTTCAGCATTCACTCCAATAAAAACCTTTCCTCCTTTCTTGTTAAGAAAACCACACAGTGTAGAGATAGCTTCAGAAAGGGAGGCTGTCGATTTTTTAAACTCTAGATCTTCCGACTCGCCTAGGGAAACTACCCTCTCAATCTCTTGCTTAGACATTGGTTAAAGCCCCTTTTGGAAAGGATAGTCCAAACCATTTTACCCCTTTATTTCAAGTGATAAATGCAGATTTATTGATCCTTAACAGTTTGTGTTGTCTTATTGGAAAAAGCCATTCATGCTATAATAAAGCTATAAGACGGGGGTGTCCAGGTTTCGACTGGGATGACGAAGTCTTGAAGGCATGCGGAGGTTGCTAGTTGGCCTCCTTAAAAAACTGGCAAAACACGAAGTGCAAAAGCATCTTCAAAAGTAGTTGCTCACATCGCAAGAGCCCCAGAGGCTTCTTTCGCTGCGGCTGCAGCTGCCTAATTGAACGGACTTCCTAACGGAAGTCCATTCACGATTGCCCGGGATTAGACCAAGGATCCTGAAGCAGTCGTCATCGATCTTGGTATGGTCATAGGGAGCTTCTCAAACCTTCCTCCCACTGACCGAGACTAGAAGGATTGGTTCTTTTCCTTTTCGTCCGCTTCTAGGAAAAGATCACACCAAGTGGGCTAAGCATGTAGTCTTTGAGAGGGACTCCTTTCAGGACGAGAGTTCGATTCTCTCCACCTCCATACCATCTGGCCGGGTCCAAAAACTCCCGGCCTTTTTCTTGCATTTTTTTCTTGATTCTAATAATGTTCGCTTAAAAATTCATTAGGTGAACAAATGTTTGAGGGTCTGTTCAAAATAAAAGCATTTTTAAAGTTTTTTTGGAAAAGAGGAAATTCTCACAAGCTAAAGCTTTCTGTTAATGGAAGCTTCTGTAAGGCAGCTGCTACAACTGGAAATAATAGCCCCGTTCAACAAGCTGAGACTATTAATAATACTTATCTAGTACATCCAAGGCATGAACAATCGGAAGAAAGGCCCGATATAACGCTTCGTTTGGTGCATCCGAAATCGCCTTCATTAGTTTTAGTCAACTGTTCTAATGTAATCGCCAAAGATATCAAATGGACTGTTGTCCTTTGGAATATGGATCTTCCCGAGCGTAATGATCCATTGCCAATTCCAGTTAGCGCATTTGACTGGTTAAGACCAAATTGCGAAAGTGGTCCGCAAGGTCTTTTTTACTTGCCATCAGTAGAACCTTTACTCAAACCAGGCAATCGTTTATTTGGATCGGTTTCTGTAATTTCACCAGAATCAATTCGTGGTAGAAGCTACATTATCAGCATCAAGTTGGGAGAGGGCGGTTGGTTTTCGGAGATAGAAAACAAAAGATCGGGCGAATTAGTAATCCCAAATAGTTTTTCAATAAAAGATCGTGAGGATTATTTTAAATATTGGGAAAACTATCCTCTTTCAAGAACTCCAATAGATTAAATAAAGGGGGCCGGGCCTAGGGGGTTGATTTAAGCAGCTTTTGCAGTCCAATTATTGCTATCAAATTTTGTCCTTAATTCGCGTTAGCGTTTGGAGTGAAGGTAATTTTTACCTTAATTTTTGAGAGCGAAATCACCTTAAATCAACCCCCTAGGCCGGGCCCCCTTTCACGGCCCCTTTCACTTTCTCCTGCTATTGACCTGTTGAATTCACAGTAATAACTGCAGGAGGGCTGTTTCCAAATGAATTAAAAGCAATCAGACTATACGTTACACTTTGCTTGGTTTGATTATGATCAATGAAGGAAAGAATATTGCCTTCTAGGGTTGCTATGAGGATATTGTTGCGGTACAGGTAATAGCCGCTGGCATCCTGATTTGCTTGCCAAGAAAGTATATTGTACCTTTCGGCTTGAAGTAAAAACTGATTTGTTTTTTGCACCCCAGTAAATCCGCCGGGGGTGCTAGGCGAAGTTTGAAAACTCAACGTAGTATAAAAGGGAAAAGTCGAAGTGTCTTGCCAAGAAACCAAAAATTTCTTCAACGGAACTGAAAAGGAAGAATTGATGTCAAAATTAGAGGTGGAAGTTTGCGGAATTGGCAAAGGCATTGTCCATGTGGACCCGTCAAAAAGTGCGTAAGTCGGCAATCCTGAAGGTCCTGTAGTTGTTCCCCACGTGACTAAGAAGAGGTTTTGTAAAGGATCATAAGAGGAGACAATATCTGAGCTTGCTAGAGTGCCATTTGGAATAAGCGAAGGCATGCTCCAAGTATTTCCATCAAAAGTGGCAAATGCAGGTGCACCAGAAGATTCGTCTATCCAGGTCACTAAAAAACTCCCTGACGTGTTGACAGAAGACCAAACATCTGAGCTTGCGGCAGAGCTATTGGGAATGGGAGCTGGCGTGCTCCATGTAGACCCATTATAAGTGACAAAATAAGGTAAGGAAGGAATGTTGAGACCATCTAACCAAGTGACTAAAAAAATATCTGCAACAGGATCATAAGTCGAATAAACGTCTGATTCTGCAGAAACACTTCCAGGGATCTGTGAAGGAGTATTCCACACTGTGCCGTTATAAACTGCATAGAAGGGGTTTGTCGAATTCCCATCCATCCAAGTTGCTAAATATGTCCCTGCATTTGGATTAGAAGAGTTAAAGATGGCAGAAGCGCTGCTTAAAGAGCCTGGAATCTGAGAAGGTAAGCTCCAAGCGGCTCCATCGTAGGTTGCAAAAAATGGGAAAGCCAACGTTGGCACGAGTCCTCCCCATGTGACTAAGAACTGCCCTGAACTTGAATTGAAGGAGGAAGCGATGGTGGTGTCGGCCCTAGAACTATTCGGAATAGCAGTAGGAATACTCCAGGAAAAACCATTGAAAGTAGCATAGATGGGAAGATCTGAAGGAAAGTTATCGGTCCAGGTGACTAAAAATTCTCCTGTTGTTGTGTTAACAGAGGAAAAAGTGCCTGACCCGGAAGAAGAGCTGTTAGGAATTTGAGCCGGAGGAACAGGGTTCCAGGTATCGCAATGAAGGGATGTAACAACGGTAAGCAATAGAATGAAGTTGAAAGTTTTCATTGTTTCCTTTTTAAGGCTCTTCCGTAGAAGAGCCTTATGACCTAGTTTGCTTTTTTAGCTTTTATTGCCGATTTAACTAAAGAAATCAACGGTTTTGGTGAGCTTAAAGCTGAGTAGTATGGGTAGACATTTGACCCTTGCCATGTGACTAAAAATTCACCAAGCGATGAACAATAACTGGGTGTAATGTCATAGTTAGATTGAGAAGTCCCAGGAATCGTTGCAGGAGTACTCCAATTAGTTCCATCAAACACGGTGTAGCTCGGATATGTTCCTCCCGCGGTTATGCCGGCCCATGTCACAACAAACACGTTGTCGTTGCTGTCATAAGAGCTGGAAATGTCTGAACTAGCCACTGTCCCACAAGGAATAAGGGTTGGTGTGCTCCATGAAGTTCCATTAAAAGTTACGTAAACAGGTGCACCAGAACTTTCATCAATCCATGTTAGCAGAAAGGTTCCGCTGGAATTGACAGAAGACATGACATCTGAACTGCCTGGTGAACTTCCGGGGATGGCTCCAGGTGTACTCCAGGATGTCCCATCAAAGGTTGCATAATAAGGATAGGGAGGAAAATTTTGGCCATCTAACCATGAGACTAAAAAAAGACCCGATGTTGGATCAAAAGTCACAAAAATGTCGGTATCGGCTGATTGACTGCCAGGAATTTGCGCTGGTGTGCTCCAGCTTGTGCCGTCGAAAGTAGCATAATAGGGATTTGTGGAGTTCCCATCCATCCAAACAGCTAAAAAGGTGCCTGTTGATGGATTAACAGCACTAAATACGGCACTTGCAAGACTTGAACTGCTTGGAATTTGTGCGGGTGTACTCCAAGTGCTTCCGTCAAAAGTTGCGTAGAAAGGATAACCAAGAGGCGAAATAATGCCTCCCCAAGTAACTAAAAAAGTGCCTGTTCCTGAGTTAAAAGATGAGGCAATGATCGTCTGGGCAGGAGAACTGCTTGGAATTGATGAGGGAGTGGTCCAGGTTGAGCCATCAAAAATCGTGTAAATGGGTAAATCAGAAGGGTAATTATCTGCCCATGTCACAAGAAAATTCCCTACGGTTGTATTGCAAGATGAATAAACGCCAGAACCTGTTGTTGAACTGCTTGGGACCTGGTTTGGTGGAATTGGCGACCAGACATCGGTGTACCCGTGTGTGGTGAATAATATAACCAGTAATAAAGCCGCGAAAATTTTCATAAAACCCCTTGTAAGATAAGTTTAACGGAATTTATGTCTATTCCATTAAAACGATTCAGAAAGCATGCTAAAACCATCCAAAAGTAAATGTCAATGTTTTGCACACCATGAAGAAAAGGTTAAATAGCATTTGCAACATTTCTGACAGGGCCTAGAAGCGAAAAAAGAGTGTGATAAAAACTATCCAAGCCATCACAACCTATTGAATTTGGCTTTGAGTCGGAAAAGAATTTTAAAAAGGACAAACAGTGTGAGTTTTTCTTTTTTGCTACAGCATTGTCATCAATTGGTTTACAAAATTCTGTGTATTATTTCAGTCTTTTAAACGCTATGTGTGCAGAAATAAAGAGGCAGAATCCTGAATACAAAGAAAGCTCAAGTTCTTGTGCAAGTCGTTCAAATGTAAAGGGGCTGGGCCTGCGATTCTGCGATGGTTGAAATTATATTTTCCAAATAATGTTCCGCAATGTGCTTCGCACAATGCGTGAAGGAGGGGGGGGGCTGGCATGTTCGGACTTTGACCAAACACCCCCATCACCGGAAGTTGCGTAGCAACGACGTGCTTTTTTTTATTTTCCTTATCGCTAAATCGTGTGGCTAAGTCCCCTTTGGAACATGCTTAGTTATGAGTCAACGTTCTAAATTCGGGGATGGCTCGAATCATAAATTCATCAAATAAGGGTACAGTAAATGCCATGTCGCCATAAGCTGGGCTGTAGATCATCCCTTTCTTTAGTAGTTTAGCTCTTGTTGGGCTGAGAGTGGTAGCTTTGATACCCAGGATATCGGCAATATCGCCAACCCGATGAGGCTGCGGTCCTAATTCTGCCATTGCTCTCAGTATATTTTTTTCACTCGGAGTCAATCGATCAAAGCGAACCCTGAAGAAGTTCTTGTCTAACCGTGAGATGACTGTATCTGTGGCTTCCTGGACAATTTGCAGTGTGATAGGACTGCTCTTGGCAAGGTTCCAGGACATGTAACCCCACTCTTGAAGAAAATAAGGGTAACCCTTTGTGAGGCGAAATATTTCCTCTAAGGCTGATGTTTCGAAGGCCAGTAAGGAGCATGCTTTTTTCAGGTCGTCTTTGCTTAATGCGGCCAAGAAGGATTCGAGCTTGTTCTAACGTAGGGTCTCTGCCTACCAATTCAGGGGGTGGGGAGCCGGCCCCTGGCGAAAACGGATTCTTGATGGGGTCCATTTTTGTTCTTTACTTATACCGAGTTATACCAACTTATACCTGAAAATAGGTATAAGCAAATTGCAAACTCAGCAACTTAGTTACTTAGTTTGCGTTTCCCATTTTCTATAAAGTGCTTAGAGAAAGGTGGCCATAAAGCTTAATTTCCCATGGTCAAAAGTTCTGAACTACCTCTATCACTAAAGGCCGGGTCTAAAAACTCCCGGCCTTTTTTTATGCGGCCCTTCTGGTTGTCAAATAGTTTTGAGCCAGATGGAAAAGAGGGGGTCATCAAAAGTCACCATCCCTTTTCCTGATCCTTGCTCATCAAGAATTCCCTTATCTTTAAGCGATTTAATAGCTGAAGCCAAAGCAGGGGCGCTTGAAATTTCATATTTGCTTAATAAGTCTTTGGCAAAAAGTGTCTTTTCCTCTCTAGCAGCAAGTCTAAGCGCTCTTTGTTGGGTTAATGTAAGAGAGTTTAAGAGAGTCTGATAGGCGTAAGCATTTTGTCGAACGACTGTACGTAAGGTGTTTTCTACTTCTTTGGTAGTGACATGCGTTTTGCCTTCAGCAACGAGATGAAAGCACACCATTTGTACATAGTTAGGAGTGTCTTGAACCAAGCGCCTTAGATGTTGAAGCGCCTCTCGTTCGCATGTGATATTGACTTTAGAAAATCGTGTAATCAACCAATCTGTAAACTCATCACCAAAGGAAGGAAATTCAATGGATTGGCAAGAGCGATAAAGCGGGCGGGCATGATTGTTAAGCATGTCGTAGATGATGCTTTTTCTTGATCCAGTGAATAAAAAGGAAGCGTTCTTAATTCGTTGCATATAAGTGCGTAAAGTCGCTTCTAGCCAACCGCGATCATCAATTTCAGTGATTTTTTGAAATTCATCTATCGTGAAAATGACACGCGCACCTAATTTTTCTAGCCCTTCCAGGAGATCCTGGATTATTTCTTTGACATCTCCTTCTGTTGATTGGCCAAGTGCAAACCCAAAAGAGGGATTGCCAGTATGAGGATCAATCTCAGCAGATACTTTTGGTCGTATTTTTGAGATTTTGGTGACAAGTTCCTCTAGCCATCCTTTTTTAGATCTCAAAGCGCGCAGCATTTGCTGGAGAAAGTCTTTATGAGATGTGATGTTGAAGACGTCTACAAAAAGACAGGTAAATCCATTTTTCTTTAATTTTTCTAATAAATTCAAAACAAAAGAGGTTTTCCCAAAGCGCCTTGGTCCAATTAAAACAACATGAATGCGGTTTTCAAGAAATTGCCTAACTGTATTTTCAAGTTCAGGTCTAGGTAGATAGTAATCCCCTTCGACGGGATCGCCAAATTGAAATGGATTTATAATAGGTTGGCTCATTCTTCAATTTGTAACAGATTCGTTACTAATTGGC
This sequence comes from Parachlamydiales bacterium, assembly GCA_963765145.1. Taxonomy (GTDB): domain Bacteria; phylum Chlamydiota; class Chlamydiia; order Chlamydiales; family JAJFMK01; genus JAGVKY01. The sequence continues at coordinate 177,760 of CAVXVG010000018.1, forward strand.
AAGTGGCATAGGCTGGACTGTGGGTTTTGCGTAAACTGGCTCAACTGATCGATGTATCTCATGATATTGGCTTGATTAAAAAAGATGTAAAAAAAATTAGTCATGCCGTGCGTGATTTTCGCAATTACATACATCCTAACGAACAAATGAATGCTGATTTCTCCCCTGATCTACATACCGCTAAAATCTGTTTGCAAGTTCTTTATGCGGCAATTGCTGATTTAGACGGAGAAAGGTGAAAGAGGCCGGGTCTGCGATCCTGCGATTTCCCCGACCCTTTTTACTTTATCATGAGTTATACATAGTTATAGCTGCACTTCACTATAACCGCCTATAAGTTCTGATAACTAGTGAAAGAGGTCGGGGGTCCCTTATCATTGATTGCTAGAAATGGAAGATTTGAAGCTTTTTTTGCCAAAAATGTCTTAAAATCCCACCTTTAAGCAAAATAGACTAAAGCAATCGAAAGATTCGAAGAAAGAATCAAACGTTAGTGGTTAATTTTTAGGAAAAGATGTCATCTCAAGATCATTATGTTCATGCAAAGTTTGGTATCGATGAAATTTACATTCTCGAAAGGTTTACTCACAGCTTGCTGGAAAAATTACATCAACGAGCCCTGTTTAGTTTAGATGCCGAAGATAATATTGTTCAGAAATATGCCACACACGACATGGTTTTAGTTTTTCGCGACCAGATTCCCAGCCAAAGTCTAATTTATCGATTTCTTAAGTTTGTTAGTCAAGATGCATGCAGAGAAAATTTTATAGAATCCAATACTTTGTTCGATGAAGAAGAGCTCTTTCCTACCATTAAATCAAAGAAATTCATTCTAATAACTCACGGTATTCTTTTGAAAGAAACTTATAGCCCGCATTAATGAAAGGGCCGGGCATCGAAAATCCTGCGATTAGTGCGGGAGATGCCCCTTTCCCTTCTTCGTCAGTTACGATGAGGAGTATTTTTTAATTAGAAGCCGATGTCTTGATTTCAAAGATCAAGCCGTTGTATTCCTCCGAACCAATGTTCTTACAAGACAGCAGATCTGAAGATGGTTCTAAAAGATAGGTTCCAATTGGCCAGTCGTCTTCGTAATTGCTCCCATCTTCCCTTTGGCTATGAAATTGTGAAGAACGAATAATAACCATTAAAGTTTTCCAGGGATGTTTTTGAAAGGGTTCTTGTTCACCGCTTTTGGTCACAGCCCAGGAAACTCGAAGATGGGAGTTTTCAAATAATACCAAATGAAAAGTGGGAGATGTGTTCTCGGAAGGTTCGGATAATTCAGAATAAATATTAAGTTTCTTAGACTCCTCAAGAAATTCATCGAGGATCGGCGAATAGGTATCATTCTCCAGAAGAGGTGAAAACTTTTCTAAAATTTGCGGCAAAACGATTAGATCTACTCGATAGTCTTCAAGTAAGCATTGTTTAAGTTGAAAATCCTTAGCATTGTCATTTGAATCTGCGTAAAGAATTGAAGAGAAAAATATCCCAGCAGCACATAAAAGCCCATTTCTCATTTTGAATACCTGAAGTTGACAAGAGAACATCATCGATAAAGTTTTAATATTTTCCCAATCAAAACTTCTGCTCTTTAGATGGAAAAACATTTAGGTGAATATTCTCGGTCGTGTTAAGTACTGAAAGATACTGCTAAAAACAAGAGTGGAAGGATTACGATGTTGAAAAAAGCTACGGTAGCGTTTTTTTTATTACTGTGTATTGGTTGCCATTTGCACCCTTTACATGGTGTAGAGCCTAAAACACTCACCTACTATCTGAATGTCGCCGATTTTGCCAACAGCTTTATTGAAATACCAACCTCTAATGTGTCGGTGGATAGTTCAACAATAGATTCTAGCTATCTTGCAGGGCGGGCTCCTATTTATAATGCGAATAATGTGAAGGTGGGGACATGCTCTGCCTCTTTTTTATCGATGCAAAACGCGGATGGAATTTTTACAGATATTTCCAATTATTTAACTGCCGATAATGGATTGATAGTCACTTGGTTTACACCAACAACATTGATTAACCTAGAATTAGATAGCCTCATACATTCCATGGTGACTGAATGCACAGTGGTGGTAACAACAAAGGTTGGATTCGCACCCCTTTTTGGTCAAACATTTGACCTAGTTGTTTCATCTGATAGTGGGAGGATTTATTTTCAATTTACTAGGATCGGAACGATTTTTTAAAAGGAACTTATGAAACGCTTCTTAACTACACTTTCTTTGCTAGCCATCAACGTTTTGAGCGCCTCTGAATGTTGTTGCCAACCTGATGATTATTCTTTCTACATTAAAATTGGTTCAGGAGTCTCATGCTCTGAATCGGCCCAAGTCACTGCTCCCTCACCGCCATGGAATCTGGCAGTTCAAGGTTATGATTCAACGTTGGGAAATTGTGCCATTGCTAGCTTTGCTGTTGGTTGCGAGCTCTTTAATACGTTGGATCTAGAAGTTAGCATTTCGAATCGTTCTATTTTTAAATATAGAAAATTTCAAACTTCCACTGATGGCGATGGATCGTACACAAGAGAATTTGATCTGAATGTTACACCGATCCTCTTTTCGGCAATCTTTCTTGGGCGAGATGTCCCTTTTTGCAATTGGAATATTGGATGTGGCAGCCTCTATCCAATAATAGGCGCTGGAGTTGGGGTAAGCAATCTTTTGATAACAAACTATAGAACAACAGGGCTGCCTCCTAATGGTAATTCTTCTCCGTTTGAAAGTTTTTCTGCAGAAAATCAGTACACGGTTCGTAGGAATTTTACCTACAAGATTCTTATTGGCCTTGAATACAATTATAATGACCGTTGGGCGGTCGGAACAGGTTATAACTGGTTTGATGCGGGCCAGTTTAAAGGACCTCGCTACCAAAGAGTAACTAGCGGATCTGCAGTTGATGTCGCTAACGATGCATGGAAGATGCGTTTTAGGTCTAACGAATGGTTTGTTGAATTTAAAATCTTCATCTAATGAAAGAGGCCTCGAGTCCAAAAAAATTGATGAGAATGAAAAATAAGCCATATGGTGGGCTCATGATTATGAGAATGGCTTTTTCCCCATTGATTTTTCTCTTATTTGGATTTCAATCTGTTTGTTTAACACCTCTTGCAGAACAATTTGAGAGGTCAGGTTATGTAGAAATTTGCAATGAGAGGCCTGCAACATTGGATTCTCTTTATGCATCTTTCGATCAGCTCATCGCATTTCTTCAAACACATCCAGTGTGGGCGCAAAAATTATTCAGTGCAAAAGAGCGCTTTATCCGTACGAAAAGTAGAAATTACTATTCCACCGATTTTTTTGGTTTCTACGACGAGTCAAAAAGAGAAGGAAGAAACCAGATCTCGTTCTATTATTCGACCCATTTTCATGAATTTATTTGCTCTCGCTACCCAGAATTCAAACAAGTTCCCGAAATCATCGGTTTTTTTGAGACTTGCTTTGAGGTCCAAAAACCGTGTGTGGGTCTATTTACTGAGGCAGCAGCTTTGCTTGGCTTAGAGACGATTTTCTCTTCAAAGTATGGACGTCCTCCTATCCTTTTAAAGGTCGTCAAATATCTTCCCTCCTATGTTGCCGTAAGGCCTCATTACGATGGCACTGCGTTTTCTCTTTTTCTCGATAGTACCGACAACCAATCGCTTCTTCTTTCTCCTTATAAATCCTCGCTCACAGTCGATGATTTTTCGTCTCCTTCAAGAGGTCAAAGCTCTATCTTACTCATTCCTGGAGTGCTTCTAACAGAGTTTTCCATTTACCCAACTCCCCACATTGTCACGCAAAGTGGCAACATGCGATATGCAACGGTAGCATTTGGTATGAGACCTAACTACACACCTCAAAAAATCGAATTCTCCCCTCTGCCTAGCTTTAAGGATTGAATAAATTCTTTCTTAATCTCTACGATGAAAAAAAATTACGGCTTTCGCATGTTCAAATATTTACTTTTTCTTTTGCTTCACCTTCTTTGTTCGCCTTAACAACACTCGAGGTAACATTAAGCTCAGATAGTAACCCGGGCGGCTTTGGAGATGTGGGCGAGCTAAGGTATTGCCTGAACACAATGAATCAAAGTTTAAACACAACGCCTGATGATTATGCGATTGTCTTTGCCTTTCCAATGACGATTCAACTCAATGGAATTTTGCCGATCATTAACAACTCATCAAATCCTGTGAACATCACCATTGGCAATCCAGGCTCTACCCCTACAGTGACGATTGATGGCAACAGTGGCGCTTACAGTGGATTTTTTATCCCAACAGGAAATGTGACGATCCAAAACGTGATCTTTCAAAACCTAAACGCGAAAGGAGGCGACGGCGGAGACGGAATTGCTGGTGGTGGTGGTGGCATGGGGGCTGGTGGCGCAATTTATGCACCTCAAAATTTTTTCAGTAATTTGGGCGCTTCGATCACCTTGATGAATGTGTCGATCAATGATTGCTCTGCTGTTGGTGGAAATGGGGGAAATTATTTTAGCATCGCTACCCCTACAGGCAATGAGGGCGGCGGCGGCGGCGGTGGCTTTAGCGGAAATGGAGGTTCTGTTGCAACCACAGGAAGCACTGGAGGCGCAGGAGGTGGAGGTTTTGGTGGAGATGGTGGAGACGTTACCCTTTCGACCGATGACCCACTCGGAGGTGGTGGCGGCGGAGGTGGAGGTCTGGGATCTCGCGCCACCCTAGCTCCGCTCATGAATCTGGGCAGTGGAGGCACAGATCAGAGTGCCGGTCTGTCTGGGAATGGTTATGGTCTGTCAATTACCGCTGGATCTGGTGGCGGAGGTAATAGCGGGGGTATCAATGCGGGCGGCGGCGGCGGTGGAGACTCTTCTGGCGGAGGTGGAGGCGGAAGTGCTGGGACGGATGGACTGCTACCTGAAGGCTCTATGGCACCGGGAGCAAGTGTTGTACCTTCTGGAGGTAATGGAGGAGATGGAGGAGGCGGCGGTGGTGGTGGCGTTGTAACAACGAATATTGCAAACGGAATTGACGGACAAGCCGGGAGTGGCGGCTATGCCGGTGGTGGAGGCGGTGGTGCTGGCACAGGTGCTTCAGATGTCGCTTATACTGTCCAAGGGGGATCAGGTGGAGTTGGCGGGGGTGGAGGTGCCGGAGGAGTTAACCAATCTGGTATGACACCTGCAGATGGAGGCAATTCTCTCGGCGGAGGAGGCGGTGGTGGTGGAGGGCCTTCAAATGGCTCAACTGCAACGGGTGGATCTGATACGGGAAATCTAGGTGGTGGGTCTGGAGGGCTTGGGGGCACTGAGGTTGGATCTAGCTTTGGAGGCGGAGGAGGAGGCGGTGGGAGCGGTCTTGGAGGCGCTATTTTTGTAGATAGTGGCTTGAATTTCACAATACAAGCCTTGCCAGGAGCTCCAACTACTTTCAATACATCAAACAATACAGTGCAAGCTGGAACAGCTGGAACCGGAGGTGGAGGAGGTTCAGATGGCTTCGATGGATCCTCCTTGGGAAATAGTATTTTCCTGCGCACCGGTTCTTCACTCACGCTCATGGCAAACGATGTGAATGATCTTTTGACGCTTGGCGATCAAGTTGCGTTTACTGACGATACAAGCTTCGATGGAGCAGGAACAAGCGTCTTTGTTAGCGGAAATGGAACTGTCGTTTACAACGGAACAACTGATTATCAAGGAACTGTCACGGTTAACAATGCGAATTTCAAAGTGAATGGAGTGATCGATGAGGCACCAGTGTTTGTCTGTAGAAACATTGGATTTAGTGCTCAAAGAGGTACGTTGAGCGGGATAGGGACTTTGACCGGAGATGTCTTTGTCAATTCTGGAACCATCTCTCCGGATACCGGAGGAACGCTTACTCTTGGCAGTTTGTTCCTAAATCCAGCAGATCCAATTGATGGCACACTTGGCAGCCTCGTCCATATCGAAATTGATGCTGGGGGCACTTCTTTAGTTTCTGTTACCGGACCCGCAACACTTGCAGGTACTCTGGAGATTGATCTAGATCCAAGCGCTATGCCAGGAACATATGTTGTTCTCACTTCGTCTGGTATTACAGGTACCTTTGATTCTGTCACGTTTACAGGACCAATTCCGAATTATTCGATCTCTTATTTACCGGTTGGAAATCCTACATATGTGCAAATCGACTTTATAGGTTTTTTGGAACCGCCATCAAATCTTCAAGGTGCGCAAAAGAAAAATGGCTTCCTCCTCCAAAACGATCTCTATAACCAATTGACTTGGTCACCTAGTTCGTCATCTGAGACCAGTGGTTATTACATTTACCGTGATGGAAAAAGGATCGCAGCAGTCAATGCCTCCACATATAGTTATCAAGATCATAATAGACAAAAGGGAGTTTCCTGCGCCTATTCCGTTACTTCATTTAACTCTGCAGGCAGCGAAAGCTCGCCGGTCACTATCGTCGTCAGACCTTAACCCGGCCCTTTTTATTTCATCACTCTTCATCCCCATTTAAGAAACTTTGTAGTTTTGGATAGGGGATGGGGTTTGTAGTATATTCATACTTTGAAGTGCTTTCTGCTATCGATCCACTTTTCATGAAAAAAAGCTGCCCTTCCAACTTGTCGAGCAAGTGCATGTCGTGAGTAGTTAAAAGGACAATCCGATTTTCTGCTGCAAGTTCTGTAATGAATGTGGCGACTTGGCTTGTTAATCGAGGATCTAAGGCAGAGGTAGGTTCGTCTAAACAGACGATTTTTGGATTAACAGCTAGCGTTCTTGCAATGGCTAGCCGTTGTTTTTGGCCGCCGGATAGGTTGCAAGCCTTTGCTTTAGCAAGATCTTGCAGGTCATATCGACGAAGAAGTTTATGCGTAATCTCTTGGGCTTCTTTCCGACATGTCTTTGTAGATGTGGTGAGGGTAAGAATGATGTTGTCTTCAACGTTTAAGTGCTCAAATAGGTTGAAATGTTGAAAAACCATTCCTACGGTGTGATTTCTGCAAGCTAGATTTAAATTGGAGCCATCTAGAGAAAATGAACCCTCATCATATTCTTCCAGGTCATTAAGTACGCGTAATAATGTTGATTTTCCTGCACCTGATCCGCCCAGAAAAATCCCGATTTTCCCATGATCGAGTTCGAAATTTAGGTTTGTTAAAATTTTTTTGTTTCGAATGGTTTTTGACAGATGTTTAACTTTAAGCATGGACGCTCACTTTGGTTTCGAATTTTTTGAGGATGAATCCAAGGCTGGCTGTCAGAGTCAGGTAAATGAAAGAGACTGCGAGTAATATTGAGAAAGCATCGTAGGTTCGGCTTCTAATGATCGAGCCCTCTTTAGATAGCTCCATAACCCCAATGATGGAAGCTAGGCTAGAGTCTTTCACGAGAGTAATCAGTTCGTTGCCAAGCGCTGGTAAGGCAAAACGGAGAGCTTGGGGAAAAATAATGTAGCGTATGGTTTTAATGGGGGTGAAGCCAAGCGTGCGCGCAGCTTCTATCTGCCCCTTCGGAACCGCGTTAATTCCTGCGCGTATGATTTGGCTGATGTAGGCTGAGCTATTTAAGCCGATAGCTATACTTGCAGCCCAAAATGGGGCAATTGTTAGCCCAAATTCTGGCAGGACATAAAAAACAAACAGAATCTGTACCAGCATGGGGGTGCCTCGAAACAGCGCCACATAGGCTCCAATGGCTATGCGAGTGGTGCGAGACGGTGCCGTTTCGGCAAAGCCAAAAATAATTCCTAAAATAAGCCCAATAACTGCTGCAATCGCAGTGATTTGAAGGCTGATAAGGGCTCCATAAAGAAGGTTGGGGAGTGAGTTCCAAATGAGTTGAAAATCTATCATTGAAGCCCCCATTTGTCTTTTAAGTGCTCCAATGTTTTGTCTGATTCCATTTCGTCCAGGGCTTTCTGGATGTCCAATAACATTGTAGGTTTGCCTTTTGGTATGACTAGAGCGCAGGTTTCCCCTGTCCCTTCAATCACGACCGCATGAAGTAAAGAAGTATTCTGTTGCTTAAAAAATAGGTCTACAGTGCTTTTTGCAGTTATAAAAGCATCAACCCTGCCACTTTTTATTGCCATGAAGCCGTCTGCTTGTGTCGGAAGGCGGATAAGGTTGAACCCGCTTTTCGATGATATCCATGAATCTGCTGTGAACCCTTCGATGACAACAACGGTTTTGCCTTTTAGGTCATCCAATGATGTGATTTTATCAGAATTAGAAAGGATCATTAAGGGATCTTCAGCTAAATAAGGCCTTGTGAAGAGGGCTCGTTTAGCCCTCTCCTCTGTATAGCTCATCCCTGCTGCTACAAAATCAACGTGACCTAAAATTGTCTCGGGAATCAGAGCTTCAAAGGGCATGTCCTTCCATTCAATTTGCTGGCCCAGCCTTTTTGCGACCTCTTTTGCTACATCAATGTCGAAGCCGACGATGGAATTGTTTTGGATATAGCTGAAGGGTGGAAATTCTGCATTTGTGCCTACAACCAAGGTAGCCGCTATTTGGGACAGGGATAGGATGAATAGAGATGTCAGCAGGATCGATTTTTTATACATACTTAAACGGTTCCTACTTTTTTAAAATGAAATTTTTCACAGATCTTTTTGTGTACTTTGTCGATATTTTTGATCGACTTTGGGGTGACAAAGACGACGTTCTCCCCAGATAAGCAGCCTAAAACGTCTAGGTCGGTGTGTTGATCCACGCAGTCGCCTACAAAATCGGCAAGGCCTCCTTGTGTTTTGATCACAATTATCGACTCATTGTGGCTAATGTCAATGAGCGCTAATTTGAGGATTTCTGCCCTTACATCTACCTGAGGCAATTCATAAACAAGCTGCCCGTTGATGATTTTTTTTGTGATGCCAAGCTTGCGTAAGTCGCGCGAAGTTACAGCTTGGTTGGTCTCTATCTGGTAATGTGCCGCTAAAAGGTCGACTAATTGTTTTTGATCAGAAATTGCTTCTTTTCTGACGAGTTCTTCAATCGCCTTAAGTCTGTCTGTCGTTTCCATGATCACGCCTCGCATATGCATATTTATCCACAACAATGCGAATTATTATTCATTTCGATGAAAAAGTCAAGCATGTCACGCTGAATGATGCGCATCAAATCTGATCGGGGGCCTATCTACTTACATCAAGCTTTTTTGTGAGTGTCATTTTTATTTAAGACTTTTTCTTCTATACCCATGAGAATAGGTTTTTGTCGAAAAAGGTTTTTCAATCATGGTTTCATCATCTAACAAGCCTGAAGTATTAATACTTGGGGCCACAGGGCAACTGGGCAAATTAATTGCTGATCGCCTTCGAAACAACGCTGCTATTTCATTAAGGGTAACAAGTCGAAAACCTGAACAATTGGCAGAGTTAAAGAAGCTTTACGTTCACTCTGTTTATATGGACTTTGATGACCCAAGAACCTATGCAGAAGCCTTAAAAGGGGTCGATAGGTTGTTTATGCTGACAGGTTATACAGTGGACATGCTTGTTCAAAGCAAAGCTATCGTAGATGCTGCGAAAAAAGCAGGCGTCAAACAGATTGTCCATCTAGGGGTATTTACTCCCAAACCAGATTGCTACGACCCACATTTTGCTTGGCACCAATTGATCGAGGCCTACATAAAAGACAGCCAAATTCCCTATACTTTTTTGCACCCCAACTGTTTTATGCAGAATCTCACCGGGTTTTATGGTGTGGTAAAAGAAGGGAAAGTACGTTTCTATGTCGAAAATAAAAAGGTTGGGTGGATTGCATTAGAGGATGTTGCCGAAGCTACAGCTAAAATTCTTGTGGAAGGGCCCTCAAGCCATCAAGGTAAAGATTATTGGTTTTCAACAGAGTCGTTGAGCACGCAAGAAGTTGCCCAAGTGCTCAGCGAAGTGGTAGGGAAAAAATTTCTGGCTGACATTCAACCTCCGGAGCAATTTCTAAAAGATTTTGGAGCAGGTATTCCCTGCATCGATCCCTATTTTAAAGGTGTCGCAGAGTGTTTTAAACAGGTTGTTGATGGCCGCATGGATTATATCTCTGATGTAAGAGACGATCTGCCTCAGCTGGTAGGGCGTAAAGGAATGTCTCTTAAAGAGTGGGCGCAATTGCACAAAGATGAGCTTATTAAAGTGGCTAAGAAATAAAAAGGGCCGGGCGTAGGGGGTTGGTTTAAGCTGCTTTTGAGGTTCTCTAGAAGTTATTAAATCTTATCCTCAAATACCATAATTTTCTCGCGTTAGCGTTTGGAGTGCTAAACGGCCTTGTTGCATAATTAAGCATAATTTGGACAAATATTGTAGCTTAGGATTTAGCCTGAGTTTGTTTTGCGGGGTTTTAACCCCCGCACATCTTCTGCAGGACTAAAGTCCTACAAAACGAGCTCAGGCTAAAGCCTAAGCTACATTTTTTAATTAGAAATTGAATTATGCAAACAAGGCCGTGCTAAACTCCTCTAGTAACTCAGCATTAATCCAAGAAATTATACTCTTCTTTGTACCTCTGTGTTCTCTGTGCCTCTGTGTTGAAAATGGTGAACTTTCACCTATAAATCTGCTTTGGCAAAAGGCTAGCTAAATTTTCAACACAGAGGCACAGAGAACACAGAGAGAAAAAGTACTTCGCATGTTACTTCTTGATCCGAGAGACGAGAGTCTATTCCTTGCTCCAAACGCTACGCGGAATCAAAGACAAGTTTCACCTGATTTTTCTGGATCCAAAAACTGATTAAATCAACACCCTAGTCTCGAGGCCTTGTGTGGAGACGGCACATTATTCGTCCGGATAAGTTATTAAAAAAGAGATAATTACCACAACTCCCATTGCCGGAGGACACGGAAACGGCCAAAAAGCCAGTGCTTGAGCTGTTTTTTCCATTTTCCCTGAAATTTCCAAGTGGAAGAGGGTTTTAAACCTTCTCCTATCCATGTTTGACAGCCAAACGGAAAAGTTCGGGCATGATTAAAATTCGAAGCTGGCTGTATCCAGATAGGTTGTTTCAATATTTTTCCCTTTATGGCCCTTTATCGAATATGCTCAAGAATTTACGACTTGTTATGCTGATTTAAGCGAGAAAAGTAGAGCAAAATTAGCTCTTGCTATTGTGGCGACATTTGGTTATTTCTTTTGGTTTTTAGGAGAAAGGAAAATGATATTTAAAAAAATAATATTGTCGGTCTTTTGCTTAGTTTGTTCTGCTCAGAGTCTTTTGGTAGGATTGCCCGCTTGGACAGCTCCTCTGAATAATCAAATTCCTCTAGGGACGTCAACAGGAATAGTTGCATTTGGGCCAGCTATTGCATTTCCTTCTTCCGGCCAAATTGTTCAAACTTGGATCGACGTTAGCGACCGAATCTATTATGCCAGTTACGATGGAGTTAGCTGGTCGGCGCCCGGTGATAACGTTATTCCTCTTGGTGCTTCCACCAGCATCGTTGCATCCCCTTTTCCTGCTTATGATCCTGGTTCGGGGCAGATCGTACAAATATGGCAAGATGGTGGTAATAATCGTCTATACTATGCAACTTATGATGGAACATCTTGGACAGCCCTGGCAAATAATGAAATTCCTCTTGGGGCCGCTTCAGGTGTATATGTAGGCGGATTCAATACACCAAGTTATTCAACAGAACTTGTTTTAGTTTGGTTAGAAGAGCTGAATGGTTCTCTTTACTATGCGACCTACGATGGAACAAGCTGGTCAGTACCTGCCAACAACGAAATCCCTCTTGGCGTTTCCACGGGCAGTCACCAATTTTTGGATCTTGCGTATGATTCAACCGCAAATCAATTGATGCAGGTTTGGAGAGATAGAATAAATACCAATCTGATCTACTATGCAACTTTTGATGGAACCGGCTGGTCAGTTCCTGCTAATAACCAATTGCCAACAGGTGCGTCGTCAGGTGTTAGCGCAGGAGGTGCCAATTCTCCATTTTACGACAATGGTTCAGATCAAATTCTTGAACTTTGGCAAAACGGCAATCTCTTTTTTGCCTCTTACGATGGAACAGGCTGGTCTGTGCCAGCCAACAATCAGATTCCCTTAGGAGCCTCCTCCGGTGTTGGCGAGGGCGGCTACACGAACTTTGTGTTGGATCAAACGTCAAATCAAGTAGTTGAAGCTTGGCAAGACAGTGTGAATAGCAACCTGTACTATGCCACTTATAATGGAGTCAGCTGGTCTGCAACTGCTGACAACCAACTTCCCCTGGGGTCTTCTTCCGGCGTTAGTGGGTATACAGATCCGATTTATGACAATGCCCTTAGTCAGCTTGTGCAAGTGTGGCAAGATGCTTCAAGCAATCTATTTTTCTATGCGACCTACAATGGGGCCAATTGGTCTGCCATTGCCAACAATCAAATTCCTCTTGGAGCCTCCACGGCTGTTAATTTTGGTTGGGATCCCATTTATTTAGATCCTGTTCCAGCTCAGTTAGTTCAGGTGTGGCAAGATAGCAGCAATTCCCGCTTATATTATGCTTTTTATGAATATGAGCAGCCCTCAGCCCCAATTAGCTTTTCCGGGCAAGCGATCAATAACCGATTGTTACTTCAGAAAGATCTGATTTACAAACTAACGTGGGCTCCCACTGCAGATCCAACGGTTGTAAGTTATCTTTTGAGTCGAAATGGAACTTTGATCTACACCGCACCGGCGGCAGGTCCTTATGTGTTCCTCGACCATAACCGCAACAAGAATGAAAAGGACGTCTATACCTTAACGTCACAAGATGTCAATGGAGTGATCAGTGCTCCATTAACAGTTAGTTTTTAAGAGAAGTTGAGGTGCTCAAAAGAACTTTTCCGATGGTTTGACGGCTTTCAAGCAAGTGGTGTGCCTTAGAGGCTTCTGCAAGTGGCAGGACTTTATCGATTCGCAACTTGAGCCAACCCTCTTGAATGCCTTTAATGACGGCGTTAGCCCTGGTTAGCATTTCGTTTCGATCTAGCATAAAGTTTTGCAAACTACCTCCTGACAGGGTCAGGGAGCGAGCCATGAGGATATTTGGGCTAATCGGCTCTGCAGGTCCGCTAGCAGCTCCATAAATGACAAGCTGTCCACGGCGAGTGGCTGCCTCAAGGTTGCCTGGAAAAGTCGTTTTTCCCACTCCATCAATGATCAAATCGGCTCCATGGCCATTCGTCAAACGGATCACCTCGGAAGCAAAATTCTGTTTGGTGTAGAGGATAACATCAGTGGCGCCAGCTTCCATGGCCACTTTGGCCTTTTCTTCAGTTGAAACAGTTCCGATAACTCTAGCGCCTAGGTGTCGAGCCCATTGCACAAGAAGAAGGCCCATTCCTCCGGCAGCTGCATGGATTAGAACGACATCGCCAGTTTTTGGCTTGCGAAATTCGTGCAATAGATAATGAGCTGTCGCGCCTTGAAGAGGAAAAGCTGCCCCTTGCTCAAAAGAAAGATCAGCTGGTAAGGGGATCAGGCTGTCGGCAAGGACGATGCTTTTCTCAGCATAAGCCCCTGGCTGATGGATGTAAGCAACTCGATCGCCTACCTTAAAGCCGGAAACCCCTTCTCCTAAAGCTTCAATCACACCAGCAGCTTCAGATCCTGGAATGGAGGGGAGCTTTTCTTGAATGATTCCGCGCCGTTTGTAGATTTCTACAAAATTGATCCCAATCGCTTTTATGCTGACTAATATCTGCCCTTTGCCAGGCTTTCCAATTTCAACTTCCTGAAGTTTTAAAACTTCCGGTTCACCATATTGGGTAACGACAATCGCTTTCATCCTGCTGTCCTTTGCTTTGCTTCCGGTATCCTAGACGTTGGATTCTTTCCAGTCAAAAGTCGATGTCAAAGTTGAAAAACCGATTTTTTTAGAGAGGTAGGTTTGTTTTTTCGACATGAACTCCAGATTTAGGTTTGTATTTCAAACATGCATGGCAGATGGTCAATTGCCAAATTGGTAGATATTGGGAGGAGGCAAGATTCTGTGGATGCCCAAAAACAATTGGGTCAGGACGGTGTTTCTTTCGAAGAGTTTTTTGCTGGCATCCCATCAGCACCTTCTTTCCCTTCTTAGCAATCTTAGGTGCTTCGCAACGCGTTTGGAGTGCTAAACTCCTGTTTAGCTTTCACTTTCACTGATAAGTCAAAGCTAAACAGGAGTTTAGCACTCCAAGCGCGTTGCGAAATAAAAAACTCTTTTCACGTCGGTTAAATATGAAACAACGCTGTGCTCCTCTAGCTTGCTTACTGTCTCAATATTTTGAGTGACTTTTATGGAGGTTATCTTAAAATTTGAACTTCACTATGGAGAGAAATATGAAAAACATCCTTATTTGCTGTCTTGCAAGTGTAAGCTTCTTTTGTACAGTTTACGCTCAGGAATCAACGCTTGCAGGAGATTGCCAAGAACTTTCTAGTTTTTTAACCCCTGTTCTCAATTTTCCCAAGCCAGGCATTAATTTTATTAGCTATGCCAATCTGCTTCAAAATCCCGACGCGTTCCATCGCGCTATCCAAAAGTTTGCCGATCGTTATCGCGATATGGACCTTGATGGGATCGTAGGTCTGGACGCAAGAGGATTTGTCTTTGGTGCAGCCTTGGCCTATGAGTTAAAAGTGCCTTTTGTAATGGTTCGCAAGGCAGGAAAGCTCCCTCGAGAAACACGTAAAATTAATTATGCTTTAGAGTATGGGACAGCCTCTTTTGAAGTTGAGGTAGATAGTATCAAAAAAGGGGACCAATTGGTCGTAATCGACGATGTTTTAGCTACTGGTGGGACAGCTGACGCTGCAGCGCAATTGGTGGAGAGTTTAGGTGGCGAAGTGGTGGAAATAGCCTTTCTCATTGAAATTCCTTTTTTAAAAGGAAGAGAGCGTTTAGGACGAGCAGTTTATTCTCTCATCACTCATTAATTCAGCCGGGGGTTTGCCCCCGGCATTTTTTTGTTAACGGCCTTTTTTGTAGTTACGTGCATCCTTGGTCTTAGGAATTTCTGCTACAAGAACGTCGTTTGCAATGTATCCGTCTTCATAGGAGATTCGATAATCTGGATTGATCGATTTTAATAGGCCAATGATGTCATTTAGCTTGATGTAAAGAAACTCAGGCTTATCAAAGAGACGAACATCATCAATTAAGATCGTGTGATTTTTTATTGGGTGAGCACTAATAAGAGACAATTCGTCGATGATTGGAATAGGGGAATCGGCGATCATTGCGCCACCGCAGTAATGGCCATCGAGCCAAAAAGTGGCCGGCTGGTTGAGTTTTTCCAAAATGTCATACAAGACTACGGCTGAATCGCCTAAGTACAGATGAACATTTGGGTTGTCCTTGTAACGTTGACAGCAATACGCGTAAAGCTCTGGCACGATTTCGATGGAGTGTATTTCCGAAAAACCTGCTTGCAGAGCTAATTGAATACCATCTCCTGTGCAACTGCCTGTTTCAATAAATACAGGGTTGCTGTGCCTCTTAAACACTTCCATGTACGTTGATGCAAAAAGGCTTTGAGAAGTAAACACAAGTGCTAAAACAAATCCCATTTTTTGAAAAAATTTCATCTAAAATCTCCTTCTAATTTTGAAAAAGGAATCTGTAGCAAGCAATCAAAAAAGTCAAAAGAAAAACTAGAGAGCCGTCTGATCAAGCTTTCAAGAAGCGTGGGGCAAACCCTCACGTTTTATTGTTAAAAATGTTAATAATTAACTTTATATTATTAGAAAGGGGAAAAGCTTGAATTTTTAGTAAAAAATAATTATTATTGTTGCATGGTAAATTTAGTTGTCTTTAGACTGGGGCATGTTTTATACAAACTCGCTGATAGTGGAATTGCGAATGCACTTGGACTTGAAACATTAAGGCACGGAACTAATCCTCTTAGCAATTTGCTCATTAGAATCTTTGGTGGAAATCCTAGATTTGGAGAAGCACCCGGAGGCTCAACTAAAGATTGGTGCCAGTGCAAGTCAGAGAATTATTTCTACTTATTCAAAGATAGCGAGTTTTTGCTGAGCAAAAGCTTGAAGCCTCTAGATAACATCGCACTCCTCCGTATCCTTCCCCGGTTTCATGCCGCTTTATCGGGATATAATCTAACCAACCGCTTCTTGGCGGGAAAGAATTTGACTCAATTACCTCTTATTATTCGAGTCCCTGCTGTTTTTTTTAACTGTTTGGGAGGCGCTTTAAGTGTTCTGATTTCGCCTACGTTAAGGTTTCGATTTTCAGAGATAGATTCTTCGCGGTTAGAGAATGATTCAGATTATTATCAAGCTGCATACCGCACTGGAAAGCGAGTTGAGGCTTGGCGAATTGGAATGACTGGCTCCTTCCTTACGGGTCTCAATTTTGACTGGTATGCTAGAGCCAAATCAAAGCCCCTGAAAGTCTTAACCGGAGTGATCCAATTGGGGTGCGCATTTGCAATTGCTTCTCGAGTCAAAGAGCTTGTAATAGCAAACCCCTATTCCTTTTTAGCAGGTGCTCTCTTAGCTTAAACAACTTCTTGCTATAGCGTATAAAGAGAAATGTCAGCTAGTTGGATAACCCAAATGTTGATGAAATAATTCCTTCTTTCAAAGGAATCAAATGGCTGGAAATGCAACGTGTGTCTGCAAAGAGATAAAAGATTTGGACAAAAAAAGACATTTTACATTTCTGATACCTACGAATAATAAACACCGCAGCTTTTGTATTCGGAGAGTTAGTAGGCGAAACAGTCGCAACCAAATGACCATGGGTTGAGAGGTTGTTCCGGATGAGTATGGCCAAGGTGAGTGTCTAGGCACTGTTTTTGGCACTGCGGGCATTGTTGGTAGCCACCAAATAGTTTAACAGGTGACCAATCGGGGCTGATGGGTAGATCTTTGTTCGGGTCGAGAGGGGCAAACTCCTCAACGCCATAGACGATGTTTCCGCCTAAGATAGTGAGGAGAGAAGTGATCTGTTTGATTTCTTCATCAGGGACGGTGAAATAATCTTGAGAAAGGAGGGCCATGTCGGCATATTTTCCCACCGATAAGGAGCCCTTAAACGTTTCTTCGCGAGATAATTTGGCGCTTCCAAGTGTATAAAGACGTAATGCCTCTTCGCGACTTAGCCTGTTTTCAATTCCATATAAGGCCGTTTCTCCAACCGTTTTACCTGTGACCATCCAGTAGAGGGATACCCAAGGGTTGTAACTTGCTACGCGTGTTGCATCGGTTCCAGCTCCAACCGGTATCCCCATTTCTAACATTTTTCGAATCGGAGGGCTTCTTTTGGCGGCCTCTTTCCCGTACCGCTGGATAAAATATTCCCCCTGAAAGGCCATCCGGTGTTGGATAGCAATTCCTCCGTGCAAGGCTTTTATCCTTTCAAGGTTGTGGTCTGAGACTGTTTCTGCATGATCGAAAAACCATGTGAGGTCTTTGAAGGGGATTTCTTGATTGACCGCCTCAAATACATCCAAAGCCCGGCTTATGGTTTCGTTATAGGTGGCATGTAAGCGAAAGGGCCATCGATTTTCGACAAGGAACCTGATGACACCTTTTAAATCGTTTTCCATAGTAAATGGTAAGTCAGGCCTTGGAACTAAAAAGTCTTCGAAATCGGCTGCTGAAAAGACAAGCATTTCTCCTGCCCCATTATGCCTGTAGTACGAATCGCCGGAATAAGGCGTCACCTGCTTTGACCACTTTTGAAAATCGGCTAGTTCTGCGCCTGGTTTTTGGGTGAAAAGGTTATAGGCGATTCGAATGGTGAGCTGTTTGTTTTTGTGCAAGGTTTCGATCACCTGATAGTCTTCAGGATAGTTTTGAAAGCCCCCTCCTGCATCAATGCAGCTAGTGAGCCCTAATCGGTTAAGCTCTCGAGTAAAATGGCGAGTCGAATTGATTTGATCATCTAAAGGCAGTTTGGGGCCTTTTGCCAACGTTGCGTAAAGAATCATCGCATTTGGCTCTGCGATCAACATGCCAGTTGGCTGTCCATTTTTATCCCGCTCAATTCTTCCTCCAACCGGATCCGGAGTTTCTTTTGTATAACCCACAGCCCGCAAAGCTGCACCATTCAAGAGGGCTCTGTCATAGAGGTGGAGAACAAAAACAGGAGTATTTGGAGCGATTTCATTGAGTTCTTTGAGTGTCGGCATCCTTTTTTCAATGAATTGGAATTCCGACCATCCCCCTATCACTCTAATCCACTGGGGCGGAGAGGTAACAGCTACCTGTTTTTTTAGCATCTCAAGTGCATAGGCAAGAGAGGGAACACCATCCCATCGTAATTCCATGTTGTAGTTCAATCCCCCACGGATGAGGTGTAGATGGGAATCGTTGAGGCCAGGGATCAAACGTCGGTTTTTGAGGTCTAGGACAAGAGTTTTTGGACCTGCAAGCCCGTTTAGTTCCTCATGGCCCAACGCAGAAATGAGCCCATCTTTTACAGCCAAAGCAGAAACTTCAGGTTGTTCTGGATCAAGGGTGGTGATTTTGCCATTGAATAGGATCAAATCGGGTTCTTGATCCATCATGGATCTACTTCCCGCTTTCTGAGGCGTGTTCTCCCAAGGCCCACTTGGAAAATCTCACCTGGATGCCGTAAGGAGAATGAGCTTTTAAAATCTCCATCACCCCATTGTAGGTATTTCCTTGAGCCCAATCTTGCTGAAGTTCGAAAAGAAACTGTAAGGAGGTGATCGGAGTGGCTCCAGCTTGGATCAGCCTCTGCACGCTTCTTTCATGCGCTTCAACAGAGACATCGCCACAAGCGTCAGTCGGAACATAGACTTCATAACCTGCTTTGAGCAATTCTAAGGTAGGAAAGAGGACGCAAGCTTCAGTCCACAAGCCAGCAAGGACAATTTTCTTTCTTTTTGTAGCCTCAACAGCTTTTCGGAAATCTGCATTTAACCAAGCGTTGATCGATGTCCGGTCGATCACTGTTTGATTTGGGAAAACCGAGGTTAACTCTGGAGCAAGGGGGCCGCTAAAAGAATCTTTAGCCACAGTAGATAAGATAGTTGGGATCCCAAAGAGTTTGGTTGTTTTAGCTAAGGTGATGGCATTTTGCAGAACCAGCATCCTGTCATGGCTTTGTACCCCAAAAAACATCGCCGGTTGATAGTCAATCAAGGCCAGTGCGCAATTGCTCGGTGTTAAAAATTCTGCGTACTTATTGCTCATAAAAATCCCTTTTTGCTCTATAAACGATAAATAGATACTTTTTTAAGAAAAGTCAATGGAAAGGAACTTTATGCAAGTCATTCTAAATCAATGTGGAACCTTTTTCCTCTCTCTTTTTTTGGCGGCTGCAGCGTTGCCAGAGGTGGGGACAAAGAGCTCTCTTGGAAAGATCGATGGGGTCGAAATCGAAGCTGTTGTGCAAAGCCCTTCGGCGCAACAAACCCCTTTGCAAATCGTTTGCCTTTTTGAATATGTTGAAGGGGATATTTATACCTCTCCTCCGGCACTGCCCAAAGAGCTGAATGGGATGGTGCATGTTGATGAGGCGTTGAATGGACTTATTACCGATCTTCGGAAAAGTCATCAATTTCAGGGGAAAGCTTTAGAGACCCTTCTGATTACTCCTCCACCCAACACGATTAAAGCTAAGAAGCTGTTGCTAATTGGTTTAGGAAGTCGCGATTCCTTTAAGTCCGAATCGATGGAAATGGTAGGTGTTGTTGGAATGCGAGAAGCTGTCCGATTGGGCGTAGACAGTTACTCTCACGCAAGTGACTTAAAAGATGCTGGACTCTCATCGCCAACGGCTGAAGTTGCCGGTGCTGTTGTTAAAGGAGCTGTCGATGCTTATCGAACTGAAAAAGTTCTGCAGAATAAAGGGGCAGCGGCTGCCCCTTCTGTCACGAAAGTGACCTTACTGGCAGGGCCTGCCTATTTTGAAGATTCTAAAGAGGGTATTAAAAAAGCATTGCCTAGGCTTTCTCCATGAAAAAACTTGTAACCGGTTTGCACCATGTCACTGCGATGACATCAGATCCGCAGAAGAATTTGGATTTTTATGCAGGCATTTTAGGCTTGCGTTTAGTGAAAAAGACGGTCAACTTCGATGCGCCAGAAATTTATCACTTTTATTATGGCAACGAAAGTGGGGCTCCCGGAACGATCATCACATTTTTTCCTTATGTGGGCATCCCTAAAGGGCGAAAAGGAAAGGGACAACTAACGGTAACTTCTTTTTCAATTCCAGAGGGATCTATCGACTACTGGTTGAAAAGGTTGCAACGTTTTGGAGTGAAGCATAAAGCTCCACAAGCCCGTTTCGATGATGAAATTTACATTTATCTAGAAGATGAAGATGGCTTAGGGCTTGAACTTGTTGGCAATCGGAAAGATGGAAGAACGGGGTATGTAAATGGAAATATTCCCCAAGAGCATGCCATTAAAGGGTTTTATGGGATAACGCTTGCAGAAGAGTGTTACGAAAAGACTGCTGGATTACTTGTCGGCCAGATGGACCATGTCTTGATCCAAGAAAAGGGGAACCGTTTCCGTTTTTCAGCCAGTGGAATGGGTGGCGATTTTGTCGACATCTTGTGCAGCCCAGATGCTTTAACCGGCTTGCCCGGCTGTGGAACAGTCCACCATGTCGCCTTTGCAACTGCGACCGAAGCTTCACAACAGGAAGCAAGGACAAAGCTTTACAACATGGGTCTTAATGTCACTCCTGTTTTAGATAGAGAATATTTTCACTCGATCTATTTTAGAGAGCCTGGAGGGGTCTTATTTGAAATAGCGACACTTCCTCCCGGTTTTATGATCGATGAACCATTGGAGCAATTAGGGCAGACACTAAAGTTGCCTCCTTGGGAAGAGCCACATAGAAAAGATATTGAAAGACTACTTCCTCCTGTCCATCTTGATTTAAAAAGGTTTGCAGATTGATGAAAGTAGAAAAAAGAGGTCAACCTCTCGATAAAGCCTCTAAAGCCTTGATTTTGCTGCATGGGCGCGGAGGCAATGCTGTCGACATGCTCCGTTTAGCCGATCACTTTTGCGATGAGAGTTTTTATATCGTCGCCCCTCAAGCAGAGAACAATAGTTGGTATCCCTATAACTTTATGGTGGATGACACATTGAATGAACCGTGGCTTTCTGCCTCTGTTAAAACCATCAAACAACTCATTGATGATACCGCAATAGTAATACCTACCTCGGAAATCTACCTAATGGGCTTTTCGCAAGGGGCGTGCCTCAGTTTAGAGGTTTCCGCACGGTATGCCACATCCTACGGGGCCGTAGTTGCTTTTACAGGTGGATTGATAGGAAAAGAGCTCGATCGTTCGAAATATCACGGCAATTTTAAGAAGACAAAAGTGTTCATTGGAACAAGCGACAATGATCCTCATGTTCCGCTAGAGCGTTCACAAGCTTCTAAACAGCTTCTAGAAACTTTAGGAGCCGATGTCACTTTAAAAGTCTACCCAGGCATGTCTCACACCGTCACCAAAGAGGAGATTGAGTGGGTTCAACAAAACCTCTTTTAATCGTCGCGAAGCGTTTGGAGTCAGGTTCCGGTGGCGATGGCCTCAACTTCAAAAACGACATAGTGTTCCGGTGCATAAAATCCTAGCTCTCCATGCGTAAACTTAGGATGAGCAAAAATTCTCCTTTTCTCACCAACCACCATTCCCGTTACCCCTTTCCTTAGTGCTTCAAGACAAGTTTCTAAGCGGACCTTTTTTGCAGGCCCAATGGTGAAAGAGAATTTTTCTTTCCCGTCAGCATCTAATTCATAAATATCGATGGTTAATAGGGGGGAATCCTTATCAGCGATTTGTTGGCTGCCAGTTCCTTTTTGAATAGTTTTAAAATAGATGCCATTAGGGTCAACTTTAGTGATGGTCTCATTTTGAATGACATTTTGAAGATACAGCTCGACGGCTGATAAGTTGTCTGCCATCAATTTTTCACATGCCGCTCTCCCTTCGAATCCATGAAGAAAAGTGATTAAAAATAAGATGTAAAAAGTTAACCATTTACCCATTGGTCTAATGTTACCTCCAGAAAAGAGTTGTTCGCATATCTGCGGATCATTGTGTTAAGCGTTGCTTCATAAGATTCTCTAAGTCGGTTATTTTCTTCTGTTTCATTTTCAAAACAGACAAATCGAATGCCACTGAAAGGGGTTATTCCAAGGGCAGCTCCATCTAATTCAAAAGTTTCTGTATTAGAATTTATAAAATTAAACTCTTCTACAAGCGTGTGAAAATTTTCAGAAGGTTCAAGGATAAAAGAATCAGAAGATTCAGCCAATTCTCCAAGCATAAAACAGATGTTCAGGCTTTCTTCTGTCATTTTATCACGGTCTGCCGCAAACATTTGGGGATGACTTAAGTAGAATAATGCAATATTCTCTCGTCGTTCAAAAAGTTTGGGGTTGTTGTAACCGTATCCATATAAAATGCCTAGTCCTAATAGACTGCATGGATTGGAGCCTTGGAAGATCTGCAGAATGTCTAAGCTCAGGTTGTTACCTATTGAAGAAAATATTTCCTGGTTAGTTTTCAAGGCAGTTCTTACAGCTTCTTGGTTGATAATTCCGATGTGGTGTATCACCATCCCCCTTATTGTTGATTCGAACATAAATAGTGTAAAGTTTTTTGAAGGGAAGAGAGAAGAATACTTTTGCCAGACTGCCCACCCCTCGTCTAAGAGGGCTGGGTGGAGAGTTAAGTTGTTGATTTCATCTTGTTTTGCAACTGGATAAGAGAGAATTGATACAGGCTTATTCCCGAAAAGATTATAACCAAACTCATTTTGTTTGATGAGAATGGAAAAAAAATTGTCTAACACTACTCTGTCAGGGGTTTCAATTTCAGAAGCTTGTGTTCGAAAATCTTCTTTTCCTCTTGAGCAAGAGGAAAAGAAGATCAGCAAAACAAAAGACAATAAAAAACTAGTTTTCACGTTAAGTTAGTTGAATTATCGGTTGTAAATTACGCAATTGCGATTGCTGCAAACGCCCTGTGAGTAAAAGCCCAAGCGACAGTAAGGGCAAAGCGGAGGCTGCATATGCATATAGATTCCATTTTGATCGCATCCAACGTTAAAATCTCTCCAAAGAGAGGGTCGGATAGTAGAAAACCTACCCAATTAAGTCAACGTGAGGGTTCCAAATGGCGCTGTTGCTTCGATTTCTCAACTACTTTTAGAGCTATTTTATGCAGTCTATTCTGGAGCTGCAAACGCGCTGCGAACTAGATAAAAGCTGCAGCCCTCATCAGTAAGCAGCTTTAAGGATTTGTCCAGGATGTCCCGTTTTGCTACCAAAATCAAAAAAGTTCCATTCATCGCGAAGCGTTTGGAGTGCTAAACTCCTGTTTAGCTTTGACTTGTCAGTGAAAAGTGAAAGCTAAACGGGCGTAGAGCACTCCAAACGCTAGCGCGTACTCTAGAAATGGTAGAGCAGTGAAAGGGTGCTGTCTAAAGAGTTTGCTCTGACAGAGTAGGTGTTGACCAGGTCTGTGGTTGTAAGGCCTCGGTTGTTTTGGAGACAATACCCATTGAAGACAGTGTCAAAACGAAACGCCATGCAATCTGAGATATCGACTGTCAAGCCACATCCAACTTGATAACCGTCAGAATTAAAAGTTTTGGAAATGGTGCCATATGTTCCGGAGTCTTTAATTCTGAAATTTCCTCTAACATAGCCTGCGATTAAGTGGGCTTCTACACATTGGTATAGCTGATAGCCAGGTAAGGCTCTAAATCCCCAGTCATAGTTTGACCTAACGGTGACCTTGGCATCATTTTGGCGGTGAAAAATGTGATTATTTGTTGTATTTCCAACAATGAACCCTTCCACCCCCACATCAAATCTCTCACAATCGAAGTCAAAGTTATAACCGACAAATCCTCCACCAACAAACCCATATCCGCCTAAATTGTGCTGTTCGGTAGGGCTGATTGTTTTTTCTGCAGTCTTTGAAAATGTTATGCCACCTTGTCCACCCAGATAAAAGTAACTGGCGTTAGCAGAAGTTGCAATCGTTGAAAAGATCGCTAAAAACATTAATTTCTTCATAATAAATCCTTTATTGCCTTATTTAGTATAAGAGGCAAAATGATGCAAACCATTTGTTGCGATAATTTAAGCCGGTTGCATCCGCTTTCCTGATAGTGCTTCGAATTCTTGATCTGAAAGCTGAATAGAGGCCGAGGCGACGTTTTCTTCTAGGTGAGCTACACTCGATGTGCCTGGAATGGGCAACATGACGGGAGAGCGCTTCAAAAGCCAAGCTAAAGCAATTTGGGCATTGGTTGCTTTCTTTGCTTTTGCAATCTGATCAAGCTTTCCACCTTGTTTTGCCAGGTCGCCGCTTGCGATGGGGAACCAAGGGATAAAGCCTATACTATGCTTTTCGCAGTACCCCAGTACATCCTCAGATTGACGATTTTCTAAATTATAGAGGTTTTGAACAGAGACGATGGGGACAACTTTTTTTGCCCTTTCAATTTGGGCAACAGAGACTTCGGAAAGACCGATATGACGAATTTTTCCTTGATCTTGAAATGCTTTTAGAACTGCTAGTGAGTCTTCTACAGGGACTTTAGGATCGATCCGATGGAGTTGATACAGGTCGATGCAAGAAACTTTTAACCTTTTTAAGCTGTTTTCAACACATTTTTTAAGGTAATCTGGCTTTCCATTTTCTTTCCATTGATCAGGACCGGGTCTTTCGAATCCACCTTTGGTGGCAATGACAAGCCCTTTAGGATAAGGAGAAAGTGCCTCGGCAATCAAATTTTCAGAAACTTCTGGGCCATAGGAATCGGCTGTGTCGATCAAGTTAACGCCAAGTTCAATAGCTTTTTTCAAAACAGCTTTGCACTCTTGAGGGTTTTTAGGAGGTCCCCAAATGCCTGGGCCAGTGACACGCATGGCTCCAAAGCCAAGACGATAGACGGGAAGATCTCCCCCTAATTTAAAAATACCGGAATTTTTGACATCATTTCCCATGGAGTCCCTCAAGGTTTTCCCTTGTTCTAACCCATCAGGTCGAATTGTTCAAGAAGAGCCTGCAATGAAGCCTGTGGTCCAGGCATTTTGAAAATTGAAGCCGCCGGTGATCCCATCAACATCCAAAATTTCTCCTGCAAAGTAGAGGCCAGGGCACATCTTGCTTTCCATGGTTTTGAAGTTAACCTCTTTCAAGTTTATCCCTCCGCAGGTGACAAACTCCTCTTTGTGAGTCGTTTTTCCTTTAACCTGGTAAGGGTCTTGGTGTAGCTGTTCAGATAATGTATTGAGTTCTTTCAATGAAATGTCGTTTAGTTTCTTTTCATCAATTGGGCCCAGCTTTAGTTTCCAGAACCGTTTGGGCAAATGGAAGGGGTTTTCAGAAAACAAACTTTTTTGAGGCGACTTTTGTTTAAGTGACAAAAGGATGTCATGGATCTTTTCCAGCTTTAAGTGAGGAAGCCAATCGATGAGCAATTCCACTTCATAGTTTTTTTCGTTCAAAGGCCGTGCTGCGAAAGCAGAAAGTTTTAGCGCAGCTGGACCGCTAAACCCAAAATGGGTGATTAAAAGAGGGCCGGTTTGAGAAAAGGAAGAGCCTTTCAGCGCAATCTGGACCAATTCGAAGGAAATGCCGCTTAATTCATGTAAGGGAGAATTAGGCACATTGAAAGTGAAAAGAGAGGGAACCGGCTCTTGAATGGTGTGTCCAAAATGTTTTGCAAAGGCAAAACCATCGGCTTGACTTCCTGTTGCCAGCACCAATTTCTTGGCTTGAAAGGTGCTGTTCTCCTTTCCGAATAGGGTAAAGCCATTTTCGGTTTTCTCAATGGTCTCAATCCGCTCTCTAAAGAAGATTTCAACCCCCAATTTTTTGGCCTCTTTCACTAAGCAATCGATGATCGTTTCAGAGTTGTCGGTGATAGGAAACATTCTCCCATCATCCTCTGTTTTTAGCTCAACACCCCTTTCTTGAAACCATTCGACTGTTTGCTGAGGACCAAATCGATGAAAAGGGCCAATCAGCTCTTTAGAGCCCCGTGGATAGTTTTTGACAAGCAGAGTAGGGTCGAAACAAGCATGTGTAACATTGCATCTTCCTCCTCCAGATACTCTCACTTTTGATAGAAGGACGGCTGTCTTTTCTAAAATAGCCACTTTGGCATTAGGATGGGTTTGTTTTGCTGCAAGTGCAGAAAAAAAACCGGCCGCGCCTCCACCTAAAACGATCTGGTCGTAGATCATTCGAACGACTCTTTTGTTTTTTCTAAAAGAGCATACAAATCGTAGAGATCAGTTTCGAGTTGCTCGATCTGTTTTTGCCGAATGCCCGCGGCTTTTGCTTCTTCCTTTTTAGGATCAAAGGCCTTTTGTTGCTTCTCGAGGGCTTGCAGTTGCTTTTCTGTCGATTCGATCTTTTGTTCGATCGGTTTGAGCGCCGCCGATCTTTTAGAAACAGCTTCAGCCCTTTCCTTACGGTCATTGTTCGCAGGCGCTTTTTGTTTAGAAGCGCCTTGCTTTGTAGTGTCTTCCCAGCCAACAGAGTCCAAAAATTCGTCGTAGTTACCTAGAAAGAGGGTTTGTTTGGCCTCTCCGCACAGAATAATCTTATCGAGGGCTAGCCTACGCAAAATCAATTCGCTGTGAGTGACGATGATGACAGCCCCCTCAAAATCGTCGATCGCATCGATCAAGGCTTCGATCGATTCGATGTCTAAGTGGTGAGTCGGTTCGTCCAACAACAGGAGGTTGCAGGGCTTGGCCACGATTTTGCCCAGAAGAACACGGCTTTTTTCACCCCCGGAAAGGACCGACACGCCCTTTTCCGATAGATCGCCGGTAAACATCATCTTCCCGGCAATGCTTTTGATCTCTTTGTAGTTGAGTCCATGATTGGCCGAGGCAATCTCCTCTTCAATAGTATGTGAGGGATCTAAGCGGTCGATGTGCGTTTGCCCAAAATAACCAAGCCGCATATTTTCGGACGTAGAAACTTTTCCATCATTTGGATTTAAATCGTTTCCTAGAAGACGTAGTAGAGTCGATTTACCACGGCCGTTTTTTCCGATGATCGCAATTTTTTCACCTTTTTCAATTTCGAGAGAAAAGTTTTCGATCAAAGGGCCTTCGCCATAGGAAAAAGTGACGTTTTCTGCGCCAATCATCTTTTTCCCCGGAAAAGGGGCTTGATTGAAGGAAAAAGAGAGTTCGGAAAGTTGATTGAGTTTTTCTAAAACAGGTTCTCTTGCCAACATCTTCTTTTTCGACTCTGCTTGGCCCGCTTTTGTCGCTTTTGCCCCAAATCGGTCGATGAAGTTTTGAAGGTGCTCTTTTCTCTTTTCTACTTTTATCCGTGTTTTTTCGTGTATTTCTTCTTCCATTAGGATCTGAGTGAAGAAATCAAGGGTAGAACCCTTCATTTTTCTCACTTTTTCTCGATGGATTCCCATGGTGTGGGTCGTGACTTGATCCATGAACTCTCTATCGTGAGAAATGAGGATGAATTCACCCTGCCACTTCTTTAAGAATCCTGCTAGCCATCGAATGGCCATCAAGTCGAGGTAGTTGGTCGGTTCATCTAACAAAAGGCAATTGGGTTCTGCCACCAAGACTTTGGTCAAGTTCAACCGTAACTGATATCCGCCGGAAAAGGAGGAGGGGTGTTCGTAGAGATCATCTTCAGTAAACCCAAGGCCAAATAAGATCCTTTCGGCTTTGTAAAGATGGTCCGGGTCGGGCAGCGCAAGAGCCGCCTCTTGGATCAAAGTCGATTCGGTGAAGTTGATGTGTTGCTCCAAGTGACCGATCCGATAATCTTTAGGAAGGCTAACTCTTCCTTTATCTGACTCCATTTGCTTAGTAACCAAGCGGAAAATGGTCGACTTACCCGAACCATTTCGGCCTACAAGTCCGCATCGTTCCCCTTTTTGCAGAGAAAAGGAGGCGCCTTCAAAAAGTGTGTGGCCGGCAAAGCCTAAAGAAACATCATCAAATTGGATCATAATGCTATAGAGTATAACGTAACGCGAGTTGGAAGAAAAATGGGATATGAATGGGAGGGGGAAGTCGTTTTACAGGCAGAAGAGGCTTTTGCCTTGATCGAAGCTCAGTTTCCTCAGCTTAAACCAAGTTCGATACGGCTGCTTGGGGCCGCTTGGTTTAATGGCGTCTTCCTTGTAGATGAAAAATGGGTGTTTAAATTTCCGAGGAATGCGCAAGCAGCCAAGTATTTAGAAAGAGAGTTGCTGCTCTTGCCCAAGATTTCTTCCAAACTTCCTTTGCCAGTCCCAGTCCCTCGATGGAAAGGGGCCCCAACAGCTGATTTCCCATGGAAGTTTATGGGTTATGAACAATTGCCAGGAATTACTGCCCGTGAGGCAGACTTAAATGAAGAGGAAAGTGGTGCTTTTGCAGAACCATTAGGCCATTTTCTTGCTAAGCTCCACGCCATCCCTCTAACAGAGCTCGACCCTACTTATTCTTCTCCCTCGAAGGAACTAGTATTTGCTATCGATAGAAAACCGTTAGAACAGCTCATTGAACAACATCTGCAGGAGCTGGGACGCTTAGGTCTGATCACAAATCAAAAACAATTAAGGGAGGTGGTTGAGATAGCGTTTCATCTCCGGTTTCCTCCAAAGATTGCCCTTATTCATAATGATTTTCACATGGGCCATCTGCTTGTTAACTCGAGACGGCAATTGTCTGGGGTGATCGATTGGGCTAATGCTCAGTTTGACGACACGGCAATTGATTTATCAATTGCCCATATTTTTTTACCAAAACAGGCTCATGCAAAATTTAGAGAGGCCTATGGCCCCATTTCAGATGAAAGGTGGGCATTTGCCAAGTTCGCGGCTGTTTACGTCAGCTTGCTAACCTGCCTTTCTGCCCACCAATCCAAAGATGCCCCTCTCCTCAAAGAGTGCATCCGTGCACTCAAAGATATTCCTTAAACAGCATGAGTAGAGCTATACATAATTTTTGCCAGAGTTTTAATAGTGGGATTCCGATGCTTTAGTGCAGAGTACATAGTTGATTTAGGAAGATCGGTTTGCTTTCGGAGCTTTGATTTATTCAGAGCATATAAATAAATAGAAACCATTTCCATAACCCCTTCGGGGTCATTATTTTCCAAGCATTCTAAAATGGCCAAGGCAGTTTTTTGTGGATTGACCAAGTCTTTTAAAGGGTTGCTTTTCTTAACTCCTGGGATTTTCTCAAGGTCGAGCTTTTCCCAGTTTTTTGAGGATGCTTGCTGCTTTTTTGATGTCTTTGTCTTGGCCATTTTTATTTCCCCCTAGCAGTAAAATAATTTTCAATTCAGGAATGTGAGCGTAGTAGATTCGCCTTCCATCATTAAATTTTAATTCCCAGATTTCTCTGTCTCCTAAAAACTTGTTATGCCCAAAATGTCCTTCCTCTTCAATTTTTAATATTCGAGCTTGGATTTGTTGCCGAGATTTTAAGGTTTGAGATTTTACCCACTCACCGTACTCTTCAGTTTCATAGACAACAAAGCCGGTCATTTTCTGCCTTTTGTTCTAGAAAGGTACGATATATCGTATTTTTTCTCAATTTTTTTGGATGAACTTTTTCAAGTTCATCCAAAGTGTTAACGGGAGCGGTTAGAATATTGGGGTTTGCCTCGGGAAGAGTGGAGTTTGCTATTCGAACGGGGAGCGCCTCTGTTTGAGGAGCCACCACCGCGGAATTGCTGCCCGCCACCGCCGCCACCGCCGCGACCAAGGAAAATAGGTTGCGCTTTGATCGCAGGATTGGGTTCGAAGCCAGGAACGACAACATTCTCTATTTTTTGTTTAAGCAACGATTCGATGTCTCTTAGGAACTTGTGTTCATCGACAGAGACTAAAGAGATCGCTTCACCTTTGTTTCCTGCCCTTCCTGTCCGTCCGATCCGGTGAACATAGTCTTCGGGGACATTAGGAAGTTCAAAATTGACCACATAAGGAAGATGGTCGATATCAATACCCCTTGCGGCGATATCGGTTGCGACAAGGATCCTGACTTTTCCTTCTTTAAATCCGGCAAGAGCTTTGGTACGCGCTGCTTGAGTTTTGTTTCCATGGAACCCGGCTGCAGAAATCCCTTCTTCGCGTAAGTCTTCAGCTAAACGATTGGCGCAATGTTTTGTCCGGGTGAAAACTAGAACCTGTTGCCAGTTCTCAGAAGTGATCAAGTGAGACAACAGCTCTCGCTTTCTTTTGTTATCAACAGGGTGTATTTTTTGTTTAACCAATTCTGTCGGAGTATTGTGACGGACAGTTTCGATCGACTTAGGTTGACGTAAAAAGTTAGCTGCCAATGCTTTGATCTCTGAAGAAAAAGTGGCAGAAAACAGCAATGTTTGCCTGTTTTTAGGAGTCATGCTGACAATGGTGCGAATGTCATGGATAAAACCCATGTCGAGCATCCGATCGGCTTCGTCTAATACTAATGTTTCAATGCGGGAAAGGTCGATTTTCTTTTGTCTTACAAGGTCAAGTAAGCGGCCAGGTGTTGCTACTAAGATGTCAACGCCATTGCGCAAGCTCTTTGCCTGCATCATGATGTTCACGCCGCCAAAGACTGCCTGAGCTCTTAGGGGGAGGAATTTACCGTATGTTCTGATATCTTCCAAGACTTGAGCCGCTAATTCTCTTGTCGGAGCTAATATAAGGGCGCGGAGCGTCGGTTGTCCCTGAAGCTGTCCCATCAAACGTTGAAGCAGCGGCAATGTAAAGCTTGCCGTTTTTCCAGTACCGGTCTGCGAGCCGGCTAAAAGGTCGTGCCCCTGCAAAATGAGGGGGATCGCCTGCTCCTGAATAGGAGTAGGGTTCGTGTAGCCTGCTACATCCACAGCTTTTAGCAATTCGTCCAGCAGCCCAAGGTCTTTAAATGTCATAAATCTCGTATTTTACTTAAATTTTCAAAAGGTATTTTACATGATATCCCTTTAAATAGATCCTTTTTTTTAAAGAACTAAGAGAAGAATGGCTGTGGCTTATAGAACTGTAAGTTCTTCGGCTTGGGTGCTGGCGATGTGTTGATTTCTTTGGTACAGAGCGTAGTAAAGAGCAAGACAGATGAGCGTGCAGAGGCTGGCAAGGTAACTGATCGGCAGAGTTGTTCCGTCGAATTGGTTGGCAGCGATGTAAACCATCGATGAGGTGATGAAGATCCGGAGCGATTGAACTAACGACATCGCAGAGCCTTTCAGTGACTCTTGAAGAGGCGCGAGGGAGTAGGTGAAGTAGATTGTGATGCTCAAAGCACTTCCGATGCTGACCAGTGCCATCGCGATGACTAGAAAAAGAGGGTCTTGTGAATAGTTGAAAGTCAAGATATTGAGCCCAATGACACCCAAAAGATAGAAGCCATTTCCAATAAATTTAGTGATGGGCATCCCGAGCTTTTTGATCAGATAGGCAGTGGTCATGCTCCCTACAAAGAAAATACCCATGATGGTCATCTGGTAATAGCCAAAGGCCTCTTTGGACACATGCAAATGTTCGACAAAAATAAGTGAGAGATTGGCGATGAAGACGATCGTTAGGCTGAACATCAAAGACCAAATCAATGTATGGGCCATGAAAGGGAAATTAACCAAAAGGGAGCCGTAATTTTTTAAAATTCGGGGCAGGCTAAGAGGTGTCCGCTTTTGTTTTGGCAATGTTTCCCGGGTCAATGAGACATTGCTGAAGAAGGCGACGATCGATAGGATGGCAATCAGATAAAAGTTTGCCCTCCAACCAAAGTGAAGGCTGATCCAATTTCCGAGAACGGGAGCTAAGGCCATCATCCCAGAAACAACGCCATTTAGGACAGAGACAAGACTTGCCGATCGCGCTGGAGGATAGACATCAAAAATAGTCACTGCGCCCGCGCTGACGATTGACCCACATCCGAGCCCCTGAAAAAACCGGCAAATGACCATCCATTCTAAAGTTTCTGCAAAGGCGCAACCGATGCTGCCGAGCATGAAAATGGCAAGGCCACTGCACAAGATTGGCTTTCTTCCGTAGGCGTCCGATGCAGGCCCAAAAAAGAGGCTAGAGATGCATAAGCCAAAAAAATTCATGCTTAGTAAAAGCTGGATTGAGTCTTCTGTCGCCCCAAAATAGGGCACCATTTCGGGAAAACTTGGAGTATAGATGTCGGTTTCCATGTAAAAAACAATGAAAGCCAGCATTGTGATGGCCAAAAAGACCACCTCTTCCCATCTGCTCTTAAAGAATGAAGATTTTTCCATGCAAATCACTATCTCAAAAACGTGCCCTTAAAGCAAACTAGAAGTGGCGTTAATAAAGGGAGGTTCTCATGTACTTTCCCTTAGTTTTATCTCATCCATCAGATAATTTTTGCTGTTTTCTATCTGTTTTTCAGCATAATTTTTGCACATTTTTATATCATTCATGATATAACCTAGTTAAGGTAAACATGAAAAAACCCTATTCTCCCTCAGAAATACTTCTTATTGAAGAGGTTATGCAGAGTTTGCAAGGTGTAAAGATAGCAAAAAGAGGTTTGACGATAGGGGCCCTGATAAAATCTATCCGTACACAGCTGGGTATGTCTCAAATGGCGTTAGCTAAGCGTTCAGGGGTGCGTCAAACAACTGTGTCGCGTATCGAAGGGGGGCAGAGCGATGCCAACTTATCAACACTGAATAAAATTCTTGATGCGATTTCATGTGAGCTAGTGATTGCCCCTCTATTACAGGATTCAATCGATGCAATTAGAAGAAAGCAGGCTCGAAAAATCGCTGAAAAGCAAGTTCATTATCTAAAAGGAACGATGAATTTAGAAAAACAACAGCCAGATTCTCGCTTTGTCGAAGAGCTCATAAAGCAAGAAGAAGAACGTTTATTGCAGGGGCCAAATGCAAGGTTGTGGGAGGAGTAGATTTTATGGGAAAAAGATTTCAATTCCCGGAGGGAGCTACACCTATAGACGACTGTAGCGGGCTTATTCCAGCCTGGGTTCATCATTTGGATGATCTTAATAGAGTTGAAGCAGAAAATATCATGATAGCCCAAAGGAAATATCTTCGAGCATCAAAGAATCCAGAGCATTGGTTTGTTGTATCAGAGCTAAAGGCTATACATAAGACCATGTTTAAAAATGTTTGGGAGTGGGCTGGGGTATACAGGAAATCGATGACCTCAATAGGAATAAAACCTAGCCTGATTCCTGCACAATTAGGAGAACTTTGTCTTGAAGTGCAGTCTTGGTTTAGTTGCCCAGTTGAACTCACATTCCTTGAAATGGCCGCAAGAGTTCATCATCGCTTAGTTTTCATTCACCCTTTTGAAAATGGAAATGGTCGCTTTTCGCGCTTAGTTGCCGATCGCTTTTTACTTTCTTTGGGATGCCCTCATTCACTTTGGCCTGTGCATCTCAACCAGGAAGGCATTGTTCGGAAAGATTATATACAAGCGCTTAAACATGCAGATCAAGGTGACTATGGCTCTTTGGTTGATTTCATGAAAAAGCTAGGGGCAAGTGATCGTAAGCCCGTTTAGCTTGATACGCAATTAAAGAACCCCAAGCGCTTCGCGAAATTACATCACGTCGGCGGCGATAGCGGCAAGTTCGGAACGTTCGGTTTTGTCTAAGAACATGTGGCCGAAGATTTTTTGGTTTTGGAACCTAAAAATCGTGTAGGAGAGGCCGTTGGAGTCCTTGTCCAAATAGGGGTTGTCAATCTGAGAGGGGTCGCCTGCTAAGATCACTTTTGTCCCTTCCCCTGCGCGGGAAATGATCGTTTTGACCTCGTGAGGTGTCAAGTTCTGTGCCTCGTCCACGATGATGAACATTTTGGGAAGAGAACGGCCCCGGATGAAGGTGACAGCCTCCATCTCAAGCTTTTTACTTTCCATCACATATTTGAGCGTCTCGGATGGTTCCGTACCCCCCGATGAGTCACAGAGGAACTCTAGGTTGTCGTAGATAGGCTGCATCCAGTTAAACAGCTTTTCTTCTTTAGTTCCGGGAAGGTATCCGATGTCACGGCCAAGGGGGACAATCGGGCGGCTCACTAGAATGCGGCTGTAGGTTCCTTCGTCGAATACCTTTCTTAGGCCTGCAGCTAATGCTAGAAGAGTTTTTCCTGTCCCTGCTTGTCCGATTAAAGCGACAAGCTTAATGTCGTCTCTCATGAGCAGGTCAATGGCGCACCGTTGTTCAATATTTTTTGGCTTTATGCCCCAAAGTGGAGGACTTTTAAGAAGCGAATCTACCTGTTTGAGCTGCTGATTATATCTCCCAATCGCAGACGAATTTTCAGGCGAAGTCATCAGGCAGTATTCATTTGCCGATAAGGCAGGGGTATTTGCTAGCGATACATGGCCATCTTTATAGAAAAGGTCGATTTCCCGTTTTTCAGCCTCAATCTTTTGTAGCCCACGCGACAGGGCGTTGGAGTCTACTTTTAAGTTTTCATAATCTTCTGCGACGAGGCCGATCGATTCTGCTTTAACGCGGGAGGCAATATCTTTGGAAACATAGATCACAGGTTCTTGGCCATTTTTTGCCAAATACCATGCGGTCAATAGGATGCGATTGTCTTTGATGTCTAGTGGTAGAGGGTCGTGCGATTGGGGTTTTGCGTCAGGTACAATGCGGATTTCAAGGCCGCCATCTAGGACGACGCCTGTATTTAGGGTGCCTGTGCCTCTTTCTTTGAGGCCGTCGAGTATGCGGATGATTTCTCTTGAGTTTTTGCCTAAATCACCAGGAACTCTCTTCATCGTATCGAGCTCTTCCAGAACGGTAAGAGGGATAATCAGTAAGTTATCTTGAAATTTGAAAATGGACTGTGGGTCGTGTAGTAGGACGTTTGTGTCCAAGACAAAAGTTTTACGAGCCAAGTAGACCCCCTATGAATATGCTAATAAATTCGCATCATAGGGGGGCGACTAATGAGTAGTCAACTTTTTAAAACAGCGACCACATGCTCGCAGTTAAGGCGACCGCAAGTGCACCCAACCGGGCTTCCTAAGAAAACCGAATAGCTCTCTTCCGGGTCGAGTTTATTCTTCACTTTGAAGAGTTTTTCACCTGCATCTTCCACTTCCCAATCGGAAAACATCAAGTCGTCCATAGAGATCACCTCATCGAGAGGCTCAATCACCTCTACTTTTTCTGAGGTCGGATGCAAGGCTCTTGCGATTTGGCAATGGAAGCATTGGCAATCCCCTTCGGGTTTTGGCAACCCTTCCGGATCATCGGTCAACAGCCTGATCACCCCTGAAACTTTTTCTAATAGGTCAGCCGGAAGAGCAGGGGCATCTTTTTGTTCTGGATTGTGTTCGACCATCATCCCCATGGCGTCCAAGGGAGGAAGTCCTATTTTCATCATGGTTTCGCCTCCTTCTGCAAAAGGTGGCGCCCACTTGGCAAGCCCGGCAGGCCCTAGCATTTCACGGTGCCTTTCTTCGGCCCGCTTTTCTAAAAACAGGGCGTGGTGGTGAAAGATAGTGTCCAGCAGCTCTGCTTCTAGGTCATCGACGACGATCTGTTCGCCCCCTTTTAAGACGATGTGTAGACTTTCACTTTTTTGATAAAGAGAAGAGACCTCTCTCCAGCTAACCGATAGACGGGGAGGAATGCTTAAAAGTCTTTCATTGATGACAATTTTTCCACCTTCCATAAGAACCTCCTGGTTTTAGAAAAACAACTTTACCATTTTGTAGTTGAACAAGTCAATACAGGTTTAGCACTCTCTTGCTTTAAGTGCTAAGTTTGTGGGAAATACCGCGTGGGATTAGAATCCCTGCTACTATGTTTCGCCCACTCCTTATTCTATGCTTTTTCCTGACCTTTTCCCTTTCGGGAGAGGAACCGTTCACTGCAAAAGTGATCAAAAAAAAGGTGCGGCTAAGAGCCAGCCCAGCTCTAGAGGCCCCGATCGTTCGAGAGCTATCTCTAGGTGATATGGTCGTCGTCGATGGAGAACAAGAGGCCTTTTACCAAGTGCGTCCCCCTCGTGATGTGAAGCTGTACCTCTTTAGAACCTTTGTTCTGGAAGGGGCTGTTGAAGGGAACCATGTCAATGTGAGGATCGCCCCTGATCTTGAAGCTCCGGTAGTCGCTCAACTCAATAGCGGTGATCTGGTCGAAGGCTCTATCTCGTCTCTTCATCCCAAATGGATGGAAATTACGGCCCCAGAGCAGGTGAGATTCTTCGTCGCTAAAGATTTTGTTGAAAAAATTGGAGACGAACACTTTTTGGCACAGCATGAAGAGCGGTATGATGAGGTGAAAAGATTACTTTCTGAAGGGAAAGGGTTGAAAAAAGCGTTAGACAACTCTTTTGAAGAGATCGACCTGGCGACCATTTTGTCTCCGTTTAAGCTTGTCGTAGAAGAGTATCCAGAGTTTTCGCAACAGCTGCAGATCGCTGCTGAATCCATCCGAGAAATTGAACAGGCCTATCTGCTAAAGAAAGTAGCCTATTTAGAAGAGAAAACGGCTCTTCCACCTTTGTGTGAGCCGATTGAAGAGGAGATGGCCCTTGTAGTAGATGGCCCTACATCTCCACCGGCGCCACAACTTTTGGCTTCTGCCAGAGCCTATTGGATGGAAATAGAGAAAAATCACTACTTAAAATGGCGTCGTGATAGAGGCGGAGAGGGAGATCCTTATGTCTTTTATAAATCCCAAGCAGTCCACTCCGATACGCTAAAAGGTGTTCTTGAGCCTTATTTAAGGCCCGTTAAAGAAAAGCCGGGCGATTTTGTTCTGCTAGACAAAGAAAGCCGAGAGCCGATTGCTTACTTGTATTCGACACGGCTTAACCTTTTAGACCAAGTGGGTCAAGAGGTCGAAGTGAAAGGGCTGCATCGCCCGAATAACTTGTTTAACCATCCGGCCTACTTTGTCTGGGAGATCGATCATGTTTCAACGCCTGTCGTCAGTGGCCTTTCGGGGCCTTGAGGCCCTAAAAGTTGAGGTGGAGGTCGATATCGTCCCCACCGAAGAAAAATTGATCTTCCAAATTGTAGGTCTGCCCGATTCAGCCATTAAAGAATCGCGCGAGCGGATCATTTCAGCCCTACGGCATGTAGGCATTACCCTCTCTGCACTGCAGATTACTGTGAATTTGGCCCCCAGCGATTTGAAAAAAGAAGGGACACTTTTTGATTTGCCCATCGCTTTGGGAATTGCAGCAGCTTTAAAAAAATGGAAGCCTACTTTTCAGTTGGAGTCGGCGCTCATCGTAGGAGAGCTTGGCTTGCAAGGTGACGTGAGGCCCATGAAAGGGGCTCTGGGGGCCGTGCTCCTTGCAAAAGAGAAAAAATTAAGCCCGGTAGTCGTGCCCCACTTGAATCAGCTTGATTTAGCCCTTGTTCCAGGTGTGGAGCTATTTCTAGCCGACAACCTCAAAGGGATCATGAAGGGAGAATGGCCGATGTTTCTTCCTACAGTTGTTTCTACGCAGGGAGAGAAGTGGGTCGACTTTGAAGATATTGTGGGCCAGCAGGTCGGAAAGCGGGCGTTAGAAATTTCTGCAGCAGGTGGACACAATCTTTTAATGAAAGGACCTCCGGGAACCGGCAAAAGCCTGCTTGCTAAATCCTCCCCTCCATTTTACCCCCTCTAGATCCACATAGTTCTCTTGAGGTAAAAAGGATCTGGTCGTTAGCCGGCTTGACCATTGAGGGCAAACATCCCCCCTTCCGTTCTCCGCACCATACTGTTAGCCATATTGGATTGATTGGCGGAGGACAAGGCCTCGACCAGGAGAGATTTCTTTAGCACATCATGGGGTTCTCTTTTTAGATGAATTGCCAGAATTTTCGCGACAAGCGCTTGAAATTTTGCGTCAGCCGCTGGAAGACCACAAAGTCACCATTACCCGAGCAGAAGGAAGTTTGACCTTCCCATGCCATTTTGTCTGTATAGCTGCCATGAATCCCTGTCCGTGCGGTTTTTATGGCCATCCGGAGCGTGCTTGTAAAGACACCGCCAAAGAAAGAGAGCGGTATCAGAAAAAAATATCGGGCCCATTGTTAGACCGATTCGATCTGCAAGTCGAAATTCCTGCCTTAACCTTTCAAGAGATGAGCGGCAAGGGAAAAGAGAAATCTCACGTAGTTCGAGAGAGGATTGTCAAAGCCCGAAAAAAACAGACCGAAAGAAACGGTGAGGGGCGTTTAAACCATGTACTCAATGCACGAGAAGTCAAAGAAAAGGTCCCTCTTAACTTTGACCAAGAACAGATATTGGAAGAGGCTGTCACTAGCATGCAATTGAGTATGCGAAGCTTGCAGCGCCTTTTGAAGTCACTCGGACTATTGCCGACCTAGAAGGCTCCGATGCCATCCTAGACGACCACCTCCTCGAAGCCATCTCCTACCGGTAGGCAACATCGCGAAACGTTTGGAGCGCTAAACGGCCTTGTTGCATAATCAAATAGAATTCGCATACACATTGTAGCTTAGGCTTTAGCCTGAGCTCGTTTTTCAGGACTTTAGTCCTGATAGAAGATTGCGGGTTAAAACCCGCAAAAACGAACTCAGGCTAAAGCCTAAGCTACATTTCTCATGATGGCGATTAATTATGCAACAAGGCCGTTTAGCACTCCAAACGCTACTGCGAACTCTTTTACTTTCCTGCTGAAGGAAGCTCCTTTAAATAGCGGTGGGTCATGGGGAAAGAACGCTTCCTTTTTTCATAACGGATAAAGAGCCACACACCTGCTAAAAAGAGGAACCACATGATAAAAGTGTAGGGGTTCCACCAAGGATAAAAGGGCACTCCCGGGGCTCCCATTCTTTCGCCTGGCGGCCAAAAAATAAAAGAGGGGTTTCCTTCTAAGTTGCCCGAAGGGATCGTCCCAAAATAGCGGCTGTCAGAGCTTCTCGCATAGTTATCTCCCAACACCATGTAATGATTGTCAGGGACATGCAGTCCGGTTGCCAATATTTTCTCTTTAGAAGGGGCTCCTGCATCAATAAAAGGGATTTTTTTCTTCTTTTCCGTTTCGACAAATTTTTCAAGGCGAGGGTCCGATTTGTCCAATAACAGTTTTCCCATCACATAAAAAGCACCATCCCTGAAGTAGGCATAGCGCGAGGGGTAACGTCCGTTTTGGTCGTAGTAGGGGTGAAGATCGATTCCTTGATTAAACAATATTCTGAATTGGTTGTCGTTCAGGTTGTTTAATGGGTGGTCGGCAGGCAGCGAGCGAGTAAGGCTAGCCCATAAAATCTCGATAGGCTTTCCATCGTAAAACTCATAGGTGCCATCGGGAATGCCTGGAAGGGCAATGCCCCCTTCTTGATAGCCGGTTTGATAAGCTATCCCATTTTTCATGGTGAAACGAGAGGTGTACAAGTTTTGTTTCAAGCGCCCGAGCAGTTCTTCATCTAAGGGTAAGGTGCTTTTTTGTGTTGGCAGTGGTCCTAAAAGAGGGAGAGATTTGAAAACCTCGCTCAAAAGGGGCGACATAGGCGTGATGGGCAATGTCTAATTCTCCATCGGGGGTGATCCGTATTTGAGCAAAATTGCCCATCCCCAACCAATCTGAAAGGGTTTGGATCCCATCTGTAGGGGCTGCATCGGGTTTGTCCTTAACCCATCTTTTCCCATCAAATACTTCACCTCGTGCGGATGTGGCGCTGACAACCAATTTTCCAAGCGGAATATTGAAATATTTATAGAGAATTTGCCCTTCCCCACCTCTTGAAGGCACACCTTCTGAAACTGGTCGCTCTTCAAAAGAATTAAAAGGGACGTGGTCGATCGTTGTAAAAGGCGGCTCAAGCAGCTCGTGGATAGGTTCTCCGTTCTTGTCGACCCCATACAAAAAACCGCCGTAAAAGGTGATTGTGTCTCCAGGTTTGGCTGCAAGTCGTTTGATGTACCGTTTTTTTCCGGGAAATAGCCAAAAGTAGCGTGTGTCGTTGTCCGGAATATCAATCCCTTCGCCTGTCCAGGTCACAACACCCCCTCTGATCACTCTGTCGGGGTCAAATGCCAAATGTTTTGGCGTGAAAGGAATATTAATTCCGAACGTCGTTTTGCTACGGCTAGATGATCACCCTCTCGGAAGGTAGGGCGCATTGAACCTGTCGGGATTTCGTACAGTTCAAAAACGGTCATCCTGACGATTGTTGCAATAAAGAGGGCTACAGCTAATGCCAAGACCCATTCAATGGTTTTTCTTGTTGAAGAAACTTTAACTTTTGCGCCGATCTGCTGATGCAGTTGATCAAGAAGTTGCAAACATCCTTCTTTGTCTTTCAAAGCAGCTTTTTCATCTAATTGGTGAAAAAGCCGTTCCATTTTTTGCTGTTCGTCAGGGCGAAAGGCTTCACGATTTTTTGCGTATGCAGCAATAAGCTGCTGCGCCTCTTCGGCTATTTTTTTTAAACTTTTTCTTTTTCCAAGCATCCCGCTAGGATACTACTTATTATTGGTTTGGGGCCAAAGGATTTTGACGGGAGATTTCATATTAGCTCCACTATCGACAATCCGGATTTTAGCTTGAGCCAACGCCCCGATCACCTGTAACCAATAGGGGAAATAGGCAGGGTAGCGGCTACCAATAGCTGGTAAATAGATATCGATATATTTTTCTGAAAGCTCTGAGCCATCTCGTGGCCATTTCCCTTCAAAGAGATCTAAATGGACGCCTGGGATCTCTTCTCCCTCAAAAATAACAGGGGGATTCCAAGGGCGCCGCTGGTTGAGCGGCATTTCGGTAAACCCGATGTTCATCAAGGTGGTTAAAAAATTGCCAGCTTTATCCACTTCGCACCAACGTTTATTGGTAACCGAATAGAGGCCAAGCAACCTTCCCGATCTGATATCGATGGCGTAGGCAAGCCAAATCGTATGGTCCGGCGCTCCTTTCTCCACCCACTCTTTCCAGCCGCCCTCACCAAGCTCTAACACTTGAGCAGGGACAGAAATTTCTTCGACGACAACCTTTTGGTCATCTCTTTCGCGGATAGCCCAGACAGTCAATGTTTTCTTCTGTGCCGTTACGATGTAATCACCGGGCGTTGCCTCTGCCATTCTCTCTTTCAAAAAGAGGTAGGACCATCCTTGAAATGGAAGCATGAGGAGAAATAGAAAAATTAACGCTTTGGCCATGGAAAAAAGGAACTCACTTGTTGTTGATAACGTTGGTATTCATCTGAACGGTCGTCTTCCAGCATCTCAAATTCCGCCAATGGGATGCCGGACAACCCCCATAGCAGATAAAACATCAGGCTTGCTGACAGCAAAGCAAGCCACCCAAAGGGAGACCCTAAAGCGAAAATGGCAAATCCAACCCAAACTGTCCACTCAAAAAAATAATTCGGATGTCTAGACCATCCCCATAAACCTGAATCTAAGACTTTCCCTTTGCTCTCTTTTTTCTTTTTAAATTGGTACAGCTGCCAATCGGCGATTGTTTCTCCAAACAAGCTGACTAAGACAATAGCGGTTCCGATCCATTCAAAAACCGAGAGGTCGGTGTTGACATTGAAGTTGATCGGGAAGAAAAAGAGGGTCAAAAGTAGGATTAGCAACCCTTGAAACAAGAATACTAACAAGAAACGGAGGTTTGCTTGATCTCCAAACTTCAACCTCATCCTGGCATACCTTTTGTCTTCCTTCTCTTCGTCGTACCGGATAAATAGGTAACAAGTCAGCCTTGCTGCCCACAGCAAAACTAATGCCAGAAAAAGGGCCCTGCGAATAAGGGCGCCATCTCCCATTAAAAAGGCGCCCCGAATCCAAAACCCCTTGATATATAAATATAAGAATAAAAAATATTGGAAATTTTTATTAATGTTTTTATCATTTTGAATTATTGTTTAAAGAGCAAATTTTAAAGAAGGGATTTGTAAAGTACTAATTCATTATTTCTTCGTCTAATTAGTCTTCTCCATAGTTTAGTCTCATGAATAGGTTTAACGCTTATTCAAATATATTGTTATCCTTTTGTAAAGCTTCAACATTACTCTTTGACATAATGATCTTCATTTTATGCTGTTTATTTTCACTAGAATGTTTAAGACTGCACATCAAGCACAAATAGAGGTTGCACTTATCACATAAATGTGTAATACTGCTTGTAATTCCAGCTTCTTAAAGTTCTTTTAACATATGACTCTGCATTTTGTTCTCATTTTAAAATTAATTAGGCAAAACCCCTAGCACCTTCCAATATTTATGCATTAGCTAATTAAGGTGTTAGAGTATAATTAGGAAAGCATATTTAACAAATGAGAGGGATTACAGATTAATTCTGTTCACTTTATGGTTTAATATTATCTCAGTCATTAACAAAAAGCTTATAGGTATTTTCATTGGAGCACAATTATTCTTCAAAGAGATTTCTCAGCATAAGTTTTTTATTTGTATCTTTATTTTTGGGGCTGCTTTACAAAGTTATTTCTTTTTCAAAAGGAACCAACATAGAGTAATAATCAACATCTTCAAATTCTTGCAATAATATACCACCATGTTATAAGAATTGCTATTCTAATTTGACCTATTGCTTTTTTCTTTACTTCTTCTTTTTCCTTTTATTTTTCTTTTATTCTTCTTTTGTTTGCTATTGCTATATTTCTTAAACTATTTTTTAATCTTATATCTAATTGATCTTATTTGTAATTACCCTAATTAAATAAATAGTGATTGGTAATTTTAATATGTACTCTCTATGTTTCTTCTTAAATGTTTATTTCTTGTTCTTAAATTCCTCTCTTCTTCTTCCTGGTCATCTTTATCTTAAATATCATCATTGTCTTCATTTAAAAATGATTTAATTTATATATTCAATTTCATCTTTTTTTCTTATTTTACTATTGATTTTTGTTACTCTATAATTTAAATAAAAATAAATATAAAAATATAATAAAATACTTTGAATTATGATTTAGAAGAGGCAGAAAGCTGTAAAATAGTTTTTTTCTTTAATTCTTAAAGTTTTTTAATTTTTTCATCAACAAGATTTCCTTTATTAAATTGTTATTAAGTATTCTATGTTCTTTATAGTCTTTTAATAGGATCTAACGTTATATCAAACTTAGCTTTTAATTGTTCTTCAACTTTTTATTAGAAATCTTAAGAGACCTTTTCTGGGTTTTTGATATCAATTTAAGATTTCGAGTCATCATTAACCAATTGATTAGTTATCATATTTGAGGTATCATATTTATCTAAGAATTCTTCATTTTCAGTATAAAAGTCATCACTTTTTTTTTCAATAATAGATTATTCCTGATCTAATAGAATATTAAATAATACTTAATTGATTACCTAATGTTGATAAGTGTCTTTTTTTAATATAATCGAGCAAAGGAACATTTTTAGGTAATGATCTTAAAATTAAACTATGAGGAATATTGACTGAATTACACATTATGTTATCTTCTCTGATAGCTTTTTTTACTTCTTCTTCTTTATATTTGACAGTCTCTCCAAAATAGTTAACTAATCCATTTTCATCTCTTACATTTACATATTACTTATTTCCAATAATGTATCCATTAGCAGTCAACTTAAAAACATGAACCTATTTGCAAATGCAACAAGTCACTTAACTTGCAGCACCTCTACTTTTGTCATTAATTGTTGCTACTGCAAGAGGCATTATTGATTATGTCAAACACCTAAATATTTCTTAATCAAAATATTTATTAAAATTACTTTTCACAGAGAGTATCTCCACAGTATAATATCCTAGGAGCATTATTATGTTCTGAAAATTATGTATTACATATTTAGCATGAGGTACAATTACCTTCATCGAAATATTACATATTTTTATAATTAGAATATTCTAATTACTTTTACTTTTCCATAACTTCCTTTAAATTACTATTGAAAATCTTGCATAAACACATTCCCTTATTTGAAAGGTTAACATAAATTTATTTCCTATTCTAGGTAATCTTAGTCAAAGTTTCTTTAACTTTAATTCTCTCCAAATAATTGAGTTTAATCAGATTTCTCAGTCAAGGCATCTTATATTGATAAAGAGTCTTATTCAAAAGATTAGTGCCAATCATTTACCTCATATCACCTTACAAAAAGTATTCTTTTCCTCACTTTTTTCAGTAGGCCTATTAATTTGAATTCACTTTTCCATTTCATTATGAACAGCAGTCTCATTTAAGTCTTATGTACTTGATCTTTGCTAGTTAAGCAATGCTTTCTCATTCTAATTAATCTCTGCTGCAATTTTACTCTTGAAAGCTATTAATTTGTTCTGATTCGATAAATTTTTGACTCTGACTCTTATATCCATGTAGAGGTTTCAATCGATTAGTATGAGCCAAGGTTAATATTCTCTTATG
The DNA here is from genome assembly GCA_963765145.1 of Parachlamydiales bacterium. Classification (GTDB taxonomy): domain Bacteria; phylum Chlamydiota; class Chlamydiia; order Chlamydiales; family JAJFMK01; genus JAGVKY01. The sequence continues at coordinate 221,980 of CAVXVG010000018.1, forward strand.
ATGTAGTCAGATTTAGCAAATATGTTTTAAGAGTCCATCAATATCAATTGTCATTATAGCCTTATGTAGATCTTGTCTACTAATTTGTGAAAAGGAGCTAATTCATTATTCCTGATGTGGTTGTAGCGGTTGTGTTTAGTTTAGATTGCTCTTAGGTAATGCTTTATGAAGAGGAAATAATGAATTACTCAATTAAGATATAGATCTATTTAGGATATAAGCTTTTGGAAGTGAGAGTTCGGATTACAATAATATTTTCATTTCAGAATCTATTTTGTCAATCATTTTTTAATTTTTATTTATATAAGAACTTATTACGAGTTTCCTTTCATCTCATTTATTATCAAAAATAATATTAAAGGGGTTTTGGGGTTTTGGT
>CAVXVG010000019.1:0-46902 GCA_963765145.1 Parachlamydiales bacterium
AACACGCGTCCAGTTAAGTGGTTTTTAATCGATGCCTCTGGCAAGACGTTAGGCCGTTTGGCGTGTGAAATTGCCAAAGTGCTGCGTGGTAAACACCGCCCAGACTATACTCCATCTACCGACTGTGGTGATGGCGTTATTGTCCTGAACTCCGGGGATGTCCACCTCACAGGCGCAAAGCCTGCTCAAAAGATCTACCGCGAATATACCGGCTGGATCGGTGGGATGAAAGAGATTCCATACAAAGTGATGCGGCAAAAACATCCAACTGAAATTTTAAGACGGGCTGTTAATGGCATGATGCCTTCTAACAGGCTGACTCCTCGCCAAATGACACGTCTTCGCCTCTTCGCAGGTGACAAACATGATCTTCAGGCACAAAATCCTATCCCCGTCGAGCTATAAGGTAAAATATGATCACAGAAACGATCGGCGTAGGCCGTAGAAAAACAGCTGTAGCTTCGGTTAGACTCCGTCCAGGCAACGGTCAAGTTAAAGTGAATGGTAAAGCATTTGAAGTCTACTTTCCTCTGGCCATTCAAAGAGACACCATCTTAGCTCCTATTAAAGAGATCGACAAAGTCGGAACCTACGACCTTATCGTTACGGTTCGTGGTGGTGGGATTGAAGGGCAAGTGATTGCAACTCGTCTCGGCATTGCACGTGCTCTTGTAGGTGAAGAAGGCGAGCGTCGTACAGATCTCAAGACAAAAGGGTTCCTTACACGTGACCCACGTAAGCGTGAACGTAAAAAATACGGCCTCAAAGGCGCACGTAAGCGGTTCCAATTCTCTAAACGTTAGAATTACGAACACAATTTCATGCGAAAAGGGCGGGTTTTACCCGCCCTTTTTTATTTTCTTCTCTGTTTCATATTTTCTTACTTATTCATTGAGTCCTTCGAGGTTGCCCGTGACAATCACATTCCTTCCGACAGGGAAGGTGGCAAATTGACCTGCAGTTAAAGAGGGCTTTTCATAAGTAATTGCTGTGTCAATAGATGTTGCTTTGAGCCGAAAACCGCGAGGTCTTCCCTTAATAAGACGTACTGCCAATAGTTGTGCCTGACCTTTTATGTCAAAAGAGTACGACCCTCCAGGTTTAACGACTTGTTGCACCTTCCCTTTACTACCATAGATAGTTAAGTCGCTTGTTTGATTGTTTGTGCCTGAAAAATGTCCGGATAGGATTTTTTTTGTTTTGTAAGGAAGTGTTGTGATTAGGTTGACACAGTTGTTAGCTGCCAAAATCCCATAACAGACCATTTGAATGCAGTGATGTAATGGTGGTATGGGAGAGGACGCATGCTCTTTTATTTTTTTATCAAAGAGCGCGGCCTCATTGATAGCAAAGATGGCCATGGCTGCCAGATTAGTATAAAATGACAACGCTTTGACAACAGGGGATGACGTCGTAAGAGCTGCTAAAACTGAGGTGTCTAAAGTGGTCGACAGTAAGTGGCTGCTGCCTTTGAGATATTCTTTCTAATAAAAAGCATTTCCCATTTCAAAGATATGAGTAGCGATATTGGCTATAACAGAAGCTTTAATTAAGGAAACGGAGGCTTTTTTGATTCCAACCAATCCTAAAGCGACTGAGAAAACTTTAGCAACCTGTGCAGTTTTTCCGGCAGTTCCTTCTTTTGCCCAATTATTCTTTAATTTGATCAAAGAAGACATAAGGGCTAGTGAACGAAGAGCGACAGAGGCGTTTTGTCGAAAGGATGAGAAATTGGTCAGAAGAGCAATACACGTGAAAAGAGCTAAAAGTCCGGTAGAGAGCGTCTCGTGAGGTGTGGGTTCAGAGTGCCCCTGCCTATTCCCCGTAATTGCATTTGTAGACATGACATTTTCTCCTTTTAAGTAGATATTATCTCTCTTTCTTTTGAAGTTATAATAAAGATTCGACAAGTCCTTCTTGGTTAATGTAATATGTCACTATCCCTCAACTGCTCGATTTTTAGTCGAAAATATGGTATAATTAGTTTTCCACTTCTTTGAAAAAGGACGAAAATGATTAGTTATTTATGTGCACTTTTTTTGGTTGTCAATCCAACAGTGAAAGAAGAGAAGGCATGGAAAGTGAGCAAAAGGAGGAAATTGCCCTCCTAAAAGAAGAAAAAAAGAAAGCTACAAGAGGAAATTCGGGTAGAAAAGGATCAACTCCACAAACTTTCCCTCAATATTTTGGATAGAAAAGCCTCCGTCCGAGACCTTTTCCCTATGCAAATTCAACTGCAGCATAAGCTCTATTTCCTAGATGTGATCGATGACGAGATCGAGCTTGTCAAAAGCCGTGTCCACAAAGGTTTTTTTGGCGATCTCCTTTCGCATAAAAGATTTGCTGCCGTGACAAATTAGTCCATTTGGAGTACACTCCAAATTAATCCATCTAGTTCCCATTCAATGGATTACGTTAAAAGATTTTGAATTGCTTTTTCTAGCATTAAAGATAGCTGAGGGAGTTCTTTTGAAGCTGTTTCCCAGACAATTTCGTAGTCTATCTCAAAATAAACATCGATTAACTGATTTCTCATCCCAATGATTTGTTTCCAAGGGATGTTTGGAGAACATTTCTTTGTATTTTCAGAAATCTGATAAGCGGCCTCACCTAAAATTTCGAATTCTCTTGTAATCGTTTGCGCGTAGAAGTCTATCTTGATCAAGATCTTGACGCCTTTTCCCTTGAATATAGCTTAGATAGCTTCAGCGTTTTCAAGCATGTGGCCGAAGCGAGCGTGGTCACGGTTTCTCATAGATATTCAAACTTGGTTCAGAACTTCTTCACCAAAATGGTGAGACTTTTCTCGGTGACCAAATCAATGGGGCGACGAACAATTTGGCAAAGCTCTTCCTGCATATCTACAACATCGAAAAGGCTTGGAATGTGATTTCTATTAAATTTAACCAGGAAATCCACATCGCTTTTTGGCCCAAACTGTGGGGTTTAAACTGACCCAAAGAGAGACATTTTTTCGATATAATGTTTTTGACAAAAACCAGGGTTACTTCTCCGAGGGGGATTCGGTGATAAATTTTTTTCATAGATAGCCTCTTTCCGTTCTTATTTTCTTGAAGAACTCAATTAATTGCATCATAAAGCAGTTAATCCTCAAGTTGAAATCCCATTCTGACAAACGCGAAAGCTCTCGCGGTTGAACGATCGCAAGTCGGTCAATATTAGAATTGTCAAAGGGTTTTTTTGGTGATCTCCTTTCGCATAAACGATTTGCTGCCATAACAAATTAGCCCATCTGGAGTACACTCCAAATTAATGGGCGAAAGTTGGGAGTACACTCCATATGTACCGATTCATCCAAGTAATTTTTCATCGACTACTCGAAAGTGTCACCTTTCCCCATTTTCGGTATCTTTACCCGTTTTTTAACTTAAGAGATCGATTGACCGGCCTTGTCGGCCTCGCCGTATTCGAAAGCGGCTCTATGGTTGCAATACATTAAGAATGAGCTTCTTAAAGAGGATAAAAGTTTTTATTTTCTTCCGATCCCATCTATTTTCGGCAAACAACCCTCTTGGAGTTTGTCAGTGATCTTCACTTAGTGGAGGGGTATCAAATCGTTTTTATAGATGAATCCATAAATACCACGGGTGGAATCAAGAGTTAAAAAACCTCTACGACGCATTTCCTTCTCTAAAAATCGTGTTTTCCGGCAGTTCTATGCTAAGATGATAGAGGATAGCCATGACCTGTCTCGACGAGCCAAATTATTTCGTCTACATGGGCTTTCTTTTAGGGAATACCTTAACTTTACGATGGGTTCGGATCTAAAGCCGATTCCACTGCAGGAGATATTGGAAGATTCGGCCGGTTTTGAACCAGTCAAAAGGCGTCGAAAGAATCCTTCCTCATTTTGCAGATTTTTTAAAAATGGGTTACTACCCCTTTTTTTTGAAGATCCCCACTCTTACCCCTATGAAAATCAAGAGTCATTGATAAAACAGTGTTTGAGGATACGCTAACTATTACAATTTAAAAATCCCAAATCTACACTATTTCAAGCAGCTTCTGACCTATCTGCCTCCATTACCGCCGGGGAGCCAATACGCACTGTTTAGCCAAAAATTCGGGGATCGATTATAAGACAGTCGAACATTATGTCTCTATTTTGGCCGCGGGTGGCTTGATCAGAGAAATGAGACCTTTTGAAGGGGGAGGTCCACTCTTAAGAACCCGCAAAAATCCTTTTAAATAACACCAATTTTATCCATACCCTGCAGCAATACTTAGGTCAAAACCCTTCTAAAGGAATTGAGAGAGAGCTATTTTTTATCCAATCGCTCCAAAATAGCGGAACTGAAATTTTCTATTCCAAGCAAGCCGATTACAGAACACGTCAGACAATTTTTGAAATTGGGGGAAAAAATAAAACTTCCGACCAATTGAAAGAGTTAAAAGAACCTTCATATCTCGTGAAGGATGATATCCTTCTCCCATTAAAGAACGAAATTCCCCTTTTCCTTCTAGGGTTTCTCTATTAAACTCTTGGGGTATGCGCTTACCACTTTCTTGGATACAACTCCACTTACCTGTCAAAGAAACCCCCGAAGAGATAGCTGAAAAACTGACACAGCTGGGCATTGAGGTCGATAAGATCCATGATGAAGGTGGCGAAAAGGTTTTTGAGATCTCTTTGACCCCCAATTTGGGCCATGCCTGGTGCATGCTCGGAGTGGTGCGAGAGCTAAAAGCTGTGGTCGATGCCCCTTTTACACCTCCAGTTATCCAACACCTGCCACCAAAAGGTGACACCCCCTTTGGTCTTGATTTAACCGTTCATCACACCGTTCCTCTCTACTCTGCAAGACGGGTAAAGGGCATTCGGTCGAAAGAGAGCCCTTCTTGGCTAAGAAAAGGCTTGAGCAGTGTGGTTTGCAACCCATCAATTTGATCGTCGACGTGATGAACTTTGTGATGATGGAGCTTGGGCAGCCCCTTCATGCCTTTGATGCAAAAGAGATCGTCAAAGGGATCGATGTCCGTTTTGCCAAAGTTGGGGAAACATTTACAGCGCTGGATGGGAAAAGTTACACCCTGTTACCCCATCACCTTGTGATTGCAGACCAAGAAAAAGTATTGGCTTTAGCTGGCGTTATTGGAGCAGAAAAGGGGAGTGTGACCCCGGAAACGACCGAAATCATTATAGAGGCCGCTCACTTTAAACCAAGTGTGGTCCGGAAGCAGGCTAAGGAGCTTGGCCTTTCGACTGAAGCCTCTAAACGGTTTGAGCGGGGAATCGACCCTCTTGGAGTGACAGCTGCTCTTGATCGTGCTGTGATGCTTTTAGAAGAAATAGCGGGGCAGAAGGGTTGTCAGAACCGTTAAGATCGAACATATCGTCTTTCAACCAAAAAAGATCATTTGTCGCTTAGCGCGGATCGAGTCAATGTTAGGCCTGCACTTAGGTGTAGACCAGATTGGCAACATTTTCAAAAGCCTTGATATGAAGTTCACCTGGGATGGAAAAGAGGCTTTCACAGTTGTTCCCCCTTCCTACCGAAACGACGTCAATGAAGAGATTGATCTGATTGAAGAGGTCGCAAAAATTTTTGGCCTTGAAAATTTGCCTAAGAAAGAGGCCCAATTTTCCCTTTCGACCATCCCAAATGCCCCCGTATTCTTGTTGGAAAGGGAAGCCCGTAAAAATTTATTGTCGTTAGGGCTGCAAGAATGGATGTGTTGCGACCTCATCGATCCTAAAAAGTTATCACTTATCCTAAATCGGACCGAAATGCCGGGGGAACCGGTTCATGTGGTTAACCCAAGTTCGGTAGAACTTTCTGTTTTAAGACCATCTTTACTGCCGGGTCTTTTGATGTGCGCGTTGCATAACTACGACAAAGGCAACCATGATCTTTCTAGTTTTGAAGTAGGAAAAATCCATTTCAAGCGAGATGGGCAAATGAAAGAGGAGTTGATGGCCGCGGTCTTAATGACAGGGCAGAGACACCCAAAAAGTTGGGCCGCCGCAGAAGAAGGAATCGATTTTTTTGACCTCAAAGGGGTGTCGGAAGCGTTTTTTGAGGGGATGAACCTTCCGGAAGTGACCTATAAACCTCATAATCATTCTTTGTTCCATCCGGAAAGACAAGCTGCAATGATGGTAGGGGAATGCTTGTTAGGTGTTCTTGGAGAGGTCCATCCGGCGATCTTGAGAAAGCTGGACTACCCCCATCGGATCTATTTGATAGAATTGAGTCTGCACGAGCTTTACCCCTTGCAGAAATCCAGAGAGAGGATGACTCCTCTTCCAATTTTCCCTTCCTCGACAAGAGACTGGACTGTCACATTAGACAAAGCGATTAGCTACGAGCGGCTTGAAAAGGCCATACTCAAAGCAAGGCCTCTCCATCTGGAAAGCTTTTCACTGAAATCCATTTTTACAAGCGACAAACTCGGGGTCGACAAACAAAATGTGACTTTCCACTTTGTTTACAGAGGGAAAGAGGACACTTTGCCCCAAGAGGTGGTCGATCGAGAACACCAAACGCTGATTGCAGGCTGCGAATTTTGAATTCGCGCTAGCGTTTGGAGGCTCCTGAGCCTGTTTAGCTTTGACTTATCAGTGAAAGTGAAAGCTAAACGGGCTCAGGAGCACGGCCTTATTGTGTAATTGCCTCGAGATCTTTCGAGTTTCCGGCAGCCCTACAGACTGCTATCTTTATTTTCTACCTTAACCTGGGGCGTTGCCCACAGGCTGTTGCAACTATCCGGCTTTCAGCCGGAAAATCTCTATACACGTTTTCACAGGCCTGAAAGGCCAAAATTGCAACAGCCCGTGGGCAACGCCCCGGGTTAAGTTGGAAAATAAATTAGGTAGCCTGTAAGGCTACAGGAATAAAGTGAACAATTATGCAACAAGGCCGTTTAGCACTCCAAACGCTTCGCGAACGCCTATAAATTCGAATCGAAGAAGTAATTATCTAAAACTTTTTCTCTCATCGTGTGGTCTTCTGGAAGGAGTTCTGACAGAAATTTGTGGGCTCTGTTTGCTTGTTCCTCCTCAGAGAAGACTATCGCTTGATGGTAGTTAGTTAGAAAGTCGGGAAGCGGGTTGGGTAGCTCGATCGCTTTCACAATTTTCAGGCATCCCTCGTCCACGAGATCGTAAGCGTAAATATAGAGGAGAAGCCCGATGCAGGCTGCAGACTCTTGGACTGTAAATGACCTCTCTTTTAAAAGTTGAGATTTCATTTGAGGAAGCAATAGTTGTGCTTGATCGTCTGGAAGAGACCAGCAGAAAGGGCGGCCGTATCTTGCGGATTGTCGCAACATGTTAAGCATCGAAACACAAGAGACTAACTGCTCAGATTGTAGAGCAAGCTTTGTTTGAGTTAAGCAGATCTCGATTAGCTTATCCTGTTTTTTCTCAGGAAGAAGAGGAAGGCATTCTCCTATCTGTTCGAGGGTAAACGATGTGATTAATGAGCGCATCTTTGTAAGGATTTTTTCCGATGTTTGATCATTATCAAAATATTGGGGCAATTGACTTGGATGTTGGGAGTTACACAGCTGATATTGGAATTTAATGAGTGCAACAAGCTCCTGTGATTTCATGGTGTCTAACAGCTTCAATGAGTTATCCCAACAGTGTGTAAAGGCATTTCGAAGATTTATAGGGGTGGCGAATATATTTTGTGGGGGTAAGTACGTTAAAAGTTTTTCTCCTTGTTCCGGAGTTAGGGGGGCTTTTTGAACAAGAGTAGCTATCTCGTTAATGATAGGAGAAGAGAGAGAGCGACCGTCACTGCTCTGCATGCGCACTAATGACAATAGCTGTAAGAGTTGGTCAAGGTTGAAGGACCCAATCTCCGTTGGTAACCAGTTGATGAGGGGAGAAAAAATGTAAGGGTCTAGATAGGGAATAGTCCGTTCGCCGCAAGATTCCTCTAAAGCAAAGAAAAGTGCAAGGCGTTCCTGTTCGGAAAATGTTACTTTCCCCGCCCGCTCATCATCGCCCATTCTCCTTAGGCATTCCGAGATATTCAAGCCGACAGAAATGTCATCTTTTTGGAGTTGCAAGATGGGGAAAATAAACTGATAAGCCTCGCCACCAGAGCAAGGATTTTTACTGGTTTTCAATTGTTCAAACTGCAAAAGGCAACGCTTTGTGAACTCAGGATAAGAACGCTGTTTTTCTGCTAACTCCTTTCCTAAAAATATCATAACTTTTAAGAGCAAGTCTTTGTCTAGTTGAGCCAACCTCTGTTTCCCCTCTGGTGCTAAGTTAAGCTGATCGAAATGGCTTAGGAACTTCACAAGCCGTTCGGCGTTTAAAGGGAGCAGGCGAGAAGCGGCCACCATATCGGCGAAAAACGCGATGAGGTGAGCGTGGTTTTTACGCGAGAGGCTTTGCTCGATGTGGGCTAGCAACCAAAGGGTGTTGTAAACCACCACACGACCCATTTTCAGTGCTGCGGCTCCCATAGTGTGTTCTATTTTTCCGGCGACATGGCTTTCAAAAAGGGCAGCGCATTTCCCCGAATAGGTGTTGTTAAAACTGCGAACGAATGGGGATATTTGAGGTGCGAATGACGTGACTGAATCAACTACGGACATTTTTGTTCTCCAAAAGAAAAGAAATATTCTATGGGGCGAAGTGATTTTTAGCCATCGAGGAGACTTTTCCCCAAGAAGTTGCCGATGGTGAACACCAAGCCCTTATTGCAGGGGTCGAGCCTTTTAGAAACTTGCGAGAGAGAAATCCTCGAGTCAACCAATGGTCAAAATAAATACCCTTCGGGCGTTTATCGTGTATCGGTGCTTCTGACGAATTGCCTATAAATTTGAATGGAAGGGGTAAACTTCTAAAACTTCTTGCCTTTGTGGGTGGTTTTGTGGAAAGAGCTTTGAGAGAAAAAGGTGGACTCTGTTGAGTTGTTCATTTTCAAAGAAGTTAATTGCGCGATAGCTACTAGTTAAAAAATCTGGAAGCGGGACAGGTAGGACGATCTCTTTTGCAATTTTAGAGCATTCCTCATCCCCAAGGCCATTAGCGTGGATGTAGAGAAGAAGGCCAATGCAGGCTGCTGACTCTTGGCCTGTAACCGTCCTCTCTTTTAAAAGTTGAGCTTTTATAAGCGGAAGCAATGGTTGCACTTCATAGTTTGGAAGAGACCGGGAATGATAGAGGCTCGGGCTTGTGGACTGTCGCAGGATGTTAAACATCGAGGCACAAGAGACTGTCTGCTCAATTTGCAGTGCAACATTAATTTCAGTCATCCACACCGGATCCTCCTGCAGGGAATAAGAAATACGAGGGAGGCACTCTCCTATTTGCTCAAGGGTAAACTGCTTATTTAATGAAGACATTCTGCGAATGATGGCACTCGATATGTTGTCATTGTCGAAAGTCTTATGTGAATAGCCGTTCTTTAAAGCATATGGAGCGTAAATCAGTTGATATTGTAATTTGATGAACTCAACAAGTTCTTGAGCGTTCATGGTCTCTAATTGCGCTACTTCTTTTTCCCAGTACTCTACAATAACGGGCGTAAGCTCTGAAAAATCAACATCCATGTTCCTCTTGAGAAATCTTAGCTCGATTAAAAAGTTTGCCACCTGCTCCGGAGTGATGGGACAATCTTCGTTCTGAAGGCGACTAGTAATTTGATAAAAAAGCTCGTCCCTCAGATGATGTTCATAATCAAGAAGAGCTAATGGCAATAGCTGGCAACATTCATCGAAGGTGAAGGGTGTTAGATTCTCTGGTAACCACTTGATAAGGGGAGGAAAGATGTTTTGGCGAGGTCAGCCGGCTCTCTCCGAGAGTCTCTCAATGCAAAGAAAAGAGAAAGAAGCTCTTTTTCAGAAAATCGAGACTCACTATTTTCAATTATCCAAAGACATTCTGAGATCCTAAAGTCTTCTTTAGTATCATTTTTGCAGAATTGCAAGATGGGGAAAAGAAGACGGTAGGCTTCAGCGCCTGTAGGAGGATCATTTTCTTATGTCAATTGATCCAATCGCTCGAAGCAATTTTGGATGAGTTTAGGATAGGAGCGCTGTTTTTCTGACTCCTTTCCTAAAAATACCATGAGATCCAATAGTAAATCTTTACTTAGTTTGGCGGGCACAATCTGATCCAAAATCAGTTGGGCTATTCTCTGTTTCCCCTCTGGTGCTAAGTTAAGCTGATCTAACTGGTTTAGGCATTTCATAAGTCGTTCGGCATTTAAAGGAAGTAGGCGAGAAGCGGCCATCATATCGGAGAAAAACGCGATGAGGTGAGCGTGGTTTTTACGCGAAAGGCTTTGCTCGATGTGAGCTAGCAACCAAAGGGTGTTGTAAACCACCACACGACCCACTTTCAGTGCAGTGGCTCCTATAGTGTGTTCTATTTTTCCGGCGACATGGGTTTCAAAAAGGTCAGCGCATTTTCCAGAGAAGGTGTAGTTAAAACTGCGGACGAGTGAGGGTACTTGAGGTGTGAATGATGTGACTGAACCAGCTTCCATGTTTGTCTCCGAAAATAAAAGAAATATTCTACTAGGTTGGCCAATTTTTAGCCATCGAGGAGGTCGCCAAATGTGCCGTCGGGGAGAAGGGCATATTTTTTGACTAAGACGACTTTATCGAGAGGGTCGTAGAGGGTGACGCCGTTAAAGGGGTCTCCTAAAGTGGTGTAAAAGATTTTCTGGTGGCCGAGAGGAAGCAGGTGGGGCGAGAAGTAGCGGCATTCTCGCGGTTTATTTTCTACAAAAGTGTGATGTTCGATCAAAACGGGGGTATGGTCTCGATCTCGTATGAGGAACTGGTCGGCGTGGAGTTCTTCGCGTGACCACCCCAGTTTTTCTCTGGGGTTTAGCTTCCGGTAGTCGAAAAGACTCGAGTCGTGAATCAATTTTTCAAAATGGCCATTGAGATGCCTTTCGATGACCGTTCTTTTTCCATACGGATCGGTCAAGATGAAAAAGATGTTCCCTTCTGTTATCTTTTCTGGAAAACCTTTGACCCAAGCGTAATCACCGCACCATATGCCCATGTATGACTCATTAAAACCTTTGATTGTGAAACTGCCGAACCATTTAGAGCAAGAGTGGCTTGAAAAATGGTTGAAAGCTTATGCGGCAAAAAAACCGATTGGTTTGCCGGTGGAGAAATTTGTCTTTCCGACCGAGTTTATGAAAAAGGCTAATTTGGCCTTGTTAGATATACCCTGGGGAGAAACGATCACTTATCAAGAGCTTGCAGATCGTATTGGGTGTAAATCGGCAAGAGCTGTGGGAACTGCAATGGCCAAAAACCCCTATCCGTTTCTTCTGCCTTGCCACCGTGTAGTGCCAAAAGCCGGCGGTGTTGGTCAATATGCCTTTGGGTCAGACCTAAAAGCCCAATTATTACAGTTTGAAAGCAGTAAGAAATAATAACATTTTCGCGAAGCGTTTGGAGTGCTAAACTCCTGTTTAGCTTTCACTTATCACTAAAAAGTGAAAGCTAAACGGGCGTAGAGCACTCCAAACGCTTCGCGCCTTAGGATAAATGATTTACGTACCCTCTTGACCATCTTAGTAAAAACCTTTAGGGTGACTTTATAACTTAAAAGAGGTTTTTTCTATGCACAAGGCACGTCTAATCGTTTCTGGGCTTGTTTTTCTTTTACTTGCCCTGGTCCATCTTTACAGAGTGATCAACCCATTTCCTATCATCATTGGAACCAACGTGGTACCAGAGGCTGCAAGCTATATCGGCTTGGTGATCTTCGGTTTACTAGCCATTTGGGATCTAGTTGGTTGCTGCTGTTGCTGCTGCGGTTGCTCAAATAGCTGCTCATGCAACTCTAAATCAAAGATCGATAAGAAGTAACAGTTGGGAAAAGGCGGGCACCCCCTTTTTCCATTTGTTTAAAAGCTGTCGTGACATCACCTTCTTTCATGTTGATGCCACGACACGCTTCTTGAATGACGTCAACTTCGAACCCTTCTGCAAGGGCATCTAAAACACTCCAAAGAACGCAATAATCGGTGGCAAGGCCACCAATGGCGATTCTTCTGATCCCTTTACTTTTAAGAAATTCTGAAAGTCCAGTCGATTTTTGCCTGTGATTGTCGTAAAAGGCACTGTAACTATCGATAGATGGGTCAGTTCCTTTCCTGACAATTTTGTCCAATTTGGCAGTGTCTACACTAAGTTCTGCCCCTTTGGTTCCATGAATGCAGTGATCTGGCCATAGGATTTGATTGACTACACGCTCGCCCACTTTTTTGTGGTGTGTCGATGCAAAGCTGATATGACCTTTTGGGTGATCATCAACTGAGGCAATTTTTAACTTGAAGGGCATTTGCAGCAGCTCGTTTGCTGCCACAAGAATCTCATCTCCCTTAGGAACAGCAAGGGCACCCCCTGGCAAAAAATCGTTTTGAATATCTACTAATATAAGCGCAGTCATGCCATTTCCATTCGCTTACTGCGAATGTCCCGGATTAATGATAGTCTATGCTCATGATAGTTTTTTTCAAAACCCACTAAGTAAAGATCGGGGTTAACAAAGCGTTTGATCTCGCTTGGGAACTCGGCTAGGTTGTTTTTCCCGATTTTTTGGATCTCTTGGAGGGAAGGGGAGGTATAGACACATTTTCCCGCTCTAAAAATCGGTTGCAACAGATCGACAGAGGTCAATGTTTTAGAGAGCTTTTTGGTTTTTGTCGGATCGACCAGATCGCATAAAATGGGCTGTTCTTCAAGGGTTGTCCATTCATCATAAATCAAATCTGCGATCGGCTTTTTATCTTTATAGTAACGCCTTACCTGCAAAAACCCTGGGTTTGAGATTTTGTGAAGCTGTTCGGACAATTTGAACCGATAGTCCCACTTCCCCTTCTCATTTTGTATTGCAGATAATTTGTATACCCCTTCAAGGGCACCTTGGTTTCCTCCAGTCACGAGTCTTGTTCCTACACCCCAAGCATCGATTTTGGCCCCTTGCGATTTCAAGTCTGAGATGATCCATTCATCCAGTTCGTTGCTGGCTAAAATTTGTGTGCTTTGCATGCCTGCAGCGTCCAACTCATTTCGGGCCCAAATACTTAAAGCTGCCAAGTCTCCGGAGTCGAGTCGAATGGCAAACAGTTCTCTATCTTCTTTTTTGAGTTGCTTGCCCACTTGTATTGCATTTCTTACCCCTTCCTGAGTGTCGAATGTGTCGACAAGGAGTGTTAATTTTTCTTTGAAAATATCTTTCATTGCCATGAAAGATTCAAGCTCTTCTTCAAAAGCCAACACCCAAGAATGAGCTTGTGTCCCTTGAACGGGAATGCCGTAGGCTTTTCCTGCTAAAACATTAGAAGTGGCATTGATTCCGCCTACAAAGGCAGCGCGAGAAGCAGTCATTGCTCCATCAATCCCTTGAGCCCTTCTCAGTCCGAATTCAACCGTTGAGTCACCTTTTGCAGCCAACGTTACACGTGCTGCCTTGGTGGCAATTAACGTGGGAAAGTTTAGAAGGTTTAAAAGGGTGGTTTCCAAAAGTTGCGCTTGTAAAAGAGGTCCCGTGACTCGGACGATCGGCTCGCTTGGAAAAACAATGGAGCCTTCCGGCATTGCATCAATATCTAGCGTGATCTTCAGGTTTTTCAAATAGTTTAAAAATTTATCATCAAAGAGAGAGAGACTTTTTAGGTAAGAGAGATCACTCTCTGTGAAACGGTAAGATTTTAAAAAGTCGATCAAAGACTCTAAGCCGGCAGTCATGGTAAAACCGCCAGCAAACGGTGGTCTTCGAAAGAAATGGTGGAAGACAGCAGGTCTGTCATGCATGCCAAGTTTGAAATAACCATAGGCCATATTCAATTGATAGAGGTCGGTCAGCAGTGGGGATAGGGGGAGGTCCATAAATATCTTGACGTTTTAGAGGGTCACAAGTGATGATTTTGTACAAATTCAAAACAATAGTCCATGGCAAAAGAAGATACCATCAAATTAGAGGGGGTTGTACAAGAGCTTCTCCCTAACCTCACATTTCGGGTGCTGCTACCCAACGGTAAAGAGGTGATGGCCCACCTGTGCGGAAAAATGCGGATGAAAAATATCCGCGTCTTAATCGGTGACAAGGTCACTATCGAAATGTCTCCTTACGACTTAACAAAAGCACGTATCATCTACCGGCAGAAGTAGAGACATTCTACCTACAAAATTTCAACGTGCCCCTGCCCTTGCCCGAAATTTTTACCTAAACAGTTTTTTGCTAAAAAATCGGGCACGGGCACGGGCAAGGGTTTTCTCAAGTAGTCAAAATTCCTTGTTCCTTGCGTTATTTTCCTCTGTTCCTTAAACTGATCCTCACTCGGAGAAAAAGTAGCGCTTTTTTCCGGTTGCCCGCATGCCCAGATAGCTCAGGGGTAGAGCATTTGCATGGTAAGCAAAAGGTCGTAGGTTCGATTCCTATTCTGGGCAACAGAGTCGCTAATGCGACCAAATGATAAGATTTACACTCGTTGGAGGAAAAGAAACACATGGCAAAAGAAGCCTTTAAGCGGACCAAACCGCACGTCAACGTCGGAACCATCGGTCACGTCGACCACGGTAAAACGACACTGACGGCTGCCATCACTAAAGTTCTCGCAAAGTCAGGGAAAGCATCTTTCCGCGACTACGCTTCGATCGATAACACGCCAGAAGAAAAAGCGCGTGGTATTACGATTAACTCAACACACGTTGAATACGAGACTGATGCGCGTCACTATGCACACGTAGACTGCCCAGGTCACGCTGACTATGTTAAAAACATGATCACCGGTGCCGCTCAAATGGACGGGGCTATTCTCGTAGTTGCTGCAACTGACGGTGCGATGCCTCAAACAAAAGAGCACATCTTGTTAGCTCGCCAGATGCAGGTTCCTGCCATCGTTGTCTTCTTGAACAAAGTGGACATGTTGGGCGAAGCAGACCAAGAACTGATCGACCTAGTCGAGATGGAATTACACGAAATTTTGGAATCTAAAGGTTACAAAGATGTTCCAATCGTTCGTGGTTCTGCTCTACGCGCTTTGGAAGGAGATGCTAAATACGAAGAAGCCATCCAAAAATTGATGAAGACTGTCGACGAGCATATCCCAACACCTACACGTGAGACAGACAAGCCTTTCTTGATGCCAATTGAAGACGTATTCTCGATCTCTGGTCGTGGTACTGTCGTTACTGGCCGTATTGAGCGTGGCAGTGTCAAGTTGAACGACAAAGTTGAACTAGTTGGCCTAAGACCAACTCGTGAAACAGTCGTAACTGGTGTTGAGATGTTCAACAAAACGATGGACATGGCGCAAGCCGGTGAAAACGTCGGTCTGTTGGTCAGAAGCTTAACAAAAGAAGATGTTGAAAGGGGGATGGTTCTTGCAGCTCCTGGTTCTTGCAAGCCTCACTCTCAGTTCAAAGGACCTGTTTACATCCTTACTAAAGAAGAAGGTGGCCGTCATAAGCCGTTCTTTACAGGATACCGTCCTCAACTTTACTGCCGTACCACCGACGTTACTGGAACTGTCAAGCTTCCAGCCGATATCGAGATGGTGATGCCTGGCGATAACGTTGAAATCGAAGTTGATTTGATAGCTCCGATTGCGATGGAAAAAGGGATGCGTTTTGCGATCCGTGAAGGTGGCAGAACGATCGGTGCAGGTACAGTATCTGAAATTATTAAGTAACCACGTTTCAAGTAGAATCTAATTTTCTACTTGAGATATACTGGCCGCATCTCTCTTTCCTTAAGAGTAAGGAAGACTTGCCAATGGCAGTCTTCCTTATTTGTTAAAGGGGAGAGAGTTGCAAAATCGGTGTAAAAAAGGTTTTTTTACACCGATTTTGCAACCCTCTAAAAGGGTTGAGATGCTGAAGAAGGTGAAAGCTTTCTTTAACTCGTCTTTGTATAATTTTTGGACGAGGCCTTGCGAGAGGAGCAAACTCCAGCGTAATGAATTTCGAGGGAAGAGGTAGTTCACCCCTTCCGAGAAATTCATATAGCTGGAGAAGGCTACTCTCCAAGGATGAGTTCAAAAATTATACAAAGACGAGTTTGAAAATAACAAAGTGAGTTCGGTGAATTTGCTAAATAGAAATTACTCTCAATGGGTGTGTAGCTCAGCTGGTAGAGCAGCGGTCTCCAAAGCCGCCGGTCGGGGGTTCGAATCCCTCCGCACTCGAACTCCTTGAGAGGATAAATTTAAGAGTATTGAAACGATGTCAACATCAAAGCCCATGAGCCAAGAAATAAACGAAAAGAAACCCTCCTCCTCAGTCATTGGTTTTGTGGAAGGAATCAAGGGTGAATTTAAGCGCGTTTCCTGGACAGGAAGGGATGAACTCCTCTCCTACACTAAGATGGTCGTGCTAGCGACATTCATCTCAGGTTTCGCCGTTTTTGGTGTAGATCTGGCTTTGCAAAAACTTCTTTCATTGCTTGGACTTTCTTACTAGGTAGACATGCAAAAAAATTGGTACGTCATCCAAGTCCTCTCTTCGCAAGAAAAGAAGGTTAAACACTCGATTGAAGAACAAAAAGGGCAGTCAGGATTTTCTGACTACATTGATACTGTTTTGTTGCCAGTCGAGAACGTCTCTGAAGTAAAGGACGGAACGCAAAAGATTGTCGAGAAGAAGCTGTGGCCAGGATATTTGCTGGTGTACATGCATTTAAACGACGAATCTTGGGCGTGGGTCAAAGGGATTCAAGGAGTATTTGATTTTCTTGGTGGTGACAAGCCGGTGGCTTTGTCTCAACAAGAGGTCGATGAAATTTTAAAAGACTTAGAGGATAAAAAACTCAAAGTCACACAGAAACATAAATTTGAAGTTGGAAATGTCGTCAAGATTGTAGATGGCGTATTCGTCAATTTTACAGGTACTGTCACTGAGATCTTCCAAGAGAAGGGACGTTTGAGCGTTTTAGTGTCGATTTTCGGCCGTGACACTCAGGTGGACGACTTGGAATTTATCCAAGTTGAACAGGTCACAGACAGTGCATCAAATCAGTAAGGGAAATAATTAACGTATGTCAACACCTGCGCCAAAAAAAGGGAAAAAAGTCGAAAAAATCATCAAGCTGCAGATCCAAGCGGGTAAGGCAAACCCTGCTCCGCCGATCGGACCTGCTCTTGGGGGTGCTGGGGTCAACATCATGGCCTTTTGCAAAGACTTCAATGCCAAAACACAAGGTCAAGAGGGAATTATCCCTGTAGTAATCGAGGTTTATGCTGACAAATCATTTACATATGTCATGCGTCAACCTCCAGTGTCTGAGCTTTTGAAAAAAGAGCTTGGGCTTCAAAAGGGCTCGAAAGTGCCTAACCGGGATAAAGTGGGCAAAATCCGCCGTTCTCGCGCTAAGGCAATTGCCGAAAGAAAAATGGTCGATATGAACGCCCGTGATGCAGATGCTGCCACTCAAATTGTTTTGGGTACAGCGCGTTCAATGGGCATTGATGTTGAAGAAGGATAAATAAATGAGTAAACGACGTCGGAAGATAGCAGAACTCTTTGATAAGAGTCAGGTTTATAGCTTGAAAGATGCTATCGCTATTCTAAAGCAATCACCTCCCGTCAAATTTGACGAGACGGTGGATATTGCTTTGAAGGTCGGAGTTGACCCGAAAAAATCGGATCAGATTGTAAGAGGCACTGTTTCACTACCGCACGGAACAGGCAAATCTCTTAAGATCTTGGTGTTCGCTAGGGGGGATAAGGTAAACGAAGCCCTCGCTGCCGGAGCCGATTTTGCAGGTAACGACGATCTAGTCGAAAAGGTCTCCAAAGGGTGGACCGATTTCGATGCTGTTATTGCAACGCCTGACATGATGCGTGAAGTCGGGAAACTCGGTAAGGTTTTAGGTCCTCGCGGCCTGATGCCAACACCTAAGGCTGGAACTGTAACGACTGATGTGCAAAAAGCCATCAACGAGTTGAAGGCTGGACGTATTGAGTTTAAGTTGGACAAAACAAGTGCGATTAATAACGGAATAGGAAAAATTTCTTTTGCAGCCGACAAGCTGGAAGAAAATATCCGTACCTATTTACATGCGGTGATGCGGGCAAAACCTGCAAGCGCCAAAGGTCAATACATCCGTTCTTTCTACATCTCTTCCACTATGGGTGCAGGTGTTAAAATCGACTTGAAAGATGTAGATGTGGCAGTAGCTTAAGAAGTAGGATAAAAATGAGACAAGAAAAACAACTGCTTCTAGATGAAATCCAACATGAGATCAGTGAAGAGATTCCATTCATTGTGCTGAGCTATAATAAGTTTGGCGCCAATAATGCGAATACCTTCCGTGGCGAAGTCACCAAATTAGGTGGCAAGCTTTCGATGGTCAGAAAGCGGGTTTTAGTTAAAGCTGCAGCTCAAAATGGAATAAACATTACTGTTGACCAACTACCAGGTCATATTGGTGTAGTGACAGGTGGGCATGACCTTCTTGAAACAGCCAAGTTTCTCTTCCGATTCGGAAAAGAAAATGAAAACAAGGTTACCGTTAGAGGTGGTCGTTTTGAAGGGAAGTTCCATTCAGCCGAAACCATCGAAATGTTATCCAAATTACCTGGAAAAGACGAAATGCGGGCCCAACTCTTGGCCACATTGCAAGCACCTCTTGCAGAGACCCTCAGTGTTATCGAGGCGTTACTCTCAAGTGTTATGCACTGCCTAGAGAACAAAGCCGAAAAAGATAAAATTTAATTTGTGAGGATTTAATCGTGAGTCAATCTCAACTCGAACAACTAGTAGAAAAACTGAGCGCATTAACTGTCATCGAAATGGCAGAACTTAAAAAAGCTCTAGAAGATAAGTGGGGCGTTAAGGCTCAAGCTGCAGCTGTTGCAGTTGCCGCCGCTCCTGCTGCTGCAGAAGCTGCAGTAGAGGCAACAGAATTTGAAGTGACACTAGCTTCTGTCCCAGCGGACAAGAAGATCGGTGCGATCAAAGTGTTGCGCGAACTAACAGGTCTTGGGCTTAAAGAAGCTAAAGACATCGTTGACGCTGCACCAAAAGTGATCAAAGAGAAAGCTAACAAAGCAGAAGCAGATGATGCTAAAGCTAAATTAGAAGCTCAAGGCGCTAAAGTCACTCTAAAAGGGCTGTAGTCGAAACAACCGTTTCGGTTACCCTTAAAAACCTCGCCAAGGTATCAACTTGACGAGGTTTTTTTCATTTTCTTGATTTAATGTCTTTTTTTTAAGATAATATTTACTTTATTAGGAGAAGTTTTCATGTCAAGTGTTCCAGCCCCATCTTTATCTAATCTTTGGTCAAATACGATTCAACCAGCACTAAAGCCATGTTTATTTATTTACTCCAGTTATAGCAGTATAGCAAAGAGCCCTGTGTTTAATTGGTCCTCAAAATTCGAGAACCCACAAGCTATCAGGATGCAAAGAGCTCTTACTTTACTTTTTGCTGCATGTATAGGACTTTGCACTGCTAAGGTACAAAAGGCTGCCTCAAATTATTTAGAAAGCCAAAACTTTAAAAGAAAATTTGTTGTCCAAATATTAGTTGGTGCGGCAATTGGAGGTTTAAGCGGTATTATTTCATCCAGCCTTATCCCTTTCTGTCAGAAAGTCCAAACACTTGTAGAAAGTAACCTCTATCCAGTATTTGGGTGGAAAGTTCCAACCCATCGTTCTAATTTCCTTCCTTTTCCCTATAATTTGACAGTTAGGCCCACTCGAAATGACCGTCGTCCTACATCTGAAACTCCTTAAGCACCTTTCCCAGCGTGGGGCAACTCGAGTAAACCAACAGGTGCAATCGTAGAGTTGGAAAAACAAGGCATTTTTATTGCGAAATCATATAAGTTAGACGAGATAGCAGGTTATAAGAGTGGTCAGGTCGTTTTTTCATTTCCTTACGAAGGCGATGGACAAACGGGCAAACTTTCATTCCTTCTTTTTTCAGGTGAAAGTGAGAAAAGATCTCTTAGAGAAAGTGTATCCTATGATCCTCAAACAGGCAAATTTATGTTTCAAGCAGATGATGCTAAGGACCTACCACAACAACCTGTCTCAGCGAAGGACCTAAGAAAAGCTTTTGAAGGTCTTGGATATAAGGTATTTTCAATGACTTAATTGTAGCCTTTGAAGTTGGTAATATTGATTTCGCTCTCGCGTTAGCACTCCAAACGCTGGCGCGAAATTGAAACCGATTTTCACCCTAATTTTTTGAGGGTGAAATCGACTTATATATTAACTCCCGCCTTGGGGAAATAGGATGTTAAAAGTCAACCTTTCGTAGGTGAGTTTCGGTTTGCCTATAAAAAGGGTCTTGTTTTTGAAAGGCTCTTTTTTACAAAAGAGGACATCTCCCTTCACCCCAGTCTCTAAGTCTTCGTAAGCTCCAGTAAGCCTTTGAGCGGTTGGATCAAGAGATGCAAATGTAAAAGTAAAAAGCTCGAGTCCTCGAGTTTTTTACTTATGTGGAGGCATGAATGCACCGTGTCAAAAAATTGGCTGAAGAAACAAGTTAGCGCTTATGGGGCAACGCCCCGGGTTAAGTTGGAAAATAAAATTGGTAGCCTGTAAGGCTACAGGAATAAAGAAGCGCAGTGAACAATTATGCAACAACACCGTACTTCCTCAAGCGAGTTCGTTTTTAAATATTTACAGTTTTTAAATATTTACATTGCATGAAAAGAAGGTTCGTAATAAACTATTTATAATTAACAAATTATTGTAGGTTTTCATGTCTTTTAATTTATCTTTTGTTCAGTCTCTTATTACAGCCAACCTAAGGCAAGCTCTTCCTTGGGCTGCTGGTGTATCCGTTGCTTCTTCGGCAAAGGCTATCTTGAGCGGAAATGTATCGCCTGAAGTTCATAAAATCGTGGGAAAATTCTTGAAGAGCTTGGCTCTTTCAGCTGTTATCAATACTGCTGCTGCCTTTTTGCCTAACAGGTTTGCCGTTCTAAATTCTCCTGCTGCAAAGCATGCTGTTTCTGCGTTTTCAACTCTATTTGTAGCGTATCTCTCTGAGCCAAAAGTTGCTAAACCTCAAGCTAAACCTGAAGCTAAACCAAAAGTTGCTAAACCTGAAGCTAAACCAAAAGTTCCAGAAAAAGTAGACGTGAAAACGGTGTTAGAGCAGCAAGGGATACGACTCGTGAATAAAAACGAGTTGGATAAGATTGCAGGGGAAAAAGAGAATATGGGTATTTACGTTGTTTTGGCGTGGGATCCAACTGAAGGAGAATACGGTGCGCTTTTCCCCCGCTTCGTTCAATACAAAGAGAGTGGCAAAGAGGGCATTGGCAAAAAGGATGTGAGCGGATCAAGACCCTATGACCCTAAAACAGAATCATTTACGTTTCATGTAAAAGATGAGCCATTACTTTTTAAAGCGTCAGAACTGGTGAAAAACTTTGAACGCTACGGCTATAGCGTTTTAAGTACAAAGAAGTAATTGCCTTTTACTTCGCAGCGCGTTTGGAGCGCTCGAACTCTTGTTGCGCTTTGACTTTCAAAGAGCGAAAGCGCAACAAGAGTTGCACACTCCAAACGCTCCGCGGAGTAAAAATAAAGCTATTAGCTTCTTGTTAGGTTGCCAAACTTTCTGGAGTGGTTAATTATGCAGCAACGCTGTGCTAAACTCCTCAACAGGCGTGGATTCGACGATCTTTTCTTGCAGGGAAGAGCTGTCGAATCTGCATTTAAAATAAAAACCTAGGCAGGAATTGGGGGAGTCTGCTACACTTTCCGGCAGGTCCTCTCTCTCTTGCATGAATTTTTTAACGATTAAAAGTTCCATTCATTCCACTCGAAGAGAGTGTTGTTTTTATCAATTCCCCATTTCTACCCTCCAAGGAGATTGCCCTCATGCTTAAAAAAGCTCCAAAGCGCTTGAGCATCAAGGAAAAAGAAGACATTATCGATCTTCCAAACCTCGTTGAGATCCAAATCAAGTCCTACAATCAGTTTCTTCAATCAGAAAATTTCCCTGAAGAACGTGAGGACATGGGTCTGCAAGAAGTTTTCAACGAAGTTTTTCCTATCAAATCTTATGATGAGAAGACGACGCTTGAATACCTCGCTTACAATTTAGGAGTGCCAAAGTATGGTCCTGAAGAGTCAATCCGCCGTGGCATCACCTATTGTGTGACTTTGAAGGTTCGGTTCCGTTTAACAGACGAAACGGGGATCAAAGAAGAAGAGGTCTACATGGGCACTCTTCCTTTGATGACAGAAAAAGGGACTTTTATCATCAACGGCGCCGAAAGGGTGGTCGTTTCTCAGCTTCACCGTTCGCCTGGTATTTCTTACGAGCAAGAAAGACACCCACGCGGGCAGATGATCTACTCATTCAGGATCATCCCTTACCGTGGCAGCTGGCTTGAGGCTTCATTCGATTCAAACGACCTGGTCTATATTTACATCGACAGAAAGAAGAGACGTCGTAAAATTTTGGCGACCACTTTCATCCGTACGCTTGGTTACTCAACCAACGCAGACATCATCGAAGAATTCTTCACAACCAGAAAATACAAAGTCAAATCTGAAAAGGACTTTGCAAAACTAGTTGGTAAAATCCTTTCTCAAGACGTTGTCGATGAAGAAACCGGTCACATCTACGGTAGAAGCGGCGAAAAACTGACAACAGCCATGCTCAAGCAGATGGTCGATGCAGGAATTAGTCAAATCGCCATTGCAGAAGATGCGACAGAAAACAGCCCGATCATCAAAATGTTGGCAAAAGACCCAACCGATTCTTACGAATCTGCGTTGAAAGACTTTTACCGCAAAATCCGTCCAGGCGAACCGGCGACTCTTTCGAATGCCCGTTCGGCGATGATGCGTCTGTTCTTCGACAAGAAACGTTACAATTTAGGCCGCGTAGGTCGCTACAAGCTAAATACAAAGCTTGGTCTGCCGATCAACGATGAATCGCTCGCTAATGTCACCCTGCTAAAAGACGATGTGGTTGCTTCTTTGAAGTACTTGATCCGTCTAAAAGAAGGGGATAATGCAACTCAAATCGATGATATCGACCACCTCGGCAACCGTCGTGTTCGTTCAGTCGGTGAATTGATCCAAAACCAATGCCGTATTGCGCTGACAAGAATGGAAAAAATCATCCGCGAACGGATGAACCTTTTCGACTTCTCTGCAGATACGTTGACACCAGGCAAGATCATTTCAGCAAAAGGGTTAACAGGGGTCTTGAAAGACTTCTTTGGCCGTTCACAGCTTTCACAGTTCATGGATCAAACCAACCCTGTTGCAGAGTTGACCCACAAACGTCGTCTTTCGTCTCTTGGACCAGGCGGTCTAAACAGAGACAGAGCAGGCTTTGAGGTTCGTGACGTCCATCCTAGCCACTACGGCAGGATTTGCCCGATTGAAACGCCTGAAGGTCCGAACATCGGTTTGATCACCTCGCTTGCAACTTACGCGAAGATCAACGAATTCGGATTCATCGAAACACCTTACCGTGTTGTTAGAGACGGCATCGTCACCGAAGAAATTGAATACATGACAGCTGACCAAGAAGAAAACTGCGTAGTCGGTCAGGCTTCTTGCCGTTTGGACAAACACAATATGTTTGCAGACGAGATTGTGTGGGCCCGTCACCGTGGTGAGCAACTTGAAGTTCCATCTTCAACGATCACTCACTTAGACGTTTCACCAAAACAGCTTGTCTCTATTGTTACAGGGTTGATTCCGTTCCTTGAACACGATGACGCCAACCGTGCCTTGATGGGTTCGAACATGCAACGTCAAGGGGTACCTCTTTTAAGACCGCAAGCTCCTATTGTTGGAACAGGTCTTGAAGCAAGGGCAGGTCGTGACTCTGGTGCTTCTGTCGTTGCTACAGAGGCCGGAACAGTTGAGTATGTTGACGGATCACGCATTGTGGTCGCATCAAAACTGAACCCTACAGAGAAAAAGACTTACGAGTTGAAGAAATTCCTCCGTTCAAACTCTGGCAGCTGCATCAACCAAACACCTCTTTGCACAGTTGGAGACCAACTGTTGGCCAATGACATCATTGCCGACGGTCCTGCGACAGATAAAGGGGAAGTGGCCCTCGGAAGAAACGTTCTGGTCGCTTTTATGCCTTGGTATGGTTACAACTACGAGGATGCGATCATCGCCTCAGAAGATCTTTTAGCTGAAGATGCCTACACATCGATCAACGTCGATGAGTTCGAATTGACAGCAAGAGATACAAAACTAGGCAAGGAAGAGATCACACGCGATATTCCTAACGTTCCAGAAGAAGCCCTTGTCAATTTGGGTGAAGACGGGATTGTCCGTATCGGTGCTGAAGTTAAGCCTGGCGATATTCTAGTTGGTAAAATCACACCTAAGTCAGAGACAGAACTTGCTCCTGAAGAACGACTGCTGAGAGCCATTTTCGGCGAAAAAGCAGCCGATGTTAAAGATGCCTCTTTGACAGTTCCTCCAGGAACAGAAGGGGTCGTGATGGATGTGAAAGTGTTCTCACGGCGCGATCGTCTTTCTAAGAGTGATGATGAGCTTGTTGAAGAATCGACAAAAATCAAAGACCTCCAAAAAGAATACAAGCTCAAAGAAGCTGAAATTTTGACAGAACGTCGCGAGAAGATGGGTGCCTTGCTTCTTAATGAAGTGGCTCCAGACTCGATCATTCACCGCCGTACTGCCGATGTGATCGTTGAGAAGGGTGAGACAGTCACACAAGAGACAATAGAAAGACTCGAAAAAGAGTCGGTCGAAGATCTCTTGATGCCTTCACACCCAATCTACGATACACTCAAAAAAGTGTTGCTTGAAGCAGAACATGCTCTTCAAACCATCCATATGCGCTTGAAAACCGAAATGGAGCATTTGAGAAAAGGGGATACCGATTTGGATCCTGGCATTATCCGTCAAGTCAAAGTCTATGTCGCTTCGAAGAGAAAGCTACAAGTCGGTGACAAAATGGCAGGCCGCCACGGTAACAAAGGGGTTGTCTCTAAGATTGTTCCTGTAGCTGACATGCCATTCCTTGACGATGGTCAGCCAATCCAAATGATTTTGAACCCGCTTGGTGTGCCATCTCGTATGAACATCGGACAGTTGTTTGAAACTCACTTGGGCTTTGCTGCCAAGAAAAAGGGCATTCATGTAAAGAGCCCCGTGTTTGAAGGTTTTCCAGAAGCAAAAATTTGGGAAATGATGGAAGAACAAGGGTTGCCAAGCGACGGTAAGTTCTGGTTGTTTGATGGCTACACCGGCGAGCGCTTTGATAACAAAGTGGTCGTAGGTTACATCTACATCATGAAATTGAGCCACTTAGTGGCCGACAAGATCCACGCTCGTGCTGTTGGACCTTACTCTCTAGTCACCCAACAACCTCTCGGCGGTAAAGCGCAGATGGGGGGACAAAGGTTCGGGGAGATGGAGGTATGGGCTGCAGAAGCATATGGCGCTGCACACTTACTCCAAGAGCTTTTGACCGTCAAGTCTGACGACGTCGAAGGTCGAACAAGGATGTACGAGTCGATTGTTAAAGGGACAAACGTCCTAAAAGCAGGAATTCCGGAATCGTTCAACGTATTGATGAACGAGATGCGCGGCCTCGGTCTGGATGTCAGAACCGAATCGGTCGATGAAGATGAAGAAGTAGAAGCGATTTAATTTAGGAGCTCCATAGATGTCTTTCCAAGAAAGGGAATTTGGTCAACAAAACTTTGATAAGCTCACGATTCGGATCGCTTCCGATGACGTGATCCGGAATAAGTGGTCTAGAGGCGAAATTAAGAAACCTGAGACCATCAACTACCGTACATTCAAGCCTGAAAAAGGTGGTCTTTTCTGTGAAAAGATCTTTGGGCCTACTAAGGACTGGGAATGTGCCTGCGGTAAGTACAAAAAGATCAAGCACAAAGGGATTGTCTGCGACCGTTGCGGCGTCGAAGTGACACAGTCAAAAGTAAGACGTGAGAGAATGGCACACATCGATTTGGCTGTTCCTGTTGTCCACATCTGGTTCTTTAAAACAATGCCTTCCCGTATCGGAAGTGTCCTCGGGATGACTTCGGGCGATTTGGAAAGGGTTGTTTATTACGAAGAATTTGTAGTGACAGACCCGGGTCAAACTGATTTGGTCAAAAAGCAACTGTTAAACGATGTCGAGTACCGCGAAGCGCAAGAGCGTTGGGGAAAAGAGGCTTTTGCTGCCAAAATGGGTGCAGAGGCTGTTCGTGACTTGTTGCAGTCAGAAGACCTTCCGGCCCTTCAAGTAGAGCTGAAAGAAAAACTTCGTAAGACTAAATCGAACCAAGCTCGTGTCAAACTTTCAAAACGTTTAAAAATTATCGAAAGCTTTGTCACTTCGGGCAACGAGCCAAACTGGATGGTCATGGGCGCAGTTCCCGTCATTCCACCAGATCTTCGTCCGTTAGTGCCATTAGACGGCGGACGTTTTGCAACGTCTGACTTGAACGACCTATACCGTCGTGTCATCAACCGTAACAATCGTTTGAAAGCTATTTTAAAGCTTAAAACGCCTGATGTGATCATGCGTAACGAAAAACGGATGTTGCAAGAAGCAGTTGATGCCCTCTTTGACAACGGCCGCCATGGCCACCCTGTCATTGGTGCAGGAAACCGTCCATTGAAGTCTCTTTCAGAAATGTTGAAAGGGAAGCAAGGTCGTTTCCGTCAAAACTTGCTCGGTAAACGGGTTGACTACTCAGGCCGTTCTGTCATCATCGTGGGACCTGAATTGAAGTTTAATCAATGCGGTCTTCCAAAATGATGGCCCTTGAGCTTTTCGAGCCGTTCATTGTGAGAAGGCTAAAAGATTTAGGGTTGGTCTACACCATCCGTTCAGCGAAGAAAATGATACAGCGCCATGCACCTGAAGTGTGGGACGTTCTTGATGAAATCATCAAAGGGCATCCTGTCCTTCTAAACCGTGCGCCTACACTTCACCGTCTCGGTATCCAGGCGTTTGAGCCTGTATTGATCGAAGGTAAAGCGATCAGAATTCACCCGCTTGTTTGCTCTGCGTTTAACGCCGACTTCGACGGTGACCAGATGGCGGTGTATGTTCCATTATCAGTTGAGGCTCAGCTAGAAGCCCGTTTATTGATGATGGCGCCAGACAACATTTTCTTACCATCCTCAGGAAAACCTGTTGCCGTTCCTTCTCAGGATATGACTTTGGGTCTTTACTACCTGATGCACGATCCTTCTTACTTCCCAGAAGAACATGGGCAAAAGGTGAAAGTCTTCCGCGATGCGGAAGAGGTTCTCACTGGCCATGAATTCAAGCGGTTCTTACAATTGGTATGAAGAGAAAAAGGTTGTAAAAGGGGATGTTCCAACAACTCATATCCCTTACAACCGTGGTATTCGTATCCATGAGTTGATCAAGCTGCGTACACCGCTTGGTATCATTGAAACAACACCTGGTCGTGTTATTTTCAACACGATTGTACCAAAAGAGCTTGGTTTCCAAAACTACAGCCTTCCTAAGAAAAAGATGGGAGAGCTTGTCATGAACTGCTACAAAAAGGCAGGGCTTGAGAAGACAGTTCAATTCTTGGATGGTTTGAAAACTCTAGGTTTCTCTGAGTCGACAAAAGCTGCTATTTCAATGGGTGTCAAAGACATTCCAATCCCACCTTCTAAGTCAGCAATTTTGGAAGAAGGGTACAAGAGAGTGGCTCAAGTGCGTCAACAGTACGAAGACGGTATCACTACCGACGGCGAGCGTAAATCTAAGACAATCAGCATCTGGACCGAGCTTTCTGAAAGATTGGCCGACGAGCTGTTTAAGTTGGTAGCACAAGAAAAAGATGGGATGCTAAACCCGCTTTCTCTGATGTTAGATTCTGGTGCTCGTGGTAACAAATCACAGGCTAGACAGTTAGGCGCCTTCCGGGGCTTGATGGCAAAACCATCAGGGGCGATCATTGAATCTCCGATTACCTCGAACTTCCGTGAAGGGTTGTCGGTTATTGAATACTCGATCTCTTCTCACGGTGCTCGTAAGGGTCTTGCCGATACCGCGTTAAAAACGGCTGACTCCGGTTACTTGACACGCCGTCTTGTCGACGTGGCTCAAGACGTCATTGTCACTGAAGAAGAGTGTGGCACCCTCAATGGTATTGAGGTATCAGCGATCCGCCAAGGGCAGGAAGAATTGCTTCCTCTCAAAGATAGGATCTTTGGCCGTACCATTTGCGACGACATCTTTTTGCCTGGCGACAGCACCAAGATTTTGGCACGTGCCGGTGACACATTAACAAATTCTCAAGCGTTAGCGATGGACGACTCCGGGATTGAAACTGTCAGAATCCGTTCAGGTTTGACATGTGAAACTCGTCGTGGCGTATGTGCAAAGTGCTACGGCATTAACCTCGCAAACGGCAAAAACGTTAGCATGGGTGAAGCTGTTGGTATCATTGCCGCGCAGTCAATCGGTGAACCTGGAACGCAGCTCACGATGAGAACGTTCCACTTAGGGGGTATTGCTTCTGCTTCATTAAGCCCAGAATTGATCACAGAGCAAGAAGGTATCTTAGTTTACTTAGACCTTCGTTTTGTGAAAAACGATGCTGGCAACTACGTCGTTCTCAATAAGAACGGCACGTTGAATGTTGTAAGAGATGAAGGAAGACCGCTTGATGAGTACAAAAAGTTGCTCGCGACAAAATCGATCGAACCGCTTCAAACATTCTCAATCGAACTTGGAACAGAAATCTTGGTTGAAGATGGCGCCCGCGTCAAAGCCAACCAGAAGATTGCAATGTTCGAACAGCACAATATTCCAATTATCTGCGACAAGCCAGGTTATGTAAAATACGAAGACTTGGTAGAAGGGATCTCGACTGAAAAAGATACTAACAAGCAAACCGGTCAGGTTGAGCTTGTGGTTAAACAGCACAGAGGGGAACTTCACCCGCAAATCGCTATCTACTCTGACAAAGAGTGCAGCGAACTTGTTGGTACCTACCCGCTTCCTGTTGGAGCCGTTCTTTCTGTTCAAGAAGGTGTCTATGCGACAGCCGGTAAGTTGTTAGCCCGTTTGCCTCGTGGCGCGATGAAAACAAAGGATATCACCGGGGGTCTCCCTCGTGTGGCAGAACTTTTGGAAGCTCGCAAACCGAAAGATTCGGCAGAAATTGCCAAAATCGACGGCCATGTCGACTTTAAAGGGGTTCAAAAGAACAAGCGTATCGTTGTTGTAAGAGACGAAATCACAGGCATGGAAGAGGAACATCTTATTCCTCATACCAAGCACTTGATCGTCCAAAAAGGGGACCACGTGACAAAAGGTCAACAGTTGACCGACGGTCTTGTTATCCCTCACGAGATCTTGGAAATTTGCGGCGTCAGAGAACTTCAAAAATACTTGGTCAACCAGGTTCAAGAGGTTTATCGGTTACAAGGGGTGGACATCAACGACAAACACGTTGAGATCATCGTCCGTCAGATGTTGAAGAAAGTTCGTGTTGTCGATCCAGGCGATACAAGCTTACTTTACAGCGAAGAGATCGACAGGAAGGCGTTTGAGCGTGAAAACGAGAAGGTCATATTAGAAGGTGGTAAACCAGCTTCTGCAGCCCCTCTCCTTTTGGGTATCACAAAAGCCTCGCTCAGCACCGATTCGTTTATCTCTGCGGCTTCCTTCCAGGACACAACCCGTGTTCTGACCGAAGCTGCTTGCGCAGGGAAGAGCGATCACCTCCTTGGCTTCAAAGAAAACGTCATCATGGGTCACATCATCCCAGGTGGTACAGGCTTTGAATACCATAAGTCGGTGAAGAAGTTTATCGCCACTGCTGCTGCCGAAGCGATTGTCTTTGATTTTACTGACATCGACTCAAAAGCCATTTGATCGCTGGAGCTGCAAAGCTCCTGGATTGAATAAAACAAAAACCTCGGCCTACGGAGTAGAGCCGAGGTTTTTGTTTTTCAACCAGAAGCTTTTCGTCCAAGCGCTCAATTTTTTTTCAACGAGTAGAAAATGTTATTGACCCATACCCATCACCTGATCTCTGTAACTGGATTTGCTTGCGGTTGTATTATTGCAAAAAGGTATCCTTGGAAGGACGCCAAGCAGGCGACTGTTAATGTTGTCTTCATAGCGTTGTCGACATTCTCTTTTATGGGAGCTCGATTACTGGGGGCGAAACTACTCCATTCGTCTTCTCTTTTTGGAATGGTGGGTAGGGGGGGAGTGCATGTCGTTGTCGGCGTTGTAGGAACGGCGTTTGCTGAAGAGGCTATTGATCAAATATTTTGGAAACTTTCTTTTTAATATAAGGAAAATAAATGTTATCTACTTTATATACTCATGGTCATCACCTGATCACCGCAGCAGGATGTGCTATTGCATGTGCAGCGACAATTGAGTGTGATGGTTGGACGAGGAGCACCGTGGATGTTATCGGTTCCATTAGCTTCATCTCCTTGACAGCACTCTCTTTTGTGGGAACTCGAAAACTAGGGGTTGCATTCATTCATTCACCTTCTCTTTACGGAACG
Source organism: Parachlamydiales bacterium (assembly GCA_963765145.1). Classification (GTDB taxonomy): domain Bacteria; phylum Chlamydiota; class Chlamydiia; order Chlamydiales; family JAJFMK01; genus JAGVKY01. The sequence goes on from CAVXVG010000019.1 coordinate 30,454, forward strand.
ATGGGTAGGGGAGTAGTGCATGCCGTCGTTGGCATTGCTGGGCTGATGCTTTTTGCAATAATAACGGATGAGGCTGTTAAAGGCTTAAAAGCAAAAGGCTTATAAGATTTTCTGTTTGAGCCCTCCATTAGCTAAAGCGAGTAGGGGGCCTTTTTCGCGAAGCGTTTGTGCTAAACTAGAAAGCATCTACCCATATCGTCTATTTTTTTATTGAATTTGAAGTTAGGCTTCAGATTTTTCAAATTCATTGCTGCTTTAACACTCTACAAAAATAAGTGAGGAGAGTATGAAGTGGATATGCACTTGACCGGTTTAGAAAATAAGCATGCCGATGTTTACAAAGGTGAGATGAAAATCACCTCAAATCGTATTCATAAAATGGTGAAAGACCGTTTGAAATTTGGGCTGTCGAACGATAAATATGATGTAGCTTTGATCCTTTATGGTGCTGTTTGTGAGGCAGATGATATCTTAGCTGCTGTTAAAACAGGCAATCCGCAAGACATTCAAGGCGTTGTGATTGAACGTTCGGTGGTGAGAGATGAGCTAGATACATTGGCCGAAGACCTAAGGCAATTAGCTGCTCTTGCAAGAAAGACTTTTACCGAACAACCTGCTTGGGATGAAGATATCATTGTCGATAAAACCCTGCCTGTTACGATCTCATTATCCAGTTGCCTCAGTCGTTTGGAAGATGCTGCCAACCAAATGGACCTTCTTCGCCTTAATTATACTTAACCAACAAATCCCTTGCCCGTGCCCCTGCCCCTGCCCGTGCCCAAATTCTTACCAAAATGTTTTTGAATAGAGAGCTAACTCGATGGAATTTGCCTTTACTCCAAACGCTTCGCGAACTAGTCTTTTGCGGGTTCGGAGCGGAAGAGGAGGTGGACCTTTTTTCCTTCCATTTCGATTTCTAGATGAGAGGTTAGGCGAGTGAGTAGCAGCTTATAAGGGATTTGAACTTCTTTTTCGCCGATCCGGATAGCAACGCTTGTCATCGACAAAATATCTTCAGAATCTTTTAACACTTCGACAAGCTTCAAAAACTTTCGGATCTGGACGAGCAAGGGACCTTCTTCAAAGACAAACGGTTTTTTGCATCCTTTGCAGTGAAGTTGGATTGGCCCTTGTTGTAAGGATCTTAGATCAAATGTGACATCTTCGCTGCAGGCTGTGCAGGGAAACGATAGAGAGTGCCCTTTTTGCATGGCAACGATTGTAGCCTATTTTGTGAATGCTCTCCAAGCATCTTTAAAGCCTGAAGGGGTTAACGTTTCTTTGTAAGAGTCAAACGTAAGGGTGACAGAGTTATTTTGTGCCAAGGCATTGGCAATCGATTGAGAAATCTCTTTTGGAATGGCCACTTTATATCCACCCTTTAAAATACGGGCATCGATTTTTTGGATGTTCCCATTCCCAAAGTCGACCGAAATTTGGGTCTCGGTTTTATTTGTTAGGGGATCTCCTTTCAAAGAAAGAACTGCTCGGTAACTCGATTCGAGGTGAAAAAAGGTCGCTTGAAGATTACTGAACCGATTCTCGCTTTTAAAGTGGATCAATCCACCTTTAACAGAGGAGTGGGGAGGAAAAGCCTCTTCGAAAACCCATTCTGCAGAGAGACAGGTCGTAACTACAAGGAAGAAAATGAGGCCGAAAAGAAATCTTCGGCCTAGTTGTATTAAAAAATCAGTGGCAATGGCCATGCTTGTTATTCGAGTTTTGTACGGCAACAGCGATGATCGCCACTAAAGTGACAGCGCCTAAAGCAATTGCTGGTGTTAGTGATGGGCATTCACGGCATGTTTTGTAACCACAGCCGGATTGATAAACACATTCATCTGCTGACAATTGGGCATTAGCAGCAAACAGAGATGTGAGCAGTGAAAGTGTGACGAATTTTTTAAGATTTTTCATTGAAGGGTCTCCTTAGTAGGTTCTCGAGTCCAGAGGCGGGTCTAAAGCAATAACCCATGGTCCTGATGTATCTCAAATCGGCCAATTTTTAGCAATGAAAAAGCCCACCATCTGATGCCGAGAGAATAGGTGGGCTAACATGGCCAATTTTATCCTTCAATTTTGGGAGAAAGTTCAGATGTGCTTTTATTGATTTTCATCGAACGGATCGCGTCAAAAAACTGGGAGGTATATTCGGTAAATTCGGTTTTTAGCGCAGCAGCGGTTAGGAGATAGGCCTTGTTGTAGCGGACGATCAGGGCATGCATTTGCCTTTCATCTCCCCATCGTGTTTTTCGGTCGACTTGGCATAGAGAGGCGTTGCCTGATTGGGTTTTGATTTCTCCTAAATCTCGGAACTCATCTTTATCTTCTAAACAAGCATCTTTAATACTTTTAAGGTAACTTTTTTGAGTGCCGGAGTAAGGCTCGATCCAAATGTTGAGAGAAGGCGGGTAGGGCCCTTTGCCTTTACCAACCACCATCGCTCGCATGTTCTCGGGAAATTGGGAAGTGTCTGCTGCATGCCAGCCTGTCGGCGGCACAAATTCGCACCCCTCAGGGATTTCATCAGCCGTCAGGCCACAGGCGATAAGCAGTAAAATAAAAAATCGGGTCATAGAATTCGCATACAAATTGTAGCTTAGACTTTAGTCTGAGCTCGTTTTGCGGGGTTTTAACCCCGCACCATTCGCCGCGGGTTAAAACCCGCGGTAACAAACTCAGACTAAAGTCTAAGCTACATTTCCTACGGTACCGCAGCTAATAAATCATCGCTTAAATAGGAAGGCGACGCAGGCAGCGGACGAAAAGAGCGCAGTGACCTTCTCAAGGATGATAACATTCTCAGCAAAGGTAGTCCGATCCTTAAACCCATCGGAAGCGGTTGAAAGCGAGAGGAATGTTACGAGGAATGCCCCTGTGAAGCTGTTAGTATTGTGACCTAGAGAGAAGCTGATGCAGGCCACGGTGGCAGCGACGGCTGTCCACGCAAGGCTGTGGTTTGCACTTTTCTTAGCTAAAAAAAAGGATGCGCCAAGGATAATGCCTAAGGCGGTTCCTAGGTTAGAACTGTTGGCGGCGTTGGGTGTAGGTGTACTTGGTGCGCTCATATCGTCTCCTTTTTTTAGAAAATAATTTTATTGTATTTGTGGTCACTTAAGCAAGACTTGAAGAAACTTTGCTGAAGCTATCAAAAAAACGCCTATATTAACAAAGAGTGTAAACACACGGGCGTCATCATTGCTTCCATTGATAAGGAAAGAGCTTAAAGCAACGATCGCTCCAAAGTAAGGGGCGTTGAAAGCCTTAAAGAGGGCATAGCCGTTAATGATTGAAGCTAAAGCGACCCACTTTATTCTTGAGTCGAGTTTTTCTGATTGTGTAGAACACAAAAAAGCGGCGGCAGTCGCAAGTAGAGGGTAGCCAATTGAACCGGGAGTTATCACCGTGATTCCTAAGTTTGAAAATCAATTATATTTATAAAGTAAAAGATTGTGTTGCAAAGTTTGTTTTTTTTGCAACGATCTCTTGTCGTCTGAAACTCTCTTCTGTTAGAGTATAGTTTCTAGAGAGGGAGTTGTTTGATGCCAAAAAGTTTAGCTAGGGAACAAGAGGCCCTTGGAAAAATATTATCCCGCATAGAAGAAGAAACGCTTGATCCGGCTAAATTAGAGGCCGATAAGATCGTTCGGGACGCTCAAAATAAAGCAGAAAGCATTCTGAAACAGGCCGCAGTAGAGCGAGATCAAATCTTAGCTGCCGGTCGCGCCACTTTAAAAAAAGAACAAGAGGTTGGGCTATCTACTTTGCAACAAGCAGGCAAAGAGGGTTTAGAATCGCTTAGGCAAAAAGTGCAGGGTGAATTTTTTGAAAAAACAGTTTCCAGCATGATCGATCAAAAGATGCAAGATCCTGCCATCTTGGATAAAATTATCGACGCTCTTTTACAAACTTTAAAAAAAGAGGGTTTAGAAAGTCGCTTCTCCATTGTTCTTCCAAAAGTTGTTTCAAGCAAAGATTTAGCCGATATGACCGCAAAATATGCCCTCTCGACGCTTCAAGCCGATGCAAAAACCGGAGAGCTTTCTGGCGGCGTGCAACTCCGTTTGCATGATCAACATTTGACGCTCGATTTTTCGTCAAAAGCTGTTTCTGATCTTCTCTTGCCCTACATCAGAAAAGATTTACGCGACCTGTTGTTTGGGAAAGCATGAATTTTAAAAATTTAAACCACAGAGAACACAGAGACCGCAGAGGAAATTTGAGAGCAATGAGAACGATTTCTTTCACAAAAAAAGAAAAAATTCACTCTTTGCCTTTAAAAAAGGCTTTCTCTACGAAACATCCTCACTGTTCTCAAATTTTCTCTGTGTTCTCTGTGGTTAATCTTTATATGCAACAAGGCTAGAGGCGATGCTCAGTACGATCGAAAGAAATGTTGTCTATCTCCTTCTTGTCCTTCCCCCCTTAACATGGGGAGAGATGCCGTCAATCTCTTCTGAACAACTGAAAGAAGAGCTTGAAAGGAATTTAGGTCAATCAGATCGACAAGCCTGCTACGACCTTTTTTTGCTCTATGATTTAGAAAATGCCAGGGCATCGTGGTTGAATAATCCTTCGGGTCCAAACGGAAACTACGATGAGGATGACCTAAAAACACGCCTGGTTGATTACGAGGGTTTGCCCACCTGTTTTGCTGCCTATCTCGATCAATATCCGGCTCAAGAAGATCGGCTCAAACACTTTGATGAGCTATTAAGAGCCTATTATCTCCATTTAACAAATTCCTCTTACCCTTTCATCCGATTTTGGGGGCAGCTTTCCCTGCAATTTAAAGAGGCCTTTGCCTCTATCCGCGAAGGAAAAGGGACTACAGATGAACTTTTCCACCCTTTTGAAGTCTTTTATAAAGAAAAGACAATGAAAGCAGCTGAGCTTGCCGACGCCATCAACCATTTTCTGTTCGATCAGGTGGCGGCTTATGTTGGTGAAGATCCATTTGCAATCGAAAGAGTGTTTGCTTATATCGTACAATTTTATTTGATCCATCTCTCTATAGAAGTGCCCACATGACTCAAAACTTAAAACAACATGCCAAAGGTGTCGTAAAAGAGGCGTTTGGTAACCTCTTACAAGTCGAGTTTGATCAACCTATCCGACAGGGAGAAGTTGCCTATGTCCATTTGGGCGATCTGCAGCTAAAGGCCGAAGTCATTGAAATCAACGGAGACCGGGCCAAACTGCAGGTGTATGAAGATACCCGCGGCGTTCAAGAGGGAACAACAGTCTCTTTTTCCGGTGACCTATTAGAAGCAGAACTTGGGCCCGGCCTTTTATCGACCGTGTTCGATGGGCTGCAAAGCCCGCTTGACGTGTTGGCAGAGAAAGCCGGTTACTTTTTGCCTAAAGGGATGTATGTCCCTTCTATCGATCGAGAAAGACGGTGGGATTTTGTCCCGGAGATAGAAGAAGGGGCAGAGGTTCGCAGGGGCGATATGCTCGGGAAGGTGATGGAAAACCGTTTCCAACACAGAATCATGGTTCCTTTTAACCTCTACGGTACCTACAAAGTCAAATCGGTCAAGCACAGCGGTTCGTATTCAGTTGATACAGTCATTGCGACGTTAGAAGACAAAGAGGGAAAAGAGATCCCTGTGACCATGGTCCAAAAATGGCCGGTCAAAATTCCTCTACAAGAGGGGATACGGGTCAAGCCAACCGAAATGATGGATACCGGCCTCCGGATCATCGACACCGAATTTCCTATTTTAAAAGGGGGGACATTTTGCTCTCCGGGTCCTTTTGGGGCAGGAAAAACGGTGCTACAACACCACTTATCGAAGTACTCTTCTGTCGACATTGTAATCGTAGTAGCTTGCGGCGAACGGGCAGGCGAAGTGGTCGAGGTTTTACGCGAATTCCCCCACCTGATCGACCCTCACACAGGCGACACCCTGATGACCCGTACGGTCATCATTTGCAACACCTCGTCGATGCCGGTTGCAGCCCGCGAATCTTCCATTTATCTTGGCGTAACGATTGCCGAATACTACAGGCAGATGGGCTTAAGTGTCCTTCTGCTTGCCGACTCCACTTCACGCTGGGCCCAAGCTTTACGTGAAATGTCGGGCCGTTTGGAAGAAATACCGGGTGAAGAGGCTTTTCCGGCCTATTTATCTTCAAGGATTGCAGAATTCTACGAACGATCAGGGGTGCTTGCCTTAAATGATGGAAAACAGGGCTCTGTTACCATTGGAGGGGCCGTTTCTCCTGCAGGCGGTAACTTTGAAGAGCCGGTCACTCAAGCCACGTTGGCTGTTGTGGGGGCTTTTTTGGGCCTTTCGCGCGAACGTTCTGATGCTCGCCGTTATCCTGCGATCGATCCTTTGATCTCTTGGTCGAAGTATATCGATCAAGTGGGTGAAATTTTGTCTAAACAGCTGGAAGGGTGGAGCGACATGGTGAACCGTTCCGAGACGATTCTGTTTGAAGGGGACGAAATTGGCCGTCGGATGGATGTTGTGGGAGAAGAGGGGACAGCCATCCCCGATTTTGTCACCTACTTAAAATCGGAGCTGTTTGACTTTTCCTATCTGCAGCAAAACGCCTTCGATAAGGAAGATGCTTATTGCCCCATCACAAGACAGCTTATTTTGTTTCCGTTGATTGACGAAATCAATCGTCATGCTTTCCAATTTGATTCCCATGATGAAGCCAGAGAGTATTTTCTCGATCTTCAAAGTAGAATTAAAAACTGGAACTTTTTACCACTCAAATCTGAAGAGGCTAAGCACAGGCTAGAAGAGATCCAACAACTTATCCGTAAAGGGAGCTAGAAAACGATGAAAACCATTTACGAGCGCATTTCAGACTTAAAGGGAAACCTGATCACCGTTTATGCAACAGGTGTGGGTTTGGGAGAGTTGGCCCGGATCGACATGCAAGATGGCCGTTCAACCTACGCAACAGTGATCAAAATTGAAGGGGAGAAAGTGACTCTTCAGGTGTTTCAAAACACCCGCGGCCTTTCGACTAATGATAAAGTCAGCTTTCTGAAAAGAGAAATGGAGGCCATTTATGGTCATAAGCTTTTAGGAAGAAGGCTTTCAGGTTCAGGAGTTCCCATCGATGGCGGGCCAAAAGTCATCGGCGAAGATATCGCAATTGGTACACCCTCTTTTAACCCGGCAAAACGGATTGTCCCTAAAGAGATGGTACGCACCAATATTCCGATGATCGATGTGTTCAATTGCCTCGTTAAATCGCAAAAAATCCCGATTTTTTCGATTCCCGGAGAGCCTTACAACCAGTTGTTGATGCGGATTGCCAACCAGACAGATGCCGACGTTGTGATCATTGGAGGCATGGGGCTGACGTTTAAAGAATACCAGGCCTTCATCGACAATGCCGAGGCTTCGGGCTCGTTGTTAAAAACGGTGATGTATATCCACCGCGCTATCGACCCGCCTGTTGAGTGTATTTTAGTGCCCGATATGGCTCTTGCAACGGCAGAGCGGTTTGCCCTTGAGGGGAAAAACGTGCTGGTTCTTTTAACAGACATGACCTCTTTTGCAGATGCTCTGAAAGAAATTGCTGTAACCATGGACCAGATCCCTTCTAATCGGGGATATCCAGGTTCTCTTTATTCCGATCTAGCTTCACGTTATGAAAAGGCTGTCATGATTGAGGGTAGTGGTTCGATCACTATTGTGGCTGTTACGACTATGCCGGGCGATGATGTGACCCACCCTGTTCCTGACAACACCGGCTACATCACCGAGGGGCAGTTTTACCTGCACAATGGGCAAATAGACCCCTTTGGTTCGTTGTCCCGTTTAAAGCAGCTGGTGATCGGCAAAGTGACTCGCGAAGACCACGGAGATTTAGCCAACGGGATGATCCGTCTGTTTGCAGAGTCAAAAAAGGCCCGAGAAAGAGAAGCGATGGGCTTTCGCCTCTCCCGTTGGGATGAAAAACTGCTTCAGTATGGCGCCTTATTTGAAAAAGAGATGATGGACTTGAACGTCAACTGCCCCATTGAAGAGGCGCTCGATAAAGGTTGGGAAATTTTAAGCCGATGCTTCACCAAAGAAGAGACAGGTTTGAAAGAACGGTACATAGAGAAATACTGGAAAGAATCGACAAAGTCTAAGGTAGCTCTTGTCTAACGTTAAGCTGACTAAAAACCAACTTAAAATCGAGCAAACTCGGTTGCAAAGGCTGAAGAAATATCTGCCTACTTTGCAATTGAAAAAAGCGATGTTGCAGTCGGAAGTGGAACGGGCACGGGAAGAACTTGAATCGCTTGAAAAAGCGTACGGTGGGGCCGAAGAGGCCTTACGAAAAGAACGGAGCCGTCTGCACGAGCCTTTGGGCGTTCCTCAACAAGACTTAGAGGCAGTTAAAGAGGTTAAAAAACGGACCGATAATATCGCCGGGGTTGAAATCCCTGTGTTGGATCAGATTGTTTTTGCCGATGTTTCTTACTCTTTTTTCAATACCCCTCCTTGGCTTGAATTGTGGAAGGAAGAGGTTCGGAAAGTCGCTCGGCTCAGGATCGAAATATCGATTGCTCAAGAAAAGATCAAAGCCCTTTTCCATGAGTGGCGAGAAGTGTCGATTCGGGTTAACCTTTTTGAAAAAGTATTGATTCCTCGAACAGAGAAGAACATCCGTAAAATCAAAGTGTTTTTAGGAGACTTGATTTTAGCCGGCGTTGCACGAGCTAAAGTGGCAAAAGCGAAAATACTGGAGAAGAAAAGTGCGAGTTAATTTGGAACGCTTTCTTTTTGTAGGGGCTGCTTCGTCAAAAGAGGATTTTCTCCAAGAGGCTCAGAAAGCCGGTATTATCCAGTTCATCGAGGATACTAAAACTGAAAGTCTATCTGATTGGACGCAACAAGTCTTAAGTGCGATCAAGCTGTTAAAAAGTTTTCCTCCTCAAGAAATTTTAACGGATGTCGATCCCCGTCGAGAAGAGTCGATTGTCAATGAGATCCACACTGTTTTCGATCTTTATCAAAGAAGCGAAGCGGGGTTGGAAGCCTTAGAGGTCGAGCGAAGAGAGATGGCTCCATATGGCCACTTCGACCCTGCCCAATTCAGAAGGATTGAAGAAAAAGGGGGGCTCCATCTTCAGCTCTTTGCGCTGAAAAAAGGGGTGCATCCGCCTGTTGAGTTTGTTCTGGTCAACTCTGGAGAAGAGTTGGATCATTACGTTCGGGTTGGTAAAGGGACCTATCATCTGCCCAACGCGATCGAAATTCAGATGAACCGTTCGATCTCCGAAGTGGAAAAAGATGCTGCAATAGCCAAAAAACACCATACCGAAGCCTTTAAAAGGTTAGAGGAGCTGACCTCCTACCGCGATTTCCTTTTAAGCTGCCTAGTGGCTGCGATGAATCGCGATGCTTACAATAAAACATTACAGCAAGGGCAGAAAGGGGCCGACGGAAAAGTGTTTTCGATGATCGGTTGGGTTCCGAGCAACGAAGAAGCGAGGCTTAAGCTGCTTGCAGAAAGGCATGCCGTGTTTGTTGAGCAGGTAGAAATCAAGGAAGGGGATACTGTTCCAACCTATTTGAAAAACGATAAGTGGGGAAGGGTTGGGCAAGACCTTGTGGGTATTTACGACACCCCATCATCGCAAGACCAAGATCCGTCCCTTTGGGTCCTTTGTTTCTTTGTGTTGTTTTTTTCCATGATCATCTCAGATGCGATCTATGGGGCCATCTTTCTATGTATTGCCCTCTATATCCGATGGAAACACCCCAATTTACAAGGGCTTAAGCAAAGAGTTCTCAATCTATTTACAGCCCTTTCAGTGGGCTGTGTGATTTGGGGCGTTTTGGCCGGCGGATATGCCGGGATTCCGCAAGGCTTTGACAGCCCACTGCAAAAATTATCGCTTGTCCGTTGGATGGCAGAGAAAAAAGCTGAATACCACGTTGAACAAAAAGATGATGTTTACGATGCGTGGGTGAAGAAATTCCCTCAAGTTGCCGAGGCAACGACTGGCGATCAGTTTCTTCGGTTGGGAAAAGAGCAGAAAGAAGGAGAGGCTGAGACCTCTCCTGTTTATCCCATTTTGAATACTTTTACTGATCAGATCATTTTAGAGTTGGCGTTGCTGGTAGGGGCTTTGCATCTTCTGATATCGATGGCTCGCTACTCATTAAGAAACTGGCCATTGTTTGGATGGATTTTGTTTTTAATAGGTGGCTATCTCTACATCGCCTCGACACTCAATTACACATCGATTTTGAATTTTGTGTTTGGGTTAAGCAAAGAAACAATGGCAACCCTTGGTGCTAATATGGCCATTGCGGGTCTTGTAGTGATGTTTATTCTGGCCATCATTCAACATCGATTAAAGGGCTTACTTGAGATCATGACGATGATCACTATTTTGGCCGACCTGCTCTCTTATTTAAGGCTGTATGCGCTTGGTTTAGCTGGCGGCATCATGTCTGCAACAATTTATGAGATGAGCACAGAGATGAATATCTTTTTTGCGATCATCGTGATGTTTTTGGCTCATAGTGTGAACATGGGGCTTGGAGTGATGGGCGGCGTGATCCACGGCCTCCGTCTTAATTTCTTAGAGTGGTACCATTATAGCTTTGAGGGTGGCGGAAAACCCTTTCGCCCGTTAAAAGAATTAAAAAAGGAAAATTAGTTATGGATTGGGATTTTAGCATGGTAGGGCCGGCAATCGCCCTCGGAGCAGGTTGCGTAGGCAGCAGTATCGGTTGCTACATTGCAGGCCAAGCCTGCCATGCCGCGATGACAAAAACAGATGAAGGGCATGGTAAGCTCATTGGTTTGTCTGCAGCTCCCGCTTCGCAGTCGATTTACGGCTTTGTTTTGATGCTATTAATGGCCCAAGCGATCAGAGCCGGCACGTTGACCCCTCTTTCCGGTATCGGCATTGCGTTAAGCTCAGGCGCTGCTATCCTTTTATCCTCTGTTTATCAGGGCAAAGTGTGCGCAACCGGCATCCAGGCAACGCTAAAGAACCCCAGCCTGTATGGTAAGTGTTTTGCGGCAGTGGGCATTATCGAATCGTTCTCCCTCTTTGCGTTTGTTTTTGCCTTGCTCCTCATGAAGTAGCACAATATGTAGCTCCAGGCTTTAGAAGTACTTGCAAAAATCGGATTGTTGGCTTTTTTTTAGAAACAGGTCCGAAGGACCGAAATATGAAAGCCCAGCGCCGAAGGCCTGGGTTACAAATGTGAAATAAAATTGGAGTCCTGAAAGGACGGCATAAAATATCTCCTGTAGTGTTTGTGGAACAGGATATGTCGTCCCTTCAGGACTCCAATTTCTATTGGCATACTTACCCTGGCCTTCGACCAGGGCTTTCATATTTCGGCCCTTCGGGCCTGTTTCTGAGCTTAATCTGATTTTTGCAAGTGGCTCTAAAGCTTAAGCCATATTATTTTTTCATCCTTTTCGCTTAGCTCTGTCATTTTTAATTTCGCTACCGTCGTTATAAACGCCTTTCAGGCGTTTAGCCACGCTTCGCGTGGTGTAAAGCTAAGCGTTTCACCCTGTTAGGTTTATTGGACACTGAGCCGGTAACCCTCTTCAGATCTTTTCGAATTTTTAAAGAATATTAATAATCATCGGTTTCAATGGGGGTTGAAGAAATAAAAAAAGGGGGCCCCCATGGCTTCAGGTACTGGCGCTAATTTTGATGAACTCAAAGGGTTTTATGAACAGTGGAATGCCACGTTAAATACGGATGTAAAGGAACAAGCTGCCTTTTCTGCTTTAAGCAAAGAGAATAAAGCGATTGTTTTGTTGGCGTTTCAGTATCTTTCTGAGGCAAATGATGCTGGGTGCAGTTCAGACTTAGCTTTAACGGGCAGCGATAGTTCCAATAACCAAAGAGCAATTGGACGGTGTTGTTAACAGTTTAAAAAAGCAGTTTTCCTTTAAAGCTATTCTTACCACAGACTCCACAGACTTTTCTGCCGAAAAAGCTACTAAGAGTTACAACAACATCATGCGAATGCAACATCTTCTCTCTACGCCTGAAGAAAAAGAAGGCGTTCGGCAGGCTGCAGGTAAATTTAAAGATGTTAATGGGCAGCGGAAGATTCTTAGAGCGGTTTTGGATCCTGTATTTATTACAACAATGATGGATGGAATTGATATCCCTGCAGGGACGACCTCCTCTGAGGTTCTTTTTAAAAAAATGGAAAATTGGGCAAAAGCTCACATTCGCAAAGGGGATTTTCAGGATCAGCTTTGAAGATTATCGAAGATTTAAGAGAGAGCGAAAAGGGCGGAGAACTGAACAGGGGAAATTTTGAAGACCAGATCAAGATATTCAAGGACAGGTTGGCGTTGGCTTTTGCTGAATTAAGTCCAAAATTAACATCTGCAGATTTGGAAAAATTAGAAGAAACAGGGACGAAAGGTGCTAGCCATCTTAAGTTAGTGCGAGATTGCTTTATTGATTTTGGGAAAGTTTTTATTTCTCCCCTCCAAAAAGCCGTTGGAGTCGTAGTGGATGCTAAAGGTACCTATAATTCGGTAAGAGATGGCATTATTAAACTTATTGCGCCTAATAAAATAGAGCGGTTAATAGCCACATTTAAAGAGGTCTTTAATCAGATTTCCAAAGCTCCCTTAGAATCACTGGGAGTAGTAGGCCGAGGGCCATTCGAATCGGCGAACCTTCAAAACAGGGTGTTGAAAGAAATCGAAGAACTAGAAGCTCAACTCGTTAAAGACCATGCAGAAATTATCGGCGAAGTGAATGCCCTATTGGCAAAGGACGATATTTCTCCAGAAGAAAAAGGGGCCCTTTTAGGAAAAATTGCCATCTACCATGAAAAAAGCCGTTTATTGCTGGGCATGATGGAGCTGAAGGAAGACCTTTTTACAAAAGGGTACATTTTACGTCCCCATTTAGCGGCTGGCCACGGTAAAGAGATACATGCCCAAGCAAAAGTTTTGGTGGAGCATGTGGCCGTTGCAGTCGATTTAATCGATGCTTTAAACGATGACAACATAAATCGGGTCAAAGAGCAGATGGCTAAAATGAAAACCTCGGCGTACTTACTGCCTACAGGACTTTGCTAGGCGCAGAGGGTGGCATAACCCTTTCCCTTGAAAGACAGCAAATTAGAGCAGATGTGCAAGAAAGGCTCGGAAGGGCTGCAGATTGGTTGCAATATGCCCGTTCTAGAGGCGACAAAACTGCCCCACTCTACCTAGCAGATTTGATTTGCACATCATATGGCGATGCATGGTCTGCAGAGCATGCCGATCGAACCTTTGAGCTGTCTGGTATGCTATTGGCTGAAGTACTTAGAGGAGGAGATAGTGTCCTTCGAATAGACGCTCAAGTAGCGATGCGCTCGTTATTCCAGTTACGACTCAATGCGGCGATTCAAAATAATAAATCTCCTGAGGAAAAAGCTTACGATGCCCATGTTTTGATAATAGAAATGAAGTTTATCAATTCGAAGCTCCCTTTCGCATCGCAAGCGAAAAGAGAAGAGGCTTTGAGAAATCAATTGTTAGGGTTGGTTGAACAAGGCTCTCGAAGTAGCTTTCGAAGCTATCGATCGGAAGATATTGAAGCACGTTGAAAAAGGAACGCGCAACACCGAGCAACGCTGTGATGATTCTTGCAGAACTGAACGCGCCGTGGCTTCCCTGTTCAAGAGTTGATCGCCCAAGCCAGCTCCAACAAGATCCTCTTTCTCGAGGACCTCTCCGATCGAGGCCTTTTTAGCGAAGGTAGAGAAGGTTATTAGAGCCCAGAGCCTAACCTCCGAGTCCTTCCAGAGCTGTCGTGCTTGTAGCAGTTCAAGGAAATGCAGGAGAACAATGGTCCGTCCTTCAAGCTACCCAGTGGTGCAAATCACGGTGGACCACTTGCTAATGCGTATGTGCGACGGCGGCGTAGAGCTGTCTGAAAGAGAGGCGAAAATTTAGGACGATTTTCGCGATTGGATTCTTAGGCTCCAGATAAGAGCCGTAAAGCAAATTTTATGGTAGTCAGATTCTCGGCAGATGCCAGCTACAGTATCGTCGGTCACGGGAGATTTATAAACGCTATGTAGAGTTGCTGAACGAAAATCGAACTCGATATTCCGGTTGCAACAACATTGGATTTCAGCTTGTTGGATGTTGTTTATCGCAGCAGATAGAGCGAAGAGGTAATGAAAAAGACATCGAAAATCGGTTTTGCCGCTAAAAATGGAAGTCGATTCAGCCGTCAGCGCTTTAAAAGAAGCCATCGTCAAAATGACAGACAGCAGAATCAAAACATCTGATGGGGTTGAAAAGGCGCTATCCTTTGGAAAATGGAAGTTTAGAATATAACTTTCCAGATCCTGACAACGCACTGTTTCGAGAAAATAATGCCGATGTTGAAGCAAGGTATAGAAGAGTGCTCGGAGGGCCTCCATACCCTGGCCCCTCCTTCGGTCAACAGAGTCTCTGCATTATTCGGCAGTCTTTTTTTTTTTTTTTTTTTTTTTTTTTTTTTTTTTTGGGGGGGGGGGGGGGGGGGGGGGGGGGGGGGGGGGGGGGGGGGGGGGGGGGGGGGGGGGGGGAAAAAAAAAAAAAAAAAAAAAAAAAAAAAAAAAAAAAAAAAAAAAAAAAAAAAAAAAAAAAAAAAAAAAAAAAAAAAAAAAAAAAAAAAAAAAAAAAAAAAAAAAAAAAAAAAAAAAAAAAAAAAAAAAAAAAAAAAAAAAAAAAAAAAAAAATTAGCGCGGCTGCAGAAACGACAGGCATTACACAAAGTGCAGAATCAGAAGAAGATTTGAGGGACGTATTGTTAGAGATGGATCAAATAACACTCCCGAGAGGTTTTTCAAGGCAGTCATCGGTGATATCGGAAAAACGCGTCAAAGGAGGGCGTGCGACATCGGAAGATTTTCTGAGAAGCTTGAGGAACTGAACGCAAGTGGCTCTACATGTTCAAGATTTGATCAGCCAAATAACTCCACTCGGGTAGCTCGATTTCATGAGCTCCTTTCCGATCCATTTCTTTTTCTGCTAAGGTAGAGGAGGAAGACGCCTAGGAAAATTGGGATATTAACTCTCTAGACCCCTTCAGAAGCTTCAAGCCTTCTGAGAGCAGCTAATGGAAGTAGAGAAGGCATTGGAAATCCACTTCGAAAGGTCATGTGTCCTTCCCCTGTCAATCCAGGCTATTCTGGACTGGGTCTTCCGATTGTCTTGCCGGGGGGGAAAGTGGTCTTAAAAGGGATATGTTTGTCCTATGCAATCAAAATAAACAAGTGGATGGCGCAGTTGCTGAGGGAGTCTTTATCAAAACTGAATATCTATTTGCCTAAACAAAAATCGAACTGATATTCTCCGTACCTGAGAAAAGACTTATTGATCCAAAAATCATGGCTCAAGCATTTCTTAAAGACTGGCGCATTACATCCAAAAGATATCTAAAGATCTGTCTCATGAAGAGCTTATCAAGGTGGTGTTGCCGGTGCAACAGGGCTTCTTATGAAGATCGCCAATTCAGATGGCAGTGCCTATGAAAAGGTAAAAGATCCAATAAAAAAAGATGCTGCTCGACTTAAAGTGGAAGAGTTGAAAAAAAATTTTCCTCGCAACGCTTCGTTCATAAAGCTGCATGACGCTGTTAGAGGTCAAATCGATAAACTGGAAGAAAGTGACATTGATGATTTGGGAGAAATAATAAGCTCCCAAGGAGCTGACGTGGTTCAACCACGAGAACTAGACCTAGGCAATTCCTTAAGAGCTCGTGCTCTCTCGCTAACTAGTTCACGCTCTTCGGATGACTCTCTTGAAGAATTGGAGGCCTCGAGAGATGAGGAGGCTGCTCGGAACCCGCTTGAGGGTATAAGCAATGAGCCCTTCCAAACTCATCTGTACACTTTGGATGACTCTTTTGAAGAAGCTGTCCCAATGCAAAGCAGCGGCGCTGCGGACGACCTCTTTTCGGTGATTGCAACGACAATGACTGGGATTGACCCATTGAATCAGCGTTCCTCTGGAGTGTGGTCATCCCTGCCAACCTTCAAGGTTAGCTCAAACTTTATTCAACGGATGTTTGGAAGAGTTGATACGAAAGCAATAGCAGGAAAAGTTGAAGTGTTTGTGAATGAGAAGGTTGATTCCCAAACTGACAGGATCAAAGAGCAAGGGAAGGCTGCCTTTAGTAATTTGCTTGAAGATGCCGATGAGAGCAGGAAAATAACACTGGAACCCAAAAATTTGCTGGCCAATCAAGATAGTGCTAGAGCGCTGTTGGGATTGATTGGGGAAGATCAGTATGAGCCTCTTATTGGTTTACTGACAGAAATTGATGGATGGATCAACGAGATGAAGGCAGGGGCCGATAGAAGACAAGATAAAGCTGCGATTGAAAAAATGGCTGTTGATGTTTTGAGTGGCAGTCTTGGAGAGTTGCTGTTTGGGGATGGCGTAGCCGTAGAAGCTAAGGTGGGATTAACGAAAGATGCTGTGGCAAAATTTTTG
>CAVXVG010000020.1:0-112167 GCA_963765145.1 Parachlamydiales bacterium
AGGGTCTTTTGATTAAAAAGATTTACATGCCCACCTCGAATATTCTCGATAGCAGTCTTAGAGCCCACGAGTCATCCCACATAGCTTGTCGCCTCCTCTGAGCCGTTCCCCGTATGCCTCCTAGGTCAATTCGTATCATAGTGCTCGCTAACCTCTTGAGTATGGCCAAATTCTCACCGGCGTTGCAAATGGACGCCAAGCTCGCGTCCTCACCAAAATTAACATCCATGTTCCAGTGCAACCGATTTTCAATCGACCAGTGACTGCGTACCGTTTCTCCCGCTCTCTCTGGAGCCAACTTGAGATTAGAGATGTAAAAACGGGTTTCTTCCGACGTTTCACCCTTAATGGTCCTTTGGGATCTCACCTCTATCAGAGAAGTAAGATCTTTCCACTCATGCCTGCACTCCAACCAGTCTAGATTGCTTGTCACGACTACTTCGCGCTCTTCTATTCTTCCATGACCCTTTTCGCAGCTTGAATAACTTTGGCAATCTGCCTCTTGATAACCCGCCTCTCTTGCTTGCGTAAAAAAATTCTCCGCCTCTGCTCGCAAAATCCCCTGATTGCCTTTCAGAGCGATCACGTAATTGCCACCTCTTTCCCTGATTTTCTTCACAATCTCGGTTTGGCACCCGGCTGCATCGATCGTCACCGTCGCATTTTCCAAATCCAGGCTTTCAAGAAGCTCTGGAATGGCCGTTATTTCGTTTGACTTCTCATCTGCCTTAATTTGGCCCAGCAAAAGGCTGCGACAGCTATCCCAAGCGGAAACTAGATGAATTTTCCCTCCTCTAGCCGCCCCCTTGATATGTTTGCCATCAATTGCTATCAGCCTCTCTTTTTCTTCATCAGGCAATGACTGAATCCAATTGATCAATGAGCTCTCAAGTTGTTTTGGGTTTAGCCTGGTCAATAACCACCAAAATACGTCGTAGCTTGGCGCTTCCTCCATTTTCAGAATGCGCTGGAACATGTTGAGCTTCAGGTGCGCATAGTTATAGATATCAATGATGGTATTTGCTCCAGCCAACACTGAGCACAAAATCATAATCAGCAGGTTCACAAGGGGATAAGACAGATTATCTTTAGCGCGAGGATCGTCAACTCCACAAAAACCTTCTCTCACTGATTCTAAAAACTCTTCAGCGTCAAGTAATTGGTCAACCTCTGAGTAAAATTCTTTTTCCTTTTTTTTGGTCATAGCAGCCTCTAGATATTTTAGAAGCACTATTCTTTATCGTAACACAATCCCTATCAAGTCTTTTTAATCAAAAGACCCTGAATGGATGGCGATGATGTGATAACCTTTGAAATATTCGTCAATGAATTTGCTTACCTTGTCTTTTATTGTATCCTTAAAGTCGATATACTTTTGAATAATACGAAACATTTTCAGTCGTTCAAACGATAATGCTCCGAAAGCCAATTGAGCATATTCCTCTAGATTGAATTTTTTGACGATTTTTTTAGGGCCTAAGCGGATGGGTTTGCAATAATATTCCCAGCAGTTGTTACCGTAACTTTTATCGTAATAGTTGCAATTTTCTCCAAAATTCACCTCTAACCCACGATATTTCTTCGATTCATACTCATTTAAAGCTCCGGCAACGAAGAAAAATAGACTAAATAAGCCATACCCCTTTTGCGGGACATCTAGATATAAATACTCCGAACGAGAAGGAGGTTTAGAGTTACTCAATTCAAGAAAAGCATTCAGAGGATTGGAAAAAAGCTGTAAAGATATTACGAAGAAAATAGAAGATTTTTTTAATCTGCGCATTTAGTTCTCATAAAGTCTAATTGGATGAGGTGGGTGTTACTTTTTTCTTCGTTCTCTTCTTTTTTCTGCTTGTGTCTGTTTTTTCTTTTTGGAAACAGAAGCTACTGTTTTATTGATAAACAAGAGGTCTTGAGCTAATGCTTCAACAAATCTATAGCCTTTGCTTTCTAAAAATGGGATAAATCTAGGGTCGCCATAGTTGTTTTCAACGGTAATGACATCAATTTGGAATCTAGAAAAATCGATGGATTCTAAGATTTCAAATTCTCCCCCTTCAGTATCAATAGACAAGAAATCAACATGATAAACATTCAACTCGTCCAAAAGTTCGTTCAAAAGAAAGCATTGAACTTCGATGACTTCTGCAGTCCCCACGTCCTGCTCGATAGCTAGTTCAATGCGATCGAGATGCCTCGGGTCAAATTTATCGATTAAACCCGAAAGCATGTCGATTTTTTCTATGTGCTCTTTTCCCGGGAAATGAGTGATGTCAAGAAATTTAGCAACACCTTTGTGATTTGCTATACAGCCGTTTACGCAGTGACATTTTCTGTTCTTTGCAAGCTGAGCAAAGGTCTCAGGAGTAGGTTCCACACATAGGCCCGACCAATTCATTTCAGTTTCAAAAAAATACGTGTTGCTTAAAGAAACGCCATTATGGGCTCCAATATCTACAAAAAATCCACCTTTTACGTTTTGAAAATAATTTTCATGAACAAATTTATCTTGTCCACATTGACTGTAGTAGACACCCTGCACGTCAAATAAGAAGATGAACGAGAGAACGAAAATAAATAGCTTCAAAGTGTAGTCCCTTTGGAAAATCGACTTTTAATGATCCGATTTTTAGTGAAATGCTGTCAAGTTGGGCCAAGGTGTGAAATTTAATCTTTCCTTTTATCTTTGACCTATTTTCGATTATCTTGTCATAAGGATTTATATGAGAATTTTATTTTTCTTTCTTTTACTTTTTTCGACCCTATCAGCAGAAACGCTGAAAAGTGGATCGAAAGCATTGATATGCGGTGTTTGTCGCAATGTAGAGCAAAACTTTGCAAGAACTGTAGAGAATATTGAGACTTTGGGAAGCCGATTTTCAGAGTATCACGTCATTATTTATGAAAATAATTCAACAGACAATACTCCTGCCCTTTTTAAGGAATGGGCGAAAAATAATGAGAATATCACTTTTTTGTCAGAGAATTTGCCCACAAATGAAATTCCTCCCTGCCGCACAGAAAAGATTGCACGAGCTAGAAATATTGTTTTAACAGCCGCTAGAGACAAAAAATTTGCAGATTTTACCTATCTGATCATGGCCGATTTGGATTCGGCCTGCGTTTGGCCCTTTGATGAGGTGATAAACACTGTCCGTTCGCCAAAGGAATGGGATTGTGTTGCAGCAAACGATCTCTATTTGGCGGAAGGCTTTTATCGAGATCGATACGCTTTTAGAGGAGCGGCTCAACCTTTAGGGCCAGAAATTTTGGGCGATGCTTGGTGGGGTGTTTTAAACACAACATGGTTTGTGATTGATCAAGAGGATTGGTTGCCTGTCTTTTCTGCTTTTGGAGGGCTTGCCATTTATAAGACAAAAAGCATTCTTCCTTTCAATTATTTTGGAACTGTAACGGACGATCTTGGCCGTTATTATGAGTATATTTTTTCGCTTACCGATAGAAAAAATCCCTACAAGCTTCTTTACTTAGGGGTGTTAGCAAAAGAAAAAATCAGAACTTCTTCTCAAAAGCCGGCTGTTATTTTTCATCACAATACCGCACCCGAAAGGCCTGCTGATTATCCCTATGTCACAGTTTGCGAGCATGTGACTTTACATGCTGCGATGGCTATGCATGGACGTGGAAAGCTTTACATCAATCCAAAAATGAAGGTCCGCTTCAATTAAAAAAGATGTGAGCGCTTAACTCAATTAAGCTATCATGGACTCCAAACCCAAGGCGTCATATGCTTCAATTGTCCCTTTTTGCTCTTATATTAGCTTCTACATGGTTTAGAGAAACTTTGCATGATGGATGGGGGCAATCTTTTGAAATCGATAAAGTCATTTATGAGGGGAAATCCCCTTACTCTGAATCCCTAGTATTTGAAAATTCGGTCTTCGGAAGAGTGTTGGCTTTGGATGGCTGTGTACAACTGACCGAAAAGGATGAGCCCTTTTACCATGAAATGATCGTCCATGTTCCTCTCTTCACGCATCCCAATCCTTCGAAGGTGTTGATCATCGGAGGTGGGGATGGAGGAACTGCGAGAGAGGTTTTAAAACATCCCACTGTGACATCTGTAAAATTAGTCGAGATCGATTCTGAGGTCATCAATTTATCCAAAAAGTACTTTCAGTCAGTTTGTAAGGGTGTGTTTGAAGATCCTCGACTTGAGGTTTTGATTGAAGATGGTGCGGTTTTTGTAGCCAAAAGCGAAGAACAATTCGATGTGATTATCATAGATGGCTGTGATCCGGAAGGTCCTGCCCGTATTCTTTTTGAAAAGCCGTTCTTTGAAGATTGCTCGAGGTGTTTAAAAGAGGGAGGGCTTTTAGTGAATCATAGCTCCGTTCCCTTTATGCAAAAAGAGCCGATCTCCTTGACAGAACAGAACTTGACGAAAGCCTTCTCCTATACGATGTATTACCACGCTGTAGTTCCTACATATGTTGGAGGGTCTTTTCTTTTCTGTTTAGCCTCGCAAGATCCAATCTTAGAAAGAATCGATACAAAAGAGATAAAAAAGAGACTAGAGTGTTTTTCAAGCAAGATGAAGGTCTATAATCATCGGCTCCATTTAGCCTCCTTTTCCCTCCCCAACTACCTCTTAAAAGAAATCGGACACTAGATCAGGTTTAGACGATTTCGCTCTCAAAAGATTAAGGTGAAAATTGCCTTTACTCCGCAGCGCGTTTGGAGTGCTAAACTCCTGTTTAGCTTTCACTTTCACTGACAAGTCAAAGCTAAACAGGAGTTTAGCACTCCAAACGCTAGCGCGAGTTAAGAACAAAATTTGACAGTCATCGTTGGGCCACAAAAACACCCTAAATCAGGTCTAGTTGGAGGGCTTTTTGGGTGACGGGTGTCAGTTGCAAAGAGGACAATTGACTAAAAGGGTACCATTGAAAAGGAAGCTCTCCATTGGCTTTGGCTGCCAAAAGATGAGCAAAGCCTGTGACAACAAAAATGTGAGCCTCTAAGTGGTAAATCATAGTCGGATGATAGTGAGTGTGGTACAGGGTCTGAACATGTCTAAAGTAGTCAAACTGACCTGCCACCTCTTCAGAAAACTCCCTTTTCAGCGCAGCTGCAGGCGTTTCTCCCTCTTCTAAACCCCCTCCCGGCAAATCTAAGAGGTCTTTTAAAGGCCCTTTGACTTGCTTGATGAGAAGGATGTGACGATCAAACAGGGCAATGCCATAGGCACCCACCCGACTAACTTCTTTCATAGCAAAAACTATATGACAAACTTGCTTTCTCGCGAAACGCTAACGCGAAGTTATCTTATTGAGTGTAGATGCGTAAAAGTGATAGAAGGAAGTTTTTAAGAGGTGAAGAGATGAAAGCTGCGTTCATAAAGAAGACGGGTGGGCCGAGTGTGATAGAGTATGGCGACTTGCCTGATCCAAAACCAAACGATAATCAGTTACTCATCAAGGTGATCGCCGTTGCGCCGGCACCTGTTGATACCTATATCAGATCCGGAAAGTACCAAGCGCCTATCAAGTTGCCACAACCCTATATCCTTGGCCGAGATGTGGTAGGTGAAGTTGTAGCAGTTGGCAAAGATGTCAGTGAGTTTGAAGTGGGTCAACAGATTTGGAGCGTCGCTTCAGGAGAGGGTGATCAGGGTGTATCTGCTGAATTGGTCGCAAGAGATGCAGACCTTTGCCATCATTTGCCCAAAGGAATAGATCCCATACAAGCGGTGGCTTGTATCC
The DNA here is from genome assembly GCA_963765145.1 of Parachlamydiales bacterium. Lineage (GTDB taxonomy): Bacteria > Chlamydiota > Chlamydiia > Chlamydiales > JAJFMK01 > JAGVKY01. The sequence continues at coordinate 5,727 of CAVXVG010000020.1, forward strand.
AGGCAGCTACCACGGCTTGCAGAGGCATCATTGTGGCCTCTAATCTGAAAAGAGATGGCATTTTGTTTGTGAATGGGGCTTCTGGCAACGTCGGAACAGCCCTCATCCAACTGGGCAAAGCAAGAGGAGCGATAGTTTTTGCCTCGACTTCGTCTAAAGAAAAGATAGAGTGGTGCAAAGCTCAAGGGGCAGATGCGGTGTTTGATCATAATGCTAAAGATTTCACTGAGCAGGTCAAACAAAAAGCGCCTTCAGGAATTGATGCCTTTTGGGATACATCTCAACAACCTAACATCGAGTTGGGGACAACTCTTCTAGGCAGGGGAGGTACAATTATCCTTTTTTCAGGCAGTCAATCTAAGCCTGTCTTTCCGGTTGGCCCTTTTTATTCAAAAGAATTGGGGATGAAAGGTTTTACATTGTTTCATTCAACGCCCCAGGAGCTATCTGACTATGCTATGATCGTTAACCGAGCTTTTGAAGAGGGATTGCTAAGACCAAAAATTGCTGCAACCCTTCCACTAAAAGAGATGGCTAAAGCTCATGAAATGTTGGAAGCAAAGCCTCCTATTTGGGGTAAAATTGTTTTAACTCTTGGCAAGTAGCTCGTGGACCTAGACTAAAAATGGGGGCAATGCGATCCTTTTTGGTATATGTCGCCACGCATCCTTTTTACTGTTTTTTTATTAACGCTTTTTCTTGCCCCCTCTCAAGAGCTAGAAGCCAAAAAGCGGCTTAGAGACCTAGTAAAAGAAAAAAACTGGGCTCCCAACCAGCATAAAAACCCTTTCCCAAGCCAAGCTGTCCATTTGGAATTAATTAATCCAAATTATGAGGGATCCTGCACTGGGATGTTCAGTGTTTTTAATTATGTTGTTGGCTGCCTAGATCTGTTTGAGTGTGGTGAATTTGCTGGAATAAACCTTAATTTTGGCGAAATTGGCCTCTATTACGATAAGGAGAAGGGACGCAACTGGTGGAGTTACTACTGTGAACCTATTGTAGTAGGAGCCAAAGGAAACGGTAAAAGTTTGAACCATATTTGGGGAGAAGCGTCAGAAATCATTTATCACACCGAAACTGGTTTAACGCGAGAAAGAGTCCACCAACTCATTTCCAAATATGTCTATTTTAAGCCCGAAATACTTAAGTTAGTCGATCAATTTTGTGAAGATTACTTTTTTTTAAAGCCTGTTATTGGAGTTCACTATAGAGGCACCGATAAGGACAGCGAGGCTAAAAGAGTTTCCTATTCTGTTGTTAAGGAAGAAATTCAAAATTATTTGGAAAGTAACAATTTAGACGAATTTTTGATCTTTGTGGCTACAGATGAAGAGCAATTTTTGGATTATATGATTGACGAGTACCCAGATGCTTGTATCTTCATTCCAGCCGAGAGATCGATTGATGGGGCCCCTCTTCACACCACTACCAAAGAGCCCTATCAGCAGGGTCTTGAAAGTCTGATGGACTGCATTATCCTTTCACGTACCGATTTTTTGATCCGAACCTCTTCTAATCTAAGCTTGTGGTCCACCTATTTAAATCCGAATTTGCCGGTTGTTGTCCTCAATAAGCGTCATCGATATTAGTATGAAATTTTCTTTTACCCAATTGAGCACCCCGATGAGAATGTTTTTACTTATCTTTCTTGCCCCGTTTCTTCTGTTCGCAGATGCCTATGTCGCGTATGAGGTTTCTGGAGGAAGATTTGGAGACCATCTATCCGATTATCTGCACGGGAGATGGGTAGAGTATAAAACGGGTGTTCCTCTCATCTATGCCCCTTTCGCCTTTTCTGATGCGTTGATGTTACATACAAAACAGTCGATCAAAAAAAAGGAAAAGCTAATCTTTGAAAAAACGATTGATTGTCATCGAGTGGATGACGTTTTACACAATCTTTCCGGTCAAGAAAATGTTTTATTTCGGATTCCGCACTTCACTGGTTTTTCGATTGATTCGGTTGTGAATGTACCCCTTGGCAACACCTATTTTCCTAAATGCTTTCTTGTTGATTGGAGAGACGGCCCGTTTTTAGACTTAATGAGAGAAGAAATATCTCCCATCAGCAATTCGATTACCCTTTTTAAACCCGACTCCCTCTCTACCAGCATTGCTCTCCATTTTCGAGACGGGGGAGGCATTGATAAACCTGAGTGGCTATGGTGTTTTCCTCTCCGGTTTCCTCCAAAAACTTTTTATAAAAAAGCTTTGTTGGATTTGATCGAATCATTGCCGGCTGACCCCCTGTTTATCGGAATTTTTACTGACTCTCGACAGCCCAATGCTGTCAGAGATGAATTTGCTCAGTTTCTTTCCCAAACCTTTCCTAGAAAAAAAATCGAAGTGGTCTTGTCTTCTAGTTCAAGAGGAGATGGAGCCGGAGTGTTAGAAGATTTCTTTTCAATAGAAACGTTTGATTATGTCATTGGTGCAGAATCGCTTTACTCTCAAAATGCTGCACGGCTTGGGAAATGTGTCCTTTCAATTCGACCTCAAGTGTTTGCCCAAGACCACCTAAAGGGAAACGTTTTTGCGCCGACTGCTATTGACATGCGATACAAGACAGCCAAGAACCATCAAATTCTCCCTTTTGACCCTAAAGGGGGGAATTTTATTCAGGATGTTCAGGCCATCTTAAAGAGAGCTTGGTACTGCTATAAAAACAATGATTTCTTTGATCTCACATTGTCCAACCCCTTTTATGAAAGGCTCAACTATGCCTTTTTAGAGCCCATTGAAAGGGAGTATAGTCTGATGGTTCAAGATGAAGAGCTGTATCCTTTCAATGACATTGAATGGGATGACCAACTGTTTCTTTCATTAGCTCGTGGGTACTTTGTCCCCAAAATGGCTTTCAAGATCCCTGTAGATAAACAAACACCGTCAGTTGCTCTTTTAGATACAGTCAACGAGTTGGAACATTATTTTTCTTTTGTCGAAAAGAATGGGTGGAAAAGACACCAAGTGACCTTAGTTTTTACAGCAGAGCCCGATGCTAAAAAAGAGGCGCTTGCGCAGCTCTATTTTACTCGGAAACTGAAAAAATTGGGTTCCGTCAACGTAGAAGTTAAGAGCATTTCGATACAACGAGACCCTCTGGAGGCTTTTGTAGCGATTGGCTTTCATGATCAAGTGATCACAACACCTTCATTCCTCGTCGAAACAGCCGCCAAACTCTTCAGCCCCAATCCAGCGATTGTTGTGAAGTAACGCGAAGCGTTTGGAGTGCTAAACTCCTGTTTAGCTTTCACTTTTCAATGAGAGTGAAAGCTAAACGGGAGTTTCAGCACTCCAAACGCTTCGCGTGAGGTTACATCTCTTCTTCTAAGTCTTGTTCCTCTTCCTCGTCGTCGGGCGAGGGCTCATCGAGGACTATTTCGATGGGGGCAGGACGAGGAGGAACAAACTGGTTGTAAAAGGCAAGTTCTCTCTGCAACGTATCGATGATCGCTTCTTGCCCTCTAAAACCGTGTCCCTCTTTTTCATAAATTTTCAGGTCTGTAGGGATCCCTTTTTCCTTTAGCATGTTGAAAAGTTCTTCAGGTTGGTTGGGAGGAACAACTTTGTCCTCTTTGCCATGAAAAAAAAGGAGGGGGCGGTTGAGGTTCATCCAATGGAAAAGGGACAATCTCAACTCCAGCTAACTTTTGGACATAAAAAGACTCAAATTTTGCTCCACTTTTGATCAAAGACTCTAAATTGATGACGCCATAATAAGAAGTGCCGGCAGTGAAAAGGCGGCTATAGGTCAAAGCAGAAAGTACGGTATAACCTCCTGCACTTGAACCCGTGATAAAGACAGCATTGATGTCCGCAAGCCCCCTTTTGACGATAATAGAGGCAGCTTTTTCACAATCTTGCCAATCGTACACGCCCCATTGGCCATAGAGTGCCTCTCTGAATTTTCGCCCAGATCCTGAACTGCCTCGATAGTTCACATCTAAATACCCATACCCTTGAGAGGTCCAAAAGGCAACGGTCCAGTTAAAACTAGGGGTCGTTTGAGCAGTTGGCCCTCCATGAGCTCGGACAAGCAAGGGGGGAACTCCCGTTTGTTGCAAGGTTGGCCGATAGTAATAGGCAGTCACTGTTTGGCCGCCTGACGAAAAGTTGATCACTTCTGGAATGGGAATTATTTCCAGTTCTAGCCTTTGCCCATGTAATTTTTTTAATTCCCAAGTTTTCAAATCGAACGAGCAGATCTTTCGAGTGTCATCTACAAAACTTGCTGCAAAATAGATCACATGGTTTTTCAGACGAACAGAAGAGAGGTCTGCAAATTCTAAAGGAAGGATGATCCAAGTGTCTTGCCTACGGTGGGCTAACTTCCAAAAACCCTCTTTTTGGAAAGCCAAAATGAGATCGTCCCCTTCAAAGGCAAAAGTTTTGTTTCCCAAAACCCACGGGGGTTTTGCGCAGTCCACAGACATGAGAAACAACGGTTTTTCATTTTGAAACAAGTTCCAAAACCCGGTTTGGTCGCTTAAATAAACGACCGATTGGTTAGGCCCCCATTCCGGCTGCAAAATCGAAAAGGTCACGCTGCCATATAGGGCCTTTATTTGTTCTCCATCTTTGCAATAGAGCGTGGTGGTATCCCAAGGCATGTGGGGATGGTTCCAGGCCAGCCACAAAAGCTTGCCATCAGGCGAACGGGAAGGGGCCGCTACAAAGTCAGAGGTGTCAAAAATGGGGTCGATCTGGCCGGTTTTTAAGTCGACTGAGGCTAAAAAGTTTTGTTCGGCATTTTCAGCTACAGCGACAATTGAATCACCATTATCGATCAGGTCGGCAAGACGAACAGATCCATCTGTAATTTTGCGTTCCTTGTCATGCTCATGGATATACAAGGCGCCTTTATCGGCGTCATTGATGTAGGCCACTTCTCCTGATTTTAGAAGGCAATAGCCCTTTCCTCCATATTCATGCACACGCGTGCGGACGCTGATCGGACTTGGCGTCAGCTCAACCACTTGACCGTCTGGGGTTAATTTAAGAAGGGTTTGACGTCCTCCTTCTTGGGGACGCCCTTCAATGAAAAAAACCTCTCCAGCGTCATTTACGTCTACCCAATCGAGGGTGACGCTTCCGGTGGCGACTTTTTCAAGGGGCAATGACATCGTTATTTTTGAAGGTAAAAGGTTTTCAAGATATTACCAAAACTCTCATTTACAGAATGGTCGAGGTAAAACATATGTCCACCGTTGAAAAGCTCTTGATGTACTCGAGTAGCAGTCTTTTTATCTAACAAAAGATGACGCAGACTATGTTTAACACCATAATAGGGGACGCCTAAATCGTAATAGCCATTACAGCTTAAGACTTGTAGTTGAGGAAGTTGATACAAAAGTTCTTTCAGCGAGGCGACCACATTCAAATAGCAGTTATTGGTCTTAAAGTCCCATTTGATCGAATCTGCAAGTACGACATAGATGTCGTCACCACTTTTCCAGCCATATTCTTTAAACACCTGATGGATAGCTTTTTGAAAATTGGGCATGAGACTTAAAAAACTTGGCTCTATCTGAATGTAGGGCGGAATTTCGTAAGGAGCTTCGGTAACGACCCGCCCGTCAAATCTTCCAAGGGCTTGCCCTCTTGAGGTCATGTAGCGGAATGTGGAAGAGGTGATCCGCAAAAAGCTGGCCATGAGCTCTTCTTTTGGAACGCCTGTCCAGCGAGAAAGCTGGTCAGCAAGAGGTTCCCGCTCTTTTTCTGGTAAAGCATCTCCAAGGAAAAGGGCTGGTTGATAGATTTTTTCTAAAAAGCTTTCAGCCTCTGGCATCACCTCTTCAGCTTTTTTTCCATTTTTCAAGCCTTCTAAAATAGCTTGCGTGGGGAATGCTGCAATATAGGGCATGTCATGTGTTGTTTCGCCAATTATAGTTCCATAATCAAGCGGTCCTGAAACTAAAATGATGCCACGGGTTGCTAGGCGTGTTGTTTCGAACAGTTTTTTAGCAATGCCCACAACACGTAAAGAGCCATAACTTTCTCCCATCAAAAATAAAGGGGCATCCCATCGCTCATAGGTATTTAAAAATTGGACAATCGCACGATTTAAACTGTCGACATCTGTTTCAAAAGAGTGAAAGAGGGAAGGGTCTACCCCTGTGCTTGATTTGCTAAAGCCTGTGGAAACAGGGTCTAAAAAGACAAGGTCTGTGAAAGGAAGGATCGATCCGGGGTTTTGCTCCAACTCTGCCCCTTCATAGCCATTTTTCAAACGGAGTGGACCAACACCTCCTAACTGGAGCCAGACCGAAGCGGCGCCAGGTCCTCCATTCACACAAAATGTTAAGGGTCTTGGCTTTTGATTGGTTGAAGGTTGCGTATAAGCGGTGTAAAAAATCTGAGCTTCTTCTTTATCTTCCTTATTGCGCAGTTTTAAAAAACCAAACTCAATTTTGGCCTCGTTTGGCAATGGGAGATCTGCAAGTAACGCGCTAAAAGCCAACAATAAAACGAAAAATTTCACGACAAGAGCTCCTCGATTACTTCGGCATCTAGAATGGATACTTCCTCATCGAACAATCCTTCAGCAAGTTCTTTTTTGTGTTTTTTGATTTTTAACATTTTCTCTTCGATCGTTTCACGGCTGATGTACCGTTTAGCGATGACAGGTTTGGTCCTTCCAATCCGATGCGATCGACCAATCGCTTGATCTTCAGCCGATTGATTCCACCATGGGTCTAAAAGGAGGACATAATCAGCCTCGGTTAGGTTGAGGCCAACCCCTCCGGCCTTTAGACTCATCAAGAAAAGAGGAACAGTCGGGTCTTTTTGAAATTTTTCTACCTCTTCCTGTCGATTAACTGTGGAGCCATCCAGATAAGCATAAGGAATTTGCCTGCGGTCGAGCTCTTTTCGGATTAAAGCCAAAAAGGAGGTGAACTGGCTGTAAACTAACGCTTTTTCCTTTCCTTCCACGATGCTGTCGATGTCCTCAAGCAACAGATCCATTTTGCCTGAAGCTGCTGACTGCTCTCCTGGAAAGAGGGAGGGATGGAGGGCCAATTGCCTTAGTCTGAGCAAGATTTCAAAAATTTCGATCCGCCCTTTTTTGATGCCGCTATCGGTGATCTTTTCCAAAACGATCGACCGATGCTGCTGTAAAAACTTGTCGTAGAGGTTTCTTTGCTCTTCCGGCATATCGATGAAGATTGTTTGTTCAGTAAGAGTGGGCAAATCAATAGCGACATCTTTCTTTTTCCTTCTCAAAAAGAAGGGGGCTATTTTCTTTTGTATCCTTTTTTGGGTGTCTGTCTCTTTTAAGAGGCCTGGTATGAGGAAACGAAAATGGGAAAACAACTCTTGTAGATGGTTCTCGACAGGTGTGCCACTTAAAGAGAGCTTAAATTGACCATCTAAAGCAAACAGGCTTTTAGCGGTCAATGTCTCAGCATTTTTCATCAAATGGGCTTCGTCTAGTACAATCACTTCAAAAGAAGTTTTAGATAAAAGGTGGGCATCTTCCCGAATTGTACCATAGGTTGTCAGGATAATATCTCCTTGAAGAGTACGTGTTGGGCCATGATATCGAGTGATGCTCCAAGAGGGTAAAAAACGTCTGATTTCACTTTCCCAATTGAACAACAAAGAGGTTGGCACCACGATGAGGGTGGGGCGAGTTCTTGGGACCGAGGCCAAAAAAGCTAAGACCTGTACCGTTTTTCCAAGCCCCATTTCGTCAGCTAATAGAGCAGAAAAACCTTGCTGATAGAGCCGCTGCAGAAATTCGACCCCCACTTTTTGATAGGGGCGTAGCTCACCTTTGAAGTCATCTGTGGGGGACAAGCTCTTTTGGAGGGGTTTAGCAAAGGGAAGGTCTTCAAATAATCCGATCTGAAAGGGTTTGAACTGCAGCCCTCCCTCAACTACTCGAGGCTCCTCTTCGATCAGATCGCCCCATTCTAACGACTCTATTGGAGGAAGCAGACCCACATGGCCTGCATCAAGCGATAAGAAACGCTCTTTTCGGTTAAAGGTGCCCACAACTTGTTCTAAAGGGCGTTCATAGGCATCAAACTTTAATCGACCTTTTAAAAGGAGGGTGTCAGACATTTCAAATTGGGTATCGACCAACCGATGCAACTTGCGCCCTTCAACATCTATGACAGTCCAGCCAAGCTCTAACAGAAAGCTTAAAGACGTGTAAACTTTACCCAAAGGGCAATAGTAGTGGCTTTTCCCGACGATTTTCTTTTGAAAATCGGTTTCTAGGAGGTCATTTTCCCACCCCCTTTCCGTTTCTGCATCTGTTTTTCCCTCAAAGGCCAAATTTGCAAAACCTCCTGTCCGGTCGGTTAAGTGGAGAATTGGGGTGCAAGCAATCGGCCGGGCTTGAAGAGGTGTCAAATGAAGGGTAACCCCATCCTCTTGTTCAACCTCTTCAGGAGAAAGATTTTCATTCGTCAGAATGACATCGGGGCATTTGATATAGAGAATGTCATTGTGACAAATGAGTGGGGGGTAGGAAAAAAACCATGTCAACTCTTTAATCGGCATCTTTTTTTTAGAAAAAAGGGAGTAGATCGTCCCTTCCCACTTGTCAGGAGCTGTTTCTTTAAGGTGATATTCAAAGGTAACCGGAGTGTGCCGATCGATGGTCAGCTCACGGCCCTCTAATAAGATCTTTTGTCCGTTTTGAGCCTCTTTTAAAAAGGCAAGAACCTTCCCTTTCGGGATAACTAAAGGCCCTTTTGGAGTTGAAAGGGCAAGTCCTTTCCCAAGACCCGATTCCTTTTTTAAAATACTGAAAGACGACACGTGCAAAAGACCTTGTTACGTAATTAACCAACGTGAAGAGAGTTTTTTAGTTCGCAACGCGTTTGGAGTGCTAAACTCCTGTTTAGCTTTGACTGATCAGTGAAAGTGAAAGCTAAACAGGAGTTTAGCACTCCAAACGCTAAAGCGGATTAAAGGCAATTTCCATCGAGTTAGCTCTTTATTAAAAAACCTTTTCCTCTTTCGAAATCTCACTGTCTGGAGTGGTTAATTTACACTAACGCACTTTCTAAAGGGTTTGTGTGGCGCGTTGGCATGGAAGGGTCTGATCCTTTTGGCACTGGTGCAAGCTTCACAGCAACAGCCGACCTTTTTTTCGATGCAGGTTCTGCACGAGATAAATAGGTCGTTGCAATCCATATTGGCACAGTTGAAATACTCTTCGGCTTCTGTTTCGCAATGGTGGCATTTGCCGACCACTTCTGCCCCGTCGCCGAGGGGGATTTGCAGTCTATCGTCGAAAACAAAGAGCTTCCCTTCGAAATGCTCGGTGCCCTGTTCAAGACCCCACTGGATCACTCCGCCGCCTAACTGATAGACCTGTTTAAACCCTTTTTCGACAAGCATTGGCGAAAATAGCTCGCATCGGATGCCGCCTGTGCAGTACATCAAAACAGGGGTGTTTTCTTTGTCTATTTTTTGTGCTAAATCGTCGGCCAGCTTTTCGAAATCGCGGAACGTTTCACACTGAGGCTTTTCTGCCCCTTTAAAGCGGCCAATGTCCCACTCATAGTCATTCCTGACATCAAGGACAACAGCTTTTCCCGATTCATAGATTTCCTTCCATTCTTTAGGGGGAAGGTGAGGGGCTTTTTGGGCAAAATTGATGTCTCGGTCAATGGCCACAAGTTTTGGCTTGTACTTGATGGTCATCCGAGGAAATACATGCTCGTGATGCTGGTGTACTTTGAACCAGATGCCCGTGTATTGTTCCCGGCTTTTCATCCATTCCATGTAGCTTTTTGCAGCATCGACAGTTCCGCTCATTTGCCCATTGATACCGGTAGAAGAGATGTAAAGTCTTCCTGTTAAGTCAAATTGGCTGCAAAAAGCCTTATGGATCCTCACTTCTTCATGAGGATCGTTAATGGCGACTAAATGGTAATAAGCAAGGACTTGATGCGTCATCTTAGAGAGAAGATTCGATCATCGCTTTCAATGTTTCTTCGTCACGGAGACCCACGATCCTTTTGACCTCTTTCCCATCTTTAAATAGGATCAATGTCGGGATCGATGTGACTTCGAAGTCGGTCGTTACGATTGGCGATTTGTCGATATCAATCTTTGCAATTTTTGCTTTGCCTGCAAATGATTGAGAAAGTCTTGCGACAATCGGGGTAATCATTTTGCAAGGTCCGCACCACTCGGCAAAAAAGTCTACGAGAGTGACGCCATTTGAAATGTTTTGTTTAAAGTTCTCGTCGTCGAGATGTACAACTTGGTCAGACATGTTTTTCTCCATCGCTTTGATTATATTATAACGGTTAAAGTCTAATCATGCATCTATTCATTGTCATTATCGCACTTATTTGCACAAAGCCGGCCCCTGTCATCCAGTCATGTGACGGCTATCCCCCCAAGAAGGCCCACCCTCTTGCCCAAAAACCCAAAGAGCAGCTTGCCCCCAAGCCCTGGTCTCCCCCTCCTAAGAAGTAAATAAAAGGTATTCAAAAATGGCTTTCCCTACAGGGTTTCTTTCACGAACTGCGTTGCCCCAACAGCTTTCACTTGATCTTCATGGCTACCGCGTACCGGAGGCAAGGGAGGCTGTTAAAAAGCTTTTTAAAGAGGCGCAAGAAAATAATACGACTAAATTGACTATTGTCACCGGACGGGGATCTCATCTCAATAGCAATGGAACGCGTGCAGTTCTCCTTCATGCTCTTCCTAAATGGCTGAAATTGCCTGAAATCCAGTCTGCTATCGAAAAAGTAGAAAGGGATATGGGCGGCTATGAAATCATTTTAAAAAACGCGAAAGAAGACAAATTGCTTGCAAGTATTCGTGACTTGCAAAAAGTTGTCAGCCCCCTACTTTTTCCTCCAGCGCAGATAGAAATCATTAAAAAGAAGGCGTCTGAAGGATCCCTTGAGCACTTATATCTTCTTGGAGGGATGATGCTGGAGGGCATTATTGTCGATCAAGATCTGGAAGAAGGGGCGAAGTTGGTTGAGAAGGCAGCTGCTGCAGGGGATCACTTTGCAGCCATGCAGATGGGATTTTTATGCTCGCTTGGCAGAGGAGTGCCTCAAAGCTATAAGGCGTCTCGAGAGTGGCACAGCAAAGCCGCCGAAAATGATAAAGAGCCCTATTCACTCTTTGTTCTCGGCACCTATTACTGGCTGGGGCAGGGAGTGATCGGAGACGATGCGCTTGCCATCGATTACCTGACGCGTGCCGCGAATTTAGGAGAGCCTGTAGCCGGACTTAACTTAGGAAAAATTTATCTCGATGGCGATGAAAAACTTCCGCCAGATGGAAAGCTTGCACAAAAGTTTCTTGAAATAGGGGCCAAAGGCGGCCTTGTACAAGCCCAGGTCTTACTTGCAAAGCAATATTTTTTCGGCTGGGCAGATGTTGCAGTAGATTATGAAAAATCCCGCGAGTTTTTCTTAGAAGCTGCCAAACAAAATGACCCTGTTGCCGAATATTATCTAGGAAGAATCTATGCAGAAGGTCGTGGAGTTGTTGTCGACTTAAAAACAGCTTTTGAGTGGTATCAAAAATCTGCCGATCATGGCGATCAAGATGCAGAGCATACACTAGCTTGTGCTTGGATTGCAGCGGGAGGAAATAAAAGAGCCGAAGGCTTGCAACGGTTAAAAAAGCTTGCAGATAGCGGGCATAAAAATAGCCAATCTATTCTTGGGGCCTGTTATTTATTCGGAAAAGAAGCAGATTGCGTTAAAAATCGTGGAGAGGCAGTTGGATACTTACGTAAGGCGGGGGAAGCAGGTGAATTAGAGGCCCAGAAAATCCTTTGGGGGCATTTTTTATCCATTAATAATGTTCAAGAGGGGGAGATGTGGCTGAGAAAGGCTGCCAAGCAAGAGGATGCGGCTTCGCTTTTTACTTTAGCCTTCCACCTAGAACAATCTCCTGATGCAGGACGGCAGAAAGCCGAAATATTAGACTGCTACACACGTGCAGCAAACCAGAAGCATCCTCAAGCGCTTTATTTGCTTGGCCTCAGCTATATGGAAGGAGACATTGTTGGGAAAGATGCCGTGAAAGGCAGATCCCTTATCGAGCAGGCTGCGAAAGAGGGCCATGTGGAGGCAAGCTTTGAACTTGGCAGAGAGCTGATTCAAAGCAAAGATAAGAGCGATCAGAAAAAAGGTGTAGATTATTGGGCTTCCATCGCGAGCTATCCCCCTGCTCAGACAGGTTTAGGGTATTGTTATCAAGATGGGTTAGGTGTCACCGCAAATCCAAAAACCTCTTTAGAGTGGTTTGAAAAGGCTGCCGGCAATAACGACGGTCGAGCTCTTCTTATTGTGGGGATCGCTCGCCTAAAAGAAGGCAAAAAAAAGGACGCACTGGACTGTTTCTTGAGAGCTGTGAACCAAGGGGTAGACAGTGCTAATGCTCAATTGGTGAATCTCTACAAAAATGGGATGAAGGAAGCTTTAGCAGGATTAAAGGCTGCAGCAGCATCGGGCAATAAAACCGCCCAAAAATATTTAATTGCCTTAGTTATGGAGAAGAGAATCTCTATAGAGCCTTGCCCTTGGGTAGAAAAAACTGTCGCTGATGGTGATATTATGACCAAGTTTGCTATCGCAACCCTCTATTTCAAAGAGCACATGGGCGATGCAGTAAAGATCTTGTTTGAAGTCATCCAAAGTAAGGCAACGAATAAGACAGAGGCTGAAGCTCAAGCTAACGCTTGCGATATTTTCAGCGGCGATCTCAACGCCCTTCGAGAAGATCGTGCCTTGTTTGCAAAAATGGCTTCCGACTTTCGCAAAATGAAGTTTCCGAAAGAGAAATAAAGCCATTAGCCCTGCAAAAAACGGGGTGGGGTAAGGACGTGAAGCGTTTGGAGCAAGGAAGAGACTCTCGTCTCTCAGATCGTGAGGTAAGGTGTTTGCCTCTGTGATCTCTGTGTGCTCTGTGGTTGTAAAAATTTAAATATATTTCAACCACAGAGCACGCAGAGATCACAGAGGTTTTCTTGGGTTTAAGAGTGTTGTATTTTAAGAGACTTACTCAGGAGTTTAGCTCCAAACGCTTCGCGTGATAAGCCTCAAAGGCTGCCGGATCATTTCGAGTGCTTTGAGGTTCCAGCCTCCACTCTGATTACTTGTAGAGGGCGCGGTAGGTGCCGATGCCGACGGAAGTGGCAAGGTTAAGACACCGCTGACCGTTGACCATCGGGATTTTGACGAAACAATCGGGCCATTTTTCATGATAAATGGGTGGCAACCCCGTTGTCTCTGATCCAAAAATGAGGATGTGATCGGGGGAATATTCCTGCTCATGGTAAAGCTTGATGGCTTTCGATGAGAAGAAAGAGAAAGGATGAGGTGTAGCTGCCAGATACTCTTCGAGGTTGTCGATGAATTGAATATCGACCCCTTCCCAATAGTCAAGGCCTGCTCTCTTGAGATGGCGACTTGAGACGGAAAAGCCAAGAGGACGAACGAGTATGAGTTTCGATCCTGTAACTGCTGCTGTCCGAACGACATTCCCCGTGTTTTGGGGAATGTCTGGTTGAAAAAGAATGATGGTTAACATAACGCGAGTTCGACGCTTAAATAGTTTTTTTGTCAAAAATGTAGCTTAGGCTTTAGAGGCACTTGCAAAAATGGGCCAATCTGCTTTTTCGTCTTTTCGAAAAAATTGCGCTTGTTTTCGATTCGGCTAACCCACAAGGGGTTAGGCCTCATCTCCAAACAAGCATTTTTTCAAAAATCCTGAAAAATCAGATTTTGGCCGATTTTTGCAAGTACCTCTTTAGTCTGAGCTTGTTTTTGCAGGTTTTAACCTGCAACGGCTGCCACGGGTTAAAACCCGTGGCAACGAGCTCAGGCTAAAGCCTAAGCTACATATTTAGAAATAAGCTGCTTACGCATCGAACTCGCTTTAGAAAAGCTTAGTGGGCGTTTTCGTAGACTTGATTAGCTGCATTTTCTGCTTCTTTAGGAGCAGTTGCTTTCAAAACTTCCACATCAAAAACAAGCAGAGAGTTAGGAGGCAATTGCCCTTGAGTGCCATAAGCTAAGTCAGGGTGAATGAAGAGTGTTCTTTTTTCCCCTTCTTTCATCCCTGCAATCCCTTTGCTAAAGCCAGGAACTGTTTTGGACAGATCGATTGTGATAGGGCCCATCTCTTCTGAAGAAGTAAAGACCTCTCCGTCTGCGAGTTTCCCTGTGAAGTTAATTTCTGGCGTTCCACCTGCAGGCACAACTTCGCCTGATCCATTTTTAACAATTTTGAACTGCAATTTTCCATTTTCTAACGAACGGATATCCGGCTCTTTTGCATTTTTCGCGAGGAATTCATTAGCAGCTTTTAGATTTTCTTCTGCCAGATGGTTAATCAGTCTTTCTTGAACAGCAGCCATTCCTAGTTCGTATTCCTGGTCAGTTAGTGGGGCAGGTTTCCCATCAGCGCCATTTTTAATCCCTTGGATGAGACTGTCCATATCGAAAGAGAAACCAGGACCTTTTAGGCTGCGGCCAATAAGGTTTCCAAACGTTTCCGAGAGCTTTTTTAAATCTGGCTCTTGGGTAGTATCTGCAACCAACAAAAGTGGAAGGCAGACGCAAAAGGCTAAAAGTGTTTTAAGCATGTGTCTCAATTGGTTTTAAGTTGAAGTTTAGCATGGACCTCATCAATAGCCTTGGATAGCGCTTGAAGACCATGTGATGTTTGCTCTAAGAGAGCATTTGAAATAACTTTGTTTTCCATCAGAGTGGCAAGACGGTCCCAAGTGCGAGAAAGTGGAGGCAGTTGCGTTTCCAGTGTTAAAAAAGATGCAACCTGATCAAGAGGAAGGGAAAGCTCGTGCCCTGTTTCCATCAGTTTTATTTTAGCTATTCCTTTTTCACACTCTTCATCGCCAAGAATCAATACCCTTTTTACGCCCGATTCATGAGCCTCTTGCAATCTCTTGGCCAATTTTTTTCGAGAAAGATCGACGGTTGAAGGGATTCCTTCATGTCTTAATTGCCTAACCAAACCGTAGCCTACCATGCAGGCTCTATCTCCAAGAGGGATGACGGCTAATTCAAGCCCAACTTTTGGCGCAAAGAAAACTTCTTGCTTCAAGGCAATTTGGATCATTCTCTCAAGTCCTGCACCAAAACCAATCGCAGGAAGATCAGGGCCTCCAATGAGCTTTAAAAGACCATCATAGCGTCCACCGCCACCTAAGCTGTTTTGAGCACCCAATTGATCGGTCACCACCTCAAAGACTGTGTGATTGTAATAATCCAGACCACGCACGAGATTAGGATTAATCGTGAAAGGGATTTTCAGATGGGTTAACCAGGTTTTGACCTTTTCAAAGTGTTCGCGCGACGGTTCATCCAAAAAGTCTAGGATGGAAGGGGCCTTTTGATTGATTTCTTTGTCTTGAGGGTCTTTAGAATCGAGAATCCTCAAAGGATTTGTCTCTAAGCGACGAAGACTGTCGGCCGAAAGTTTATCTTTGAAAGGGGTGTAATAGGCTATAAGCCCTTTCAAGTAATCGGCGCGGGAAGCTTTTGTTCCAAGTGAATTGAGTTCTAGTTTTAGCCCTTTTAACCCCATTTTAGAATAGAGGGTGAATAGCAGATCGATCAGTTCTACATCAGCTTCTGGGTCAGCAGGTCCTATGACTTCTGCGCCAAATTGGTGGTGTTGACGATAACGGCCGGCTTGGGGACGGTCGTACCGAAACATCGGCCCGATGTAAAACAATTTTTTGTGCTTTTTTTGCCATTCTTGATCTTGGTCTTTGAACAAGCGAAGGGCAGGGGCAGTCCCTTCTGGGCGAAGAGAAATATCTCGTTCACCTTTGTCGGTGAACCGATAAAGCTCTTTTGAACCAATATCAGAAGTTTCGCCTGCAGAGCGTAAAAACAGTTCAGAGCGTTCTAGGATGGGAGTTCTGATCTCTTCAAAACCAAAGTTGGCGCAAGTAGACCGGATCAGCTCTTCCAATTTTTGCCAAATTTCAACGGATTGCCAAAGTTCTTTCTTGTCTTCGGGGACAATATCAAAAACGCCGGGGAGGATTTCGTAGCTGCTCATTATCTTCTATGGTTTAACACGAATTCGAGATGAAATTCCATCGAACTCTAATTTTAGTTTAAGGATAAATCTCACCTGAAAGCAAGCGGTCCTCTTTTTGAGACAGCCTTTTGTCGATGTGTGAGAGATAAAACTCCCGTTTATCATTTTCAGTGATATATCCGTTTTTTAAAATGCGGCTGACCATCCAACGAAGTTCATCTCTGTTAAAATTTTCTAAACCTTCGATGTGCGGGACCCAAAGTAAAGTCTCAAGCTTGTAGATCACAAGCGATCTCAGTTGGTTTTGCCAGCTATTCAGCCCTTGATGATTTTGGAAAATTTCTTGGTTTAATAGATCGTGGGCCATTGCAACGGTTTGATCCAGAATGGGGATGGAGATGGCTTTTTGTATTTCAGCAAATATGGTTTCTAACTGATCTAAACCAGGGTGGAGTGTCAAAATAGGACGGATAGAAGGGAGGATATCTGCTTTATCGTAACCGACCTCTACCCCTGCTAGGTCAAGTATGGTCGAAAATAATGAGATGGTCATTTCTCCTGATGTAAAGACATATTTTTCACACAGCTCATTGACAGCTGTGTCTATCTCTGCCTGTGCTCTTTTCAGGGCATCTTGGAAGGCATCATATAACAAGTGATAACGGAGAAAAAATTGACGGTCTGTGTGGATGATATGATCCTCTAAAAGACCGACAATCGAGGCGTAGTAGGGCTGTAGTTGCACTTTTCTGACTTCTAATAGCCTAAGTAACTCTCTATAGAGAGGATGTTCCTGGTAGGTGGCTAAAGGGTCGATAGTTTCAAAATTTGACTCTTCATTGCTTTCAAATGCAGTTCTATTCCCCATCATCAAGAGGTGGCTTTTTCCAAATGCACCCTTTTCATCCACTTCTAGATAACCAATCAGATGGTTCATCTCTGCCCATTCTTCAGAAAAAACTTTACGTGCGTCGATGGCGCTTTCGATCCCTAGAGCTGTGTAAAAGATCATGAGAGGAAATCTGGAACGTAAAGAGATCTCCTTCTTTAAAAGGTCGAGCTCCTCTTTTTTCTCGCCCTGATCCTTGATCATTTCAATCAAATGTTGGTTGAAGAGAAAGTAGCGGGGGGCATTGTAAATGAAATGACCGCCACGAGGATCTATGTAGGTAAGCTCTTCAGGAGGGGCAAACCCTTCAGTGTCTTTTTCTGTTGCAAGCATTTTTAAAGGGATTTCTTCGAGCTCTCTGATTTTTTGAGTGACCAAAGTGAGATTTGTCCCTTCTAAACCCCCTACTTTTTCGGCAAGTAAACGATTAAGCTCTCTTAAGTCTTGTGTGCTTTTTACAATCATTTCATCAGAGTCTAAAACCAACGTCCAAGCGGGCACTAAAGATTGGAAGAAATGGTGTTCCGGTTGAGCGAGTATAATGAATCGCTCTAAATCCCCATCTGAATAAATTCGGATATGGTAGTCGGCTCCTTCCATATGCCCTTCTTTATCCAGCCAGCTCAATTCAGTGGCAGAAGGGTGTAACACTTTAGGTACGATGCTCTTTAGAAACTCAGGATCTAAGAAATTTTTATGCGTTGGTTCAATGCTGTAGAGTTGCGCATAGGTGAGCAACATCCCCAAGTCTGCAAGTTGCCGTCCTGCAACAATTCTTTCGTTCTCAGCTTTTTCCCGCATCGTTAACGTAAAGGCGAGGCCAAAAAGGGCAACGAAAATCAGAACAAGTCCAGCCAAAAGGAGCCAAACGTGGAGAGGGGATTCAGTGTGCTCTGGGGCTAGCCGCTCGATGAGGTTGGTTTCTCGGGCTATTGCAGAAGGGGATGGATGGCCTTGTGCCTTCTCTTTTAGCGGTGGCGGTAAAGACAAGGGCGTTCCACCTGCAATTTCGTCTTCAGGATGGGCTGGAGAGGCTAATTGAAAAAAGGTGATCGTCGAGCGGCCCAAAGAGATCACATCGCCAGATTTTAATCTTTTTTTCCAAAAGGGAATTCCGCTAACTAAAGTATGAGGGTCATGGCCCACATTTTCTGCAAAATAATCTTTACCCTTTCGGAAAATAGCTAGATGGACTGGGAGTAAGGTAGGATCAGAAAGCGTTAAATCAACTGGGGGAGAGCCTTTCGAGCCAAGAATCAACTTCGCTTGGTCAAAAACATAGGAGAGCTCTGATGATTCACGTTTAATGTTTAACTGGAACATGGTTCGGACAAAATAACCTATCGTTCTAACAGAGCGAGGGGGAAGGCGTCAACAACGATTATTTTTTCGATTAAATTTATTTTTGCTGGTGGATTGTTGATGGGCGATGGTATATTAGTTAGACTTGTAACTAACCGAGTATAGGAATGCAGTTATTCAAGTTTTTAAAGCCAGCCCCTTACATTGATCCTATTCAGGATCAGGCTGAAATTCAAAAAGAATATAAAGCTTGGCGTTGGAGAATTTTTTACTCGATGTTTGTCGGGTACATGCTCTACTACTTTTCCAGAATGAGCTTTACCTTTGCTATGCCTGGCCTCATCCAAGACTTAGGGTATGATAAAGCCGAGCTGGGGATCGTTGCCACTTTCTTAGCCATCAGTTACGGAACGAGTAAATTTATCAGTGGATTGATTGGCGACCGTTCAAACCCCCGTTTTATGATGGGTGCAGGTCTTATTTTGACCGGTATATTGAATCTCTGTATCGGGTTTTCTTCCACACTAAGCTTCTTCTGCCTATTCATGGGGTTAAACGGCCTTTTCCAGGGATTTGGTTGGCCTCCTTGCGCAAGACTTCTCACCCATTGGTACTCTCAATCTGAAAGAGGGACTTGGTGGTCCTTTTGGAATATTTCACACAACTTGGGTGCAAGCCTTATCGCCATTATTGTAAGTTTGGCGGTGCAGTACTATGGATGGCGCTATGGGATGTATATCCCAGGTGTCATTTGCATATTGGGTGGTCTTTTGACTTTCAATCGTTTGAGAGATACCCCCCAATCACTCGGTTTACCCGCGATTGAAGTCTATCGACAAGACTTTGCGGGACAAGAAAAACATAACCGCAGTTTAGATGAAAAAGAGCTGACCACAAAACAAATTTTGTTCGATTACATATTGAACAACCGTTACATCTGGCTCATTGCAATTGCCTACCTGTTTATTTATGTTGTCCGTTCAGGTTTTGTTACCTGGACACAACTTTTTTTAATAGAAGCCAAGAGCTACACCCAAGTCGAAGCTGGCACCCCTATCGTCCTTTTTGAAGTGGGCGGAGTGTTAGGCAGCCTATTTGCCGGTTGGTTTTCCGACCGTTTTACAAAAGGGCGTCGTGGCCCGGTTAACATCTTCTTTGCCTTCGCTCTCTTAGGAGCAACCCTCTTTTTTTGGTGGGTACCTCAAGGGTTTGGCGCACTCGATTACATTTCAGTCTTTCTCATCGGCTTTTTTGTCTTTGGCCCTCAGATGATGCTAGGCCTTGCAGCTGCAGAACTTGCCCACAAAAAGGCCTCAGGCACAGCCACAGGCTTTATCGGTCTTTTTGCTTACTTAGGCGCAGCCCTTACCGGCTATCCTTTAGGGAAGATAACTGACATGTGGGGGTGGAACGGGTTTTTCCTCTGCATGTGTATTTGCTGCGGCTGCGCCGCACTTTTCCTACTACCCACCTGGTCCCTCACCTCAAGGAGAGAGCGGGCTTTGGATGCGAACTAACGATAAAACTCCCCCCTCGGCGTATGCCAGCCAATATACTACCGAGGGGGGAGTTTTTCGTTATTTCATCCTCTTCGCGCCGCCCCTCCGCCCAATTATTCACTCTTCGGCTGTAAAACCCTCTTTTCTCTCTTTAATTGGATTTTTTTAACGGGCTGCCTGCAAACGGCCATCTTGAAGACCTTCCAGTTATGTGGTGGAACCTTTTTTAAAACGGTCATCAACCTGGCCATTTTCGGCGAGCCCAAAAAAATCCCTCTTTTACGCCGTAGCGTTTGGAGTGCGAAACTCCCGTTTCGCTTTCACTTTTTATAGGCTTTTGTAATAATACAATTTTTTCATAATTTTTAAGGTGATTAAATGACATCTTCTCCTACAAATACTTATATCAATTATGTTCCGAGCGAAGAGCTTCTTAGGAAATTTTATGGAGCATTGTCATCCAATGATTATCAATTTTCAGGATTGGTTCGAGATCCTAAATTGTTCGAGTATGCATATTTCTTTTCTGCAAGAGGCATTTTAACCGAAACTGACCGATTCTCTATCTCATTAAAAGGGAGAGCTATTCATGTTAATGCTGAAGCAACAATATATGAAGCTGTAGCAATTTTTATTGAGAAGCTAAGAAGAATTTTATGCGATTACCTAGATTGTTTTAGGCCTGCCGAAGTTTATCTCGTAAAGGATTTAGCGGATGCGCAAAATCCGTCTATTCGCTTGTTTGAAAGAGAATCTAATCAACATGATGAGCGTGGTTTTTGTTCGCCAGTCGGTCCATTTGTGCTTGATTTATCCAAAGTACGCGGGGCTTGTCCGATAACAATTTATTCAGCCTTCATAGAGCCAGTGTTACCTACATTAGCAAAAACTTGTGGAGGTAGCCTTGCTGTTGAGGAAGTACAAGCATCGTTGAAATCATCTTCCAATCCAACCGTAGAACAGTTAGCTGGTCAAATGATGGTTTACTGTGGGCCGGACGCGTATATGGCATTACGCAGTCCTTACGTAAGAGAAAAATTGTGCGATTTGACATTGTCTTGTGCAGATGGATCGTTTCCAGTGCATGCAAACCTTGTTATGATGCGTGGCGGCATGGATCTGCAACACAAGGCACTCTCAGCATTGAATGAACCTAATGCAACGCTCCATTTTAAACATGTGTCTAGTGAAACGCTTAAATGGTTTGTCGATTTTCTCTATTTAGAGGGAGAAGGTTTTATGGATAAAGCAAAAAGAGAATTGAATGAAGAAAATCGATTAAACTTAATGCAATTTATCAATGTAAATTATATTACACCTCTGTATCCTTTTAGCCAGCGCCTTGCCCACCTTGCTATCATTCCAAGTGCAGAAGACCACATATTCGAAAAAATTGATTACGATGCAATGCATAGAGAACTAGATAAACATCTTCCTGGCTACCAACTCAGTTCCGAACAATAAGGCATCTTTTTGCCCTTCACGCATGTGTGTAAACACTAAATAGAGGGGCTAGTTTCTTTACTCCGCAGCACTCCAAACGCGCTGCGGAGTAAAGGCAAATTCAAATTTGTACCCACGAAAAGTGGATGCAGGTTACGCAAGAGGGTCCATATTCTTCTCTCTTAGTTCGACTCTACCGCTCCATTTGCTAGTTGAAGATCCAACCTCTTTAATCTCTAAACGTAATTGATGGTCAACAATTGGAGTGCCTCTGCATTGCGGGCAGGAGGCTAAAGCCTCTTTTACTATCGAAGAAGGATATGACACATGACCTTCTGAAACTTTCCTGGTAGCGTGCCAACTGGTTAAGAGTTGTTTTGACTTAGCAAAGAAGTTTTGGGCTAAGCAATCAACATGAAAAGCATGGCTGGGGCAAAAATAGACTTTGGGTTTGGAATCTTCTTCGAGGCATATAGCGCATTCGTTCGAAGTTTCGTTCGAAGTTTCTTTCGGAATGATCGGAATGAAATATTCAGCTCTAACTTCTGATATTTGAGCCTTTTCCTGTTGAGTGCTCTCATGATAAATATTTTCCAGGTTACCAACCCAGTTCCGAACAATAGTCACTACGCGAAGCGTTTGGAGTGCTCTACGCCCGTTTAGCCTTTCACTTATTATTGAGAGTGAAAGGCTAAACGGGCGTAGAGCACTCCAAACGCTTCGCGTAGTTCAAAAAATCTAATTGGGCGTCCTCAAACGCCCACTCCTTGTTCTTTAGCTTGAGTGAGGGTAAAATGAACCTATGTCTTTTGTGCACCTCCATAACCATTCGCAATACTCCATTCTGGAGTCGTCGGCAGCTATTGAGGCGATGGTCGAGAAGGCTAAGAAAGAAGGGATGAGTGCATGTGCCCTGACCGATCGGGGCAATCTGTATGGGGCTGTCGAATTTTATAAAGAGGCCGAAGGGCAAAAAATAAAACCGATCATCGGGTGCGAGCTCTATTTGGCGCCCCAGTCGAGATTGGTGAAGAAAAAGTGTCCCGAAACCGATCGGGCTTCCTTCCCTTTGACTTTTTTGGCTAAAAACAGCGTTGGTTATAGAAATCTTTGCAAGCTGTCATCGATCGGGTTTTTGGAAGGGTTTTATTATGACCCTCGGATCGATTTGGAACTTCTTGCAAAACATGCCGAGGGGTTGATTTGCCTGACGGGGAATACGCAAGGAAGGCTTGCTTATGAAATTCTAAAAGGGTCGCTCGATAAGGCTGAGGGCTGGATTGAAACGCTCAAAGGGTTATTTGGAGAGGATCTTTATTTAGAAGTGATGTCCCATCCGATGCATGATGAGGAGATCAGGCTCGACGGGATGAAAGAGGAGCCTTGGCTTTACCAAAGTTATCTCGACTTTACTGAGCGTGAAAAAAAGGTCGCCACTCATATTTTTGAGCTTTCCGATAAGCTAAAAGTTCCTTGTGTGTTGACTCAAGACTCTCATTACATTGAGAGAGACGACTGGAAAGCGCATGAAATTTTGTTGAATATCCAATCGGGCGAGCCGACAGAAATATGGGAGAGAGATTCTCTTGGCAACTTGAAAAGACGCCTTCCGAATCCGAAGAGAAGGGCTTTCCCCTCACACAGCTTCCATTTCAAAACCGCCGCAGAAATGGGGCAGCTTTTTCCTGGAAGAAACGATATTCTAGAAAAAACATTAGAAATTGCCGATAAGTGCAACCTAAAGCTCGATTTTAAGACAAAACACTATCCTGTCTACGTTCCGCCCAATCAAGAAACGGTTGTCGATTATCTGTGGAAGCTTTGCCGTGAGGGTATACCAAAAAGGTACACACCTGAACGGTTGGCTAAAATCAAAGAGCTTTTTCCCGATAAAGACCCTTTACAAATTGTAGAAGACCGTTTGGCTTACGAAATGGGTGTCATTGTTCCCAAAGAGATGAGCGACTACCTTCTCATCGTGTGGGATTTTATCCATTGGGCAAAAACAAAAGGGATCCCGGTTGGTCCCGGAAGGGGTTCCGGCGCCGGTTCCATCGTCTTGTATCTGATTGGCGTCACCGATATTGAGCCGCTTCGCTTTCACCTATTCTTTGAGCGGTTTATCAACCCTGAAAGGATCTCCTATCCCGATATCGACGTCGACATCTGTATGGAAAGAAGAGGCGAGGTGATCCACTATACTCTAGAAAAGTATGGAAAGGATAATGTCGCCCAGATCATCACCTTCGGTACCATGAAAGCCAAGATGGCGATCAAAGATGTGGGGAGGGTATTGAATGTCCCTCTGCCAAAAGTCAATGAGATTGCCAAGCTCATTCCTGAAGACTTGAATATCACCATCGACAAAGCTTTAGAAAAGGACCCTGGGTTATTGGCCCTTTACGAAAGTGATGAAGAGGCAAGACGTGTTTTAGATATCGCCAAAAAGCTGGAAGGGTCGATCCGAAATACCGGTGTTCACGCCGCAGGTCTTGTGGTCTCCGGGCAGCCTTTGACTGACCACATCCCGATTGCTAACGCAAAAGATTCTGATATTCCGGTCACCCAGTTTTCGATGAAGCCGGTTGAAATGGTCGGGATGTTGAAAATCGACTTTTTGGGCTTGAAAACGTTGACGTCGATTCAGATGAGCGTTGAGGCAATCAAAGAGCGGACAAGCAGAGAGATCGACTGGGTCAACCTCCCTCTGGACGACCTAAAAGCTTTCGAGCTGCTTAACCAGGGAAAAACATTAGGGATATTCCAGTTGGAATCTGGCGGGATGCAAGATCTGGCTAAAAATCTCCATCTAGACAAGTTTGAAGAGATCATTGCGGTCACGTCGCTTTACCGTCCAGGTCCGATGGACATGATCCCTTCATTTATCAACCGTAAACATGGTCGAGAGCCGATTGAGATCGACCACCCATGGATGGATGAGATCTTGAAAGAGACCTACGGCATCATGGTTTACCAAGAGCAGGTGATGCAGATGGCCAGCAAGTTGGCCAACTACTCTTTAGGCGAAGGGGATATTTTACGCCGTGCGATGGGGAAAAAAGAGCTCGATAAAATGGCCGAGCAACGTGAAAAATTTCGATTAGGTTGTTTGCAAAATGGGATCGAAGAAGCGATCTCGATGACCATTTTCGATAAGATGGAGAAGTTTGCTTCGTATGGTTTTAACAAATCCCATGCCGCCGCTTACGGGTACTTGACCTATGTAACAGCCTATTTAAAAAGTAACTATCCAATGGACTGGATGGCTGCCTTAATGACTTGCGACAGCCACGATGTGTCCAAAATTGCTAAATTCATCGGTGAGTGCCAAGCGATGGGCATTACCCTTTTAACGCCTGATCTCAATGAGTCAAATAAGAACTTCTTTGCTGCAAAAGAAGGGATACGATTTGCCATGGGGGGGATCAAAGGGCTTGGGGAAGGCGTTGTAGAGGCGATTATTGAAGAGCGGAAAGCCAATGGTCGGTTCGAGAGCCTCCATGATTTTTTGAAGAGAATGGACTTTAAAAAACTGGGGAAAAAAGGGGTTGAGCTCTTAGTTGATTCGGGCTGTTTTGGCTTCACCGGCTGGACAAAAGATGAACTCAGAACAAGTATCGATCCTCTATACGAATCGATTTCAAAAGAGAAAAAAGAGAGCTCTCTTGGGTTTATGAACATGTTTGGCGGAGCAGACGAGCCAAATCCCCTTTTCTTAACCCCTCCAAAAGTGACCAAGACCACTTCGGTCATGGACGACCTTTTTAAACAAAAAGAACTGCTCGGGTTTTTCTTAACAGGCCATCCGCTCGATCATTACAAAGACCTTCTACTACGAGCAGGTGCCCTGCCTCTCAATCATCCTTCTGAAGAGGCAACTGTTTACCGCTCAGCCTTTCTTGTGGAGGAGATCAAGACTCGTTTTGCCTCTAAGAGTCAGAAAAAATTTGCCATTTTGACCGTTAGCGACAAAGAAGATCGGATCGAATTGCCTGTTTGGCCCGAGCTATATGAAAAGCTAGGAGAGCATCTCTTTGAGAACAAACTTTACCTTGGGGTGATCGAGTCTTCGGGAACCGCAGATGATCGACGTTTATCTGCCTTGTGGTTTCAGGAGCTTTCCCAAGTTGATGAAGCTGCCCTAGCAGAATGTGATAGGGAATATGATCGAGGTAAATCTAGGCAAGAATTTAGGAAAAACCTTCCGAAAGAAAAGCCACAGGAAAAGAAAGCTGAGGAGCCGGCAAAAAATATGGGACCGATTAAAATTAAAGGGGACTTAAGAAGAATGCGCTTAAGTCACATCTTAGCTCTGAAAAAATTGCTAAGAGCTCATCCGGGAAAACGTCCCGTTACTTTCGAATTCCATGTTGAAGGGGCTGAAAAAGCCTCGGTAGAGATTCCGGAGTCGTGGGGAATAGACGTTACCCCTGCTCTCTTTGAAAAAATAAAAGCACTAACATTTGAGGTTTTGTGAACATTCCATTTCGGACGTACCATCTTAAGACATTTTTTGAAGAATGGGATGGCCAAAACCCACTCGATCTTTCTCTTTACCACTTTTTCAAGGAGAGGCGAGCGCTTGGATCAAAAGACCGAAAGGCGATCACTACCGCCGTTTACGACATCATCAAATGGAAAAGACTGATCGATTTTCCTGATGAGAACATTTCGATGGATGAGCGGATAGAGCGGTATCTCGATGGCCATTTTCGAAAACAACACGAGGTAACAGGCGCTGTAAAGGTCAGCCTTCCCGATTTTTTATGGGATAGTTTAGTGAAAACCTATGGAGAAGAAAAAGCGCTTCAGATCGGAGAGGTGTTGAATACTCGTGCCCCTCTGACGTTGCGAGTGAACACGTTGAAAACAACAAGAGATGTATTGCTTAGAAATTTACGCCCTCAATTTGCTGTGGCAGCAACAAAACAGTCGCCTTGGGGAATTCATGTCTTGGAAGGGGCTAAAGTTAGGCAGCTTCCTGAGTATGAGAGGGGACTGTTTGAAATACAAGATGAGGGCAGTCAACTCTTAGCAGAGAAGATCGAGATCAAGCCGGGCGAACTTTTTTTAGATTACTGTGCAGGTTCCGGTGGAAAATCGCTTGCTGTTGCGATGCAGATGGAAGGAAAAGGGCAGCTTTTCTTACATGACATTAGACAAAAAAGTTTAGCTGAAGCCAAAGAACGGTTGGCCCGAGCAGGTGTTCAGAATTATCAATTTTTAAATAAAAAACACAAAAAAGGGATCGATTGGGTTTTGGTGGATGCTCCCTGCAGCGGGACAGGCACTTTGAGAAGAAGCCCTGAGATGAAATGGAAATTGACAGAGCAATCTATCAAAAATTTTGTTCAGTTACAAAGAGAAGTGATTGCTGAGGCCATTGAGTTTACAAAACCGGGCGGCCATTTTGTTTATGCCACCTGCAGCCTTTTGCCCGAAGAGAATGAAGAGCAAGTGGAACACATACTAGCTACTTATCCGGTAAAGCTTGTTTCTCAATTAAAGATATTACCCGAAGAAGACGGCCCCGACGGCTTTTTCCTGGCGCATTTCGCAACAACGCTAACATCCAAAAAGTAAAAAAACAGGGTGAACAGGATAAGCTTTGCCTAGTTCGATTCTTAAGCGGTAAAAACAAGAAAAAAGAGGGCTTCGCCTAAATGTCATTGATTACAGGCGAAGCTTACCCTGTTCATCCTGTTCACCCTGTTATTTTTTTATTTTAACCCAAGTGTCTTTTTAGCAACCCACTTCCATCTGACGTTGAAATAAGGTAAGATCTTAGGCTGTATGAAATATTCTATCCTATTTTCTTTCCTATTAACATGTGCCACATTGAGCGCAGAGCTTCCCTATAAAGAGGGAGAGTTTGAAATTTTGGTCCAAAACCGCGTGATGGCGCAGGTCAACGGCAAGCCTATCACTGCTTTAGATGTGATCAAAAGGATGGATTTTCTTTTTTACCGGCAATTTCCCGAGTACATGTCCTCTCAATCGGCCCGGTATCAATATTATGAAATGAATTTTGAGCCCATCCTTCAAGAATTGATTGATAGAGAGCTGATGCGTGCCGATGCAGCTGAAATGAAGGTGGAAATTTTGCCAAGTGATGTGCGTCAAGAGCTTGAGACTACCTTTGGCCCTGATATCATCAGTAACTTGGATAAAATCGGTCTTCGCTTAGAAGAAGCGATGACGATGTTAAAAGATGAACTTTTAATACGCCGTGTGACGATGTACAAAGTTAATGGAAAGGCCTTCCGAAATGTAGGGCCGATGGAAATTAAAAAAGCCTACGAAGAGTGGTTGACAACCCATACAGAGCCTCAAAAATGGCGCTATCGGTTGTTTACCTTGCGTGGCCCAAGCGAAGAGGAGGGGAAAAAGGCTGCCGCTCTTGTGCGTGAAGCAATACTTACCGGACTTGACCCTGAAACAGTGAGAAAAGAGGTTATCCAAGAAGGATTGATTTCTCCGAACATCACCATGACATTATCAGAAGTCTATACTCAGCCGCAGGAAGAGGTTCCAGACCTTTTATTGCCGGTTTTGTCAAAAATGGACGGGCCTGGAGTCTCTGAAATTTTCTCGCAGCTTAGCCGAAAAACAGGAGAAGTTGCTGTCCGTCTGATTGTATTGGAAGATAAACTCTCTTCATTAAATCCCCCTCTGCGGGATGTTGAAGATCGGCTAAAAAACGATCTTTTACAGCGCGGTGCCATGGCTGAATCGCAAAAATATCTCTCTTCTCTGCGTGATCAGTACCACGTTTCTACAGAATCAAGAGGGTTGACGGGACTGCCTTTTATGCCCATTCCAAAATAAATTGAAGCTAAAGAAATCCCTCTCCCAAAATTTTTTAATTAACCCGCATCTGGCAAATAAATTGTTAGACGCGGGTCATTTTCATTCTGGCGATCTTGTTCTAGAAATTGGGCCGGGAGGTGGCGCACTGACCCTTCCATTGGTTGAAAAAGGTGTTCAGCTCACTGCCATTGAGATTAGCTTGCCTCACGCAGAGGAGCTTAAAACAACGCTAGGAGATAAGGCTAGAGTCATCCACGAAGATGCCCTGAAAGTAGATTTAAAAACGCTTTATCCTATCGAAAAGAATATCTCACTTGTTTCCAGTGTCCCTTACAACATCACCTCTTTGCTTTTTGAACATCTTTTTTCGTTTCAATCCCTATTTAAGCAGTATCTGGTGATTGTTCAAAAAGAGGTGGGGGACGTGTTGTTGGCAAAACCTGAAAGCGAAAATTATGGGATCTTATCGATCATGGTTCAGCGGTTCACGGTTCCAAAAAAGCTTTTTGTTATTGCCAAAGGTAATTTTCGCCCGATGCCGAATGTCGATTCAATGGCTTTGCATCTTGAAACAAAACCTGGTCTTCAGGATGATGCAAAAGCCTTTTACTTTTTTTTGAAACAGATCTTTTCTTTAAGACGAAAGACGTTAGAGAATGCCTTTAGAATCCTCGGGTTTCCCCCTATCGAAGACAAGCGTCGTGCCGAAATGTTATCCGCCGACGAACTCCACACCTACTTCGCAAAGTGTATGGAACCTTAAAGCTAGTAAGCGCTTAGTTTCACAACGCGTGTTGCATAAATTAACCAATGCGAAGAGAATTTTTTCCTACGCAACGCGTTTGGAGTGCTCCTGAGCCCGTTTAGCTTTTACTTTCACTGATAAGTCAAAGCTAAACAGGAGTTTAGCACTCCAAACGCTTCGCGATGTAGCTGATAGAGTAATCGATGAGGTTTTGCAGCCGGCTGTTTGGGCCGCTTTTTAGCTCGTGGTTGGCTTTGCGGACAAAATAGAGAAGCTTAGTCACATCGGCCAGATCCCTTGCAGGCTTTGGTGAAAGACTACCTCCCATCAATCGCTCATATTCTGTTCTAAAAAGCGTTTCTAACTCACGAACCTCCTCAGTCGATAACCCATGACGAAAGGCTTCGTTGATCAAGCTGCACCAGGTCCAACTGAAATCGTAAGGGGCAAAACCGATCGGCTGGTTGTTGGTGTCCACACTGACGACAAAAGAGGAGGTATCTATCCATGTGAATCGGCCTGACTTTTCATCAAAAAATAGATGTTCCAAAGCGCAGTCCCCATGAGAATAAGATGAGTTTCCCCATTGATTCATCAAAGCAATGTTCATTTTTTTAAAAAGCGAATCTAGCCCTTCTTTCGATATTCCAATTCGATCGGTTTGCGTAATCTCTTCTTCAATCCTTTGAATGATCAAATAAAACAGGGTGAAATTATAGTCTTGGACCTCTTTTAAAAGAGGTTTTGCCAAGTGCCGGTCTTTTAAGTGAAGTTCGGCAAGCCCTTTGGCTGTTTGTAGAAGCGCTTTTTTAAAATAAGGCTCTTGTAAAAGTTCCGATAATGCTTTTCCTTTTGCGGCTGCTTGAACAAAAGCAGTTTCTGTCGATGTTCTGCCGACCAAAATGAGATCTGTGAGATGGCTTTCTTTCAGATGTAAGTTTTCAAGGAGTTGTCTTGATACCAACTCTCTGGCTAGTTCTCGAGCACTTCCTCTTTTAGACACGTAGGTTAATTGTTGATCGACAAAACAACCTTCGGTTTTCGAACCCGATTGCCCCGGCAACTGTTGCCATACGACATTTTTTAGCCCCAAATCATTTTCCTGAAGAGCAAGTAAGGAAACAAACTGTTCTTCGAGCTGTTTTGTCCTTTCCTCATCTAATGGAGCCACAGAGACTAAATTTTTGTTTAATGAATCAACAACCTCTTTGGCAGCTTTGAGAAGTCGTTTATCCATAACGGGAGTTTAATTTAAATGGTTTTTCTAACGATGTAGCTTAGACTTTAGTCTGAGCTTGTTTTTGCAGGTTTTAACCTGCAACTATTGCCACGGGTTAAAACCCGTGATAACGAGCTCAGGCTAAAGCCTAAGCTACAGTGTTGATAATTAGTTATTTGTCCATCGAACTCACGTTGTCCATATTATTTCTTTCTCCAGAGGAAATAGGAGAATGGAACAAGAAGGAAGGAGAGATAAGCCCAAGAAGCAGTAGACTTTTTTTCCTCTTCCCAACCCTCTACGTGAGCATAGACCTCTTCTCTGCGGTTCCCCTGCCCATCGATGATGCTATATTTTCCGCTATTTTCTGACACCCACTCGAAGGTGAGCTCATAGCTTTCGTTTTCCGAAGGGTAACTATAGAAATAAAGAGGATCAAATGTGGTGAGAAGCCCTTTTTTACCCGATGGGTGGTCGATGGGCAGTACTTGTTTTCCAGGCTTCAATACCTCAACTTTTGTTGCAGGTTCGTTAAAGGCGGCCTCAAACAGGGCAATCGCCTCTTCAAAGCGGGTTTTTGCACTAGATGCGCCAAGAAGGACTGCAATCAACCGTCTCCCATCCTTTTCTGCAGCTGCTACAAGATTGAACCCGCAAGCGGTGAACCATCCTGTTTTTACACCAATGGCGTAAGGATAAAAGTATTTACCTGGTCTTAGCAGCTTATTGGTCTGACTATATTTTGCCGACTCTTGCATATTGGTTTTAGGTCGGATGAAATCTTTGGCTCTAACAAAAGCGCAAAAGTAAGCATTTTTTAATGCCACCCTCGTCATCTGAGCCAAGTCATAGGCCGTGCTTTTTTGTGTGGGGTAGTAAAGACCGTGAGGATTATCTAGGTGAGTTTCGTTACAGCCAATTTTTTTTAGATAAAGATTCAGCTCTTCCATAAATTTTGGTATGGAGCCTGAAATTGTTTCTGCGATGAGGTTAGAAGCATCGTCTGCCGAGGCAATCATCATGCCGTTGAATAGGTCGCGCAGTGTTAACACCTCCCCGGCCTTAATGCCCATGTGACAGGCGGCCTTTTCTAAACGCCAAGGGGGCTCGGCATATCCTTTCTTAAGACGTTCTTTTTCAGAGATGATACCTATACAGTCCTGATTTCCAACGACTAACTGGTCTAAGTTCGGCCGTTTGGTCAGTGCGTAAAGACAGGTGGCGATTTTAGTCGTGCTGGCCGGATCGAGCGATTTATGAGGCTCTTTTTGGTACAAAATAGCCCCAGATTCGGCATTTATCAAGATAACAGATTCAGATTCAAGCTGTAAGGAGAGGGCGAGGAGTAGCGTCAGTAACATCATAACCCCCGATTTTATCTGTTTGGCACGCTAGATGCACCCTATTTTAATATGGATATTGATGATCGTTATGTCAGAAGTGAAGCTAGGTTCAAAGAGATACTAGCTCTGTTGCAACGGGGTTCATCCGATTTGTGGGTGGAGCTAGACCTCAACTTACTAGAGGAAATAGGCGTTCTTGCCGATTTTGAAGAAGAAATCGCCTTCCCTCCGGCACCTTTTGAACTTTTTGTTGGCGAAGATAAAATTACACTTTTATCTCCCGATTTAATCGCTTGGCTCATTCCACTAGTTGAAGAGGGTGAACGGGTTACGTATGTGATCTTATCAAGTAGCTTGCAAGAATCTCCCCATCTCTATCAAACTATCCGAGCGCGTGGTGTTTATAATACTTCACGCATGCTGATGCGAACTATTGGCAAGTGGAAACACCAGATACTTAACTCTTAGGAGGCACTATGAATACAACAAAAAAAGAAGTAAAGGTTAATACTCAGGCTAATAAGAAGATTATGAGAGAGGAAGGAAGCGAAGAGATGCCAACATTGGCCCTAAAAAAACGCATCCCCACAGCCTTCAAAGTAAGACAATCCCTCCAAAAAAAGAAATAAGAGAGAGGGAGTGGGCGCTTGAGGTCCCAGCGCCTACTCCTTATATCTGATCGAGCATGTCGACAATCTTCTTGGCGAGCTTCCGCGATAAAACGGGGTAAATGCTGTCGCGGGCGTCGAAATAGTCGGTGACTTGGCCCAGGGAAAAGACGTTGACTGCGCCGTGACTTGTGTACCAGTCGTGGTCGTAGGTGACGCCGGCAGAAATGCAGACAGGGCCAAAATAACGGCAATTGCTGTAAGAATCAATAAGCGTAATTTGAGCAAGGAGGCTGGTTCGGGTCTCACAAGGGATGACCGTATTGATCAGTTCGCCGCTGCTATTTCGGTCATATCGAAAGCCCACATTCTCATCTTTCTTTTCCAGAAAAACAACTTCCAATGTGTAGCGGCCGCATTTAGAGGGAGAAAAATTGGCCGATTGAGACAACTCTCGGATGATGGAACGGGTCAGTTCCCCTCCTCGGTCTTTTTCGATGAAAGGGACTGTCACTGTGTAGCGAGCGGCTGTGCTGTCCACAAGGGTATAGCCACAGCCGGCAAGAAGAAGGAGTAAAAGTAATACCCCTTTTTTCACTGTTGAGTCGTCTCTTCGGGGGTCGAGGCGATCAGCTCTTTTTCAAGTCTTTTTAGTCTCAATTCAGAAAGGGCTGCCACTTTTGTTTCTGGGAAATGGTGGATCGCATTTTTGTAATAAATTTCTGCGGAGCGAGGTTCCCCTTTCCGTTCGTACAACATCCCGGCTTCTAAAAGAGCCTCGGCATAACGCTCTTCGACTTTCTGAACTCCGTTTCGTACCATTTCAATACGCTCATCGTTTGGAAAATCAGATTCAAAACGTTTTACATTCACCCGGGCCATGCCCAAAATATCGGGGTTTTGAATCTCAATCGCGGCTTGAACCAAGAAAACTTCATTACTTTCTACATAAGCTTCTGCAGCCAAAGCGTCGTGAGGGAATCTGCGAATGAGGTTATAGAAAGCATCGACTGATTCTTTCCATTGTCCCATTTTCTTTAGTAGTAAACCTTTTGCATAGAGCGATTTGGCCGCAATGGGGTCAGAGGGGAGGATGGTGGAGATTTCGTCATAAATTTCCAGCGATAAGGTTTCTCCTCCTAACCATTTTGGGAGATATCGGACGCCAAAGATCGGCTTTCCGGTCCCTTCCCGAAATTTTTCAGCGATTTGAAATTTATCTTGGATCGCCTCTTTAAAATAAGTTGGCGCTCCTTGCGAACGGAGATAGAGAGAAAGTTTCTCGTTAGCAGCTTCAAGTTCTTGAAGCCGGATCAAACATTTTGCAGAACGGAAAATACTTTCAGAGGCAAGAGGTGAGCGAGGGTAGTTATCCC
The DNA here is from genome assembly GCA_963765145.1 of Parachlamydiales bacterium. Classification (GTDB taxonomy): domain Bacteria; phylum Chlamydiota; class Chlamydiia; order Chlamydiales; family JAJFMK01; genus JAGVKY01. The sequence goes on from CAVXVG010000020.1 coordinate 38,978, forward strand.
ATATAGCTTCAAATGAAAGGAGTGCGCTGTTGTAGTCCCCTTTTTTCCAAGCATCTTTAGCGAGTTGAAATTCAACTTCCGCACTTTTCAACTCCCTATAGTGAAGGTTTGGTCCATCAAAGAGGAATTCTCCTTGCAATGAGGTAAAAATCAAGAGGAAAGAGAAAAGGGAAAAAGTGTAATATTTCATATAGTGGGACTTTCGTAAAAAACGCTTCCTAGTGTAGAGCATGAATTTCGAAGGTGTCAAACGGATTACGTACTTTGTTAAAGAAATTTTTCCTTTTTGTATCTAGTTTTTTCATTGTAGCGATGGGCCAGCCTGCCCATCTTCCTTTTCTGGGGCTACTTGCAGCGATGTTTGGTTTTGCCTTGATCTTTCGCTTTCTATTCGATATTCATAATGTAAAAAAACGATTTTACTGGGGAACGGCTTGGTTTTTTCTGGTGCAATTGTTTCAACTCTATTGGTCAACCTCCCATCCGTATGCCTATATCTATCCTGTATGGGTGATTTGCTCTGCTATTTTTGGCGCCCAATTTGGATTGATGGCCATCTTTTTAACGAGGCAAAGAATCCAAAGCTTGGCGGGCATTGTTTTTTTCCCGGCTTTTTGGGTTATCATGGAATGGCTTCGCCTTTTCCTCTTTTCCGGCATTTCCTGGAATCCAGTTGGCCTTGCATTGACAACCTATATTGTTCCGTTTCAAGCAGGTTCAATCTTGGGGCTATATGGATTGTCATTTTTGGTGATTTTAACCAACATTTTGGCCTGTAGGTGGATGATCAGTAAGCATCGCAGCACAGTGATCCCTTTTCTTGCTGCCGCCTGTTTCCCCTATCTGTTTGGCCTTGGCCATTTAGCGATTCACTACCCCAAAATTCAACAAGATATTGAGGAAGGGCGTGTTGTCGATGTTCTTCTAGTTCAAACTGGGTTTCCTGTTGAAGATGTGATGGAGTTGCATAGTCCGCAGACCAGGCTTCTCTACACCTATGGGAAATGGAAAGAGATTCTATCCATTCTTTCTCGCCATCAACACCGAGATGGTGTCGATATGATCATTTTTCCAGAGTATGTTGTCCCTTTTGGCACCTATTATCCGATCTATCCTCTTGAAAGTGTCAGACAAGAATTTAGAGCCGCTTTTGGGGAAAAAGGGATTAAAGCGCTTCCCGAAATGGAGGAACATTTAGCCGTTGCCACTGAGGTTGGAAACGGGAAAAAGTTGTGGATGGTCAATAATGCGTTCTGGATGCAAGGGATATCTAACCTCTTTAATGCCGAAATAGTTGCAGGCCTAGAAGATACCGATTACATCTCTGAAAATCACAACCACCGTTTTTGCAGTGCAATGGTCTTTTTCCCAAATGGAGCGGCGATTGAAAGATATTCAAAAAGAGTGTTGGTTCCTCTTGGAGAATATATCCCTTTCGAATTTTTAAGAAAAATCGCACTCAATTATCAGGTCTCCGGTTCCTATACCCCTGGATCAAAAGCTAAAGTCATTGCCGGACGGGCCGGAAACTACGGTCTTTCGATCTGTTATGAGGAAACCTACGGAAATATCATGCGGGACAACCGCCTTGAAGGGGCTGAAATGTTGGTCAATGTGACCAACGATTTTTGGTATCCCCGTTCCCTTTTAACTAAGCAACATTTTGACCATGCTAGAGTTCGCGCCATAGAAATGGGTATCCCTTTGGTCAGATCGGCCAATACAGGCATCACCTCTGCTGTCGACAGCCTAGGTCAAATCTTGGCCGTTCTTGGAGAAGATGAGGATAGGGAGAGTTTGGCAGATGCCCTGTTTGTCACCGTTCCTCGTTATCATTACCGAACGTTGTACACCTATCTTGGCGATTTTCCTTTGATCCTTTTTTCGGGGCTTTTTGTCTCAACCTCCCTCGCAGTCAGCCGAAAGAAAAAAATCCCCTCCATCATCTAATTCTAGATCTCAATAGGCTCCAAGCATTTTTCTAGGCAAAAGCATCCAGAAAAAATAACAGGGTGAACAGGATGAACAGGATATGCTCCGCCTAGCTTTACTCTGAGTGGTAAATAAAACAGCAAAAGAAGATTTCGCCACAGTGAACCATTTTACTAGCAAAGCCTTCTTTTCCCTTATTCTTACAAATAGAGTTTTTTTTAGTAGGCGGAGCTTATCCTGTTCATCCTGTTCACCCTGTTATTTTTATCTTTTAATCAAAAAACCTTAGGTTGATGCGAATGCCTGTTCATCCTGTTATTTTTATTGGATGCTTTTGCCTAATTGAGGCTTATGCGAATTTCACCTGTTTGATGGTAATTTATGGCAAAACACAGTAAAATTTCTTCGACTTATGAAAAAGCAGGGAAGAACAATAGCCAAACCGGTCTCTTATTCCGGCATTGGAATCCATACGGGGGAAGTTGTCCAAATGCAACTTCTGCCGGCCCCTGCAAAATCGGGCATCCGGTTCAGAAGGGTCGATCTACCAGGTCAGCCAGAAATGGCAGCCTCTTACCGCCATGTAGTCGACACCTCTCGCAGCACGATTTTAGGAAATGCCGATTTCAAAATTCATACAGTCGAGCATGTGTTGGCTGCAGTAAAAGCATTTGGAATCGATAATCTCATCATCGAGCTTTCAAACATCGAGCCTCCTGTTGGCGATGGAAGTTCGCTCCCTTTTGTCGAATTGATAAAAGAGTCAGGTGTGCAGGATCAGGATGAAGAAATCCCTTTTCGAACACTGCAGAAGCCGGTGTTTATCCATCAAGGGGATGTTTCGTTGGTAGCCGTGCCTCACCCAACTTTCAAAATCAGCTATACATTAAGCTATCCGGGCGTACCGCCACTTGAAGCCCAATTTGTCTCTTGTGACGTTAATCAAGACAGCTTTGTCAAAGAGATCGCCCCTTGCAGAACGTTTGCCCTCTACAGAGAAATCTCCTACCTTATTGATAAGGGATTGATCAGGGGGGGGAGCCTTTCAAACGCCAACATCATTTTAGGCGAGGCGATTCTGACCAATGGAGGGCTTCGTTTTCCCAATGAAATGGCTCGTCATAAAGTGCTTGATCTCATCGGAGATTTGGCCCTTGTTGGCTTTCCTTTTAATGCACATATCATCTCGATCCGTTCAGGACATGCAACCCATGTCGACCTGGCCAGGCTTTTAGGAGAACATTGTTTATGACAGAGAAAAAACCTCTCATCGATATCCACGGGATTCGAAAAATTCTTCCCCACCGTTACCCGTTTCTTTTGGTGGATAAAGTTATAGAGGCCAATCCTGAAAAAGGGGGATATGTCATTGCTGTGAAGAATGTCACTTGCAATGAGCCCTATTTTCAAGGGCACTTTCCTCAAGCTCCTATCATGCCGGGCGTTTTAATTTTAGAAGCTCTAGCGCAAACAGGTGGAATTCTTGTAAGGTTACAAGGAAAGGATCATGGAAAGATCGCCTTATTTCTTGGCGTTCGAGAGGCTAAATTCCGCTCTCCAGTGATTCCAGGAGATGTTTTGACACTGAAATGTGAAGAGATCCATATCACAACAAAAGCTGGCAAAGTCAAGGCGACAGCTTCTGTTGAGGGGCGGATTGTTGTTGAAGCCGAACTTAGTTTTGCCCTTGCAGACCCAAAAGACATTGGAGCTTAAAAAGATGTTAAGAGAAACCTTCATCCACCCAACCGCTATCGTTGAAAAAGGGGCCAAAATAGGCCAAGGGGTGCACGTTGAGCCCTACGCGATCATCAAAGAAAATGTAACTTTAGAAGATAACGTAACGATCAAATCGTTTGTCTATATCGACGGTTTTACAACGATTGGTGAAGGAAGCACAATTTGGCCTTCTGCTAGCATTGGAACCAAAACGCAAGATTTAAAATTTCGTGGCGAAAAAACCTACGTAAAGATTGGTAAGCGGTGCGAAATACGGGAATTTGTGACCATCAACTCCTCTTGTTCTGCAGAAACCTCGGTTGAAGTGGGAGATGATTGTTTGATCATGGCCTATTGCCATATCGCCCATAACTGCAAAGTGGGCAATCGGGTGATCATGAGCAACAATGCCACATTAGCAGGGCATGTCGAAGTAGAAGACTACGCGATCATCGGTGGCTACACCCCGATCCATCAATTTGTTCGGATTGGATGCCATGCAATGGTTGGCGGGATGACCCGTGTGGACAAGATATTCCTCCTTATACGATTGGTGGAGATATCCCTTTCCGCTTAGCTGGCCTCAATTTAGTTGGTTTAAAAAGACACAAATTTTCTTTAGCTGTCAGAAAAGCCTTGGCGCACTCCTTTAGGCTTGTTTTTAGATCGGACTTATCGGTTGAAGAAGCGCTTGTTAAAATCGAGGCCGAGTTTCCCGACTACGCCGAAGTACAGCACTTTGTCCATTTTTGCCGACAATCCAAAAGAGGGATCATTGGTCTTTCCAAACAGCCGGAAAATAAAGATGAGCGGCTGGATCTAGAAGAGGAAGAAGAGGAAGAAGCCTTATCTTTAAAACAGTAAAAGTTGTTTTTTTTGGAACGCCCGAGATTGCAAAAGAGTCGTTAGATTTTCTTTTCAAACAGGGCGTTAATATTGTAGGGGTGGTGACAAAGCCTGATAAACCGAAAGGGCGCTCTTCAAAACCTCTCCCTCCGCCAGTAAAGGACTGGGTTTTAACAGAAAATCCATCTATCCCTTTTTTTCAGCCAGAAAAAACTTCGACTCCTGAAATGCTAGAGCAATTAAAAGCTCTTAAACCCGATTTATTTGTGGTCGTTGCTTATGGGGAGATTTTAAAACAATCCCTTTTGGATCTGGCGCCACTTGGAGCTATTAATCTCCATGCTAGTTTATTGCCCCGCTGGAGAGGCGCTGCCCCCATCCAAAGGGCTATAGAGGCGGGCGATGGTGAAACAGGTGTGTCGATCATTAAACTCGTGCAGAAAATGGATGCGGGCCCGATTTTGTTAAAAAAAACGTATCCTTTAACTGAGAACATCCGCTCTGCCGAGCTTTTTGAGTCTCTTTCCGATATTGGCAAGCAAGCCCTCTTACAAGTCATCCACCAGTTTGAAAATGGCACTATCCAAGAAGAGATTCAGGATGAAGCAAAAGTTACCCATGCGGCTAAACTAACCCCCGAAGGGTGTCAACTCGATTGGAAGCAAGAGGGGATAAAGCTTCACCATCTTGTTTGTGCGGCCTATCCAAACCCCATTGCGTGGACAGAGGTCGTTATCCGTGGGGATAAGAAAAAGCTAAACATTCAAGAAAGTCGCTACCGCGACGATATCACTCTACCACCAGCCGAGCTATTCCTCTCCAAGAAAGAGATCATCGTCGGCACTGCAAAAGGTGCCCTGCAGCTCTTACATGTTCAGCAAGAAGGGAAAAAGGCTATGAGCGCCCCCGATTGGGCCCGTGGCATCAATAGCCCTATCGAATTTGTGTTGTAGAAGGCTAGCAAGTGTTGTGATCTAGACTAGGATCGCCTACGGCGATCCTAGTTCTTTACTCTTCCCAAATAAAATATTTAAATATTTTTAATAAAAAACTATTAAAATATTTATCATGGCGAATATGTCAAGGGTTATTTCAGATCATTATCAACAGAACGGAGAGCCGACGTTAATTAGGACATTAATTTCTGATGAAAAAAGTTTAGAAATAAAACTTCCTTTTTCTGAGCAGGTATCTTCTGATTCAGATAATTATCTCGAAAATTGCCAAGTAAACCTACTAGAAAGTCGAGATGCTCCAGAAGCTCTTTCGCAATTAATGAAAGATTTGTTCGAAAAAGAAAACGGCAACTCCTGTATTTTTAATGAATTCTCCATTTTAAAGAAAAAAGAAGGGAAATACCGTATTGGCGATCTGAGGACTCCAAGAGACGTGGTAGGAAAAGGTGCTTTTGGTCGTGTCTACTCGATTCCAGGATATACCCTCGACACCCAAGAAATGACAATTAAAGACAAGCCGCATGTGGTTAAAATAGCGACAGGCTTTGGGTTTGGCAGCAACTTTATTCAGCAAGAAAAAGTGGGCAGCGAACTTGCAACAACCCTTAGAAAAGAATATAAAGAAAGATACAATAAGAAACTCTCTGGTCTTATTGAGCCAGGAAGGGTGCACCGTTTGAAGAATGGTCAGGCCTGCATGGTCATGAAGAAGTACAATAAGGGAGATGCAAGACAATTTGCCTCTTCATCTGGCCATTCGCTTGCAGAACTGTCTAAAAAGTTTCTGTGGCCTTTAGAGACGCTCATGTTTTTTGGCGAAATGGGCGTGCAGCACTTCGATATCAAGCCGCCCAATCTCTTTGTTCATGAAAATAAGATGGCAATAGGGGATACAGCCGGAGCTTTTATCCTTCCGGAAGTAGCTAAGGGTGAGACGTACGGTTCCTTCCTCAGAAAAATCCACCCAGACCACCCTCTTAAGATGCCGGCATGTTCACCTGCCTTCACTCCGTCAAAGGAATACAAGGAATATGAGAAAAAAATCGAAAAACTGAAAAAGCATCTAGAAACTGCAGATCCTGAAGCACGGATGCCCAGTAAATGGGTCCAACATTGCAATACTTTAAGAGAATCAGGGGTAAAAGTCGGGATATTGCAAATGGGGCTTTCCCTCTTTTTTGCTTATGCAGAATCAGAAGGGTTGAAGGGAAGCGATTACTTCTCTTATGAATTCGTTACAATTGAGGGAAGAGAGGTATCCTTCTTGCAAGGGGCCGAACAAGAAGAGATCTACTCACTATTCCAGCGGTCAGCCTTCATTAAGCATTTTGGAGACGAAAAGGCCCAAAAACTGGCTAATTTGATCCTTCGAATGGTTGCTCCTCCAAAGGTTCGTGCTACTGGAAAAGAGGCTTACGAAACCTACAAAAACATTGTGGGTCAGCAGAAAACTGAATCCCAGTAATACTTTTGGCTAGACAATTTCTTTTTCATTGCTTTTGACAAATGGGGGCCCAAATACTTGCCTAAATGATACCCAAGCCACTTCATCCCAAGATGGGCAATCCCATAAGGAATGAGGTACATTGGGAGATGAGAAAGAAATTGCTTGGTAAAGTGCTTCCCATACTGGCTATCTGTGCCGACCTCTTCTAGGAAAGGGGCAAGCGTTTTTCTTGCCAATCCTGTATCAAAATAGCGCCTAAATTCTTGCAGAAGGGTGTAAGTGTGGGAATGGAATACCTCGGCTTCGGCAACATAGGCTACCTTCCCTCCCCGTTTGAGGATTTTAGCGCAGGCAAGAGCATCCTCTCCCAATAAACATTCTGAAAATCCGCCGATTTGATCGAGTGCCCGATTCGAATAGGCGCTGCAAGAGTCGGAAAAAAAGAAAAGAAAACTGCCCCACTCCTTTTTATCTTCCCACGATCTGGTGTGGCTTGATCCCGGGTAATTCAATTGGCGCGGCATCGACTCGAAATAGGAGGCTCCTTCTTTGGGCAACTGCCTGGCGTAGGCCAAATCGGCCTCCTGTTTGACGATCGGTTCGACCAATTTTTGAACAAACCCCGCTTTACCGTATGCATCTGGTGTCATGAACACCACAATGTCTGTCCCTAAATGGAGCCTAGCCTTCTCTCTAGTTAGCCCATGGTTGAACTCCTCGTAAGGAATTTCGAGCACTTCGGCTCCCATTTTTTTAGCAAGCGTTACGGTCTCATCAGTCGACTGGGGGTCGACGATCAAAACCTTAAAACCTTCAAGAGGTGGCAAACAGAGGGGAAGGTGGTGGGCCGAGTTGTAGGTGAGGATGGCAATGCCAATAGAGCTATTTTTCACGAGATGTTAAACTCCCGCCCCTATGTTATCAGTAAACATTTCTCCTTTAAAGCTCTTAAACTCCACGTTAGCTACGACATTTGGAACAACAAAGGGTCGGGAGGCGTTCGACCTCATTCTAATCAACGGCTTTAACTTGCAGTCTATTTTTCTTAAAACGTTACAAGCAACAAGCGATCTTTGTAGCTTGGGAAACTTATTGGAGTCTTCCCCTTACTTTTGGGAAGCTCGGAAGGAAAATAAAATCAAAATAGCAGAAGAAGAGGGTCAGCTTTACTTATGGAGAGGGGATGATCGGGAGGGAGTAACCCCATTTTGTTATGACATCTATTTTCGCCCCTTGAAAGCGCTAACAAAAATTGCTGAAGTCGTGGGTGCAACCAGCCATATCCTAAAAATAGCCATGCAGTTTTTTGGCTTAAAGGCTGAAGTTGGAAATGGCCATCTGCTGATGGCGATGGAGCATGGATTAAAAACATTACTCAGTTTGCACTACCTTTACCACCTAAACGATGATAAATCGCGCTCCTTTACAAAGGGGATGCTGAACCTCCTATCTGAAAGTCTTTTAACGCTAAGCAGCCTTTCTGAAAACCGCTGTTTAGGGCTGATGGCGGGTGTTTTTCAGGTCGCCGCACAGGGATATGTTGAAGCCAGAAAAAAGGAGAAAGAATCTGCCCGGAAACCTTTGATTGAAAAGCTTCCGACCACACTTGCTGACCCAATGCCTGAAGACGAGTGGCCGATCGTCCAGAAGTTTTTGTTTCGTCTGTTTCAAACCCCCTATTTTGTTTTATCTTTGGCAGATATTGAGCAATTTGCACGTACATTGTTTTGCGTCAATGGGTTTGCCGACTCGTTTTCCTATCTTTTTGGGGTGAAAAAACACCCTATTTTTTCCCATTGTTCTCTAGCGGGATACGGGATGTATGGCCTTGTTGCTCATAAATATGTGACCTACTGGACAGACGACAAAATCCCCCATTCGTGGTCAGGGTTTTTATTTTTAGGGACTAGCCTTTGCGATAGCCTCTTCTTTTTGAATGACAATGGGCTCGTTGAAATGACCAAGCAAATAGGGAAGCTATTGATAGTTAAAGGCGTCCTAATGGCGCTGGCCTGCTCAATGATTATTTACGATTTACTCAAAGAGGACTCACCGTTAGAAGAAGAAGCGGTTCTTTTAGAGGGGGTTAATGGTTCGATCAAGGCAGTTCTAACGCTTAATAGTGCTACTACTCACTATGGGAAAGCCCTTCCAAAGCTGATGACTATATTTTTTGGCAGTGTATTTGGCTTAAATCAGGTAGCTCGTGGCCTCTACTGGCAGAGGTTCAACGACAAAAGAAAAATTGAGGGTGAGAAAAAGCTAGCCATCAGTTGGGAAAATAGGGTACAAGGACCAGCTTTCTCATCAGATAGAAAAGCCTTAGCGGAAAAATTCTATTTATAGATCTCCTAAAAAAAGCCCTATCTGTTATGATGGTAAAAATCTTAATTTGAACGGATTAAAGAAAATATGACCTTTCCATTAGTAAGTACATTGGGTAGTGCCGGAATACGTTTCGCGTGCACTGTGCCGGCAGTAGTCACAACAGCTTTTTCGACTACAGGAGGGCGCGAGTCAGTTTACAAGCTTGTTGTGCCCCTTATGCAGCTTTTTGGTCCAAAGAATGCGAAAAGCGATTATTTCATCGCATCGGCAATAGCTGCAGGCGGAATCATAGACATTCACTGGTTGGCACAGATTTTTTCTTTATTCACTACAAGAGTTGGGGGTTTTTTCAGAGAAAACGTCTATAACGTTGAGGCTGGTGCGTATGAAGAAAAAATTTACGAAATCGCAAAAGAATATTATGAAGAGATCTCTTCAAGAGAGGGTGCCGCTCTTTTGGTGAGTAAGGTTCAAGGTTATACGATTCAGGAAGATAACGCGTCTGAAAGATTTATAGTCCTTAAAGACGCTCAAGGAGGACAACCGGTCACACCGATCTCTTTGAATAATTGGGCCGATGTCTTGGTGAATGAAGTCCCAGGTTATGCTTTTAAAGTTGCGCAAAACGGCGCAGTACAGCTTTTTAAAGTTACACTCGATCAGAAAGTCGAGGTGGCAAAAGATAGTGTGGAAGCAGCAGATGGCACCTTGCTTTCAGTGGGATGGCTCGCACATGAAAGGGCTAAACAATGCAAGATCACAAAAGGTGAAGATGGTGCAGATTTGCAGCGTCCTCAAATTGGAATATACTATGATGTCAATCATGTCGGAAAAAAAGAAATGCCAAAAAGAGCAGGCATTACACCTTTTGCTTACTATTGGACCTATAACAAAGTCAAAGCATTTGTCTTAATAAATTTCGCATGGTCCTCTTTCCAATCGGTGGCCTCAACTTATGTGCCCTTATTGAAACCAGACATTTCATTGTTCAGTTCATTCACGAAGATTGTTTGTCGCATGGGTGGTGAACAGATCTGTACCCCTCAGCAATGGGATTCGGGTTTTAGGCTGTTTTGGAAAAAAGCCGATACAATAGCACTTTCTACTGCCTATGCCCTTCAAGCCTTTGATGCCGGTAGAAGATTGTGGAATATCAACGATGATTTAGGGCGCTCAAGAATTAAAGAAGCCACAAAACTAGGGGCAAATCTTACACTCACTGGCTTATATGCATGGATGACTCTTACAGGAGAGAACTCTCCGTACGCCAGAATGACTGCAGGTGCATTGCAGCTCTTTTTAATCACAACAAAAGAGTTGAGAAAAGCATCAATTGCCGAAGAACGAAAGTCTTCACGGCCTCGATGACATTAAAAAGCCTGGAAAAGGCAAAAGTTCAAGGACTTACACAAGAATGTTAGGGACCGGAACAGCACAACCAGCAACTGAGGAATCATAATAATGGCCGCAACACATACAAATCCATTTTATTCATCTTTTTTTCGACCCTGGACACTATGGGAGAACCCAATCACTCGGGCACCCAAAGATTTTGCAAATTGTCTTCCTCTTGATAGCGTAACAAAAGCTGTACGGGTCGTTGCCGATATCCCATTTGTCAAACCCCTTTGGGACAATGCTCCCGCCAGGATTTCAGCCTCAGTTGTCAGATTGGGTTATAGCAACCTTTTTACCCGTTTTGCATATGGCATGGCTGAGCGGATTTTTAATAGCACAGCTGTTTTAAGATCATTATCTGACATCGATTCATTGACGAAGACAGTGACATTGGCGGTTAGCATTTCAGGCCTTTGGTTAGGGACAAAGCATCCTTTTATTGCGTCTTTAGAATTGGGTAATAAGGCTTTAGGCGGCTTTATCTTTGCAAAGCATGTCATTCCTTTGACTAACAAAAGCTATATGGAGGCATTTGATAAGCAGGGTAATTTAGTGCCTGGAAAGATTTGCAAAACAGCTGCCTTGATTGGCTTCCAGTTTGCCCATTTTTGCCAAACACACGAATTCATGAAAAAGACCGGTCTATTCGATATCTTAAGTGAAGTTCCAGTTGTTGGTCACATTGGAAAAGCCTGCCTTAAGATGGAACTTGGGTCTCTTAAAAATCCGGCAGTTGTCATTGGAGCGATCTTTGCGACTTTAGCTGTAGGAGAATGGGCATTAGTCAAAATCAACGATTCGTGGTCAAAACCTGAAGGTACTTTGTGGAAAGCCATTACAAGTTTCACCTGCAAGCCAGACGAAGAAGTTGACCAAGTTGCGAACGGTGTTAACAACGCAACGAAGGCTTATATTGTCGCTATACTGGCTAAATGGGCAAAAGCGGTTCAGCCTTATGCTAGAATCTCGGGCGATTTGCTGGGGGCTACTAACCTCTTTAAAGGGGCGGGTTATGAAGAGAAAAAAGATGCCGACTCCTTGCCTCAACGAGTTCGACTTGCGACAATATACAACAACCCATCAATAGCTGCTGGTAGAGCTGAAATAGTAAAGCTCAGAAAAGAAGACTTGAAAACGCACAAGTGTGTTCGAGCTTGATCGAAAATTTTCGACAGATCGAGAACCTAAAAGGACTGGGGGAGACCCCAGTCCTTATTTTTTTACCCTCTCTTTTTCCAGCCTCTTTTTTGTTGCAGAGAAATCACCGATTCAGATAACCTATTGTCATTCATGAGCTAGGATTGCTCTCAGTAAGAGAGTAATTGCAAACAGAAGCGAGAGTTCTAAACCTTTCAATTCACCCTCTTAATCGACTCCTTATCGGGTGTCTTAATGGTGGAGAATGGGAAACCAGAGGAAGAACAATCAATAAGTGTCTGTTTGAAGCGTGGTGAGAAATATTTAGTAGATCCCTCTAGAGCTAAAACTGGAAGGCTTTTGTGTATGGTTGAGAATAAAAAAACGTCAAGATCTCCTATCGTATTGATGGGTAAGAAAGTTGGCATGACCCAAACTTTTGATGATAAAGGGAATGTAACTCCCTGCACTGTTATCGAAGTTGAGCCGAATGTTGTGGTGCAGTTGAAGACTGCCGACACTGATGGTTACGAAGCTATCCAGCTTGGTTACCATACAGTGAAAGTCAACCACGAAGAAACGATTAAAAATCGTGTGACTGCTCCTTTGATTGGCCACTTCAAGAAAGGGGGCGTAGCTCCTTGCAGATTCCTGGCCGAATCAAGAGTGTCTACTGCATCCGAATACAGTGTTGGCCAAGAAATTGGTGTTGAGCACTTCGAAGGCGTGGCATTTATCGACGCAAGAGCAGTTTCTAAAGGGAAAGGGTACCAAGGGGTTATCAAGCGATACCATTTCGCTGGAGGTCCTGCGGCGCACGGTTCTGGTTTCCACCGTCACGGTGGTTCCACAGGGATGAGATCGACTCCTGGTCGTTGCTTCCCTGGTAGAAAAAAAGCGGGTCACATGGGAAATAAGCCTGTTACTGTTCAAAACCTTAAAATTGTCGGAATCGACAAAGAAAAAAGGGTTTTGTTAGTGAAAGGCGCAGTGCCTGGTCCCAATGGCGGAATGGTCAAAATTTCATCCGCAGTGAAGGCATAAGGTAGGAGACGAGATACTAGATGGTTACGCTGAAAAAATTTAATTTAACTGGCAGCGAGCTCGGCACTTGCTCGATTGCTCCTCAGATTGTCGATGCAACAGCAGATAGTCAATCGATCAAAGATTACATTGTGGCTTTGAGAGAAAATCAAAGACAGTGGAATGCTTGTGTAAAAAGAAGAAGCGAAGTCTCGCACAGCACGAAAAAGCCTCACCCTCAAAAAGGGACAGGTCGTGCTCGTCAAGGTTCGCTTGCCTCTACCCAATATAAAGGGGGGGGAAGGCCAATGGGTCCAAAGCCTAAGTTTGATCAACACGTCAAGATTAATAAAAAAGAGAAAAGAGCTGCTATCCGCGCCCTTTTAGCTGAAAAAATCAGAGCTGGCAAAGTAGCTGTTCTTGACCATTTTGAAATGGAAGCGCCAAAAACTAAGAGTCTTTCGCACTTCCTGGGTAAAGTTGGCTTCGAAAGAAGACCTCTTTTCCTTGGCGAAAGCAATATCATTGGTCTTGAAGACGAAGAAGGTGGAATCATGACATTCCACACTCCGCAAGAACAACACGATGCTTTCAAGCTGAGCCTCAGAAATATTCCGAAGGCAACATATGCGTTGGCCTCTTCAGTGTCTGGTTATGACATTTTAGTTGCCCATCACATTATCGTGTCTGAAAAAGCACTAGAAGAATTGACAAGCTGGCTGGTGGGGTAAAACATGACTAAAACTATGAATCAACAAGATCCATTTGCCATCGTAAAGTCGCTTTATGTGACCGAAAAATCAAGAACTTTGCAAGAGCTGAAGAACAACACTTCTAACCGCTCTGTTGCAAAGTGTGACCATCCAAAATATGTGTTTTTGGTTGATCCTGCTGCTAACAAGCACGAGATCAAGCAAGCTGTAGAGGAAATCTACAAGGCGCATGGTGTAAAAGTGACAAAAGTTAACACGATCCGCGTGAAGCCAAAGCCCTGTGGAAGACGGGGACGGCATGGTACAAAGGCCTCCTTTAAAAAGGCAGTTGTCACACTCGAACCGAAAGACAACTTAGAGGATCTCTAAAGATGTTAAAGAAAAGTAAACCAACATCCCCAGGTAGACGTCAGCTCATCTTGCCGATGAACGAGACATTGACACGTGTTGAAGGTAAACGTGTGACAGTTGCTCCGGAAAAAGGGCTTCTTCTTCCAAAAAGAAGAACCAACGGACGGAACAACCAAGGACATATCACCTGCCGCCATAAAGGTGGTGGTCATAAGCGTCAGTACCGAATCATTGACTTCAAAAGGGATAAATATGACATTCCTGCGAAAGTTGCCTCTATTGAGTACGATCCAAACAGGACATCTTACATTGCGCTTTTGCACTATGTAGATGGTGAAAAGCGGTACATTATCGCTCCTCACGGGTTGAAAGAAGGCGATGTAGTGAAAACTAGCCAAGAGCCACCTTTTGATGTAGGGTGTGCGATGCAGCTTAAGTTTATGCCGATTGGTTCCACGATCCACAATATCGAAATGGTACCAGGTAAAGGTGGTAAACTTGTCCGTTCTGCCGGTTTATCTGCACAGTTAATGGCAAGAAGCGGTGGCTTTGCGACGTTACGTATGCCATCGGGTGAAATGAGAATGGTGAGCGAAAGATGTGTTGCTACGTTTGGCACCGTCTCTAACTCAGAGCACAATTTGAGAAACGAAGGGAAAGCAGGACGTAAACGATGGATGGGTGTACGCCCAACTGTTCGTGGTAATGCGATGAACCCTGTTGACCACCCACACGGTGGTGGTGAAGGTCGGAGTAAGGGGAACATTCCTCAATCTCCTTGGGCAGTCTTTGCAAAAGGGCTACGCACAAGACCTTTGAAAAAGTCTCGTAAATTTATCGTGAAAGATAGACGGAAGAAGTAATAGCATGGCACGTTCACTAAAAAAAGGACCCTTTGTCGACCACCATGTCGAAAAGAAGGTTCAAGCAAGACTGGTAGATGGCTCTAAAAAGCCGATTAAGACCTGGTCGCGCCGCTCAATGATCACACCAGAGATGGTGGGGATGACATTTGAAGTGCATAACGGAAAGAAGTTCATTTCTGTCTTCGTTTCTGATAATATGGTTGGACATCGCCTTGGAGAGTTTTCTCCTACTAGAACTTTCAAGGGACATCCTTTGAAATCTAAAGAATCAGCTGGTGGAGGCTAGAGACCGACTATGATGAGAAATGGAGCAAAAGCAATTTCAAAATACTTGAGGATTTCACCTCAAAAAGCCAGGCTTGCAGCTGCGTTGATTCGGAATCTTCCTATCGATAGAGCTGAAGCTGAACTGCGCTACTCAGGGCTCAAAGGGGGCAGACTCCTTTTGAAAACTTTGCAAAGCGCTGTGGCCAATGCGGTGATGCAGCAAGATGTTTCGAAAGAAGAATTAAGAGTTGTCGAAGTACGAGTGGATGAAGGCCCTTCTCATAAAAGGGTTAAGCCAAAAAATAAGGGGGGAACCCATCCTTATAAAGTTCGGCAGAGCCATTTTACTGTGGTAGTAAACGTAGAGTAGGATTGTAAAGAATATGGGACAAAAGACAAATCCAGTCGGTTTTCGTCTGGTCATCCGGAAAGATTGGCGTTCTCGTTGGTTTGCCAACAAAAAAGAGTTCAGCAAATACCTGATGGAAGATGCCAAGATCCGAGCTTTCCTGCTTAAAAAAGCGTGTTGCCAAGGCACCTCGAAAATTAAGATTAAGCGGATGAGCGACAAAATCGAAATCACAATTGCTACTGCTCGTCCAGGTCTTGTTATCGGGAAGAAAGGTTCAGAAATTGAGATCTTGAAAAAAGAACTTTCTGACCTAACAAAGAAAGAAGTTTGGGTTGAAGTAGAAGAAATCAAGCGTCCAGATTTGGATGCACAAATTGTTGCCGACGGCATTGCGCGTCAAATTGAGCGTAGAATTCCTTTTAGACGTGCGTTGAAAAAGGCTATTCAAGCGACAATGGATGCAGGCGCTGCAGGTATCAAATTGCAAATTTCTGGTTGCATTGGCGGTGCAGAAATTGCAAGAACGGAAGGATATAAGGACGGAAGCGTTCCTTTGCATACGCTAAGAGCGGATATTGATTATGCTCATGCGACTGCAAATACTTCCCACGGGACAATTGGAATTAAAGTGATCATCAATAAAGGTGAAACAGTCGTTCTCCCTAAGAAAGAGGTTGCAGCATGAGTTTGATGCCGAAGCGGACTAAATTCCGCAAAATGCAAAAAGGAAGTTGTTCAGGTTTAACAAAAGGTGCTGCCTTCGTTGATTTCGGCGATTATGGCATCCAAGTGTTAGAACGTGGTTGGATTACCAACCAGCAAATTGAAGCTTGCCGTGTGGTTATTAACCGATACTTTCAACGTAAAGGGAAAGTTTGGATCCGCGCGTTCCCAGATAAGCCTGTAACCAAAAAGCCAGCCGAAGTTCGGATGGGTAAAGGTAAAGGTGCAGTGGACCACTGGGTTTCAGTTGTTCGCCCTGGAAAGATACTCTTCGAAGTTGGAAGTGTTTCAAAAGAAATGGCACAGAATGCTTTGAGAAGAGCTGCGGCAAAATTGCCATTAAAAACTCGCTTTGTTGAGCGTGTGGAAAGGGTAGGCTAAACATGAATAAACTTACGCAAGCTCTGAGAGATCAATCAGTCGATGAACTTTCAGCGACTTTATATGAGACTCAAAGAGAGTTATTTAACCTTAGGAATGAACTAAGTGTTAACAAAAAATTGGATAAGCCGCATCTTATTACAGCGCTACGTAAAAAGCGCGCAAGAGTGCTGACAATCCTTAACGAAAAGAGTGCGAAGGCAAGCTGATGACTGACTCAAATGTACGTCCAAAAAGAAAAGTCAAAATCGGAACAGTGGTTTCGGCTAAGATGGATAAGACGGTAGTCGTTCGCACTGAACGGACATTCCGTCACCCTCGTTACGAGAAAATCGTAAAGACGGCGAAAAAATATTATGCGCATACAGATGATGCCTCTCTAAAAGAGGGAGATGTTGTCGAAATCATGGAAACACGTCCTATTTCTAAACTAGTCCGTTGGAGAGTAGTAGAAAGGGTCGGACATGATAACAAAGTACCAGTTGTAGCTTAAGATAGGTAGATAGCGGATATGATCCAACAAGAAACGCTCCTAGAAGTGGCTGATAACACTGGGGCAAAAAAAGTTAAATGTTTTAAGGTCCTCGGTGGATCTAAGAGACGTTACGCCTACGTTGGCGATGTGATTGTTTGCTCTGTTAGAGAAGCATCACCCGACGGCGGTGTGAAAGAAGGCGATGTGGTGAAAGCAGTCATCGTAAGAACACGTAATTACATCAGAAGAGGTGATGGATCAAAACTTCGCTTCGATGTAAACAGCTGTGTTCTGATTGATGACAAGTTGAATCCAAGAGGAACACGTATTTTTGGACCAGTCGCAAAAGAAGTTAGAGATAGAGGTTTCTTAAAGATTACCTCTTTAGCACCAGAGGTCATCTAAAGAGGATACTATGGCATATTTAAGAAAAGATGATTCGGTCATTGTTCTCACTGGCAACAGCAAAGGGCTAAAAGGACCGATTTTAAAAATGAGCGGAAACAAAGTTGTCGTCCAAGGCGTAAACGTTCGCAAACGACACATGAAACCGACTCAAACTAGCCCAAAAGGTTCAGTGATTCAGGTGGAAAGACCGATCGATATTTCTAACGTTGCTCTTGAAGTCGAAGGGAAACCTGTTCGTCTGAAAGCTCGCTTAACGGCTGAAGGCGCGAAAGAGGTTTACTACAAAGAGGGCGATAAATTGGTCGTCTTCAGAACTGTTAGAAAGGGGGATAAGTAATCCCAATGTCCAGACTGAAAGAAAGATATAAAAAAGAAGTAAGAAAAGCATTGCAAGAGAAGTTTGGCTATGCCAACTCTATGCAAGTCCCATCATTGAAGACGATTGTCCTCTCAATGGGTATTGCTGAAGCTTCGAAAGACAAAAACGTAGTTCAACAGATTGTGAACGAAGTTTCAATGATCACTGGTCAAAAGCCAATCATCGTGAAATCTAAGAAAGCCATTTCAAACTTTAAACTAAGACAAGGGCAACCTATCGGTTTAAAGATCACCATGCGTGGTGTAAGAATGTACGAGTTCTTAGATCGTTTTTGCAATATTGCATGCCCAAGGATCCGCGACTTTCACGGCTTTGGAACTAAATGTGACGGTAGAGGCAATTTCTCTTTAGGTCTTGATGACCAACAGGTATTTCCCGAAGTCAATTTAGACCAGATGAAGAAAGTGCAGGGGATGAACCTAAACTTTGTGACCAATGCTAAAACTGATGAAGAGTGCGTAGAGCTTCTCCGTCAACTAGGCTTGCCATTTAAAAATTTACCCATTGTTGTTGCAACAGCAGCCTAAAAGAGATTTTATGAATTTAAGCGACCCAATAGCCGACTTTTTAACAAGAATCCGTAATGCAAGTGCTGCTCAAAATAGATTTTGCGACATACCTTGGAGCAAACTTAAAGAGCAACTAGCTGAAATCTTAAAAGAGCAAGGACTTGTAGAAAGCTACCAAGTTAATCTCAAAGGGACTTTCGGAACGATTAGAGTCTATCTGAAGTATGCTGGACGTAGACAAGTTCTTAATGGATTAAAAAGGATGAGCAGTCCTGGATCTAGAAGATACGTCACTAAGGATCAGATTCCAAAGTTCTTTGGTGGTTTAGGTATACCTGTTCTATCAACCTCAAAAGGTGTGATGGCAGGAGCAGATGCGCATAGAGAGCAAATTGGTGGCGAGCTCCTCTTTTTGGCGTGGTAGAAATTAGAAGAATAAGTGTTGGAGAAATAGAGAAAAATGTCTCGTAAAGGTAAACAGCCGATCAGTATCCCAAAAGGGGTAGAGATCTCCATATCTGGACAGAAAATATCAGCCAAAGGCCCAAAAGGCACATTGGAGAGAGCTTTACCTGCTCAACTTTCTGCTAAAAAAGAAGAGCAGAATTTACTGATTGAATTAAGAGAAGGACAAGAAGAGTATTCAAACCTTCATGGCCTATTCCGTTCTCTGATTGCCAACATGGTAGATGGAGTCAGTAGCGGTTTTGTAAGAAAGCTAGAGATGATTGGTGTGGGTTACCGCGCCTCCGTCCAAGGGCAACTGCTTGATCTTTTGATCGGGTTGTCGCACCCAACTAAGCTTCCTATTCCAAACGGAGTAGAGGTGAAGGTGGAAAAAAATACATTAATCGTTCTCTCTGGAAACGACAAACATGTCCTGGGGCAATTTGCTGCGGTTATTCGCTCTAAGAAGCCACCAGAGCCATATCAAGGAAAAGGTATTCGCTATCAAGGCGAATATGTGAGGAAAAAAGCTGGTAAAACAGCTGCTAAGAAGTGATGTTATGAAAGTTTCAGGCACAAAAAAAAGACAATTAAGAGTTAAAAGAGCCTTGAGGGTTCGCAAGAGACTGATCAGTACATCTGATCGTCCACGCCTCGTTGTCAAAAAGACAAATAAGCATTTGTCTGCTCAGATCATAGATGATTCTAAGCATGCGACGCTTGCCTCTTTTTCTACCCTTTCGAAAGAAAACAAAGGGACGCCCTTTGCTAAGAAAGGCAAAGAATCAGCCAAGAAAATTGGAGAGGAGATCGCTGCACGTGCGCTTTCTCAAAATATTAAGGCTGTCGTTTTCGACAGAGGTGCTTGCAAGTATCACGGCTTGTTAGCGATCGTTGCAGATTCTGCTCGTGAAAAAGGATTGGAGCTTTAAACACTATGGCAAAGGGTAACGAAGCAGAAAAGAAAAACGATGGTCTAGAGGAAAAAGTACTCTATATCAATCGTTGCTCGAAAGTAGTAAAGGGCGGTAGGAAATTTAGTTTCTCCGCGCTTATCTTAGTCGGCGATAAAAAAGGTTCTGTTGGATATGGGTTTGCAAAAGCCAACGAGTTAACAGACGCTATCCGTAAGGGTGGTGAAAACGCTCGTAAGAATTTGATCAAGGTTGCTCTTGAAGACATGACTTTGCCTCACGAAGTCAATGTTCGTTGGGATGGAGCTTCTATCTGCATGAGACCGGCCAAAAATGGCTCTGGTGTTATTGCTGGATCACAAGTTCGAGCTATTTTGGAATTTGCAGGAATTAAGGATGTGATGGCAAAGAGTCTCGGAGCCAACAATCCATTGAATCTTGTTAAGGCTACATTTAAAGGGCTGCAAATGCTCGATAAGAAAGAGACCATCGAGAAGATGAGGGAGTCAGCTTAAATGACAGACTTAAGTGCATTAAAAAATAATTCTCGTCCCTACAAAACGCGTAAGCGTGTAGGTAGAGGTCCGGGATCAAAACTGGGTAAAACTTGCGGTCGCGGTGTAAAAGGTGCGGGTTCTCGTTCCGGTTATACTAGACGTTGGGGCTATGAAGGCGGTCAGATGCGTATGCACATGAAAATGCCTAAGCGTGGTTTCAGCAACGTTAGATTCCAGAAAAGGCTTGAATCAGTCAATTTGGGTATGATCGAAGAACACTTTCAAGATGGCGATGAAGTCAGCTACGAAACGTTGTTCCTAAAACGTCTAGTTCGTGGTAACGGATATGGCGTGAAATTGTTGGGTGACGGCGAAATAACAAAGAAAGTTGTTTTGGTTGTTGATGACATTTCAGAATCTGCTCGAGTGAAAATTGAAAAGGCCGGCATCCAAGTAGGATAAGCCTTTTGTGTGAAAAGGTTGCAAAGTGTTTTTGAACACCTTGCAACTTCTTCTAGTGAAATAGTTGAAACAGAATCCTCCATAAGAGGACATGGTAGTATGTTCCCAAACCTGCAGAAAATCTTACAGATTCCCGAGCTAAAGCAAAAGATTATATTCACTTTGCTAATGCTTGTAGTCTGCCGTATCGGTGGATTTGTTCCCGTTCCAGGTATTAACGGTGAACTTGCCATGTCGTTGTTTAAACAGGCAACTGGTGGTGCTCAAAACCTGTTTCAGTTAGTTGACATTTTTTCTGGCGGCGCATTTTCACAAATGACAGTCATTGCATTAGGTGTGATTCCATACATTTCTTCTTCGATCATCATGCAATTGATGATGGCTTTATCGCCAAGCTTGATGAGAGAAATGCAAGAGAACCAACAAGCAGCACGCCGTAAAGTTAATCAATACACAAGATACCTAACCGTTATACTGGCTTTGGTTCAGTCGTTTTTGTTCGCAAGATACGCTTTATCAATGAATTTGGCTAACCCAGGCATCATCAACTCAGAGCTCATCACAAATACCTTATTTGGCTTTCCATTGCTCTTCTTTGTTGTGACCATGTTAAGCATGACAGCTGGTACGATGTTTTTGGTTTGGGTAGGTGAACAGATCACTGACCGTGGAATTGGTAACGGAATGAGTTTGATCATCACGCTTGGTATCGTTTCTTCTCTTCCTTCGGCCGTAGGTCAAGTGTTCCAACAGCTAAACTTAGATTCGCAAGCTGCCGGTCAGATGAGCTTTACAACTGTGATTGTGCTGTTGGCTATGTTTATCCTAGTCACCCTTTCAACAATTCTTATTGTTCAAGGAACAAGGAAGATTCCACTTCAGTATGCAAGAAGGGTGGTAGGTCGCCAGGAAGTACAAGGGGCGACATCCTTTATTCCATTAAAAGTAAATTACGCAGGGGTTGTGCCGGTTATTTTTGCATCAGCACTTCTCATGTTCCCAGCTACACTTGCTCAATTTATCGGACAAGGTACTTGGTTTGCTGATATCGCTGCATCCATTACGCCCGGATCGACAATCTACATTCTATTCTATGTCGCTCTGATCGTATTTTTTACCTATTTTTGGACTGCAACACAATTTAAGCCTGACCAGATTGCTTCAGAAATGAAGAAAAATGGGGCTTTTATCCCAGGAGTACGGCAAGGGAAACCGACCCAAGAATACCTGGAAGATACGATGAATAAGATCACTTTCTTAGGAGCAATCTCGCTTGCGTTGATTGCAGTCCTACCAAATATGGTAGGCAGATTCTTAGGGGTACCTCCAACCATTAGCTATTATTTTGGTGGAACGGCTCTTTTGATTCTCGTTGGAGTGGTCTTGGATACTGTAAAACAGGTGGAATCCCACCTCATTATGAAGCGATATGATGGCTTCATGAGAAAAAGTAAGGCTAAAATGAGATGAGCCCCTTTCAAGTTTTACAAAGAAATGATAAACTATTAGCTCTTTTCCTCTAGGAGACTGCACATGCCACGGATTATCGGGATAGACGTTCCAGATAACAAGCGACTCGTTATTAGCCTTACTTACCTTTTTGGTATCGGTAAGCATTTGTCGCAACAGATCATTGATCGTTTGGGATTGGATCCCAACTTGAGAGCGCATAAATTAACTCAAGACGATATAGCGAAAATTAACACCCTCTTGCAGGCTGAATATGTAGTGGAAGGGGATTTAAGAAGAGATATTCAAAACAACATTAAACGTTTAATCTCGATCCATTCGTATCGCGGAATGCGTCACCGTCTAAAATTGCCCGTTAGAGGACAAAGGACAAGGACCAACGCTCGTACGAGAAAAGGTAAGAAGAAAACAGTGGCTAACAAGAAAAAATAGGGCAGATTGTAAATGAATAAGCAAGTAGCTTCCAAAAAGGGACCAAAGGCCAAAAAACGTGCGTTTTCTAATGTTCCTTTTGCAATAGCCCATGTTAAGGCAACCTTTAACAACACGATCATTGCGATTACAGATCCATCAGGAAAAGTTCTTTCGTGGTCTTCAGCCGGTAAAGTTAACTTTTCTGGCTCGAGAAAATCTGCAGCTTTTGCAGCAACAGTAGCGGCTCAAGATGCTGCTAAGTCTGCGCAAAGCTACGGTGTTAAAGAGATTGAAGTCAATTTAAATGGACCTGGCGCTGGTCGTGAATCTGCTGTAAGGGGATTCATTGGTGCAGGATTGAATGTGACGACTATTAGGGATAAAACACCCGTTCCACATAACGGCTGCAGACCCCGCAAAAAACGTCGCGTATAAAGAAACGAAGAGTTGGAGTTAAACAAGCATGACATCACTTCCTTATGGAAAGTTTGAGCTACCTACAAAAATCACTGTAGAAGAAAAAGGCAAAACGCCTAACTTCGCAAGAGTGGTTCTCGAGCCGTTCGAGAAAGGGTATGGCCACACGGTTGGAAACACGATGCGTCGTGTACTTCTTACTTCGATAGAAGCGCCTGCCATTATCTCTTTGTCGATTGAAGGCGTACCACACGAATTCATGTCGATGGAGGGGGTCATTGAAGATATGACCACAATCGTCCTGAATTTGAAAGGTGGTTTGATCAGAAAATTGAACTTTTCTGAAGATCGTCTAGGCACTTCAAGGATCATTACTACACAGTTAGATATCAATAAAAGTGATATTGACGCTCAAAAAGGTGCATACCAAGTTAAGTTAGGCGAACTTATTAAGGATAAGACTTATGAAGTAGTCAATCCTAATATGCACGTCTTTACAGTCACTAAGCCTTTCAAAAAACAGATTGATTTAAGAATTGCTTTAGGCCGTGGATATGTCCCATCAGAGCGTCATCAAATTTTTGACAGAGTCTCAAACGAGATCCTTCTTGATGCTGCCTATTCACCAGTACGTCTTGTAAACTATATTGTTGAAAACACAAGGGTTGGACAAGATACTGACTTTGATAAATTAATATTCGAAATCACAACCGACGGAAGGATTACTCCAGCCGAGGCACTTTCATTTGCTGCGCAGATTTCAGTGAAGCATTTCGATATCTTTAACAAAATTAAAAGTTACAACCTCACATTCGATGAAGAGCAAACAGAGCTGACTTCAGATGATGATGAGATTTTAGATAAGCTCTCTTTAGGAATCGATGAAATCGAACTTTCAGTTCGTTCAACCAACTGCTTAGTTGGTGCAAACATCGAGACTATTGCAGAACTTGTTTCGATCCCAGATCGAAAAATGTTAGAATTTAGAAACTTTGGTAAGAAATCTCTCAATGAAATCAAGGCAAAGCTTACAGAAATGGGGCTTCACCTTGGAATGGATCTTTCTCGCTTCAATATCACGCTTGACAACGTTAAAGAGAAAATGCGTCAAGTTAGAGAACAGCGCAGAACCAGAAGAGAACAAGCTAAGGCCGAAGAGGAATCACAGGTTTAGGAAGCAACATGAGACACCGTAAGCGCACTTTAAAACTTAACAATACCTCTTCTCATAACAGATGTCTTTTTGCCAATATGCTGAAGTCTCTGATTGAGAATGAAAAAATTGTAACAACTGTCCCCAAAGGCAAATGGCTGAAACGCTTTGCTGATAAAATGGTGACTTTAGCTAAGGAAAACACTTTGGCTAGCCGCCGACGTGCTATTGCAGAAATGATGGTTCGTTTTAACGAGTTGTCTGGTAAAGAAGCTCGTGCAGCAAAAGGTGGCGACCTGTCAGCTTACAACACTGATCGTAAAGTCATTGGTAAGCTTTTCAATGAGTTAGGACCTAGATTTGCAACCAGAAATGGTGGTTACACACGTCTCATCAGGCTTGGTAATCGTGTAGGCGACAATGCAGAAACTTGCATCGTCGAATACTTAGGCGCTTAAGCGCTTAGTTTCTAGTAGGGAGCTCTTTAAAAAGAGCTCCGATCATACCTTGCCAACCCCAAAGGGGAATCTAGATGAGCATTAAAGTTGCAATCAACGGCTGCGGAAGAATCGGCCGTCTATTTTTACGACAAGCCCTTAAAAGAAAAGACATAGAAATCGTTGCTATCAACGATATCATAGATGTCGATCATATGGCTTATCTTATTAAGTATGACTCCGTCCACGGTAGATTTCCTCATGAGATTAAGCATGATGGGGATTTTTTAGTAATAGATGGAAAAAAGATTAAGATCACATCTATTCCTAAACCCGAAGAGCTCCCTTGGAAAGAACTTGGTGTTGATTACGTTGTTGAATCAACGGGTCGATTTACCACAAAGGAAGAATTAGGAAAACATCTTCAAGCTGGCGCAAAAAGGGTTATTCTTTCTGCTCCCGCAAAAGAGGGCATTCCAACCTTTGTGATGGGTGTTAACGAGAAAAAGTACAATCCTAAGGACGATTTCATCGTCTCTAATGCTTCATGCACAACTAATTGCCTAGCTCCGGTTGCAAAAGTCTTGCTAGATAATTTTGGTATTGAAGAAGGGTTGATGACAACCATTCATGCTCTCACATCCACACAACCAACCGTGGATGGACCTTCTAGAAAGGATTGGAGAGGTGGACGTAGTGGTCCTGGGAACATCATACCGGCTTCTACGGGAGCTGCAAAAGCCGTTACCTTATGCCTTCCTGAATTGAAAGGTAAGCTGACAGGCATGTCTTTCCGTGTGCCCGTAATGGATGTCTCTTGTGTAGATTTAACAGTTAGACTGTCTAAATCTGCAACTGAAGAAGAATTGGCCCATGCGATGAAAAATGCATCGAATGGAGCAATGAAAGGAATTTTAGGTTATACTGAAGAGGAAGTTGTATCTTCCGATTTTATAGGCTCCACCTACTCGTCGGTCTTCGACAGGAAGGCTGGTATTGCATTGAATGATAGATTTTTCAAGGTGGTGGCCTGGTACGACAACGAGATGGGATATGCCACAAGGATTGTTGATTTGATCCTCTACATGGCATCTGTCTCTTAAACGATAGAGAGTTATAGTGGATTATACCCGTGAACCGATCATTGAGACGGTGATTACCCCGAAAGAAGGGTGCAAGCTTGTCTTAAGAAATACGAAAGGGGCATCACAAGAAGAATATTTTGTAGATGCCATAGAAGTGGTAACTTTTGGAACTACCCATTTTTTCCGTTCCCTTGAAAAGCCGAAACCATTTCTCATTCCTACGACCGATTTTGAGGTTTTAGAAGTGAGAGAACCCCGGATGATTTTAAAAACATCTGGCATTGATCGTTCGATCAAGATTTCGGGCGGAAAAGAAAAGCCCCATAAAGAACACCATCATCCTAAAGAGCAAGTTGAAGAAAAGCGTCAACCTGAAGAGAAAAAGCAGGAAGAAAAACGTCCTGATGATAAAGATGGCCAAGGTGAAAGAAAGCGTAACCGCCGTTCTTCCCGCCGTCGTCGTGATAAAGATGAGGAGCATGAGCCAAAAGGTGAAAATCCGGTAGAAGGTGGCGAATTGCCTCCTCCACCACGCCTAATAGCACCTCCGCCGACTCTTATATCAGAGACTCTTTCTCGATACCGAGACCAAGACCAGTTCAAAGGTGCTTTTTACGATAAAGAGACTGAAACTAAAGAAGGTCTCATAAAAGAAGAAGAGCGCCCTTTTTTTCCGCCACAGAAGAATTTAATGAAGCAGACGATCTCCTTTTTAGGACGCCGCCTCAAGAATCTCCTTCAGAAGGAAGAGTAAGAAAGCCACGTCACGCGAAGGAAGAGGTCCCTCACATGGAAGAAGATCCATTTGACAATCCTCCTCTAATCGGCGATGATGATTAACCAAAAATAACTCCAAAGGGGAAAACAACATTTTCCCCTTTCCTACCGCTCGGATGGTGGAATGGTAGACACTAGGGACTTAAAATCCCTTGCTCTTTATCGGGCGTGCTGGTTCGACTCCAGTTCCGAGCACTTAATTTACAGGGACTTAAGCGGAAATCAAAAAGGCTTAAGTCCCTTTTCTTTTTCCATTTTACGCACTTTTTACGCACTAGACTGCAAAAAGCCAGCATAAAAGAATTTTTTATTTTTCACTCATTTCCACCAAAAAGACGATCTGATCTTTTTTGTCGTGTGACATGCGTGACGCTTGTGACGACTGAGAGAAAACCTTGTCACAGTTTGCTCCACTTCATTTGTGTCACTTGTGACGTTCTCCAGTTTTTCTATCTCAATTTCAATGCCTTCTTCTGTAAAAACTTTTCTCTAGTGCGTAAAAAGTGCGTAATTCCGTCCTTAGAGGCGAGAGCTATTCATTTTCTACACTATGAAAACCAGTTCGACACTCAAGGGATTGTCAATCGCTTGTTGCTGTTATTGCTATATTATTTTACATATTCCCCTTTGCGAGGTTTTTAATGGGTACGATTCGTGAGCTAACAAGAAAAGATGGGTCAAAAACCTATCATGCCGAAGTTAGATTAAAGGGCTATCCAGATCAAAGAGATCGTTTTCGAACTCGTTCGGCTGCTAAAAAGTGGATACAGGATACTGAGAGCGCTATCCGTGATGGTCGTCATTTCAAAACAACTGAGGCAAAATCCCATACTGTCGGGGAGATGATCGACCGATTCGTTAACCAGTGGCTACCTAAGTTTCCTGAAAGATTGGAGAAACAAACGGCTCTCCTTTTCGTCTGGAAGGAAAAGTATGGCTACCTCCTTTTAGCTGACTTCACCCCTGCTGTAATCGCAGAATTTAGAGATAGTCTCTTGGCAGAAACAACTGTGCGCGGCACCCTGCGAAGCCCTTCTACGGTCAATCGCTACCTTAGTGCTATGGGGAGTGTTCTTTCTGTGGCGATGAAGGAATGGGGCTGGATTGAAGACAGTCCAATGAGGAAGATCAAGAAACCATCAGAAGCTCCTGGTCGCGAGAGATTTCTCAGCCTTGAAGAAAAGGATCGGCTGCTGGAGGCGTGTAAAGAGTCTCGCAACACTAACCTATACCCGATGGTTGCTATTTCACTGATTTTGGGGGTTAGGTACGGTGAGCTAGCAGGATTACGATGGGGAGATATCGATTGGGAGCAGAGAAAAATCACCCTCTGGCGAACCAAGAATGGAGATAATCGAATACTCCCACTAACAGCTGAAGTCGAAGATATACTCAAAGCCCTTTCTACTTTTGGAAGCTCTGCTGAAAAACTAATTTTCCAGTCTAAAAATAGACAGGTGGGGGCTTCTAAAGTTAGCGTTAGAGGAGCTTTTGAAGGGGCATGTAAAAGAGCCGACATTAATAACTTCGTTTGGCATGACCTCAGACATTCTGCGGCCAGCTATATGGCCATGGGAGGAGCGACACAAGGTGAGCTGATGGCCATTTTGGGTCACCGTTCTCCAGCAATGACGCGTCGTTATGCCCATTACAGTCAAGATCATTTGAGAAATATGCTAGAGCGAACAAAGAGGATCTAGGAAATGAAAAATCTATCATTCAGTGAAGAGAGCAATTTCGGGAGTTATGGGATAACTGACGTTCCATTATTACCTGGTTTTTTTAAGGGTCGATTGGTTGCGGTTCCTGCACCGCATATCCCACCTGGAGCGGTAGAGGAAGATGGCCGCTTGCATCTATATAAATTCGAACTTTTAAATAAGGGTGATGAGGTAGAAGTCCCACCACGGAAAAGCTATTTCGACTGGCTTCTTGAAAGTGGAGGGTTAAAATCCCATGTTTTAGAGCCTATTGATCCCAATGATCTAAGCGATAAAGAGACTAGGGATTTATGTAGGCGCTCAGGGATTCCGCTAGGTTGGGTCAAACCTCAGCTCGATCGAAGAAAGTTTAAGGAAAGGGCTGCTGATGTTGGGAATGTACAGTATGCTAAAAAAAGAAGGGTAAAGGAAAGGGAGCTGTACAGCGAACCCTTATTCAAAAAGTTTCTGAAGTGCCTTGGTAAGGTAAATAAAAAAAGTCGAATTGTAGCGGAGCTACTTTATCATTTGAACAAGCTCCTCTTGGGAGGTGGATACGTAACTTCAGAAGATGTTTTGCGTACGCAGCTGAAGGATGTGAGCTCTCCACTCGAACAGCCTAATTGGGTTCATTTGAGTCGAACATCTCAAGAGGGGACATTGCTATTTTCTCTTTGCTTGCCCAACAAACTAATGAAAAAGATTTTGGGGCAGATAAACCCAGGCTCAATCTTTGTGTTTGCAGCAGGCAATGGCGGGCCTCTTACGTCGGCCCAATTGGATAGAGATTTCAGGATAGCTTCTGAAAAAGCAGGAATAAATCCCCCAATTAAACCATTTAATTTAAGGCCAATAATAAACTTTGAGGCGGTATTGGAGGAAGACTATGAGCTTCTTTGTAAGGCTGTTCCCACTTTAGAACCAAAAAGAGGAAGGAAACCAATTCGTGATCCAAGAATGCTCCTCAATGCCATGTTGTTTCATTTAAGAGCTGGTTGTCCCTTTAGAAAACTGTCCTTTGAATTGGACTGGAGAGCTGCGCATTCTCAGTATTCTAGATGGAAAAAAACTGGGGTATTTGAGGAAATTCTGAAAATTTTGAAGAAAATTTGTCCTCATTTAGCTTTTGGCAATCTTTGAATTCGACGACAAAATTGAAATTCCTTACTCGCATGTTTGTTAAATCTGCGTCAAAAATATGCCTTTAGGAAATATCTAAAAGGCATTTCTATTGCATATAAATTTGAAATAAAATAAAAAGTGGATATAGCCACCTCAATCCAGAGCTGAGCAGTGGTAGCAGTAATTAAGTAAGAAAGAGGCATTTATGCAATCAACAGTTGTTAAAGAGACATGTGCAAAGGGAGATGAAAAGAGAAATGATCATTTCGAATCTCCTCAAATTCTGACGGTTCGTCAGTTTTGCACTAGGTTTCCTTGGCCATCAGAATCAGCAATGAGGTCATACATTTACAGGGCAAAGGAACTTGGATTTTCCGAGGCTTTTATCCGCGTGAACAGACGAGTTTTAATAAACTCTAGAAAATTCTTTGAAATTATCGATCAACATCAAAGTCGTTCTAACTCAGGAGGTTTATATGAAACGGCACAATGCCCAGAAAAGGGAAAAAATCACTTTTGAGCGAAGCAAAACAAATCGCTGGTACGAGTACGAGCTGAATAAAAAGTACCTCAGCCACCATAAGAGGGAAGCTGAGGTTAGAGCGTTAACAAGAGATTTAGGCATCTAAACAACCCGCTCACTCCGCTTCAACGGAGTGAGCAATGTTTTAAACAGGCTCCTATGGACAATGATATTATTTTTAATGACACCTTACAACAAGAAGATAACAAATTCCAGTCACATACTGAGGTGATAAACATTGCGGATGCTCGAGCAGAGGAACTCCGGCAATCGGATGTTGAAAGAGCGCTCCCAAAGGGTTTTAAATTTGACCAAGAAGGGTGGTTGGTTTTTGAAGAAGAAAAGGATGGAGAAACTTCAAACTCTATTAAAATTTGCTCTCGGCTAGAGGTTGTTGCCAGATCAAGAGATCAAAACAACGAAAATCATGGTCGGATCCTTAGCTTTAAAGACCCTGATGGAGTTATGCACCGTTGGGCAATGCCGATGGCGTTGCTGGCTGGAGATGGCACCTCTTTTCGTGAAGAGTTGTTGTCGAAAGGTCTTTTGATTGCGCCTGGAAAAGGTGCTAGATCGTTTTTAGCTACCTATATCCAAATTTCAAATCCTCCAAAAACCGTGAGATGTGTTCCTCAGGTTGGATGGAACAAAAGTTTAAATGCCTTTGTTCTAAGCAACGAAACGATAGGGGAAGAGGGGAATGAACCACTTATTCTTCAGACCTCCACGGGCATGTCTTATTCACCTGATTGTCTTTTAGGCAGCTTAGAAGGGTGGAAAGAGCTGGCTTCTCTTAGTGTTGGAAACTCAAGGCTAATGTTTGCGTTATGCATAGCATTTGCACCACCTTTGCTTCAATTGTTGGGTGTTGAAGGGGGCGGTATTCACTTTAGAGGACATTCTTCTTCAGGGAAAACAACGTGTTTAAGAGTGGCGGCCTCTGTTTGGGGTGGTCAAGATTTCTTAAAAACATGGAGAACTACTTCTAATGGTTTAGAAGGTACTTCTGCCATGCATAACGATTGTCTTCTTTGCTTAGACGAGATGGGGGAAATATCACCCCAAGAAATCGGCAACGTAGCTTATATGCTTGCAAATGGTAGGGGGAAGGGGCGAGCCGACAAACTTGGTAACGCTAGAGAATCCAAAAAATGGCAATTACTTTTTTTCTCGTCTGGAGAGATAAAGCTAGGTGACCACATGGCAGAGGCGAAGAAAACGGTAAGGGCTGGTCATGAAGTTCGTATTTTAGAAATACCTGCTGACGGCCTTAAAGAAGGTTGTTTTGAAGATATTCATGGCTTTGAAAACGGAAAAGCGTTTGCTGATCATCTAGCAAAAATCACCAAGGCACATTATGGGATTGTAGGTAGGGAATTCCTGAGACATCTCGTTCGGTCGAAAGAACAGGCTTTAGAGCTATGGAAAATGATGAACTCCTCTTTGACTCGAAGATGTTTACCTAAGACGGCATCATCTCAAGTTCAACGTGCTTTTAATCGTTTCATACTTATCGCCGTCGCAGGTGAGTTGGCTACTCAATTTGGGTTAACAGGCTGGGAGAAAGGGGTAGCGACAGAAGCTGTAGTTCAATGTTTTAATGACTGGCTTCGTGCAAGGGGAGACGTTGGCTTGCTGGAAGAAAGGCACGCCTTAGATCAAATACGTCATTTTTTTGAGTTGCACGGTGAAAGTCGATTTAGCGCTTGCGATCAGGATGAAAATGATAAGCCGCAAGGAAAGACCTTAAACCGGGCAGGATTTAGGAAGTCAACAGACGAGGGGATCGAATTTTACGTTCTTCCAGGTTGCTTCAAAAGTGAAATTTGCCAATCTCTAGATCCAGAATTTGTAGCGACCGTTTGCATTAAGAACGGTTGGTTAATTCCTGATTCAAAAGGTGGCTCAACGAGATCAGAAAGGTTGCCTGGGATCAAAGGGACCACTAGGGTTTACAGATTTTCATCAAAAGTACTTCAGGATGAGGAGTAGGCCATGAGATTAAACTGTCACGCTTGTCGCGCCAAAAGTTTTTGTATATGTGACAACTTTTCTCGAGTGTGTCACGGCTGTCACACTTGTCACGCGCTAAAAAATGGAGCATGGTCATTCTGATGAATGTGCTCGAATTGTCGGAGGAGCTGGGTCTCATTCCTAAAAGGATGTCTTCTACTAAAGGAGGCGAATTTCACAGCCCGTGCCCAGATCCTGCTTGTGGAGGCAAAGATCGCTTTTGTGTATGGCCTAATGAAGGATCAAGCGGGCGTTACTGGTGTCGTCAATGTGGTAAATCAGGTGATGCCATCCAATTTTGCAGAGACTTTCTTGGCCTTCCCTATCTTGACGCCTGCAAAAAGGTAGGAGAAGAGCCGAGGCCTAGAGCTGAACTAATCATCCGAAGAAGACTCCATTTTGAGCCTGAAGAAGCCATTTTCCCTTGCGAAGCTTGGATGAAAAGAGGAAAGAGCTTTGTAGAAGAATGTCATCTTAGACTTCTGAAAGAGCCAATTGCCCTTGAGATTCTTAAGAGTCGAGGAATTCATTTGGAGACCGCTAAGCAATTTAAAATAGGCTGGAATCCCGATGATCTCTTTGAGGAAAAGCAAAGTTGGGGACTAGACAAAGAGTTCAATGGGACTAGGGAAAAGAAGCAATGGTTGCCCAAGGGATTGGTGATACCCTTTTTTCAAGATGGTTGCTTACAAAAAATCAAAATCCGTCGTGCGGCATGGACGCCTAGCGACACCTTTCCCAAGTATGTTGAAGTGTCTGGAAGCAGCAAACAGTTTGCAGTTTTTGGAGACCCGACTTTGGCTGTTGTGTTGGTTGAAGCAGAGATTGATGCTATTTTGATCCAGCAGGAAGCAAGTAATCTCTGTTGTTCTGTCGCTTTAGGTGGGGCGGGAAAGAAACCAGATGGTTTTATCCATCTGCTCCTAAAGACATCGCCCAGAATCTTGTATTCCTTAGATTTTGATGAAGCTGGAAAGAAAGCATTCTCCTTTTGGAGTCGTGTTTATCCGAACTTGATGCCATGGCCTTCACCAATAGGAAAAAGTCCTGAAGAGGCCCATAAGCAAGGAGTCAACTTGAAAGAATGGATCCAAGCTGGATTGTTAAAGCCTTCGTTAGCGTATTTGTGAGTAAGTATAGAAACAATAAACACATGAAGATGTATCCCTATGATGATTTAAAATTTTGTCTTACAATTTGGGGTAGAGAGTTAGCAGTTAACAGACTGGAACTATAATTAGAAAATTAGGAACGAAAAATGACTGAAAAGTACGAAAAAGGCCTGACTGATCGACAGAAAAGAGCACTCCCTTTTTTTGTCGGCTGTAAAAGTTATGAAGAAGGATGTCGTAAAGCCGAGGTTTCTAAGCATGCATTCTATTCCTGGTTGCAAAATCCTGCCTTCAAATCAGAATTGACTCGACTACAAGATGACGTAGTTTCCGAGGCCGTACTGACACTGAAATTTAATATGACACATGCCACGGATGTTCTAGTCTCTCTACTAGAGCATAAAGATAACCCTTCGCTTCAAAGGGCTGTGTGTAACGACATCATTGGACATGTCTCAAAATTCCGTGAAATTGAGGAGATCGAGCGTAGGCTTGACGCCCTTGAGAGTAATGCAAAACTCAATCCAATTTAGGAAGGTAGCCATGGCTTTTCATTCTCGCCTGAAAAGATTAGAAAACAAGCTCGAAGATGAGCAAGAACTGCATGCAGTGTTTAGGATCAATTACTATGAGAATAAAGATGAGGGAAAAAAGGTTCGGGATCGACTTGTAGATGAATATTTTTCTGACGGTAAGCCTAAACCCACTCTCAGCATTTTTATCACTGATTTTGGGGGAACAAACCCAGAAGGCTTTGTATATTCATACAAACCGAGTGTTCCTCGGTCCTATGCCAGGAATTAAACTAAAGAGGTTGTCATGAGCAAAAGCACAGAAATGATCCCAGAGGATTCTAATATTCCTCATACACCGAATATCCCTGAAAAGAAAATTCAAGGGAAAAAACCCCAAGCAAAACCCTTTTTTACTGCAAACAAGGAAAAAGAGCGCGATTTATTAAAAATGAATAGTGAGGCAGTCGACCTCACCGAAAGACTTCAAAAAGCTACTGGTAGCGAGAACGACATCATAGCTCGAGTTGAACTTAGCTCTTCAGTGGGTGCCGCTATACCTTTTGGTAAACATAAAATTGAAGACACACTCGACTTTTCAAACTCAATAGCTTTAACAATGGAAGCTTTAGCGCCTCAAGATGAAATTGAAGGGCATTTGGTTTCCCAACTAGCTGTGCTTCAGCAACATTCAATGTATTGGTTGGCCAAGGCTGTCAATACCGAGAGGGTTGATTTCGCTAATGTCTATCTGAACGGAGCATCTAAAATGCTGGCGCGTCATCATGAAACTATTGAAACTTTGATGAGATACAGGCGACGTGGTGAACAAAGAGTGCATGTCGAACATGTTCATGTGCATGAAGGAGGCCAGGCCATTGTTGGCAATGTCAACACTGGGGGTGGGTCAAACCAAAAAGCCGGAGAAGGTCCCCATGCAAAGGTGTAAAGCCAAGTCCAAGCGTTCAGGCGAACAGTGCAAGAACTACGCCCTAAAAACCTACGGAGTTTGCCGTATGCATGGTGCCCGTGGAGGTCCAAAGACTAAGAAGGGACGCATAGCTTGCAAAATGGCGCCAATGAAACACGGAGTGTTCAGCCAGGAAGACATAAAAGAGCGCCAACTAGTGAAGTCATTGTTGGCTTAAAGCTTGCTAGTCTTTTTGTCCAAAAACCACAGATGAGAACAGATCTAATATCGCAATTCTTCCGCCTAATAAAGCCATTTCGTAGGGTGTTTTTATACCCCCATAACACATAGCTTTTGCGATTGGGTCAGCGCCATACTTTATTAGCAACTTTGCAGCTTCAAAATCGTTATTTGAAACAGCCCAATGAAGGTGTATGGTTTTTTCTAAAGCATGTAATTGATGATTAGTATTTTCTGGAATATCGAACTTATTAACATATGCAAGAAGTGTTTCTGCGATATCTAATCTTTTATTAACAAAGGCGAGTTCCAAAGGTGAAGCATGCTTACCAAAAATCCCCTTACGCCATGGATTCGGGCGTTTTTGTGATTTTTGCAATAAATAGTTGATAAGGTCGAGGTTGCCTGTATTTACTGCTTCACACAATGTATATGATGGGGAGCCAGGTATGTTTTCGTTTTTAGAATAGAGTTCTACTAAGTTGACATCAGCACCCCTATCGAAGAGTGGTTTTAAATATTCCAGAGCATTCTTTGACTCGCGAACGATTATTTGTAAGATTCTAGTTTCAGCAAGTTTTACCTCTCGGATAGAGCGATTAGAAGAGTGTCTAAGAACATATTCAGAAATATTATTAACGGATAGGTCAGGTAAAGCCGAGAGGATTGTCTTAAATAGAAGGAGTCTATCCTGCCTTATGCAAGTAATAA
The DNA here is from genome assembly GCA_963765145.1 of Parachlamydiales bacterium. Taxonomy (GTDB): domain Bacteria; phylum Chlamydiota; class Chlamydiia; order Chlamydiales; family JAJFMK01; genus JAGVKY01. The sequence goes on from CAVXVG010000020.1 coordinate 74,104, forward strand.
GGATGTTTTTGCATGTTATATCGGCTTTATTCTTTCTCCAGTCCTTTTCACCTGACAAATAGACAAGGTCTCCAGTGCCAAACTTTTCAATTAAAAAGAGGACTAATTTTTCATTATACAGCTTTTCTATCGCATAAGCAGTTTCTGACCAGCCAAACTTTTTTTCTTCACTTTGAGAGTAATTTATTAAAAACTCATCAAAGTATTCTTTTTCAACGACGCTTATCATCTGTCCAAAGTAGTTCTTTGTAAAAGAATACAGACTCTTTGGTTTATTTGGAATTAAATCACAGCTAAACTTTTATTTTTACTTGATTTTCTTTGTTAAAGTTAATTACAATTTATGATTAATTTAATTGATGGTTGCTTTTAGCATGTACAAATGGCTTCTTGTTTCAGTTCTTTCTTTGTCACTTTCTAATTTTGCTCCGGTATTTTCAGCTTCTGTGGATTATCCTAAGCTTGCCAAGTCCATTCAAGAGGAAATCTGCACTCTTTGGTTTAAGTGCATGATTCAGGAGCTTGAACGAATTCATGACATGAAAACAATTAAACAATGGGAAGAATACGAAGAAAATTTCGATTGTTTTGATGCATTGTTTGAGGCGGCCACTTTAGATGAAAACCAAAAAGTATTATTAGGTTACGTAGTCTATGCAAAACGCTATGAATTTTGGACTAAGATGAACATGGCGTTGTTCTCGAAGATGCTTAAGGAAGATAGATTTGGATTAACTGATAGTCTGGACGATGGCCAAAAGAAAAGGCTGGCAGAGTTTGCCCACCAAGGCTTCGATATGAACCCAACAGGTATTTCTATCGAAAGGATAGAGCAAGAATTAGAAAAATACGGTGATAAAATAGAATTTTTTAAGGACAGGGCAAAAAAACTTGGCATGTCAGAAATATTAGATAGTATGGGGACTCTTTGAGTTGGATTAATAAATGAAATTATATTATTTTCTTTTTTCTTTTCTTTTTTGTTTTGGTGGTGTTTTTGCCAGCGAAGGAGTTCAGGGATATATAGTTCAAGTAGCTGATGGAAGAAGCTTTCTTCTTGACACTGAAACTGGCGCTACTTGGAGATATTTTTTTAATAGTGTCGGGGAGCAAGGGTGGTCGCGAGTATATTTTATGAGTTTAGGCGAGGATTCTAATTCAGTATCACTAGTGCCTTATGGTGTTCCATTTGAAGTCCCAAAAGATAAAAAAATTGTTAAGTGAAAAGAAGCATCTTGTGATGCAAGCCAAACAAATAGATGCGAAATTATATTTTTTAAATGATCGATATTAAATGATTTGTAATAGTTTTAATCAGCGTGTTATTGCGCTTTTGCTCACTTTGTCCTTTGGTTTAATCCAGGATAGTTTCGCTAATTCTGCAAATGCTATTCCGACAACATGCCAACCACAATCTGCTGTGGTTTATGTAACTAAGACTGGAAAGAAGTATCATAGATCTGGCTGTAAGCATTTAAAATCTATTATTCCAATCGAGATAGATGAAGCTCGTCGTCTCGGATATGAGCCATGCAAAACCTGTAAACCAAACTAGCAATATGAATTTTTTTTTAATTTTGATTTTAACAATTTTCTTTTTCACAGTCGGCTACTGCTTTTCAATATGGAAAAATAAAAATAAATTGGAAGTCATTCGGGCTCGTGGAGTAATAGATTTTATCTACTCTTACTGTGAAAGATTGCATGATAGATGTGACTTAGTGCTTGAGAAGATGGAAACTGGAACATTTGAGGATAAAGAAAAGGTTGTATACGCAGCAATGCTCAAAACACACACAAATATAGTAGAGGATTTAGTTGAGGTTGCAAATGCGTTTGAAAATAAATTGGCAGGACTTTTACAAGGGGAAATTGGTGAAAGAGTGGCCTTTGGAAGGCGCTTAGATAGAAAAATCAAAAATCTTGCTGCTGTTGAAGACGGATTAACTGGTGAAGGGACAATTGAAGACTTTGAGCATATTACAGAAAGTTTACGACAGGTAGAAGTAATCAAAGTTTTGGTGAATGATTATTTAAATCACAGTGATGATTTTATAAAGAACGCTGCGATTGAAGCGGCCGCATTGATGGATGTAAAGGGAAATATTTTAAATATTTTAGAGGAATGTCTTAAAGCTGGCGAAAATGCGCCCGGCAAAGAAACTAAAGAGCTACTTGAAAGGCAAGCGATTCAAACAACACGATTCGTTAATTCGATAAAACATTTATTCGGTTCTTGATATGCAAACAGATGTCAAATTTCTAAAAAGACTGAACAATAGCTTCTTTAAGTGGTTAATGATTACATATATTGCGCTCCTTCTAATCTTGGGCTACAAAATATATCAATATACATCTGCTTATGACGAGATCATTTCTAATAAATTAAAATTATTTTTCTTTTCTATAAAAGAGATGCTAGATGCTCTTGACGGTTGGGCTATTTTTTGGATGGTAATTTTTGTTTTTATCGTTGGTACTATGATCTGTCACTATTTGCAAAGAAAGATCGTTGAACAAGGTGGTTCTCTACTTGATGAAGACGAATAGGTAACAGGATGACAGCCAAATTGCATAAAGTCCGTCTTTAATTTTAAAAATGTTTCAATTTATTTTTTTGGTAATGGTTTATGAGTGAAATAAAAGGAATAATGGAGCTTTTGTTGAGTCCAACGCCGATCGCCCATAGGCTTTTAATGGCTGCCTGGGACAACTTAAGCTTCGAGTCTCAATGCGATCTTTTATTGAATTATGGAAGCGTGCAAGGCCAAAGGCTTAGAAATCATTGGGTAGAAATTGGTGAAGTCGCAATAAAAAGTCCTTATCCTCTTGTAAGGTACCTTGGTTCAAAAATAATAGGGTCAGAGAAAAAATACGAAGCGCAGGTGCGTAATGATCCACATCCTCTCGTTTCTGCTTCAAATATGATTTCTGGGTGTGATTATTTTAGTTCTGTGTTCAAAAATATCACCTCTTTCCTTTCTTTAAATCAGGCTGAAAGGATCGAGCAATTATCTAATTGCTCTAATTCAGGTGGTAAATTTTTTGACCTAATGCTTTCTGTTAAGAAAGAAATGGAAAAGGGCCTGCTTAAACAGGCAGAAGTTTTTGAAATGCTGTTTGCCTATCTAACAAATCCTTATGTAAAAAGAGAAATTGAGAGAGATTTTAGTAAATATGGACCGGAGGGGGGATTTAATTGGTTTTCTGATGGAGAAGAAAGAAATTCTCTATGGAAACTGATAACTCTTTTTCCAGATCAGTGGAATTTACCTGAGTTTTTACCTGCTGTTCCACAGGGTGCAATTATAAAGGACTTAAAGAGTATAGCGGATGAATTAACCAAAGGTAAATTCTGGCAAACTTTAGATGCAATATTTCAAAGAAAAGACATCAAAGAAGATGGGTTGAAAAAAACTCTTTTTGATGAATTGATGAGAGCTGTTGTTAATTCAGATCCAAATAGTAGATTTACCGATATTGGAAAATATGATGCGATATCGCTGATCAGCTCTCTTAGTTCTAAAAATGAATCTTGGGAAGAAATAAATAAAAAAATATGCTGTTATTTTGACGGTGAGGGGGCTTGATATGAAGCTGAATGTTAAATTTCTTAATAGGCGCAATTTGCGCATTGTCAAGTGGTCAATGATTACTTACGTTATATTGTCGTCAATCGTTTTTTTTACTATTTATCAATTTGCGGGACGTTATAATGAGCCGTCGTATTATTTAAAATCGGCTCACAAACAAAAAAATATAATAGATCCTTTATTGGGCTATGATTGGCGAGAACCAGGTACATTTTCTCTCCCCCTATCTAACTCTACATTGTCTTCGCCGTATAGAGCTATTTTTGGTATAGAAGCGAAGGGGTTGGCTCTTTCTAAGGGATTTTTTGACACTAACGCCATAGAAGCAATTGTTGTTAATGAACGATTTGAAAATATTTACTTTGAGTATTTAGAAATCGGTTATTATTCTATTGATGATTGGCAATCTAAAGACTTTTCTGCAGTTTTAGAAAGTGTAAAAAGAAATACACTGAGTGATAATCCCAAGCGTCTAAAAATGGGTCTAAGTGAACAAAAGGTGATAGGTTGGCTATACGAGCCTATCATAGATCGTCATGCAAACTCAGTGATTTTTGTTGTCGAAGGTGAAGATCTAGATGGTCCTTTTGTAAATTTTATAGCTTTCAAAATGGGGAGATATGGAGTTGAGAAAATCACGTGGGTAACTGACATGAAGAGCTATATCCAATTCGGGAGTGAGCTTAATTTGATGCTAAGATCATTTGATTTCGATCCTGGTTTCAGATACGTAGATCATACTTCAGGAGATTACTAGCCCTTTATTGTGGATTACGCAAAATTTACGCACTAGAGGGCAAAAAACTGGCATAAAATAGCGATGAGCTGCACAATTGGGGATGTCGTAAATTACTAACGGTGTTGTGCTTGATGATGTTGGTTTATTCCAGTTTAAGCAATGATAACCGACTTAAAATCCCTTGCTCTTTATCGGGCGTGCTGGTTCGACTCCAGTTCCGAGCACTTAATTTACAGGGACTTAAGCGGAAATCAAAAAGGCTTAAGTCTTCTTTCTTTTTGTTATTTTTCCTCACTTTTACGCACTTGCTAGAAGATTCAAGGCTTATGAGATCGAGAAGAGATAAATTTCTGTTATTTTAACTTTATCGCCATTTAGAGCACGACTTATAGGCTACGACTGGTTTTGAATTCGTTCATAAAAACCATTTGTCATTTCAAAAGCATGTGTTAAGTCAGGATTTAATCCACATTCAATGGCCAATTTTTGAAAAAGATCCCTCCATCCATGGGGAGGAGCTATTAGACTGTTGGGTAAGAGATGCGTTCCTCTAGTTGCAAAAATAGTTGTAAGAGCTATTTTGCATTTATCTATATCAAAATCAGCGCTTCCCAATAGCAGGACCAAGTCAATTAAGTCTTTTACTCTTGAATTTATTTTTCCATCTCTGGGAAGGCTATAGGCGTGGATCTTCTCAGCAAATTGCTGTTCTCTTGTGATCATAGGCATCATGGGAGAAGGAATGTTACAAAATTCAAGCCAATCACTTCCCTTTATCCTGTCGACATGATTGACCAAGATATCGAGGCCAATATCTATTTGAAAACGTACGAAAAGCTTTCCATCCAAAAAGGAGGAAACGGGAAAACGAGCTCCTCCATAAGGGGCATTGTCTAGTTCAAGCTCAGGTTGGCCAATTTGATAAACAAAAAAATCATTTAGATCTATTTGAGCATAATCACGAAGAGTCTGAAAAATTCCTTCGGGTGCGGCTATTATTGTGCTTCTAAATCGCTCAAGATAGGTTAAATCGATATCCTTTGTAGCCCGAGCCTTCTCAAATCGCAATTCCATCGCATACCCACCCTTCAGAAGAAATTGGGGGCTTTCCGATTCCTGAAATATCCTGGCGAGCAAACGATCAAATGCTACCTTTCTCCTTAGACGTTGTAAATCTTGTTTAGAAGTCCTTGCGAGTGAATTTAATCGCGTCTCTAAGCTCTTGCGGAAGTCGGTGGCGGATTTAAATTGTATGCTCATATATGAATTGCCTTAGTATTGCTGCTTGTTCATTCCGTTCTATTTCTTGTTTTGAGATAAGCCCTTGTTTGATCGCTTGTCTTATTCCCAGCTCAATTTGATCCTCAGATACACTTTTGTCTTTGACAATATCCACAAGAGTTTTTAGTACTGTTGTTACTCTGTAGCCTTGCCTAACTTGAATATCCTGGGGAAGAAGAGTATTGTAATGCAGAACTAGCACTCCTGGGATTGTTTGATTGCGTCTGAAGTGATTCGGAACAGTCATATGCATTTTTGCAGGCATGGTATCTGTGAGTTCATGGATATCAAGAGCGGTTTCATGAGACCATATTCCTTCCGGCTCTCCTTGCTTGTTTCGGCTCCATAGGCTCCAAAGGACAAGCTCTGGTCTACCTTGAATTGGGTAGCGCGCAAGTCGATAAATGCCTCTGAATTCCTTTATCCAACTTCCTGAAATGACATATCGGTGAAAATGAGAGCGGTGATACCCACACTCCTCCGCCTGTGAAGAAGTGAAATACCCCTGCTGCCTGTCTGCTACTTCAAAGAGTCTGTCTTTACTAGTCTCCATACACAAATGTTACCTTTTTGGTAACTTTTGTGTAAATAGGGCTTTTTATTTAGCATATTTGAGAGCTGCCCAGGCAAGTAAAATAAAGGCTTTCCTACTTTCGTCCAAAAAAGATTTGTCAACAAGGGTGATTTGCCAATGAATTAAACCCTCAGGCTTAGAAAGGTTGGCGACAGCAACTAACCGATTAGTCACAGCTTCGCGAAAGACTAGGCTCATCTTGTCATTATTGCCTTTAGCATGCGCCAGAGGACGTCCTAAACCTGAATAAAGCTCCAAATGGCTATTTGTTAATTTAATCACCCCAATGCGATTACCATTAACATGGGCCAGTAAGTTAGACTCGTCTCTGAACACCTTTTTTCCTGTTGGATAGGAGAAATCGAAGGTTCCAAACTCACTGTCTTCCACTAGAAATTCCAACGTTGCGTTTTGAAAAAGAGAAAACATGTGTTTGGCGGCATGTTGTTCTAGTCTGATTTGGTTATCATTGGTGCCAAATACTCGACAAAAAATATGACAAATTGGGGTAAAAGAGCTGTGGAGGGAACTTTTATTGGATAAAGAATCAATGAGGTAGTATTCAACATTATTAGCAATTTCTATCGGGAATTCGGGCATCCTCTCAACAGAATCAAAGGAATAGCGCAAGCATGTTGTTTCAACAGAATCTGCAAAAACAAATATTTTGCGAAATAGTCTCTCGGTCCACTCCATCTTTTGCCATGAATGCTTTTCGTAGCTATAAAAGCGACCATTCGACGCTTCTGACTTTAAAAGAGGAAGTGTCAATGAACTTTCGTTTATTTGTTCGTATTCAGTTGTAATTGCGATCATAGAAATTCCTGTGCAGGTTTCAAAATTGCATTCTGTGTTTTTGAGTCTAGTAAAAAGCATGCCTTGATGGGGTTTTTTACGCAAAATTTACGCACTAAAGGGCAAAAAACTGGCATAAAATGGCGATGAGCTGCACAATCACAAGCTTTGTAATATGTTCACGGTGTTGTGCTTGATGATGCTAGGTCATTCCAGTTTAAGCAATGATAACCGACTTAAAATCCCTTGCTCTTTATCGGCCGTGCTGGTTCGACTCCAGTTCTAAGTTAGCCCCTCTTTCAATAATTGTAGCTTAGGCTTTAGCCTGAGGGTGTTTTTGCGGGTTTTAACCCGCAACTTCCCCAATGTACTCCGCACATTGCAAGAGGGAGGAAAGCATTTCCGCATCGCAGGCCGGGCCTAGGGTGAAACATATCACTCAAAAATTGGGAATTTCTCGTAGTGAGAAACCAGAAATTTCCTGTCCCAATTTTTTCCCTCGATTTGTTGTTTAAGCAGAGAAAAAACACCATGTGAGCAGCTGTTAAAAAAGGCCCAAGATTGGAGGGATAAAATCAGTCCGTTTTTTGCAAAAAATCGGCGATTTGTTTCACCCCAGGCCCGGCCTCGAGATTCTTCGATCCCCTGGGTCTTGGGCTTTTAATTTTACAATAAATCAAAAATACATTTACAATGTAAGGCGATTATGTAATTAAGGCTAGATATCTATGGCATCAGTGATTGGATTGGGAACAGCGCTTGGTACTGCATGCATTGCAGCTTACGACTATTTTTGTCCATCGGGCAAAAAAAATGAGAGCGAAAGTCCTCTTACAGGACGAGCCGTCTTGATCAAAGGAGCCCAACTTGGAGCAGGGGCATTGACCGTTGCTATTGCCGGCCTCTTTGCCTATAAGGTTCTTCCTTACCTCCTAGATGCGAAAGGGGGACGAATCACTTTTGAATTTGTAAAAAACAATAGTAAAATTGATCTGATTATAAGGGAGACTTCCTGGGCTGAATTATTCCCACATAACGTCATTGAAAAAGGTTTTCTGATCTTTTCTCAAATCATGTTGGGGGTCCCTCTTTATTTCATAATGAAGGAAAAATTTTCCACCCCTTAATTAGTGTTCTCATCATTGAGAAAAAGCACCAAATTTTGAGTTGGAGTTTTGCTGATATATCTATTAATTATTTTTTGTTCTAATTCTCGTGTTTGCTATAATTACTCTCCAATATTTTTTAAAAAAGAGGGGAAAAAATGGCGACCATATCGAGAAATCGATTTGCGGCACTGGAGGCAAATTACTTTAATGGTGCAGAAGAGCTCAAAGGGCAGCTCGATCTTTTGGGTAAGGCTTTTAGCGCCGAGGTGATCCGTTTAGACCATCTTCACGATATCTATCCCATCTATGGTGCTCTGAATCGGATTACTCAAGCTGTAGCAGAACTTGCCAACGAAGAGTTGACTGCTGAATGGAGTGAGATCTTAACGACCCTTCATGGAAGAAAAATTCACCAGGTTGGATTTGGTCAAACCTCGATTGATACCTCTTTTGCTAATGATTTACTGACAAAAAAGCCGGGCGTAGAAGAATGGCAGGTGGGTGTCTGCGATTTAAAAAATTCAAAGAGCGTTTCTGATTTAATCGATTACCAACAGGCTGTTGACAAAGAGGCCTACGCAGAATGTCATAGAAGGGGATTTTTTGAATACTTGTTTGGGTCAAAAGATGCTCTCTGCATGACAGCAAAAAATGACCAAGGGCAAATTGTGGGGGCTTTGTGGGGCTTTTTCAAAGAAGAAAATGGGGGCAAGATCTTTCATTTCTTTGACCTTTCCTGTCGAGCGCAGTTTGCACACATGGGGGTTGCAAAAGCTCTGATTGAGTGTGCGAAAGCGCAGCAGGTCAACTATCCGGAAGTGATGACGGCTACCCTAAATGTGATGGCAAACAATCCTCTCGCCAAGCAGATCTATGAGAATCTCGAGTTCAAGACTATAGATCCTTCTGAGAACGAGAAGATTTTCATGGCAAAGCCTATTGCAGAGGCAAGCAAAGACGTTCCAGTTGATGCAAAAGCCATTGTGGTCCGGTTTGTAATGGCGTCGGTGTCTCTGCCTTATTTGCTCTTCAACGAGCTTGTCCGCCGCACGGAGCTGTTGTTCCGCTCCTGGTGGTATCAATAGTTTTTGGTGAAAGGGGCCGAGCCTATCCTGCGATAATCTGGCATCATGTTTTGAATAGGTAGAGCCATAAGAACATCTCCTTTTGCATAGGAGTTTAAAGAATGTCGATTTTAAAGAAAGACCCGGTTGGTCCTTAATTTAATCTTCTATGTGCTGTGCGTGAGGGAATTGGGAGAGAAGTGCCTTGTCAAGTTTTCCATCGGCTCTCGAAAGGTCAAATTGAAGGTTTGAAACGGCACGTTTTAGAGGATCTAAATGGGCCACGCTCATTGCTTCTGTGATTTTCAAGAATTGAAGTGGCGCTTCCTCTAGTGGTTGGAGAGAAGGGACGTTGCATGCATTCAGAATTGTCACCGAATTTAGAGGAGCTCCATTTAAGAATTCGATATCTTGCAATATGGCGCCCTGCGAGATCACAAGTTCCTGAAGACATGGGCTCTTTACCTTTTCAAGCGATTCGATGAAATGACCAATACGCAATTTTTCGAGACGGGGAAAAAAAGATAAAAGGCGGCCTGAGCTGACATGCGAGACATCCATATCCATGTCTGTTACTTTTTCTCGAACTTCTTTTGGCATCTGTTCTAAAAAGGTGTAGAAATCGTCCTGTTCAGTGTAAGGGTCGCAAACTTTGAAGGAGCTCTCATGAAGTTGGTAGACTACACCGCCTAATGAAGGAGCAGGAAGTGATCCATCGCCTGCCTTCAAAGTCTTCACAAAAAGTATTTGATAGACTGTCATTTCCGATTGCCGCTCTTCCAAAGTGCGGATGACGGAATGCCTATGATTTGTTGGGGTACTTGGTACTGAAGAGGTCATAACGATTATTCCATCACAATTTATAACTTTCTAAAAGGGCATGCAGTGTGAGCTCCTTTGCATTAGAGGGAGCTATGCATGCATTAGTAGTATACGCTAAATCTTCAATTTCGCGGGTGATGGATTGCGTTTCAGCAATGAGATGCTCAACCTTATTGTCGCCTAGCATCAATTCGCTTTCAAGATTTTGGAACAGTTCCGTGTGGGCTTCCTCTAGGAGAGCTAGTTGATCTGCTCCTATGTGACTTCTTAAAAGAGGATCCTGCAGGGAAAGTCCTGCCATAGAGCGCAGAATAGCCTCGATTTTCGGGGGTAGTGAGGGGGATTCCGCCAATTCCGATTTCTCTAACTTAGAAACTGCTAAGGCAAAGAGATCTTCAGGGGCGACAAGATTATCGCGGATGTGTGCATGAGCATCCTTTAATTTTGCCAATCTATCGTTTAAAGCGGGAATTAAACTCTCGGGGTCGCTTGGACTTAGCTCATTTGCGAGTTGTCGGATCGCAAAGGCAAAGGGTAGCATTTTTTTTCGCTTCAATTTTTCAAGGTCGTCAACCTTCTCATAAAGTTCGGTGATCAGCAGTTCGTGTTGCCCATAAAGTTGGGCGATCAGCTGTTCATGCTCCTTATTGAGTTCGGCAATTAGCTGTTCGTGCTTCTCATTGAGTTGGGCGACTTGCTCATCTTTCCCATAAAGTTCGGCGATCTGAAGTTTATGCTGTTTATTGAGTTCGGCAATCTGCTTCTTGTGTAGTTCGCTGTCTTTGGATTTCATTTGGGCTACGAGTTCATGTCCCGCATACACGATCCTGAGGAGATATTTGGACCGTTTTACCAAGGCATCATAAGGGGTAGCCTTTTGATCGAGGTCATCTTGGTAATGGGAGAGGAATTTCCCCAAATTTTCTTTCATGCTGCTCAGACATTCTTGAGGAGTCCCATCTTCCGAAGATCCGTGAACAGATAGAGGACGGATCGGTTGATCTCCAAATAGGAGGCGGATCAGCCAACTCCTCCACCCTTTAGGCCCATCATAATGAGCCTCCCTAAGAGGGGAAAGAGCCTGCCTCATCCGTTGCTCATGGATTTGCCCTCCATTGCGAAAGCAAGTGATGCCGTAGCCTCCTTGAGTCAGATAGCTATCGTCATAAAGGGCATTTCTAAGGGAAGCGTGGGCTGCGAGTTTTACATATAGGGAATCAGTATCCTCTTTTCGAGCCTTAAGGATCTCCTCCTCCAGCGCATCCATCTTTTTGCCAATTTCGAGGACAAGTGGCGCCCTAAACAGGAGAATAGCATCCTGCATTTTTTCTCGGGTGTCGGGATCATTTAAGAGTTGCTGGTACTTTAGCGCAATTTCAAGAGCCCCCCCTTCCTATAAAGAGGCTCAATGACTTCCGCTTCTGATGGGACAATTCTGGCAAAAACCTTTAAAATCCCTAAGTGAAGAGCACGCTCGAAAGCCTGCGCTTCGCCTAGCCGCTTAATCTCTCTTTTTCCACGATTATCAATCTCTTCTTTTTCGTGCTCTTTTTTTCCCTCTGTATTCTTAAGAATAGTATAATCGGCTTGCAGCCTCTTACGATACTTAGTGAGTAATTCTGGCTTGGAGGAGAGGGAGCGATAAACTTGTAAAGCCGCTAGGTTTGCTTCAAGAGCGGCAAAGTCGCTTTTTGCCTTGGAAGATGTGAGACGTGCTTCTGTTTGTAGAGCCTCTCCCGGATGATTGGTGTAGGTAGATACATCGGCCATATCGCTTGTATGTCCATCAAATATAGCACGCCATAGGTGCTGAAAAAGTACCCATTCTCTGGACTCGTTAGTGTGCGAAAGGGGCCCATAAAGAACGCGGTCAATGTCTGAGTCGTGCCCTGGGGTTCCAAATGCGGTAGCTTCCCCTAAACCGTCAGTCGCCATGTTGATCGAAACTTTCCCGGTGAGCGTTGTGATCGATTGCCTAAGGGAGTCAAAAGAGAGCATCGAGCTCTTTGGCTCACTTTTTTTGAGGTTTGCCCAGCCATCCTCCTTCATCTTAGAGAGGAGGCCTTGATTTTGTGACTTCACTGATTTCATTTCCGCAAACAAGTTAGGTTGGCTAGTCTTTGTCAACTTGCGGAGTTTTTGAGCAGTCGCATTTATGCTCTCTGGACCGACTTTTTCTGAAAAAAGAGTACCGTCCAGTTCTTCCGATGAAACAGGCTTAGCAGGAAGGATCTTCCCAAGATAGGGGAGCCCTATATGGAAAGAAGAGAACCAAGAAGTAAAACCTTCGAAAAGCCAAATTGATGTCATATTAAAATATTTAAACACAAATATATTTAGATAATATAAAGGTTCTTGAGCATAAATCCTTTAGCACGCGCTGATAATTATATCTCTTATTCAGATTTCTATGCATTGAGGTATCCATTGGAGCTGTATGATAAAAAAGAATACATCTCCTTATTCTCGAGAGACCTCCTACAAACAATTGCGTCAGAGCAACATTTTTTGATCCAATTAAAGCCGAGCCTCAATTGGGGTAAAAGCATCCTTTAAATCCCAAACTTCTTCCAAGCGATAGGGGTTTGGAGCTGACAAAATTTTGCCCATTTTGCACAATGCGTTCTCTTAAAGGGGGTTTTATGTCCACTTCATCACTCAATCTTCAAGCTGTGCACAGCAGCTTGGTTGTCATCAATCCACAAGGTGGCGAACTTGATAAGCAAGCCATGTTACGCATCCAAGGGGTCGTTAGCCACCTTCTCAAAATAAAACGGGAGCCGATTTATGGAGGGCAGGATCTCCTGCTTGGTCTGATGTGGGAAAAACCGAGTGTGTTGCAGACTCGTGTTCTTTACGAGGGGGTAAATCTGCTGGGTATTCTTGTCTTCGGAAACAACGTGGAACAAGCGGCTGATGGGAAGGATGCGATTGCCATTAAAGCCCTTGAAATTACAAAATTGGCACCAAAGCGGCAGCAAAAGAAGGAATGTTTCGAAAAGCTTTTGAATATTGTGAAAGAGCATGTGAAACTAAATCATTCCTCCCTCCTAGATCTTTCAACAGTGATTAGTCAGGAAGAGAATGAGGTGCGAGATCTTTTTCAAGATTGCGGGTTTAGGATCACCAAGACGCAGAAAAGTTCTCGTTATAAGGAGAAATCAGAGCATCTGCTCCGCCTTTCAAACTAGGTCTAAAGGCAGAATCTCTTTGATCTGCAATGTTGTTAATATAACTAATCGTTAACTTTTAAATGTTTGTGGACAATACTTTGGTGTATTATTTTCCTTTTGCTGAAAAAAGACGGATGTTTTTTGCTGTTGGTTTTTGGAGGTTGTCAGGGATGGAAGTCGATAAATTTGTGAATATAATGGTGAATGTTCCAGCCGACCACGCCGATGCAGTGCGAGCAGCAATGGGTGAGGCTGGGGCAGGTAGACTTGGCAATTACCAATATGGCTCTTTTTCTGTTAAAGGAACGGGTAGATTTATCCCGCAAAATGAAGCTCAACCTAAGATTGGGAAGGTGGGAGAGCTAGAATCGGTTGAAGAAGAATTGATCGAAGTTTTGTGTGAAGAGTCGATACTGGAAAAGGTGGTCGAGGCAATTGAAAAGGTCCATCCTTATGAAGAAATTGGCATCACTTTTTTCCCAGTTCAAGTGGTTAGATCCAAGGCTAAGAAAAAAGCATGAGTAAACAAGCCTAACCTCCAGGCCCTGCAATAGTGAAAGGGGCCCTGGGTTGCATCGCCAGCACCTTGGCTTTGCTCTTTCCAAAAGACAGGTATTTCGATATTATTCATTTAATAAAAACCTACAATTTTTTGTTTAATGTTTATTCCTGCTCAATCCCCATTTCCTTTACTTAATGTTTCTTATACGTTTCAGGAAAGAAAGGAGATGATAAAAAGAGATTTTGTTGAGAGGATTCCCTTTTATTTAATGACTTTTGGTGCAACTGCGCTTTTTACTAAAGAAACTGACCGGGTATCACTTGCATTAAGAGCAATTAACTATCTTGTTTGTTCCTCTGCTGCCCAAGCGTTAGCCCATCTCTTTGATGAGGCAGCTAAAAAGACAAATCACAAGGGCATTGTCATTTTGCTGCACAAGATGGAAGTCGGTTGTAGGTACATGCACCACTATCTTCATGCTGATTGGTACAACCGAACGGTGGGCCAACTTTTTCATGAAATAGGCCATGTAGCAATGGTCGAATTGTTATGTAAGGACACTACATCCACTGTTGAGATCTACGGAGGTGGAAAAAGTATTTTTGGTGGATCAGGGTACAAGTATAAGTATGAATCTTTGTCAAAGCTCGGTCGAATATTAGGAGAAAAAAACGTTACTTTAATGGTAACTGCTGCAGGCCCTTTGGTCGACATGATCCACGCCTTGAGTCTGACTTTTCTTGCACATGTAAGTCAAGGGCATGCAGTTGGGGAGTATCAGGCAAGACTTTGCCGCTTAGTGTTTAGGGCTGTTGACTTGTCTTATGATTCCTTTTATCTGCCGGTACTTGGAAAGACAGTCGAGACCGACTACCTAATCATTGAGAGAATGAGTCATATCCCTCGGTATGTGATTGCCGGCTCTTTTGCGGTGTTACCTTATCTTTTTAGCAAAGTGCTTAAAAGCTAACAGAATGGCAGCTTCAAGTTCGACACTTCTCATGACAGTTAAAGACTTTTCATAGTAGCGCGGGGGAATTTGCTGGAAGAATCGGGGTAGCCGCCATTGCTGCTTGAAGCTTTTTGACATAGCTTTCATACTTTTTATTGCCCGGATGGGTAAAACAAGAGCCTTTATTATCATCGTTTAAGGTCCAAATAATTTTTGAAGAAAATTCGGCAGGGACTGACAACAAAAAATGGGTCATTTCTATGTGTCGGATATCCATGGCCCCAAAAGCATCTTTCTTGGCTGCGATTAAGAAAAAATTAGCATCTTTTGCTTGTTTTCTGATCTCCAGCGCTAGCTGAGCAGCATTTTGAATAGTTTCATCTGATGCTGTTCCCTTTGGATCTAAAAGCAGCGCATGCACATCGCGAAACACAACCTTTTTGTGCTCTCCCTCACGAAAACCGCTCCGTAGATTTAATGTGAGATCATTGATCATCTTAATGGTAGTATTGTTATTTTTTAGTTCTCTATTGGCTCGAATGGTTCCAAGAACATGGTGAGTGGCTACCTCAAAAAATAGACCTGTTGGTTGAGAAACAATATGGGGGGAAACTCTGACGACACTGGCAGCCATGTTACTCCTATTGGGCTGAAACACAAAGACAAGCGAGATACAAAAAAGCTTAGAATAACCCAAACATACTCAAAAGCGTTTTTTCAAAGCACGTAAAAAAACATTGGGACCGATCCCTTTCATTTAGTATATTTGAGGGCTGCCCAGGCAAGCGTTGCAGTGAATTAAACCCCAAGATGTCATTTTAGTCTTTTTCAAGCTCGAAAAAAAGAGGCTTTCTATTCAAAAATAGGTGAAATAGGTAGCATTTCAATTTTAACTGCTCAAAAGGACATATGAGAAAACTCCCTTTATTTATGTTGTCAGCCGTTTTAGCCGGACAAGCTGTTTCAGCCTGCGATTCCTCAACTGTTTTTGAGATGTATGGCACATGCCTTTACCTCCAACCAGGTGGAACGGATCAGTATTATGGCGTACAAGCTATTGGCTTAGATCCAGATATCACGATTCCTGCACTTTCTCCTAACTGGGATATATTGGAAATCAACCCTCGTTACCATTGGGGCTTTGAAATTGGTACAAAAGTTACACTTCCATGTTCTGGCTTTAGTTTAGATGCTAATTGGGAAAGGTTGCATTGCCGAGATTCAAGTTCCTTTTTAGCCTCTTCTGCAGATGGGTTTATGGTAGGTCCATTTTTTGATATTGGTCCTAATTCTGAACCATATAAATTGGCTCAAGGAACAGTTAAACATCAATTTGATAAAGTGGATTTGCGCTTAGGAAAAGCGTTTTGCTTCAACGATAATTTTATCGTTAATTTTTTTGCTGGAGTTAGTGGCGCAAGAATCAACCATACCCTGCAATCCTCTTATTCCAATGCTAGTTCTGAGATTGCTCGGACATTAAACTGTCCTTCCACATTCATGGGAGCAGGCCCCATGATTGGGTTAGCCTATGATTACGAAATTTTTTGTAACTTCTTTTTTGTTGGAGAAACAACCTCTTCTTTACTAGTGGGAAGGTCAAAAAATCAAACAACTTTCCAATCGCTTTCGCCCGAACTTACCACTCTTGGGATACCGCAGCCAAATACTCAAGCGACTTATAACCCGCATAGAGCACAAATGGTACCTGGCTTAGAACAGAGAATCGGCTTTTCCTATATGTACTCTTTCGATTGCTGGTCAATCACCCTTGAGGCAGGGTACCAATGCCAACTTTACTTCAACGCTATCCAGTCAGTTGACATGACAGCTCCTCAAGTGTTGCCTGCAGGAGCTATTTTTACTCCGCAAGTAGGTC
Organism: Parachlamydiales bacterium; assembly: GCA_963765145.1. Classification (GTDB taxonomy): domain Bacteria; phylum Chlamydiota; class Chlamydiia; order Chlamydiales; family JAJFMK01; genus JAGVKY01. Next base: position 90,587 of record CAVXVG010000020.1, read on the forward strand.
TATTTGCCGTTGGTTTTGAAAGAACAATCAGTGATTTTATGCTGAATGGTATTTACGCTACTTTAAATATCGAATTCTAAGCGAAAGGGGCTGGTCCGTCCGGCTCCTTTTACTTCAATTCTTTGATCAGTCCTAAGTTGTTTTTAATTGTACTCCAAAAAAAGCCTCTATACCTGCAATTTCTTTTTTCTTAAAGATCCTCCAGGTTGAGCTTTCCTAAGCAATGATAACCGACTAAAATCCCTTTGTCCTTTGGTATTAGTCTTTTGTTAACTAACAGCTTGGGTTTATCGTCCTCTTTCATTTCACTATTTTTTTGCTAAAATGAAAAATTTGCTCCTGAGGAGGATTGTATGAGTGTAAAAGACCCTAAATCAGAATCTCGACGGTTTTCCCTTTTTTATTCTTGGCCGATTTGATGTACAGCTGCAATGGAGATTCTGCCGGCTCAGGAATTGATAGGCCAAAAGCTCCTAAGAATTCATTACCGGCCCAGCGTGCCGATGTGGCTATCCAATGCTGCCCAATTTTATTGCCTCGGAGATCAAGGAAGATCAAAGAGCTTTTTTCCACCGCCGTGAGAATATCGACTAATCCCTCTTCGAGGATCTGGTTTTGCGAAACAGTTAACCGCCGGAGAGGGCTTGTTTCAAGCGCCTTGAGAATATCTTCTAACCCCTCATTCGTCAGCTGATTCAGCTTGATGTCTAAAGTGGTTAAAGGGCTTTTTGGCAAAGCATCCGCCAAAGCTAGTGCTCCTACATCTGTGATGGAAGTATTAGATAAATAAAGCTGACGAAGAGAAGATGTGGGAAGGGCTTCGGCAAGTTTTTCAACCCCATCGTCACCTACTTGGTTGCTCGTAGGGGTCATTCCGAATCCATTTTGGTAATTGGATAAAACAAGTCCTTTTAAAGCGATGCCTTTTTTTAAATAGTTTATTAATCTTTGCAGCTCTGGCAGGGCTAAATTGTTATTGCTGATATCCAACCACTCAAGAGAACTTTTTTGGACGGCGTCGATGATCCTCCGCATAGCTTCTGAATCAAAGTTGTTCCAACTGATGCTTAACTTTGAAAGTTTCCCGCTTGCGACGGCCTCTGCGATCACTTGACTACTTTTTGAAGTGATTTCATTTCCATCTACATATAATTCAAAAGGAGTTTTTCTTTTCTTTATAGCGCAAAAAAGGGCTTCTGCTCCTTCATCTTTTATCCGATTACCGTTTAGGCTGAGCTCAACGATTTCGTCCTGCTCGACAGACACAGCCAATGCCTTGGCTCCACTTCGTCCGACCTCATTCCCGCTAAAATCAAGTCTAGTGAAGGGGCTTCCTCGAAGAAGGGAGGCTAAGGCAATAGCTCCGGTTGAATTAATTTTGTTGTTCGGCTTGTTTTGCTCAAATACGATTCGGCAAAGATCACCTTTGATTGTACCAACAGCTACACCTTTAACGAGTTTGTCCGTCATCAACATGCCAAAAGAGTCTCCCTGTTCCTGATTTGCCCAAGCTTTTAGATGCCGGACAAGAGGAGAGATATCGCGGTGGAAGAAAGCGCTGGTCAATTGATCAACAGCAGGCAATGCAAATTTGATCTGATAGGAGCCTTCTCGATCAATTTTAGTGCTAAAACCCACCTCTAGAGAGACCTCTTTTAAAGAGGGGTTATTCGGAATCTTTAAATCACGAAGTTTAGGCGCCTCTATCACGAGGGAAGCAAAATTTTCACAATTTTCGATGTGAAGAGTTTGCAAGGAGGGGAACTCTACAGGATAACTTAGAATGATCCCGTAAGAGTGTTTAAAATCTCTGAGTCCTTTGCATCCTATGATTTGGAGCTCTAAAAGCTCGGGATGTAAAAAGGGACGGAGTCGTTCTAAATTTAAGACACTGATCTCTTCAAACCTAAAGCTATTGAACCGTTTTTCCCTTAGGGCTAAAAACTGAATAAGAAACTCAAGCAGATCTATCTTTTTTGTTCCGAAAAAGATTCGGTGAACTTAACAAGCCCGACCTCTTTTTCGCCCTCTTCTTGAATAGAAAAAACTGATTTAAGAATAGAAAGTTCTTTGGAAAGGGCGTCTACCACTATCTGCTGTGAGGGTTGAAGTGGCTGCTTATCGGCGAGAAGTCGATCGGTGGCTGCGGCTATTTTCGCTCTATCTTTGGTCATCCCAGAAAGCATCTCTTCGATCCTTTCCACAGTCGCCTTTATCACTGCGAGGAGATCTTCTGCCGCCTCTTTCTCTTCATCTAACTCTTTTTCGACCTCTTCCAATGCTTGGATCTTATTGTTATAGTCAGACTCGTTAATGCCATTTTCATCTCTTAAGTCGGCTAATCTTTTCTTCTCTTCTTCAATCGCTTCTTTTTGTTGTTCGAGCTCTTTGTAGTTAGTTTGGAGCTCTTCCTTGTTTTTTAGAGTAAAAAGGATCTTATTCCAATCGTCTTTTGTTTTGAGAGTGGCTATACTTGAAGAAATCCTTAGCTTTACGGGATCTTTTTTTTCAACCTTACTTCTTTGAACAAGGGTGTGAATGGCGTCCTCTTCAAAGGCCTTAGTTCTTGTAAGATAAATGAGTTCTTCACAAGCGGTCTCTCGGATTCTCCAATCTTCTTTATCTCTCCAATGATGCAATGAACTCGCCTTTAGCACTATTTCAAGGGCATTTTTAGCCTGTTTTGAAGAGGGGTTTTGCTGCAGGATGGTTGATAGAGCCTTTAGATAGCCGCATTGATATTTCCAGGAGGAATGTAAAGACTTCATGTCGATGATCTGTTGAAAGATAGCATCATTTTCCACAGCAAGGGGGGTTAATAGACGGATAAGCAATAAATCGGCATACCAATGGGCTGCTTGTGCCTTTTTTGATTCTTGAATCAATTGAGAAAGAGTGCTAAGAAGCCCTCCCACATCGGAGTTATAAGCTCCTTGAACAATCGATATGATAAAATTAAAGAGTCTTTGGTTTTCTTGATTATCTGTGAGAGCATTGATTCCAGCTTTTGCGCTTTTTAACGCATACCGGAGGCTATTTTCTCCTAAAACATCTGTTCTAATTAGGGAAACCAAATTAGTGAGGGTGCTATCTGCTGTCTGTTTCCACGAGGCATCAACTAAATCATTTCCGCCAACAAGATGAATTAGGTCTGCATAGGCATGAAGAGCTTCAGCCAAGCCTTGCAGGGCTTCGATATTCGGGGCTTTCGCAAGGCCGCCTGCAAAAGCATTTAAGATGTGAGTAACGACAAGGGAAGGATCTTTGGGTGATGTTTGCCTTGCCAAAAGGAGCAATTTCGAAGCCCCATCTTTTAATTCTGTTACTTTACCAACAGCAATCAAATCCCCAAACGTACTTGCAAGCTCTGCTGCCTCCGTCGAATCAGTGGTTAGAATGAGAGGATGTGCGGTGGCAGGTGTACTGCCCAATAACGAAAAGCTTGACGCTTGACCAGATTGAGAAAGATGAGAAACGCTCATTTGACCTCCTAAAAGTCACTCCATAGTAACATGAATTCGGTGAAAAACCACAAAATAAAAGCGCTCTTTTGAATAAAATCCAAAGATCTTCGGTGATTTTTTTGAACAATAGATCGAAAAATTATAAATGCGGAAATGTTCTAATTGGTCAGATTTGTTTCTCGTGGGTAGTTAAACGCCGTAAAGCACTTAATTTGTTTAGTAAAGACGATGGCGGGTCTTTAGGATCCACTTCAGAATGTAGGGGGAAATTTTTTATGAAGATTGTTTTCTGATTAATTCATGCTCTTTGATTCCAAGCATTCTTTCTTTATAGTCAATATCCGCTGGGTCTCCCTTCTTTTTAGTTTTATTAAGTTCATTGAGTGCCTTATCTCTGGCCACACGCATTTCTTTGACCTGTTTGCCAACTTTTGCAAGTTCAGCTTTTATTTCTGCGATTTCTTTTTTTTCGCTACTAACGGTGGGTCCCTCGTTAAATTTCTCTGCAAATGTTTTGGTTTTTGCCGGGAAAGTTTGGCTATCTTCCACCATGGTTGCCACTTCTGCGCTCTTTTCAGGCGAAGAGGTTGCGGCCTTAAAAAGGGAGGGGAAAGATGGTGTTTCCTTTGCTTTTTAAAACAATTTATAAAGGGAAGAAAAAAGAAGAAGAGTCAGTGCTCCCCTTTCCCACAATTTAACTTAGAAAGATTTACTGAATATTAATTTTTGATTAACAGTATACGACTGTTTATGCCAATCGTAACAAATAGCACGACGTAAATAAATTCTTTAAACATGCTTTATCCTCCTCATTTACAAGGGAAAGTAGAGGGGGAACTCTATGAGTGGATCGAAGCCTGTAGGCGATGGCATTGTTAATTTTTTCTTCCAAAATCTTTTGGAAAAAAGCCCCGTTAAAAATCCAAAAAATGAACCCGTCAAAAAGCTTTGGAAAAAGGCTCAAGAATCTCTGATGGAAAACAACGATCAGCTGCTGAAGATATGCGAAGATCTCGAAAAAAGCAAAAATAACTTTAAGATAGATCAAACTCTGCCGTTAAAAAAGGCAGAATCGGATACATCAAAGCTTTTAAACATTCTTCAGGATACTTCTGCTAAAGAAAAGGCTCATGAATTTTTAAAAAAAGAAGGCGTCGAGGTCGTCTTAGATGAGACCCAGGCAGTAGAGGCTCTGAAGGGGAATGTTGGTACAAACAGCCCGCTTAGAGAGGCTGCTGCAAAAATCCTGATGAAAAATCGGGATGTCTACGAGGGAGATGGTCTTATTGTGATCAAGCGCAAGCATAAGACCGGAGAGGAGAAAATCCAAGTCTTTCACGTCGCCGGAAAGGATCGCGTGGAGCTGGCAGAGGGGGGTTTTAATAAAATCTACAAAATACGAGAAGAGGTTTTTGGCAAGTCCTACAAAGATAAAGCGGCTATCTACAGGGAAGGTCTGCCGGATAAGGCAGTTGAATCTGATGCTCCTATATTGGAATGGATCGAAAAAGACAGTGGCGGCACTATGCCTGAGGGGATTCGCAAGCAGTACAAAGTAGAAGGAAAAGCAGTAGACGGAAAAATCATGAAGTTCTACGACGGAGGAAAAAAATCTCTCGATGATAAACAGGCTTTTAGGGCACTGAAAGGGCCTATGAATGCTCTTTTGTACTTTAAAAAGAAAGGCATTGCCCATATCGACCTTAAAGTTGAAAACCTATTGCTGGAAAATGGGAAAGCTGTGGTCACAGATTTTGACAGAGTGCGTATCTTTCCGGATTTTGACGAAAACACTCAGGACAAACAACAGACGGCTCAAGTCATCTTGAAGTATTTAGGCCCGAACGAAAAAATTGCGTTTACAGGCTTGAATCAAAATGTTAAGGAAGTGGCTCAATATAAATCGTATATGGCGATAATTCGCCCGGCGCTTGAAGCCTTGAGCCGTGGAGAAACCCTATCTATAAAAGAACTAATTGCGTTCTACAGCAACTATAATAAGATGAAAATTTGTTTGGAGAAACTGCAGGTCGCTCAGATGGGGATGATTGTAGGGAGAGCAGTTTTTGATAAAGCAGAGCTCGAGGGATGCTACACTTTCGAAGATTACAACGGCATTAAATACGCCAAATTCGACTTTGTTAAATTAGAGGGGCTGATTAAGGCAAAATATGGCGACGGACCATTGGCAAGCGACCTTTTGATCCTCATGAAAGGGATGCTGGATCCCGATCCGAGCCAGCGGTTTACAGCTGAACTGGCTAACGCATGGTACGAGGTGGTTCTTCCCGAGTTAGAGGCGTTTAAACAGCCTTAATTTTTCTCGTCTATGTTTGGGCGACGCTTTTTTTTGGGAAATGGCAGTTCATCGGCCGTGACTTTCACAAGGTCGACTAACCATTTTTGATCGTTCAAGTTTTCATCTGAGATAAGAAAACACGGTTTTGCACCGGGATAGGGACAGCCTTCCATGCAGCCTTGAGCCAGTTTTAAGCCCGCCACAGTTGGTTTAACAAATAATCGATCGTCACAAACCAGAGCAACCATCTTTCCGTTGCAGAAGATCCCATATTCGCCAAACATCTTCTTTGCAGATACTTCCCCTGCAGCATTGATGTGCTTAAGGATGAAATCAACAGTACTTTGCTTCGATGCCATGCAATACGCCCAACGGTTTTGTGATGAAAGGGCTCTGAAGCCTCCAGATCCTGTGATAGAAGGTGCTTGACCCTATTTTCGTTTCTTAAATTTTATGGAGATGCGGCTAATCCACACGTCTACTTTAGCCCTATCACCATAAATTCCAGGGGAGGGCAATTGTTTCTGCGTCCAGTTTGTAGGGTTCAGAGCCAACATAAATAACTAAACCCGTTTTAATGTTGTAATTTTCTTTGTAGGTTTCTCTGAAGGCCTTTAACCCAGAAAGATCAGATTTAGATAGATGCGTTTTACACTTAATTTCAATGGGATAGAGGGCGCCTCCTCTTTCTAAGATAAGGTCTACCTCTGCTCCTCCAGCTGTTCGCCAATGGTAAATGTTGGGAGGAACTGGAAGGGTTGCAAACTGTTGGCAGATATAATTGACGACCCAAGATTCAAAAATTGCTCCCAGCTTAGGGTTTACTGCAAGTCCTTCTGGCAAGTTGATCCGCTGTAAATAACAAGCAAAACCTGTGTCTTTGAAGTAACCCTTCTTTTTTCCGCTGATCCTTTTTATTGTGTTACCATGAAAGGGAGGGGCCTCAAACCATTGATAAGAAGCAACTAAAAGGTCAAGCCAGCGGCGTGCTGTTTGAGGTGAAATCCCTATTTCTCTCCCTAATTGAGATGAGTTAATTTCTTGAGCAGTTAATGAAGCGCTGATACCTAAAAACCGATCAAATTCTGACAATTGACGTATGTCTTCTTGTGTACGGACATCTCGGTCAACATATGTCTGCAGGTAAGAGCGGAAATATAGCGGTATTTGTGAGGTTGGCAGTTCGACTGTAGCCGGAAAAGTTCCTCTAAAAAGGAACTCAATTAAGGGGGGGAAGGTGGCTGGGAATGGCTTCAATTTTGTGTAAAAACTATCTGGATTTTCAAGGTAACTCGGTAACCAACCGCTGAGTTCACCTTCACCCATAATTTCTTGGGGGGTGAAATTATCGAGATGAAAGATCGCAACGCGTCCAGCCATGCTTTCTGCTATTGAGCGTAAAACACTAAAATTTTGAGAACCAGTTAGAAAGTATTGTCCTTTTTGGTCACTCCGATCCATCTTTCTTTTCAAAGAGGCTAACAATTCTGGGGCGTATTGGACTTCGTCTAGGATAAGCGGTCCAGGAAAGGACTCGAGGAAAAGGTCAGGATCTTTCCTGGCATTATAAATGTCTTGGATTGGGTCAAAAGTAAATATTTTAAACTTTGGGAAAAGATGCTCTAATAAAGTCGTTTTTCCCACCTGCCTGGCGCCAAGCAATAGAATGGCTTTAAAGTACTTAGAAGATTCGAGAATCTGGCTCTCAAGGTGTCGCTTTAAATAGTGCATACGTCTTGCAATTTAATGATAGTGTGGTAAATCTGCAAGGTAAATCTATGATGAAGGGCTGACTTCAAATACTTTGCAAAACTAAGGGATGCAAACGGTGATGGGCGCACTTTCGTTTGTATTTACATCAAAAGCGGTCACTGAATAGCAGGTGGTGACCCCTTTTGTTCTATTGTGGTCTTCGTAAGTGAAAGTAGAGCTGCTTACTGTGGCTATTAGTATGCCATTCCGATAGATGTTATACCCTGCAGCTGTTTCTAGTGGGTTTGCTTGCCAATTCAAGATATTCACTACATCTGTTTGTAAGAGGTAAACGTTTTTGATTTGGCGCCCTGTCAGGCTGTTTGGAGAGGGTAAGGCATGGATAGCTATGCTTGTGGGATCTGGAATGGCAAGAGATGAAAGGAGGGTGGGCGTTTGGGGGAAGCCGCTGTTGATTGGGAAGGAATAAACGCCGCTGATATCAGAAGTTACAAAGATTGCGAATCCATTGCTTGATGCTGCAAGGCCAGAAACTGATGTGCTAATGTTTGTCGCAGCTAAGAGAGGTGTGTCAGAAGGCGATGAAAGTGGCACACGCAAAACTTGGCCAATACTTCCAGCAGTTAACACGGATGAAAAATAAAGATACCCATCGCTTGAAATGGCAAGCCCAGCGACCGACCTATCTGCAAACGATTGCACAAGAGTTGCCGAATATGAGGTTGAATTTAATGACACGCTATAAATAGCAGAATGTTGAAAATCCCCTACGAAAGCATTAGAACCCTGAATAACAATAAAGAATGGGTTCGCTATAACAGTTGCTGTCGCAGTGAGCATTGTTGCGGTATGAGGAAAAGAACCACCTAAAGGAAACGCATAAAGGCCGGGAGATGCAACGCCCGATGCAATAAAGCCGGTTTGCCCATCAGTTGAAATGGCGATTCCTGCCGGAGTTGCAACATTAACCCCAAGAGCCGTAGGGGCGTAAGGTCCCGCGGCGGGAAAAGAATAAGCATCATCGCTAGTCAAGCTTGTTACATACACAGTTTGACCATCAGGCGAAAAAGTGATGGCTGCCGGATCTGAAATTGCTGTAGTCGCCGTTGCGGGTACGGAAGTATTTTGTGTGTTAAAGGCAAAAACTTCATTTCCGGCAAAGCTTGTGACAAAAGCTTGGTCTGCAAAAGCTGCACTAACAAGACTACATGCGGTTATCAGTGTGCTTAAATGGTAAAACATGATTATTTCTCCCTGAATCGGAAAAAATAACCATATCAGAATGAGGTTTTTCTGGAATTTTTAACCCGGCATTAAGATTTCCTTAATAAATTATTTAATTTTATGTGGGATAATTAATGGTAATGAAGGAGATTTATGGTTTATTCTATTAACATACCGACGACATTTGCAGAAGCTGCAGCCGTGGCAAGCAGTGCCGCAAACGCTGCATATAAAGCTGGTTCAGCCGCAATGGATTATGCTCAGAACAATACAGCTACTGTAGCAGGTGTAGCATCTGGTGTTCTGTTTGTGGGGTCTTTAGCAGGGACGGTCTTGAGTCCGCCAAAGAATATAAGAGACATTAAACTTACTCTTCTTGGGGCTGCCCAAGTAGGTTCGTATGTTTTGGGTGCAGCAGCGCTCATTTTGAGTGATCAACAAGCCGCTAAGAAGAAATAGAAAAAGCCGGGCATAGGGTTTTTTTTAAGCTGCTTTTGGGGATATATAGGAGCCATCAAATCTTGTCCTCAAACAACATGGTTTTCTCGCGATAGCGTTTGGAGTGCTAAACTCCTGTTTAGCTTTGACTTTTTAGTGAGAGTGAAAGCTAAACAGGAGTTTAGCACGGCCTTGTTGCATAATTGTTCGCAACGTTTCTCTACTCCTGCAGCCTTACAGGCTGCCAATTTTATTCTCCAACTTAACCCGGGGCGTTGCCCGCGGGCTGTTGCAACTATCCGGCTTTCAGCCGGAAAATCCTAGCAATACAGGCTTTTCCCTTGGCCTGAAAGGCCAAAATTGCAACAGCCCGTGGGCAACGCCCCGGGTTTAGGATGAAACTTTATATGGCAGCCTGAAGGGCTGCAGGAGAAACGGGGAATCACGTGCAATTATGCAACAAGGCCGTTTAGCACTCCAAACGCTACCGCGAAATTAATGCCAATTTTCACCTTAATTTTTTGAGCGTGAAATCAACTTAAATCAGCCCCCTAGGCCCGGCCCTTTTTTAATATCTGATTCTATCTGGCATATCGTGGTATTGCTTCCAAATCTCAACAGCTTCAGGCCGCAAGATCTGCGTGTATTTGATCTGGCGATCTTCGGGCTCTTTGCGTAGTTCTGCCAAATAGTTAACGTCGGCAAAATCTCCGTAGGTAAGAGCATCTTGGAACGTAGAGGCATAAAAAATCGTGTCGATATGAGCCCAATAGGCTGCACAAAGGCACATAGGGCAACATTCGGCACTTGTGTAAAGGGTGCATCCTTTTAAATGGAAGACGCCAAGTTTTTTGCAAGCATCGCGGATGGCGCAAATTTCTGCATGAGCTGTAGGGTCATTGTTAGAGACCACACGGTTATATCCCTCGCCCACGATCTGCCCTTCTTCATTGACAATCACAGCCCCAAATACACCACCTGTTTTCTCGATGATTGAACCCTGTTTACTCAGTTCAATCGCCCTTTTCATGAATTCTTCATGCTCTTTTTGCGTCAATATTTTACGACGATTCATTAGCTTCCTTTAGAACGATCGTTATTCCTGCACGTTCTTTTACTTTTGTACGGGATAAAAATGGATATACCACGCATTTTGTTTCGATACAAAACGTCCGTCAAGCTCTATCCGTGCAACATTATGGAGCTTATGATAAAGCCCTCTGCTTAGCCTGTCTCTGTCTACGCTCCAAGACAGTGTGTTTAAACTGATGTCTTTAGAAGGTGTTTCTTTAAAAGATTGAAAATGATTCGTTAGAACTTCGCCTATCTCGATGATGTCATCCAGCATGATAGTTTTCGGATTGAAATAGTTATTTTCATTTCCGCTATCGGTTGAAGACCGGCCGTGCTTTTTTTGGAAGATATCAATGTAGATTGCCGCTATTCGATCTCCAATTTCTCTAAGGAGATATCCCTCACCATTAAGTTTTGTTTTATTGAATTTTTCTTGGCCAATAAATGAACGGGGTTGTGGAGGAATGGAGTAATATTGATCGAGTAGTGGATCCAATGAGTCGCCACGTATATATTGAGCCAATATGCCATTTGGAAATGCAGTCACGATTTTGCTGATTGGCAATGCTAATCGTATGATCTGTAAAGGGTCTTTTTCGTTGCCTCTTGTTGAGCCAAGGTGCAAAGCCACCATATTTCCTGATGGATTGAGGTAGGCCCCCCCTGCCGATCCTAAGTCTGTATCATGACTAACAACTAGTCGTGAGAAAAATTCATTAGTTACCTGAGTTGTTTGGTTTATCGATAATTTTAGAGGTTTACTCAAGGGGTGGTGCAACAAAGCTACTGTATTTGAGATCACTTCTTTGCTGTCCGGCTTTAAATGTCCATGGATAAGTCCCGGTTGTCCATCTAGTTTAATGATCGCATAATTGAGCCCCTGATCATGTGCGATCACCTCGCAGACGTTGTAACTCATACTTGGATGGTGAGTGTTATCTTCACAGACATAGCCAAAATTGGCTCGCAATTCTCTTACATCTACATCATCAATGCAGTGGCAGGGAATCATGGCCAGATTGAGAGAAATTAAAGAACAATTCCCCAAGTGCTTTGAGTTGTGACTCATAGTACCTACTGCTTTAGCAAAAGGTCTCAAAATCTCTAAAGAAATGCCTGCTACAGTACTGGTAGCGGTTTGTTCTCCTTTTATAGCATCCAGCACATTGGTTTGGCTCAACTGACCAATTCTGAAATGTGTCGGTGACAAGCTGCCACTGCTGCTAACGGGTGAAAAGCCGGAGCTCATTCTCATTCTCCTTCTGGTGCTTCTGCATGAAGATTAACAATTTACCATTACCCTATTTTTTTGCGACCCCAAATTAAAAGGCTTTTATAAAATTGACTGGAAAAATTCGCATTGTTAATGTGGCTTTTTATTTTGCAAATAGCGGAGAGCAAAATGGTGTTAATACAAGTGGGTACTTCAGTTACCTATACAGCTCAGAACACAAATCAAGAAAGAAACGTTAAGTTTTTCAGAGACAATCTAGGTGATCGTAAGACAATAGAAGCGCGTGTTTACACATTAGCATCAGATACGTATCTGTTTACTGTTAAGGGAGACCATTGTTTTGTGGGCTCTACAAAGCTATCCGAGTATTTGAATCAGAATATTTTTTTGAACTCTAAAAAGACTGCTAGAGAAGAAATAAGCGGTGTGGAAAAGCGTTTGTTTTTTACATACATTGTCGGATCGCTAGAAGCTCAATAGTAGGGTCGAAACAATTCATGCGACAGACAAGATGGGTTTTTATAGCGATTTTTTTTGTGGTATCTCTTTTATCAAGCTTTGATCTTGGAAGTACGATAAACCGGATGACCACGATCGGGTCGGTCATTTCGTTGTTTTTTGCTTCTTGTTTGCATGGGCTGCAAAGATACGGTGCTAAGAACACGTTTGTTTTTTTCGCCATCACTTGGGTTGTCAGTCTTTTTTTTGAAGCATTAAGCATCCAAGTGGGATTTCCATTTGGTCACTATTTTTATGATAAAATGGCTGGGCCAAGGCTTTTCCAAGTGCCCCTTCTCATTATGCTAGGCTATTTTGGCATGGCCTATCTCTCTTGGGTATTGTCGACTATCTTGCTGCGGCGGTATGGTCAACGGCTTTTAGGAGGCAGCCTATTTCTTGTCCCCCTTGTGGCCACATTTATCATGGTGATGTGGGATGTTGGAATGGATCCAGTTTCTTCTACCATCGATTCTCTGTGGGTTTGGAAAGGGGGTGGAGCCTACTTTGGTGTGCCATTACAAAATTATTTCGGCTGGTTTCTGACCCTTTTCGTCATTTTCCAAATCTTCGCCATTTATATTTCCAGACAGGACGATAAAAAAGGATCTCTTGGAAAAAGCTTTTGGGCGGAAGCTATCGTTTTGTATGGGATACAAGGTCTTTTTCAAGTCGTTGCTCCTTTTACAATGGCTGATCATCTAGAGATTTATGGTTCTATGGCGATGGTGACTATCTTTACGATGCTGTTTGTCACGCTGCTTTCTTCTATTACGCTTAAAGAAGAGGCTATTACCTTTTTATGATGACACAGAGGTTAGGGTAAAAGTGGATCGAATCGATTTGCGCTTGATAGGTGTTTAAGGTCTTTTTCAGGTCTGGGGAGATTTTGTTAAAATCTGCACAGATGGTCATGCCGGAGGTGTAATTTAAGTCATCCACAAGTTCTTTTAGAAATTCTATGCAGGTTCCTGAACCCGGAACTGCCTTCCCAATTTTTCCATGTCCGCCACAGGCCAATGCTAAAGTGTCAAGATATCTATAGGCTGCAAGATCGCGTGTGTTTAATTTTGCCTCTAAGGGTAAACAAAAGGGCAGAAAAAATATTAGAAATGGCAGAAATCTATAAACATAAGAACCTTGAAAAACAAAGCGATAGTCGGCGATTTTGGCCGATTTTTGCAAGATGCTTTTATTTAAGGGCTAGCTTCACGAATGCGCTGTGATTGGCATATAGGTTTTCGAGCGCCTCGTTGATGGGGATCCAACGGGCTGAAAGGGCGTCGTCGCCAGCTGTAAGTGTGGATTGAGCGCTTTGTTCCGGCGTAAGATGGAGGTGAGAGGCTGTTGTTTCTATCCATGCATTATCGGTGTTGCGAGGGTCGTCAACATAGCCTTGATAAACAATGCGTGCTTCTGAAAAGTCGAGGGTAAGACCTGCTTCTTCTTCAAGCTCTCGTGTGAGAGTATGTGTAACCCGTTCTCCTTTATCGACCATTCCGCCAGGCAAAGCCCATTGTTGGCAATCTTTTCGCAGAATGACGAGTAGTTCAAGTTGATCTGTTTCAGGGTTAATGCGAGTTACAATAGGGTCTGCAGCGTAATTTGGGCCCCATTTTCCTAAAAGGCCCCTTCCTTTAATCCCGGTTCTCCCTTCTATATTAAGGGGGTGGATAGAGACCTCTTCAGGTTCTGCCCAAGAAGGTTGCTTAAGGACTATTGGCGAGACATAGTAGGGGGGATTGTAACCGGGAAAATCGACACTCCATGAAACAAAAGGATCGGGAACTAATTCCCTTTCAGGATATTCTGAAGGCTTTTCAAAACGAGCTTTGTAGTGCAAACATTCACCGTGCAAACAGGTTAAAGATAAAAGTAGGGCATAGAGGAGTCGAATCATGTTACATTTTAGATTATAGATTTAAGCAAATCTTTCCGCTATTGAGAAGTTTTTGTCCATTTGCGACTTTGGCTGAAGCTCCAGATTTTCTTGCCTGTTGAAATAGAGGGAGATAGGCTTTTAGATTGAATTGGAAAGGGAATTTCACTATAAAAGTCTTTAATTTTTTAACCCCTGGAAGGGTATTTATGAAACGAATTTTCTTCTTCATGGCGGCTTGCATGATCGCAGGAAGCCCCACGCTGTCAGCGCAGCAAGTGCTTGTTACTTCTGGGCCTTTGGATCCAACAGGCGAATTAGATGGGGTGCTCTTTAATTCAGGCGGATTGACTTTGTCGGTGAACACGGGCATTCAGAACATCAATACCAGTAATCAGCCTACAGGCGCTATTGTAACAGCGGCTGCAAACGATGATGTTGTTTTTACTATAACCTCAGGAACCTCAACCGTTACGGGGGCAGTAGGTGTTGCTGGAGCCGGCGCTGTAAACAATATTGCAGGGGGACTTGGAACCTCGGCAATCATATTTAACGGCCAAACCGTTGCAACTACTTTTAATATTACAGGCAACGGGACAATGCAATTCAACGCGCTCGCAAATGGTGCATTGAATTACAACACTAACGGCATTCTAAACGTTGGCACAGGTCAAACGTTCACCGGAGCTTTAACCAATTCAGGTGCAAACACCGGCATACTGACACTGAATGGTGCTAGTACACAGAATGGTGCAGTTGCAGTTGGATCAAGCCCTTTAAATCAGGTGAATGCCTTAGTTGGAAATGCGACGATTATCGGGGCAACAAGTGCTACTAATTTTTCGCTAAACACCAACACACTGTCTATAATAGGTGCATTAGCGCTGCCGGTGAACTCTGTCATCAATACGACAGTTGTTTCCAATGCGCTTTTTGGAAATGTAAGCCTAGGTTCGCATGATGATGAGATAGCAGCGCCTGTTGTCACAGTCAATGTCAGCGTGCCTTCAACCGCATTGCTGTCAAGCGCTCCCTTATTTGTGGTAAGTGCAGGGTCCGGATCGAGCGGTGTCCCTATTCTTGTTACAAGCAATAACCCTCGTTACACATTCGTTGGGCTTAATTTAAATGGTAATATCGAAATCTTCCCGACTCTTATTCCGACGAAAGCGATTGTGACAAATCCGGCTGTAGGAGCTGTGGGATCTACCATAGATAATTTGGTTACTATAGCAGCAGCTAATCCAGGAACCGACTTAGCTTTTGTTGTATCACAGCTGCTAGCATTGTCTCCGGCTGCTTTAGAAAATGCACTGTTGCAGATCGCCCCTGCTTCAGGGCTTGTTGGCGTTGCCCAAGAAAGTTTTCATGCCACTAGACAATTTCAAAGGGTGTGGTTAGAAAACTTGCAGCGGAACCGATACTATTGCCTTCAAGACCCGTGCTGCAATCCTGCTGGCGAAATCTATGCTGGGCCAAGAGTGTGGGTAGATGGTTTCGGCTACTATGGACACCAAGACAATAAAGATAACTTAAATGGGTATAGAGCCAACACATGGGGCGGTGTGCTTGCATATGAGATCCCTATCCTATGCGGTTTA
Source organism: Parachlamydiales bacterium (assembly GCA_963765145.1). Classification (GTDB taxonomy): domain Bacteria; phylum Chlamydiota; class Chlamydiia; order Chlamydiales; family JAJFMK01; genus JAGVKY01. The sequence continues at coordinate 106,011 of CAVXVG010000020.1, forward strand.
AGAGCAGGTATTGGTGGCGGTATTGCTTATACCGATTTGAATGAGAGAGAATTTGGTAATAAAACCGAAATCCACAACTATCAAGCGACCCTTTACTTCACATACGACACAAATCCTTGGTTTGTTGATGGTGGTTTTTCTTTGGGATGGGACCGTTTTGACGGAACACGTCACATCGTCTTTCCTGGAGTCGACCGTACAGCACATGCTAAGTACAATGGCAGAGAATACTCTGCATTTGTAGCAACCGGTTATCGTTATTACTACGATTGCTTTGAGATCACCCCTCTAGCTACATTGTTGTACTCCCATTTGAATATTGATGATTACACAGAAACCGGTGCTATCTCTCTTAATCAGTATGTTGACAAGCAGCGTTATAATTTCACCGAGTCTGGCCTTGGATTAAAGTTGGCCTATCTCTACAACACCAGCTGCGGTTTCTTCATTCCTGAAGTACACTCTCTCTGGTTGTACGATTATAACGAGACTGGCTTGTTTGCTAATTCCTCATTTACAGGCATTGGCGCAGCTGCAGGAACTTATCCGAACAGAGGACCAAGAATTGATCGAAATACATGGAACATAGGTGGAAGCTTGACTTTCATGACTGACTGCATGTTTACAGTGCAGGTGTTCTACGATTACGAGAGGAGCAAAACCTACTTCGATCACCAAGGGATGGTGGAGTTAGCTATAGATTTTTAGAGATCAACTTTCTTTAGAATATCAAGGATATGGCCAATTTAAGCTGTCAGCTTAAATTGGCCATATTTGCATTAAGGCAACTCCTTGCTCTTCTTTGATCCTAAGGCGACAAAAAGCCGCATGGCGACATGAAAAACCTTTTAAAAAAAATTCAAAATAGATTAGGCCTTATTTTTATAAGGGAAAAAATGAAAACTGATTCTAATGCTTTTCTTTCAAACTATGAAAAAATCTATGGAGCCGGTCATTTGCCTCCGGGGAAATCGGTTCCCTATTTTACGGCAGGTGAGATCTTTGAGCTAACATTTTTGGAAAAGTTTAGAAAAGTATTAATGGGTATTCCCGGAAAAAGTGCAGGGGACCTGATTAGAAAGTTCCTTGTGGAAGTTCCGTTAATAAAAGTGACTTTTTCAGACCAACATACCATCGTTTCTTATTCACAATCAGAGCCAGATGTTTGTCATGGGGTGAAGGATGTTTCGAAGGAAACTGTAGAGATTATTCAACAAGCAAAGCTTATCGCGTTGAACCGTTGTGGAAAAGAGCTAGGGCTTACTGGTACACATGAATTTACCATGGGTTCTATCAGGTATAAATTGCCTCATGGAAAGCGTATGGATCCCCTTTGGTGGCATAGAGATTTAGCTAGCTGGTCAATGGTGATCATGACAGACGACCCAAATGATGATAACGGTTGGGAGGGAGGAGACATAGAGCTTGCACCCATTAAAATGGTTACTGATGGGTTGAAAACAAAAGACGAACCTGTTGCAGAGCAAGCAGTTGTGCTTCGTCATCTCTTTAATTCCGCTATATTTTTTAATAATTACGGAACACTGCATCGGGTTGTTGCTTTGGAGGGACGTCATAAGCCTGGCACTCCTGAACCGAAAGAACCTGTAAGCTATCGGACCATTTGGACAGTGTTTGTAATGGACAAAAACGTAACCTGGAGTCCATAGGAACACTAACTGAAGCGATCAACTCGAAGAAGAAATCATCCTAATGGATGGTGCCTCCGGTAAGGGTGCCGACGATTTTGGAGGTACCGTTTAGGTTAACGATGCCGTTACCCGAATTGAAGGTGAGATTGCCGTTGACAACGGTGTTGTAAAGCTCAACTGTTCCGAAGCGGTTAATGTCGCCCCCATCTTCGATTTGGATATATTTGTAGTGGAATTGCGAAGGACAAGCCGTGGGTTTCCAGATCCATCGATTTTTGAAATGTAGACCCTTCTGCCTCTAAAAACCCTTCGACGAGTACCTGCCCGGTAAAAGTACAGTTTTTAATGTTGGCTCTGCCTTGAAGCTCTAACGTACGGAAAGTGGAGTTGGTAGCATCAAAGGTGCCTGCAACGTTTGTTTCATTTTGAACGGTGCAGTTGATCACTTTCAAGGGCCCTTGGTGGCTGATCGAGTCGAGGGTTTGCCCTTCATAGGTTTTAATCCCTGCTGTTTGTGCAAGCAAAAGTAAGCAGATGGCAAGTTGAAACATAAGATCTCCTAAAAGAGCTAGATTTAACAGAAATGGCCTTTTTCGAGTAAAAGGAAGGTAACAAATGGACGACGCCGTTGCCGAGCAAACGACCAATCGCGTCGTCGTTCCGGCCAATCCGAGCAACGTCTCCCTTCTCGCGCCTCGCCACGTGCTGCTTCCATCGTCAGGCCACGTTCAAAGTGCGAACCGGCGGCGAGTGGGTGGCGGTCGGAAGCAGCGTGGGCCTGCTCCACCGCGTCGTGCGGGCTCCTGACGCGGCGGGTTAGTGCGTTCTTTCCTGCGACCCGCGCGATGCGCTCATGAACGCTCGCGTTTTCGACGTCCCCTGGGCGACTTGGTCTCAGAGCAGCGGTCAATGCACGGCCGCCAGTGCGCCGTCGTTCGACCGCGACAGTCCTTTGGCGATGCGAAACCCGATGTTCTCGTTCGTCATGTGGGCGGGGTGCGGGAAGCCCGCGGGATATGGCGACCACACGCTCAGCGCGCGCAATCTGACCTGGAGGTATTCGATGCGCGGGAGCTTCGCTCCGCTGACCACGTCGCTGGTGAACCCGTCCAACGGGACGGCCGTGAGTCCGCAGGCGATGCGCTTCGTCGGTCCTCTCGGCCAACTCGCGGTCGTCGACGGGGAAACGCAGGGTCTCGTCCTCATCGACCTCAATCTCGTCGCCGTGGCGCATAGCTACTACTGACGGGCGCCGCTCCAGATGTCCAAGTCCGCGCAGACGCCGGTGATGCGTCAGTATCTCGCGGCGAAAGCGGGACACCCGGACGCGCTTCTTACTTTCGGATGGGCGACTTCTACGAGCTCTTTTACGAAGACGCCGTGGTCGCCGCCCGGGCGCTCGACCTGACGCTCACGGCGCGCAACAAAGGCGCGTAACGGATCTAACAGATCTAAGAGATCTAAGAGATATAAGGATCATAAAGATCAAAAGGATCTAATTGATTTAACAGATGTAATCGATATAATATATGTAAGCGATTTGATTGATCTAAGAGATATAATCAATATAAGAGATATAATAGATATAATGGACATAATAGATATAATGGATCTAATGGATCTAATGAATCTAACGGATTTAAGAGATATAATGATCTAAAAGATATTAGATATGTACAGGCATTTAATGATTTAAGGAAAATATTAATCAGACGACAAAATAACAGAATTATTAGTCTCTTGTTTTTCTGTTACTGTCATGATAGAAATTATAGGTTGTTGTTTTTCATTAAATCATGAAATACATGTATTCAAAATAAATTTCATTTATACAATTTATTCAATCATTCAATCATTATAACCATTCAAATCATTTGAACTATCATAACCATTAGAACCATTCCAATCATCCTAACCATTCGAATCATTCGAACCATTTGAACATCAGAACCATTCGAATCATTCAAACCATTCAAATCATTCAAACCATTCTCACTTTGCTAATAATTAGCAAAGTGAAAATTGTTCGAAATAATAAATACTTTTGAGTTTATAGTTTAAAGACAACATTCAATCATTTAAAATTTATAAATCATAAAAAGTTTTTATTTAATGAATGATTATTCGAAATAAATTTCATTTATACAATTATTCAATCATTCAATCGTTATAACCATTCAAACCATTTAAACATATCATAACCATTCTAACCATTAGAATTACCATAATCATTCTAATCATTTAAACTACTACTAATCATTAAACCAGTCAAACCATCCTAATCCATAATCATTATAATCCCATAACCATTCAAATCATCAGAACCATTCAAACCATTCAAATTATTACAAACCATTAAACTATTCAAATCATTCAAATCATTACAATTCAACCATTTGAACCACCATAACCATTTAAATCATTCAAACCATTATAATCATCAGAATCATTCAAACCATTCAAACCATTCAAACCATTACAACCATTCAAATCAACCAAACCATTCAAATCATTACAAACATTCAAACCATTCGAACCATTCAAATCATTACTTCAACTTTGCTGATTATTAGAAAAGTGAGAATGGTTTGAAATAATCAAATACATTTAAATTCATAATTTCAAGACAACATTCAATCATTTAAAATTTATAAATCACAAAAAGTTTTTATTTAATCAATGATTATTTGAAATAAATTTCATTAATACATTTATTCAATCGTTCAATTGTTATAACCATTCAAACCATTTGAACCACCATAATCATTCTAACCAATTATAACCATTCATAATCATTCAAACAATTCTAATCATCCTACCATTAAAATCATCAGAATCATTCAAACCATTCAAACCATTTAAACCATCAAATAATTCAAACCATTCTCACTTTGCTAATTATTTGAAAAGTGAGAATGGTTTGAAATAATTAATACATTTGAATTCATAAATTTCAAGACAACATTCAATCATTTAAAATTTATAAATCACAAAAAGTTTTTATTTAATTAATGATTATTTGAAATAAATTTCATTTATACATTTATTCAATCATTCAATTATTCTAACCATTCAAATCATTTGAACGATCATAACCATTATAACCATTTGAACCACCATAATCATTCTAACCATTTAAACTACATTAATCATTCAATCAGCCAAACCATTCTAATCCCATAACCATTAAAACCATCAAAATCATTCAAACCATTCAAATCATTAAAACATTTAAATCATTCAAATCATTCAAATCATTACATAACATTACAATCATCAAAAACATTCAAATCATTCTAACCATTCAAATAATTATTTCGATCATAAGATCATCATAATCATCATAAGATTAAAATCTTCAAATATTCTAATTTTGACATAACAATAAAATCATTAGAATCATGAAAACTATTCAAACCATTCAAACCAATTCAAACCATTTGAACCATAAGAACTATTACAATACATCAGAACCACCATAACCATTCAAATCATTCAAATCATTACGAAGTCATTATAAAATCATTCGAAACCATTCGAATCATTCAAACCATTCTCACTTTGCTGATTATTAGAAAAGTGAGAATGGTTTGAAATAATAAATACATTTGAATTCATAATTTCAAGACAACATTCAATCATTTAAAATATATAAATCACAAAAAGTTTTTATTTAATCAATGATTATTTGAAATAAATTTCATTTATACATTTATTCGATCATTCAATTGTTATAACCATTCAAACCATTTGAACTACAATAATCATTCAACCCAGTCGAACCATTATAATCCCATAACCATTATAATCATCATAACCATTATGATCATCAGAACCATTAAAATCATTCAAACCATTCAAATCATAAACCATCTAATCAATTCAAACCATTCTCACCTTTGGTATTATTAGAAAAGTGATAATGGTTTGAAATAATAAATATCTTTGAATTGATAATTTCAAGACAACATTCAATCATTTAAAATTTATCAATCACGAAAAGTTTTTATTTAGAGAGCATTCAAAAATCGTTCAACAAATTGTATTTAGTTACACAGTACCTTTTAAAAAATTATTTAGAAAAAAAAGTGAAATAATGTTAATGATGCTTTCAACAATCGAACATTTGTTAGACGGTATTAAAATTTCAAAAGCATCCTCAACATTTAAAAAGGTATATTTGAGATTAATACCTTTACTAGTTGATGAATTCAATAGAATTCATCCGCCAAAATTTTGGAAGACCTAGAAAATAGATATGTCAAAAGTGTTTGAAGTTATTTTTTATATAGCTAGAACTGGAATTAAGTTTTTAGAAGCTTCAGAAACTTTTGATATACCATTTAGTGTAAGCATCCCGAATTACGAAAAAAATAAGGACTGACCACCTGTGCATTTTTATTGGCACTACAATACAACGTCTCTTATCGAATAACTCACCTCTCATATAGTCTTAGAAATAACTCTTATTAATCTTGAATACGGCGAGTTTGATGTCATGAGAC
>CAVXVG010000021.1:0-292938 GCA_963765145.1 Parachlamydiales bacterium
TCCAGCAAGGGCACAATGAGAGCATCTCGAGCTGGCAAAAATTTCACATCTCTGCGGTAAGGAATAAAATCATCGCTCATCTGAAAACGATACGGCTCCCCTGCTTGGATTTGACCAATGGCTGTGAAGGCACGGCAAGGCTCTTTGCCTCCAAACAGAAGTGTGGGAGAATAATAGATGATCCAATCGTTCGGCTTCATCTGTTTTAATGGGGCGGATTTTCCATGACAAACTTGAAAAAAACCTTCCGCAACACCTCTTAAAACATGCTCTTTGCTTGCAACACAGATCCAATAGCCCATTTACCCTCTCAATTTTTGTAAGATTTCAACACAGCTATGAACTTTTTGACCTAAAGGAACAAAAAACTGCCGATCGACACTTTCTACAAGGGGCAATGCTTGCTCAATAAGCTTTGCCCCTCGAGACGTTAACCTGGGGAACTTTGAACGTTCATCCCCTTCTCTTTGGACTCTTTCGATCCAGCCTTTCTTTTCTAGGGCACGCAACACTTGTGACGTCATTGTGATATCGGTACCGCAATGACGCGCCAACTCCACTTGGGTTACCCAGGCTTGATCCCGCGTTAACCATCCAACGCTAGCCAAAAGGACAAATTGAGGATGTGTGAGATTGAGCGTTACTAAAGCAACCTCTATTTGACGTCGCCAAGAGGTTGAGACCTGCCAAAGCAACAACCCGGGACTCTCTTCCGGCCCTTTAAACTGGCTAACCTTCTTCCAAGAAACATCCTTCATTTTTTTTCAGCCTTTTCCACTAATGCCTTCATTTCCTGCGGCAAATTTTTTTTCATCTTTCTCCCAATGACAAAGGCAAAAAAGAAGGCAAGAGGCCCTTTCATCTCAATCTGATGGGTCGCCTCTGTTATACCATTCGAAACATTCAAGAAATGAGAAACAATGATTCTTGCTAAAGGCAATTTCGACTCATCGACAAACTGTTTTAACGGCTCAACAGAGGTCAGCTTTGTATGGACAAGTGGCCCACCCTTTGGCTTCAAAGTGCCCGCTGTCCCTTCTGCAAATGGACCATCAATTGTACTGTACTCAATCCCATGGTCCCAACTATTCCAATGGCTAACATCTTCCCATATCTTCCATATGACTTCTGGTGACGCCTTCGTTCTCACCGTGTGCCTAATGATCAACATATCCACCTCTTTTAATATATATACACATAATATGTATGCACATCTTTTCAAACAACAACCATCTGTGAAAGGGGCCGGCCTCTTTCAGTAGATAAAAAGTTTGCAGCTCTGCAAAATCGTTGATGTCAGCTAAGGCTTGACGAAGTGGGATGAGAGGTGAAGGCCACTCATAACCCGTAAACCCCTACTTCCCTTTATTTTCATCATGATTGAACTAAGCAAAAAAACACGTAAAGAATTGCGAACACTTAAGGAAAAAGCATATGCGATTGAGCTTGATCAATATTTGCTAAAGTTGTCCTGCAGCTTTGACGATTGGAAAAACAAGAAAATTGATTGTTGGGCATTGAGCGATCTCCTTCATGACTTTCATGATGGCATTTCTCGTGACCTATACAATGCCTATAACGTTCGAAGTGTGATGACGTCTACATGGCCTCAAGAGCGTTCGCTATAGGCCTTTTGCAAAAAGAAGAGATCCCAAGTGAAGCTCTTGAGGTTGTAGAAAGAAGCGCTGCTACTTTTTTTGATACCAAGCAAGAAGATTAAAATGGTAGAATGTTAGGAAAGGTTTTTTAAAAGGGTCTTGAGGTGTCACAAAAAATTGTTACAAAAGGAATATGCTCTCACTGTAAGAAGCTTGTAACGAGAGTGTCTGCACATAAACATATTAAAGCTTGCTTTATTGAAAGCGAGAAAAGTGTTTCTTCTTACCTGATAAAGGCTGTGTGGCCTCATAAAAACCCGATTTATTGGCTGTATGTAGCTGTTCCTTTGAAGTCTACCCTCTCTAAACTGGACGATTTTTTTAGAGAGATTTGGTTAGAGTGCTGTGGGCATTTGAGTTTATTTAATATCAACAATGTTCTTTTTTCATCTTACGTAGAACCGAATCCCTATGCAAGAACCATGGAGCTGCCTATGACCATCAAGATTGAAAATGCGCTCTCTGTAGGGCAGAAATTTACCCATGAATATGACTTTGGAACAACGACTGAATTGCTGTTAGAAGTGGCAGATCTAATAAAATCGGAAAATAAAATTCAACTTCTCATGAGAAATGAAGAACCTCCATTCCTATGCTCATGCAAAGCAAAAGCTTCTTATGTTGATAGCAATGAATATACTTATTGGTGTGAGGACTGCAAAAGCGATGATGATGACACTTACAATCTTCCTCTAGTAAATTCCCCACGTACAGGATTTTGCGGTTATTGCGGGTAAAAAAATTAAGTTGACGGCTTTAATTTCGCACTAGCGTTTAGAGTGCTCCTAAGCCCGTTTAGCTTTGACTTCTCAGTGAAAGGTGAAATCGCAAAGTGGCTGGCTCGGCCTCTTTCAAAAAGGTGAATATTTTCGATAAAAGGTTCGTGAGCGAAAAATTGTCGTTCTGTAAACTTTTCCCCTTAAGGGAGAAATACCATGTTAAACGTACTCGAAAAAGAAGACGTCGTCTTGTTTTATAAGCTGTATTCTAGATTACTCTGCTTCGTAAACAAACAAGCGAAAGTACTTAAGTCTGAACTGCTTTCTCCGGCTGATTTCGCAACACTTCCATTTGAAGGAAGGGCCAAAGTAAGAGATGTCCTTTACAATGAGAAAGAGTACATTGACCAATTCATCAAAAATCAAAGTGCACAAGAACTTAATAGTGATGAACTTGCCATTATTAGCAGCTGGAAGCACTTCGAGAGAGGCAAATTTTTCATCTACAAACATTTTAAAAAGCACTCGATTTTTCTCCCTGACTCAGGAAACGGAAAAGCATTTGCTGTATCTGGAATTTTCGATCCTTTGGAAGAACTGTTCCCCCATACTCCCGCTCTCGTTGAAACTGTTCTACTCCCTTTTAAGGATCGCATCATTTACGACGGGCTTGTCAGGGGATATTCCATTCATTTTGGCTCAGGCATCCGTAATGACATCAAGGACACCTATGAAAAAGCAAAGCATACTTTTGGCCTTGTTACACAACTTCCTTTTAACGAGGGAAGTGAAGGAGAAAAGGACGACGTCGAAAAGCTTAAATTTTACATGAAAAACAAAAGCAACCGAGATCAGCACTGGGATGAAATTATTGAACTCTCTTTAAAAACCAAACAACTTGGAGATCTTTTCTATCAAGAAATGGGAAAAGTTAATGCATCCTATTTCTCAAAACAGTTGAAAAAAGCCGGAATAGAAAAAAAATGGTTTGGGATCATTGACAATACTGTAGTCGCGAGTGGAGTAACAAAAGACCAGCTTCAAAAAAACATTGCCGCGGTTATTCCTGAGGATAAAGCCGATCGTGTCTACATATTTAAAACCTAAAAGCAACTTCGTCAGAAAAAGCATGGCAACTGATTGTCGCCCCACTTTTCACCAATTACAGCAACCAAACTGGCAAAAAGTCAACATTTACACCATGTTTTCGCCAGATATAACATAAAGACTTGAGTTCCTGCGATTTTGCAAGGTTGTTCCTCGAAGCGCTTTCCCCTTCACCGGAAGCTAGCTTCGCGAGCGACGGGCAGGTCTTTCTTTCAAGCCAAAAGGGTCTGTATTATCGCAGGATAGCAGGCCCTACCTCTTTTACTAGGCAGTCAGCTTGCTGAATCGAGGGTTAAAAAATCTTCGTAATGTTCTTGATGGCCTGCTTTTATGTCCTTTTGGAATTTGGAGTAGTCAAACCATCTAAAAGTGCTTCTGAAAAGGGTGTCTTCTACTTTTAAAACGTCGAGTATGTACAGCCGAATGCAAAGTTCTGTTGTGGGTGTGATCTTCGCAAAAGAATCTTGGGCTTTCTCCCAATGGATAACTATTGCATGTGTTACGCCAAATTGATTTGCAAACTGGCTGTAATTTAATTCGAAAAATTGACGAATAAACCGGACTTCATTTCCAGTTAAAGGAAAAGGTTTTTCACAAAGCTTTAATAACACTTTACGTTGGAGGAGGTTGTAATCAATATCAGGCACTTCCACTCCCCTGATTTTACGAACAGGCACATTCAGAAGGAGAATGGGAAATCCAAGTCCAAAATATTCAAATTTTTTCGCTATCTTCCTTTGCATAAACGCCTCCTTCTCCCGTTCTTAAATTGTAAATGATTTACACTTTTTTTGTGTAAAAAATTCTGAAAGGGATGGATCAGCGAAAGGTGTCGGGCCTGGAGTGAAACAAATCGCTCAAAAATTGGGAATTTCTCATAATGAAAGGGGCCGGCCTATGGGGTTGATTTAAGCAGCTTTTGCAGTCCAATTATTGCTATCAAATTTTGTCCTTAATTCGCGTTAGCGTTTGGAGTGAAGGTAATTTTTACCTTAATTTTTTGAGAGCGAAATCACCTTAAATCAACCCCCTAGGCTCGGCCCCTTTCATTTGTTTGAAAAACAGATGGTTGATATCCTTGTTTCTTTTTAACAGTAAGGATTTTTCGTGTTCAGCAAACTTTGGCTCATATGTTGTTTAATGACCCTTTCTCTTTCAGGAGAGGCTCCAAATTGGTCCATCGACGGCAAAAAGGAGGGATGGAACCAAGACGAACTTGTGAAAACTTACTTTTATCACTCCGAATTGCAGCGGCAGTGGGCATGGGAATTGCTCGGACGAATTAGGCTAAAGGGGGATGAGCGCATCCTTGATTTTGGCTCTGGCGATGGAAAAATCACTGCAGAAATTTCTCAATTCCTTCAGAAGGGGTCGATCAAAGGGGTAGATATCTCCAAGGAGATGGTCCATTTTGCTCAAGCTCGTTTCCCTAAATCCATTTGTCCCCGTCTTGAATTTGCAGAAATAAACAGTCTTTCTGATTTGAACGAAAATTATGACATCATCTTCTCCTTCTGCGTTCTCCACGTCGTTCCAGATCCCTTACAAATACTGACCGATTTACATGGGAAACTTATAGAGAATGGAAAACTCTACCTGGTCACTCCATGCGGTAAAAACCCCGAGTTTTTTCAAGCTGCCGAAGAAACTTTTGCTAAATTTGGCCTTCAGTCGGCATGGCAAACAGGAAAAACCAAAGGAGCCAGCGTAAGAACTTTAGAAGGGTCTCGAGAACTTCTTGAAAAAGCCCATTTTAATATAGAACGGCTGGAGATGGTTGATACTGAAAATCTTTTCATCGACACCTCTGAATTCCTTGAGTGGTTAAAAGGAACATTATCTGCAAATTGGAATGTCCCCTTCTCAGAGAGCCATGATTTCTTTTCGGAAGTGATTAAACGATTAGCTGAACTAGACCCCCATCTTATAGACGAACAAGGTGTTGTCCATTACAAGCTGTCCAGAATTCACGTTGAAGCTACAAAATCATCCCAGAAAGGTGATTAAAGGCTTTTAAACGAGAATTCATCCCTGACCATAGAGCATCGGGCAGGATCTGCTTTTTCTAGGGGAACAAAATCTTCCTCGCAAAAACAGCTGGAGATCGATGACACCTTGAAATTCTCCCTTATTCATGATTTCGCACCTGTTTACTTAAATAAAAAATCAGGGTACTGGAGTAGAAGGAAGGTAGGAAATAATGGCTGGGGTTACAGGCACGGACGGAAGCAATCCTGATCATTACAATGTGGTTGAACCTGCAAGGAAATTGCCTGCTTCGGAGCGAAAAGAACTGTATGATCTTGCAAAGAAGGCCATTGCATCGCTTTCTGACCAATTCCAACAAAAAGTTCATTTTGATGATCAGAATTTAAAAATAGGTTTTGATTATGATGTCTCCGTCTTATGGGGACTTGCAAGTCACGAGAACTTATGGGTGATCTTCTCTAAAAACCTCGGCTACGACCGTAATGATCTGTGCGGTATCTATGGCCCCACCGCTGAGTCTACCCGTTTTGATCCCGGAAAATATGAGAGCGCTCTGACTAACATGATAAAGGAGGCAGAAGACTTTTTTGCCACCTTTGAAAGCAAGCGGTCTCAAGACAGTTCGCCCCCTCAAACCTACAAGAATATGAAAGAGTTGGCTATTGAGTTTATCAAAGACTCAAAGGGGGCGGCTATCGGTGAACTACATGAAGATACCTCTTCGAAAGAATTTCTCATTTCTCAAATGGAAACTTTTGTAGAGCAAGGTGTTAAAGTCCTATTTATGGAAATTTTTAGCGACTCGCTACAAAAAGATCTCGACCATTACTTAGAAAAAAGTACACCCATCGATGAGATCCCTGTTGCCATACGATATGGAGCTCTTTGGAAGGTAGACGAAACCCAAGGTGAGAAGCAAGATGTCGGGAATGAAACGGCTTATCTAGAAGTGCTCAAAGCCGCAAAAAGTGCAGGGATAGAACGAGTGGTCGGCATCGATTCCTATTTAACCCGTTCAGAAACTACACCCCGCCTAACAACGCTCAATTACCAAGCAAAGCAAGTCATCAAAAAAGAGATGCCTAAAGATGGGAAGTTTTTAGTCCTATGCGGTGGCGGCCATGCGACCACCACCGACAATATTCCCGGTCTTTCTCAAATTTTTGATATCCCTTGCCTCATTGCTGAAAATACAAATGCCGAAAGAGGTAATCAAACCGTTTTAAAAAAAGAAAAAACCGTTGTTGCAGAGATGACCTTTGACTATGCCGTTTTCTTAGCACCAGAAGACAAGATTTTTCTGCAAAGCTAAGAGCTTTTTCGCACAACTATCCGATCAATAAATTTTTGATAAATCTTGCCCCTTCCTTCACGACATCATAAACATCCAAGGCACTTTAGGAAGACTTGCGTAGCTTTGCCGAATGATTGGAACCAAAGGCGATTATATGAATTCGCAACTCAGACCAGGGAACGATTAGAGGCCGAACAGGCTGCAGCAGAGCAAGCGGAAAGGCAACGATTAAATATACTGGCTCGAAAAAAGCGACTGAATGAAATTACAGGTTGCGAATCCCTGTTATGGAATCAGATCGAATCACTTGCGTCCGAGAAAAAAACAACAAGTTACGATAAAGCGGTTGAGTTGCTAATTGACCTGCGCGAACTTGCCGCCCGTGGCAATCACAACGAGTTTCTCGTAAAATTTAATGCTTTAAACATCGCATCCAATTTTTCCGCTTGAGTCTGGTCGGAAATGGGATTTTCAACTAGAGGATGGTATAAACTCGATACTCTAAAATTGAGAAGGAAGATATGCTTTTGAGAATGACAAGGCCTCCAAAGCAAGTTCCTTTAACAGTTCAGCCTCTTAGCATCCAATACATTCACTTGGGACGAACTCAAAAAGTATTTAAAGCTCTCTCAAGAGAAGTTTGAAAAAACCCAGTTGGATCTCATTATAGATGGCGTGATAACGGTTTATAATCAATCTAAACAATCAAATAAGCGTGAAACTTTCCATTTTATGCCGGAAAGGAAAAGCCCTCTCACCGGATATAAAGTTCGGATTTATGGAAAAGTGCATAACAGTAAAACAAGGCTTGTTAGAAAGGTAGAGGAGATCAGCGGAGAACAGCTTTTGAACGACAGGAAAACAGAGTTTGTTGTTTTTTGCTACCGAAAAGAACCAAAAGAAATTTTTGCTCTCACCACAGGACAGGCTTGGGAAGCTGTTCGTCCCTGCGTGGACTACCGGTTCCCGCCCCACATTGCAGAACGAATGCTAGATAGCACGCGCATCACAAAAATTGCTCGGCGTTACCTAGTAGGTGCAGATGCCCATCAAACACTGATTAGTCCGGCAGGTCATGACCTCTATCGCATAACAAATTTATACCAGCTTGTAGAGAGCTTTGAATCCTATGTCAAATCTGGTAATTCGTTTATGGATTTAGGGATCACGACCATTAAACCTAAAGTCAGTATTGCTACTGGGCTTGTAAAAGTAAATTGTCAAATCTCTCTTGGAAAATACTCCAAAATATTAGATCTTTTTTCTCGATATTACCAGAATAAAAAGTCGCTCAAAGGGGTTGATCCAGGCTTTCAGTTTCTCCACTATCTTCAGCCAGCTCAAATCGCTTCAACAGACTTGAATCATCAGTTAGTCAAAAAGGCATGGGAAAATTACTCAAAAGGAAAGGAACAGACGGCCTCTTTTAGGCATAAAAAGCTTGAAGATTACCTTTCTGCAACCCATTTTAAGCTAATAAGATCTGAGCGGTCTGAAGTCTACACGTTGCCAGAGCAGCCGCCTACATTAGAGGAGATCATTGATTATCTTGTAGACCTGCTTCCCGAGCACGAGGAAATGGATGCAGAGATCCTTTTGAGAGAACTGAGCACGTGGAAGTTAAAATATGACCAGCAAGACGCCTGCTCGCTAATAACATGCCTGGAAGGCGAAGTCCGCTATGAAGACAAAACATACTTCAAAGCAAGAAACATGTGGTACGAGCTGTCTGTTGACTTTAACATGCTGCTCTATGCCGATTACCTAGACTTTCTTAGGCAAGCGCTCATTCCAAAAGGTCAAGAGGGAGATCTTCCCCGCCCTTGGGCAGGGAATGAACGAAAGGGATATCTTACTCAGGCAATGGTTCAAAAAAAGCTTGGGATCACACAAGGGATCCGCAGCTTCATGGAAAAGCTCAAAACAACCAAAGTCTCGTTTCTTGACACTCTTGGATATGTTAACCAGAAATGGTTAGTAGGCGAGATTTTAAAAGTTCCGGTCATTCAAAAGCATCGAGATAACATTGACAAACTACTTGGTTCTCTAGTTGGAATCAACAAACAGAAGCTCCAACAATACGTTGGAGACGATGCAACCGCCGTGTTCGATGAATTGAACAAACAAAGGCCGGTGCTTAAAGATGGAAATCAAAAGTTTGTATTAAATCCCTTCCTTTACCCTCTTATCGATCACCCTTTTTTGAAGGGGGATAAATACAAAAAGTTTATAACATTTTTAGAGGGGATGTGCGTTCTTAAAGATACGATCGAAGATGAAGAGTCGTACAACCGCTCCTATGGCTCTAAACAAGACTATCTGGTCTTTGATCAGATTATCCCAAACAATATTGAGCTCTGCGACATTGCCTATTTTAGCCCTGACACAACCTATCTTTATGCCGTAAAGGAAACATTTGGGCAGCCTACACGAGTTGCCTGTTCGCAAATCCTCAATGCTGCAAAAGAACTCCGTAGTGCTTTGTCGACAAATGCCAAAGATCATTATTTAAAACAACTTTGGGAAGAGGCTGTTCCAAAACATTCTCATGAAAGTCCTTGGCGTCAAAACTTAAAAGCTAAACTCAAACATTTAGGTGAAAAAGAATTTTTCAATTACTTTTTTGAGCGAAAAGTAGTGTTTGTTTATGCCTTTTTAGAAGACGGAAAACGCTCTTTACACAAAGAGGTCAAAAGACCCTCATCTATTTCTTTGGAGAATTTATATGAAAGCCAAGAAGATATAGAAACATACTCTCAAATGCTCCTAGAAAAGGGTTTTATTGATGAACGGGGGAGGATCACAGGCAAATTTATGGGGACCTCAAAACAAGATTTTTTACCAGAAAGCGGTGATAATGCTAAAACATTGTACGACCATCTAAAAACATATGCTCCTCAATCCAAAAGCACCATTGCAAAACTGGAACTCATCCGGCTTTCTCAAGAGCTTCGCAGCTTAAATTTTGACCTGAAAATTTGTGAAATCAGGCGCCCTCAAGGAGAAGTTGATGAAATGGAGGTAGACGAAAACCCTTCAGATACACCCCCAGCTTCTCGAACTCCTTTGCCACTATCGAGAGAATTTAGTGATATCTCCCCGCCCAGTTCACCTTCGCCAAGTCCGGATCTTGGGCGTCACATGAAGAATATCGGAAATAGCTGCTATATCGCCGCTACCTTGCAGATGATGTTTAACATCCCTGAGGTGTGTGCAAAGATTAGAGAAACATCGCAACCAGGAAATCTTGCAAACAGATTAAAGAAGGCTCTTGATGACAGAGAGGTGGATTTAGTTCCCTTGAGAACCAGGATTTTTGATGGCAGCAATTCCGAATTTTCGCGTCAACGAATAGGGGAACAACACGACGCCCACGAACTTCTACTCCATCTTTTTCAACAGCTAGGAGGAAATTTGGAATCGCAAACAGCCTCTGTTGCTCTTACTCGCCGTGAAGCGCCATTTCAAGAGCTTCTTGACACACATTTTTCAGAGGAAGAGGAGGGGATAGTTTTACCCTCCTATCTCATCATTCATTTAAAAAGATTTATCAACGAAGGAAGCCAAACTTCAAAGAATAATCAAACCATTAAGTACCCTGAAAATGGGCATGTGACTATTTCTGATGGGAACGCTGCTTTTTCCTATGACATTGTTGGATATGTTAACCATACAGGCACCCTTTCAAGCGGTCATTACACGGCAGACATCAAACAGGATGGGCGCTGGCTGAATTTCG
The DNA here is from genome assembly GCA_963765145.1 of Parachlamydiales bacterium. Taxonomy (GTDB): domain Bacteria; phylum Chlamydiota; class Chlamydiia; order Chlamydiales; family JAJFMK01; genus JAGVKY01. The sequence goes on from CAVXVG010000021.1 coordinate 10,507, forward strand.
ATGATGACAAAATCACAGAAGCAATGCCGAAAAACCCAAAGAAAAATGCCTACCTCGTCCTTTTAAAAGAAACAACTAGCTCCGATTACACCTAACCCGTCTCGTCGCCTCAACTAATAACTGATCGATTTGAAGAAATCGACTGTGGCCAACGCGCACTCGGAAAATCAAGTAAAAAAAGGTCCGGCGATTAGTTGTTCCGCAATGACTTTTTCGCTTCAAAACGTATTAAAATAGATTAGCCAGCCTAGGCCTGACCCCTTTTTTGTTTACAATCCTTTGTTTGTTTGTTTTTATTAAATTAATTTTCGTTTGTTAAAATTTTATCATTAAACGGAGATGAAAATGGACTTAGGAACGTTGATAGATTCTGTGGGAGCTGTGCCCGTCTTAGGGGCAGCGGTCGGGGCGCCGAGGGCAGTCATCGGGGCGAGCATTTGGGGAGGCGCAAGGGCATGGTCGCATCTGACCAACGCTGGACAGCCGAGAAGGGCATTAGATCGGATCGCAGAGGAAGGTCGCTTCCACGCAACGCTTGGCCTGGCCGAGTGCGTCCCCCTAGTCGGCACAGCCATGCATGTTTTGCTTACTTCGCTCACACGTGAGCGCATCAGCACCATCACACAATCCTACCTTGGCTGCCTGCGCAGTATCCAAGAGCAGCAGCATCAGCCTTTAAATCCCGCCGGGGCGCTTCAGCAAGGAGCGGCAGAGGTACCCGCGGCCGAAGCACCTGAAGTGGTTGGTGCTAATTGGACAGACTGTAGCAAAGGATAAGCTCGAAGTACTTCATCCCCATCGCAAGGCAACGTGAATTCAATGAAAGGTGCCGATCCTGCGCTTCGTTCCGTAATGAAAGGGGCTAGGCGCCTTTCACTGACGGCACATTGTCAACACGAAGGAAGAGTTCTTTCGTACCCTCCCAGTGGCTACTATCGACAGTTTTGATAACTTCAAATCCATATCGTTTATAAATATGTAGAAGCGGAGATAATTCGCTGTTGATTCTAAAAGAAAAATTAGGGATATAGCCAAATCTTTTTTCTGCAAAGGATTGGACACACTTGATCATCTGATGAAAATAAACGTGCATCAGCCTTTCCTCTAGGTGCTTCTCCACGTAAAAGAAGTTTCTGATCACCAGATTTTCTCCCAAGACAGTATCACGGGTCAGATCGTCGTTAAAAACGATCACTCCCACAGGGCCACCATTCTCTTTGCAAAGAACTCGAGTTTTTATCTTTGTGCCATACCACATCTCTTTCAATTCCGCACCTTGAGGCCCATATAAGGGCTCCACTCTGTTTTTGAAGAGCTCGGCTATGTAGGCTTCCCGATCTTTATAGGCCCGCACATTATAAACACAAAAATTCTCTTTCCTGTACTCCGGCTTTACAAACAGCGGCGCAACTAATGACACAGACATAACTACCTATTAATATTAAAAAATTTAAACTATAACACAAATTCGATACTTCTTTCAACTTGAGAAAAAAAGTGAAAGGGGCCTGGCCTCGAGATCCTGCGATAATGAACGGGACATACCGCTTCCTAGTTACGTAAATAGGGATGCTATTTCCTGAGTGACGCTTTCTGGAAGGGTGAAGTTAAAGATATCTAGGTCTTCTTTCATGTGTTGCTCGGAGGAGGTTCCAGTTAAGGGGACCATGCCGAGGTCAACTAAAGTACGAAAGAGAATTTGCGGTGCAGTTTTTTGATAGGCTTGAGAGGCTTCCTGAACTGCTTTACTTGAAAGAATGTGAGGATTGGCCGTAAGAGTCCAAAAACTTTGATAAATCATTTTCTGCTCTATACAGAAAGTGCGAAGTTCGCTGTCGTAGTGAGTATCTTCATAAAAGCGATTCTGTAAAATTGTGGGTTTTATGGTGGCAGCCTCATATAACTGTTGTAACAGTTGTACATCATAACAATTGCTGATACCGATCAGCTTGGTTCCTCCTTGTTTATGAATCTCTTCCATGGCTTGCCATACGACCATCAGTTGATCCATATTTTCTAAAGGAGAATGGAGTATGAGGCCATCTATGTAGCTGACACCGAGGTTTTTCTTGGAAATTTCAAAAGATTCGACAACTTGCTCATTCAAAGAGGCTTTTTTATTGTAGGGTATATTAAACGGGTCTTGGCCATTCAGAGGGGTGAACTTTGTTTGAATATAGAGATCTTTTCGGGGTATCCCTGCGCTTGCAAGCTTTGAGATAGCCTCTCCTACACCTGCTTCATTGTAATGCTTCGGCTGGCAAGCGGTGTCAATTCCCCTGAACCCCTGCTTAACAGCTTTTACAACCAAATCAGCTGTCCTATCTTTTTTCCATGCAGTGCCATAAAGCAACCTCGGCATGGCAACACCGGTAACATTGGCCATATTTTTCATACATAAAGTCAAACTAGGCTTTCATCTTAAGTCATTCTATGAATAAACACAGGGTGCTTACAATTTTTTTAGGATGAAAGGGGTCGGTTCTTTTTCACTGTGCAGGTACTTTTATTGCGAACTCAAAGAGCTTGTTGTAGTAATCAACTTGTGAGCGGTAGAGATTTTGCAAACGGGCCCGCTCGTCTTGATCAGGGACTTCTAGGTATTTAGGTGTGCCATCCAATTCTCGCTGCACATCGCCTCGATATGATCCCAGCTTTGTGGATACTGCTACAGCATCATACCACTCGCTCAAATGCCAATCGTCTGCGTAGCCACTTTCCCAGCTTAAGTTTTTCTCATCAAATTGCAATCCCCACTCTTTCCCCAATTGATTGAGGATAAAAAGGGGGTTTTTTAAAAATTCATCCGAATCGATTACAAGAGGTGTTATTCCGAGCCGCTCTTTGATCAGAAGAAACGCCTCCCAAAGTTGCCGATGTCCCACAATCGCTTCATGAACCGTTGGCATTTTTCGATGAAACGATAAAATGCTTTTAGCAGGATCCCGCACAAGAAATGCAACTTTCACCTGAGTGTTGTTATATAACGTGGGATTAGCTTTTAGATAATCAATCAACAAATAAGCTTGCTCTTTAAAAAATACCGGTGAAGTCTTAGCTAAATGAAAGATATTCTCTTTGACCTCATCAAGGGTTTTTGGAGGGTTGACTAGAGGCGTTGTGAAAGAGTGATCAGGTCCATACTTTTGAACTAGATAAGGGACAATGAAGGGTGCATGAAGTACTACAAGACCTTCTTGCGCTCGCATCACCTTTTCAAAGGCCGTTGCAGTTGCTCTAGCATGTGTGAGCAACATGAAAATAGGTTTATCTGCCTGCAACAAGCAAGAAAGCAGGCAAAAAAAAGCTAGAAACATCAATTTCTTCATAAAAAAAACCTACTTCACCGCTTCCTAAACTTCAATAGAGCTACAAAATGGTACAAGGAAGACATTCCTCAGCATCGTCGGCTTCCGGTAAGCTCTGCCTAGTTTTGAGTACACCATTGTCACAGCTATTTCTTTGAAAAATTCCTTCAAATAGGCTGCCGTCTTCAAAATGGTATCTCCCCTTTCCATGCTTCAGCCCCTTTTCCCACTCCCCCTCGTACCAATCGTTGTTTTTTTGCCATAGGATTCCAAGCCCATCTGGAACTCCTTTTTTAAATTGTCCTCTGTAAATTTTAGATAGACTAACCAGGCAATAGGCCTTTGTGCCTATACCATTCGGTATCTCTTGGTCCAGTTCTCCTAGATAAACGCTCTGGAATGAGGTGACCCTTCCAAGCAACCAATCGTCCTGTTGCGATTTGAATCGATTTAAAAACACCTCCTGTTCTTTGCTAAAGAACGAAGGTTGGCTAAAAGTTCCATAAGAGGCTTTGGCCTGAGAGACATTCCAGTTCTCTACATTAAAAGTCCCGATTCTTACATTAAATCCTGCTGACATTTCGTTTTCGCCTAATTAAGCTATTACTCATAATAAAGCCTGTAATTAGCATCAATTGAAAATGCATTTTCCATTACTTTGTCGGTCTTCTTTTTACCAGAAGACATGGGCCATTTATTCTCCGCATAAGGCGAAAGAGGGCCGGCTGCCTCGAGATTCTGTATGTACTTTTAGAAAGCGCGATTGCAATGGATAAGAAAATCAGCAAAGGCTTGTAACTCTTCTCTATAAAGCTGAAGTTTTCGACCTCTCTCTTCGAAACATCTGCCACATTGCTGTTGAGCCCCTATTGATTGCAAACGACGCCCAGACACAATTAAATAGACATCATAAGGAACTTTTCGATCAGCATAAAACGCGTTTAAAAGAACATGAATCCGATCAAAAGGGGTAATAAACTGCAAACCCCGCTCCTCAACTGAAGAACACCTGCAAAAGTCACGTCTCCAATCACGGCAAGTAAACTCTCGATCAAAACAACACGTTCTGCTCACTTGTAAAGTGACCCATGGATAGGGGCAACCGCATTCCAAATGTCCCTCACAAGATTGACGGACTTGTAAATCAATAGCTTGTAGGCCAACACCTATATGATACAACCCTTGCTCCCCACAGATATCGGAGCAAATAGGACAATCTGCCATCAGATGGAAGCTCAGAAAGAAAGAGAGAAGTAAAACCCGCATCGAACCCCATCAATAAAACAACAAACACCAAACTCGCTAATAAACTAATGTAAATATTATTTCAATTATACGGAGATTACATCATTCTAACTCACTAAACTATCTGCCTCGAGTCGTTGAAGTGCAGTGACTTGTCACTAAAAAGGGCCGAGGCCCCTTTCAGTTTGAAACTTTTATTTGTTGAGTGCGGATGTGGCAGCCTCTACGATGAGCTTAGCTGTTTCCTTCGGATGAGACATGTAGGCCACATGGCTAGAATCCACTTCCACCGTCTTGGCATTGGCGCGCTTGGCCATCATGCGCTCTTGGTCCGGGTTGATCGACCGGTCTGCGGTGGCCACCATGTACCAGGTGGGCTTGGTCTTCCAAGCTGGCGACGTGACCTTGTGGGTGAACGCTTCAGTTGAGATCGGCACCTGCGATATAGCCATAAATGCTGCCTTATCCGCGGGAATGTCCGCTGCGAAATCGGCCGCGAAATGCTCTTGTTCTATCCACCAGTTGCCGTTGCTGTCTGGCTTAAAAGCCTTGGAGGCTTGTGGCAGGCTCTGTTCGATCGTGGCACAGCTTTCTCCAGCGTCCAACGCGAATGCGGCAATATAGACAAGTGCCGCAACCTTTGGATGATTGCCAGCCTCTGTAATGACAGACCCACCATAACTGTGACCTACGAGAACCACTGGCCCATCCATAGCGTCGATGGCCGCCTTCGTGTATTTTTGGTCGTCGGCATAGGAAGTCTCGGGGTGCTGCACCACCGACACTTTGTAACCATCAGCCATGAGGATTTTAGCAACTGCTTCCCAACCGGAGCCATCAGCAAAAGCACCATGCACTAGAACCACGTTCTTAATTTGTTGTTTCATAACCATTTTCCTTATCGTTTAAGTGTTGGTATAGGGGGGTTGATTTCGATCGAATCGAGTGAAAAAAACGATTTGATTTGTTCTTCAACCCTCTTTAGTGTGGTGCCTAGTAACTCTTCACCTGAGTATTCGCAGGAGTCTAAATGCGTAGAGCTTTTTATCTTATTTTCCTCTTTTTTATGTACATGTGTGGCGCCTCAATATCTATGTGCCGTAGGTACAATAGATGGCACCGTTACAGACTCAGTGACACAACTTCCGATTTCCGGCGCTCTTGTACAGGCAGTTGTTGGCAATCAAGTCATCTATTCTAACATCACAGCCTCTGACGGAACCTATACTCTGACGAATGTACAACCTGGCAACTACACTCTAATCGCTAGAGCATCTGAACACCAAACTCAAACAGTGGGAGTTACCGCAGAAAATGGTCAAACAGTAACAGTCGATATTGCTCTAGTGCCAGGCGGAGGAGCGATACTCGGAACTGTAACCGATGCAATAACGACACTTCCCATCTCTGGAGCAAGGGTCAACGGCTATCAAGGAACGATTCTACTTGAGGGGTCTACTACGACTGGATCTGGTTTCTATTCGTTACCTGGTTTTGCTCCCGGCGATTATATCGTTCAGGCTTCGGCTACAGGATATCAAACACAATCCGTAGGCGCTATTGTTCGTTTAAATCTTCCAACAGATGTTGATTTTGCATTGATCATGAATCCAGGTGCAATTTCCGGAACTGTAATAGACTCCATAACCTCCAATCCGATCATGAATGCTCTAATTGGAGTATTTGATGGGTCAGTTTTTGTTGCATTTACTACAACTGACGGTGCTGGAAATTATTCTGTTTCCGACCTGGCTCCAGGTAATTATGATGTGACAGCAACTGCAGAAGGATACCAGTCAAAAACCGTAGGAGCCAGTGTTATAACTAACACCACGACTATAGTTGACTTTGCATTAGACCAGCCCCCAGGAGCAATCGCTGGCACAGTAACAGATGCATCCACAGGCAATCCTATTCCGGGCGCTACTATTAATATCCTTCAAGGTACCACATTGATTACCTCGATTTTGACAGACACAAATGGGCAGTACAGCATTTCAGAATTTGCCCCCGGAAATTATACTGTTATTGCAAGCGCCCCCAACTTTAGCGCAGCTGTCGCCGGAGCAACTGTCACCGCAGGTAACACAACGACAGTTAATTTTGCTTTACTAGCAAATCCGGGAAGTATTTCCGGGACTGTCACAGACGCTGCTACAACCAATCCCATTCCCGGCGCAACCGTTCAAGTACGTAATAGTTTTGTTGTCATTGCAACAGCACTTACCGATGCAAATGGAAATTACAATTTCCCTAATTTACCGCCTGATACTTATTCAGTGACAGCCTCTGCTCCCGGTTTTCAACGAGAGGTAAAAATTGCTACGGTCATCACTAACCAGGTTACGGTTGTGAACTTTGCTTTGAACAGCAACCCGGGCGCTATTTCCGGTACAGTAACGGACGCTGTGACTACAAATCCCATTCCGGACGCTACTGTAGCTGTTTTTCAAGGGACTACTCTAATTGATTCTGCTCTAACCGATGTCAATGGGAACTATACTATCCCCGATTTGGCGCCAGGAAATTACACAGTTCTTGCAATAGCAAATGGTTATCAATCAGCTTTTTCTTCAGAGACTGTTGTGGCAGGCATGACTACGACTGCAAACTTTGCCCTTAATCTCAATCCGGGAGCAATAGCTGGAACAGTGACCGATGGGTGTACGGGCGCTCCGCTCTCGGGAGTCATTATCTTAGTAACCGATGGTTCTTCAGTTGTCGGATTTGGTGTCACTGACCCTAACGGGAACTATTCAATCGACACCATAGCGCCAGGTAGTTATACAGTGACAGCCACTCTAAGCAATTATCTGATTGGCAGCGCTTCTGCGACGGTTGTCTGAAACGCAACGACAACTGTAAATTTTTCACTCACGCCTACTGCATTGCCTCCGGCGAGTATTTCCGGCTGTGCCACTAAAAATCAGTTCCTGCTACAGGCAGACCTGATCTCTGTTATATCATGGACGGCAAGTCCGAGTTCATGCGTGACAGGGTATCAAGTTTTTCGCAATGGAACCCTGATTGCTTTTGTTCCTTCAACAAGCCAACTAACATATCAAGATCACAACCGAAGTAAAAATCCGGATGTTTATTCTGTCAGAGCAGTCAACTCGTTTGGACTGGTCAGTGATGCTGTAACCGTTACAATAAGCAGTAAGAGTAAGTGCTAGGCGCAGCCCGCTTTGATTTCTTGCCTTCTTAGAGCTTATTGAGCTACGATCTGCTTAAAAAAAACTTTTTGGGTTTTTTTATGAAGACGTTTATTTCACTGATGGCGCTATTCACAGCGTTAACCACGCACGCTGTACATAGCTATTATTCAGAAATGGAGATGGACACAATGTTCAGAGACGGCTTTTACGGCAGTGCTTCCATTGGAGCTAGCTGGGCAAATCAAGAATGGAGTGGAATAAGTTCCATTGGCCTAGTAGATGATTTCAGTGGTGATGGCTCAAAAAACATATTCGACACCTCAACTCCAAGGAGATCGAATAGAGATAATGGGCACCTTATCGGATCTATAGCTTTAGGCTATCAGCTGGTAGATTGCCGTCTCTATTTAGGCGCTCAAATTGGGGGCACTTTTAGAAATAAAAAGGATGCTCAGCTTAACCACTTCAGAACCTATCTCGAAGTGCTAGAAGCGGATGGTTCGACCTTGTCAGGAAGCGCATACACTCATACGAAACTATCCATCAATTCTTGCGAATTTGACGCCGACTTGAAACCGGGAATACTTATTTGTCCAAACTTCTTAGTTTATGCCCTTGCAGGGGTAGCCGTAACCGAATTTAAAATGGATAACTTTGGTAGCTGGACAGAAGAGGGAAGTGAGATCGCTCCTCTAGAACTCTTAGCATCTTCTTCCTCTCATCACTGTAAAACTGTAACAGGGTTCCGCGCTGGAGCCGGAATGGAGTATCTCTTTAATGACTGCTTAGGGATCTCATTAGATTATATCTTCACCGATTATGGCAAAATCAGAGCTGTGAGTATAGCTAAAGCGTCAATACCAGATTGGAATTTGGTATATGGCATCCATGCTCCAGAGATTAGCGTCACCACACACAGCTTAAAGGCTGGACTCGTTTATCATTATTAATAACAGTGAAGTTTTGGGAGTTGACGCCATTGAGGCCGGCCCGTCCCTTCCTCTTATCAAGTTGTGGGAAGCCAATCCAGAAAAACGCAAAGGACGGCGATCTTTTCACCTCGAACGATGATCACATCCTCACCTGTATAGTCAGGCACTCCACCAGGAGAGCCGGAGCCCCACTTTAAACGACCTGTATTGTGGAGAACTTGGGGGGAAGCATGGGGTGCGTAGACAAAGTGAGGATGCGTTGCTCTTAAGTCACCTGCAAATTTATCGAGGGCTTCATGCCCAACGAGGATGCCGGGCTGGACATAAACTATACAGTCATCCGTGTAGAGTTCCGTGATGGCGGATCGTCGCTTCACAGGGTTCCCCTCTCCAAAAACTTCCTGAAGGTTACGGAGGAGTAGCTGGTAGATCCTTTCGTCCATGCTTTATTCCTTTTTGCAAGTTTTTGATAATGATGTCATGCAGTTTCGCTTACATTATCAAATGCTCTTAATTTTCCCAGCTGAAATCAACAAGCAGGCCGACCCCAATGGGCCAACTTAAGGTAATCTTGTTCTAAATCATGTAGCTTTCTCGCGAGAGCGTTTGCTCTTGCCGGTGGGTATAGAGTTTAATGCTATCAAGAAATGAGGTTAGTGTTTGTTCAGGAGAGGCGCCACGATCTAATTCTTGGATTATTTTGCCCAGCACTTTCTCAACGTATTGATTGATTGCTTCTGCATCCTCATTTATTTGATAACTCTTCGTGATGCTCTTAACAAGATTGTGATAATTCTTTAAAGAGCCCCTGATCCTAGTCGCATCATCCGTTTCTTCGACATAAAAACCAAAATCGATGAACTTCACCTCTCCATCATCGGTTTTCATGATGTTATCAGGATTTACATCATCCCAAGCAATCTTTTGGTGATTTAGATAGATGATACCCTTGCAGATTGCGTCTGTTAGTTTTAAATAAAAATCCCGATCGATCTTTTCAGACGACCAGATATCTCCCAAAGTCCTACCCGAGATTCTTTCAATCTCTAGTTTATATTTACATCTAACTGGTTTGCCGCTTTTGCCAACATAAACTTTTTGAAAAAGGCGATAAACCTTCATAAAGTTAGGATGATCAATTTTTTTACCGACAGTGTATTCATTGATTAGAGTCTCTGAATCTGATTTTTTGATAAGCCTTGATGGATCAAACTTGTTGACGAACAGACTGCCGTAACTTCCTTCATTCAAGAAGGTTTTGGCGCTAATCCCCAAGTGCTTTGTTTCTAATTCGCCACCACCAACATAAGTAACCATGGAGGATTCTGTATCAAAATAGATAGGCATATAAGAATTTTAACAAAAAAACGTTAAAACTATATAAACGCGAAAGCTCTAATCTCTTAGAGGTGACTGAAGGCAGAGCCTGACTTGATCAAGAAATGAGGTTAGTGTTTGCTCAGGAGAGGCGCCGTTTTTTAATTCTTTTCGTTTATTAACCAGCAAATCCTCAATGTGTTTATTGATCACTTCAGCATCTTCAGACATCTGATAGTCCTCGGATATTTTAACAACAAGTTCGCCATAATTTTTCAAACACTTTTTGATTCTTTTTGCATCATCCGTCACCTCAACATATAAACCAAAATCGATGAATTTTATCTCTCCGTCATCGCTTACCATGATGTTTTCAGAACGTATATCGCCCCAAGCAATCTTTTGATGATTGAGGTAGATAATTCCGTTGCACATCGCTTCTGTCAGCTTTAAATAAAAACCCCGATCGATCTTTTCAGCCGCCAAGGCATTTCCCAAAGTCTTTCCGAAAATTCTTTCGATTTCTAACTTATATTTCCAATTAACTCGGTTGCCGTTTTCATCCACATAAACTTTTTTAAAAAGGCGGTAAACCTTCATAAAGTTAGGATGGTCAATTTTTCTGCCGATAGTATATTCGTTGATCAGAGTCTTAGAATCTGATTTTTTAATAAGCCTTGATGGATCAAGGCTGCTGATGAATAGGACCCCGTACTCTCCTTCATTAAATTGTGTATCGGTGCTCATCCCAAAGTGCTTTGTTTTGAAAGGACCGGTGTTAAAGTAAGTCCACATTGGAGGTGGGGTATTTGCACCAATAGACATAGAATATATTGTAGCAAAAGAACGTTAAATTTATATAAACAATAAAGCCTAACCTGCTTATGGAATTTCCCTTTCCTAAATCGTAAAAATTCTTATTTTTCGAGCGCGTCAATCGAAGTAAGTTCGCCAGCAGTAAAAGCTAAGGCGGCACCAGCAGTGAGTACTGTAGCATACGCATTTGCTAGGGTAGACTGCGCTTGGACTTTTTCGGTATTTGTACTTATGGCATCGGTAAAAGTTCCCACTCCCTGACGATAAGAATCAATAGCAGCGTCATAGGCGATATCTGCGGCTTCAACAAGCGCAAGGGCAGATTCGTATTCGGCGAGGGCACTTTTAACCAAGTCATAGGCTCGTGCCACCTGCCGAATGGCCTCATTTTGAATCCGTCTTAACTCTTCTTTTGCAGCAGCATTTTTTGAGCAGGCGATATTCAGGCTATTCCAACGCATCCCGCCATCATACAAAGGAAGTTTAAACTCGATAAAAACGGCGGATGCCGGCCTGTTGACCCAAGTGGTATGTCCGGTGCCGGTACGAAGCGAACTAATCCCCTGATAGACAAAGGTGTCTAGATTAATCGTTGGGCGAAATGCCGCTTCTGCACTGCCAACATCAGCCTTAGTAGCGCGTAGCTTGGCAAAAGCTTCGATAATATCTGGACGCTGCTGGAGCGCTTGGCAAATGTAGGCGTTTACATCTACTGCCAACCCCCTCGGCAACGCACGACCTGAACTATCGGCAACCTGTAACTTAAGGGTAGGTGTCAGTCCCATAGCCTCCAACAGGCTATAATAAGCGTCATTGTCGTCGGCTTTTGCTTTTTCAAGAGTAAAGCGTGCCTTTGCAGTCTCTCTACGAGCAATCGCCACTTCGGTTGCCTTTTCCAGCCCCCTTTCTTGTTTAGATTCTGCAGCATCTTGAAGAATTTCGGTATTTTTTAGGGCCTGTTCTGCAACGTGCAATTGTGTTCTTGCTGCATTGAGGTCAAAGTAGGCCTTTGAAACTTCAAAAATCAATTTCTGATGCGCTTCGGTAAAAGCAACATTCGATGCGTAGGAGCGCTGTATAGCGGCTTCGACCAAATATTCCCTCTTACCAAAATCAAATAAGAGCCATTTAATCGCTAGAGAGGGCCAAAACTCTGTGGTATCTAAAATAGCTTGTCCACTTGGAACAAGCGCGGTAGGCAATGGGACAGGTGTATGCTGGTAGCCGGTCAATATATCGGCACTGACTTGAGGAAGATAATCTGCCAATGTCAACCCAACAGCAAATGCGGCCTGTTTGGCCTCTTCCCAAGCGATGCGCGTCTTAGGGTTTGCCCGTTCGGCCAAGTCGATCAGTTCAGCTAAATCGTACTCATGGTCAGGTTCTACAAGCCATTCTTCATTATAATAACGGGGAGCAGAGTGAGATGGAAGCTCAAATTTCGGAGCTGCACAAGATAATGCCTCCTCATATCCACAGGGTTGCCAGGGGCTGTCAGGATATTGGGGGGCTAGATTTACAAAGGAGCGATAACATCCAGTCAAGGCACAGCAGGCCAGAAGGCTTATCAAAATGCCTTTGATCGAGTCTTTCACGTCGCCCCTTTGATTGTCAAATTCATTGGGATATTGCCGTATGCGGCCGATTTTTTTACGAGTGTATCTAGCTGATGCACCCTTTGGTTAAGGGTCCGGTACCACTCGTTACAAGCCAACAGCCAATGAGAAGCTGACGATTCGATAGCTGCTTGCTCAAAGCTGTGAACAAGTGGGTGAATGTCAGGCGGTGGCGCCATCAATCCATCGCGAGAAGCGACTTGCTCTGCAGCACGGGCAAACCAGGCGCTCAGCGACTTGTAATAGGCCGTTTGCTCGGGATTTGATCGAACAGATAAGGGCAACAAAAAAAACTGCTCTCCTAATACCACCACAGGTCCGCTTAGTGCTTGTACGGCATCGATTAAAGCTTTACCCGTTGTTATTTTTTCATCCTGTATGCCTTTGGGCTCGAAAAGATCGAGAGAGCTCAAACGGATTGCTTGAGAGATCGCATCGCTCGATGCAAGGAATAAGGCATCTTTATGACTTTGTTCTTCCATGGCCAATAGTTGCGACAATTTATTCAGTGCATTGGCTAAAGATCGCCTTCCTTGTGCAACAGCGCTTATTGGCCAAATGGTTGTAAAAACAAGGAAGACTATGAGGTTTCCAAGAAGAATGCCAACAACCCTGTCGCGAGACTCTGTTAAATCAATTGAAGGGCCATATCCAACAAGAATACTGAAAAAAAAGGCGATCGCAATCTGCAATCCTGCATAAGAAAGTCGTTCGCTGCTTGTCGCAACCCAAGCTGCAAAAAACGAAATCACCGCGACAACCAAACTCAAGCCAGTGATTGTTGTCATATGCGGCATGAGAAAAACAATCGTGGCCAAACCTAAGCCCCCTCCTATAAGGGCTCCAGCGATACGCAACACCATTTTCTGAGCCGTTTCGCCAAAAGTTCCCAAAGAAACAAAGAAGCAAGTGATCATGCAGGTCCTAATGCTAGGCCAATCGAGTAAATTATACGTAATATAGGCCAAAAAAATGGCTAAGGTGGCTTTTAGAGCATAACGGTAATAGTCAGGATTGGTAAAAGCGTCGGACACTAAAAGGGGGTGAGGCGATTTTTCAGCCTGTCCTTGTTGAGAAGAAGTAGTCTTTTCTCGTGAAGCCAAAAGCAAAGGGAGAGCTTCAATTTGTTCTACCATTGTAGAAAGCAGAAGAAAGGCTTTTCGTTCATCCACTGTCCTTCCTTCATAAGCAGGAAGAGTAAGCTTTTCTAGTGGAGGCACCTGATCAGGTTGCGACTTTACCCAACGAGACAGTGTCAAAAGCCTTTTTCCACATTCCAAAGCTTTCGCAACAAGTTCTGGTTCTGAAATTTTCAATTTCATCCATTCATTAAGCAGGACAATTACTCGCGCTGTATGCGCCAAAAGTGCAATATTTTCCGGTTTATTCTGCTGCAATTTTTTGTAAAATATCCCGGGAACATTCAAATACCGAAGAAGTTCACCTGTCCCCGACTTCAGGTAATCTTTTATCTGCTTTTGATCTTTTGGATTTTCTCGATCTTGAGTCAATATCCGGCCAGCCAATTCAAGACGTTCCGCCAAACCGTGATTGAATAGATCGGCAGGGTCCCGCCCTGTAAAAATGTTAGCTAATATGACCAGTCCAACCGGCAGCATGGCGACAACCCATAACCAAAGTACCGATCGGGTCAGAACCTCTGCGCTTGTTAACAAATCGGTCCGCTGCACCACATCCACCAAGGTAAGGGAAACAGTCACAAGAAAACCTGTGATAAAAGCCACCGTTCCAAGCCTGGAAACACGCGAGATAAACATGCTTGTAAACACTATGATAGCCATCAACGGTAATCTCAAGCCCGGCTCGCCTGCTGAAAGAGTGTAAATGGCAATGGCGAGGAGAACAGCTATTGTAATTGAGACTGCTGTAAGAAGCCCTACAAGGATCGTCGATTCAGCTTCATCCTTTGAGATGAAAAATAAAATAAAAGCTGAATAGGCTGGCAATGGAGTCTGGAAGGTTTCTAACAAGATCACAAGTAGAACTGAAAGACAGGTGATCCTTAACACATTTTCCAGACGCCCCTGCCTCGGCGCCAATTCAGTTTGTAGAAATTGTAGCAGCTGCATCGCTATACCAACCTAAAGAACGAAGGAATAAATGGAGCATTCCAGATGGCTCACAATGAACTACTACGACTACAGTTGCACCGATACGCATCAAATGGTCGGGCGGATTGTCGAGGAGAATGCGGACAGGAAAGCGCTGCGCTAACCTGACCCAATTCAATGTTTTTGTGATAGATGGTAACCCAGTGTCAAGTGTTGCGTCCTCAGTAGTCACTCCCCAACCGATGCTCTCCACCCGCCCTTGTAAAGCCTGTTCGGGGTGTGACATCACATAAACCGTCGCAAGAGCCCCCTGCTTCATTTTTGCAATTTCTGTCTCACGAAAGTTGGCCACTGCATACCATCTTGAGGTATCAATCATTGTAAATACGGGCTTGCCTGCAGTGGCATATTGCCCCACCGCATAGTTGAGTCCCACAATTTTACCATCAAAGGGTGCATTTACGGTCGTTTTGTCAAGATCCCAGTTTGACAAATTTGCAAGGGCTTCTGTGCTGTCTTTTGTGGCATGTGCCTCATCGATTTGCTCTGCAGTCACATATCCTTTACCAAGCAAAGGTTCCATCCGATCAAGAGTGATAGAGGCAAGCTTATGTTGAGCTTTTAAAGCATCTAGTTTGAATTGGAACGGTTCGGGGTCGATCTTAAAAAGAAGATCTCCTGCACGGACAGTTTGGTTGTTAACGATATTGAGAGTAGTGATTTTACCAGAGACATCAGGTGCTATACTTGCGATATTGGCCAACAAAAATGCGTCATCGGTCCTAGGCCGCTCGTCCATACGTACAACAACCAAAATTGCAGAAATCACCAACAGAGCCAGCACGACCACAGCCACAAGAAAACCCACACTCTTTTTTGCAGCCAATAAGGCTCGTTTACATGCAGCAGCCAGTTTTTTAAATATTTCTCTCATCTCTCTTCACCCATTTAGTTGCCAAACCAGAAAAGCCATGTCATGAATGTTAAAGAACAGGCAAGGCTGGGATAGATCAATAATTTTGCAGGGATCGACTCCTCAATGCCCATTTTGATAAAAATGCGGTAGGCGATGACTGTCAGTAGAATGCCTATGAAGGCACACAGCATCCATGCAGGAAAATAAGAACCCAAAATATTTTGCGATGGAGAGGAATCACATGCAGATAAGATCAGTAAACTGCTCAGGGTAATGTAGCGTTTCATTTTCTTCCGATAGTCCAAGTCGAGCTTATTCAATTGAAGGCTATATATAGAAAGGTTTCCCCTTCAAGTCAACCTAATGCTCAGCCTCAATGTCGTCAACCTAAGCCAAAGTGCTCTGACAAGCCGCAAATCTAGTCTTCAAACAATATATTTTTTTCGCAATAGCGTTTGGAGTGCGCAACTCTTGTTGCGCTTTCACTTTCACTGATAAGTCAAAGCTAAACGGGCTCAGGAGCGCTCCAAACGCTACCGCGAAATTAAAGGCAATTTTCACATATTTTTTTCTGCCAAAAGGTTACCTAAATCAACTCTCTAGGCCAAAATATAAAGCATAGGCTGATGATTCAGAATCAGGGGGTGGGGCCAGCCCCTTTCAATGTGACTGGCAACGCCAAGAGTTATGCGGATTTTTAGCCAACTCGATACTGGCCGCCGTCTACGACAATAGCTTGACCAGTGATAAATGCGGCGTCATCTGATGTCAGAAAAAGAATTGCACCTGTAATATCGGTTGGCTCTTCTAGTCGCTTGATCGCTTGATACTCCCAAATAGAGCGTTTTTGCTCTTCCGTTTGCGATGCAGTAGCTGTTGTATTAGTCAGACCAGGTAGCACGGCATTAGCAGTAATGCCATCAGAAGCGACGTCATTTGCCAGACCTCTCATGAACCCGATAATTCCCATCTTTGAAGCAATGTAGTGGCTCATACCGGGGACGGCCAAGCCAACCATATTCGATGAAATTCCGACAAAACGTCCCCATTTTTTCTTTCTCATTGCAGGCAAGAAGTGCTTCACACTCAGAAAGTGGGAGTCCAAATTCGTAGCCATTGTTCTTCGCCATGTCTGAAAGTCCAGCTCGTCAATGAGCCGATTTGGGAAAAATCCCGCGTTATTGATAACGATATCCACTTCACCAATTTTTTGGCTTTTTTCTAATACCGAGCGCCAATCCTCTTCTTTGGTCACATCAAGTTGAAACCCATGCGCTGCTGGACCAATTTTCTTAACAGTGTCGTTTGGAATGGCAAGATCGGTAACAATCACTTGGGCTCCACGTTCTGCCAATGCCTCTGCTATCGCCTGGCCAATTCCAAGAGCCGCTCCTGTGACTAAGGCCACTCGTCCTTCGTGTGTCCGCATTGAAGCTTTCATCGGCTGACTTATCTAAAGTCGCCAAAATTATATACGAGCCCAACTCCGACGGAGTGGTTATAAAATTGACAGCCTCCTTGATGGTATTTGTATTCAAAAGTCACCTCTGTATTGCAGAAGATCGGGCAAAAAAATCCTGCCACTAACTGCCAAGAAAAATGGCTCCACTTTTGGTCAAAAATAACACGAGAATTTGAAGCATGCATCCGTTGGAAATCGTAGCCTGCACCTGCCCCAATAAAAGGCTGGATATCACAAAATGCATACCCTGATAAAGATAAAGGCAAATTCCATAATAGGTTGCCCATATACGAGGAAGTTTGGAAATGGCCTTTCCTGGAAGAACCTTCTAGGAAGAAGTCGATTTTGTTTATATCGTTTCGTCTATAAGCATATTCAGCTTCCAACTGCAAGCCATAACACCAACAATAACCTACTGAACCGGCAACTATATACCCTGTCTGATAGTTAGCCCTATTCCCATCTGCAGTGGTGTATTGGACAAAATTAGCACCGCTGAAAAACTTGGCATAAAAACTTGTCTCATCAAAACAGCAGCTGTCTTCATAAAAAACGTTGTCATCACAAAAGAAGTCGTCTTCTGCATACCATTCTTGAGCTTGTGCATCAGCTGCCATAAAAAACAAGAACGTCATTAAAAATAGTGGAATAGTTTTTTTCATCGTGATGATCTCTCTGTGATTTTTCATGGGCTTAAAACCCGCTTCAGAATTTCGCTACCTCGTACTCCGATCATCATAGCAGCTGCTGCTGTGTTGATGTCTGGAATCACAGGACAGATGGAGTCATCCAGCACATAAACGTTCGGTGTACCGTAAACACGTGCATCTCCGTCTACCACGCCTCCAGCATTTAGAGGAGCCATTTTACAATGCGATGTAAAGTGGTGTACATCCAACGAAAGATTGCTGTTATTTTTTACATATGCCGTAACCGAGTCATCACTATAACTTTGAAGAATAACTCCTAGTATCGGGTCAGTTGGAATGGGGCGATAATAAGGAAATGGCGCAATGGCGGCTAATTCGTTTAACAGATCTTGGATATAGACCTGGACCGCATTCTTCATATTTATGAGGTCTACCGGATTTTGGTAAAAACCATCATCTGCTGCGGCAATCTGAAATGCGTTGTCACTTTGGATATTGACACTGCCCTCACTTACTGGGTTCAAAAGCTCAAATCCAATGATGAGAGCCGCAGGTGTTAGTGGGGTTGCTGGTGCATAATCAAACAAAATCTGCAGCATTCTCGGGTCGCTGGCACTACCGTTCACTACTGGCAAGTAGACGCTGTTGATTGTAAATGCGTATGGCGCTCCTGGTGGTATACCATTGTCAGCAGGGTTTGCTAGCGTCGTAATGAAAATGAGCGGGTGGTTTTGCAGATGTTTTCCTACGTTCTCATTGATAAACACAGGCTTGATCCCTGCATTCTTCAGAACTGCTGATGGACCTATGCCCGAAAGCTGCAGTATCTTGCTGCTGTTGATGCCACCGGCTAAAACAATAGCTTTTTTTGCTTTTGCCCTAAAGAGTCGGCCGTTTTTCATATAGGCTACCTTTTCGGCACGCCCATCTTTGCCAAATTCCAGCCTCAAAGCGACCGCATCAAATAGCATAAATAGCGAGTGTCCATTCACACCTTGACCTTCCGGCGTCATAACTGAGCTATTTAAATAGGCTGTAGCGCTGCTTGCCCGCTGGGTACCTGTAGGGTCAATAAACCACTGAGCGCGAGGATCTATGCAGTTCTCTACACTTGGATCATTATAGTCCACGACTGTTGGAATTCCAGGAAAGGCTGCCTGCGTTGCAGGCAACAGCACATTTGCTGTTAGCTGCGAGATCGTAGGCGTCTGCAGCACACTTAGAGCTCCATCGGTTCCTCGTGCCCCTGGCGTGATGGTCAAACCTTGGTAGTTTTCAAGCTTATTAAAAGCGTCCAGAATATTGGCTAAACTCCAATTGCTGCTGCCAGAAACTCCTTCCCAACGTGAGTAGACAGCATTCGAGCCACGGCCATAGTATAATCCGTTAATGGATGCGCCGCCGCCCAACACCATTCCTGTGGTCCAATCACTTGTCCGTCCGTTCAGCCCTGCCATTGGCAGTGTTTGGTTCCATCCCGGCCAAAAATACTGTGGCTTTCCTGTCCCTGCCAATAACAATGCTGGTAGACCTACTGCCTCTATTGCCGGATCATCTGTTAAATTTAGCCCACCCTCAATTCCTAATACAGAAAAGCGGCCGTTCTCTGATAGCTCGCTCATCAAAACGCAGCCAGCAGCTCCGCCACCTATGACTATGATATCTGCTTCTAGTTCGTTTGATGACATTCTGCATCGATAAGGAGCAGGTGAACCGCCAAATAAATTGACTGTAGCAGTTACTAAAGCGACTAAAGTGAGAGTAATAAATTTGATTTTCATAAGTGACTTCTCTGCGTTTCAATATCAACAACAAAATTGTAGTTGTCAAGAAATTTGCAGCAAATTTGGCTAGAAAACACTCCTCCAGCCACTTACAAAAATATTGAAAAAAACTTGTTAGTACATCAAACTAAAGCTTATTATCAGAGAATCTACATGAATATTAACACACAAGAATATCGCATCCATAGTAGTAAATGGCGTGCTGGAGGGTTTCTTGGGGCATTTTTAGCCCTTATGGCTATCTTTTTTATCGTCCCTGCATTTGAAAAAAATTTCTACACTCATTTACTCCTTCAGTGCAATTTTATTCTATTGATTCTCTCCTCCGTTTACGCCATCGATGGTCAAAGATCAATTTTAGTAATAGGCCCTTTTTTCCTGATCCCATTTATCTATTTTGATGCATTAAGCTTTCAATACCATTCTCTGCCTTACATGATCATTGCATATGGATTTTCTTTGGCTTTTACGCTTCTTGCAATTGTCGTTTTAATGCGAAAAATCTTACATGCCGGCCTTGTCAATACCGATCTGATCTTCGGAGCATTAATGGTCTATTTACTGTCAGGCATTTTATGGGCAAAGTTTTATTTCATCGAGAATATGATGAATCCCGGCAGCTTCCACGGAGCAGGTATCTTAAATTTTGACAGCACCACTCTCCTTAACGCATACGAACAACAATTCAATTTTTTATATTACAGCTTTGCCACTTTGGCTACCTTAGGTATGGGTGACATTACTCCTTTAAGCCATCTTGCAAAATCCCTTACTGCCATAGAAGCAATGTTTGGCCAACTATTTGTCGCCATCATCATTGCCAAATTGGTGAGTGTGTGGTGGTACGTGCCTGGAACGAACGAAAGGAACGGCTAAAAGCGGAAAGGGCAGGTTCTTAGACTATTTTTTGGCAGTTTACTCTTAAGTTGGCGCAATTTGACCCCGCCACTTTCACTTATTCTTGTGCAAATACTCGAGCAAGACGACGGCATGATTGATGTTGGGGTCACGCGCGCCATAGAGAAGTGTGACCATCTTATGTTCTTTGATCAGCTTCTGCAGCTCTTGAACAGAAGGGTTATGACGAAGTTCAGCTATGTAACAGCCATTCCCGCTGAAGACGTCCATATAAATTTTTAACTGATAAAAAAGTAGAAAGAAAGCTTAAGGGATGGGTGTTGCTTTGGCCAACTAAAATTCAAAAAGGAGTCAAGAGGACAAGATAAAAAAATCAGGTTAGGGATACGAACATGTTAGCTAGGAGGTATTCAGGGGCTTTTCTTCACTCAGCGTTAAGTAAAAAGCTTCCCAATCATTGAACCTCACATATTGAAAGAGTGCCCGCATTGTTTCCCACAAGTTCCGATAGGTCCTTGCGGACTTTCTACACCGTTGAAATAATGAGCAACAGATTTCCTGGACCTGATCAACCAGAAATGCCAGCATCATTAGGAGGCATAAGACGGTAGAAAGATATTTTTTCCCATGCCCATAGTTGTGTTCAAAGTTGTATCCCAAATTTTTTAGCGTGTTAAATGTTTCATTTTCAATTTTCCATCTTGCCCTCCCGCCTTTAGCGATTTTATGCGCGTTTGTTGTTGATATTAAGATATTTGTAACCCATGAAAAATTCAGCTCCTTACCCTTGGGATCGGTTTGCCTGTATTCAAGAATATTGACTTTCACGTCTTGATTTGACTTGTTCAGTGAAGCACCATTGAGGAACCTAAATTGATGGTAATACCCATCGCTCGTTCTGATTTCATGGTAGAGAGTCTCTTTGCTTGTCTTTAGCTGTTCAAATAGGAACTGATGATCGCCAGGTTTTGCTCCTAGAATGTATTTTAAACCATATTCCTCTATCATCCTTATGTGAGGTGCTGTTGAACTTAGGCCATCTTCTACAAGAATAGCTTTCAGATGGGGGTGCTCCCTCCGAAAGTTTTCTAAAAAACGTTTACAGGCATTTCTCTCACAGTCATTCTTGGAACTGCCGTCCTGGTTCAGGATGACTTCTGGGCATAAGGGGATCACATTTTTCTTGTCGGGATGAACAATGCAAGCACCAAACATCTGGTGATAGTAGGTTTTCGTGCCATTTTGAAGCTCTTTCACGCAACACTGCGGACAACACACGCTGCTAGATGAAAATTGCCCCGTCCCGTCGCCGGATATAAGAACGTGTCCATCCAAGTACTCAAATTCTTCGAGCCCTTTTCCTCTCTGAAAGGCAGCAAACACCTTTTTAAAAGCAGGTCGAATATCATTCGGGTCAACGTGATCCAGCCGCTCTCGTAGGTAGGTATCGGAGGGAGGGGTTTTAACATGGTAGAGATCGTGGAGGTTTTGGGTGATAACATTTTTTGAACGTTTTTTGTCGTAATCAAGTAAAGAGGGACACTTTAAACCAAAAACGGCCATTCCGGACATTAAGTGATCTGTTATGGATATCGTCACATTTTTGGTGAATTCACGAGGATCAGGTACTTTTAAAAATTGGTGATAAATGATGGAGAGTAGGCCGGGAGCGCTTAGATTTTTTCTGAATGACATGAAATTTCGTCTTTTGAGTTCGGTAAACACGTGGTTAGAGTTTACGAAATCAAATTTTAATCTACACGGTAAAACTGCTCAGCGGGAACTGCTGGCTATGTAACGAGTTTTAAATTCTTTGAAATTTTCTTCTTTGTGGTCAAACCACTTACGCAACTCCGGCGATGGAGAAATGTCTTTCATCCATCCATTCAACGCTGCTTTTTCTTTGCTAACACCTCGAGGCCAAAGACGATCGATTAAAAGACGAAAGCCATCCTCTTTCGAGCGCGGTTCGTAAATTCTTTTGATTTGAACTTTCATAAACAGCCTCCTTTTCAGGCTTTAAAATTGACTTTATAAAGAAAGGTCAACTTGGAGTATAGAAGATTTATTATGCCTGATACTGGTTCTGTTGGCTCTACTCCTCCCCCACCCCCTCAGCCGCCACCTGTAGGTGGTGGGCATCATGGCGGCGGCCATGGCCATAAGGTTGATGGGGAGAAAAAAAAGTTCGGGCCCTACTCACACTGCAGGGGCAAAAGAAGCCGCTGGCCACAAAGGTGGTGGTGGCCATCTCCATAAAGTTTCAATGGGACCAAATAGCCCAGACGACTCTATGAAGAAAGCAAGGCACAGAAGAAGGGATCGGAACGATGCCATGCTGTATGGGGAATATGAAGATGAAGAACCTGAGGAACCGGAAGAACAACCAGTCATTGCAGAAGAAAAGAAAAAAACTTCCATTAAAAAAAGAAAAACTCTCATGGAGATGATTCGAGCTATCTTGAATCTCTTTCGAGGCAGTAAGAAAAAATAGCTTTTGCTTCCGCTAAAGGACCACAGTGAATCAGCCAATCCCAAAAAAGAAGGGTTCACTAAGAAATATTGGCTATACATCCTAGCCATCTCTTGTATAGCTGCTGGCTTGGCAGCTCTTATATGTGGCCGACTGTACGACAAAATGGGATTTTCAATTCTCATCTATGTGACAGCTATTTCTTCCCTGTTTGCTCCTCTAGTCTTTCTAGATGGATTTTATCTCCCATTGGTAGGACTGATTTTATGGGGCATTGGCATAGGAACCCAAGAATCTATCATGCGAGCTGTCGTAGCCAACATGGTTCAAATGGATAAAAGGGGCACTGCCTATGGAATTTTGAACATCTGGTTTGGAGTATTTTGGTTTTTGGGCAGCGCTTTAATCGGTTTTTTATACGATGTTTCCCTTGCTTCTTTGATCATTTTTTCCTTAGGAATGCAGTTAGCTGCCATCCCCATCTTGAGCAGCACACTGCCGTAAAACAACTACAACATCTGCAGAATTCAACGGCGAGAAAAAAGGGTTTTTGAATATAGAGAGCTAGCTCCCGCAACGCGTTTGGAGCGCTAAACTCCTGTTTAGCTTTGACTTATCAGTGAAAAGTGAAAGCTAAACAGGAGTTTAGCACGGCCTTGTTGCATAATTGTTCGCTGAATAGAAATAAACGCCCGAAGGGTGTTTTAGGATTGTAGCCCAGGGTAAGCACGAAGCGCGCAACCCTGGGTAAAACGATACATTAAGGCGATGCACCCACGAACGTGGGTGCCGGGTATGTGGTCAGGCAAAAGGCAATCATCGAGTTTAAGACTCATCCAGCACCCACTTCGTGGGTGCCATTTTATGTGTTGCCTAAAACCCAGGGTTGCGCGCTCCGCGCTTACCCTGGGCTACAATCCGAAAACACCCTTCGAGCGTTTATTTATTTCTCACGACACTCACCACCCAGAGAGGTTAATTATGCAACAAGGCCGTTTAGCACTCCAAACGCGCTGCGAAACTTGAAACCCCTATCATTCATTTATAAACGAGTCCAACTCTTTCATTATTTCATCCAAAGCTTTTTCTTCGGCTTCAGATAGTGGTTCCCCTTTTTTTGGAGCGGAGGATGTCTTTACTTCTTTGAACTCTGTTGCTGGCTGAAGTTCGGCTTTTTTCTTTTCTACGATTTCGTATGTTGCCTTCATTGCCCCCGGAGGCAATTCTTTTGGCTCATTTAGCATGATTGTTTCCTGAAGGAGCTTATCAAGCTCATCTTCATGGAGAGACGTAAATTCCTCCGTCAACTTTCCAAAAAGTTCTCTCTCAGTATCTGGAGGGCCTTCTTCTACAGGCTTTTCCTCTGCTTCTGCTTTCTTAATTTCTTCAGATTGCGATTCGCTTGGAGGGGCTTGCTGCCCGAGAAGCTCTCTCAAACTGGTCGCCTTTTCTCCTGTTGCCTTTTCCTCTAAAGCAATGAGAGCCATGGCCTGTTCCTTAAACAACTGAGCCTGTTCAGGGTGTTTTCCTATCATCACAACGCAAGTTGCAAATTTCTCTCTAATTTCTTGAGATACGAGCCCTTTCCACGCCTCTTTTAATTGCGAATCAGTAACATTAAATTGCGCTATGTTTCGATTTGCTGCATCTATATTGATCTTCGTCTCGGCAGCTCGCAACCCTTTCGGCTTTTGCCGCCCTCCCATATCAAAATATCTCTGAACATCGCTTATTTCGTCTGAAAGTTTCTTCACCTCTTCCTGCATGTTGGTAGCCCTTCTGACAACGATTTTAGGAATTGGCGCAGGCTGATTAGCTTCCTCCGCAAGGGTGTTCAGACCCTCTGCAAGCCTTTTTTCAAGTTTTTTCGATGAAATTCGACCATCTAATATATTTTCCGCCCCTTTCCGAACACTGGATGACAGCGAGGAATCGCTCCTTTGTGTCGATGTGTCGCTAAGCTTAGCCTTCAAACTTTCAATATATGTTTTGCTGATAGGAATCTCTCTCCCCTGTTTCACATTCGCAATCATTGACTGCAAGTCGAGCCTTTCCTGGGGATTTAGTCGCTTAAGCGCCTCTAGCCGCCCATCTTCAGAGATTCCTTCAAACATCGACTTCAATGCATCTCCTGGAAGAATCACCTTTTCAGATTCCGCTTTAAGTTCAGCCTCTAGCGCAGACGCAGTAAGCCGTGGTATAATATCCTCCTCATCAGCATCAAGTTTGACGGAAGGTTTGGGAGGTCCTCCCGACACCTTTTCTTTTGCTATAACCGGAATGACATTCCCGTTATCATCAATTTTTACATAGTTAACAACACGTTGATTGACTCGCTCTGTTTTTCGATTACCTCCATCTCCGTCACTGGTACTGACAGAAAATTTATATCCTCCCCCACCTTTAATTACTTGTTTTTCATCTACAAGTATCTCAATGTCATCTTCAAAATCTTCGGCCTCTGTTGGCCTAACATATTTGGCATATGATGGTTCTTTACTAACTAGATGCCCTTGATAGTCAACCTCAACCTTCCCTTCTCTGATGAGCCTCTCGACATGAGACTCCTTTTTGCCGCTCGCCATGTACATCTCGACATGAGACTCCTTTTTGCCGCTCGTCATGTCCATCTCGAGAGAACCTTTGTTCAAGCCAAAAGTTCTATCAAAAAGCCCTTTGACACTCATGGTGAACTCTTCGAAATGCTTGGAAGCGATCGTTGTCCCTTTTTCCTTCAAGGAAGTGATAGTCCGTCCAAAAGATTTCAGTGCTTCACCCGCTGTCTGAAAGCTGCTTTGCGACTTCTCAAACTTACCATCAGGAATGGGAACATCCGATGGAGCGCCATGGGTGGATGGCTGACTTGAAGCAGCGCCATGAGTGGATGGCTGACTTGCGTCGTGCACGTGCCCTGCATCACCCAAATCTTTTGGAGGAAAACCGCTATTAAAAGACATAAACACCTCTCAATTCTTCCTTTAGTTAAGAGCTTTTTCTTAAACTTCATATAAAGACGGACGCTTCCTCATACTAAGGCACCTTCCCTCTTATCTGCTGTATCTCCCAGACTTTAAGGGGGTCGGAAAGGAACGAGGGTCAGACCTGGCATCCGGACAAATGACATGCGATAGAAAAGGGTCAGAGCTAGGGGATTGATTTAAGCAGTTTTGGAGCCCTTCAGAGCCATCAGATCTTGCCCTCAATAACAGTCTTCTCGCGCTAGCGTTTGGAGCGCTAAACTCCTGCTTAGCTTTCACTTTCACTGATAAGTCAAAGCTAAACAGGAGTTTAGCACTCCTGAGTAAGTCTCTTAAAATACAAAACTCTTAAACCTGAGAAAAACCTCTGTGGTTGAAATATGTTTAAATTTTTATAACCACAGAGGACTCGAGAGATCATAGAGAGTATGAAAACTTACTTCGTGATCAGAGGGACGGCAGTCTCTTCCTTGCTCCAAACGCTTCGCGAAATTAAAGCCAATTTTCACTTTAGGCGAGATTAATAATTTAAAAAATGAGTGGATGGTCTTTAACTATTTTTCACAAATTAGGTTGACTAAAAATACGATTGAACAAAAGAAATGAAAAATTTACAATTAACAACAATCAAGGAGATTTTGTGCTAAAACCTAATGGTTCATTTTCGAAAAGTGCAGATCCTTTAGTCTTACTAAATATTTGGGCACGACATCTAGACCGTCATGAAGAAAACCTGTTTAAGCAAAAAATGATCTTTGCTGGGATCGGAAAACCTAGTTACTTTCTCAATGAAGATGTTGCAAAGACAGCGATGGATTATTGGTCATCTAATTTCGAGGCTATTCGTCTTGCTAAAAGCCATTTAACTCCCCACCTTTCTCCTGAGAAGTTAACGGATGAAATCAGTAAATTTTCTACCGCGATCGACTACGATTTACCTGGAGGAACCGAAGAAGCAAAACAGATCATGGCGCTTGGCCTAACAAATTGGTATGGACCAACAATCGCTATTAAGCCTGATGAACTGATTTTTACCGTTGGGGGCTTTGCTGGTTTAACGATGCTTTTTAGGATACTTAGAGAGAAAGATCCAAAAGGTAAAATCATCACCCCTTCACCTTACTATCCTTTTTATAATGTAGAAGGTCACCAAAACAATCTGCAAACAATAAATGTTCTAAACAAAGAAATCTATGGTTTAACAGCAGAAGTGGTTAAAGAGGCCATAGAACAAGCAGAAAAGAATCATGACACAATTAATGCGTTCCTCTTTTGCGATCCTTATAACCCATTAGGATCAGTTGTAGGCGAACAAGAGTGGACAAAAATAGCTTCTCTTTTAAGAAAAACTCCAAAACATATTCCCATTATTTTGGATGAGGCTTATTCCGAATTGACATTCTTTTCCAGACACATCTCCTTGCTTCAAGTCGCGCCCGATTTAAAAGATAGGATCATCATCCTACGTTCTGGGACAAAGGGTTTTTCAGCAAGTGGAGAACGATTGGCGGTTTTAATTTGTCCTGATGAAGAAATCCGAGAAAAATTATCAGATGAAACGATTTTATCATATCTGCATGCGCCTAAGAGCCAACAAATAGCTTATGCACGTGGGATGTTTGCTCTTACGGAGGAAAAGCGCAGAAATCTTGCCGAACACTACTATGTTCAAGTTAAATATGTGCAAGAGCGCCTTCGAAAAATGGGGATAGCTTTGCCTGAAAAAGCTTATCATGTCGAAGGGACTTTTTATGTGATTGCGGATCTTTCTTCTCTTTTTCACCAGCAAATACCTCCCGCTGCAGAAAGAGCCCTTGGCAAAGGGGGCTTAATTACAACAGATGTTGATATCTCCTACTCTCTTCTCTTTGAAGACAGAGTGATGATTTCACCTCTCTCATTTTTCGGATCGGACCCTCGCCTCGGGTACCTTCGAATCACTTGTAGCGGAGGGGTTTCTATTCTTTCAGAGCTCTTAGATCGTATCGAGAAAAAACTGAAAGATCTTCGAATTGAACAAACCCGCAGAACTCCTTCTCTACCCTAATGAAGGGCACACTCCCGCCATGTGGAGCAAATCAAGCGCCATCGATGTCAGCCAGCGCGTCCTTGACTTCTTTGACCGTCACTTAAAGCACGGCAATGATAAATAATTAAGGTCAAAATCGGTTTTATTTAAGGACTTTCAAAAAGCGATCTAAAAGTGTAACCTAGTCGCCCTTAACTAAGTTTAACTGCTCATGTCTGATATTTGGCCACTGGTAGAAATCTGCTCTACGCATCCTCTACAAGTTCATTTCCTTTTAATCGGCAATCAAGAAGAAAGAACCACCTTTTGCTTAGACAACAAGGTTCAAGAGCTTTTTTTTAAAATACAAACTTGCAATGCTGAACGTCTCAAGTTTGCTCTGATGGTGAATGATCTGTGGGTCCGTTGCTACACATTCGAAATCGAGAAAAGTAGCCTTGGAAGATTTGCAGTATTGATCGAATTCTTTAATGAAGAGCCCCGCATCTCTTATGGCGGAGGACTTTGTAGACGAGTAGGTGCAAGAAACGCTTTTACACTAGAACAAGCTATTCGGGAATTGCAAGGCTAACTCTACTCGGCAACACCGAAATGCCCCCTCACAAAATGACATTTTAGCTAAAACCCCTTCCAAAGCCTTTTTGACGCGTAAAAATACCGACCTAAGGATGGCATAACAGTTTTGTTTTTCCCTCGCAACGCGTTTGGAGGGAAAAAACTCTTTTCACATCATTTCGCTTTGCTCGCTAGAGGACGCAGAGGGGCCTTCTTTATGCTACTCTGTGTTCTCTAACGAGCGGGTTGTAAGAAAACCTAGTTACTTTGTTTTCATTTCTTCATATTGTTGCTGAGTCAAGAAGTTTACGCTATTGTTAATGGATTCATTCATAGCTGCTACGCGCAACGCTGGAACTTTTTTACCCGGAAAAGTAAAACTTTCTTCTTTAGCGTTATAAGGCACGACTAAACATTCTTGTGTTCCACCCTTCATAAAATAACACTCAAGTTGTTGTCGTTTTCGATTCCAAACAAGAATTTCGTTTTTAGACTGACCGTCTTTAGCGTTATTTATGAGAAGTTCTTGCAACGTACTCGTTGTTGCAAGGTGTAAACCTTGTCTCTTTAAATTCTCTTCTACCGGGTCTTTTACCAAATGATTACGAGTAAAGATTTCATTGCTTATGATTGCTGCTGTAAAAAGGGCAATGGCTCCCTTTATATAAAGAGTATCTAAAAAGGTGAATTTGCGAGATAAGGGCAGGAGTACCGCATTAAGAATTACTGAAACAGCTGCACTTTTTAAAGTGGCTTTCATTATCAATTGAACTTTTCCTGCCTCAGCTTTAGCATTGCTTAAGCATGAGACTGCAAGGGTGAAAGGCAACGCCTTCATGAAATTAGAAGCGGCAAACGATGCTGCAGCAGACAGATAAAACGACATAAAAACCCTATAATTAGTTATTTCTGAATAAGCAATTCTACATTAAAATATTTTTTACTGCAAGGCAAACTTGCGCTTTGAGAGAGGATGCGAATCCAAACCTGGCAATAAAATCTCGACCTTTAGAATAGTATTTCAATTTAGCAGTGAGTACTCTTAGAAGAAGTGAAAAATGAGGCATTTGATGTCATCTTTGCAAACGAACGCAGTAACAGCTGTTGCGCCGCAAGCAACCATTACTACGCCCCAAACAACACAACCTGCAAGCGTTCATCCTGCACCGGCAGCCGATTCATCCGTTGAATCCTTCGAGCGACTCCAGTCGGCTATTCAAAGCGCGACAACTTGGCTCAACGACTATCAATCTATAGATCCTGAATCTGCCTGTACCCGAAAATGGAAGCCGCCGCAAGACACTCGCCCCTCTATCGAGGTCATCAAACTACTGCCAGATCACCAAAAACCCCACTTACCGGCAGGACACATCTGGTATAAAGATGGAAATGATTTGATGATCCTTCGACATCGTGCAACTCCTTCACAAATTTTTCAGATTTACCTATTTGGCCCAGATCATAACCAAACAACACGTGATAGTCGGATCCAATACATCGTCTCAGAAAAGAACATGCCCATCCACGGTTTTGCTAACGCAAAAAAGGAAGGGTTCTCAACAGCACTAAGAAATGAATATCCCATGTCCCCGGAAAGTTATAAAAAGGATGGGAAAACCTTCTGGAGAGGCCACATCATTGATTACCAAGACACATTAGGCCTTACTACAGATCCCGGAATCTCCACCCGGCTTGCACAAAATTATAAACCTGAGCCAGAGGGCACTTGGGCAAGAAATTTACGGGCTGATCTTGTAGAAAAAACAAGAGAAGTTAGAGGCTCGTATTCAGAACTTCAATTTTATGATTTCGAACTTGCAAGGACCAATGGGGGAACACCCATTCCCAATTCTATATTTATGGAAACCTTTGACTATAGCAAAGATCGAGTCAAAGGCTATGATGTGCCAAAAAGCCATGGATGCCATCACTGGGAAAAAACCAGGAAAAATTTTTGTAAAAACTCCCTTCAGCTGCTTGAAAATGGTGATACATTTCCTACTTTAGTAGTGACAAAAGATCAACTACCAGTACATAGATCCATCATTACTATGCAAGATTTCCCTGCAGAATATGGTTCCTGGACCTTTAAAATGGGGTATCAGATCAGACAAATTGCAGAACTTGAGTTTAAAGAAGCGACCTACAAGCTGCATTACTGCCTCTTTGGGCAAGCCCATCAGGCTCCGATCCATACCCTACAATTTTGGCTAGGAAGAGCTGTTTTACTTGCCACAGCTATCGACACGGCTTATCAATCCAAAGTGCCTCCTTTTCAGCTCCACCTGACGAACACAGTGGCTGCGTCATTCAGTGAAAAACCCTCTCTTCAAAAGCTTGTGGAAAAACTGATATTGATCAGCTCAAATGTATTAAAAGCCGTCACTGTACCTAAACAGATAGACGCTGCATCTACAAATCTTGAATCAGATGTTGCAACAGAACCTCAAGAAACCGCAATACAAGAAGAAGATACTGCCCATCAGACCCCAGAAAATCAAATCGAGGAAACCCCACTCTCTGCCGCAATAGCTTTAAATCCTGTTTCTATAAGCTGCGAAGGGACATCTGCGAAAAACACTACTGCAATCAATAGTCTAATGGATCGACTGACTCCCATTATGCAAGAGGGGTCTCCAATTGTTCTTACCCATTTGACAACTGGGCTAGCAAAACAAATTTTGCCTCGCATCAGAACCTTAGCTAACGGGTCTCAAATAAAGGTCTTAGAAAGAGTTGAGGTCAGCAACCCTTGTTTTAAAAAAGGGATCACCAAACTTGTAACAGTTTCATTCGGAAATAATGTCAGTGTTGTTTAAACAAAAAAGCTCTCTTACCACATTTTTAGATCTGTTTTCTTGACACTCAATCTCAATTGCAATACAAGTCGAGTTTTCATGAAGAATTATTCAATACGAGTTCCTTGCTTATTGGCGGCCCTTTTAACTTGCAACAGTGGATACACGCTCGACTGCGTTGAGTCTGTCTATGCCGAACTAGACTATCTACTTTGGTTTTCAGATCAAGATGGGTTGTTGTGCCCTACCGTTGCAACAGGGCAGCCTCTCTAACCTACAACCTAAATGGAGTTCCGGCGTTCGAGCTGCCATCGGCATACAACCTTCTTGCTGGGACACTCAAGTTTGCTATACCTATTATTCGACAAGCTGCAAGGCAACAGCTAGCACTAGCATTGGAATCTATTTTGTGCTTCTTCATAACTATGCACATTTTGCCCGGCATTTTTGAAGTAGATGAAAAGTGGTCTTTAAATTTCAATCGACTCGACTGGGAACTAAGGCCGAGAAAATTCCTATTGGCTCTGATTTCTTTTTACGACCTTATTTTGGAGTACAAGGGCTAGCGATCGAGCAAAAGTTTAACCTCAACACTCATACTTTCTTCGTAGATCTCACTACAAGACTGCCTGCCATAGACATCATAAAATCGAACAATCGGAATTCATTGCTAGGCATTGGCTCTCGAGCTGGATGCCAAGCCCATTTATCTCTGTGCTCAGGCCTTGAACTCTACGGAAATATCGCCGGAAGCATTGTTTGGAATAGATTCAAAATCAAACAATCCTATCTACAGACAGATGAGTATTCATCAGACTCCTCTACTGTATTGGTCGATTAAATCGAACAACTTCATACTCAAATGGTTCAGTTTTCAACTGTGACCTAAAATCGGCTTAATTGGAGACACTGCTTCGAGGCATCCAACCTCGAACTCTCGTAAAAGCCGGATGGGAACAACACTACTACAGCGACATCGTCCGATTCCAAAATTTTTACCTGCAGCAGATAAGCCGGAAGGGACAGCGTCTTATCTGACCAATGGAAATCAGGCACCCTTTCCGGATTTACTTTTGGCCTCTTATTGAGTTATTAAAAGTTCAGCAAAAATTCTGGAAGGCTTTGCATAACTGCCAGGCAAGTCTATTATAGTAGGGATATTTTGATCGATTTTGATAATGTTTAGACCAATCAGAAAGTCCGCTGGTGGTAGAGCCTGAGTTCGTCTGACATCACAAATTGATAGCTGCCTTGTAATTTAACAAAATTTCCGATTATTGACTAAATCTGCAAAAGCGATTGCACCTGTAGGGATAAATGTCATGTAAACTGCGCCACCATCTGTCACGGTGCCAAGATCCTTTTTTGTGTATAAATTGTAGCGTAGGTGGATTGACAATCGCTGTATAAGAATTTCCAAAAAAGTACCCTTGATCGTAGCTATCAATACTGGTCCAGTATACCGTTTGATCGGTGACCGGCGTGTAAGTCATGTAGAATATTGGTATGCTAGTAAAGTGAGAGGGGCTCAGATCGGAATGGTCTTGTCTATTAAAGGCTGGAAGTTGTTCTGGTATTCTGCCCATAGACCAAGCAAGTCAACAGGAGGCAATATTGCCGCAAAGGTTTTCATAACCTCTCCCACTCTAGATAAATTCTATATCTAAAATCAAATCCTTAAATCGCGCCATTCATCCGCATACACTGGACTGACAAGATATCCGAAGTACTCTTTTGCAACTCGCAAAACTGACTCCTTTACCCACAAAACCAGAAACACGCTGACGAGCTTCGGATAAGGGCAGTCTTGTTTCTTCACTGAGTAATGAATACCTAGTTCGGCGTCGTCCATTACCTGCTCTCTCGATCTCGCTTCCATTGGCGATTAGCTTCTCGACAAAAATCTTAACAATCATCGCAATCACCCGACACTTCGGATCTTGGTCTGGGTTTTGGATACTATGAAAAAGGACTTGAGGATTAAAATTTAACAATGCAAGGGCTGCTGTTCTTGTCATATACGATCCAAACGATTGGTTTATAAAGCACTAAGGGTATCTTTTTCTATTTTTTAAGTAAATTCAAGCTTTTAGATGACTAAGCCTATCTTGAAATTGCATCCTTGTGGACAACATAATAGACCATTGTAGCGGCTGAAATACAAGCAGCTAGAGATAAGATCAGTTTGGGAGACAAGCAGTAATAGCCCTCCAAGGATGCAAATGAGTGCATCTCCAAGAAATCTGAGAGACATTTGCACTCCCATCACTTCACCCTGAATAGTATCTGGCACAGCATCGGAGATTTTAACGGTAATGAGCGTCCATCCCAGACCAATAGCCAATCCGCAGAGTGTAAATAGACCCATCATCATCAGTGTCTGATTTGTCAAAACGATCCCAAGCAAAAGAAAAGCAAATCCCCCTATGGATAGAATAATGCCTCTCCGAGCTAAAAAACGGGTCGATGAAAACGGAGCCAACCACCCATTCCCCACAGCAAGAGCTACGCAAAGTAGGCTGTTGTAAAGGATCAGATCGGCTGGACCAAGCATCCACTTAGCCGTTAAATAAACAGGAGCAAACTCATAAAAGATATCGATGGCTAGTGCAAAAAAAGAAGAAACAATCAGCAACAGGGTGGCAAGCTGCCGTCTAGGCCCAATAACCTTTTGCGCCATCAGTGACTCGATTGAAACTTTTTAAACATACATATTGCTTACCTTCAGGAGAAGAAATTTTTTCGGGTCTATGTTGTTTTTCAGACGAACCAATTCGGTAGAATCACAGCTAGATGTCTAGCAGTATCACTCTTAATCGAATCGCTTTGATACATGCAAACTGGCAGAAAACCGGTTTGCGGTTTGCCTTTGTCTACTTTATTTTACTAACACATCTTTCTTTTATAAGAATCTGGAGTGAACCTCTCTACCAGACACTCGACGGACCCTGGCAAGCCCTTGTCCAATGGGTTGGAAAAAATGTTTTTCATATAGAATGCATCTCGTTTCTGCTGACAGGCAGTGGCGATGCAACCGGCGATTATTTAAGGATTGTTTGCTACTTGCTGCTCTCAATAGCCTTTACCTTGACATGGAGCTTGGTGGATCGGAAGGGAAAAAAGCACGATCAACTTTTCTCATGGTTTGTAACCTTAGTTCGCCTATTTTTGGGAAGCACGATGATCGGTTATGGGCTCATCAAAGTCATTCCTTTGCAGTTTAGTGAGATCAAATTGCATCAACTGCTAATGCCCTACGGAGATTCATCTCCCATGGGTATTTTGTGGAAATTCATGGCAGCTTCTAAAGCCTATACCATTTTCACCGGTGTAGCAGAAGTTGTAGCAGGTATTTTCCTTCTTTTCCCGTCCCTTGCAACCATCGGGGCGATGCTTAGCATTGGTGTCTTGAGCAATGTTTTCATGCTGAACTTAAGCTACGATGTTCCGGTTAAGCTCTTTTTCGTTCCAGCTGTTACTGATGTCTCTCTTTCTAGTCTCCCTAGAGTGGCGCCGAATTGCCCAACTACTGGTTGCAAGCGGCCGACCTTTATTTAGTAGGAGTTGGATGAATCGGGTCTTTTTAATTTTTTCTGTAACAATGAGTTGTTTTATTGGCTTAGCCGGACTTAATCAGTATTACAATATGGGCGCCCTCTCGACAAAGCCGAAGGTTCACCTACAAGGCATTTGGACCATAGAAGAATACTTATCAGATGGGCAATTAAGGCCTCCCCTCCTAACAGACATCACACGCTGGCATCGGATCGTTTTTGAATCAACCGATTATATCGTTGTCCAAAAAGTAAATGGAAAGTTTGATTTTTTTGATTTTCAATTAGATGAAAACACAAAAACACTCCGCTTAGGGAAAAATCAGGATGAAACATGGAAGGGCGATTTTACTTTTGAAGATTCAGATCGCACACTTGTTTTAACCGGCCTTCTAGAGCATCAAAAGGTTGCTCTAAAGCTTAACCGTTTGGATGAATCAGCGTTTCTGCTCACTAGACGCGGCTTTAATTTTATCAATGAATATCCCTTTTACAAATAAAAGGGACTGAAGCCTCAGGCAAATTCTACTCTAGACTTTTGAAATTGTGCCATTCATCCACGTGCTCTGGACTGAGTAGATATCCGAAGTACTCTTTGGCAACCTCAAAACTGATACCCTTACCAACAAAAGCAGAAACACGCTGACGAGCTACTGAGAATGGCAGTTTTTTTCCTTCGCTTAGCAGTTTATACCTTAGCTTGGCGTCGTCGAGCACCTGCTGCCGTTCGACCTCGTTACCCTCGGCTAAAAACTTGGTGACCCAAACCTTAATTACCTGCGCAATCACCACGCACTTCGGATCTTGGCTTGCGTTTGGGATGTGAGGAAAAAGAGCTTCAGGAGTAAAATTTAACATTGCAGGGTTTATTGGGCTTTCTGGGCTTAAAATATGTTGTCCAAGTGATTTTGTATATAAATAAAATCGAACTTTAATATTAAATATTTAACCAATGCGAAGAGAGTTTTTTAGTTCGCAAGGCGTTTGGAGTGCTAAACTCCTGTTTAGCTTTCACTTTTCACGGATAAGTCAAAGCTAAACAGGAGTTTAGCACTCCAAACGCCTTGCGTTATACTAATCAGCTAACAATTGATTGGCCAAATCTTTGGCTACCTTTCCGTCAACTGCGCTGTTGAGCTTCATGATGCTTTTCATCACCATGCCAAAGTCTTTTTTTGTCTTAGCGCCAGAGTCTGCGATGGCCTGTTCGACGATTTTTTTGGTTTCTTCAAGAGAAAGAGCTTTAGGCAAAAACTCCTGAATGACCTCTAGTTCGCTTTGTAATTTTTCAACGGCCTCAGGACGGTTAAGAGTCTTGGCTTGCTCTAAAGCCTCTTGAAGGTTGCCATAGTAAGTTTTGAACAGCTTTAACACCTCAGCGTCTGGCAGGCCGCCTCTAGCATCTACTGCCAATATTTTTGACTTCAGCATACGCAAGGTGTCAAGCCTAAGCCTGTTTTGGCTTCGCATAGCTTCTTTAATCTCATCATTGATTCTCTCAATCATTGTCATCTCATCACCCTTTTTGAAGTTTGTACAATACCCTAAATTCGATTTTTCCTAATCAAACTGGTTTAAAAAGATCTGATACTTTTTTTTGTCTAATATCGTTAGTTCAGGGCCGCATCCACTTGCTATCAATTGGAGAGGCCGAGTGTTGCTGTCGTACACGTAGCACTGTTTTGCCAGCTTGAGATAGGCAGGCCAAAGGGCTTTGAGCTCCTTCTTTCTTTCTATAAAATACTCTTTTGGAACTTGTCTGCCTGTTTCTTTTTCCCTTTCTTTTGCTCGAAAAAGCGCCTCTTCATTAGAGACAGCTAAAACATTCATGACAAGCGTATATCGATGAAGTTCGACCACTTCTTTTAAAAACAGGTAGGAACTTTGCAAAGCACAGGAGCGATCATAGATGATATTTTGTCTCGCATGAATGGCCTCCATCAACATAGATTCAGCCAGTGCTCTGGCGGGCAATTCCCAATTTTGAAATGCAATAGCTGAACCTAAAGATTGCAAATCAGATTGGTACCCTTTTAAAGAAGCCATGACAGCATCACAATCATGAATAAAAACCTCTTCAGGAAAAAAATTCTCTTTCATTTTTTCTTGTATAAATGAGCTTTTTCCAGACGCAGGGATACCCGCCACTGCAAAAATCATTGGGTAAGTCATCAAGCTGCCTCTTTTAAAAATTAAGATTCACAATCGTAAATAAAAAGGCCATGATATAACAAACTTTAAATGGGGGTTTATTGGAACGCCTTGGAAATCGTCCAAAGAAAAGTCGATCGCTTCTTGGCCTTGACTTCGTCAATTTCTTTCTGATTGACCCCCAAACAGGTATTGGATCGTTTTTACCCATTTATCTGGCGGCAAATCAATGGAATGAACAACTGGTTGGAATAGCCCTGTCTGCCGGGAGTCTTTCTGGAATCCTTTCACAAGCTCCATCCGGAGCCATCGTAGATGCCCTTCGATGCAAAAGGGCTTTAGTGGCACTCGGCATGATCGTGCTAGCCTTCTGCTCGTTGCTGATGGCATTTTTCCCCACCTTTTGGCCCATTGTCACCAGCCAGGTATTGATCGGAGGCATTTCAACTCTGATCGGCCCTGCCATTTGCGCCATTTCCCTTGGAATGGTAGGTCGAAAACATTTCGATCTCCGTCAGGGGCGAAACCAAATGTTCAATTCAGCCGGTAAAGTGGCTACAGCTATTGTGATAGGGTTATTAGGTTACTACATCTCCGACCGTAGCATTTTTTTCTTTGTCTTCTTTCTGGCCATACCAACACTCATCAGCTTATCGTTCATCAACCCAACAGAAATTGACTATCAACTTGCAAGAGGAGGAGATGATGGCCATGACCAAAACAAGCACAGTCTACACCAGCTCTTCCGCCCACAATTTGTTATTTTTTTAACGGCCATTGTTTTATTTAATTTTGCTAATGCCGCCATACTGCCTCCGGGCAGTCGATGCTAAAGTCGGAAATACCTACACAGTTAGTCATTACGCAGATCGCTCCTTGGTCCGGCAAAAAAGCTAGCATATGGGGCCGAAAACCCCTTCTTCTAATTGGTTTTGCAGTTTTGCCCATCAGAGCTCTTCTCTATACATTGAACCATTCGATAGAATCTCTTATCTCACTGCAGCTTTTAGACGGACTTTCAGCAGGTATCTTCAGTGTTGTATCGGTATTGATGATCGCCGATTTAACAAAAGGAACCGGAAGATTTAATTTTGCACTTGGTGTAACAGGCACATCGGTCGGAATTGGATCTGCCCTTAGCCAAGTGATTGCAGGCACTATCGTGAAAAATGATGGATACTCTGCAGGCTTTATCTTTCTCGCGATAGTTGGAATAGCTGCTTTTTTTATCCTCCTTCTCTTTGTATCTGAAACAAAACAGCTTAAAAATGTGAGTTAAATTTTTTTGGACCAGTGGCCTTTATCGAGCACTTTCCCCAGTTTTTCGGCCTCTATAACCTGTGCGACTTCTTGGGAAAACGTTTTCCCCCCACCTTGGTTTTCGGCCTTTTGCTTGAACTCTTCAAAAAGACGAGCCATCTCTCTGGGGTTACGGGCTATTTCGTTGGCAAAAGCAACAAACACGTTCATCCTGTAATTGTCAAACCGTTTAAGAAGCCAATTTTTATGAACAGGATCTTTCACACTTTCAAGAGATTTTAAAAAGTCGCTCTTTTGCTTTTGAAAAATATCGCCCATTTGGATAGCCAAAGGTGGAAAGCCTTGAGGACTGCCCCTATGAGGCATCTGCAGCTCTCCAGGCTTAGCAAACCCATATAGAATAAAACTATTTTTCCCTTCCAAGTAATTTCTATTGAGTTCTGCAGTGAGCCTTGTCGCTTCACTAGAAGTAAGTGAGGCTCACCATTTTCCCCATTTTTCCAAGCGTTTGTTTAGAAATTTCGCTAATAGACTCTGAACGCTTCAGCTCTTCTTTCTTCCCCGCAGGAGGCATATCTTTACGCCTAGGAGGAAGAGGTGGTGGTAACGGTGACGATTCGCCCACTGTGCTCATATGCAATCCCCCTTTATTTAAAGTTTTAGGGAATTGCGTTAAGCAATGATTTATTTTACATCAATTTTAGGGCAAGAAATCTCATAAATAAACCACAAAGATCACAGTTTTGCAGGCGAAGCTCCTCGCGTTATGGTTTATTCATTCTTTTTTTCAGCTGAGGGATGAACCGGAGCATGATGGGGTCGTGGACAGCATTGCTATGATCTAAGAGCTCCTGGACCTGTTGAGGATCAGGGCGATCTCCCCATCGCTCTCTCCGCGCCTTTTTAAAGTTGTAATAGTACGATTCGGTGCGGAAGGTGTAGTGGTTGATTTTAAGGATGTCGACAGGAGGCTCAAGAAAATTAGGGGTATGGCTGAATCTGCGATGGTTCGTTGTAACGATAGGTTTGTCAGGAACTGAGCAATAATGTGGATCTAAGCAGAGTGCCCCCTTTGGCTGGACGATAGTTTTAAAAAGCGGGCGAGGGTTGGTCGGCTCGCGCAAAAGAAGCTTTTCTAACAACAATTCCCCCGGCAGCAAATCCCAAACCTGCGACGTCCCATAAATGTGCCAATAGACTGCTAACGCACCTGCATAAGTGTATTGCTCTAAAATATCGATCAATGAGTTCTCTTTCATGGGGCAGATAAATTCATCAACATCGATGACAGCTAACCATTTATTCCAATGGGCAGCTAAACCGATCGCATGGTTGTAGCAATGCACTTGAGCCAAGTTATGCATTTTTGCTCCATCGTCATATTGGTAGGAATCAAAAGGAACATCAAATAACTCAACAACGCCTGTTTCTACATAGGGGCGTAAAACCTCATGGTAGTTGTCTTGGCTAAGGTTGTTGTAGAGATAAAAATGGGAAACACCGACAAGCAAATGGTATTCAATCCACTCTTTTAGAAAGGGTGACTCATCTCTAAACATCGCACAAATGGCAACAGGGCATTTTCTTCTGTGCAAATGTCCTTTGGTAACGGAACAATCGGGATATCAGATCCATGCCCGTCCGTTACAAAGAGGAGCAAGAAGAGAAGAAAAACAGCCATATAAACAATTGTATTTAATTAAAACCACGATGGTTATAGCATATATTTCTATTTTAGAGGCATTTGATCAGTAAGAAGATTGTTTTCATTTAGGTGTTAAAGGGCTTTTATTTAACCCTAAAAATCAGCTCCTCCTCCTAAAGCGGCCGCGCCACGAGAATTGGGATTTGCCTGGCGGTCGAGTTCAAGTAGGCGAATCGACGCTTGAAACCCTTGTCCGTGAGATTCAAGAGGAGACAGGCTATCAAAACATTGTGGATCCAATGCCTTTTGACATGGCTTTAACTAATATCCGAATTCCGACATCTGATAGCGAGGTTGGGCTTATTTATGCTGTGTATCATTGCGAAGTAGAGGCTTTTACACCCCTTTTAAGCTCAGAACACATCGATTTTGCTTGGTTCACCCCTCAAGAAGCCGCTCAAAAATTACGCCCTCAGTGCCCACCCACATTTCTTGAAAAACTCCAGCAGCTTATGTACTAGCGGATAGTCCAAGAGGTACTTTCATCTTCAGTTCGCGAAGCGTTTGGAGTGCTAAACTCCTGTTTAGCTTTGACTTATCAGTGAAAGTGAAAGCTAAACGGACGTAGAACACGGCCTTGTTGCATAATTGCGACGTGATTCTTCGTTTTTCCTGCAGCCCTTCCGACTGCCATATATAGTTTTATCCTAGACCCGGGGCGTTGCCCACGGGCTGTTGCAACTATCCGGCTTTCAGCCGGAAAATCCTTGCAATATAGGCTTTTTCCTTGGCCTGAAAGGCCAAAATTGCAACAGCCCGCGGGCAACGCCCCGGGTAATAATGGAAAATAAAAAATGGCAGCCTGAAGGGCTGCAGGATCCTGGGTCCGATCAACCCACATAATTGACACTTCAACCAACCCACATAGATTACACTTTTCGTTAACATATTTCTCTAAATTGGAGGGATATGGCTTGGAGAGAAGTAAAAGTGGAACAACAAAGACAAAAATTCATAGCCACCTATCTTAAGAAATCTGTATCAGTCGCTGAGCTATGCAGACAGTTCAAAATTAGCCGACAAAATGGGTATAAATGGATTACCCCTTACGCAGAAGAGGGGCTCCAAGGCCTAAAAAATAGGTCTTTCTCGTTTAAGACAGCTTGTCCTTCTCTTTCTAGGCTAGAATGTATTCAACAACCGGCTGACCGCCGATGAGATGTTGTTGAAGGATTTTCTCCAAAACTTCGGGGGTGCAAGAATGGTACCAAACGCCTTCCGGATAAACCACCGCCACAGGCCCTTTGGTGCAGATCCTGAGGCAATTGGCTTTGGAACGGTAGATCCCGCCTGATTCGCTCAAATTCAGCTCTTTTAGCCTATTTTTCAGGTATTCCCAAGAGACAAGCCCTGCCTCATGAGAACAACATTTCGGTTTGGCAGTATCACAGCAAAGAAAAATATGCCGTTTGATTTGGCCAATACAGAGAGCTTTTATTTTTTCGGCAAGTTCCATTAGGGGTGATTAACTCCATTCCTATGTTCGGAATTACAAAATATTCTAACTTTAATTCTAATTTTTTTGCGATCGTTACAAATAGAGGCAGGAATCTGAAAGAAAAAATAACAAGTCCTCATGATAAAAAAAGAGGCTACGTCTTATGTTTTTTTTCACAAACGAAGCCTCTTTTGTTTTTCAATCAAAACGTGACGGTTAATGGGACGCTAACATCTCCTGAACTATCTTGAGCGGTCAACGTATAGACATCTGTTACATTTTTGTTCCTGTTGTGGTCCAGATAAAAGAATGGGCCTGCAGGAAAAGGTGTCCTAGACAATAAAACGGTATAAATGACGGTGCCATTTCGACTTAACGTATAGCTTACAACAGTAGGATCGGGACTTGCTGTCCATGACAACTTGTGGATCAAATCTGTTTGAAGTAAGAACTTATTTTCAATTGTTTGCCCGGAAAAACCTGCAGGAGGCGCCAGAGGGACCTCTTCATAAACAGCAAAATATAGCGGAAATAATGTTCTGCTATTTTGTTGCCAAATCTCGATTAGCTGTGGAGGATTGCTTAAATATATGGGATCTAAATACGAACCGATGTCACTTGATGAGGCACCAAGCGGAATCTGGTTATTATTGACTGTAGACCATCTTGTTCCATCGTAGGTGGCGTAATATAACAGACCGCTGCTGCTATCTTGCCAAATCTGAACCACTTGATGTGCATCACTGTCATATACAGGGTCTGCGAAACTAGAGATCCCAGCAGATACTGGTCCTAGCGGGATTTGATTGCCTGAAAACGGAACAGACCAGCTAGTCCCATCGTAAGCCGAAAAGTAAAGATTTGTATTGTCGGCATTCCCATTATCAAGACGTCCGGGAATTTGGTTTTGCCACACCAGAATCGCTTGGTTTGAATCGGGGTCGAATACCAGGTCGGCAATTGATTGCACCTCTTCCGAATCTCCCATTTGGATCAGATTTCCTGAAATCGGAGTAGACCAGCCTGTCCCATCATACGTTGCATAATAAAGTACCTGATTAAAGCTACCCCATACCTGCAACAGCTGCTGTGAATGTGGGTCATAAAAAGCACTCGGAGCTTGTGCTACACCAAATGAAGAGCCAAGAGGAAGTTGATTCTCGGCTATAGTTGACCAACTGGTCCCATCATATGTTGCATAATAAAGAACATCATTGTTATCAACATCTCTCCATATTTCTACCAATTGATTTGATGGTGGATAGTAGACAGGGTTAAATAGTGTTATCGCTCCTGCTGAAGCGCCTAAGGGCAGCTGATTGCTATTTGTGGCCGACCAGCTTGTTCCATCATAAGTCGCATAATAGAGGATATGATCGGCGCTATCTTGCCAAATAATGACTAATTCGTCTGAAAAAGAAACGGGCAAACTGAACCCAGTAATGTCTACTGAAGATGCGCCAAGGGGGATGGTGTTACCCGCGGGCGCTGTCCAGCCTGTCCCATCATAGGTCGCATAGTAAATAGTAGTGGAGGCATCTTGCCAAAGCAAGAGAAGCTGGCTTGAAGAAGGGTCATAAACTAAATAAGGGCTCGTTGTAATAGGTTGACCAGAGTCTCCTGTAGGAATATTATTGTTTACCGGAACTGACCAGCTGACTCCATCGTAACTTGCGTAATAATAAGCATTCAGGTTTGGGTCAAACCAGACTTGGACTGCTTGATTAAATGGAGGGAAGGCAACAGTCTGCGTAAGCTGCTGACCAATAACTTCTGAATTTCCCGGAGGAAGCTGGTTATTGGTAGGAGTTGTCCAACTAGGCGCTCCAACAAGGCATTGAGCCCATAAAGTTAGGCAAATTAACGCCGAAAGTTTCTTTTTCATCGCTTTTCCTCAGATG
Source organism: Parachlamydiales bacterium (assembly GCA_963765145.1). Lineage (GTDB taxonomy): Bacteria > Chlamydiota > Chlamydiia > Chlamydiales > JAJFMK01 > JAGVKY01. Next base: position 53,483 of record CAVXVG010000021.1, read on the forward strand.
TTCAAGATGTAGCTAATACACAAACACGACCTTCTCGTTCAAGAGAAAAGGGGAATAGACCTTTTTTTATAGGTTGGGCATTTTAACGAGGAATATTCTATATTTACCTTAAGAAATCCTAAAGGTTTGTATGTCAAAGCTGAAATCTCCTTTTTTTACTCTGCTGCTATTTTTTTCCATTAACAGCTATGCAGAGACCAATTTTGCTGAGGATGCTTTCGAAAAAGCTTGGAAAAACCCCCATTTTACACAAATTACTCTTGATGATGTCGACGTTAACGAAATAATTAAAACCCACTATGTGACAGATGGCTCTGTCCAGTTTACACCGACTATTTTGTGGGATATGGAAACAAAAAAAGCATGGGACCCTGTTAGTTACATCCCTTATGCTGCCCAAAATGGTCATTCATGGGGAAGAAAAGAACTGCCGAACGGAAATGAGGTTTTTATCAGATCTACAGAACAAAAACAATGGCTCAATCCTGAAGTTTTTGAAGAGGTTTTCGAGCTTGTTTATTTAAATCATCATGAGCAAAAGGCCTTTTTTTTAGGAGTCAATTGCGTTATAGACCCGTCACAACAATGGGCTGAAAAGGAAAATACACAACCTCTTTTTCATGTACAACACGCCGTAAGTGGAACAGAAGAAAGCCCCACGAACCAATGGAAAATTGTCCATCTGACCAAGGAAAAAGACTCAAGACTCATCGATCTTTTCAAAGAAATGAATTGCGGTGATCGCCTACCTGGTTACATTGAAAACTATATCGTCAAGGACCTGCAAATCTCCCTCATTCACGAACCTAAAAATACGCCAGATGAGTCAAAAGCCAGTCACTCCGATGAAGAAGTGGCGCGAAATTGACGCCTAATCCTTGAACGCACTCGTTTACAAAGCTGAGATCCACATGTAACGACCGGCCGACCCGAAAGGAGAGAAATTGAAACTTCATGAATTGAACTGTGGCATTTTCTCACTTCAAACATATAGCTTGGAACCCCCGTGTCTGATTCTATAAGAACGTTTTCCCTTACAACCAGATGAAATTTAAGCTTTGTATCATACCAAGAGGGCGTTCCTAAGGGCAATTCACGCTCCTGTCCGCGATTAATTGTAAAACACATTAACTCTTGGCTATCTTCTAAGCAGTAATAAACATTCAAGGGTGTTAGAGAAAAGACTTTTACTACAGGCCAAAGACAGGTCATAAGAAACATCGGTTTATGAAGGCCAGCCATCATAGCACTCTGACACTTGTTTATGGAAGTCTTTTCCCTCCTCAACAGGTTTACTTACAATGTGTTAAGTCAACTTAAACTTTGCCGCTCTAAGAGAGCTGGTCTACTTGTTGAAGGCCCCGGGATTTGAATCGACCGGTTGGAGTCTCTTATTAGCCGACAAAACTCGTTCCCTTCATAGACCTCAGGCACATTCATTAAGAAAACGATCAATACTTTATAAAACTCACCACTACATTGACTCACCTCAAAAGTATAGCGATTCGTTGTCGTGCTATTTTCCTGGTCGCTGCCTTGCGTAAATAAATAAAACCTCAGAGTTTTAACGTTTTCAGAAATAGGGCCTTCAACAATTAATTCTGGCCTTATTCTAGCATTCAGAGAAAATTTCTCTGTCGCAGAGTTCCTCTCTGAGCTGACATATACATCAAGGGGCAAATGAGATAAGAGGTTAATAATGGGCCAGGTATATGACATAACAGACTAAAATAAGTTGCCATCTGTCATACCATTTAACGGCTGTTTTTAGAAAGAAAATCTCTTCTCAAGTGGCTTAATTGCAGCGGATTGATCCGTTTGCCACCTTCAATCCGAAATGTTTTTTATCCATTCAGGGAGCATTTCAAGCATCTTTTTCTCAAATGTCACCCTTTTTTTCTGGTATAAAATACCCAAGGCTATAACAGCCAAACCGATAAAACTCAAAGCAAAAGGAAATAGAATCGAGTTTTCGAAAAGATCATAGGCTAGATGTCCAAGATAGGCAAAAATGCCAAATGCCCCAAACACCATTAAGACGTTCCTCTGAAGGATAATAGAAAAGAGCATCATCAGTAAATTGATGATCAAGTAAACGAAAAGGATCCCCTCTCCTTTACCCCATACTAGACCGGTTAAACCTCCCCAAAAAGAGAAAGTACCGAAAAGATAACTCCAAAAAGCATAATCGCGCCTTTTTTTCTTATCGATCAGTAAACCAATCACTAATAAAGCAAGCCCAAATAGGATTGACACCCAACATCTGCCATCCGAACTGATCTCTTTACCAAGAATAATCGGCACAATATCCATTGTGAAATACCATGCAGCAAAGAAAATAGGGGCCGTAATAAACGGAAAAGGATAAAAACGAAGCGCTAATAAACCGGCAAGGATGGTGCCGATTTCCATATAAATCCACCTTCCCTCAACCCAAGTATAAAACCTCGAGTATTTTTCAGAATCAATAGGCCAGAAACCTAGGTAATTTTGTAAGCCATAGATAGCTAGAGGAACCATACAGACGGCCATCGTGATGCACAAACCGGCCGGTATCCTCATCTCTTTCTTATTCCACAGCACATGGCCCGCGAGAACGAAGAAGAGGGCATAAGCAACAGCGATAAAAAATATCCCTCCCCCTCCAAAAGTTTCCCAACCTAATGTCATAAACCATGTCATGGCAGAGATGACGATCAGAGCGCCAAAATAGAAAAGGTATTTGCTAAAGGGAGACACTTCGTTTTTCTCTAGACCTGACCAAAATGTCTGCAGCTGGTCGTTTGAAAACTTCAGGCTATTGCCTACTAAAAAAAAATGTTCTCTTGTGATCTTCATCGATAAACTCCCCTACCCATGCCTCGATTTTTAACCACAAAATGTGTTTACACACAACCATATATTCCTAGCTAGAGCACTCCAAACGCGCTGCGAAGCGAGAAGGGATCGTTTTATTGACCAAGCCAATGCATGACATCCCTGCAAGCTGCAGGAACGATGGAAAGGTGGTTTTCCCCGGGATAAACACGATAAGTGCATGGGGTGGTTAATGGCGGAGATTGGGGCAAAGAGCAAGAAAGAGGATAGACTTGCCCGTCTTCAGTTGTTGCAGCAAAGAAATGACGAGTCGCAATTCCATGTTCTTTCCAAACCTGTTGTTTTTCTCTCCAGAGATCTAAACAGGTAACAGCTGTTTTGCTCTGCCAATGAAAATCTTTTACCATTTCTTCATGCATGAAAGTTGTCCATAGCAGCTTATAACCGGCCAAATAATTGATGAATTGGGTTCCGTAATGGACACCTGCCAATGAAACTAAAGAAAACTGCCTATCTCTCAACTCTTCAACAGTCAGCTGACTTTCTAGATACATCGCAATACGTCCCCCATTTGAAGTTCCGATCAATGTGATCGGCTTTCCGGGGTGTCGTTCGGCGTAATCTCGGAGCAAAGCCAAAAGCGGCCTTGCTGCCTCCTCTAGCGTGCAGTTCCCCTCTGCTAAAATATGGGGAGCATAGCAGAGCATGTTGGGATTTTTCTTTTTGACATTCAAAATGTAGGTATGGAAATAGTGCGGCAACCCTTTCCAACCATGGACAAACAAATAAAGACCATCGTTCTCAGGAGGAAAGGCGATCGGATAAACAAACTCATTTGTTACCGCTGAAAGGATTGGCTTCAAAAAAATATTGTTATGATGGGGGCGGAAATAGATTTTCCACTTGGTTAACGTGTTTTGCAGCGCATTCCCAACCATCCATAGATTTGCCCCTGCTTGTCTTCGGAATTTTTCGAAAACATTCCGCTTATCGATCACCTCCATGAGAGGTAGATTCGGACTTGGTACGATTTCAATATTTTTTGACGGGGCAGCAGCCCCAATCAAAAAAACCAGATTTAATAGAATAAGGAAGATATATTTCATGAACATTAAAAATATAACACCTATCTTGGTTGTAAATAAACACTAAAAATATAAGGAGATGCAGCAGAATCGGAGGATGTGTTTGTATTTGGCAAAGTACTTTGAATCCCGCCCACTATATAACCAACCAATACCCGTCCATTTAACCTATCTAGCTGTAAAACTCCATTATCGAAAGCTGGAAGGTTTCCTGAAGGGAAAAACTGTGCGCCGGCTCCAAAAAGCAGCGGATTACCCGGATTAGAAAAGGTCGATAAAATAAGAGGGTACTGATTTTCCATTAAGTATTGAGAAAATTGCCCTTTTGAGTCGATTTTGATGGTGGTCACTTGGTTGATAAAGGGAAGTTCGTCGTCTGTCTCAAAAACTCCATTTTCAAAAAATCCATAGCTTATTCCGCCAGGAAGAATGGTGTACATTTCATTTGATTTTACTGAATAAAGCCCAAAGTTTGGACAAATATATTGGTTCATCGCCTGTTGAAAAGCGTTTGGATCGACCGACATGTTGGAATTTCCATCCTGCGAAATCGTCACAGGCACAGTCCACGCTCCCCCCGAAAGGGTAAATACACCCGCATAAGCGACAAAGGCTGACTGCAATTGCCCTCCTTTTTTTTGAAGAATAGGCACGACATTTAAGTCGCGACGTCTATAGTTGGGGTTTTGCCCCTTTGCTATTTTAGGCTCTATGTAGAGAGAGTTCCCATTATCTAAAATACGAAAAGACCTGACCTGCTGAGTATAATTTCCATTGCTGCTGGGCGAATAGTCTCCATCAAAATTTTGTCCAAAAATCAGCAATGTCAACAAATGCCCTTTTCCCTGTCCCATGTAACCCCCTGTTACTTGCAGCAAGGGATGAGAAATGGTTCGAATCGGTTTTTTTGGCGCAGCTGAGCCTGATTGCATGACCCATTGCGTAAAACTGGGCAAATCAATGGCCGTCAACGTGCTTTTTGTTCCAAATGCTCCTGTTGGGGTATCTACACCGTAGCCGCCGACAACATACAACGTATTGCCAACCTGATTTGCCTCGCAGCTTGTGGCAGAAAGGGCATCTATTTGTTGTTGCGATAGCCCTAAGGAAGGGTCTAAAAGAGAACGTTGCCAAGATACACCATTGGATGGATCGCACAACATAGACCATCGTATTTTGGGAGCTTGGAGGAAAGTCTCCGCTAGGGTCAAAACCATGCAGGCCATTAGTTCGCCCTGAAAGTAAGATCCATTTCCCATCAAAGATGGCATACACATAAGATTGAATACCAAGTGGAAGAGAAAAATCAGCCAACTCTATCGACACGGTAAAGGGTACAGTGTTAGGCGGATAAATTGGACTAACTGTATCGGTTTGGTTATCTCCATGGAGAGAAATAATTAACAGGGAAAAAGAAAAGAAAAGCGTCTTAAACATAAGCAAACATGTTTTTTGGATCTCTTTTTCTTGTCAAGATTTAAAACTTTGACTAAGTTAATTAGTGAAAAAATATTGTGAGTTTGATTTTCATGAAATGGTTTAGCCTCTTTACGCTTTGCATGCTTCCCTTGTTCGCCGAATTTGGTGAAACTGTCGCCGATCTAAACATCTCTTACGACACCTTCAGAGGAATGCCCGATGGGAGCTGGAACGGAAATACAGGTGGATTTGGTGCGGCAAATTTCGGCATCAGCCTATACGAACAAGTGGCTATTCAGCTGGGTGGAAGCTATGGAATCTACGATTGGTCGGGCCGTGGATCTATTCTGAATGGAAATCCAAAAAGGATTGAACAGCAAACTTTCCTCACCGCAGGGCTTTACCGTGAAACTCCTTACTGCTCAGGCATCAATGTAGGGATTGCTTATGACTGGATGTTGAATGAAAATTTTGGTCTTTTTGGCTTGAACCCTACAATCCAACAATTTCGCTTCAAAGCAGGCTACCTGTTTTGGGGCTCTGATGAGCTTGGAGTATGGGGAACTGTAGATACGAATCATGCCCATGTTAATTCTGATGGTATTCCGCTTACCTTTCGCTCCATCAACCAAATCAATTTTTTCTGGAGCCATCTTTTTTACAACTGTGCCGAAACGACTCTGTGGGTTGGCGTCCCTTACAAAAGAAGCTTGATGTTTACCTCTGGAACAGCAGGAGAATATCTTTTTGGAGCTAGCTTCAGAGTCCCTCTTACTTGCGCTTTAAGCATTGAAGGACATGGAGCCTATATGGGGGCAAAATGGTCGCACGGCATCACGCAATCCCACAATTATGATGCTAATATCTGCTTTGGATTGACCTATACCTTTTGCCTTTTCGGTGATTGCTGCTCAATCGACAGGCCTTATCAGCCACTGGCGAACAACTCAAACTTCATGGTCGATACTAATTTAAACAATTAAGGTCTTCTACGCATCATACCTTAATATTCGCCCTCTATAGTTAGATTAGGAGTAACTAATAGGGGGTGTTTTTATGACGACTCCGGTTACAAATAATTCAGCCTCTACAGGAAGAAGTCCTGACGCTGCAGCTATCTACCAGCAATATTTAGACTACTACAACGATATAAACACTAAAATCAATGCCATAGATCAATTACCCCCAACCTCAGAAACACAAAGCGCTCGTAGTCAGTTGATTGCATTACAATCTGAACTATATCCTCTTTATACTAGCGACTACAACAACTCTAGCGCCACCCTTGCCACATATGTAAGTGCTAACGCTTCAATAGAATCTCAGGTCGATTCTCTTTACAGCTTGACGACTGGTCAAACGACCACACCCCCAGTCACAACGCCGACGCAACCCACTCAGCCAACCCAACCCACATCCCCCATTGCTGTCTACACAGCGAATCAAAGAAGCCCGGATGCTTCTGCAATTTATCAACAATATTTGGCCTATTATGCCGATATCAATACTAAAATCGGTGCAATCAATGCTCTACCTTATGCACAAAGGACATCTACAAGCGTTCAAGCTGATATTAAACAGCTTCAGTCGTTGCAGCAGCAGTTGGCCCCCATTTACACCAGCCAATACAATAGCTCCACAGCTACTTTAGCAAGCTACGTTACTGCTAGCGCCTCTATCGAGGCCCAAGCCACAACCACCTATAACGCAGCCTTGAACGCAACTGTCCCGGTGACACCACCGCCTACCCCCCCTGTGACTCCTCCCACCAACCCTGTCACTCCCGTTAATCCTGTCACTCCGGCAGCTCCTCCCACTGCTATGCAGGTACAAAACGGGACTTGGTACCTTGACTGGACAAGCTACAACTACCCAATCCCTCAAGGGGTTAACGCAGTCGATATCTTTGTTGGGAATATGAGTTTTGTTAATGGAGTGCCTACCGTTGGCGGGTTCGGCACACTTTCTCAAAACCCCGCAACACTTGCAGCCTTCATTCAAGGATGCAAAGCCAAAGGGATCACCGTGAACATCTCAATTGGCGGAAGTGGAGGCTCTTACGATAACACCTGGGATGTGTTAACAAGCAGCAATGTGCAAAGTTTTGCCCAAACATTAGCCAACTTCTGCACAACAAACGGAATCAGTGGCGTCGATTTCGACTGTGAAGAGTTCACTTCTGCAACCGACAATCCTACTCAACAAGCCCTTGTCGGTACGTTGATCAAAGACTTTAAAACAATCAACCCCAATTTCCAAACCAGCCTCGACACTAATGCCGGCTTTGGCTCCGGGTTTCCTTGGCAAGGCATTGTTCAAAATATTATGAACAATGCTATTTACACCAACCCAACTACCGGAAAACCCACAAGTGGCGTGGACAGGGTTAATATCATGGCCTACTTTAACCCTCTTTCAGATGAACAAGGGTGGGTAACCGGTTGGGCCCAGTGGTTAAAAGCTAACTACAACTTTAGCCCAGCGCAAATTTCAGTGGGGATGGATCCCTCTGCCGGTGCTTATAGCACAACAGCCTTTGCAACATGGGCTGGGCAACAAGGTTATAGCACCTTTTTGTGGAACTATGACCCCAGCCAACAAAGTACATCAGATGCTACGTCAACAAGCGTATTATCTGCCTACCAAGCTGCCGCTTGAGCGAAAAATTTATCCTATTTCAAAACTGGTCATTCCATAGATTCCTTGCAGGTCCATACTTGGAAAACCATTGCGATACATCCGCATAACGACAAAATTGGGCGCCATATTAAATTGTCGGATGAGTACTTGAGCTTCTTGGTTCGGCTCTGGAATATCAAGAAATACGGGGCCATTTCCCGTATGAGAAGAAAGTTGTGCAAGCAATAGTTCAGCAATAAGCGCCGTTTCTGCAAAAAGCGGCCCTATTTTATATCCTTCGACACATTTACGGATGACACCATACCCCCGCAGCTGCCCTTTTTCTACATACCCAAACGCTTTAGAGCCAGGTTGAGCAATCCAATTTTTTAAGAATTGAGATCTGGGAGCAGGAAAATAACGGCGATCAAACATCTCTAGATCTGCAAAAGGGATACTTTGTAAATCGACAATTGGGGCAGTTCCGGCAGCAGAAGGCTTTGCAGTAAAGATGTAGCGGGTATTTTTATAAGCTTCTACATAACCGAGTCGTTTATATTTATCGACATTAGCTAAAACTCCATCAATCCCTGTAATCCTATCTCCAGCATATTTCAGCCTCTCTTCTGTCAGTTGAATGCCATACCCTTGACCACGAAATTCCTTTTTAACGATGTAAAGGCCACAAAACGCAAAGTTATCATCATAAACGATCGCACTTCCCAATGCGATAGGATGGCCATTGAGTAGGCCGATAAAAAAACCGTGAGGATCAGCTTGATAAAAGCAGGCAGCATCTAATATGCCTGGGTTCCAACCTTCAATGTTTGCCCAATCAATCGCCATTTGGACTTGAGAAGGTTGCATCTTCTTGATCTGATACTCATGATTCATGACAACACTTCTTAAAATGTTTAGCAATCTCTTCTCGTGTGCAGATCCACACCCTATCGAATGTTTTGATATATTGGATAAAACGGGCGACTGCATTTGCCCTTCCAGGACGGCCTGAAAAGCGAGGATGAAGACCCACTGTCATCACTTTAGGATATGTATTTCCCTCTAAATACAGTTGATCAAAGGTTGCCTTTAGGTAATGGAAAAAATCTTCTCCTTGGTTAAATCCTGGAGTCATTCCAAACCTTGCATCATTACAATCCAAATTATAAGGGATGATCAAATGGGGTTTACCTAGCACATCAACCCAATAAGGGAGGTCGTCTGCGTAACTATCAGAATCGTACTCCACACCATGCTCTACAATCAGTTTTCGGGTGTTGACGCTTGCTCTTCCTGTGTACCACCCTTTCACTTTTTTGTTGGTTAAATGCTCAATGGTTTGAATGGTTTTCTTGATATGCTCTCTTTCTATCTCTTTCGGAATTGCTCGATAGCTGATCCATCTCCACCCATGCCCTGCCACTTCATGTGGGCTGCTTTTGAGGAGTTCGGCAATTTTAGTGTTTTTTTCAAGCGCCTGGCCTGTCGCGAAAAAGGTGATGGGCAGCTTGTCAAACAGCTCTAATAAACGCCAAATTCCGGCTCGACTCCCATATTCGAACATCGATTCAGAAGAAAGGTGGCGCTCTCCTTTCAATGAAATCACCCCCGGCAGATCTGTCAAGTAACTTTCCGACTGCTCATCGCCCTCTAAAATATTGGATTCAGAACCCTCTTCTAGATTGACGACAAAATTTACGGCTAACTGTCCATTACCTGGCCAAACAATCTTTGGAGGCTTTCCTCCATAACCAATCAAATCTCTTTGCATCCGGAGGTCCCATCAAAAAAAAGGAATTACCACCAATTGATTTTCTTGTATATAGATCATCTAAAACTGAGATGGCAATGGACGAGAAAAAATTGATTGATACGGCAAACGCCCTTGTGGCAAACAGCAAAGGGCTGCTTGCAATGGACGAAAGTTTTCCCACCTGCAATAAACGGTTTGCAAAACTGGGCATCCCTCAAACAGAAGAAGCGCGAAGAGCCTATCGCGAACTGATCGTCACAACGCCAGATCTTGGCAAAGCCATTAGCGGTGCGATTTTATTTGATGAGACGATCCGTCAAAAAAAGAAAGATGGAACCCCTTTTGTCAAAGTTTTAGAGCAAGCTGGGATCATCCCCGGCATCAAAGTGGATGAAGGTGCAAAAGAACTGGCAGGCCATCCAGGAGAAAAAATCACCGAAGGATTCGATGGCCTTCGGGAGCGATTAAAAGAGTATGCTGCTCTCGGAGCCCGCTTTGCTAAATGGAGAGCGGTCATCACCATCGGTGACAGGATCCCTTCAAAAGGTTGCATTGAGGCCAATGCCACCTTCCTAGCCCTTTACGCCGCCCTATGCCAAGAGCAGGGCATTGTTCCCATTGTGGAACCGGAAGTATTAATGGATGGCTCTCACACGCTACAAACCTGCTTTGAAACTACAGAAAGAGTCTTGCATGCCGTCTTTAAAAAACTGTATCAACAACGTGTTCTTCTCGAAGGGATGATTTTAAAACCTAACATGGTCGTTCCAGGCCTTGAGTGTCCTAAGCAAGAGTCTGTCGATGAGGTGGCCGACGCCACAATCAAATGTCTCCTTCAATGTGTTCCGGCAGCAGTTCCTGGAGTTGCTTTCTTATCAGGGGGCCAAACAGCAGAACTTGCCTCAGCCCGCCTCAACGCCATGAATGTTCGCTTTAAGGGGCGCCTCCCCTGGGCAGTTGCTTTTTCTTACGCACGGGCCATTCAGCAGCCAGCACTCGACATTTGGAAGGGGCAAGATAGCAACGTGATTGCCGCCCAAAAAGCCCTTCTCCATCGTGCCATGCTCAACAAAGACGCTCGCGAGGGAAAGTACACAGGCGGTTAAATAGTTTATTTATTCGTCTAGTAGATCTCCTACCCCGTTAAATTGGATAGCAGCTAAGCTTCTTTAGAAATAGATATTAGGCGATTTTAAACATGACTTTTGCTCTTCCTATCCTTCTGAAACACACTGGTAATTTGTTTCTTTACAGAAACCCAAATGGCTCTCTTTTTGGTCTTTGTAATGGAAAAAGGGTAGTTGTTGACTTTGCCCTAAAGCATCTCCCAGTTCAAGGAGTGGAAAGGGCAAAACAGCTTCTTGCCGACTGCAGTCTCTCTTTCGACGGACTTCGTTTAAGAATCAACCCTCTTTTACGAGGCGGGGGAAGTTGCTTCTCTAGACAAAATTCCACTACTGTACCTCTTTCGGAAATGGAAAATAGAAAAGGCTCTTTGCCTAGTGTTGTCTCCACTGTTGTCAAAACAGAGCGTTTAGCGGAAGAAAATCTGGAAATAGTTTCTGCTGCCGTTGCTATAGAAGAGCAGATTCCTGGCTGGAGAATTCCCAGAAAAAATCCCGACTTTGTGGGACGTGTTGCTCTTTTAGCCGAAATAGGACGCAAACTTAGAGAAAATACATCCATTAGTCAGGTGGCAATAGCTGGAATGGGTGGTGTCGGAAAAACGGGACTTGTCACCGAATATCTCCACCGAAACCGGAATAACTATAAAACCGCTTGGTGGATTTCTGGTGAAAACCCTGCAGCCGATTACAGAGATTTAGGCGTTTCATTAGGGATAGTGCAACCAACTGACAAGGGAGATGTAGTTCTTGAGGTCGTCAAAAATTGGCTGGAAACTAACTCAAACTGGATTCTCGTCTTTGATAACGTCGAAGACCAGCAAAAAATTGCCCCCTATCTTCCTTCCACCGGCAAAATGGGGCATATCCTCACGACCTCAAGGAACCCTCACACACAAAATTGCCTCCGAGTAGATCTCTTCTCTATGGATGAGTCGACTCATCTTCTTTCTCTTCTGACAAATCAACCGATCTCTGACCAAACCGGCAAGCTTGCCGAAGCGTTGGGACATCTTCCTTTGGCGCTCGCTCAAGCGGGAGCCTATATGAGAGAGACCAAAACCTCTGATGCTGACTATTTGCTTATCTTTTCTGAAGAACGAAAAGCGCTCTGGACTGATGAAACCGCCCCGAAAGATTACCCTGCGACAGTCGGAACCACATGGAACGTCTCTGTAAAAAGAATCGGGCAAGAGATGCCTGAAGCGCTTGAACTTCTCTATCTCTCCGCCTATCTTGCCCCTGACAATATCCCAAGCTTTCTCTTTTCAACCGAAGGGCAAGATGATCTCCTGCTTGTCAAAGGGCTTCATAAGCTACAGGCCTATAGCCTTTTCACGTTGGGACAAAAAGAGGATACATACTCGGTTCATCGCCTCGTCCAAGCTAGCACACAAGATAACATCACCCCTTCAAAGCAAAAAGCACTCCTTCAACTTTTACAAGTCAGGCTAAAGAAAGAATGGGATTTTGATTCTGAGAAACCTTCCACTTGGCCAAAAGGAAAACTGCTTCTTGAGCATCTTGCAGCGTTTGTTAAAAATGGAGAAAGCGACGGCGAGTTTTCCTTAAGTATTGCTATTTTCTTATCGGGTCTTGGTCAATGGAGCGGTCTCATTGAAGTTAACCCTCAACTGGCTGTTGAGCTACACACTAGATCTCTAGAGTTTTTTAAAAAAGTCTGTGGCGAGGAACATATTTTCGTCGCTAGCTCTCACAATAACTTAGGGATGGCTTATGCCCGCCTCGGGCAACTTTCTACTGCTATCGAACATTGTACTGAAGCTTTGCAGATCAGCACAGGCCTAGAAGAAAACAACCCTATCATCATTTCAAGTCTTAATAGCTTGGGGATATTTTATGCAGAATCGGGAAATCTTCCTCTGGCCATTGAGCACCTCACCAAGGCCCTGAGATCTGCTAGAAAAGTCTACCCAGAAAAACATGTCAGTGTTGCCGCTTGCCTAAATAGCTTAGGAAGTGCTCACGCTGACCATGGCGAGCTTTCAAAGGCGATCGATTATTATAAAGAAGCTCTCGCTATTCAAGAGGCGCTTTATCAGGATGACCATCCGGACGTGGCAAACACCCTCAACAACTTAGGAACCCTCTACAGGGATTTAAAGGAATTTACCGTTGCCCTCGAATACTGTTCCAGAAGTCTTGAGATCAATAGAAAACTTTACGGAGAGGCGCACCCAAGCGTAGCCACTTCCTTAAACAATTTGTCGGGCGTTTATCAACATCAAAAAAACTACCCTGAATCTATTAAACTTCTTTTTGAAGCGCTTGAGATCGATAGAAAAACCTATCCTGAAATACATCCAAAAGTTGCAACTGTCTTGAGCAACTTGGGCCTAAATTACGCAGAATCGGGCGATCTAGAAAAGGGTATTGACTTCCATCTTCAAGCTTTAGCTATCTGGGAGGCTGTTTACGGAAGTGATCATCTTACTGTCGTAGGCGAGCTAAAAGCGATAGCTGAAATCTACGAATCTAAAGAAGATCTTGATGAAGCTATTGAATACCTCGAAAAAGCTTTAACGATCCAAAGAAAAACTCAAAACAAGGATGACCCGTACCTCACTAACACCCTTGCAATGCTAGGAAGAATTTACCGAGCCAAAGGAGACGTGCAAAAAGCCGTTGATTACTACACTGAAGCTTTTGGAGCCGAAAGGATCAAAAAATCCTTGATCGGAGAGGATCATTCTACTTTTGCAGCAGCTCTATCAGATCCAGTAGCAAAAAGAGCCATGATGTCACATCCGATGGATCCTAAAATGTCTCTTTTACTCCTCTCTCGACTGACCAAGCTAACACCTTCTGAAGAGATGCGCTCTCTTGCAGAGATGCTTGGCCATATCCCTCTTGCCGTTACAATAGCTGCAGCCTACATCGATTTGAACAAAACAACTGTCGGCCTCTATAACGCTCTTTTTTATATGGAAAGATCGAAGTTCTTGCAGGGCAAACCAGCTACAATAGATTTTCAAACCACAGTTGGAATTGCAACTAATATTTCCATCAATTGGATCCAAAATGAGAGGCCAGCGGCTCTTGAACCTCTTTACATTTCTTCTTTTCTTAATTCCGACAATATTCCTGGATCTCTTTATTCTCCAGATGGGCAACCCCTTCCACACCTCCCCTTGTCGCTTTCCACTCTCGCCGTTTATGATCTTTTGAAAGCGGGGCAAGAAGAGGGCACTTATTCATCCCATCATCTTGTTCAATCCACCTGCCGAGACCGCTTCAATCCTTCTCAAAGAAAAAACCTCCTCAACACTCTCTTGAGCCGCTTAAAAAGAGAGTGGAAATTTAACTCAGGCGATCCCTCAACATGGCCAAAGGTAAAACCTTTTGTTGAGCACATAAAGACCTGCATCCAATATGCAGAAAGCGAACAAGAACTTTTACCCACTGTCGCTTTTTTTTCTTGGCAGCCTAGGACTATGGCATTCTCGCGTCGAGATCGACTTCTCTTCTGCGCTGGGATTTTCCAACCAAGCACTTAAGGTCTATAAGAAGGTCTATGGTGAGGAACATTCTACAGTAGCCATGTGCCTAAATAACTTGGGCTCCATCCATGAAGCTAAAGGAGAACTGCCCCTAGCGATAGACCACTATGAAAGAGCTTTAGCAATACAGACGAAACTCCTCGGGGAAGGGCATAAAGAGACTGCTGCTTCTTTGAACCATTTAGGGAAAGCCTATTTTAATCGGGGCGATCTCGTTAAAGCACGCTTCTATCACACTCAAGTTCTTGCAATTGATGAAAAAACTTTTGGAGAAAACAGTATAGAGGTAGCTACCACTCTAAATAATTTAGGCGGAGTTTCACTGGACGAAGGAAAGCCGAAAGAGGCTATGGAGTTTTTCACGGGGGCGCTTGCCATTATTGAAGTAGTCTGTGGTGAAAAACACCCTTCTCATGCTTCAACTTTAAGCAACTTGGGAACGGCTTATCACGATCAAGGAATTCTCGATAAGGCCATTCAGTGCTTTGAACAGGCACTTGAAATCAATAAAGAGGTTTTTGGGGTTGACCGTCCAGAATATGCCATCGACCTTAACAACTTAGCTCTGGCCTATAAAGATCAAAAAAAGCTGTCTGAAGCCACTACTCATTTCCTTCATTCTCTTGAAATCACAAAGAAATTTTACGGGGAGGAACACCCAACCGTAGCAACCTGTTTAAGTAATTTATCAAATGTCTATCAAGATCAAAAAAATTTTCCTGAAGCCATCCCCCTAATCAGCAAAGCTATCGAAATCTCAAGACGAGCTACTGGCGAGAATGGCCAAGGGCTTGCGACCTACCTTAATAATTTAGCTTCAATCTATCTGCAACAAGAAAATTTCCCAAAAGCAGTTGAGCTCTATACCGAAGCCCTTGAAGTGAAAAAAAGAGTTTCCGGCAACCGTTCACCCGCTGTGGCTACTTTAATGATCAACTTAGCCATAGCTTACAAAAGGCAAAGGAATTTTCTTCAAACCATCGAACTGACCAAGCAAGCTCTTGCTATCTATAGATCGCTCCACCAAAAAGAACATCCCAAAATCAGCGAGTGTTTGACAGACTTAAAAGAGGCTTATCAGGCTTTAGGCGATCTTAACGCAACGATCGAGTTCAACCTCCAAGAGCTTGCCATCCAGAAAGAGATTTACGGA
Source organism: Parachlamydiales bacterium (assembly GCA_963765145.1). GTDB lineage: Bacteria > Chlamydiota > Chlamydiia > Chlamydiales > JAJFMK01 > JAGVKY01. The sequence goes on from CAVXVG010000021.1 coordinate 68,974, forward strand.
GAAGAACACCTTGAAGTCGCCTCCGCATGCCAAAAGTTAGGACTTCTTTACTCCGAACAGAAAAACTTCGAGATGGCTATCCACTACCATGAAAAGGCCCTCTCCATTAGGCGAAAACTCTCCCCTGAGAAAGAAACTTCTGGCATGACAACTTGTTTAGAAAACCTATTTTTAGCCTCTAGGGCTCAAGGAAATTTTCCTCTTGCCCTCTCCTATTGCCAACAGTGCCTGGATATGCGGAAACGAATCACTAAAGAGAAATTTTCTTCTATCCCTGAAACGTATTACAACCTAGGAATGATCTACCAAGACATGGGCAATTTTTCACAGGCTAAAGACGCTTATGAGGAGGCCTATACGATCTCAAAAAAACATGATCCTGAAAGTAGCCGTTGGGTCACAAGATATGCCTTAAGCCGTCTTGGACTTGCTCACCACGATTTGGGAGATTTTGAAAAAGCCTTAGAGTATTACCTGGAATCTCTACCGATTAAAAAAGAGAAAGAAAAAGGCGAAAGTGTATCGATTGCAAATGATCTCTATAGGATAGGGAAGACTTACGTTGCTCAAGGAAACATCCAGGGGGCTCTTTCCTACCTTGGAGAAGCACGAACGATGCTGGAGAAGCTTGGGAAACAGCAGGGCGAAATTTCTATAGTCATGAACTATTTTGGAGAGGCCTATTTGACCCAAGAAGATCTCATCAATGCAAGAACTGCTCTTGAAGAGGCTTACGCCATCAGAAGTAAATTATCTCCAGATGGCGATGCAGAGCTTGCAAAAGTACTGGTGAATGTGGGGGCTCTTGAAAGAGCTGAAGGAAAAACAGAAGAAGCAATCGCCTCCCTGAAAAAAGCTTTAAATCTATTTGAAAAAGGTTACGGAAAAGAACATCCAAGCACAGCCCTTGCTCTTTACGAACTTGGGTTAACCGAAAAAGGAGATGAAGCACGCCGTTACTTGACAGAGGCCTTAACCCTTCAGAAAAGATTTTATAAAGAGGAACATCCTAACTTGGTAAAAACTGAACAGGCTTTGAAAGCCCTCTAATACCGTGAAGTATTGACGCGGTAGAAGCACTCCAAACGCTACCGCGAAATGCCCACTCCATTGGTGCGTGATGTGTACTTTTCGGCCAATGGGAGGTAATACTTTTCGGTGTACTCGCGGACTGTGCGCGCGGCAGAAAACTGAGGTGTCAAATGGGCCATGCTGTTTCTAGCTTTTTCTAACCACTCGACAGGCAAATTTTGAGCATTTTTCTTATAAAATAAGGGGATGATTTCGTTTTCAAGCAACGTGTAAAGGTTGTAACCTTCGGTTGAGTCATAACTTGGATCATGCTCTTGCCCATCGCCAAGCGCCCATCCCACTTCCGGCGTATAGGCCTCGGCCCACCAGCCGTCTAGCTCGGAAAGATTGATCCCACCATTAACCAAAACCTTCATGCCACTTGTTCCACACGCTTCCCAGGGACGACGAGGGGTATTGATCCAAAGATCAACCCCTTGAACAAGTTGTTCCGTTAATAAGACATCGTAATCAGCAAGAAAAACAACTTTTCCCTTGGCAAGAGGATGTTTAATAAAATCGATCCATTTTCTTATGAGCGCTTTTCCCTCTTCATCAGCGGGATGGGCTTTCCCGGCGACAATCAATTGAACAGGTCTTTGTGGATTGTTCAAAATACGGAGAAGCCGATCGGGATCTTGCAGCAACATATCGGGCCGTTTGTAGGCAGCAAAACGGCGGGCAAATCCCATAGTTAAAACATTAGGATCAAAAAGACAATCTGCCTCTTCTTCTTTTATTTCCCTCGATTTTGCTTTCCTGACAAATTCGACAAGAGTTTTTCGGGAGCTATTTCGCATCTTCCAAATGGTTTCAACCGGCACTTTTTCCATTTCTTCTAAACTGGATTCACCATCCATCCAACGCCCTTTTCCACAAGATTCAGTCCATAGAGTGTCAGCTTCCATCGAGTCCCAGCTTGGCATATGGACTCCATTTGTGACATGGCCAATGGGGACATTCTCTTCTTTTACACCTGGAAATAACGGCGCAAAAAGATGCCGGCTCACTTTCCCGTGGAGTTGGCTCACACCGTTGGCAGCTTGCGATCCTCGCAATGCCAAGTAGGCCATATTGAAATACTCTTGTGGGTCTTGAGGGTTTTGCCGTCCGAGAGCTAGCAATTCTTGCAGCGAAATACCCAGTTCATCAGTAGCATACTTTTCAAGATAAGTCTTCATCATCTCTGGTGAAAACCGATCAAAACCTGCGGGTACCGGTGTATGGGTCGTAAATAAATTTCCGAGACGAGTGACAGAAAACGCCTCTTGGAAAGATACATTCGCCTCTTGCATCCATTGCCGGGCTCTTTCTAAAACAACAAAAGCAGCGTGACATTCATTGAGGTGGCAAACTTCAGGTTTAATCCCAAGAAGAGTTAGCAATCGATAACCTCCGACTCCTAAAATCCATTCTTGCTTGAGGCGCTGCTCGGGGCCTCCACCATAAAGTTCGCTTGTAATGCCTCGGTGCGGAGGATAGTTGGCCAGATCATTGCTATCCAAAAGATAGAGTTTGGCTCTTCCTACTTTTACTTCCCAAGCGCGAAGCCAAACAGAACACCCGGGCAGAGGGATTTGAAATCGTATCCATTCTCCTCCTGAGTTTCTAAGAGGAGAAATGGGCAATTGTCGAGTGTCATTAAAAGGGAAAAATGCTTGCTGATTACCTTCTTGGTCTATTGTTTGCCTAAAATAACCTTGTTGATACAAAAGACCAATCGCAACGACAGGAACGGCCAAGTCGCTGGCCGTCTTTAATTGATCGCCTGCTACGTTTCCAAGCCCCCCGGAATAGATAGGAAGGGCTTCGTTCAGCATGTACTCCATGCAAAAATAGGCCACTGTGGTTAAAGGCGTATGAGGATGTGCTTGCCCAAACCAAGAAGGCCCCTCTGTTTTGAGTTTGTTAACTTCTCTCAGATGATCGATCAATTTTTTAAATTCTGGATCGGCTACTTTTTTTTGCAGTTTCTCTTTTGAAATGGTCTGCAAAATAGCCCGTGGATTTCGGGTTAATGCCCATAAGTCTGGGTCAAGGTCTTGCCACACCTTATCCCCATAGTGGTTCCATGACCACAGCAGGTTTAACGACAAATCATCTAGTATAGTTTCCATATTTCCTACCTTATACCAATCGTAATAAATAGCTATAGCCTCTAAAATGTAGGACTATTACAACCTGCAGGAAACAATGAGTTTACAAACAGTACAACCAAGTCCACTTTTACATAACACCTTAATAGCATCCGGCAATGGGGCAATGATGGGAACAGCCGCGACCGTTGCCATTTTTCCTATAGCTCTCCTGTTTAAATTTTTTGAAGTTATGCATCGTGAAGCTGGGGGTGAGCCTAAATGGCCTATGAATTTAGACGAAGAATGTCAGTTGCCCCAATTTAAAGACCTCCCTTGCTGCACAGATCCGACCGAGATCTCTTTTAGAACAACTGTTTGTGTTCTGGTTATTGGTGGAGCAGTAGTTGGCGCACTTTGGGGACTTGTTTTTGGGCAAAGGAACCCATCAAGAATACCTGCTTGACCTAGAAATCTTCTGAATTTCCGCAACGCGCTTGGAGTGCTAAACTCCTGTTTAGCTTTGACTTATCAGTGAAGTGAAAGCTAAACAGGGGTTTAGCACGGCCTTGTTGCATAATCAAATAGAATTCGCATACACATTGTAGCTTAGGCTTTAGCCTGAGCTCGTTTTGCAGGACTTTAGTCCTGCTAGAAGCTTGCGGGTTAAAACCCGCAAAAACGAACTCAGGCTAAAGCCTAAGCTACATTTCTAATGATGGCGATTAATTATGCAACAACGCCGTTTAGCACTCCAAGCGCGTTGCGGAATAACTACAATCCCTTCTAGTCAAACTTCTCGTCGTAGAACCAGAGGTTGACCAGCAATAAAAGCGGAATGATCAGGTCGGTGTAAAAGAGGGCGCCGACGTTGCCATGGCTGAAATGGTTGCGGGTATAGGCATCCCACTGGTGATGGATCGCATCTCCTAAAATCCAAATCGCAAAGCCAATCACAATAGCTGTCCAAAAAGATTTACGCAGCCAGATTGCTATCATGCAGAGCACTCCAAAAGCCAAGTTGACGTTTCCCAGCTCTTGCATGTAAGGACAAGAAGGCCATTCGGTGTAGGCAGCGATTGATTCTTCCATGAAAGTCAGAGCAAAGAAGGATAAAAAGCTGGTAATCCCGACGAAAAAGACCAATTGATAGAGCAATGCAAGCTCAATCACTTTCTTTTTTGTCCGGCTTTCAGGGTTTAGTTTGTAAAGATGGATAAAAAACGCGGCGACACCGAGTAGATAAATGATAAGAAAAACAATCATGTTTAATATTTCTGCATGTAAGGGATTGCGAAATTGTTAATAAAGGTCCTAAGCGTAAACCAAGGGAATTTTTGTTGAAGCGGAAGGTGTTTAGTGTAGATAGCCATTGATTCTGTAAAACTGATAGCCCGTCTGATTTTTTTGTAGAAAGAGCCGCCCGCGCTCTGGTGGAACAGACATTTATTCTCTTTGGCTTCTAAGAGCAGGCATGTCGACAACAATCGATAGATCTGATTGCTGTTGTCTAACGACTTGTCATAACCAAAAAGTGGGCACATCATCACATTGTCTTTGATGAAGAATCCCACAACGCCCTCAATCACTCCGTCAACTTTTAAAGCACGGATCTGGAATAGCCTGTTTCCAATCAAATGTTTAACAAATTCAAGGGTAACTTTTGGGTTTAAATTCGAATGGTTATCGATGTAAAGCTTTCGATAAAGTTCCAAAACCCGTTCTGTTTCTAGATCAGTTAACTGGAGTCCATCAACGACTTGGTGGGTTTTTTCTTTCCACAGCTTCAGATCGCTTTTGATGATACGGGTGGTGTAAAGCTCGGGGTTGTTTGAATCGGTAAAAAACACTGAACGGCTTGCTAATAAGCGACACCCTTCTTTTTGGAGGTCACTCATGAGTTCTGCATTCGTTTTCTCTGTCAAAGAGCGAAAAACAAGGGCATGACGAGGAAAACGGTTTTTCAAAAACTGGATGATCCCTCTCACTTTTTCTTTTGTTAATCCTTGGGGATAAAGGTCGACCGAAAAAAGCCAGTCATTGACATAGATCACCGAGTTTAAATTTCCTCTTCGACCTATTTTGCCGATACCCCCCACCACTTGCTTGGCTAAAAATTGTAAAAAGGGGTTTCCAACTAAATGAAGGGTTTCCAGAGGATAAGAAACATACAACGTAGAGACAGAACAAACCCATGTATCAGCATAGTTGTCTGTCGCGATGATAACGGGCAGAACAATATCATCAATTTTCAACACCTGCATCGATGCAGAAACATTCTTGATAAAAGGAGAGATCCCCTGCTCAACTAAAGGAGATAAATACTTTTTAGCATATTGCCCATCATGGCTTTCAGGCCATTGCATAGAACCTAAGTTGGTTGCATCAAATAGCTCGGGCATCAAAACCTGTAGCTCAGCAGTAGATTAAATCCCCACAACATCAATTGGGTATCGATATAATCAAAAGGATAGTTTTCCCTTCCACCATAGTGCCTGTGCTCATAAAATGGTGTTAATTGGGCTTCAAATCCAGATAAGCAAGAACAAAAACGGTAGATGATAGGCAGCTCTATCCGATAGTTCCAATCATCGTTGATGAGCAAGGTAAAATCTTCCATCTCTGGGTCGCCCGTGACATCACACCTGGCGTCATACATCACTTCCCCTTTGAAATTAAGCCCTATAGAGAATTGAGGGCATATATTGACCCCTGAAAGAAAGCCAAATGCCCCATAGGGATATTTGGTTTCAAAATTCAAGACCAGGGGCGATGGCTCGTGGAAATTGTTGTACTCCTTTCGATAGCCAATGCCAACAAACGGAGTGATATAGGGCTGGACCCACTCTACTGTTTGAAACGTAAAGCCAATCCTTGCCTCAATTTGGTAATCCTTAAAGGTCGACTTGATCTCATCATCAAAGCCGGTATGCCCTTTTAATGGCCCTATTCCATACAGAGCGTTGGCACCCCAGTACATTCCAAAAGCTTTGATCCTGTCATATGTTGCACGACCGGCTGAAATCCACCCGTTTTGAATGGTGCCACCCTCTCGCGTTCGATGGACCTGATAAAACTCGGGGCCTATCGAAAGAGTATTTGGTGCGGGCAGGCAGCAACAATCGCTCCCATTGATGAGAGAGGTAACTAAAAGAAAAAGGGCAATGGACTTCAAGTTGCAACTCCTGAAAATTTATGTTGGCATTAAAAAATATTTTGAATACTAAATAGATTTGACAATGTCAAGGCTTGAAAACTTTTCCTCTAATTGCTTAGATGAATAGTTTTCAACTCGGCTTTGTGTAATTTTTGGACAAGGCCTTGCGAGAGGAGCAAACTCCAGCGTAATGAATTTTGCAGGAAGGGGTGGTTTACCCCTTCCGAGAAATTCATATAGCTGGAGAAAGCTACTCTCCAAGGACGTGTTCAAACATTATACAAAGTCGAGTTCAACCAAAAAAAGGAAAAACATATGAAACACGCACTATTACAGTCACTATTTTTTGTCGGCGCTGCTTCCACATTGTCAGCCTATGATCCGTTCGTTTTCCAAATCGAATCGAATCAGTCGGAGTTTTCTGAAGTTCAATTTGCCCACGAAGGTTCCTTTGCCGACCTGATCGATTCTCTTGCCGACCGAGTTGACATGTCGCAGCCTTTCACTATGTCTTTAGACGTCGATGGCGCTGTCGTGATGATTAAAGTCGCTCAAAACAATGGGCAACCTCCAAGAGATTATTGGACGCCTATTACAGACCAAGAAAAAAGAGACCTAGGAGAGCTTGTTCGTACTCTTGCCAATGAAAAGCAAACAACTCTTTGGGGCAAACAATCTCACCTAGAAGGGACGCTTAAACCGCGCTTAGTCCACCTCCATCCCCTGAAATTCCTCACCATTATTTTCACCGATAATGAGCTGAAAGTATGCATGAAGAACCTCGATGGAAAACTTGTCGTTTGGAAAAAATTCGAAGGTGAAACAGCTGACAGTTTGGCAAAAGAAAACAATGCAGGAAACATCACACAAGACCAAATAAACGATTTTGCCAACAAAGTCGGGCTCAGCAGCGCAGAATTAGCACCCTATTTCCAAGGGCAAAAGTGGGAACAGTTGATCAGCTTTCTGATCGCAAAAGTTAAAGTAGACAAGCCTCAGGGCAAAAAATACAACATGTGAACGGATGAAAGATTTTTACTCGCGACTCAATTACAGCATAGGCAATGAAGATTGGAGGGTGGAAAAAAAAGCCCTCCAAATTGAGCCTGGAAACCATGTCCTTTGCATCACTGCAAGTGGAGACAGGCCTTTGCACCTTTTGCTCGATCCTTGCAAACAGATCACAACGATCGATGCAAACCCGGTTCAGAACCACCTTTTGAAGCTTAAATGTGCAGCCATGCAAAAGCTGGATTATGATAATTATGTCTGCTTTTTGGGCGCAAAACCTTGTAAAAATAGGGCCAATACTTTCCACCATGTATCGCAAGGCTTGGAGGATGATTCTCAAGCCTTTTGGTCAAAGCATAAAAAGAAAATTTCGCGAGGCGTCCTTTATCAAGGGGATGTTGAACGGCTAACTAAACTGATTGCCATTGGATTTCGGTTTTGCCGACCCAGTAAAATGAAAAAATTGTTCTCCTTTGAAAATTTGGAAGATCAAAGAGATTTTATTGAGAACACATGGGACACAACACTGCTAAAAACGCTTTTCCGTGTAGCATTCTCAAGACGTCTTTCAGAGATCACTGCCTTTGATCCAGGCCTTTACACCTCTGTAGACCCTAACATTGAACTTGGTGTCTACATCTACGAAAGAATGTTAGATGCTCTGAAGCAAACCTTGGCCAAAGAAAATCTTTTAGTTTCTTTGATTTTAAGAGGTTATGTAACTGAAGAGGCCTTCCCTCCCTACCTTACAAAAGATGGATTTGAGGTGATAAAAGAAAGAACCGACAGACTGTCAATTAAAACAGTCAATGCCCTTGCTCATCTTGAAAGCACCCCTAACGAAACTTACGACCGATTTTCTATGTCAGACATTGCTTCTTACATGGATCAAGCGACTTTCGACAGAATGTTAAAAAACATCCTTAGAGTTGCAAAACCAGGCGCAAGATTCTGCATCAGACAATTTTCAAGCAACCATACCCTTTCTTCTGAATACGCCGATAATTTCTGCCGCGATCATCATCTGGAAAAGCAATTGGAAAAGGATGAAAGCTGCTTTGTCTATCGCTTTATTGCAGGCACTATCAAGAAATAATGTTTTTCAAAGATAGGCACGATGCTGGAGAAAAGTTGGTTTCTTCTCTTTTGCCCTACCAAAAGGCTGCACACACACTTGTCCTCGGGCTTGCCCGAGGTGGTGTGGTTGTAGCAGAGGCTGTTGCAAAAGGGTTGTCGCTTCCTCTCAACGTTGTTGTGCCGCGCAAAATTGGGGCCCCTTGGCAAAAAGAATTGGCCATCGGAGCTATTGCTGAAAGTGGCCAGGTTTTTCTAAATGAAAGGCTCATCCAAATACTGGGAGTCCCTCAAAAGTACTTGGAAGAAGAAATCGCGCATGAGCAACAGGTTGCTTTGGAAAGGATCAAACGGTTCCGAAAGAATTTGCCGCTTCCCGATTTGAACGATTGGCAAGTCTTGTTGGTCGATGACGGGATTGCTACAGGGGCAACGATGTTGGCTGTCATTGAATCGATGAGAAAACTGGGCGCAAAAAAAGTAGTCGTCGCAGTGCCTACTTCCTCAGTAGATGCCTACAAAGCAGTAGAGTCAAGTGCAGATGAGGTTGTCAGCCTGATTGTCGACCCCGATTTCCAAGCCGTCGGCCAATATTACGACACCTTCGACCAAACCTCTGACGACGAAGTCATTCGCCTCCTTCAGAAATAATCCCGTGCTTTTCTTTCATCGCGTTTTCTTCGCTTCCTTACACCATCTTGCAGAGTAAATTTTTCTTTCTCGCTAGCACTTAGAGTGCTAAACTCCTTTTACGCTACCTTCCAAAGGATTTTAAATGACTCTAATTTCTTCCGTTCAATCAGCCCCCTTTATACTTGCTGAAAGGCGTTATCTGGACCTCCTTACGGTCAAAATTGTGAGAAATCCCGATGGCACACTGTCTGGCCAAATTGCCGGGAACCCTGTGCCTTTGAAAGGCGCTTTGCAAGTTATTCCGGAGGCATTAATTGGGCAGGCGGCGGCCTTCTTCTCCCGCTGTGGTATGGCGATTAAAGAAAGGTCGATTGTTGTTTGGCCTAATTTAAGGGGTGGAGGGGAAAGTGAAGAGAAGCTTGCCTCTGCAAATGAAAAGATGGAGCTAGTGGATGGGGCCATCGAGCTTAAAGATTTTGAACAAGCAGCCAACTATTGCAAAGAGGCCCTTCAGATAAAAGAAGAGGTATTAGGGAAAAATCATCTTGAAGTTGCAAGTGTCCTTTTCAAGCTGGGTGAGGTGTACGACAAGCAGGAGAAATTTCAAGAGGCTTTTAACTGCCACACACGCGCTTTGGAGATCAGGAAAAAAGTTTCTCCAGACTCGATAGAAGTGGGGGATAGCTTGCAAGAACTTGGTCGAGTTTGCTGCGCTTTAAAACAATATGAGCAGGCAGAAAGCTACTTTCGGCAAGCTCTTGCGATGAGAGAAAAGCACTTAGGGGCAGAGGATGAAAAAGTTGGGCGGACGCTCAATGGTCTCGTTTACCTATCATACGAGATTGCAAAGGGGACCGATGAAGCCTTAGAGTTTGGAAAGAGGGCAGTCGCGATTTTTGAAAAGGCTGGAAATTCTGAAAGATCACTGCAAGCCATGGCAAATCTTGCAGCCCTTTACATTGATAAAAAGATGTACGAAGAGGCTGAGACCTACTTTAAAAAAATATTGGAAGGTCAGATCACTTTGAAAGGTGAAAAGAGCCAAGAGGCTATCGATGCTTTGCGCAATCTTGGAATGGTCGATCGTCTTCGAAGAATGTTTCCATCTGCCATAGAATACTATGAAAGAGCTCTGAACATAGCCCTTGAATTGCATGGAGAGAGGCATAAGGAGATTCTCCTCATCCAAAACGATCTTGGCCTCACCTATTGGAGAGCTGAAAATTACGACAAGGCGATTGAGCACTATACGATAGCTATTGTTAAATCTGACGTTCTCTTCCCTCCTGACAAGAACACTGAGGGGTGTGAAATCATGGGGTTCATGGCACGCATATTTAAAGCAGCCGAAAAACATCAGCCCCAGTCTTTGAATGCCTACAAAGATCTTTTAAGAAGAACAGAGCTAGCCTATGGAAAAGAATCCAAAGAAGTCGTTGGTTGTTTAACGGACGTAGCGCAAGCGCATATAGAAGGGACTGTGACACAAAAGGCTATGCATCAATCAGGAAGCGTTTGGGGAGCCTCTTTACAACTAGGGAAAGTTGCTGGAAATGCCCATATGTTTGCAGACAACTCCGATTGGGGGCAGGCGGTTAGTTGCATGAAACAGGCGCTTTCCATTTACAAAAAACTAAATGCACCAAGCCAAGAAGAAATAGCAGATATGCAACGAAAACTTGGCCTGTTGCATCTTCTTTATGATTTAGACTCAGCTGAGTCGTATTTCCTACAGGCTGTTAAAACAGCTCGAGCGGCGGGTGCCCCTAATAGTGCGGAGCGAATTCAGGAGTTGCAAAGCTACGTTACGCTTGTAGAGAAGGCAAGAAATTTTAAGCCAGGAGATATGTTCAGCAGAAACCGCTCAGGGAGTGTGCTATCGCCTCGGCTTGACGATGCAGGCGAGTGTTGCGTGATCTTGTAAATTATGGCCCCGATAGTCCATTCACCCCTACCGATTCCTCAAAATTTAAGAGAGGCGCTTCCCTATCCAGAGTCCCCCTGGAAAGCAAGCGACGCTCTTTCAAAAAGAGTGCAGTTGAAGCCCTTTGACTCTGATGGCTCATTTAAAAGATGTGTGCTCCTCTCTTCGGACAATGAAATAGAGCTGATAAGGCGCCATTTCTTTGCAAACAAGCCTGCAGGGCTAGGGATCCGCTCTGTTGTCTACATCCATAACGACACGGCAGTCCAAGAGTTTGAAAGCAGGCTTGGAACGATGGACGTGGAGGCAAAAAAGGTGGCCTTTTCCCCTCAGTGGTCTAAAGAGAAAGACGCGGGGGAGAGGCGCAAGAGAATCGAAAGGTGGAAAAGCTCTGCAGACCTATTTACACCTTTGAAAGTCTCTTCTGCAAAGCAAAATATCGAATCGGCAAGAGTTGTGCCACTTTGGCATGGGACAAGCGGAGACAATTGTCTCTCTATCTGCTCCTCCGGCTTTGCAACCTTTGGCAAGCACCATTTCTTCGATCCAAAAGCATCTAAAGGGACAACAGCAAATACAGATGGTGGTTATTTTGGCAGCGGCATCTACTTCACCAATAGCGCCCAGTACGCCGCACTGTATAATCCTGAAAATCTGATCCTCTCTTTTGTTGCTATGCGAGAGCCTTATCCCGTGATCAACGATGTTCCCCATCCTAAAATGGGGGCAGACATGCGGATGCTAAAAACTGGGCGGGGAGCCTACCAAAATTATAATGCTCACTACATCTCGGTTGCCCCAATCGATCCAAAAAGCCCCAAGTGCAAAAAATTCTATCCCTGTTTTGAAGGGCAAGCATCCGTTTGTGATGAATATGTGGTCTTTCAGCCGGCCCAAGCCCTTGCCCGTTTTTGGGTTGAACTTACCGTCGACACGCCGGCAGCAGCTCTAAAGCTCCCTTATACTGTTGAGTCGGGATATCGAGCTTGCGAAGAGGGGGATTCAGATCGATTTCAGGCGTGGATGAAGGAAGATCAAAAACGTCTTTATGATCTCTATGAGGGAGGCGAGACATTCTTTTATGCTGCATTAGCTGGAGGCCATCTCGCTATCATCGAATGGCTTTACCAAAAGGTGCCGGATCTATTGCATCAGCATCGAAATGATGGCCATTCACTCCTTTTTTTGGCCATCATGAGTGGGCAAAAAGAACTATTGAATTGGCTGATCCAAAGAACTAAAAACCCCTATACAGCTGCCCGCTTTGAGCTTGAAGCAAAGAGACTCGGTTATCCAAGCGAAAGTGCACACCGTGCGCTTTTGTCGGTCGGTTGGTCGATCTGGAGGATTCCCAGAAGAAATGCCGATTTTGTCGGTCGTCAGACGCTTCTTAAGACTTTGTCAGATCGGTTTAAGCAAGACCCTGTAAAGGCGCTCAATCAAGTCGTTTTGGTCGGCGCAGGCGGAATGGGAAAGTCAACCGTTGCCATCGAATACACTCATATCCATGAAGAGCGCTATTCAAGGATCTGGTGGATCAATGCCGAGCATGGACTTTTTAACGGTTTCAAAGAGCTTGGCGAGCGTCTCGGAATCCTAAAAGATGGTGATGATGAAGCTTTGGCCATCATAACTGTTAAAACCTATTTAGAAAGGAATCCTGGCTGGCTTCTTATTTTTGATAATGGAGAAAATTCAAAAGCCCTTGCCCCCTATCTTCCGGCATTTGGTGGGCATATCTTGATCACTTCAAGGGATCCCAATTGGAAAGGAGCTGTTCGAGTCGATACATTTTCGTCCTTCGAGTCAAATGGGCTTCTTTCAAAATTTGTAGACGGTAAAGCAATGGACGGAGCTTCGGCTCTTGCCGAAACACTTGGGCACCACCCTCTCGCATTGACCCAAGCGGGCGCTTATGCTCGCCAAGAGGGGCTCACTTGCAGCGCATACCTTACACTTTATCTTGAAACTCGGAAAAACCTGATAGCAAAGCAAGATGCTCCTGAAGACTATCCTTATACCATTGTCACCACCTGGAAAATCGCACTGGATAAAATCAGAAAAAGTTTTCCGGAGGCGATCCCTTTGCTCCATCGGGCCCTCTATGTAGCCTCTACCCAAATTCCTAAAGTTATTTTCTCATCCGAAGATTTCACAAATGCGCTCCTTCTCAAGCAGCTAGAAGCTTTTAGCCTACTTATAGAAGATCCGGAACAGGATACATTTTCGATCCATCCCTTGACTCAAGAGACAATGAGAGATGCTCTGATTCCTCAAGAGCAACGTGCTGCCATAAAAGCTGTTCTCAGTGCCTTTAATCTGCATTGGACCTCTTTAGAAATAAAAAACTTAAGAGAAATAGCTCCCCATATGGAGAGCTATTTAGCCTTTGCAGGGGAAGATTCTTGGGTTCTGCAAAAGCTTGGACAATATTTTGTTTCGATCAGCGCCAACCTCCCAAAAGCAATTGCCTATTACCGGCGGGCACTTGAGTTAGAAAGAAGGCTCACCCCAAATACGGGAGTTCCAAAGGTGCTCCATAGCCTGGCCGTAGCTTATAGGATGGGAGGAGACTTGCCGAAAATGATCGCATGCGAAGAAGAGGCCCTCGCCCAGATCAAAGGCCATTTTGGTCACAGCCATCCAGATGTAGCAGAGGGGCTTGAACGTTTATCCGAGATTTACTTGACCGTCGGCGATGTCAAGAGGGCAAACGTCTGTCTAGAAGAAGCTTACGGTATTAGGCACGTCGCATTCAAGCAAAATGGGTATGTAATGAGCTCTTATTTGCATGACCTCAGCACTTCACATCTTTACGCGCATGACAACGCTTCGACTCTAGATGAGCAAGTTAAAGAGCTGTCTCAGAGTATTGCCTATACTATAGAAGCAAAGCATCTTGAGCACTCAACAGCACAGCTCACCATCGATATGGCTTTAAACTTAAGGCAGCGTGCAAAAGCCTATTTATTACAAAACAACCTGGAAGAGGCCCAGAAAAAGGCAGCGGAAGGGGTTGCTATGCTGCTGGAGGCGATATACTTGGGCGCTCCTAAAGCTCTCATTGCCGCATATCTGGAATCTTTTGGTGCGTTTTACTGTTTTGACATGGGGAATTTACATGAAGCTAAAGCCATTTTCAATCAGGCTCTTGAAATCGCTGCAGAAGACCCGCAACACAGTCAGTGGCTCGTTGCCAAGATTTTAAGATGTTTAGGACGCGTGCACTTTGATCAAGAAGATTTTAACAAGGCATGTGTAGCTCTAAACCAATCGCTTGGGCTATTTCTTGAGATTTTCCCCGAAGGCCACCATGAACTTGCAGTTACCTACCTAGAACTAGGGTGTATGTATGAATGTGAAGACAAATATGATCAAGCTTTGACCTTTTATAAAAAAGGATATGAAATCGATCTTGCCCTTTTTGGAGAAGATCATCTTTTCGTTGCAAGAAGCCTCGTCTCTATAGGGAACGCGTTAAGGTGCCAGTGGAAGGCCGCGGAGGCCCTTGAGCATCACCACAGAGCACTCAAAATCTTGCAAAAACAATCTCAGCTTCAAGAGACCGTAAAGCTGCTGTCCTTTTTAGGCAAAGATTATCAAAGACTTGAGAACTGGGAAGAGGCCATCCGCTATTTTGAGGAGAGTAAAGAGCTGGCAGAAGCCCATTTTCATGGAGAGCACCCTCTCGTGATCTCTCGCTTACAGGATTTGGGACAAGCTTATAGTGCTCAAGGAGCTGCCGAGAAAGGGATCGGCTATCTAGTCGAAGCACTTACGAGGTGTGAGAAGATCTTTGGGACGGAAGACGGACGATACATGTATTGCCTGGAGTTACTGGGGAGCGCCTATGTCCGTCAGCACAAGGTGGAGGTGGCCAAACAGTGTCACGAAACCCTCTCTAATTGGTATGAGCACGCTCAAAAAAAACCCTCGGTCTCTTTTTTCAATTGGACATCTAAGTTAAAGGATATTTATCTGGAGGAAGGAAATTTCTCCGAGGCAAAAGCTCTGTTTACACGTTTGCCTGAGCTGTATGAAAAAGATTCTGAAGGGGCGGCGCATGCTCTCAATGAGCTCGGAAGCATCTGCATCATGAGTGGAGGAGAGAGCAATGTCCTCGAGGCTCTAGATTATCTTGAAGAGGCTGAGAGAATCGCAAAGACAAATCCAATGGTAGACGACACGTTGCGCGAAGCTGTTTTGTGTCACTTAGGAATCGCTTACGGCTTAATTGGAGAGAACACAAGGAAAATAAAAGTGAGTGAGCAGGCCATTGAATTTACTAAAAAGGCTTTTGGAGAGCATAGCGAAACTTATGCCCTACGTCTTCGATCCCTTGGACTCATCTATCCTGAAAAAGACCCACGAGGTAGTGAGTGTTTGATGCGAGCATTTTTAAAACTCAAAAAAATTCATGGCGAACTTCATCAGGAGGTTGCACGCTGCTTATTTGAGCTCGGCAAGAGATATTTTGCTCAAGGTAAATACCCTTCAGCCATCCAATCTTTCAGCCAATTGAAGGAGATATGTAGAAAACTCTATGGAGAAGATGACCCGATTTTTGCCGACGTCGCCGATTGGCTAGAAGGCGCCCGAAAGGCTTGAATAATCCCTAAATAAGGGGAGTTGCTTGGAGGTCCAAACGCTTCGCGCGTTATAAAAAATTCCTAAGGTTTTTTTTGTTGAGTGGAGGAATTTTCGGGTTTCATCTAGAGTGTGAAAGATGAAGAAAAAAATGCGGATTTCTCTTGTTGTTGCCCTATTGGTCTTGCTTGTGATTGGGGCCTATATCCTGTGGGATGGAAGGCGAAACAGCAACGAACTGATCCTGTTTGGCAATGTCGACATCAGACAGGTCGATTTAGGGTTTCGAGTCGCAGGACGAGTTGAAAACCTCTACTTTCAAGAGGGGGATCTAGTTCGCGCCGGATCTCTCATGGCCACTTTAGAACGAGAGCCCTATGGAGATGAGCACCTGCAAGCAGAAGCTCAAGCCGAATCTGCGAAATTTACTTATGAAAACACCGAAAAACTATTAAAGCGTCGTAATGCTTTGCAATCGGACGGGGGTGTTTCTCAAGAAGACTTTCAAACCTCAGAAACAAATAAAGATGTGGCTCTTGCAGCCGTCAAAGCTGCTGCTGCTGCAGTTGGAGTGGCCAAAAAAAACCTAACCGACACGAATCTGTATTGCCCAACAGATGGAACCATTTTAAGCCGCGTCAGAGAGCCTGGCAGCGTCGTCTCTCCGACAGACCCTGTCTACACCCTCTCCATTTTGAGCCCCCTTTGGATCAGGGCCTATGTTCAAGAGCCCGATTTGGGACGGATTTATCCTGGGATGGAGGGCGAAGTGTTTACCGACACAAAAAGCACTCCTGTCTACAAAGGAAAGATCGGCTTTATCTCTCCGGTTGCAGAATTTACCCCGAAAACGGTCGAGACAGCTTCTTTACGCACCTCTTTGGTGTACAGAATCAGACTCTATATTGACCATCCTGGGCCGGAATTGAGACAAGGTATGCCTGTTACCATTAAGTTTCCCCATGGATGAGACGACCTTAGTCTCTATCGATCAACTCTCCAAACAATTTGACCCTAAACTTCCGCCTGCCCTAGAAAAAGTTTCTGCACTTATTCCTAAAGGAAAAATGATTGGAATTGCGGGACCTGATGGGGCGGGGAAAACCACGTTGATCCGGTTGATGGCAGCCCTTCTAAACCCCACATCTGGAACCATCTCCATTGCAGGGTGCGACACCGTTAAAGAAAAAGATAAAATACCCTCTCTTATTGGCTACATGCCCCAAAGGTTTGGCCTTTATGAAGACCTAACTGTCCTACAAAATCTTTCTCTTTATGCTAATTTAAGAGGGCTGGACCCTTCTAAAAAGGAAGAAACTTTTAAACAGCTCTTCTCCTTTACAGGGTTAGAACGTTTTCAAGATAGGCTTGCGGGCGCTTTATCAGGTGGGATGAAGCAAAAGCTGGGGTTGGCATGTGCTTTGATTCAAAAACCTTCTCTCTTATTACTCGACGAACCAAGTGTGGGTGTCGACCCTTTGTCGAGAAGAGAATTGTGGAAAATGGTTCAAAATCTTCTATCTGAAGGGATTTCTGTGATTTGGAGCACAGCTTACTTAGACGAGGCGGAAAAATGTGACACTGTTCTTCTTCTGAATGAAGGGAAACTCCTCTATCAAGGGATACCCAAAGGGCTGACAGACAAACTTCATGATCGGACTTTCCTCATCAAAAATTTCGAGGGGAGAAAAAGAGCGTTTTTAGCCCAAGTGTTAAAAAATCCCGATATCCTCGATGGATCCATTATTGGCAATGACATCAGAATATTAACAAAAGAGGCCGGAAAACCTGATATCCAAGGAACAATCGAACCGGTTCCTGCAAAGTTTGAAGATGCCTTTATGGACAAACTTGGCGGGGGGCCAAAGGATGAGTCTCTTTTAGCACAAAAAAGCCCCTTTATCACTACAACAAATGATTTTGTCGTGATTGCTGATGGGCTGACCAAAAAATATGGTTCATTTACAGCGGCAGATAACATCTCTTTTAACATCAAGCAGGGAGAAATTTTTGGACTGCTCGGCCCTAACGGCGCCGGCAAGTCAACAACCTTTAAGATGATGTGCGGGCTTGTAAAACCTACTTCAGGAACGGGAATCGTCAATGGGTATGATTTACAAAAAGCACCAGGTAAAGCCCGTTCAGAGATTGGTTATATGGCCCAAAAATTTTCTCTTTATGGCGACTTAAGTGTGCATCAAAACTTAACCTTCTTCTCTGGCATCTACAACTTAACCGGCAAAAGGCAAAAAGAAGCGGTCGACGAGATGGTCGAAATTTTTGATTTAAAGTCTTTTCTAAACACCAATGCAGCCCTTCTTCCATTGGGGTATAAACAACGCTTGGCCCTTGCTTGCGCTAACATGCACCACCCAAAAATTTTATTTCTCGATGAACCGACATCCGGCGTAGACCCGATCACAAGAAGAGAATTTTGGAACCACATCAATGGACTTGTTGAAAAAGGTGTCACCGTTATGGTCACAACCCACTTCATGGATGAAGCTGAATATTGCGACCGGATCGGCCTCGTCTACCAAAGCAAATTGATCACATTAGGGACGCCTGATCAATTAAAACAAGAGACCCATACCTCTACGCTTGAAGAGGCATTTATCCACCTGATCGAAGGACAAAATGGACGTTAGAAGGCTGAAAGCGCTCTTCATCAAAGAAACCTATCAGATCATCCGCGATCCCAGCAGCATTTTGATCAGTGTCCTGCTTCCTCTTCTCTTGCTGTTTATCTATGCTTACGGGGTTTCTCTCGATCTAGACCATCTTTTGCTAGGTGTTATTTCGGAAGATGATTCGTATGATGCCAATAGCTTTATAGAAAGCTTAGAAAATTCACGTTATTTCAACCTCAAATATGCTCATCATCAAGATGCCTTTGTAGAAGATATCACGGCAGGAACATTGAGAGGGTTTGTCGTTATCCCCTCTTATTTTACCCAGTTTTATAAAAGACCCGAAAATGTAGCGCCGATACAAGTGATCGCTGATGGAAGCGAACCCAACACGGCTAATTTTGTTCAAAATTATGTAGCAGGCGCTTTTAGCGTATGGCAACAGCAACAATCAATGATATACGCAACTTCCAAACTCCCCTTAGTCCAAATTCAACCCCGTTTTTGGTATAATGAAGAGCTGGAAAGCCGAAATTTTTTGATACCGGGTTCACTTGGAATTATTATGACATTGATCGGGACTCTTTTGACCGCTCTTGTTGTCTCGCGCGAGTGGGAACGGGGCACGATGGAGGCTCTCATGTCAACGCCTGTCACCGTTTCTGAAATCCTTGTGGGAAAATTGGTCCCTTATTTTGTTTTAGGGATGCTTTCGATGATGATGTGCGTCTTTTTTGCTGTCGTGGTCTATGACGTCCCATTTCGAGGATCGCTCCTGCTACTTCTGGTTGTCTCAGCTTGTTTTCTATTTTCGGCTCTTGGCATCGGCTTGTTCATATCAACGATTGCCAAAAACCAGTTTGTTGCAGCTCAAGCTGCTATTGTAGCCTCTTTCTTGCCTGCCTTTATCCTCTCAGGGTTTATCTTTGAAATTGCCAGCATGCCCAAGTGGATCCAAATGGTGACCTACATCCTCCCTGCCCGCTATTTTGTCTCCTGCATGCAAACGTTGTTTTTAGTTGGAAATGTCTGGGATCTGATCTTATTCAACCTCATCCCAATGCTTTTAGTAGGATCTCTATTTTTTGGGATCACCATTCTTAAAACCAAAAAGAGTTTAGAAAGCTGATGAGACTGATTTTGCATCGCATCTATTCGTTGTTGGTTAAAGAGATTCTTGCTGTCTGGCGAGATAAAAAAAGCCGACTCACCCTCATTGTCCCTCCTATTGTCCAGCTGGTTATCTTTACCTTTGCAGCGACTCTTGATGTCAAAGATGTCCCGATAGGCATCCTTAACAGAGATAATGGAAAGCAATCATTTGAGCTTGTGCAACGGTTTGTCGGTGCTCCGACCTTTAGTAAAATCACCTATTTACAAGCAGTGGAAGAGATTGCCCCTTTTATCGATCACCAAAGAGGAGCAATGGTAGTGTCGATTGATGAACAGTTCTCAAGACAACTCCTAAAAAAGGAAACAGCCCAGGTCCAATTGATCTTGGATGGAAGGAAGTCGAATACCGCACAAATCATTGCAGGATATGCCAGCACTATCATTAATGATTTTAGCAGCGACTTTACCACAAGTTCTGCAGCCCTTTTCCCCCGTTATTGGTACAACCCCAATCTCTATTATTATTGGTACAATATCCCTTCCCTTTGCGGTGTGATCACGATGCTGGTTGGCTTACTGATCACAGCCCTCTCTGTTGCACGAGAAAGGGAATTGGGGACTTTTGATCAGTTGCTTGTCTCTCCCGTCTCTCCAAGTGAAATCCTCTTTGGAAAGACATTACCGGCCATTTTAATTGGAATGTGTGAAGCGTCGATCATCCTTTTTGTGGGGGTGCTGCTCTTCCAAGTCCCCTTTACCGGGTCTTTCCTCCTCTTCTATGCAAGCCTTCTGCTTTTCGTCACCTCTATCGTCGGCTTTGGACTATTTATCTCATCGCTCTGTTACACCCAGCAGCAAGCGATCTTAGGCACTTTTGTCTTCATGAGTCCGGCGGTCCTGCTGTCAGGGTTTGCCACACCAATCGAAAACATGCCCGAATGGCTTCAAGTCATCACTTACGCCAATCCTTTGCGTTATTTCCTGATCGTTTCTAAAGGGATCTTTCTAAAAGCGATGCCATATCATATTGTGGCGCATACCATCTGGCCTCTTATCCCCATCGCCATCATCAGTCTTTCCCTCGCCGGCTGGCTCTTCCGCAGCAAACTCGACTAGAGAGCTCATTGTAAAATTCGATACGCAAATTATGCCATGAAAGGAGAGAGGATCTGTCGCGAAGCGTTTGGAGTGCTAAACGGCCTTGTTGCATAATCCTGCAGCCCTTCAGGCTGCCAAATAAATTTTCGTCCTGGACCCGGGGCGTTGCCCACGGGCTGTTGCAGTTTTGGCCTTTCAGGCCAATGAAAACGTGTATAGAGGTTTTCCGGCTGAAAGCCGGATAGTTGCAACAGCCTGTGGGCAACGCCCCAGGTTAGGGTAGAAAATAAAGATGGCAGCCTGTAGGGCTGCCGGAAACTCGAAAGATCTCGAGACAATTATGCAACAAGACCGTTTAGCACTCCAAACGCTCACGCGTTATTAAAAAAAATAAAGCATTGAGTAAGAGGTGTACAATGCTGCCTAAGAATACACAACCAAATCCCTGGGTCGCGCTTAGCTTTTGCAAAAAAAACAATTACGGCTTTTCTGCAAATTTAGAAAACTTTAGCATGGGCGCCTGCCTTATCAAAGGAAACTCAAATGAAAGTATTTTTGATGTTCTTGCTTTGTCTGATGTTCTCATCGACAAATGTTGTTGCTGCACCGGCATTATCTATCGGTGAAAGAGTCTCTACCTTTTTGGATGATGTCAAAAGTGAAAAAACGTATGTGCACTCTAGCCAACTTGTCTTTGACGAAGAGGATGTCTATTTCCTTTCTGAAACTGGAGCTCTCCAATCTGTTTCTTTAGTTGGTCGTGATCAAAATGGGTTGTATGTGTGCGATTTCAACAAAGGTGGGCCAAAGTGGTGTTCTGCATGTAATCACCTGCTCTATGACGGAAATTGTACGAACCCGAAATGTTCAAGATATTTTCTTAATGACTAGCAGTTGGTTGATCAGAAAAACTATCTGCCTGCTACTGCTTATTTGCATGTGTGGATGTTACTCAAAAAAAGATCCATTTGTAGAGTTTAAACAGCAGATAGTTGTCGAAGATCTTGAGGTTCTAGAGGATTTTTTTGAGTATTTGCTCAAGCATACGTCCTTTGGATTCACTCTTCTAGGTCATAAGCCTGTTTCGTATGAATGCTATTGGCCACCCGAAACAAGTGAAGAGTTACAGGGACAAAGATTACGCTATGGGCTTCTTGCAGAAGGGTGGGAAGTCTTTCAAAAATACTCCCATTTATTTCCTGAAAAATATTTCTTCATAGCTAAGGAATATGACCATCTCTCACGATTGAGCTGTATCACACTGGCAAACAAGCAAGAGGTGGAAAAAGTAGTAAATAAACACCTAAACTTATTCCGAGAGTTCTACGGAGAGAATTTTTCCTTTAGTCAGTATGTGGATAAGTTACCCTCGGTTTTTTTAGAGGAAAACCTCCTTGCGGGCATTTTACTTGGTTATGGAGCTAGAAATGCTTGGGCATTTCATCGAAGAGCCGAAATATCCTCACTATCAACAGATCTGACATCAAGCAAAGGATTCTCCAGCCTTGAAGAAGAATTGAACTACATTAACGATCATTGTTCAAGGTTCATTCTAGAGCATATAGCAGACGAGTTTACGATGTTTACAATTCCAGCCTTTATGTCCTTAGATGATGATGAAGAGGTCAATGAGCTTGCTGATAGTTACACAAAAACATTGAATGATTTGCATGATGCAACTAGTAAATACTCATGCTTGCAAATTTTTTATGAAAAATTTGCGGGAAGGATGTGATGTATTTACTTTTCATTTTCCTTTTAACATTTGCAGACCCCCTCGCAGTGGGAAAGGCGTGTCGCGCAAAGCTTGCAGAAATCCAACAGAATGCCGAATTTCTTTTAGAAGAGGTCTCCAGAAAAGAGGACGTCAGGCCAATTAAGCCTGGAAAACTCTATTTCAAAACTTTGAAAGAAGGAAATGGCTCAATTCCAATTAAGCCTACCGATGCTCCGACTATTCGATACACATCTTATGTCATGGAAGGAGAAGAAGATCTGCCCTGTCCACTCGAAGAGCCAAAGAAAATTCGTTTAGAATACTGTTTCCCGGGGCTTAGAGATGGGATAACCGGGATGACTAAAGGAGAAATTCGAAGAATTTATATTCACCCTCAGCTGACACAAGGAAAGTATGGCCCTTTAGCCCCATATGGATTGAACTTTTACGACGTAGAACTCATTGAAAACGAGTAGTTGAAAATTAGTTTTTAAAAGCCCTCTGGTTAATTTTCTTAAAAAAGATTATACTTGCGGCATGAACGATCCATTCCATACGCTTTTGACTGAAAAGTTCGGTATGCCTGCCTTCCGCCCCGGCCAACTCGAGGCAATGCAGACCCTTCTAGAGAAAAATCGCCTCCTTTGCATCCAGCCGACCGGCTATGGCAAATCGCTTCTTTACCAACTTCCTTCATGCATCCTTGGTGGAACAACGCTTGTTATCTCTCCTCTTTTGGCATTGATGCGGGATCAAATTGATCAGCTGACAAACCGTTTTAACATTGTAGCCGGCTCTATTAACAGCGACCAAACAGACCAAGAAAATGCTCAAGCTCAGGAAAATGCCCGTTTAGGAAAGCTTCAGATCCTTTTTACTTCGCCTGAGCAGCTCGACCATATCGATCGTTTTGAGTTTCTCTTAAACCTTCCCATCACCCTGCTTGTGATCGATGAGGCACACTGTATTTCGACCTGGGGGCATGATTTCAGGCCAAGTTACAGATTAATCCTCAAATTCAGTCAGGCACTGAAAAAAGCCCACCCCAATCTTAAAATTCTTGGTCTTACAGCGACAGCCGACGATCGCGTTGAAAAAGATATCGCAAACCAGCTCTCTTCACCGCTTGAACCGGTACATGTGTGGCGCGAAAAAATGGATCGTCCCAACATCCATCTCTCGGTATTGCCAGTAGATGGCACCGCCGCTAAACTTGCCTTATGCCAAACCCTGTTATCTAAACTTTCAGGACATGGGCTGATTTATTGCGCCACTCGGGAAAATGCGGAACTTGTCGCCGAATTTCTCCAAAAGCAAGGTGTTTCCATTGTTGCCTACCATGCAGGCCTTGAGTCGGAGGAAAAGCGTAAAATCCAAACTGGGTTTGCACAAAACCACTACCGGACGATTGCAGCCACAACAGCCCTTGGCATGGGCATCGACAAGAAAGATATCCGCTTTATTATCCATTTCGATATACCAGGGTCAATCACTGCCTATTATCAAGAAGTAGGCCGTGCAGGTCGCGACGGAAGCAAAGCTGAAGGGATTTTGATTTACGATAAAGTCGATCGAAAAGTGCAGGACTATTTTATCGACTCTGCTTTGCCCGATAAAACCAACTTTGACATGGTTTTAAGCACCGTACGTTTGGCACAAGAACCCCCTAACCTAACCTCCATTAAGCGGACAACAGGTCTACACCCCACGCGAGTCAACATCATCCTTGCAGAGCTAGTAGAACAGCAGTTTTTGAAGAAAGAGAGCCTCAAAAGGGTACAGGTGTATCAAATTGACCAAGAAAACAAAACCTTGGATCTTAGCCGCTATACAACTCAGCATCTTGTTAAAAACCAAGAGCTCAATAAAATCATCTCTTACGCAGAACAAAACACCGATTGCCGGATGGCACTATTAAGGCAGGCTCTTGGCGACCCAACTGCCACTGCTTGCATGCGCTGCGACATTTGCCAAAAAGAAACCACCGACCATCAGATTGATGCTGCATTAGCAACAAACTGGCTCTCGCTCCGCCCAAGCCCCATTGCAGGAGCTAAAACACACAACATCTCTCCAGGACTTAGCCTTTTTGATGGCAAAATGCGGATGCCGCTCTTTCTTCGCTTTATGAAAGAGCGTGCCTTAACAGAAGAGGCCCATCCCGACATCCTCGCGCTTCTCATCCAGCATACCTCTACATTCTTGCCCATTGCTGCCATCGTTTCCCTCCCCTCTAAAACATGGAAAGCCCAAAACAGCTACGCCAAAGCCCTTTCGACACATTTTAATGTTCCCATCCTTCCCCTACTTACCTGGGAAACCCCTCCTGAAAAACGGCAAGGAGAACTTCTCAACAACGACCAACGCCACCACAATGTCCATCAAAAAATGAAAGCTAGCTTCACAAGCATACCACCTGGCGCTCTGATCCTTCTAGACGACTACATTGGCTCAGGCGCCACCCTGAAAGAGGCTGCCCGCGCCCTCCGCAAAACCCACAGCTGCCCTCTCATTCCACTCACCATCGCCTCTGTCAAATGGCGCCTCGGTCAACCCGGCTTTATCTAAAGTTAGCTCTAGAATGTATGAAGGCAACGAAGTCTTATATTTTGTATTTGTTGATCAACTTTCGCATTCATAAGGCATCAAGCTGCTGGCCTGTAAGAACTTGGGACTGCTTAGCTTGCATAATCAAATCAAATAATGAATCAGCAGGCTTAACGAAGTCAGGAATGCGATAGCCCGAAGCAAGTTTCTCATCTACATTAGCCACTTTTCTTACAAAAGGAGTAGTCCATACAACTAAATCCCAATCCTTAAATGCTAAAATTCTTCCAATTTCATGAGATTCGTCTCGAAGATGCCATAAGGGAACATCTTTGCTTTGATTTCCCCGCAAATATGCTCTTAAAAAGAACTCAGATGTTTTCCATGTTTTCGGAATAAGCATTAATGTTAATGAAAAGTTGGATGGGCGAGGAAGTTGGAGTTGTAAATACTCATCTGCTTCTTCGAAATTAATAAACGCATCATCTCTCCGAAGAAGATCTGGCGTATCATTCAAAGTGATACCTTCAACTAACAGGGGCCGAACTTCAGGAAATCCGGGAAAAAGGTCTCCATTAGGATACTCCACATACTGGAGTATTCCAGACTCAGTCCTTATATGAACGCGTTTCCTATGCCAGCTTATGTGAATTGGGGGGTCTGCAACATTATTTGAAGCAATATCAAGCACTTTTTTCGGTGCACTTTCAGAATGGTGAAAAAGATAATAAATTTCTTCCTTTACAAGATTGAAGACTAGAGTGCCCAATACATATAATTCAGAATCGACGGATACCTTAAGATGTATTTTACGAGGCTTATGATTCAATCTAGTACCATTTCCTTACTTCCACTGAGCAAACTTCTGCCCGATAACTGGGCTAAATCTAAAAACAAATAGTCCCGGTCGTTGCTGGCGCAACTTTGGGCGTTCGCCTAAGCCCCCCTCACGCCGTGCTGTCAAGCATGTGCGGAGCTTTTCCAAGTCATGTAAACTTAATTAGAAAACATGACCTCTTGAACAATTGAGTTGCTCAGTTTTTTTTCTTCCGTCTTTACCGGTTTTAATCCCATTTTTTCGTAAAAAGCTGTCGCTTTGTTACTCGACAGGACCCATGTTATCAAGGGCTTTTCTTTGACTAAAACATCATGTTCAACTTGTCTAAACAAAGAAGTACCGAGACCATTTTGCTGAAATTCTTTTAATATATACAAAGTAAGAAGTTCCACCTGCTCATCCTTCTCAACCCAAGAAGCAATCCCGACTATCCGATCTGCTACAATTGCCACATATGCTCTCTGGGAATTTGTGGAGCCATTTAGAAATTTAGCCCACATTTTTTTCCGATGATCAACATTAAAACTGCTGATCACAGAATCTTCCAAAAGATTTCTGTAAGTTTCTTGCCATGAAGTCGCGTGCACATAAGCCATAGCATCTACATCTTCTTGTGTAGCCACTCTCAACGAATTTACAGCAAACATTCACACCACTCTAACATGCAACTTGAAAAGTAGATATACGCGATATTTTTAAAAATTCATAGAAAAATCATTCTTAATACACTCTTTCAGTGCGACTTGAGGAACGTGACTCATTCTTGAGTTACTGATAACGTATGTTTTATCAAAGAGCTCTAACATTTCGAGCCTATGTGTAACAAAAACAACAGAAGTATCTTTTAATTCAAGAATATCACCTACTATTTCCGAATAAGTTTTGAAATCTTGAGACGAATTAATCTCATCAAAGAAAATAACATCTGGCTTACAAGCAATTGCTCTAAGAAAGGACACAAACTGTTTCTGCCCATACGATAATGTGCAGATGTTCTTCTTCATATCGTGCGCATCAAAAAAATCACTGTACTCCTTTATTAAAGGAACTTCTCTGCCCAATCGATCAACATGCCGATTAAAAAATATATTGAATTCGATGTCGTCATTAAACATTAATGTTTCTTGAGAGACATAAAGCAGTTTATATTCTTTAAGTTCATCCAGCGTAGATAGTCGAACTCCATTAATTTCAATATGTCCAGCACTTGGCTTTAGCAAGCCAGATATAAGCTTACATAAAGTTGATTTGCCTTCTCCTGTTTTACCTATAAGGGCAACTTTTTCCCCTTTCTTCAAATCTAAACAAATATCAGAAAGGATCATCTTTTCATTCACTTCAAAATTAAGATTCCTAATTTTCAACGTGGATATAGTCTTAGAAAAGGGGGTAGTTGCAAGTCTATCGGATTTATTAGCTAAAGTTGACCGGAGAAAAAGGTACAAATTATTCAATGAAAAGCGGATTTCTCTAAGGGCCAAACCAATTTCTTCAAAGGGCTTTATGAATTGCAAAAGAAATAAATTTATCGCAGCAAAAAATCCAATCTCAATTCTTCCACTCCAATAGTCAAGAAGCGCTAAATAATTTATGAATCCAGCTCCTAACACTAAAACAAGAGACTGAACAACGCCTGTAAGGAATCGCTTTTTAAAAAAGGTAGTAAATTTGATAATTTGGCTATCAAGCTGCTCAGAGAGCTTGTTAGATACAACATCTAGAATGTGGTAATTATTCACAAGTTGCCGATTACTCAGAAAATCATGCAGCTTTGATCGAGTTGACAAAGTTTCATTAATAGCACTCTTATGCAATGGACGAACCGAATCCGTCAATTTCAACACGGTAAAAAAATAGATTCCAACAACAGAGAGGAATGTAAAAGAATACTTCAATCCAAAGCCGATTAGAATCAGAGCTGAAGATATAATCACCTCTAGAAGTAATGGCAGGACCATATAGTAAATTCTCTCCAGAATGACGATAAAACTACCTTCTCCGTTATTAATTATTTGAGTCAATTTTCCCAAATCTTCGTTTCTTTTTGATCCTAGATTGTTAGAGAAGATGTTTTCAAAACTTTTTAGCGACAGAACCTTCAACAACCGTTGTGAAAGCGGGCCAAAAATAAACAATTGCATCTCTCGAGTAACTCGAGAAAAAAGAAATGCGAACACAAAAAATGTGAAATAAAAAAATACATCAGCACCTTCTTTAACGTGATTAATAAGATTATTAATAGAAATTGGGATTTGGGACGAAAAAAATGCATACAGCGCGACATTCACCAAGGACAAAGTAATAAACAATTTGTCTTTTGTCAGCAGTCCCGTATTTACCCTCGCAAACACTCTTCTAATCGTTAGCTTTTCTCTTAATTTGATAAAAACCTCTCTAGAATCTCAATAAATTAGCTAACTGTGAAACCAATAGCGACGAATAGTTCTCTCTCCAGAAAAAGAACCGCGACTGTGAAGAAATCTCCAATTATTTATCACTAAGACCTTGCCAAGAGGTATAGCACCAAGAGAAATTGAATTAGACTGGGCAGAAAGAAATAGCTCTTGATGAACACGCTCTAAATCTGACTCTTCCAAAGCAGGAGACATAAAATCACGCCTATACCGAAATAGAAATGAGCCGTCAGGCGCTCTATCAAGGATTCTAGCTAAAATTCTTTGATCACCTGAGCCAAAATAGCACGGCATTTCTAAATTTTTTGAGTTAAGATGGCTCGAATTGAATACTCTTATCTCCCCACCTTCGCAAGGCTTTAAAAGCTGAATAGCAATATACTTTGGAGGGATTAACTGGAATGTGGCATCGGTATGGTAATAAAATTCATCATTTGACGATTGAAGATCTCCCTCACCAATGAGGGAACTAATCGTCACAGATCGAGTTAGATTTAATCTCGTTCCACTTAAATGAGAAATCTCATTGAGCAGATTTAAATCAGTACCAACATCTAGATAGGCATATCCTAAATTAGTTAATTCATTTTGAGTCATCTTTAGGAACTCCAATCTTGATAAAATATAACGGGTCTAGTGGGATTCCAACTAAATTCAGTAGTTTTTTTGCACTTGTTTCATGAATTGCTGGCGTGCCCCACCCACCTAACCCAAAGTTACTTGCTGCTTGAAAAAACTCCTGACCTAACTCTCCCGCTTGAATAAGGAGGTTGATATAGGCCCTTGAATGCCTATAAATCCAATAATACCGATCCCACTGTGAGCATAGAAAAAGACAGAAGCCACCGCCTTTAATCCATCGCTGATACTGAATACAAGAATAAATATCTCTTTCGTTTTTATAAGAATTAACTCTAGTCAATCCATGCCTGACAGGATCATAATGATAGATCCCATTATCTATACCCTCAACACCTTGAATTGCAATAAAAACAACTGCCCAAGAATAAAATGAATTAAACATTTGTAACGGGTCGGGTTGACTTCTCGATACATGCAAAGCTCTAATCTGCTCAGTTGCATCATGAATTACCGATGAAAAGCATGAAATGGACACTATTTCTTTTTTAAAAGACCTTACGCTTTTCCTTTTGAAAATAGAATCAATCCTGTTCTCTTTAGGTGAGTGAGGTTCTTCAAGCTGAATAAAATCACCAATAAAAGTGATGTACTCGGGATATTTTCCCTCTTGCTGTTGCTCACGAACAATCTGCCTTCTGAGTTCGAATAGGCTCGGAATGGATACCTCATCTGGATCTTCCTCTACATACTTCAAGTTGAGTTGAGAAAAAGCTAAGTAAGCGGCTCTTGTCCAATTATGCTTCTCCCACAACTCAGCAGACACATATTCATCAGAACAAGTATCACAAATAATTCCGCTTGAAAGGGCACAAACTATTTCCCTTTCAGAAAAACCATGTTGCAATAACTCTCCCCTTAATTTAGGTGTCAAGCAGAAATGCGAGATGTCTACTAGTCGCGAAGAGACTTTTTTAAAAGCTGAATTAGTGTGCAGATTTCGCGCTACAATCTTACTGTTGTTAAATTCAAAAACAAAAAAAGGAGACGTTACAAACTTTAAATCTTCGCTTAGCCTCATACAAGAGTACCAACATAAAGTGGCGTTTGAGTTGCCTGGTTGATTTTTAAAAGATTAGAAATCGTAGAGTCCTCAAATTTTTGATAGGTATAGTGCTTGTAACCAAGTAAATTTGAAATAGTCCGATAGGCCATTATTGCATGACCAACATCAAGCAGAATAGCTCTCCAGGACCTAGACTCTCTATATCTCCACATCGCTCTTTCATAGAGCGTCGTGTATATCAAGAGCGCTTTAGGCGCTGATTTATACTTTCTAAAAAGATCAAAAGTGCCTTTTTCGAACTGTGCGTAAAAGTCACCTGGATTGATCAGATCGAGTGAATTGCTTTTAACGTTATAATGATAACAACCTTTTTGAAGGACCTCTTCGCTACCAAACCACACCAAAAACACTTCTAATGGGTGCCTAGCACCACCAGATGGAATTGCCTTTTTTAAAAAATGTCCCTGCACGCCAAAATTGAGTTTGGATCTTTCCCCATAAGCAACATCTAAAAGAACTGAGAGACCCTCTATGCCCAATTTCTGCTTTTCGGAAAGCTTGTTGATGTATTCATCGACAGACTCATCATTTTTAAATTTAACTAATAGCTTCGATGAAAGCGCATGAAAATTTTGGTAAATTGAAGGAGGACAACCTTCCTTTCGGTATTGCACCATCCTAGCTTCATCTTCCACTAAACCTTTCCGTACGTTCATCTTTAAGAACGGGTAATCTTTAGTTGCTTCATGATAAACGGATGCTTCACTCCAGCCATACTTTTTCCATTCCTCATAGCCTGTCTCTATTCCGGCTTTACGGATAATTCCTGCATTCAGACATAAGTCAAAAACTCCGGTAAACTTCAAAGTATCACCAAAGATAGTAATCCAAGCATCTTTAGCAAGATGAAGGTCAAACGTTCTGCTTAATGCTAAAAGCCAGGTGAGGATTTTTGGGTCCTTAAGAATAATACAAGGACTAGCTGAATCTATTTCAGCTACAAGCTTCCTCACCCCGGAGACAATCTTTGTAAATACAAGTAGGTTGCTATGTATCTCGTAATTGGTCAACTGATTCCCAAAAATTTTATTTTTCCGTTATTAACGATCAACCCCAATGGCGGTGGATCAAAAAAATCACTCTTCTATTTGCTCATCAGCATATTCCTTAATGGAAATATCACAACCAGTAATGATACTCCCATTTTGAATGGTTGCAGCAATTACTGAATCTGCATCAGCAATTTCGATCAGATCTTGGTAGTCTTCAATAAGATTAACTAAACATGCACTCATGACATAACTCCTTGTTCACGTCGATTGAGGAGACTAAGGCATGCCTTCTTTTTGCGCAACTTTGAAGTCTAGGAAACAATAAGGTAATCAAAAGCGGTCTTTGAGAAAATGCTTGCGAAATTCCCAATAAAAGCTAGCTACCAGACTTATAAAGCCTATGAGTCGTCTGAGCAGCTCTGTCACATTAAAAAACTTCAAATAGCTTAGAAAGTCCTTTTCATTGAGACAATTTCTACCGAGCTTTGCTTCTGCCGATTATAAAAATTTAAAGTAGACTGATCGCGCCCTTCGTAAAACCCACAGCTGCCCCCTCATTCCACTTACTATCGCCTCTGTCAAATGGCGCCTCGGCCAACCCGGTTTCATTTAACTCACCCTCTGCATGGCATACACATCAATCTAAGGAAAAGCATCCTGTTATTTTTGTGTAAGGTGAGTTATCTAAAATTGGTTGTTGGGATGCTTGGAGGAAGAGCTCCGGCTCCGTCCAAGTCCCATTGCAGGAGCTAAAACACACAACATCTCTCCAGGACTTAGCCTTTTTGATGGCAAAATGCGGATGCCGCTCTTTCTTCGCTTTATGAAAGAGCGTGCCTTAACAGAAGAGGCCCATCCCGACATCCTCGCGCTTCTCATCCAGCATACCTCTACATTCTTGCCCATTGCTGCCATCGTTTCCCTCCCCTCTAAAACATGGAAAGCCCAAAACAGCTACGCCAAAGCCCTTTCGACACATTTTAATGTTCCCATCCTTCCCCTACTTACCTGGGAAACCCCTCCTGAAAAGCGGCAAGGAGAACTTCTCAACAACGACCAGCGCCACCACAATGTCCATCAAAAAATGAAAGCAAGCTTCACAAGCATGCCTCCCGGCGCTCTGATCCTTCTCGACGACTACATTGACTCAGGCGCCACCCTGAAGGAGGCTGCACGCGCCCTCCGCAAAACCCACAGCTGCCCTCTTATCCCTCTCACCATCGCCGCTGTCAAATGGCGCCTCGGTCAACCCGGTTTTATTTAGCTCGACTTTTTATAAAAAAAAAATCATCTTTTAAAATAAAAGTTGACAAAAGAAGCCCCCATCCGCTACAATCAAGCAACGGAGACCTTATGCATTTATCTTCAGTTAACAAAAGTTTTAGTTCATTTATCCCAAGTCAAATCCAATCTAGTGGCAAAGCGCTCGCAGGATTCATAAGTGAAGCTTTTTCGAAATACACTGGACTACAAGCCCCATCATTAAAATCCTTTAAATCTAACTTGATTCCTGGCGCTCTTGCCTTAGCGGTCTGTGCTATTTACTTTTATATTTCTCGCGGGTCGAAGCCTCCAATAGACCAATTCATCAAGGATATGTCTATGTATCCATTTTCTAAGCATCCAACAAGCGTTAATGTGGTTCGTGCTATTTTATTAAGCCCTGATAAAACCCGTGAATTGCTAGATAAGACTTCCTCAAATCTAGGAAGGGGGGGGGAGGAATCAACTCATGGAGATGGCACCATCAGCCGATGTTGAAGTGTTTAAGATACTCATCGATAAAATAAAGCTGACTGAGGAAGAATTCAGTGAAATTGTTCACTGGGCTTCATTTGACTGGGGTGAGGACATGCCCCCTTTCTATAGTCGCGTCATAGCACGTCAAGAAAAGTTAGACTTTATTCTTTCGAATTATAAAAAGGATAATTTGCTTTTTAGTTTTGAAGAACCAAACCCCTATTTAGATCATTACCTTTTATCAACAACCCTGATAAGCTTTAACGAAATTCTTGATGGAGAAGCGGGGATACGTAATATAGAGATAAAAACTATCGAGTGTCTTGCTAGGCTTGTGGACTTCGGAGTCGATCCAAATGCAAAAGATAAAAAAGGTGAAACGGCCATCCAAACTGCTTATCGTAACAATGATTTAAAGCGGATGGAGGTTCTGCTAAGAATGGGAGCAAATCCTCTAGTAAGAAATTGGCTAGGAGATAATGTTGACATGACTCAGTTTCCGGACATCCCAAAATTTAAAAATGCTTGAACCCTCGAGCTTAAGCCCGAAGGGTGTTTCCTCCACAGCAGCCCTCTCATTCTACTCACGATTGTCGTAATCAAATGGCGCCTCGGCCAACCCGGCTTTATCTAAAATTGGTTATTGGAGTGGTTGGGGGAGTAGCATTTGGAACAGTTGGTGGAATAACGCCCATCCCTGCTGCTTCTGGAGGCTTCACCTCAACGGGAATCATTGAAGTGGTGGCGTTGACGAACTTGGTGGTGGTCGGAATGGTCATTTTAACTTGTGGAGCATTTGGTGCCATGTTTAGCTTGCTCATGTCGATCTGATAGAGGTTGGGATCTTCATACGAACGAACGTAGAAGTTTTTATTGGTCAAATCTTTGATGACAACCCATTGGGTGTAGTCGCTTGTGTTGTTCTTTTCTTGAACATCGCCAAGAGGGATATCGACCGTATTCAATAAGTGAAGTGCAAGGATGGTCACATCTGTGCTGTTTTTCGCCCGTTTAGCAAATTGCTTATAAGCGGCAATCCGGACAAATCGAGATGGAGGAGTCCAATCGCCCGGTATCCCTAAAAAACCGCTCCCTTGTCCTGTACCATCTATTACAGTATTGCCTATTTTGACAGGACCGGCATTCATCGCATTTAAGTTAATATAGTTAGATAAGTTAACCACATGCCATTCGAAATAGGGGGCGTTGGTTAAAATCCGGACAGGGTTATCTGAAATAACCTTTTCCCCTTTGATAAACTCGATCACAATCGACTTGCCGGTTGCATCATGCAAACTGATATGGCAGGGAGGAATGGTATTACCAAATTCAGCAATGGGTTCAGCAAAAAGGTACACTTTTTCTAAGCCTGCACGGGCTTCATCCACAGTCGCAAAATTGCCTAACAACCAGTTGCCAATATTGGTCAATAAAAGGGCTTCAGACTCTTTTCCAGCGGGGACTTTTTGGTATTCAGCCCCGGGAAACCAAAGTGCACCAAAAGATAGCCCTTTTTCATTCATCCCATCGACAGGCAAATCGAGGCCAAAAGCATTGACAGCAAGATACCCATATTTAGAGGTCCAACTCAGCCCTTGGATAGGGTCGGAATGGGGGTTCGTTAAAGTGATCGAATACTTTTCTCCCTGAGGATGGAGGACCACTTCAGAACGGAGGTTAAGGGCAAATTCCATTGACCGCCCCACCACCTCGCTTTTATCT
This sequence comes from Parachlamydiales bacterium, assembly GCA_963765145.1. Classification (GTDB taxonomy): domain Bacteria; phylum Chlamydiota; class Chlamydiia; order Chlamydiales; family JAJFMK01; genus JAGVKY01. The sequence goes on from CAVXVG010000021.1 coordinate 103,022, forward strand.
TCTGCCGTCAGCTGAAAATCGGTACAGCAATAAAGAGGGGCCTGCAAAAAGAGAAGGGCCAATAAGTATTTCATTTCAAAACTCCAATAAAGATTTACCAATATCAGCTTTTGAAATATTTCTCAATGGCTCGGGCTGTCGAGGCGTAGCTTGTGTGGTACAGGGTTTGTATCCCCATCTGTTTAGCTATTTCGATATACAAAAAGGTATTTTCGACATACAAAACCTCTTCAGGAGGAGTTTGAGAAAGGTCGAGTGCAAGTTTGAAGATATCTCGATCTGGTTTTAACAAATGGACGTAGCACGATGAGACGAACGCATCGACAAAATCGGTTAAATGGAAGGTTTTGATCCGATAATCGTTGAGCTCTTTCCCCTCGTTGCTCACCACAAAGATTTTCAAAGCATGTTTTTTCTTCAAATTTCGAAATAACTCGAGCATCTCTGGAAAAAGCTTCGACTGATCGAACATAAACCGTTTAAAGTCGTCCATTGTGAAAGATCTTTTTTCGGTAAAAACAACTCTGGTCAAATAATCATCTAAAGAAAGTTTGCCCCGCTCGAATGGATCAAAAGTCAGATGGTGTAAGTCTTCCACCTTTTCACTGTTCAGATGAAAAGTTTCGCAGGCTAATTTTCTGGAATTGCGATCCCAACCATTTGTTAAAAAGACCCCTCCAATATCTAAGAACAAGGTTTTGATCGGCATTTCAATTCCTTAATGGGGGGCCAATAATGATTTTCTTGAGCAAGAAGACGGTCGGCAGCAATAGGGCCCCATGTCCCGGCTTCATAGTTTGGAAAATCTTCTGAAGGCGCTTTAGACCACATATCGATGATGGGCATCAAAACCTTCCAAGCGGCAGCCACTTGGTCGGCTCGCATAAATTCGGTCGGGTCGTTTTTCATCACATCCCATAGCAGAGTCTCATAAGCATCGGGCGATTTAGTTTTAGAGTCCCCTTCATAGTTGAACTCCAGATCGACCGTTCTTAGCCTCATTTCAGGGCCTGGACATTTGGCCATCACTGTCATCATGATCCCTTCAGTGGGTTGGATTGCCAAATAGAGCTCTGAAGGTTGTTTATCAATCGTAGCCTCTATTGGGAAAGCCTGATGAGGGACCCGTTTAAAGTGGATCACAGCCTGAGAGGACTGCTGAGGCAATCTTTTCCCTGTTCTTACGTAAAAAGGGACATCATGCCATCGCCAGTTATCGATCAGAAGTTTAAGGGCAACAAAAGTCTCTGTTTTTGAAGTGGGGCTAACCCCCTCTTCCTCCCGATATCCTAAAACTTTTTTCCCATCGACCTTTCCGGCACCATACTGACCGCGGACGGCTACATTTTGAACATCTTCCGGTAAAATCGGGCGGATTGCATGCAGAACATCGAGCTTCTTATTTCTGATTTCATTTGGATCAAATGAAGTCATCGGCTCCATGGCAACCAGACACAGCAATTGCATCATGTGGTTTTGAACCATGTCACGCAATGTTCCTGCATGTTCAAAATACCCTCCTCGATGCTCAACGCCCAAGTCTTCTGCCATTGTGATGGTGACATAGTCTATGTAACGTCGATTCCAAATAGGTTCAAATTGTGGATTTGCAAATCGAAAAGCCAAGATGTTTTGAACGGTTTCTTTTCCTAAATAATGGTCGATGCGGAAGATTTGCGATTCGTCCATGCAGGCAAGCAATGTCTCGTTTAAATCAGAAAAAGACTTTAAGTCATATCCTAAAGGTTTTTCAATGATAATTCTGGAATGTTCTTTATCATCTAAAAGTGCTGCTTTCTTTAGATGTGGGGGAATCACGCCAAATAATGAAGGGGGAACTGCTAAGTAAAACAGGAGATCATATTCGTCCTGGTATGGCTTACAAAACTGTTTTAATTCTCGATAGGTTTCTTGCTTTGTAAAATCACCCCTTATCACATGGACATGTTTTGCAAAACTCTCTAAAGATTTTTTATCTGCTTTGCCATGTCGTGCAAACTGCCTAATACCATCAAAAAAGTGGCTGTGCACCTCAGCATTTGTCATTGTGATACGGTCTAGCAGCACAATTTGGAATTCTTCAGGTAGCCGTTGGTCCATCCACAGATCAAACAGAGCAGGGACCAACTTTCTCCAAGAAAGATCTCCTCCACCCCCAAAAATGACTAAAACAATAGGTCTCATACGATTTTGGATTGCTCCCAATTGGTGTGAAAAGTCCCTTTTTCATCCACTCTTTCATAGGTATGAGAGCCAAAATAATCTCGCTCTGCTTGTATGAGGTTGGCCGGCATCCAACCGCTGCTATAACCGTCTAAATAGCTTAAAGAAGCCATGAAGGCCGGAATGGCGATTCCCATCTCGGCGCCATTAGAGGCAATGAACCGTAAGGCACCCTCGTTTGATAAAACTTTTTGCTCGATCGAGGAGTCTAACAAGATGTTGTGCAGCGTTGGATCTTTTTGATAGGCCGCTCGGATATCTTCCAAAAAATCGGCCCGGATAATGCAGCCGCCTCTCCAGATCTTTGCCACGTCTTCTAATTGCAAATGGTAGCCCAATTTATCGGACGCCACTTTTAAAAGGGCAAACCCTTGGGCATAAGAAATGATCATAGAAGCATAAAAAGCATCGTGCAGCTGCTTTAAAAATTGAGTGCGATCTCCTTTAAAGAGTTGGACATTTCTGCCAAGCTTTTGGTTAGCCTCCTTCCTTTCCTCCACAAACATCGATAGATCTCTTCTAGAAACTGCTAAATCGATGGTCGGAATCGGGACTTGCAATTCCATCCCACTTTGGGAGGTCCACATGCCGGTCCCTTTTTGCTCAGCAACCCCTAGGATCTCGTCTACAAGAGGTTTATGGGTTTTTTCATCAACCACGCCAAAAATGCGGCTTGTGATCTCGACAAGATAGCTTCTAAGCTCCCCTTTATTCCAGTCTGTAAAAACGGTTTCAAGCTCTTCATCATTAAAACCAAGGCCCCGTTTCATCAAGTCATAAGATTCGGCAATCAGTTCCATTAAGGCATACTCGATTCCATTGTGCACCATTTTTACAAAGTGGCCAGCACTACTTGGCCCAAGATAGGTCACGCAAGGGTCATTTCCTACTTTAGCCGCAGCAGATTCTAGATAGGGCGCAATAATGGAATAAGCCTTTTGATCTCCACCCGGCATCAGGCTCGGCCCATGCCTTGCGCCCTCTTCTCCTCCGGACACTCCAACTCCAAAGAAGTAGATCCCTTTCTCTTTTAGGTTTCGCTCTCTTACTTCAGTATCTTTGTAGTAAGAATTTCCCCCATCAATAATCACATCCCCTTTTTTCAACTTAGGGACAATCGCTTTCAATACCTCATCCACCGGTTTTCCGGCCGGAACTAGCAACATGATCACCTTGGGAGATTGAAGCTTAGAAAGAAACTCGTCGATAGTGGATGCGCCCTGCAGACCCAATTTCGAAAAAGCATCTACCTTGGCCTTATCGGTATCGTATCCGGCCACTTTGAACCCTTTATCTGCTAAATTGAGGGCAAAATTTTGCCCCATCACGCCCAGCCCAATCATTCCAAATGTCTTGTTCATCTCTATCTCCTGACTATAACCGGCGTTTGATTCAACACTTCATCTACTATTTTTTTTGCCTCTTCCAAAATCTGCATCATGTGCTCTTTGCTTTTGAAGCTTTCGATGTAGATTCGATAAATATCTTCCGTACCGGATGGACGAGCTGAAAAAGAACCATTTTCTGTGATCACTTTCATCCCTCCAATCGGCTCATCGTTGCCAGGGGCTCGCGTGTAGATTTTCTCGATCTTTTCTCCTGCCAATTCTGTCGAGCGGATATCTTCCGGAGAAAGACCTTTCAATATCTTTTTTTGCTCCATCGAACAAGGCCCTTCGTATCGTATGAAGTAAGAAATGCCAAAGGTATCTGTTAATTCTTTGTAGATCTGTCCTGGATCTTTTTTTATCTTAGCCGTGATCTCTGCTGCCAATAGGCAAGGGATGATCCCATCCTTATCGGTGGTCCAAACCGAACCATCCAACCTAGAAAACGAAGCACCCGCACTTTCTTCTCCACCAAAAGCTAAAAAACCCTTTGTACAGACCATCAACAAACCATTTAAAACCAACAGGAACCTCGTATAGTTCTCGGCCGATTTTTTTGGTCACACGGTCGATCATTTGGCTGCTGACCACGGTTTTTCCGACCATCGCTTCTTTCTTCCAGTTTTTTCGATTTTGAAAGAGGTACCAAATAGCGACAGATAGGTAATGGTTAGGCTGAAGCAAGCCAGAACTTTTGGTTACAATCCCGTGCCGATCGGCATCTGTATCACACGAAAAGGCAATATCGAACTTACTTCTTAATTGGATCAATTTCTCCATCGCGAAAGGCGAGGAGGGGTCCATCCGGATTTGGCCATCCCAATCGAGTGTCATGAATTTGAAAGTAGGATCGACAATTTCGTTGGTGACCGTTAGGTTGATCCCATATTTCTCTTTAATCGCCTTCCAATAGTGAACGCTAGCTCCTCCCATCGGATCGACCCCTATGGAAATATTAGCCCGTTTGATTGCATCCATGTCGATGACATTACAAAGGTCATCCACATAGGCTTTCATATAGTTATGAGGCTGAATAGTCGTCGCTTGATCAACCGGAATCCGTTTGATCTCTCCAAATTGTGCCCCGAGATAGCTGTTGGCCCTTGCTTGCACCCAATTGGTGATATCGGGCTCGGCAGGTCCACCATTAGGAGGGTTATATTTAAAGCCCCCTTCTCTCGGAGGGTTATGAGAAGGGGTGATCACAATCCCATCTGAAAGTTTGGTTGTTTTGCCTTTATTGTAGGTCAAAATGGCGTGGGAAATAACCGGCGTGGGAGTAAATTCATTGTTTTCAGCTACTTTTACAGTCACACCATTGGCACATAAAACCTCAAGAGCACTTTGCAGGGCAGGTTTTGAAAGAGCGTGCGTATCGATGCCAATAAATAGAGGACCATCCATCTTGTTTTCTTTGCGGTAGTCGCAAATAGCCTGTGTGATGGCTAGGATGTGTCTTTCATTGAAACAACTGTCAAAGGAGCTGCCTCTGTGGCCCGATGTCCCAAAGACCACTTTCTGTTCCAGCTTATTAGGGTCTGGAATGTTAGAATAGTAGGCCTTGATGAGGGCGTTAACATCGATCAGATCAGAAGGTTCTGCAGGTTTGCCTGCCCGGTTATTTTGTTTCATTTTTTTCCCCGTGTGTCGCTTTTTCAATCGATTCCATCAGGTGGTCCATCGGTTTATTGAATTTATCAACCCCTTCGACCACTAATTTTTCGGTTTGTTCGTCGATGCTGATCTTTAATTCTTTCAGCCTCTCAAAAACCTTTTTTGCTTTATCGAGATCTTTTTCTAGCCGCAATTCAGGCTTGCCGTGGTCTCTGTACGCATCCAAAGTCTCTGGAGGAACGGTATTAACCGTTTGCGGACCAATGAGCGGCTCAACATATTTGACATCGCTATAGGAGGGGTTTTTGGTGCTTGTGCTGGCCCACAGCAACCGTTGTGGACGTGCCCCTTTAGCTTCCAGTTTTTTAAACCTATCACTTGTGAAAAGCTCTTTATAGATTGGGTAGGCTAATTTGGCGCTTGAAATGGCCACTTCCCCTACCAAATCTTTTGCCCCCATTTTTTCTAAAACCGGATCGAGCAACACATCGATACGGCTCAAGAAAAAGCTGGCGACAGAAGCGATGTTTTTTAAAGGCTTATTCTTAGAGGCTAATATTTCGAGCCCGGCAATGTAGGCCTCTGCCACCTCCCGATAGCGTGGCAAGCCAAACAGAAGCGTCACGTTGACATTGATCCCTTCTCCTATCACTTCCGTGATCGCCGGTAATCCTTCTAGAGTTGCAGGTATTTTGATGAAGACGTTGGGGCGATTGACCCTTTTCCACAGCCTTTTTGCCTCTTCGATTGTCCCTTTTGTGTCATGCGCTAAATGGGGGTTCACCTCTAAGCTGACATACCCATCACGCCCATCTAAACGGTCATATAAGGGGCGAAAAATGTCGGCAGCATCTTGAATGTCACGGATCGTGATCGCATCGTAAATTTCATGGACAGATTGCTTGCCTGACATGCTGTCGATGAGATCATCGTAGAGGTTTGTTTCAGAAATAGCTTTGTCGAAGATTGCAGGATTCGAGGTCATTCCACGGAGGCCATCTTGATCGATCAGCTTTTTCAAGCCGCCGCCTGTAAGCAAATCTCGTCTGATGTAATCCAACCAAATCGATTGGCCTAATGCTTCAAGTTCTTTTAAAGGGTTCATTTTTTCATCCTTGCCAAAAGAGATTTGGCTTTCTCTACAACATTATCCACATTGAATCCGTAATTTTTCATCACCAGAGGGCCCGGAGCTGACATTCCAAAGGTATCGACAGAGATGGTGTCGTCTGCATATTTGCACCACCCTTGCGACACCCCTGCCTCTACAGCAAGGGTTGGAACATGAGCTGGCAATACGCTGTCTCGATATTCTTGAGGCTGTTGGTTGAACAATTCCCAGCTGGGCATTGATACAAGACGTGCGTTTGGCAATTTCTCTGCTGCTGCGACGATGAGACCCACCTCTGAACCTGTTGCGATTAAAATAAGCTCGAGGTTTTGTACATCCTTTAAAGTGTAGGCCCCTTTTCGTAAACCTTCCGCAGATGCAAACACAGTCCGATCAAGGGTTGGAACATTTTGCCTGCTCAAAATCAGGACCACCGGTCTTTTTCGACTTTCAATAGCTACTTTCCAAGCCACTGCCGATTCGTTAGCATCCCCCGGACGGATGACCGTCAGTTTAGGAATCGCTCGAAGGGCTGCGATATGTTCGACAGATTGGTGCGTTGGTCCATCTTCTCCTAAACCAATGCTATCGTGGGTAAAGACAAAAACGACCTGCAGCTCCATTAAAGCAGCCAGCCGAATGGTGGGCCGCATGTAGTCTGAAAAGGTCAAGAAGGTCGCTGTAAAAGGGATTAGGTTGCCTGCTGCCGCCATCCCATTTGAAATGGCCCCCATGGCATGCTCTCGAATGCCATAAAAGATGTTACGCCCGGCATAGCTCCATCCGCCCCCTTCGGCCCCTTGCATATCACCACTGGCCCTGTCAGGGCTTTCAAAATCTCCCCCATCTTTCAAAGCAGTAAACGTCGAGGCATTTAAGTCAGCAGAACCTCCAACGAAGTTTGGCAATTTGGGATAGAAGCTTTGCATCACTTTTCCGGCTGCAACACGTGTGGCCATCCCTTTTGGATCGGCAGGAAAAGTGGGGATCTCTTTATCCCACCCTTCGGGCAATTTTCCGTCGATCAACTCTTGGATTTCTTTTCCTTCCTGAGGATATTTTTTTCGATAAGCTTCGAATGTTTTATTCCATTCCCCCTCCCATTTTTTGCCCCGTTCAACACATTCACGGAAGTGTTTTAAAGCTTCTTCAGGGATCAAAAAAGGAGGCTCTACCGGCCAATCGAGATTTTCTTTTGTAAGCTTGACCTCTTCCACTCCAAGGGGCGATCCGTGTACCTCATAAGTATTTTCTTTGTTTGGAGAGCCGTACCCAATGATGGTTCGAACTAAAATAATGGAAGGACGGTCTTTGACAGCCTTGGCTTTCTCGATCGCTTTAGCGATGGCTTCGATGTTATTTCCATCGGCCACCTCTTCGGTATGCCATCCATACGCTTCAAACCTCGCCCGTTTATCCTCGGTATACTCAAGCTGTGTTGAGGAAGAAAGTGTCATGTGGTTGTCATCGTAAAGATAGATCAATTTACCCAGCTTCAAATGGCCTGCAAGAGAGGCGGCTTCTGATGCGACCCCTTCCATAAGGTCCCCATCGCTCACCAAGGCATAGGTGTAATGATCGATGATGTTGAAGTCTGGTTTGTTGTATTTTGCGGCAAGATAGGCCTCAGCCATTGCGACGCCGACACCATTTGCAAATCCTTGCCCTAATGGGCCTGTCGTCACCTCTATTCCAATATCAGGATGCCGTTCCGGATGGCCTGCTGTTTCGCTTCCCCACTGTCTAAATTCTTTGATTTGATCTAGCGAAAGGGGATAGCCGGTTAGATGGAGTAAACTGTACAGCAGCATCGAACCGTGACCGGCAGATAAAATAAACCGATCTCTATTAAACCATTGAGCATGAGCAGGATTGTGTTTTAAAAATTGCGTCCACAATACATATCCCATGGGGGCTGCATCAAGTGGCAACCCTGGATGGCCGCTATTGGCTTTCTGCACCGCATCAATCGACAACATTCTTATCGTGTTGATACACAATAGATCTAAAGAAACCCCTTCCATCTACACCTCGTAATAACTTTTATTTACTTCAAGTCGAAAAAGAAAGAAATAGTTATATAAACCAATATGGTCACCTCTCTTTTATTATCTATTTTGTGTCTGATTCAGATTCCACTTTCATTGACTGAAGAGGGCATGCCTAAAATCACCGTCGACGTAGAAGGCAAACAGCTAGAAGCCTGGGTCGATTTGGGCAGAGGCATTGCGCTGATAGAAGAAAGCAAGCTTCCTGCCGGATCGCTCAGTAAAACGGGAATGAATGTGACCTCGCAAGCTTTCAACGAACAGGCGAAAAAGCAAGATGAGGTGAAAATAGGAGTAGTAAAGATCGCATCGTACCCTTTCTACGATGTAAAAGGGACGACCGGAACAGGTCAAATCCAAAGTTATTCGATCAGCCCAACGAATACCTCCGTTCACGCCAATGCCCCTCCTGCTATCATGCTGGGAAACGAGATCTTCCGAGGTGGAGCTCTCTTAGTTGATTATAAGGGGGGATATTTTGAGTATGGAAAGGATTCTGCAGAATTTATACGAGAGATCCCTTTTCAAAGATGGGCTTATGTCCCCTTCCAAATTGATAGAGGGCAAATCCAATTTCTGGCTTTAACCAGGGGCTTAAGCGGCCATTGGATTTTAGATTCGGGTTCGACCATCAATTTGATCTATAAAGGGTTCATGGGTCCTTTAAAATTTGCGCAGATAGATAACCAAACGGTTAATTTTGGTCGGTTCGCTTTCATCCTAGACAACGTTTATACCTCTAACAAACCGTTAAAAACGGGCATTTTTGGCATTCTCGGCGCTCCCTTTTTGAAAAAATATCGAATACTGATCGACTTCAAAAAGCAGCATCTTTACATCGAGCCCTAAAAATGAGTTATAATCGCCACTAATGAAAAAGCAAATTGTTTATCAAGATAAAGCTGAAGGGCTAACTGTCCGTTTTCCTACCATGAAAGATGTAGAACCGATGCTGGACTACATCAACACCCTTTCAAACGAAAGGACCTACACACGCAGCCAAGGGGAACAAATCACTTTAGAGCACGAAAAAGTGTATGTCAAAAACCTGCTCGAAAAAATGGCTCGAAAGGAATCGCTTTGCCTGCTGGCCTTTCATGGCAAAGAATTGATTGGTGTTGGCGGCATTGCCATGCAAGATCGAGTGGAAAAACATGTGGGCATTCTTGGCATCTCTCTTGTAAAATCGGCTCGTGGATTTGGCCTTGGCTCTCTTTTAATGGAATTGCTTGAAAAAGAGGGTAAAAGCTACCTTCCTCAGATGAAAATCATCACCCTTGAAGTGTTTTCCAATAACGAAGTGGCCCTCAACCTCTACAAAAAGATGGGCTACATTGTCTATGGCGTTCTTCCCCGCGGCGTCCTCTTTAAACGTCGCTACGTCGACCGCATCCTCATGCACAAGCCAATACGCAAATAACGCGCAAGCGTTTGGAGTGCTAAACGGCCTTGTTGCGTAATTGCCTCGAGATCTTTCGAGTTTCCGGCAGCCCTACAGGCTGCTATCTTTATTTTCTACCTAACCTGGGGCGTTGCCCACAGGCTGTTGCAACTATCCGGCTTTCAGCCGGAAAATCTCTATACACGTTTTCACTGGCCTGAAAGGCCAAAATTGCAACAGCCCGCGGGCAACGCGTCGGGTTAAGTTGGAAAATAAATTAGGTAGCCTGTAAGGCTACAGGAATAAAGAAGCGCAGTGAACAATTATGCAACAAGGCCGTGCTAACTCCTCTAGCAACTCACAAAATTAACGATAAAGAGATACAACGATAAGAACAATGGAAATTTTTTATCGTTCTTATCGTTGTATCATTCCATCGTTGATTCTTCTCTAGTGCTAAGGTCTATCGTGTTACTTCTTGATCAGAGGGACGGCAGTCTCTTCCTTGCTCCAAACGCTTCGCGTAATAAAAATTTATGCAGGCAATAGTGTTAAGGAGAACCAGAAGTCATAGATGGCGATGACAAGCCGGTCAAAACCTTGTTCATCGTAGGGCTTACGGATGTAGGCATTGGCATGGTTTTCATACGCCTCTTTGACATCTTGCTGCCTGCCTGAAGTGGTGAGCATCACGACAGGGATCGATTTGAAGTTGGCATCCCTTTTTACATGGCGCAAAGCCTCTAGACCACTCACCCGATCCATGTTGATATCCATCAAGATGAGGTCAGGTTTGCCTCCTTGTTTTAGATAGGGCATGAGGGCATCGCCATCTTCAATGTGGTCCACTTTCAAAGGGATTCCACACCGTTTCAATGCGTCCTTCAATGCTATGAAATAACTTTCGTTATCCTCTACCATCAAAAGACGACGATGCTCTTTATCCATTATTGTGCCTTTTCAAAATGTTGGAAATCTTTCATGGTAAGGGTGCACCATTCGTCAGCCCATTTCCATCCCAAATTTTCGAAGGAAAACCAATCGCCACCCCATTTCCATCCGAATTCTTTGAAGGCTTGGTAAACCACGCCATCTCTAGTGATCAAACCTGGAGCTGGTTTATCTCGCTCAAGATAGGCCTTTCCTCTTTCAGGGAGAACTTTTTTACCTTTTATATAGGGATTTTGACCTGGATTGACATCGACAGCAGATCCGGCATGAGATGAAAGCAGAGTAGAACTTCCAGTCATTGCTCGGAAACAATAGGCCGAGGTGTTATTAGCTTCCATTGAACGTTTGTCCAATTCTTCAAGGGTGATTCCTTCATAACCGAAGTCATCGATCAAGACCATCTGATAAATCGGAAACTTACCAACAAAGATTCTCTGAAAAATCATCATTACATCTAAGGCCAATCGCTTATGGATGACCATTTCACCGAGATGGATATTTCCGTCGAAATCTAAATAGGTAATGCGAAGATATCTCAAATCATCCCAGCCAATCTGCTCATTTTCTCGATGGGAATACTTCATCCTAGCTTGCACTTCTGGAGGTATTTTAGAAGCAGTCGCTTCATAGTCATCGACTTTGAATTCTAAAAAAGCAGCATCTTGAAGATCACAAACAGCGGCGATCATTTAGTCATCTTCGAGGCTAATTGGTTGACTGTATGAAGGACAACACGGTTGAATAGGAAACTCAATAAAACGCCCCATGTCAACGTACGGGCTAATTGATCCGTCTTTTCCGGTTTGACTCTGCCTGTTAGAACACCGACCTGTCGTACGATGGTGGGGGCCATGAAAGCGAGGGCAGCAATGCTAGCAACATGTCGAGGATGCCAAGGGTTGATAGCAAAAATTGTGTTTCTGCCGAACATTGATTCGAGCTTTTGCGGGGTAAAGCAGCGGTGGGCAATCGCCGAAATGGCCTTCACTCCCCATGGAGAAATGGCTCCACTTAAAACGAGAGAAACACTCCCTGTAAGTTGAGTAAAATTTCTTTTCCGCCAGTTGCACGCTAAATCGTATAAGGCTACATGGGCAAATCCCAACGTCAGTGCGCCGCTTCCATCTTTGATAGTCTGTTTGTATTGGTTCAAAAACTGAACCATGCTTCGTATTGTTGTTGTCATGCAAACAACATTACTTTAAGGCTTTGTTAAAGAAAAGAGATTAGCCACCCCAGCCCATTCGCCTCGAACGTGTCGATTTTTACACGAAAAATCGACACGTCAGGAGAATATGTCGATAGGATCGATATGTCGCTGTTTAACCACTAAATGAAAAGAGGCCTGGATCTCGCAGCAATTGTTCAATTCAACTAAGATAAAGTTATGCAACTAGAACGATGTAAAAAAATCCTCCGGGAACATAGGAATGACCTAGTCAACCAAGGAGTTCTCGGACTTTCTGTTTTTGGCTCAACGGTCAGGAACGAAAGCACGCCAAAAAGCGACGTCGACATCCTTGTTGATTTCGACCCTAAGAAGGGACTTTTTGTTTTCATAGGCCTAAAAGATTATCTAGAAGACATCCTTCAGTGTGATGTCGATTTAGTCACTAAAAACGCCTTACATCCAGCGCTCAAAGATCGAATCCTCCAAGAGGCCAAGCATGTCTTCTAGAGACTAGAAGTTTCGCATACAAGTTATTCTTGCGGTATCACTTAGCAGGAACTAATTTTTTTGGTTGGAACCAAGCGTCGTAGACGAAGAGGCAGATAGAGATAGTGCAGAAGAGACTGCCTAATATTTTAAAGGGAGTCCAGGTGTAGTCGAAAAGGCACAAGGTGATGATGGCAACAAAGAAGGGGTTTGTCGCCCGTATCGAGCTAATGGTCGAAAGCTGCCCCATCATAATGGCTTTGAAATAAAGGGTGAGGCCTATGCCTTGTGCAATCCAAGTAGTGATGGCAAGAATGGTGAAATTGTGGCTTAAAAAAGCCCTTTCAAAATCAAACGACTGCTCGACCGCAAAGCTTGTAAAACCGGAAAGAAGCATCGAGAACAACGAAGTCCAAAACATGATCGATTTTGTAGGAATGACAGGCCCTAATTTCAAAAACAGCCCTCTTACAGCGTAGGCAGAGCAAAACATAAAAGCGCAAAGGATGCCGGTAAGAGTAGAGCTATCTAAACTAGAGAATGTAAAGAAATAAGCCCCTACCATCGCTAGAACAATGGCCGACCAAACCGTTTTTGTTGGCCTTTCTCCTAAAAAGAAAAATGCTAAAACAACCGAAAACAAGATGTGATTTCTTCCTAAAAAAGAAAAATCGATCGAATTTAAATGTTGCAGCGACAAGAAATAGAAAAGAACTCCCAAAGCGCTGATCAAACTGCCCACTAGAAGGTAAAAAAGACCTTTTCTGCTTTTATCTGCAATTTTCCATCCGCCAAGGGCAGCAAAAAGAACGGCTAGGCAAAAAGAATCGACGAATGCCACTTCATGATAGGGCATCCCCACCAACACCTTTTTATAAACTACAGCTTCTGCTGCCCCCAAAACAGTTGAAATAAGGGCAAAAAGGGTCCATTTTCTACTCACACTAAGAATTTTACAAGGTTTGAACAAAAACCTAAATCAGGAAGTTACCAGAACTCCGCAACGCGTTTGGAGTGCTAAACTCCTGTTTAGCTTTCATTTTCACTAATAAGTGAAAGCGCAACAAGAGGTGCGCACTCCAAACGCGTTGCGGATTAAAAAATTCGCTGTATCAGCGGTTAATTATGCAACAATGCCGAACTAACTAGGGCTTTCGAAGAGGAAACGGTGGATTTTGCTCTCTTTTTCAAGCGGAGCGATTTGCTTATCAAACGATTCAGCAATAGAACCGTTTTCAAGGAAGAAAGCTCGGTCTAGGCTCTTCGCCCCAAAGTTCATGTCTTGGGTAGAGATCACTATCCCCTTGTTCTCCTTCAAAATCATCTGAAGGATATTGAGAAGAAGAAGGGTGTTTTCCGGGTCAAGCGCCGATGTTGGCTCATCGAGAAAAAGATAAACAGGGTCGAGTCCAAGAGCACGAGCAATGGCCACCCTTTGCTGCTGACCGCCGGAAAGCTCGTGCGGCATCGCTTTTGCAAACCGTTCCATATCCAGACGAGCTAGCAGCTCCATCGCCTTCTTTTCAGCCCTTTCCCTGCTAAATTTGAGAAGTGTTTGGATAGGGTGTGCGCAGTTTGCAAGCACATTCATGTGGGGAAATAAAATAAACGCTTGAGGCAAAAACCCGACAGTTTGCGCCCTTCTTGCCCGTGGAAATGTTTCGAGCCTTTCGGAATTTGAGAAAATCTCTCCCGAATAATTTTTTTCCAACTGAGAGAGACATCGAAGGAGTGTTGTTTTGCCTGAACCGCTTTTCCCAAGCAAAAGGGTGCATCTCCCTGTAGGTATTTCGATATGGATATCGTTTAAAAGCTGCTTTTTGGACTTCGCTACTCTAAGTCTCTCAACTTTTAACATACTTCATCCTCTTTTCGATGAGCCGCATCACCACGTTTAAAAATCCAGACATCACCAGGTAAAATAAGGCAATCGTGAGGTAGACCGGCACCGGCTGCATCTCTCTTGAAACGATATTCATCCCCATACGTGTAAGCTCAAGCATCCCAATCGAGGCGACGATGGAGGTGCTTTTCAATAACGTATCGAGTTCGTTGTTAAAGGCAGGCAGCACATTGCGAAACATCTGAGGCAAAATGATAAAGCGCAGGGTCTGCAAGGGACTATAACCGAGAGTAAAAGCGCTCTCCCATTGAGAAACAGGAATCGAATTAATCCCCGCCCGAACAATTTGAGCCACATAACCGGAGGAGCAAACCCCTAAAGAGAGAACCGATGCCGGAAACGGCTCAAGGTTGTACCCAATCAGGTCGGGAAGGACAAAATAGACAATGAGCAGCTGCACAAAAAAAGGGATGGCTCTTAAGACAAACGTGATCGATTCAATCAGAGCTGAAAGGAAGGGTATTCGAAGCCGATCGGTTGATAATGAGCCAAAAATAAGGCCAAGTATCATGCTTAAAGTCGCCGACGCACCCATCACTTGCAGGGTCATCAGCGCCCCTTGAAAAAGGAGCGGTGCCGATCTCTTAAGAAACTCTAAGTAAACATCCACTTTACTGCGCCAAATTCCATTTCTTTTCTAATTTCAGAATAGTTCCATCTTGCTGCATCTCTGCGATGGTAGACTGAACTTTTCCAAATAGCTCTTTATTCACAGGGCTAACACAAATGCCAACTCCTTGAACTTGTTGGTCTTCAGGAAGGTCTATTTCAAGCACTTTCAATTCGGGATACTTGGCCGTAAGGGCAGGAATGAGAGAGGGGTCAAGTGTTGTCCCACATGACTTCCCATATTTTATTTCCATGAGGGCATCGGTAATCTTATCTACATATTTCAGATTCACTGATGGATAATTTTTTAAAATCTCTTCTTGAGAAGTTCCTGCCTCTACACAAATGTATTTCCCTGTGCTCGTACTTGCAATTTTCGATAAATCATCGATAGTTTCTATATTTTGCGGCACCTCTTTCCAAAAAACGAACGGCATTTTGGTGAGCTTTTCTCCTTGATAATAGACAAAATCAATATGTTTGGCCCTTTCGGCAGTTATAGAAACGGCCCAAATAAGTAGATCGATTTTCCCCTGCTTTAAAGCAAGCATCAAACTGGGCATACTTCCAAGATCTTTTAAAACAAGCTTCCGGTGAAGTCTTGCTGCAAGCTCAGTGGCGACATCGATATCAAACCCTTCATAATCCCCATGGTCATTTAAACTAACAAAAGGGGCATACCCTGAAGAGGTCCCAACAACAAGAGGAGGAAGTTCCGCCTCTTGAGCAACAAGTCCAAAAGAAAGTAAAAGTGCAAAAATCAGTTTCATTATCTAGCCATTTTTATTTTGCTTTGTCTCCTAATAAAGAAACAAATCGGTGAGTATCTAGTCTACTAAGCGCTTTATCGATGTTAAAATAATATTCGAAAGCAGTATCTGTTTCAATGGGGAATTCAACTTGCGAATTTTCTTTTTAGGGTATGAAAAGAGCTGTTCGCAGGGGAGACCTGCCGACAGAGAGGGGAATTTTAGCCGAGCAATCGAATAAGCCTGCATCATGACAGTGCCATACACTGCAAGAAGCTGGCGGAACAGCTCGAGCTGTTCCAACAGTTTTTGACCGGCTGATGCTCCGTAACTGACGACATCTTCCGACTCATTGGCGCTTGTAATGTTAAAGGCCGAAACCGGGTTTGCCAATTGGCAGATTTTTTGAGCCAGCGCATTAGCTGTGTATTGAGGAATCATGAAGCCTGAAAGAAGGCCCTGCTGTTGTTCATTACAAATCAAATAGGTAGGCAAAACATGTCCATTGCGATCGGGATTCAAGACATAGGTGATTTGCCGCTCGAGCGTCAGAGCAAGTTTTGCATTAGCCATGCAAAGGACATCGGCCGAGGTGGCTAAATTTTCTCCATGGAAGTTTCCACCTGAAAGGATCGCCCACCGATCCCCACCCACTTGCATTTGATACCGGGCGGCAATGGAGTCGAGAATTTCTTCGTTTTTAAAAAGAAGGGGGTTGTCTGTAACGGCATCAAGTTCATTGCAGATAACGTCTCTTTGAGAAAGGATCAGCTCGATTTTAGGCCCAAAAATCTGAGGAAGGCAACGGATGCAATAGTCATCTTGCACTTTTTTGCTATCGACGAAGGGGGAATTGTGCAGGAACTTAGCCAAAATCTTAGCCACTTGAGACTGCCCTTTTTGATTTCTCACATGGTGAATCGACTCAGAAAATGCCGCGTCCAAAGCCTGTACGCTGTTTAAAAACAGGGCTTGCAGAGCTAGCATCGTTTCTACGTGGTGAATCTCCTGCATGTAGGCATGGGCGAGCATAGAGGCCATAAAGGATGTACCATTAGTCAAAGCCAGCCCTTCTTTGGCGCGCGGACGGAACGGTGTAATCCCATGTTTCTTTAAGGCTTCGGCTGCAAGACAGCGGGTGTCCCCATTTGTCACCATCACAGGATCACCCATCATGGCACGGCCAAGGCGAGCAAGTGTGGCTAAGTCGCCGCTGGCCCCAAGAGATCCTGTAGCTGGAATGTCAGGGATAATATCGGCATTTAACATCTGAACCAGTGTTTGCAACGCCTCTAGAGAAAAACCAGAATGGCCTTTTGCTAATGAGTTAATCCGAAGAAGCATGGCTCCCCGGACAACCTCTTTCGGCATGCACGGTCCTATCCCCGCATCGTGACTGCGGATTAAGTTTTCTGAAAGTTCTGAAGCTTTCTCCGGCGGAATCGTGCGGTTCCTTAAATTGGCAAACCCTGTAGTCAATCCATACACTTTGACTTTTTGTTCAAGGAGGACGTCGATGAGGTTGCGGGTTTCTTGCAGCCGCACGACTGTCGGTTCCGATAGAGCAACTCCAGACCCCTGATAGACCACACGGGCAAAATCTTCCAGCGAGAGCTGGATCTCTTCACCTAAATATTGGGGGGTTAATGTCGTCACAAATTGCTCCTTAAATTGCTTTTTAACCACTTTTTATTAAACCACAACGCCGCAAAGCTTGCCGCAAGATGGGCTGTAATAGAACCCACATCGTTAGGTGGAGACAGCTCTGCAATATCGAATGCGACAGTTTTTGGATTTTCAAAGATGGTCTCAAACAAACTGTAAATCTCTTTTGGCAATAGGCCTAAACTCTGCGGCGCACTTACCCCCGGAGCAAATGCGCTGGCTATCACATCGAGACAAAGTGAAACATAAACGATGTCATTGTCTTCGATCAGCCTTTGAATCATAGCCGGAGCCGTTTTAACATCGTCAGCAAAGATCCAGCGGCTTTTTTGCTTAGCTGCTCTCTCAAAAAGGAGTCTATTATTTCCGTAAGGCTGAATTCCGACGACTAGATGGTCAAAAGATCCTCCATGCTCACCGACGTAATCAGCTATCTGAGCAAATGAAGTCCCTGAAGTCCCTTTTTGGTCTTTAAGTGGCCGCATATCAAAATGAGCATCAAGTTGAAGAATGCCGATTCTTTTCTTTGGGTAGGCTTTAAAAAGGCCCTGATAATGGGCAAAAGCAACCTCATGTCCCCCTCCGATAACAAAAGAAGAAAAGCCTTTCGCATGTAGTTTCGCAACTATTTCTGCAAGCTTTTGCTGAGATCCTTCTAGATCTTGATTTTCGCAAGTAACTGTGCCTACATCATAAAGAGGGGGGATATCTTGATGAGGAAGAGCCATTTTTCCTAAAACTTTTCTTAAGGCATCAGGCCCAGCTTTCGCCCCTAGCCTTCCGCCATTTCTTCTCACCCCTTCCTCTACTGCAAACCCAATCAGAGCGGCCCCCTTTTCATCGGGTGGAAACTCTGCAACGGGAAGGGGTCGAACGATCTCGTGAAAGTAACAATTGGGCTGACTTTCTTTTCGGCCTGACCAATGCTCAAGCGTAGGAGCGAGGTAGTGGTTGTCGGTCATAATCTTGCAACTCCTTTAATCCACACCTGTTTTGGCTTCATGCCACCTTGCCAATAGAGAATTTCCCGAAAGTCGCTACAAGGGTAGGCAGCAAAATCGGCTCTCTTCCGGGGAGACAGCTCTCCTCGATCAGAAAATTTAAGCGCATGTGCTGCTCGACAGGTTATCGCGGCCAAGGTTTCGGCCATGGAAAGTTTTTGTTGAGCACCCAAAAGGGCACTTTGAGCTAAAAGATAACCCATGGGAGCTGAACCTGGATTCCAATCAGAAGCAATCACAAGAGGCAATCCCATATCGAGCGCTAAGCGAGCCTTCGGCAGGCCTATTCCGAGACCAAAACTTGCCCCCGGCAACATAATCGGAACCACCCCTTTATTTTTCAGAGCTCGGAAATCCTCTTCTTCTGAAACCTCTAAATGGTCGGCTGACAAGGCAGAAACTTCGGCTGCAAGCAACGCTCCTCCACGAGAGAATTGGTCTCCATGGACAACAAGATCAAAGCCCAGCTCTCCCGCTCTTTGGAGGAAAGGTTTTGCTTCTGAAGGAGAAAAGGCTCCTTTTTCGACAAAAATATCGACCCTTGTTGCCAGCTTTTCTTTTTTAACTTTCGGCAATAACTCTTGCAAAATCCACTCTAGATAAAGGACGGGAGATGCAAATTCTTTTGGTGTTGTATGGGCTGCAAGGCATGTCGAAACGATTTGCAGCGGTTGCAAATCTCGTGCTTTTTGAATGGCGCGCAACATTTTTAGTTCGCACTCTTCAGAAAGTCCATAACCGCTTTTCACTTCGCAAGTGGTAATTCCCTCTGATAGCATCTTAGAGAGCCTCGGCAACATGGTTTGCACAAGTTCAACTTCTGCTGCATTCCTTGTCTTTTCGACAGTGTAAAGGATGCCGCCTCCTCTTTTGCTGATCTCCTGATAGGTCGCTCCGCTGAGTCTATCGGCATAGTCTAGTGCACGGTTGCCGGCAAAACAGATGTGTGTGTGCGCATCAATCAAACCGGGGATCAAGACCGACTCCCCTTCTACCCCTTCAATCTTTAGCCCCTCTTTCTTCAGCTCTGAAAAGGGACCAATGGATTCAATGAGTCCATCTTTTACAATAATGCCCCCATCTTTCAGAACGTGGAGTTCACGATCTAAAAGGGGGCCCTCCTTTTTGACAGAAGAGAGAGGCACGATCTCTGTGAATGGTCCGATAAGGTGTCGATGGCTCATGCTTTGCTACGAACAGCTTCTCCATCAGCTAAATGCAACGAAGTTTCGTAACCGGCATCTGCATGGCGGAAAATGCCAAGGGCAGGATCGTTGAACAACACCCTTCTTAAACATTTTTCAGCCCGGTCTGTCCCATCAGCCACAACCACCATGCCGGCATGTTGTGAATAGCCGATTCCAACTCCCCCACCATGGTGAAAGGAGATCCAAGTAGCGCCACCTGAAGCATTCGACATTAAATTGAGCAGCGGCCAATCAGAGACCGCATCGCTTCCGTCTTTCATTGCCTCTGTTTCTCTATACGGCGAAGCTACCGATCCGCAATCTAAGTGATCGCGGCCAATGACAATGGGAGCTTTGACAATTTTTTTCCTAACAAGATCGTTAAAAATCAGCCCGGCTTTTTCTCGTTCGCCCATTCCCAGCCAACAAATTCTTGCCGGAAGGCCTTGGAAAGCCACTTTTTCATGTGCTGCTTTTAACCACATTGCAAGATGAGGGTTTTCCGGAAAAGCCTTTATCAATGCCTCATCGGTCTTTTGAATATCTTCTGGATCACCTGAAAGGGCTACCCAGCGAAACGGCCCCTTTCCTTCGCAAAAAAGAGGTCGGATATATTCAGGAACAAAGCCTGGGATATCAAAGGCGTTTTCTGCCCCTCCCTCTTTGGCAAAAGCCCTCAGGTTATTACCATAGTCAAAAACCTTTACCCCACGATTCTTGAAGGCCAACATCATTTTTACATGTTCTGCCATGGTTGCAATCGATTTTTCCCGATATCCTTTTGGAGAAGTTTGTCTCAGTTTTTTAGCTGTTTCCGGAGTATAACCTGAGGGGATATAACCATTAAGAGGGTCGTGTGCTGAGGTTTGGTCGGTCAAAAGATCGATCGCTATTTTATCTGCGTAAAGTTTGCCTAAAATCGTTGCAGCATCGCCCACAAGACCTAGCGAGAAGGGCCGTTTTTCCTCTTGAGCTTTTAAGATAAGTTTTTTTGCCTCTTCATAGTCAAACGTCATTTGATCGATGTATCTTGTCTCAAGCCGTTTTTTGATTCTTTCCGGATCGATGTCAATACCAAGGAAAACGCCTCCATTCATTGTGACAGCGAGGGGTTGTGCACCTCCCATTCCACCAAGCCCACCTGAAACAACCAGCTTCCCCTTCAAGTTACCTTGAAAGTGCTTTCTAGCTGCTGCTGCAAAGGTTTCGTAGGTTCCTTGCAAAATACCTTGCGTTCCAATGTAGATCCAACTGCCTGCCGTCATTTGCCCATACATCATCAACCCCTTTTCTTTTAAGGCGTTGAAGTGTTCCCAAGTAGCAAAGTGAGGAACTAAATTGCTATTTGCAATCAATACTCGTGGAGCTTCTGGGTGAGATCTGACCACTCCAACAGGTTTTCCCGATTGGACAAGCAGGCTTTCATCATCGTTTAACACCAAAAGTGCTTCTATTATCTTTTCAAGGCTTTTCCGATCACGCGCAGCTTGCCCTGTCCCGCCATAAACAATCAAATTGGCAGGGTCTTCGGCCACTTCTTGATCCAAGTTGTTGAGCAACATTCTAAGCGGCGCTTCTGTTTGCCATGATTTTGCATGCAAAGAGTTGCCCCGTGGCGCACGATAAGAGGGATGTTTTGCAAATTCGTTTAAAAAATCTGAAAGCTGATTTTTTTGACTCATCTGGGCTGGTATCGTATGCATGTCTAGATCCTAAACTTGAAAATTGATAACGAAGCGAAGATAGCCTAGCCTTCCCTTTTAGACAAGCAGTGGATTGAAAAATCGTTCTTGGAAAATATTTTCACGTATGTTTTATTGCACATGTAACTTTAAAAAATGAGGAGCATTTAATGAGCGCAACAACCGCAACTGCCGCAACTACAGCAACACGTGCAGTAATTTCTGGATTTCACAACTATACAGAGGCGCAACAGGCGCTTTTTGGAACTTGGAAAAAGATTCTTGGCGTCGTCTTTTCTCGACATGGCTTCGTTCAGTTTAACCCACGCCCTGCAGAACTTAAAGCAAGCTTACAAACAGGAGGTATTGGGCACGAAGTTTATCAAATCAATCGAATGACAGATGGTCAAGAGACCGAACTTGCACTTCCTTTTGATAGAACAGTTCCACTTGCCAATTGGATCAGTGAGCACGCAAAAGAGATCGTTTTCCCTTTCAAAAGACAGCACATTGATATCTCGTGGAGAGCTGAACGGCCTCAATCAGGGCGCCTCAGAGCTTTTTATCAAGCCGATGTTGATATGGTGGGGCCAAAACTTGGGCCTTTAGCCGATGCAGAGTGCTTTGCGACCATTTTTGAAGCGGTAGAGGCTCTTGGTTTTAACGATTTCAGAATGTCTCTGAATCACATGTCGATCACCAGAGGTATGCTTAAACCGCTGAATCTCTCTGAAGAAAATGTAACACTAGCCCTACGGGAGATCGATAAGCTAGATAAACTGCCTGAAGAAAAGGTAGTCGAAGAAATCCTTAAAATAGACCCTAATTTGCAAGTAGATGCTGTTAAAACACTTGTCAGCAGCCTCAACTTCCGTGGTTCTATTAACGACTTCATCCTTCGAGAAGAGTGGGGCCAGGAAGCAGTAGACGGACTTGCTGCCTTAAAAGACCTCTTCCGCAATTTGGAAACACTTGGCATAGACATTAAACGCCTCGACTTTTGTCCCGGCCTGGCCCGTGGCCTGGCCTATTACACAGGACCCGTTTTTGAAACGCATTTAAAAGGTGGAACAAGTAGCATTGCCAGTGGTGGCCGTTTTGACAAGCTGGTCCAAGGCCTAGGGGAAGGAGAACTTCCCGGTGTTGGAGGCTCCATCGGTCTATCTCGCCTTTTTGATATTCATATGAAAGCCTTGGAATCAAATCCGGAAGAGGCGGAAAAGGTTCTCAGAAAAAAATCGGACGCAGATTGCGTAGTTCTTTTCCACCAAGATGCTGACATGGAAAAGGGAATTCAAATTGCCAAGACCCTAAGAGAAAAGGGACTTAATGTTGAGTTGTATACCGAAGGCTCAACAATGAAGCTTCCAAAGAAACTAGAATACGCCAACAAAAAGGGGATACCTCTTGCTGTCATGGCCTTTAGTGACGATGTTTCAGTTCGAAACATGGAAGCGGGAACGCAAGAAAAATATGCATCAGAAGATGAGGCCATTGCTGCGATCATCGCTTTAAAGCGAAATGAAGCGGCATTTGCTGGAGCTGTTTAATCTACATATTCAGCTAAAATAGGCGCTAGGTAACTACGTTATCTAGCGCCTATTTTTTTTACTGCCCTGTCAAAAATATTCTAAAGCCTTGTACAAGCAATTTCATTGAAAGTAAGACAAGTACCATTCCCATCAACTGCTCGAGCGCAAGAATGCCTCGGCTTCCTAAAATCTTCTTTAAATAGATGGAAAGAAACATCACCGGTATAACGGCACACCAAGCGACTAGAAGAGCAGACGTCACTAGAAGAGGATTTTCAGTCAGCCCAGAATAGATCATGATCGAAGACATGACACCGCCCCCAGATATCGTGGGCGTGGCTATTGGGACTAAAAAGGGTTCTTGCTTAAGGGCGCTTTTCTCCTTTGGCCCCTGGTTTGGGAACATCATTCTTATAGCTACAAAGAAAAGCAAAAGGCCCCGGTAATGCTTACTGCATAGGTTTTAACCTGCAAATAATTCAAAAGCTCTCTGCCAATGAATTGAAAACCAATGGCTACCATCAAAGCAAAAATGGCCTCTCGTAGTACGATGATCCTCTGCCGCTCTAAAGGAAAATCCTTCACAAGAGCGACCACAGTAGGAATATTCCCAATCGGATTAGCGATCAGAAAAAAATTTGATGCCAGCGCAAAAAGACTAAGTTCCATGCAGCTAACAATCTACCTCTCTTTTCAAAAAAATGACAAAACTTAAATGACAGCCTTCGTCAAATCGACTAGGAAAACGATATAAGGATAAGAACGGTAGAAAAAATGTGCTAAGCGGTCTTGTTGCATACTTGCTTGTAACGCCTCGTCCCTCCTGCAGCCCTTCAGGCTGCCATATAAATTTTCGTCCTAGACCCGGGGCGTTGCCCACGGGCTGTTGCAGTTTTGGCCTTTCAGGCCAAGGAAAAAGCCTGTATTGCGCGGATTTTCAGGCTGAAAGCCGGATAGTTGCAACAGCCCGCGGGCATTGCCTCGGGTTAAATTGGAAAATAAAATTGGCAGCCTGTAAGGCGGCGGGAATACAGATGCACTTTGAAGGAGATAGCGGCTTTAAGCTTCGCTTGAATACCGCACAGTTAAATTATCCTTTTTTTGGGTAATTCCGGTGACGGAAAAATTTTTAATCTCAGCAGCATTTTCTAAATGAGTTCCCCCGCAAGCAACTTTTTCATATCCATCGACAGTAATGAACCGCGTATCTCCTTCGAAAGAAATGTCAATTGCTTTTCCTGCTTGTATGTCTTGAGACATTTGCTCTGAGAGAAATTGTTTAAGCTCTTCAAGATTAATATTGCCATTTACCTTGCAAGAAACATAGGAGTCATTTGGAAAGTGGTGCGCTCTGGATATATTGCAGAGCAATTTTTGCTCTAACACGCTTCCCAGAAGGTGGCCAGCTGAATGGAGAGAAGCATGAAGAGAACGCACAGCCATATTGATTTTAATAACGACATCCATGCCCGGAGAAAATGAAGATGTGTCATCAACGTAATGCTTCACTTGAAACTCTGTATGAGTCCCCTCTTTAGTTACGTTTAAAACTTTTACATCGCCGATCGTACCTTCATCGCTTTTTTGACCGCCTCCTTGAGGGTGGAAGAGTGTTTGAGCAAGCCCTAAGAACCGCCCATATTGATCTTCGCCTACTTTTGTAACTTGGGTTTGGAGTTCAGATTGTTTCGACATATAGAGATACATTTTGTCGATGTATTGTTTTGGAATAACTGCTAGCGTTCGTAAGCTCATTGTGATTGACCTCAAATAAATTTTAAAAGGAAAGACTGCATTCCTTCTGGACTGCAGCAGAAAATGCGTTTTTAAGTAGATTTAACATAATAACGATTCGAATGTTCAACTGGAATAGTCCTTGAGAGATCATTGACTCCAAAGAGTCTCATTAGCCAGCGATCAGTTCCATCAAAGCGCGCTTGAAAAGCTTCTCTTGAGTGAGTGACTCTTTGATTTTTGAAAATCAGAAAGTCTCCGCCTTGCAAGAAGATATTATTTACAAGGCCATTGCCGTATAGTGTTTCCTCAAATTTTGCGAAAGCTGATCGAGCTTCTTCTGTAAGAGGATTTGTATACTCTTTATCAAAACGACTGTAATAAGTCCCGACTTCATCTTGAACAAGAATGGGCAAAGTATATTTTTCTCTTACAGAGAAAGAATCTGGGAGGGTTAGTTCAAAAAGAGATTTTTTTAGAACCTCAATGGTATCACGATCCAGCCTTTTGACTACTTCATCTAAGAAACTAATCTTGGTCGCAACTCTAAGATCACATCTCATGCCAAATAATGAGAGATATTCAGGTGCAATAGAAAGAGAGGTTCTTGAAGTTTCAGGGACTAGGGCCAAGTGGCAGTCATCGACATGCATGCCAAGGGTGTACTTCGACCCTAAAGAACTTTTTTCATTTGTTGCATATGATTTTGGAACTACATCTCTAAATAGTCTGCCATCATTTTCTCCCTTATAAGTTACAGGAAATATTCCAAGGGCATTGTACAGCGCAATATTCAAAGAAGAAGCGAGCTTGATATCGAAAAGACTGGCATTGCCTGTATAAGGTGTTGGAGGCAGATGGGAATCAACGGGAAGACCTCGAATAATCAAGGCCGACACTTCTGGTTGATATTTAAAATCTTCAAGATCTTTAAGTATGTTTTCGTTAACGCATTGGCGAAAAATAGTGCCGTAATGGGCATTGGAATTGAATAGATCGAATTCATTCTCTGTTAGAATTTCTGGCATTCTTTTTTTAAGAAGTTGCGCTTCCTCGTATGGAAGGTATATCTCTTTTAGCAGCATAAAAAATCTCGACATTATTTCTAGATTGACCTTTTTGAAGATACGACAGGAATTAAATTGATGTAAAGAGCCTTTAAAACATCTGTTTTTCCAGAGCGTCAATCGAAGTTAGCCATCCACTCTATTTCCTGAAACTGCCTTCTTATCATCCTGAAGACTAAGAATATAGAACATCTATAGACACTTAAATATTGGCATGATAGCTTTCTTGAAAAGTTTTTTAGGACAAGGCGTCATTGCAAATGGACACAGCTTTATTTATCTCTCTATTGTTTGCCCTGCAAGTTCTGTACTACTTGGTCGGCAAAAAAGCCTCTCCCAAAAGCGATCAAGACGATGACTATTTCCTGGCAGGAAAAAAAGTCCCTTTCTTCCCCCTGATGATGACTTTTGTGGCAACTCTTGTAGGCGGCGGTGTGATTTTAGGCTCTGCTGAAGAAGCCTATAAATCTGGATGGCCTATTTTCTTTTACCCCCTGGGTGCTGCGCTAGGACTCATTGTTTTAGGTCTTGGGATTGGGCGAAAACTTGCCGAATTTAAAGTCTCAACCGTGGCTCAAATTTTTGAGGTTGTCTACAAATCAAAACTGCTCCAAAGATTTGCCTCAACCCTTTCAATTATTTCACTTTTTACAACTTTGATTGCGCAACTTGTTGCCTCCAACCGTTTTTTAGTCAGCATGGGAGTCACAAGTACCATCCTATTCGTCCTTTTTTGGGCCATTGTGATCCTGTATACTGCAAGAGGCGGCCTCCGTGCTGTCATTTCAACTGACTTTGTACAGGCAGCTTTTTTCTCATTCATTTTTATTACCTGCGGAGCCATTGTTTGGTGGAGCTATGGAGTGCCGGTAGTAGAAAATGTCAATTTTTCTGCTGCTAAAATTACCGGCTGGTTTTTGATGCCTCTCATATTTATGATAGTGGGGCAAGATGTTGGTCAAAGGTGCTTTGCAGGAGGATCTGCAAAAATTGTTTCAAGAGCCACTTTGTGCGCCGGCCTTTCCTTAATTGTTATTTGCATTATCCCTGTCTATTTCGGTGTTTTGGCAAAAGCCTCCGGAATGGAAATTGGGGAAGGATCCAGCGTTTTGATGACCGCCATTAGCACACTGACAAACCCCTACCTAACAGCCATAGTAGGCTGTGCAGTGCTTGCAGCCATTGTCTCTACTGTCACCTCATTGATTAATGCGATCAGCTCTAATATTTTCACCGATTTTATAAAGGTAAACAGCATGGGGGTGATCACTACCATAACGACTATTATATCCTTTGTCTCGGTAGGCTTTGCCCTTTATTTTAACAGCATTGTGGAAGTCATGTTCTTTGGGTATGAACTTTCGGCCTGTTGCTTATGTGTCCCTTTGCTCTTTGCCCTCTTCAAAAAAAATGGAGATTTTTTTGCAGCTCTTTTTTCAGCACTCTTTGGTTTAGCCGGATTTGTTATTTTCAGAGCTGTCCCCCTGGAATTCCCCAGGGAGATTTTAGCCCTTCTATGTTCTCTTTTAGGTTTTGGCGTAGGAACCCTATTTCAAAAGCAGTTTGCCTCTTTATTTTCCTCTAAGGAGGAGATCGCAGAGGGTTAGTGTTGTTCATAAAATCACCTCTGGAATAGAGTTCCCCTAGCAACAAACCAAAGGAAACTGCTTATGAGTTCACATACAATCCCCCCCCTTGTAGCATCTGGAGCCACAAATGTGGCAACAGGTACGATTGCTCCACTTCATGAAGTTATCGAGAACATCACATTGCTTGCCCCTGAGCAAATGGGTCATATACAACCGACTACAGATCCCCTCTCATTTTTGCGAGTTCGTACGCTCGACACTGTCAATGAAGCTATTTTGCAAAGTGCTATTCAAGTCTATCAAGCAGCCTTCTCCAGAGCCCCTTACTATGAATCTTTTAGCGTAGAGGATGTAAGAGGGGTCTTCGGAGATATTCTCGGAAACGATGGCGATTTGGTGCTTGGGGTTAAACAAGAAAAGACTATTTCTCTTACGGGAGGTTATCCAACGGAAGATGGAACCTACATGATAGATGAGCTTGCCGTCCATCCGGAAGAACAGGGGAACGGCTACGGCAAAAAAACTTTGGAAGCCCTATTTGATGTTATTAAAGAAAGAAACCCTCCAAGGCAAGAGCTTCGAACCGGATTACGGAATAATGACAAAGCCTTGCATTTATACACTTCAAAAGGTTTTCAACGGCAACCCGGTGTAGAAGCAGTTGCTAATGCAAGATTAGGAGGAACAATTGGTCTTGATGAACGTGTCTACTTATCTAAACCCGCTCTACCTCTTGAAGAGAGAATGAAGAAGTTAAAACAAATGGCCGTTGCTTATCCGTCCGGCAATACAACAGCGGTTGTTTTTGACAAACTTTTAGAGCATGATCGAAAATGGTTCAACAACAGTATCATGAATGCCTGGAAAGGCAAAATGCCGCAAGCGCGTAAGGTAGAGCAATGCTGCTTTGTGACCATGGCTCAAGACCCAGCTGTGACTGCACGAATAGAAATGTTTGGGGGAGAATTTCGCGGAGATGCCCCAAGATCTGCTGTATGGGCTATCACTCAAGGAAAAAAATGCGAAGGACTAATTGAAGTTTCTAGTGTTTCAAGGCCTCTGAAGTTTATTGTTGAAAATGGTGAGGTGGAGCTGGAAATGCCTTTACCTATCGGAGGCAGGCTGATCGAATCGGTAGAAGAAGGTTTGCTTGTTTTTTTCGAAGGCATTACTCATCTAGTTGTTACCGAGACCCACCCATTACTTGACCCTAAGCAACTTCTTGAAACTCTTATAAAAGAAGATAAATACCATTGCACCTCTTACCCTGCTTTCTGTGTCACTACTTATGATAAAGAGACCAAAAAAGCAGATTTTTGTGTTTCGGTCAAAGCTCTCGATTATATCGACTATAAAACTGCTTGTGGAAGTGGTACAAGCGCTATTGGCATTGCACTTGTGTCTGAAGGGAAGGAATCTTCTAAATTTAATGTGATTCAACCTTCTGGAGAAACGCTCCGCACATCTACAAACTATGATAGTGATAGAGGAGTTGTTACAGAATCTTTTATCACCGGCCCTGTAAGCAACTTATTCAAAGGAATATTCCAACTAAATTGATCAAAGAAGAAATTTATCGTCTGTTTAAAATCAACATGCTTGGGCATCTCAATATAGTCGAGATACCCAAGCATGATAATCTAAAAGCCGAAATTCTCTCGGCATTGTTTAATTGCTTTGTCTAATTGCCGAACAAGTCGTTCCTTACCCTCACGAAGATCATTTGTATAATCTGAGGTTAAGTCCTTGCAAATAGTGATATTGTATGTTCTCCCTTCGTACACAATACACACTTGACCTCTGTTCTCATTAATGACCATTTGCCCAATGGCTTTATACGGACAATTTGGGTAAATACTTAATATCGCTGCATTTAAATACTGTGCAGTAAGACGATGAGCTGGAGAAGATGAGACTGACACCACAAATAAGATTCCTATAAAAATAAAGTCGATAAATAAACGCGGAATTCGATGGAATTTTCACTCACGCTCGCTAAGTAAAAGAAAAAACCACATTTCTATCCAGAAAAATCGAGTAGCTTCTAAGAAATTGCCGTCAAATCTGAAGTTTTTTCTAAACGCCTGATTGGATCAGGTCGTGCATTTTGATAAGGCCGACGACGCGAGAGTCGTGATCCAAAACTGGAAGGACAGTGATGGGTCTTTTTTGGTCGGTTTCCATGAGGCGAAGGGCATCCCACGCTAAATCATGCGAGGCAACCGAGCGAGGTTCAGAGGTCATGAGGCTCGAGAGAGGTTGACTGAGCACTTGCCCGCCATGCTTTTGCAAAGAGCGGCGAAGGTCTCCGTCAGTAAAAATCCCCTGTAATTTTTTCTCTTGGTCAACAACGATGAGGCATCCGCACCGCTTACCGGAAAAGTCAGACAGCACCTCTTCTAACTTTTTATCAGGCGAAGCAATGGGAAGTTCTGCCCCTTTTACCATCAAATCAGACACTTTAATGGTAGATCTGCGTCCTATTTGTCCGCCTGGATGGTTAGAAGCATATTCATTGAGGCTAAATTCTTTGGCACGCATCAGAGCAATAGCCAAAATATCGCCAAAAATCAGCTGAGTGGTAGTCGAAGTGGTAGGCGCCAAATCAAAGGGGCACAGCTCTTTTTCAAAAGGGAGGACGATGTTGAGGTCACATCCCTTGGCAAGGCGAGATCCCTCTTGCGAGATGACAGCGACTAGTTTGGCCCCTTTATTTCGAACAAAAGGGAGCATCTGAAGCAATTCTTCTGTTTCGCCGCTTTTACTTAAGATGACAAAAACATCTTCCTTCGACACGATGCCAATATCGCCATGGAGCGCATCGGTAGGAGAGAGAGCTAATGCTTTTGTCCCGGTCGAGGTCATGGTCGCTGCAATTTTTTGAGCAACTAAGCCACTTTTGCCGACACCCGTAAAGAAAAGAACTCCCTTGCAACCAAGGAAAATTTCGAATATCTGTGTAAGAGAGGCCACATCGATCTGGTCGAAGAAGGCATCGAGATGGCTTCTGGCTTTCTTTAAAAGTTCGGTCAACATATTTTGATAATAGTCTAACGAAAAGAGGTAATGTGCACCATATCGCAGTTGCAAAAGGGGATGGAATTGGTCCCGAAATCATGGACGCCACCCTCAACATCTTGAAATCTGCCGGCGCAGATTTGCAAATCGAAGAGGTCGAGATCGGAGAAAAGGTCTACCTCCGCGGAGAAAAGGCTGGAATCGAAAAAAAAAACTTGGGACATCCTACGAAAGTGTAAAGCTTTTTTGAAAGCGCCGATCACTACACCTCAAGGCGGAGGGTTTAAAAGCCTAAACGTCACAGTGCGAGCAACGATGGGGCTGTTTGCCAACATCCGCCCTTGCATCTCTTATGCCCCCTTCGTTAAGACAAACTATCCAAACATGGATCTGGTCATTGTAAGGGGAAAATGAAGAGGACCTTTACACCGGGATCGAATACCGACGGACCGACGACCTCTACCAAGCCCTTAAATACATCACAACAACCGGAAGCGAGCGGATCGTTCGGTACGCGTTTGCTTATGCCGAAGCGCACAGCCGGAAAAAAGTGACCTGCTTTACCAAAGATAACATCCTCAAAATGAGTGATGGAGAATTTCATAAAGTCTTTGAAGCGATCGCTAAAGACTATCCCCACATCCAATCAGAACATTGGATTGTCGATATCGGAGCTGCAAAATTAGCCGACACCCCGGAAGCTTTTGATGTGGTTGTTTTCTCCGAACCTCTATGGAGACATCCTCTCTGATGTGGCGGCAGAAATTGCAGGCTCTGTGGGTCTTGCAGGGTCGGCTAACATCGGGCCTCACAGCGCCATGTTCGAAGCCATCCACGGATCTGCCCCTCGAAGAGCCGGACAAGATGTGGCTAACCCATCCGGTTTGTTGCTTGCTTCTCTGCAGATGCTTGACTATTTAGGAGAAGGAAAGACAGCCAACCTCATTGAAAATGCGTGGCTCAAAACATTGGAAGATGGTGTTCATACTTATGATATTTTCCGTGAAGGGGTCTCTAAACAAAAAGTAGGGACAAAAGCATTTGCCGAAGCTGTCTGCAAAAGGCTTGGGCAAAGCCCGACAACGTTGAAAACAAGGCCTCTTCCAAAATCGAAGCTGCAATGGACCCCTCCAAAACCACCCAAGGAGGCAAAAAAAGAGCTAAAGGGTGTGGACATCGCTGTGGAATGGAAAGGGACTTTGGATGAACTGTTGCCCCAAATTAAACCTCAAGCCCCTTTTGAACTGAAGATGATTGGAAATCGCGGCGTAAAAATGTGGCCCGATCCTTTACCTGAAAGCACCACAACCGACGAATGGCGAGTACGATATGTTGGCAAAGGGATCACACAAAAGGATTTACTCCCCTTGATTGAGCAGGTTTCGAGCAAATTGCGCATCGCCCACATCGACCCCCTCTACAGTTTTGACGGGGTTGCAGGCTATACGCTATCTCAAGATGAGCAGTAAACCATTGCCTGTACCCGAATTAACCCTTGCCCGTGCCCGAAAGCTTCTTGATGAAAGCCTCGTAAATTATTCCTCAAAAGGGATTCTTTATTAAAAATCGGGCACGAGCACGGCCCCTTTCACTTAGGCAGCCGTTTGAACTGCTTGCCAGCCATTCTCTGTATCTTTAAAACAAAGCTGATGGTGCTCATCATTTATTTTCTCTTCTAGGTTGGCTATTCTTCTTAACGTACTCGCGATCCTTCCACTTTGATCATTGACATGCTCTTGATAAAGCAAACGTAGAAGGGATTCAGAAGGTTTAGGTATTTGAGTTTGTCCATTTTCCCAGCGTCGTATAGCTTGCTCACTTATACCTAAAAGATTAGCTAATGTTCTTTGAGACATAAGCATTTCATGCCTCAAAAAGCAAACCTCTTCTCCGGAGAAATCCTTTTGCGATTTGACAAGACATAAACCTATTGCCTTGTGTAATCCGTCTACATCATTTATAGATACCGATTTTCCTCGTGGCGTCTCAATAAATCTAAACCCATTCACAAGGTAGATATTATCTAAACCGCATTCGGTATAATGATAAGGTGTATTAGTCATGAGCACCTCTATTTTAAATCACTGTTACAACTTCTAAATATTCTTTAACTACGACTACCACCTGGACAGATCGACCAGCGGTGTAACGCTTCATTTTGATTCTCCAGTCCCCATATTTGTCTAGAGTTGGACCGTCAATCCCTTTTCCATGCCTTAGTACATCCAAGATTTGCCTGATTGTTACATTTCTTTCTTTCATCCGTACTTTCACGTGAGGAGTATTAAAAAAAACATTCTCAGAATTTAGAGCCAATGCTTGTACTCTATCAACTAACTCGTCTAAAGACGCAGGAGGATCGTTTGCCTCAGGAAAAGCAATTAGCTCAACCATCTTAACTTCCACTCTATATAAATCATCCTGACCTGTCAAGATGATAGTTCAAGATGTAAGGTTTCCACTAATTACAAGCGTAAACCTATCAATATAATAGGTCAACATGCCTATCACTATGATAGGACATGTTGATTTTGAAATGCCAAACCTGACGTAGAGTGACCCCAAGCTCCTGGCGACATTCATTATTTGAAACTCTAAATGACAGGAAAGGTAGAATCTGTGTCTCTAATTTCCACATACTTGTCCTCTGCCAGCTTCGCTTCACGGATCATGGGTAGGAGCTTTGAAGCAGAGTCAACTTCATCTGAGTCACCAAATACAATGGACTTAAGTGAACCTTTTATCATCAAGGAATGAAGTTCCCGCAACCGCCTTGACTCGGGCCGCCAGGGGAATATGAGCTTCGTAATGGAGCTATCCTTTACAAGCTTAGCTATTGACGCACCTTCTCCGTAGTAGCCTGTAAATTTGAGGCAGGTCACCTTAGGCAACCATGGCAGCAGGGATATAAAGGCTTCTGCCTCTTGAACACCGAAACCCATATGGTTTATGCATAATTGGTTACCAGTCACACCCCCTTCATCATAAGGGAATTTTTCAGGAGACCAACCAAAGGGAGAGTGCCATTTAATCTTATCTTCTATCAAAGAAACTATAGTCCTTGAGATCGTTTCTTTATCAAACAATCTCAATAGAGGTAAGCCATTTTTCCACTCTTCCTCATATCTAAATTCAAATTTGCCATAAAGTAAGGCAAGGTACAAGCAGACTGCAGCTCGAAAATCCACCTTTAACTCCTCTTCGAGAAAGCGATGTTTATTGAATAGAGGGAAATGCTTCAACGTAACCTCCTCTAAACTGACCTTTGGTGAACCTTCTAGCTGAAAGACTGTTTCAAGGTTAGGCCTTACGAAAAGTTCTGAAAGATGGGGGTTATGGCTTGCTTTTAGCTCTTTTAAGCCTCGAGCTTCTAACCGGAGTGTAGTGAGGCTTTGGCAGTTGGCAATGTGGAGGATTTCGAGTGAGGAGAATTTGAAGGAGGAGGCGAAGAGGTTGGGATTTTTGAAGGATATGAGCTGGGAGGAACCACTGAGATAGAGCTCTTTGAGGGCTTGGCATTGCTGTAGCTCCGACGGGAATGAGGTGAGGCCGGAGCGGGAGAGGTTGAGGTGGGTGAGGTTTGGGTGGAGAAAAGAGGCGAGCAGTCCAGGTGTCAGAGCGCTGGCATTAAGAAGGCTGATGGAATTTGGTCGTTTTCCTTTGTGGGTGTAGTGGCTTAGCCCTTTGAGGAAAAGCTGTTGTCTTTCAGGTGTGATTTTTTCAAAATCGACCTCTAGGCAAATTCTATCATTCTTGATGGTGACAAGGGCGCCGGAGGCACTTAGAAGCGTATAAGCAGCAAGTTCTTCTTCCTGTTCCTTGAGTGAGAAGAATTTTTTCTTCTCTATCTCTTCTGCTGTGGGAATAGTCCCGAGACTTGCCTTGAATGATTGTGAAGAGGTCATCGAAGCTTCAGTCCTTTTGCCAAGGACCGCTTGCAGTTTATTCGAAGGGGTTGCCCCTTTAGCTTTGCTATAATAGGCAGCTAATTGCTCACCGAGTGGGTTTGCTCTGTTCTCTTCTCCCCTTAAAGTGACAATCCATTTTAAAAGATCGCTACCTAGGGTCTCTTCTGGACGAATCTTTGCTAGCTCTTGCTGGATCACATGGAGCTGCGCGCAAAAAGTCGCCATCGTCCCCTCCCTTAAGAGAAGATACGGGGTGAATTTGTTGTTGGAGTCCTCTGTGTAGAGCTTTTCTCTCTCTTTGTCATCGGGAAAAAGGGCTACATAGGCCGCCTCCCGCTCTTTTAGATCTTGCATCCAGCTTGGAAAGAGGTGCTCTGGAAAGAGTTTAGTCCATAACTCAACTGCGCCTGGATGCAGATACCAAGGAGAAAGGCAAAAGAGGATTGAGGAAAATTTGACCGTTTTCATCCCATATTCTCGGACGATCGGCTCAACTAAAATGTCCTCATTATCTACAAAATGCACCCTATTCCGATCGTCGACAACGCCGTTCAACCGCTTCCAATCCCCAGGGCAAAGGAGAAGAGAGAGAAGGGACATGTGGGTTAAAGACTCAGAGGAAAAAGTTTCCTTCTCGTTCAAAGGTGTCCCTTCCACTGTTTGAGAGGCAAGAACCGGGTAGCTCACTCGGCCCACTTCAAAACGGAGCAATTCAGAAGGAGGAATCCCTCCCCCACAAATTCGCGCTGCAAGGGAGTAAGCAACATACTCCTTCATGGGGCTCGGTTTTTGCTTGAGATGAAGATTTACCCCTTCACTTTGGATGTGGCAAACATTGTGGAGAGCACTAGAGTATTCCTTTTTGAGGTTGTTTCCCTCCATGTAATTGCTGATAAGATCTTGCTTTAAGTAGCGAATCTCTGAAAAAAAGGAGCTTTTAACCGCAACAGAGGTAGGTTCTGTTTGCGTGATCGCTTCAATCTGCGCTCTCAGTTTCGCTATTTCCTTTGCGGCAGAGATCCGGCGACCATCGATGTTAGGGATCAAGGCAAGCTGGTCTGCAATGGGCCCCTCAGGAAGAGCATTGAGGTAAGCTTCTCGTAATGGTTCAAAAGCGATCTTTGTAGAGAGCATCTTGTAGAGTTTTTTGTGCTGAGTCAAAGGAGCATCTTGAAGATGTTTTACTAAGTGCTCTACCCGAGGGATAAAAGTCAGAGGGTCGGCTTCCGACCCCAGAATCTCTTCTATCGCCATCTCTGCTAAAGAGGTGGGTTGGAATTCGGGATTATTTTCTTTTCTCTGGAGGAAAAAAGAGAGGGGGCCAAAGACCAGATGCCGGAGGTTTTCAAAGTCGATTTCCTTTGAAGGGCAGCTTAAAGTCCCCCTCAAATGGTGAATATCAAGGAGGGAAAGGACCTCACGAAGATAAGCTCTATCCTCAGGCAGCTTTTCGAACAGTTGATCGATCACATGGAAGGGGGCACCAGATGCGATGTGACACGCTAATGCCAACTTGCGTAAAAGCTCTTTAAGCGATGCTCTCGGCGTGG
The DNA here is from genome assembly GCA_963765145.1 of Parachlamydiales bacterium. GTDB lineage: Bacteria > Chlamydiota > Chlamydiia > Chlamydiales > JAJFMK01 > JAGVKY01. Next base: position 138,589 of record CAVXVG010000021.1, read on the forward strand.
CAGGAGTTAAAGTGTCCTCCACGAGCGGTGCATTGCACGCCTCCACCCAATCCTTCAGCTCGGGAACACGATCAAAGATGACGGAGGAGAACAGGTAAGCGATTCGATCTGAAAGCGAGACGGGAGCAAGAGTTTCAACTTTCTTTTTTGTCTCGATCAATTGTTGCAATTGCTCTAGTACCGGGTCACCTTCCAGAATCTGCTGATGGGGATGCTCGAGGAGTATTTGTAAAAGTTCATCTCCTAACTTCGGGTAATTTGCTACAGAGAAGGGGCGCTCCTCTTCAATTTCTACCGAAAATCTTGCCAACGCTTGGGTCCGATCCCCAAAGACAACAAGCTCATCATAAGTAGGAGTATCCGAGGGATAAAAAATTTTGCCCGAAGGGTCGCCTGCATCACCGACAAGTGCATAGTGGGCATCGTGGTGATCAAACCTTTCGCCCCCTCTTAGCGTCTCCATGTCTTCTTTTAAAGCAATATAGGGTTCTGTGACAGCCACAAAGGCAAAAATCAGGTGCCGCTTGGCGTACTTTACAGCATATTCCATGCTTGTCGTGAAGTAACACCCACTCCCAATGTAACCAGCATCCGTGCTACTGCCTGGAATTCCTCTTAGCTCATTGTGTTTGCCAAAATGGGTAAACCCAATCTCTCCGCAAATAGAGTGGCATTTTTCAGCGGAACTTCCATGGATAACAGGGACCACCCGCACTTTGTTTAGCAGACGTTTTTTGACTTTTACTCGATAAGAGTCTGTCATCTCCCGCCATTTTGTTAAATTTTCTACCCTCCGGCTATCTGTAATAGGTTGCCGTGGAAACTCTTCGGCTGCTTTCTCAAGGCTTACAAAGCTTTTTTTAAAAATGGTTATATTTTCTTTCTGCTCAATAACAGAGATCCGTTTGACTCTCCACTTAGAGCTTTTGTCGGCTTCGCAGTATTTCCATATAAAAATCCCTTCCGAATCATCGAGAGTCACCAAGCACTTCTTATAGGTGCTCCCCTCTACGAAAGGGGCTTTTGCCACCTGCTCCTGCAATTTTGCACTCAATCGAAGTGGATCCTCAGGATATGGGAGAAAAGCCGTTAACCCGGGTAAATATTGATGCGCATGAAAACCGCTCGACATACTATTGAGCCAGGTAAACGGCGGGGTCGAGCTCTTTTTCTTTTTTAGCTACGTAAATGCTGCAGACAGCGTCGCCGAGGACATTGAGGGTTGTCCCTCCCATTTCTCGTAATCGGTCGATACCGGCTAGGATGGCCACCCCTTCTATCGGGAGCCCTGCGGCACTGATAACAGCTGTCAGCATGATGAAACCGGAGCCAGGGATACCGGCTGTTCCGATAGCAGCTAAAGTCGCTGTCAAAACTATGGTGATGATTTGATTAAAATCTAACGTGATACCGTATGCCTGAGCAATAAAAAGGGCGGCAGATGCTTGGTAAAGGGCCGTTCCATTCATATTGATGGTTGCTCCAAGAGGAAGCATGAAACCGGAAATGCTTTTTGACACACCAAGCTTATCTTGCACGCAGCTCATCGATACAGGCAGTGTGGCAGAACTTGAGCAGGTGGTAAAAGCCATGACAATCGCATCGCTCATTCCACGGAAAAAAGGGATGATGGGCATCTTTGCCATCTGTTTCAAAATGAAGCAAAAAACAACCAAGATATGGACGGCGTAGCCTAAATAAAGGCCTCCTAAAAGCTTTAGTAGAGGCAAAATCGCTTTGATTCCAAACGTACCAAACACCCAAGCCATCAAAGCAAACACAGCATAAGGGGTCAGTTCGATGATCATGCTGGTGACCTTGATCATCACATCAGCTAACGATTCCATGACCCGCAAAAGAGGTTTTCCTCTCTCGCCGCTAAAGCTGATTCCAAAGCCAAAGATAACTGAGAAAATGATGATCTGTAAAACATGCCCTTCAGCTAAAGACAACACCGGATTTCTTGGTAAGATGGAGGAAATTAACTCTCCAAGTGTAAGTGGAGCGACGGGAGTAGCCACAGTCGCCACATCCATGTGGAGGCCGGCTCCAGGCTGGATCCATGTGGTGATTAAAAGGCCAATGAGGATCGCAAAGACCGTTGTGATAAGGTACAACATTAAAGTCATGATCCCGACTCGACCCATTTTTTTGGGGTCATGGATGTTGGTCACACCCACTGTCATCGAGGCAAACACCAGCAATGGAATGATCATATTGATCAATTGCAAAAAGGCATCGCCAAACACTTTTAACCAAAGAACCTGATCTTGAAAGATAAGACCGGTTATCGTCCCTAGGAACATCCCTATCAAAATCTTTTGCCACAGTTTCATTGTTTTATCCGTTTACAAGTTTTAACGACTTTATCCCAAATATCTTGGCCTTCTAGAATCTTGAGTTGAATCTGAAGAGGAGCCACTTCAAGGGGAAAAGAGCCGAGAGGAAGTTTGACCCAGTCTTTCTCTGTGCAGAGAACGACTGTTGCCCCTCTATTTTCGCATGATTGGATAAAATCGTCCAATTTTTCTCTTGTTGGCGCCGCATGATCTGGCAAAAACCAGTGGTTTACGATTTCGGCCCCTGCAAGCCTTAATCCTTTTGCGACCTGTTCAGGTTTCCCCACCCCGCAAAACAGCCCCACCTTTTTTCCGGTTAAGCTCTTTTCATCCCACTTTCCCACTAGTTGTCTTTCCATCCGAACATATGGACAAGCAGGAGCATAGTTGCCGCCCATCACAACAACCAGATCGGCGCGCTTCAAAGAGGATGAAAATTCTCTTAGCTTAAGAAAAGGGAAGGGAGCTTCTCCATCGACAACAACAATTTCTACATCGCGCGCTAACCTTCGGTGTTGCATCGCGTCATCTAAAACCGTGATGGAAGCTTTGGCAAACCGGACCCCTCTTGGCCGATCGGGATCGACGATCACTCTGACAGAAGGCAGTCGTCTTTTGATTAAAAGAGGCTCATCTCCAACGACAGTTGGATCAGAATTTGAAAAAACTTCTAAGGGCAGGTCCTTGCTTTGGTATTGTCCCCGGTATCCTCGCGTGACTAAAGCGACCGATTCACCTTGCAGTTCTTCTAACAGCTTGAGGGCAACAGGCGTTTTACCCGTACCGCCATACGTCAAATTTCCGATGCTAATGACAACTGTTTCGGGCACTCTGTCGATTTTTAAAAAATGGTGATCGTAAAGCCAGTTACGGATCAGGTTAACGAGTGGCAGCATGAGAGACACGTTCAGCGCTAATCTGAAAAAACATCCTTTCTTCAACCGCTTTGATCATCATATGGATAGCTGCCATATGGACCTCTTGGATCCTGTCGCTTGTAGAAGCGGAACCGACAATCCATTCCAGGTCGGCGAGCCCTTTCATCCTACCTCCCCCTTTTCCTAGAAAGGCGATCGTTTTCAATCCTCTCTCTTTGGCTCTGTTAAGGGCACGGTATAAATTTTCAGAGTTGCCACTGGTCGTCAAGGCGACAAAGACATCTAAAGGTTGCCCGTAAGCTTCAACCCCCCTAGCAAACACCTCATCAAAACCGACGTCATTTCCCACACAGGTGATGTGACCCGGTTCTGTCAGGGCGATGGCAGGCAGTGGAGGACGTTTCTTGTGAAAAAAACCTGTTAACTCTTCTGCAAAATGGGCCGCATCGCAAAGCGATCCCCCATTTCCGGCGACGATGATTTTTCTTCCATTTTGGAAAGTTTCAATCAAAAGCTGAGAAGCGCTTTCTAAAAAATGGAGTCCGTCAGCTGTTTGCAGCTCTTTCAAACACAAAATGGCTTGGTCAATATCGGCGTGGAACATGTCACTAGTTTAATGAATTGTACTGTTTCTGATAACCTCCGAATTTATGCAAGACACAATAAAAAAACCATTTACACTTCCACTCGGCTCTAAAGCTCCAAATTTTTCTTTGAAAGGCACCGATGGGAAGCTCCATTCTCTTAACGATTTCAAAAAACCAAAAGGGATCGTTATTTTCTTCACCTGCAACCATTGCCCTTACGTTAAAGCGTCTGACGAAGTCACCCGTGCAACTGTAGATAAATATGCCAAACAGGGTATTGCCTTCATCGGCATTAACTCAAACAGCGTGAACACAGTTCCTGAAGATTCTTTTGAAGAGATGATCCACCGCCACAAAGAACACCACTTTCCTTGGCTCTATTTACACGACCCGACGCAAGAAGTTGCCGTTGCATATGGAGCTTTGCGCACCCCCCACTTTTACCTTTTCAATGATAAAAAAGAGTTGGTCTACACCGGAAGAGCTGTCGATTCTCCCCGCGACCCGTTGAAAATAACAGTGAACGATCTAGAAAATGCTCTAGAAGAATTTGTGAACGGCAAACCGATCACAACACCACTGACAAACCCGATTGGGTGCAACGTCAAGTGGGAAGGTAAAGATAAAAAATGGATCCCAGGCGATGCCTGTGACTTAGTGTAATGTTAACAATTGTCTCTCTCATTCTTATTCTGATTTTTTTCATTAGCGGAGCGCAGCCTGCGCCAACTCCTCATTTGGAATGGATAAGCGGCATCCAAGGGTTTATTTCAGCCGTTGCCCTCTTTTTTTATGCCTTCTGGCTTTATAGCCGGTCTAAAATGAGAGCTAAACTGAAAATGTACGCCTCTCCTCTGATTGCAAAGCTAGAGGCCCCTTGCCGCCCTTTCTTCATTTACATCCTTCCTTTGGTCGCCCTCGTCTCTTTGATCCCTCCTCTACTATTTGATACAGGGTTTTGGACAGATACACGCGGCGTTCTAGCGGTTCATTTCTTTTTGATCGCCCTCTTTTTGGATCTTTTCATCTTTGCCTCAAGACATGGATCTGAAAAGATCACTATCGGAGAAGAGAAAGAGCTTGGAGATTACAAAGGCAACATCGATGGCGCCGTTGAATCGGTTTTAAAAGGGATAAAATCTAATAGCTTAACTCTTGCTGATAAGGGTTTACAACTTATTCCTAGCGGATTTTCAGACCATGTGACTGGGCTTGAATATAGGGCACTATATCTTTTTGATAATTTAGAGCTCATTGGCCGAAAAGCTACAGAAAAGGACTTTCTCCCTTTTGTTCAGGCCGTTTTAGGAAGGGTATTGAGGCTGAGCGGACATCTTCTCCATCAAATGCCCTCTCTAGCCACTGCCGGGGTTGAAACAGCCGGCCGGCTCATCCATTCTGAAATCCATCAAGGGCACTCGGAAGCCGCTGAGAAAGGGCTTTATACTTTTGTGCAAGGGGTAAGAGGTTTAAAGCACCTGCCGGTGGGCCTTGGTGATTATCTAATACGAAATATTCTGGAAATTGAAAATGGGCTTGAAAATCTTTATAAAGCTGACAAGACACGCTCTGTGAAGTCGTTATTGGTGCCTCTTGCAGAATTAAAAGCTGTGTTTCAAGAACCACGGTTCCAAGAAAATCCTGAAACGATTTTAGGGCAGCGAGAGCTTGACCGTGTTGTCGACATCTATAAATCACTCGACAGTGTCGTCACCGCCCAAAAATCGGCTCCCCCACAGGAACAAGCTTAATCGCGCGAAGCGTTTGGAGTGCTCCTGAGCCCGTTGCGATGCTCGCATAAGTTGGCAACAACAGCATCACAAAACAAAATATTGAAGTGGTGTTCTCAAATGGTCTATAAATAGACCTTTCTATGACAAAATCACTCTTTCTTTCGAAAAAGATTCTTAAGTCAACACTAAGTTTATTTTTCTTTTTTCTCATTTTTTCATCGCCTCTTCTTTCGGATGATGACGTCTGTTTAGGCGAAACAACCGACGACACCTCATCTAAAACTGATAAACCCGAAGAAGAAAAGAAGTCTGACGAAGACAAATCGGACGATAAAGATTCTGAAGAAGGAAAAAAGGACGATAAAGACAAATCCGATGACAAAGAAGAGAGCAAGTATTTAAAAATCGGCAACTTAGCCCTTCCAAATTCTCAACAACCGGGACCATTGGTTGGTCTTGGGGAAAACATCATAGATGAGGGGCAGTCACAGGTTTTTCTATTTTTCGATGATTTCTTAGGAAGAAAAAAGTTTTTCATCGACGTAGTTCCCGGCTATTTATACGGAATCACAGACGACTTTTCAGTTTTCTTTAACCTTCCTTACGCCCCAAAATATGGAGATGGCCCTTTTTATGCCGCAGGGTTTGAAGACTTTTTTGCACAATTTGAATATGCCTATTACACAGATGAACAGTTATGTTACCTCGACCAGGGCACTGTTTTACTCTCTTTTTTCATCCCATCGGGTTCGATAAAGAAAATACCGGCTACAGGGTTTGGCCCTCTAGTGTTTTTTGGAACAACTTTTAGCCGGACAGCAGTAGATTGGTTTGGTTTTACCTCCTACGGAGCCATCATAACCAAATCTTGTTGTGGCACCAGAGTCGGCAACAACTACTTTTACGAAGGTGGCTTTGGCCGTAACATTTGGTACATTACCGATGAAGCAATCTTATCCTGGATGGTTGAAATAAACGGCCTATACACTGAAAGAAACAGAGATCAATACAGACTAAACCCAGATTCAGGCGGCAATGTTATCTATGTTAACCCCTCTCTTTGGTACTCTACAAAAGACCTTATTGTTCAAGTAGGCGGAGGGTATGCCGTAATCCAGAACCTTAATGGACGTCAAAATAAAGAAGGCTTTTTCCTAGCCTTTAACTTAGGTTGGACGTTGTAAACGGGGGCTCTGACCGAAATTCCAGTTTTTCCTGCGTGATAGGATGAGGAATGGAGAAGTAGGTATGGTGCAGCAAAATCCCAGGAGATAAGTTGCTTTTTTTGGCCCCATATTTGACATCGCCTACAATCGGATGGCCTCTAGAAGCTAGCTGCAGCCTAATTTGGTGATATCTTCCTGTTTCTAACGTGATCAATAAAAGAGTGCGATCTCTTTCTTTTTGTACGATTTTGTAATTAAGAGACGATTCTTTTCCCTCTTGATCAAGTTTTGCATGGTGAGAGGCATGTGCAATCTTATCGACAAGCCGCTTTTCCTCCTTTATCTCACCCTCAATCCAAGCTAAGTACCTCTTTTCACAATTCCGCTCTCTTAAGGAAGCCTGCAGCCTAGAAAGAGCTTTTGAACTTCTTGCAAAGACAACAATGCCGCTTGTCGGTTGATCGAGACGATGGATCGGATGGATAAAAGGTGTGCCCGTACGCCCCTCTCGAGCATTGATCTCTTCTTGAAGCTGTTTTAGAGCCATTTCATCTTGAGTTTCAACCCCTGCAGGCTTATCCCAGACAAACAGCTGTCTTTCAAGATATAAAATCATTTCATATCTCTTTGGCGCAAAGCCTCAAAAAGAAGCAAGGTAGCCGCTGTCGCCACGTTCAGCGAGTCGGCCTTCCCTCTCATTGGAATACGCACCTGGATATCTGCTTGTTCCATCCAAAGCTTTGATAGCCCCAGCTGTTCAGTGCCGACCACAATGGCAATATCGCCTGTCAAATCTGACTCTGTATAAGAAAGGGTTGCATGGGGTGTTGCAGAGACAATTTTGATCTTATTATTCTTTAAATAGGCAAGCGTCTCTTCGGCACTGGCCTCTATAACCGGAAGGGTAAATAGGGTTCCGACACTTGCTCTTACGACATTGGGGTTATGGAGGTCGGTTGTTTTATCTGCCAAAATGCAGGCATCGATCCCCGCAGCATCGCTACTGCGAAGCAGTGTCCCTAAATTTCCCGGTTTTTCAATTGATTCAGCTACTAAAAGAAAGCGATGATCAGTCTTTGGAAGGTCTTTTAGCCCTAAATGACGCTGAGGTGCAACAGCTAAAAGCCCATCGGGGCGATCTCGGTAAGACAACTTCCTAAACACCTTTTCAGGTACTTGATAAACTTTAGTTCTAGCATTCGCTATAAGCTGATCTTCATTTGAGCCTAAAAACAGCTCAGGGCACACAAACAGATAATCCAGAGGTTGTTTTCCCTCGATGGCGCGGAGAAGTTCTCTGTATCCTTCGATCAAAAACAGCCCTTGTTTATCTCTGTCTCGACGGTCTTGCAGTCGAAAAGCTAATTTGACTTTTGGATTGTCTAAACTGGTGATTTCTTCCATTAGAAAGTACCTTTTGCATAGCATCCGGAAGGCAAAGGAAATGGACCGGGCAGCAAGAGCTCGTCTGTTTCAACCTCTTTACAGCCAACCTCTCTGGTCAGGAGGTGAGAAAGGATCGTTGGGGTAAAGCCTGGGGTATGGCAAGAGAGGATGACAAACAGCGGACGATCGGAAAGGAGATCTCGACAAAGATGAAGCAACTGGATCAGCCCCTCTTCAATTTTGAACAGCTCACCCTTTGTTCCTCGCCCAAACGTGGGAGGATCTAATACGATTGCATCGTACTTTTTTCCCCTCGTGACCTCCCGTCTTAAAAATTTAGTCACGTCGTCGATTATCCATCGGATCGGGGCATTCTCTAATCGATTTAAAGCGGCGTTTTCTCGCGCCCAAGCCACCATCCCTTTCGAAGCGTCTAAGTGGCATACTTCGGCCCCGGCTTTTGCTGCAGCCAGAGTTAAACCGCCAGAATAAGCAAACAGATTCAAAAGGGAAGAGCCTTTAGACAACGACGTTTCGACTTTGCCCCACAACTTGCCATGCTCCGGAAAGAGCCCTAAATGGCCAAAATCTGTCGCTTTCAATAAAAACTTTAAACCGGCATGGGTGATATGAAAAGTTTCCGGCAGCCGATTCCATTGCCATTCGCTCCCTTCTCCTTCACGAATTAGTCTTGCATCGGCTTTTTTCCACACCGATTCCTCTTTCTGTTTAGACCAAAGAGCAAGTGAAGCAGGGCGATCGACAAGATAAGGGCCAAACTGCTCTAGCTTTCTTCCCTCTCCCGAATCAATAAGTTGATAATCCATGCGGAAGATTATACTAGATTCTTGAGATATGTAAAAACAATCTCGCGAGGCAAAACGACGGGTTCATAGTCATTCCTGTAGAATGGCGCCCAAGCTTTTTAGAACTGCGAGCTGACGTAGTTGTTCAATGGCATCAAGAATTTCTTTTGACTCTGGGTTGTTGGGACCTAAGCATTCATCCAGCATTGAAAGGGCTTTTAACGTGTAGGCCTGCCCCTGCTGATAGTCCCCTCTCATCGTATAAATGACACCTAATCTACCCATTGTTTGCGCGACAGAGACATTTTTTCCTCCATAGTTCTTCTGTTCGATTCGAAGGCCTTTGAGTGTGTAAGCTAAGGCATCGTCGAGTTGAAGCGTCTCAATGTTAACGGCTCCTAAGTTACAATAAGGGGCTCCCAATCCACCATAGTCTGGTCCAAATTTATCTTCATAGATTCTGACCGCTTCTTTAAAAAGGGGAACAGCCTTTTGACTTTGGTTTAGGCCGATATAGCAGACAGCCACGTCATTAGAGCATTCAGCAATATCAGGATGATCTTCTGGAAGGATATTTTTTGTCATTTGATACGCTCGTTCAAGATAAGCGAGGGCTTGGCTGAATTGTTTTTGGGAACAATAGACTGCGCCTATGCAGCGGAGGCTCAAGGCCAGAGCGTGATCATCTTTTCCCCCCGCTAATTGCTCTGTGATTTTTAATCCTTTCTGATGGTATTCAAGGGCATTTTTATAATTGCCTAAAAGCAACTGTTGTTGCCCGGCCTGATGAAGGGTAAGGGCCTGAGTGCTCTCATTTGAAACTGTCTTGCCGCTTGCGACGAGAGCTTCGTGGGTACATTGGGCCGCTTTGATCCCGTTTCCAACGAGTGTATAGGCAAATGCCAGGTGGCTAAGGACAGCTTCTTTTAGCTCTGTTATATCGGGATGCAGGGTGTCGAGCCGATCTTTTGCTTTCTCACACCATTCAACAGACTCCTTCCCCTTTTTTGCCTGGATGTAGAAAACACCGATATTATAGATGGTTCTAGTACATTCCAAAGAGTTTGGACCAAACTCCTCCTGTTCTCTTTGTAGTTCCTCTTGCGAAAACTTTAACGCTTTGGCCATGTCTAACTCTAAGCTGGAATAGAATGCGAAGAGTTTATTCAAAAACTTGTGCAGATCTTTTTTTATATAAGGGAGGAAAGCTTCTAGGTGTGAGACTAGCCTTTTTGCCTTTGGCCAGGCGGTTATTGGATCATCGGAATCAAAAAAGAGAAAATCGTTGTGAAAAACTGCCCAGACTTGAGCGATGATCTCGTTTTTCAGTGCCGGTGTGGTAGACAAAGACTCCTGAACAGTTGCCTGAAATAGGCGGTGTGTTTCATAGGTACCCTCCTCTGTGCCTGGTGCGAGAAGACTGAATTTTTGGAAAAGATGGAGACGTTTTTGTAAAAGTAATGGAGTCGCCCCAACAAAGTCAAAAATTTCTGTAGGAATAGCCTCTGGGGCAATAAAAGCTGTTCTCCAAAGCAGTTTGGCCGATTCTCCAAGTCGTTTTTCCGACAGTTTCCAAGTGGTCATCAAGGTCGCTTGAGTCTTATCGGCTGAGGCTTCATCTTTCCATAATTGGCCCCTGCACTCTAGAAACAGTTGATAATAGTCTTGATAAGAGGTTTTTGTTTCGCTTATATAACCTGCCGCTTGAGCAAGCCCAAGAGGTAAACACCCTAACTGTTCGACCAATTGCTGGCTCCAGCTGTCGCTCTCCTGACCTGTGATCTTCTCGAGGAGTTCTAACGATTCAGAGGGTGTGATTGTAGACAGCACTAGGCTATTGGCAGAATGGGGATTGCGGCTGGTGATGATCGCATCTCCACCACGTTGAGGCAGATATAGAGAGCATTTGCTTGCGTCCTCAGCATTATCCAAAACGATGATCCAACCTGAATGGGTCTCAAACCAGCCTAGAACCTTTTCAAACACCTCCTCATTTGATGCTTTGAGACCGATGATCCCTATCTTTTCACCAAAGGCTCTGTAGGCTTTAGAGGGGTTGTCTGCTGACACCACCAAAGCAACCGGGTATTGGTTGCGGTGTCGCTTAGCATACTGAAGGGCAAGGAACGTTTTACCAACACCCCCAAGGCCGGCAAGCAAAACTTGATTGAGTTTGACCGTCGGATCTCCTTGCAGCATCTGACCGATCTTGCGCAAATCACTCTCCCTTCCAACAAATGGAATAGAACTCTCCGGGATCATCCAGACAGATAGGGCGGGGACTGCAAGGCGAGTGTCTGGAAGGTCTAATCTTCTTTGCAAAGCAGCTGGCGCATCTGGCCCCATTGCAAATAAGGGATTTTCCGGCTCTTGAGTCCTTTTCGGTTGGGTGAAGGGTTGACCCCAAGGGGCTCTCTCCCCTTCTTTCCAAAGCGATTCGTGGCGGGATTGGCGCCCCCCTCCTCCCCTACCAAATGGGAGAAAACGGATAGAAGTTCCATCCCAATGGAACCGGAAGCGATTTTCCCTCAAAAGAGGAGCAATCTTGGCCTGGAATAGCTGGAAAGGGACCTGCTCCAAGCCCTTTACAGGAACACGGCCCATCCCATTGAAATAGCCTCTTACCTCACCATCAGGTTGAGCCCAAAGGGCAAAATGCCCCTGCCCATTTTTTTGATGGAAAACGCAAGGTAAAAAGGAAGAAAGGTTCATCGATCACTTTCCTGCCTTTTCCCAACGTTCTAGAGTATCTTTAATGACCTGGAGGACCTGCGTGTCGGTTTCATTTCGTAGTTGTTCTTGTAAGGTTTGTTCTATCAGGCGGCTCTCATCAGCAGTTCCAAAGTGTCCAAAGCTAAATGCATGGACTGCCGCGATCCGGATTCTCCAGCTGTTATTTTCCCCATCTTTTTGATCCTGCTTCGATAAATAGGTCTTTAAGAGAATCCTTGGCACGTATCTTTCGTGCTGTTGATCAGAGTTTTCTCCATATGATTTCCTAGCATTTTCACGTATGTAGACATCGCCATAAAGTTCACAAAACCCAACTGAGACATGCCAGCTCTCGTTATGTTCGAAATAGACTTTAAGCAGGCGAGCAGTTTCACGCGTGGCGTCGTGACGACTTGCTCGTATCATCAAAAGGGGCAGATACCAACTAGTCTCGGGAAGCGCTTGACCACGAAAAGAAAGTGCGACAGCCAGCTTATTTTGCGTCTGGACGATGTTCCTCAAACTTTTTTCGATCTCTTCTGAAGGCGAATATCCGAATTTCATCTTCTCACTGAAAAGCTTTCTTACAAGTTTTATTTCGAGGATGTGGGGTGGCAGCCATCTATAGGCAAGCAGCCCCTGATTACAAGACTCCAAGCAAAAACGAAAATTATTCTCCGATAAAGTCTGGTCTGTTGAAGTCGGCATGACCGCCGCCACACCTTGCTTCAAGTTGAGGGCATCCTCGTAAGTGATCCGCGGACCAAAAACAATAGCGTAATCGAGAAAATGGTGGAGGTAGTGGGCTACTTGAAACTTTAGATTTAAGAGGAAATTCTTGCATTGCGTTTAAGGTTTCGATGAGATCACGGACAACACTAAAAGGTTGAGTGGGCAGCTTGCTAAAGATTTTGCTGAATTCCTCGATGAGTTGGTTAAACTTCGCACTATCATTGTTTTTTGCAGCTGCTTTTATGAGGGCTGTTTGCTGTTGCACTTCCTCACTGCGCCGAGGGCCAAATAGGGACGAGGCGCCAGCGCCTCCCCCCTTCAAAGAGCCTGCAAATGAAAGTGAATCTGTGAAGGGGTCGGAAATGGGTTTAGCGTGGGCGAAATAATCACGAGCAGCCTCGATGTGCTCGGGAGATAGGTGAGAAGAAGGGAGCCCCTTGAGGGTATAATTTCTTCCATCCCCACTTTTTGCAGAGACTTGCCCGTCAGGCTGTCTAACAACCTCAATCGAACGGCCTTCGATTTGATAGGTTGCAAGGGGGAGGTGGGAATTAAAAAGGGGTATATTCAAACTCATAGCGACCTCATAAAAATTCGATTATTCAAGAGGGCGACTTTTAATACCAAGCGTAATAAATAATGTCTCATTTCAGCCCGTGAAAGCATCCACGACAGAGAGAATTATAGTAGGTTCTTAAGGTATGTAAAAATGTGATCTCCAATCTGTTGGATAATCTGACTTCGCTCTCCTTGTAGATGGAGATTTTCGGTCTTAGGTGATTCCCCTTTTTTCTGATAGGCAATCCAGATATTTCCAACCTCTGGACCTGTAGGCCCTGCCCACCCTGTCACTGATACACACACTGTTGCATCCAAAAGACAACTAAGCCCTTTGACCATTTCTTGAGCCATCTGCTCAGAAACAATTTTATCAGGGTATAGGTCGGGCGATACAGCTAAAAGCCCCTTTTTTATCTGTTCTGAATAGGCAACAATGCTACCTAAAAAAACTTTCGATGCGTCAGGGACTTTCGTTAACCTGGCTGCGAGGTCGCCACCTGTGCACGATTCTGCAAAAGCAACAGTCCATTGCTTTTGTTTAAACGAATCTAAAAGTTCATGCTCCAGAGACAATGATCCCTCTTTTTTCTAGTGGCAAATGTTTGATATTTTTCATTTCGTTTCCTAAACGGAACTCTGTTTGGTGCCTTTTGCCATCAGTTTCAAAGGCCACAGGGAACGTTTCATCTCGTATCCACTGCCTTAGCTCTTTCAAAAGAAGGGCATTGGGTGAAGGGGGGCGATCGGCTCTTAATAATTCTCGAGTCACAGGGTCTAAATAAATCTGCGGGAACGAGAGCTTTATCCCCCATAAAATAGGGTCTTCCGTAAAGGCAGAGCTTCTAAAAGAGACATCAACGGGCGAATAAACGATTTTGCCGGCTTGCGCCACTATGCAGGGCAGGACAGTATAGACCTGTTCCCTTCCATCCGGAACCAAGCGCCGATAAACGGCTTTTTCAACTGTGGAAACGTAAAAGTAGAACGGATCTAGTTGAGGCTCCCTTCCTTCTTCCAACGCTTGTAAATACTCCTTCCAAACCGTCAACAACTGTTGGACAGATTGTCTTGCTTCCCCCTGGTTAAACAACCCTTTTGAACGGTACATGAAAACAGGCCCAAACCTTTCAAACAGCCGTTCCAGCTCTTTTTCTGAAGCTATAAATAGAAAATCAAGCCACTTTGACGCTTCAAGCGGACGTGGCGGCAACGGGTTTGGGGAGGAAGCAGAGGAAGATGACTCCTCCGGCGATGGCGATGTCGGCAACATTAAAAACCGGGTATGAATATCCAAAGAAAACAAAGTAGAACATATCGACTACATGTCCTCTCGCAATGGTGTCAAAGATATTGCCCAAAGCACCGACCAAAATCAAGGACAGACAAAAGCGTTTAAGCCAGCCATCTGTTCGGAAAAAAGAGACAAAAAGAAACCCTACCAGAACCAACCGAAGGATAAACAACACCTCAGGATGATCTTCTAGCAAATTCCATGCGGCGCCATAGTTTTGGGCATAGACAAGAGAACCTTCGATTCCGAAAAAATCTTTAAACAATGGAATGCCGCCATAAGGGAACTCCATTCCTGCCGTTCCAATTTCTGGAAGCGTTGTGGAAATCCAATACTTCATCCCCTGATCTATACAGAACAAGAGAAGGGCAAAAATAAAGTAAAAAATTTTATATCAGACCTTTTTCAAGTTTTTCTTGCGCTTGAACAGTCATGGTTGCGTAAGGAATTGCTTCCAACCGTTTCACAGGAATGTCATCCCCGCTGATATCGCAAATCCCATAAGTGTCTTCGTCGATTTTCTGTAATGCTCGGTCTATCTGCCTCAGCAGATTGAACTCGCTGTTGGTCAATTCTAAGCTGATGGTTCTGTCAAAGTCGTCAGTCCCTTGGTCAGCTTGGTGCTGCGAGTAACCTGTTGCTTGATCGGGAGTTTTAACCTCTACAGCTGCCCCCTCTAATTTTTGAGTGATGGACCGGCGTAGATCTTCCAGCTTCTTTTTAAAGTGAGCGACTTCTGTTTTCGTTAGTTTTGCCATTTACCATAACTCCGTTGGTGGAATAAATTGGGGATAAGGAAATTACCCCGATTCTTACACTCTTCTCATCTATTCTATCAAGAAGTTTGTCAAAAAACCATCCATCTCCCTGTAATTTAAAATGATATTATACCGATCGTAACAAATAATGCATCATTTGAGCAGCGTCAAAGCTGCCGGGATTCAAAGATCGTAATCGAGGTTGTTCGTATACTACCTCGATTTCGATCTTTGAATCGCGGCGCTTTCACGCGCTGAAATGATCCATTATTTATTACGATCGGTATAACTTTCTTGTGCAACAAGATATGTTTATGACAAAGTCCAAAATGATGGATGAAAGCTCCCTATTTTATTACTTTGCCTATGGCTACAACCTGAACCAGTCCTTTTTGAAAGAACGATTAAAAAATGGGACCTGGAACCATGACGGGGTGCACAAAACAGGTCAGCTTGATGGCCCCGATCCCGTCGATCTCGGCACATACGTTCTACCCAACTATCAATTTAGCTACGATCTTGACCTGCAAAACTATAACGAAAAAGGGTCTGTAGGCAATGTCACCATAGCCCCCAACCATAAGGTTTATGGCGCCCTTTATCGCCTGACCGAAACCCAACTCAAAAAGCTCGACCGTTCCGAAGAGGTCCCCCGCATTTATGATCGGGTTCTTGTACAGGTCTACCAAGAGGGGGCCATCCACTCTAAAGTCGATGCATGGCTTGACTTGGGCCACCCTCAGGCAGTCACCCCCGCGCCGCACCCTCTTTCCGACTATGTCGACACCATCGTCGCCGCTGCACAAAGCCGCCATTTCCCCCAAGAATACATCGATAAGTATTTGCGGTTTCCAGTTAATGCTGGGAAATAACAAGATCTCGTCATTTCGAGTGGTTAATTGTGCAAGAAGGCCGATTCCCCCTCCACTATCGCTACTCTCACATCCCGATCTAGAGCCTCTTGCAAAAATTGGAATGAACTCAAGATTGGCTGATAAAGCCCTTAAAATCCACTTAAGGGCTTTTGGTTACAATGTAAAAAATAACAGGGTGAACAGGATAAGCTTCGCCAACTAAAATAATTTTCTGTTTACAAAACGATAAAGCTAGGCGGAGCTTATCCTGTCGCCGTAGGCGATCCTGTTCATCCTGTTAAATTTATAGGAAGCTTTTCCTTAGGTTAATGCAATGCATACAGGCCCATTTTGAAGCCTGATTTTTGCAAGTGCCTCTATAGAGTTGTTTTGATCTCTTCGCAAATAGCTTCTGCACCCTCTCCAGCTGCATGACCGAACTTGTACTCTTTTTGTCTAAGTTCATCATCTGTAACTTCCCCAAAAGAAGTCCCGGCTTCCAGGCGCCTGTCGCCGACAAGAGCAAGTATCCTGAAATGGTACCCATTCGTCCCTTGCCAGGCAAACCGTTCGCTGGTCCAAAGGAGGGCGTCAGCCATTGGCATCACACGGTAGGTTAACTGCTTTCCCTCTGTCTTCTCTGGAAGCACCTTAAAAAAGGCTTCGGCAACAATAGCCGGCTGATCCATGTCCTTAGGAGTGGCATAGGTGATCCCCGGATTGACATGGAGACGAAAATCAACTTTATAAGGGGTCCCTTTAAGAAGCGGAATTTGCTCATTTCGATCGGGATAGCGGGCTTTTGAGACAAAGGCTGTGACATGGCCTACAAGGTCATACTCTCGTTGCTTGATGGCCGACGCCACCTGCCGAGCCATCGCCTTGTCGGAAGAGACCTCGGCTTCCTGCTTCAGCTCTGCCTGCTGCGACTGTGTTGTCGTCACTGTTGTTTCCTTTTCGACAGCGCCTTGCGCTCCCCTCTCGTCCTCCATCCCATATTCTTTCTGCAAGGCCATTGCTCGTTTTTGCAGAGGGGTCGTAATCGTGGGAGCCGGCATAGGAGGCTCTCCGGCAGTTTTAACAAACTCTTTTTTGATGCCGGCGGCACAAGCAGCAAAGCGGGTGTCGTTTACAGGAACTCGACCGTTTTGAAGCTGTTCACCGGCAAGTTTTGCTGCTCCTTCCAATGCAGACTTCTGCCCCTCTGCATATACCATCCTCATGGCGCTTAAGGTATTCAAAGTCCGTTCCGACTTTTCTGTGGTGCCGTCAACATGATCTAAAAACATCCCCGCAGTTGGATTCTCGCCGATCTTTTTCCCGACAGCCTCCGTAACAAAAAGCTCTATCATATGACCGGCTCCAAGATCGCGAAGCCGAAACACTGCCTGCTCCATTTGAGCAGCGGTTGCGGTTGGAGAAAGAAAAACTGCAGCGCGGGCATTTTGAGGAAGGACAAAGTTGGTTCCCCTCGTCGCTGCCGGGTCGTAGTACCAAAAAAGGTTGCCGACTTTGGCTTGAGCAAACGGAATAATGACCTGTTTGCCTTCTTGATAGAGAAAGACCATCTTTTCCCGCGTGATGGGGTGCATGAAGACCACATTCTTTTTGTAGTGGGAGGCCAGATCTGCAATCAGCCGCATGGGCTCTTTTTCTTCTTGGAATCCTCCATGGTTGATGATGACATCAACCCCATCCGGAAATCCGCTTGGCCCTGTCATTTGAAGCGGTGTATCCAACCCTAACGGGCCAAGCGCTTCGGCCATCCGCGCCCGTACTTCAACGGAAATAGTCCTAGCACGGTTTTGAATCACATTCTCCTCCGGGATAAGGAGGTCGGTATGGTGTCCCTCGCTTCCGGAAATCAAAGAGAGATTACACCCCCACCACGATGTCTGTACATCTCGAACAATTTGCGATTTGCTACCAAAAATAGCCTCGGAACCTGCTTTTTCTGCAAGCATCAATCGGACATTCATCGCTTTAGGTTGCTTCAAACTTTTCAAAAGGTGCAGCCTATCTTTAAGAGGAGCCTCTTTTAGTTCAGGCGCAAGTTTAACGGCCTCATCCCAAAATTTGTTGATGAAGGACATGGCTGGCCAAACTGGAGATGAGAGGGTGAGAAGGTATGTTGCAGCCAATTCAATCGCTGTTTCGCTGAAGTGGTTATTTTTTTCACTGATGGTTTGCACAGCCGGAACGGCCACAATGCCGCTTTTTTCATCCCGTTTTAGACCAATGGCGGCCTTCCTAGCCATTAATGAAGCGAGCCCTCCATGGTAAAGGAGATGGACAGTGACAAGCCGTCTCTTGAGGGCTTCATCTTCTATATCATCGAACCGACTTTGGGGATCCTTGACTCTTTTATTTAACTCTCCTCCTAGCCCTAAATTGCTAATGAATACATTCAAAGCTTTTTTGAGCTCACTCTCCTCTATCAGCGCCTGGTTGTTGTTCAAAATCGCCTTGCAAATCGTAGGATTCGATAAAAGACCCTCGAACAAAATTTTGACATCCTGCTGTTCTTGTGCTGTTAATGTGCCCCCTTGTTCCAGCTCGACATTGACTTGCTTGTGGCTACTTAAGGAGTGGTCCCCCTCATCTACAATGATCTGGGTCGTCTTAGCTTGAAGCATCCCGATCATTTTTCCTAAAAGGTCGATGTTTTTTAAGAGCAAGGCTCCTGTTCCTCGGGAAAGATCGATCTCTGTGATAGGTTCATTCGGGTGTTCCTTATTGTATGCATCAATCCGTGCCTTCTCAGCCTCTAACCAGTCATTGTACAACATCGTATACCTGACAAGAGCGTTGTCCAAGGCCGGCTTTGTCGTCGGCGTCGTCAGGATAAAGCCGCCTGACGCCTTGGCATGGAGCATCCGCTGATAATGGGAGTGGAGTTGGATAAGACTTGCTTCGTGGTCATCAAGCGGCAGTTGAGCCAGATTAAAACGAAAAGCATAGGCAGCCATTCCAAATAGGAGCCGCCCCACTTCGTCTGCCTCCAGAAATTGCGACTGGAACAACTCTTCGGGGACCACGCCAACGGCAAATCCTTTTTCGCTTAAAATATCAATGACGGCAGGAACAATGGTGCTTGTCTTCCCCAGCCCCATTCTCATGACGCGGTTGATTTGGGGTTTGGTGACAAGCTCATTGATCAACTCCAGTTGCTCTTTTCGATAGACAATCCCCTGCTTATACTGAACATACATCAACCTTCTCACTTGCCCTTCGAGCCCCTTTAAATCCGATACATCGGGAATTGGATGCACGGCAGCAGCGATAAGCTCTGAAAGGGTGTTGTGCAAGGCATAAAACCGGGCCCTTTCCTGTTGATTTAACTCTTTTTCCGGCTTGTCAAGCAAAGCTTGATTTGCTTTTATAAGGCCATCCATTCTCTCCAGAATCTTTAAGCGAACAACAGTCGAGGCATAGCTTGCCATGTAGCCATCTATACCACTTTCATTTTCAAACTCCCCATTGCGCCATTTGACCAGATAAAGCTCGAGGGCCATCTCCCTGTTCCCTCCGGCCTCCTCAAGAACTTTGGCAAAGTCTTTGCTTGTACGCATGAGATGCAGAAACTGGAATTTCAACGCCTCAACGGACTCTCTTGCTATCTCTAAATCATTGGGCAACGTCTCCAACAACTTCTTGTACTCTTCCGCTGTCATTTTTTGTTGCCGCCACGTTTCCACGTTCTTCAGAACGCCCGAATGGAGCTCCTTAAACAAATAGCCGCCGCTATCCCATTTGTCTGCAGCCCTAAATTGCCACACTTGCCGTTTGATAGGGGCATCCTGAGGAGCAGGCTCTGGTTTGACCTCTTTAATAAAAGGAACACCAAAATCTTGTTCCGGTTCAAAAGGTTTCTGCGCCTTCTGAGGCCTATCATCAGCCGCTTTTTGCAACCTTGCAGTCTTTTCTTCGGCGCTCTTAAGAGACTCTTCCATCAAGACGTTTCCCTTCTTCAATGCAACCGGAGAGATGATCAACGCTTCCTTTAAGGCTGTATAAAACGCCTCTCCGGCCTCCTTGACGCGGCCTTTATAATGCCCCCCCTTCACCTCGTTGGCATATTCTCCGGCAGCCCCTAAAAAGGCGGCTGTCGTCTCTTCTGTACCGAATCCCATCGCCTCGCTTTGCGAAAGAAGCTGGTGAACCACCCTGATGTGCCGGAGAAACTCAGTTTTACTGCTGTTGACAGCCAGCTCAAGATGCAGATGAGCCAAGTAGAAAAAAATCTCCTTGGGAGCAACCACTTCTCCTGTCTTCTTCATTTTCAACACAACGGCCTGATTAGAAAAAGGACGGGGAAACAAAACCCATTGCCGGTTCCCCTCGGCATCGTTGCCAATGGGAAGGACATATCGATCCATCTCCGGACCAAACAGTTGTCTATCTTCGTATCGAGAAAGGATGGCAGGACCTACCTCCACCCCATTTTGTTGAACATACCACTGTCCATCACGTCTCTTCAGCTCGACGCCGGTTTCCTTGACAACGATGGTATCGATAGATGTTCCGTCTCCAAAGAAGAAGCACTCTTTGGGTTGGATAGCGTTCCAAGGCAGTTCTTGTAGACTAGGTTTCTCCATCAAGACCTTATTGCCGGCAAAAGAGATCAACTGTCCTTCTTCATCGACTTTAAATATCCGTTCGCTATTAGCCTCGGGGCGTTTATTCAAAAAAAGGACTCTCTGTTGTGAAGGGCCTTGGGAAACCCACAAACCGCAATCGTTTGCAAGTTTTGCCGCTGTCATTTCCTCTCGAGGTGGGATTTGGTAACGGAAGGTTTGAATAGGCCCTCCATCTAAACTGAAATGGGCTCTAATGATCAAAGGGTTTTCAGGATTGTTTGGAAGGTCAATCTCATAGTTGATACCTTCGGAGGTAAAATAGTAACAAACCCGATCTTGATAAACCTCTTTCCCTCCGCTTTGGGGCTTTTCTCCAAAAAGCTTTTTGAATTGAGGGCTTTCCAAAATTCTCGGCTCTGTCACCGGCACGTTGAATAACTGTCTTTTGGGCCCACTCTCTTCTGCATGCACAGAAAGGGTATTGATCCCTTCGGCAAGGTTTAGAACACCTCCGGTTTTCGGATCGACAAATAGATAAGGAGATTTCTGTTCAAGATTTTGGAAGACAACACCTCTTTTATCTGCCACTTTTCGCGCAATGCCTCGTAGCTGGTCTTCATCGAGATCTCCAATGACCTCTGCCAACATCCAGTGGTCTACTTTCCGATTCACTGCCTCAACTTGGAGCCGATCTAATTTGCTGTCCACCCATCGTTCAAAATAGTTTGCCCGTGCATTGATGTCAGATTTTGATACCTTTTTCCCCTCTTCCGCTACTAAAAAAAGTTGAAGAGAAGGGGCCAAATCAGCTTCCTTCGGCTTGTCATAGTCATCGCCTGTGAGCCTCCATTTAAAGAACTGCAGGAGCTGGTTGGGAACTCCTTTCGGGTCTTTTGCAAAATTCCCTTTCTTTCCACCCGTAAAATACTTAAGTCCATCTTGATAGTCAAAGTTCTCCTTCGCTTCTAAAAAGGCACTTGTGCCGAACATTTTTTGGAATAAAGCATTTTGCACTTGAGGATGCTCGCATGCAGCCGGGTGGCGCGCAATAAAATCAACAGCATAATAGAGGGAAATGGGATGGATTTCTTCGCTTTCCAGCGTATCGCCTGATGGGAGTTTTCTTTCACTTTTTGGTCGGCCAAGCAGCGAAATGGCATGGAGCTCTCTTTCCTCTTCAAGAGGGATGGGATACATCCTTGTATCTGCAAGGACCGTTTGCAACAGGACCGGGTTGCTCGCGCTGCTGAGCTGGGTCACCGGCGCCTCTCCTTGAAGGCTCCGCGGATACCCGTTTGTTACGCTCGAGATCGCTCCTTCTTTCTCTCTTCGATCCAAATCTAAAACCGGATAATTCCCTACCGAAAGATCTGCAATAGCCTTTCCCTCGCATTGCAGAGTGGCAAGCGCATAGCGGGGCCTTTGCAGCTTACCCCCTTCTGCTGTAGCTTTGGCTTTCCAGTTGGGGGCACTGTCGGTGTTGATATGCACCGGCTCAGATTCATGTTTTTTCTCATCAAAAGTCGACGAAATATGTAGATCGGCGTTTGTCAAAGGGGCAAGCTCAATCAGCCCGGGCGCATCCAAACATTGAGCAGACGAAACTTTTTTGACCACCCCCGTCTCCAACTCCCCTTGGCGCGCCTGACGGATGCCGGTTTCGACATCGGTTGGTTTTTTACATGTTTTAAGGTCGACATGAGGATGAAGTGCGCTTTTGTCATCGATGAAATACGACATCATCACTTGCGCGCGAGCGCTGTCGCTATATTTAAGCAAGGCGGAGTTTTTAGCCTCCGGATGGTTTTCTGCAATCAGAGCGACCTCTAGTTCGTTTAGCAAAAGACCGTTGTACGATGGATAGCGATAGCACTGCCCGGGAGTGAGGTATGCAGGCTTTTGTTGACTGATGTACAGTAAAAGTTCCTGTTGCAGCTTGCTCTCTTTAGGACTGAGGTGGAAAAGGGCGGCATGGTTTTGATTGAGAATAAAATCAAACAGGCACCGGTCGAAGACAAAGCCCAAATCAGGCCCCAATGCTCTTTCCACGGCGATCTGGAGAAGGACGCTTTTAGCAAAGGCAAGCCGCGATATTCCGGAAAGATGGTCAGGATGTATCCTCAAGGCTGTATCAAAATGGAATTTTTGCAATTCCACGAGCAATGCCTTTGAGGCAGCCGTCTTCTCTATTTTGTCGGGCATTGGCAGACGGAGTAAGACTTCGGTGATCGCATCATGAAGCCTCAAGGCTGCGATCTCTTTTTCTTCTTGGTTCTCTATTTTTAAGAGCTGCGCATGTGCTTCTCGGATTTTTTGAATAGGTTCCTGGCTGCCCACAATAGAGCTGCAGCAGCTGTTAAAGGCTATAAACGCTCCTTTCTCAGTTTTTTTGACAAGCGGCAAGTCAAGAGGTGCTGCTTCTGCAGGGAGAGTCGTGGAGAGACGGCTCGGTGTTGCCTGCAAAGAAACGCTATTGAGCCCCTGCAATTTTTCTTTTTTGACAGCCTCTAAAATATCGTGATGGGCTTTTTCTAAAAATACAATGTTCTTGGAAATCTCTTGAGGAATCTCTCTTTCTTTCTCGAGTTTTTCATTTTTTCTCAAATAGGAATGCCACTCTTTGAGCGCCCACTCGATCCGTTCCAACTTATCTTCAAGAGGCAGCTTCTTTTCAATATACTGGGCAGTATTTTCCAAAATATGCCTCATGGCACCATCTAAGTCGCCTTCTCGAACGGTGGGAGGGGAAAAGCGGCCAAGCGATAGCATTTGCCTCACGCCAGACACTTTAACAACGGCCGTTTCCACAGGACTTGCCGGTTCCTCAACTTGGACTCCCTCTATTTTTTTCAGAGCTAAAACGACGTCTCTCATATTGACTTTAGAAGAGGTGTATCCCGCCTCCGGAGTCAGTTGGTAAAGCGGCTGCAGAATCTGTAAGAGGGTCTCTTTGAAAAGATCGGACTGCTCCGGTAAAGAGATGCGGGCAAGCGCCTGACCTTGTTGTGTGAGCTCGATAGACCATGCCCTTTGCTCTTTTTTTACCTTAACCTCTATGGGAGAAAAAACGCCTTCTGAAAAAACCCCCATCGTGAATGTCCCACCGCCATCTTGGATCAACCGATCGGCGATCTGTTTGTTAACGTAGTCGGCATGTCTCCACGTCTGTTTCACAAAGATCTTTTCTATTTCATTTGGATTTTTTACAAAGTCCTGATAGGCATTGTTAGCATGATCCCAATGGAGCGTATCGACCACCATGAACCCGCTTCCTTGCTTCTGTAAAGGGGCAATGAGCTCTCCGATCGGGTCTTTGCTTGTGCTTGTCAATAGCTTCAGCGTTTTTTCAATGAATGTCTCCCAGCTCATTCCTTCAGGCCTGGCATCCTTCTGCAGCATCCAAACGCCTATCTCGGCTCCGGGACGGCTGTCGTAGAGACGGATATCGTCCCCTTTTCGCTCAACATAAACCGGAAAGAATTCCCCTTCTCTAAAGTACCCGGTCAGAAAAGTTGTCGGACTTTTGTTGAGCTCGGCAGCAATTTTCCCTAAAGTCTTTGTTCTCAACCCCTCTTCAATTTTCTTGTTTCTTCCAACGAAATCGCCTCGCTCATATCCTTTGACAATGCAGAGCTCGTCTCGCGGAGGAACTGCGTGAAGATAACTCTTGAATGCAGCTGCGCGCGCTTCGATCCCATCAGGATCATCTCCTCCTACTAAAACACCGGCCGGTAAAGAGAGATTTGCACCCGGGGCCTTTTCAACAGGAGATGCCTCCCGCGCTGCCGGTCGGCTACTGGGGATATTGGGCGCAGAGATAAAGCGCATGATCGGAAAGGGACGACTTTCTTTAGCCTCAATATGCGAGATCTCTTTTGAGCCGGCCGACACAAGCTCCCTTCCTTCGCTATCACGAAGGCTATAACTCTTAGAATAAGCGGTATAAGTAAGCGCCCACTCTGCATCCTCCCCTAAAGCCGACAACCGGTTTCTCTCTCTAAGCAATTGTAAAAGAAGGTCTAAAGCGGCTTTAGATTCCTTCTCATCCGAGATGTTAGCCAATCTGAATCTGGCAAAGATAATGTTTTCTGGCTCGCCGCCACCTGAAACCGTCGACATTTTTATGCTCCGCTTATTATTCAGATCTATAACTTTTAATTTAATTAAAGATGGAGTTGAAAAACTCATGAAAAATGGCAACAGCCCGCAGGCTGTTTTTCATGAACTCTCCAAACGCTGGCGCATAGTTTGGGATTTTTAGGGGTAGCCGAAAATGGCCACCTTGTAATGAACGACATTTCCGGAGTTCACTCCGGAAAAGGCAGGGAAATCCGGAGTAGACCTTCAATGTTTAAAAGATTCAGGAAATTCACCCACAAGAATAGCTTTTTTCTTTTTGGACCACGAGGAACCGGAAAAAGCACGCTCCTTAAAGAAAGATTCGATCCCGATCAAAGTTTATGGCTCGATCTATTGGATTCCAACCTCGAAGGGAGGTTTTCTCGGGATCCAAGCGAATTTTATCCAATCGTAAAGGGATTAAAAGAAGAAACCCGCTATGTCGTCATCGATGAAATACAAAAAATTCCCAAACTCCTCGACGAAGTACATCGGCTCATTGAAGAAACTGACAAAATTTTCATCCTCACAGGTTCAAGCGCACGAAAACTAAAACATGGAGGTGCAAACCTCCTTGCAGGACGAGCTTTTGTCTATCACCTCTACGCCCTTTCTTGTTTTGAATTAGGGGACAGCTTTGACCTGGATAAAGCCTTGCAGTGGGGAACTTTGCCCAAAATATTTAGTCTAAAAGAAGATGAAGATAAGACAGAGTTTTTGCGTTCTTATTCAGACACCTACCTAAAGGAAGAAATATGGAACGAACAGATTGTAAGGAAATTACAACCCTTTAGACGTTTTCTTGAGGTAGCAGCCCAATGCAATGGAAAAATTATAAACTTTGCAAATATTGCTCGCGATGTAGGAGTCGACGACAAGACCATTAAAGAGTATTTCATCATACTCGAAGACACCATGCTTGGGTTCTTTTTAGAGCCTTTTCACAACTCTTTTCGAAAAAGATTAACAGAAAAACCCAAGTTCTATTTTTTTGATACCGGCGTAGTCCGCAGTCTATCTAGAAGGCTATCAATCCCCATTGCTCCTCAAACCTCTGCCTATGGGGAATCATTTGAGCACTTCATTCTTTTGGAATTCATTCGATTAAGCAGCTATTTCCAGCCGGAAAATAGATTTTCCTTTATACGAACAACCTCTGATGTAGAAGTGGACCTTGTCGTTGAAAGACCCGGGAAAAAAACACTTTGCGTAAAAATTAAAAGCACAAATTCTATCGATGAAAAAGACATCGGCCCTTTTATCAGGCTGACAAAAGACATTGAAAATAGCGAAGCCATTGTCCTCAGCCAAGATCGCTTTATGAAAAAATTCGATCATGTCACCTGTTATCCTTGGAAAGAAGGGCTTGCCGAGTTTTTTCCTGAAGTAAAATCCCGACTTTTTTGAACCCTACTTCCGAAAAGTCGCGACTTTTCGGAAGTAGGGTTCAAAAAAGTCGGGATTTATGGTAAAGTTCGTTGGTATGAAGCGACTTTTGGGCGGGGTTTAAAGGCGACTTTTGGCGGGAGGAGCAAAGTGGGAAGCGTACTTTTCTTCCATCATCTGTCTTGCACCCTCTTTTTCTTGATTGTAACTGACGACTTTTTCAAAAGAAATTTCAGGCTCTTTGGTTGTCGTAAGATCACCATAAAAGGTGTCGCTTCCTTCTAACTTTTCAAAAAGATGGTGCGGGTCATGTTTTAAAGAACGGATGAAGCGCCCCAATTCCTGTTTGGAAAGGTGGCCAAAGATCGAAAGCTCAGACGGATCTATTTTATCCGGGTCTGCCATTTTCAGCTTTTGGAGTTCAGCATAAATGGTTTTTGAAATGTAGATTTTTTCAATATTTTGATGTCCGATAGTATCGTAAAGAACATAGTGAGTAGATCCAATTTCTCTTTGCTGCCTCACCCTCCGTTTTTGTATAGCCTGATTGATGTAATCCCCTTTGATCACAATGAACGCCCCCAATTCGCCCACATAAGTTTGTACATATTTTTTATCTAAGGCGCAGAAGATTTGCCCAACCTTTGCCCATGTTCCTGAAGCGGCTTTGGCTTTTGTCAGTTCACTATCGCCCGACCCCCTTTCAAAGAGGTCCACTAATCCATCAATAGCACGAGTATCCCCTTTTCGACCATTGATCCCTCTAAAAACAAAAGATCCTTGAGGCAAGTAGAGAGGATCAAAATAACGCACACCACCTTCCGGCATAGCCTTTAGGCTATGTTCAAATTTTGAAAGAGAAGGTAGTTTGCTTATGTTTCTTTCATAAAACTCTTTAAAGAGTTTAGGAAAATCCTCTTTTGGAATGTTAATTTCTGCCAAGAGGTCAAGGATTCTTCGTTTTATAATCCCTCTATTCTCATGTAAATGTAGAGGGAGAGCATTAAATAGATCAAAACACCCTTCTATTACTTTCCTATCCTTCTCTTCTTCATGCTGAGCATAACGATCCCAAAGCGGCCCCTTGATTACATCCCAAGCGCTTAAGAGTGCCGGCTCATATTTAATGGTGGATAATATTTTAGCTAAAGAAAATTTCAACTCAGTTGCGGTTGTTTCTTTCTTCATGAGCGTAATAAGGAAGTCGAGTATTTCTCGATCTTCGATTTTCGAGGCATCATAAGGATAAAGGCCCAGCGCCTCAACAAATCCATTTAAAACAGAAGGCTGTGCCTGGTCGTTAATGGCTAAAGTCTTAAATATTTCAAAAATGCCGCTTCGGTATTGACTCTTTAAACGGACAAAATCGAGCTCTGCAAGAGCCATAACGGCCTCTGCAAGAACATGTTCTACTTCTTGGTGAGTTTGTGCCTCAGTAGATGCCCAAAGAGTAAAAATCAGGTTAAGAAGATGCGTTTCATCCACCTCAGGATCATGAAACATTTGAGTTTTCTTCAAAAGAGTAAGGGCACTTCTAAGAACCGGTTTTGATATAGTTTCACCTCTATCTGCATTTTTCAATAACTCACTCACCAACTGTAGCCCTTTTCTGTCTCTTGATAGAATAAAGCCGGTTAAGACCCATTGCTGATCTTCGATTGATAGAGATAAAAATTGCTCCGTTGTTTGTGGGATATGCCTTATCGGAGGGTGGCTTACATAGTTTTCAAGCTCTTTGACATCATCGCAAGTCTGAACTGCGACTAAAAAACTTTCATTCTTTATTTGAGTAGTTGAAGGTGATTGAGCTTTTACAATTCTCTGTATACGTAAAATATTTTCCAGTGTTTCCCCTGAAAACTTTAACTTATGATTCATTATGATGCTATCTAGTAAATGATCGTTGATCTCAGAATAATTTTCTGAATAAACAGTTAAAAAAGAAGCAAGTTCTTCATCAGAACTTTCGTCGCTCCCTAGAAAAAAATGTCTTTCATTAATTACATTCACAAAGTCATGAACTAATTTAGGATTCTTCTTGCACAAATTAATAAGAATTTTAAGTGCTTTAGTATTAGGCATGTCAATATGCTTCAACCAATTCAATAAAACCTCAGGATGCCGAAATAAGACCCACTCAACCTTCCCTGAATCTAATTCAATTATTATTCTACTTTTAATTCCTTCCTTTAATTCCTCTGAAATAGGATCTGGCGTCAAAAAGATCAGGGTTTTTAAATCAGGATTCTCAGCCCTTAAGTAATTCACTAGAGGATAATGATTATCTCGATTCTTCTTATTTATCCATTCACGGACTGCCTGCTGATCAAAGCATTTTAGGCAATTTAAAAGTTCTTCCCCATTCTCTATTAATGAATTATTTGACAGTAAATCCGAGAAATAAGAAATCCCTTGAAAAGCACCCAAATCAATGAATTTTTTAATGTGCCTCGCCGAAATATCCTTTGAATGGGCAACGTATATTTCAAAAGGTTCCATACCATTACTAAACCTGACCGGCGTAAATAGCCATTTTTTCACTTCCGCTTTGTCTAAACCATCAATTATTTCAAATAATTCATCCATTCCTTTTGAGGGACCCATAAGTATACCAAGAGAGATCTCTCCAAGAAACGCGGATTTTGAAATATTCTTAGACATCAACAGAAGAACGATTTTGGCAGAAATTATCTCTGCGTTGCCAGCATAAGCTAACAGTGGAGTATTACCACGCCTACCAACTGTTTCCTTAAATGTAGAAAGACGTTTTCCACTTAATAAACCAATGAACTTTAATATTAAATTTTCTTTGTTGGCGGTTATGGGAGTGCCGACCAATTTTTCAAAAAACTTATCCCCTATAGCGTCTGAATTTAAAATTGGCAAAAATAATTCCGCAATTCTTTCTTCCGGAAACCCTGGAATTTTTAAGGCCTCTTGAAGAAGGGAAAACGCAGCTTCGACTCCATTTTTATTCCCCTTTTTGGCGGAAGCGATAATTTTGTTTATCAGGTCTTTTATCATGTCTTCAGCTAAAGAAAATTCTGAGGATGAGCTCTGTGACCCTGGAAGCAGTTTTGCCCGGTATTGTTGTATACGAATATCTGTTCCAACCAAACTTTCGAGATGAAGTTGTTGAATATCCCTAATTGCTAGCTCTTCAGAGCCTGAAGCACGGGATTCTAAAACAGATCTCAAATGGATCCATATTTGTAATTCCCCTTTTATTTGATTGTTTAGAGATTGCTGCGCTGGATTAACCTCTTTAGAAGGTTTGCCACTCCACCAATCTCGAAAATCATTCATGATACCGCTCATGATTTTATGGTCTAACAATCAGATTAAGAATCGTTAAATTAAGGACTTCTTAACAAGCCTGCTAGGCTATGGAGTTTTTAGGGCTCTCTTTTTGAAAAGCTAAATAGAAGGTCTTTAGTTGCAACGCACTGGGTGAAGGTTAAAAAATAGACCCTGTTGCCTGAAGGGCAAATTTAAGACATTATTGTTTCCTGTAGCCCTTGAGGCTACCAAATATATTTTCCACTATAACCCAGGGCGTTGCCACTCTAGCTGTTGCAACAAAAGGCTTTCAGCCTATGTCAGACCACATTTTTAAGCCTGGATGATGTTGGATTTTTAGGGGTAGCCGAAAATGGCCAGATTGCGAAAACGGCTTGAAGAGGACTTACAAAGCATTTGGTGGCGTTTATCGCAAGATGGCCGTTTGCAGGCAGCCCGTAAAAAAATCCAATCAAAAGGGCAATATTTGGAGGCAGCCGAAGGTAGAAATTGAATTGGGCGCCCTCAATGCTCGAAAGCGCCTTAGTTGAAAAAACGGAAACCTCGGCTCTACTGCGTAGGCCGTGGTTTTCGTTTTATTCAAATGAGGCCTTTCGAGTGCTTGAGGTCCCAGCGCCCACTCCTTATTTAAAATCGTATTCTTTCGATGTATTCGGAAGGGATCTCGCGCAGGAAACGACTCTGTGTCATGGGGCGAAAACCACCGTATAAGGTGCGCCCTCGAGCAGTTGTGAGATATAAAACTTCTTTGGCGCGAGTCATGCCAACATAG
The DNA here is from genome assembly GCA_963765145.1 of Parachlamydiales bacterium. GTDB lineage: Bacteria > Chlamydiota > Chlamydiia > Chlamydiales > JAJFMK01 > JAGVKY01. Next base: position 168,549 of record CAVXVG010000021.1, read on the forward strand.
CAAAGCCTACGTTCTTCTTCGATGGCCTCTTTCTTGCCCATGGCATTGATGTGAGGAAATAAAGACTCTTCTAACCCGGCTAAAAAGACGATGGGGTATTCGAGCCCTTTGCCGTTGTGAATTGTCATGAGGGAAAGGGTCGGCCCCTGGTTGCCCAGATCATCAATCTGTCCTTTGAGCGAAAGCTCTTCGAGGAATTGGGATAATGTCCCATCTTCCCTCTCAGCTTCCCATTCCATCGCTTTGACAAGGAGAGCTTCAACGTTTTCACGACGGTCTGCGTAGGTCTCAGGATCTTCTTTTAGAAAGTTCATGTAACCGCTTCCTTCGATCGTTTCGCGTACTAAGTCAGAAAGCTCTTCCTTCTTTCCCCTTAATTTTTCGATGAATAAAACAAATTGCCTTAGCTCTTCGGCCACCTTGCCTGTCAGTTTCAGTTGACTCTGCCCGGCTATCATCTCTTTGATGGCGTCAAAGATGGGCATTCGGAGCCGATTGGCCTCTAAGCGGAGTTTGGTAATGGTTGTCTCGCCAATGCCCCGTTTTGGAACCGACAAAGCCCGTTCAAACGAAATAAAATCGCTGCCAGAGTGGACTGTTCGTAAATAGGCCATGATGTCTTTGATCTCTTTCCGTTGATAAAAAGAAAGTCCACCAATGATCTGGTAGGGAATCCGTTTATACAGAAATCGGTCCTCTAATACCCGTGACTGGGCGTTAGTTCGATAAAAAACAACCATCTCATCTAAAGACTTCCCACGAGAAAGATGGTATTGAACCTCTTTGGCTATGAAGTCGGCTTCTCTTCGTTCATCATCTGCCGTGAAGAGTTTTATTTTTTCCCCTTCCCCCAAAGCGCTCCATAGATTTTTTTCAAGCCGATGTTCGTTGTATGAAATCAAAGCGTTAGCCGCATCAAGAATGTTGGTCACGCTTCGATAGTTTTGTTCTAACCTGATCACTTTTGCACCGGGATAATCCCGCTGAAAGTCCAAAATGTTTCTCAAATTAGCGCCGCGCCACGAATAGATCGATTGGTCGGGGTCGCCAACCACACACAAATTGCCATGGGCAGCTACCAACAGTTTCACAAGGGTATATTGGGCTTGGTTGGTATCTTGGTATTCATCAATGAGGAGGTATTTCCACCGTTTCTGATAGGCAGCAAGCACCTCAGGATGTTCTTTGAACAATCTAACAGGTAAATAGAGCAGGTCGTCAAAGTCGACAGCACCTGATTCTTGCAGTCCTTTTTGGTAGGAGCGATAGATCTCCATGTAAAGTTGCTCTTCAGAATCTTCAGGAACTGTGTCAGGAGAAATAAGGGCATTTTTCGCATTCGAAATAAACGCAAGAGCCCCTTTTAATTCTCCTTTAGCATCTGTGGAACCTTTATCTTTCAATAGGATTTTAACAAGCTTTTCTTGGTCGCTGGCATCGTAAATAGTGAAATCATTTTTATATCCTTCCTCAAAGAAGTGGATAGACTCTCTTAAAATGCGCGCTCCAATGCTATGGAAAGTGGCAATCAACACTTTAGAGGCGGTCAATTTCTCCACCCGCTCTTTCATCTCGCCGGCTGCTTTATTGGTAAAAGTGAGCGCCAAAATGGATTCTGGATAAACCCCTTGTTCGATAAGCTGAGCGATTCTTAGCGTTACGACACGGGTTTTGCCGGAGCCTGCCCCAGCAAGAACCAATAGAGCCCCTATGTGGTGTTCAATTGCTTCTTTTTGTTCTGAATTAAGGTTTTCCACGGGAGAAGAGAGTTCGAGAGTCATGATAACTCAAAGATTCTACCCCTTATTTCATAATCGATCCATACCGATCATAAGCACCAACCTAAGAAAATGCTCCCTATAAATTTAACAGGGTGAACAGGATGAACAGGATAAGCTCTGCCTACAAAAAGAAGTTTTGGCATAAGAATAACGAAAAAGAGGGCTTTGCCATCTAAGTTTTTTTTTACACAGAAACCTTCTTTTATTTTTACAAAAAAATCTCTTTTAATGGGCGGAGCTTATCCTGTTCATCCTGTTCACCCTGTTAATTTTATGTTTTAACCTATGCTCTCGGTACATATCCGTAACGATGAGTCTCGCTACTGATCGCCACTTCCCTTAACACAGAGAGAAAAGCTGCCTTTCCCGATTGAGGAACAGGACCGGAAATCAAAAAGCTGCCTGTTTTTGCAAGATTTTTTAATAGGTCTTCATCAGCTGAAGAAAATAGACGGACTCTTCGAGGAGAGCCTTTTCCCATCCGTTGGGTAAACTAATCTTTAGATTCGATGTAAACTTCTCTAACAGCAAAAGGGGTTAAAGCCTCTTTTCTTTCAGGCGCCACACTCAATTCGACTCTCACCCCGGCCATTTGGCAAAGTGTCAAAAAGCGAAACGGATCGACCAACCGGTCTTCGTTTTCGACACGAACAACCATCAGATGATGAGGCACATACCCAAAAAGGTTTTCTTCCCCTTTCACTTGGGAGGGGTCTACCATTTGGCTATAATGAGATTCCCACCAATGCTGGTAACTTTTTATTGAAGAGTCGAAAAGGGGTTGATCGTTTGAAGGAAGAGAATCTTTCAAAGGCAGCCATTTTTTAACTGAACCTTTGGGCTCTTGCTGATCTTCTTTGTCATTCCAATGGAAGAAGAGAGAAATATAATTTGGCCCGCCTGCTTTTGAGCCCATTCCATAATGGCTTGCCTTGCATCCTCCAAATGGTTGCCTCCTCACAATAGCCCCGGTAATTGGACGGTTGATATAGAGGTTTCCTGCTCGGATTTGTTTAGTCCAACGGTTTTTTTCTTCCTCGTCTAACGTATGTAGTCCAGCTGTTAACCCGTAGGGGGTTCCATTTGCAATCGTTATGGCATGGTCTAAATTCTTTGCCTTCATCACAGAAAGAAGCGGGCCAAATAATTCTGTTTGGTGGCTATAGCTGCCCTCTTTGACCCCTATTTTGATGCCGGGAGAAAAGAGATTGGGATTTTCTTGGTCCCTTTCTGGCTTCAACAACCACTCCTCGCCCTCGTCAAGAGAGGTTAAAGCCCTTTTTAAATGCTCGCTTGGGGTGGTAATCAAAGGGGGCACTTTGGTCGAAAAGCTCCAAGGACTGCCTACTTTTAAGCTTCTAGCCGCATCGACAAGCTGTTTTCTAAATTGCGGGTCTCGGTAGACCTCTTCTTCTAAAATAAGAAGGCTTAAAGCAGAACACTTTTGTCCAGAATGAGAAAAAGCAGAAGCAACAATATCTCTTACGGCCGCATCGCGGTCTGCCAACGCAGTCACAATGAGACTGTTTTTCCCACCCGTTTCGGCCGCAAGATCTAAGCCTGGCCTTAAAGAGGCCATATGACGAGCAGTTTGAGTCGCCCCCGTTAAAACCACCATGTTCACTTCACGGTTTTGGATCAATGAGGTTCCTAATGTTTCGTCCAAGCCAACGACAAAAGCCAATAGGTTTTTTGGAATGCCCGCCTCCCAAAAAACTTGGGCTAAACGCCAACCCACTAAAGGGGTTTCAAGCGATGGCTTAAAGACAACACCATTCCCGGCTAAAAGAGCAGCTATTATCCCTCCTGAGGGGATGGATAAAAGGAAAATTCCACGGAGAGGCTACCAGCACAACTCCTTTTGGAGTTTGATCCTTGACATTCCATTCATGGGCCGTTTGGATATAATATTCTGCAAAATCTATTGCCTCTGAGATCTCTCCATCGGCCTCTTGAACGGTCTTTGCCCCATCTGCCACGATCGCTGCGATCAATTCTCCACGCCGCTTCCGCAAAAGATCTGCCACACCTTTTATTTTAGCCACTTTTTCTTCAAAAGGAGCTTGCTGCCACTCTTTTTGTGCCTGCTTAACAATCTGGACAGCACGCTCGCCATCGGCGGCCGTTGCCAAAACAACATGGTAAAGGGTAAGTGCAGGAAAACTTGGGTCGACCCGAGGAAGTCGGTCTCTTTCCTCTTCGATCACCTTTCCCCCTATCAATGAAGGAACATCACGCGGGCCCTCTTTCAAGAAAGTTTCCAGATGTTGGACGATCCAATCCCTGTTTTTTTCAAGTGTAAAGTCGGTGTCGGGTACATTTTCAAATCGGTCGGTAACAGTGGGTACAGGCTTTGTTCGAAAAGAGCCAATTTTGAGAGTAGGTATTTTTTTTAAACTCTCAAAAAAACGTTCTTTTTCAACCTCGAGCCCTTTCTCTTCAAAATAGGTTCTCAAGAAATGTTGATCGCCTGTGTTTTCATCTAACCGACGAATGAGATAGGCAAAAGCAGTATGGAAATCTTCTTTTTTAGCGACTGGGCAATAGAGCAACATATCTCCTGCCATCTTTTGAACGACCCTTCTGACCGGTTCGTTCATCCCTTCCAACATCTCGAAAGAGACCATCTGTTCAAGACCTCTTTCCTTTAGCAACACTAAGGCATAGGCAATAGAGAAAAGGTTGTGAGAGCCCACCCCAATTTTGAGATAAGGGGCATGTTCTTTTTGTAAGGCCTTTTCCAAAAGAACAATGAAATTGGCATCGACATCCGTTTTATTGTCATACGTGGCAAGAGGCCACCCTTTTTTTGAAGACTCGATCGTCTCCATTCCTAAATTGGCCCCTTTCACAAGCCGAATTTTGATGGGAGCCCCTTTCCGGTTTTTGGCAAAATCAATCAATTCTTCTAAATCACTGAGGGCAGTAGGCAGGTACGACTGCAGCACAATACCGGCTTCTAAATTGCGAAATTCTTCTTCATTTAAAAGGTCGATAAAAAGTTTTTTTGTAAGCTCTACATCTCTCCACTCTTCCATGTCGAGATTAATGAATTTTCCCTTATCTAAAGCTACTCGATACAAAGCTCTCAACGGCTTTTCTAAAATGGAAATGGTTTTATCAAAATCTAGAACGCTGACCTGGCTATAGAGTGTGGTAAGCTTAACAGAAATGTAGTCAACTTCAGGGTCTTTTAAGTCTTGCAAATAGGTTTCAAGCCTGTCTTGAGCCTCTTCTTCGCCCAAAATGGCCTCTCCTAACCTATTGAGGTTGATCCTTACACCTTCTTTCTTTCTTTTTTCAAGGTGATGTTTTAAAGGTCCTCTTTCTCCTGGTAGGATGACCCTTTCTGCTTGCGTTTTTGCAAAAACTTTTAATGGAGGAACTAATAGAGGGGCAAAAAAGGGCGAAAGTTGATAGAACAATTTGAAATAGAGCTTTTCGACCCAGGAAATCCCTTTTGGCACTCCATAGGTCTGAAGAAGATTTCGAACTGTTTTGGCAATTTTCCAAGTATTATGACTTCGAAAGGCCCGATCGGTTAGTTCCCGAATAAAGGCCATGCTATTAGGCTCTTGGATTAGCAGATGAAGCTTTGTCCGCTCCTTCTTTTCTGCCGGCGTCATCTCTTCGATGGATGCCTGATAAAGCTGCTGGGCAAGTTCGGCTGCTTCTAGCCCTCTTTTTTCAATCTCTGCTATTTCGAGTGTCATTCCCCCATGTTAAACACCAGAGGGTGAAAACTCAAGCAAGCAATCAGCAATCAAATGTCACAAGCGATCATTTTTTAACGCGAAGCGTTTGGAGTTCTCTAATTGCGTTTCTAGGCAAGCATGATTGTTCGCAATTCCCTGGTTCTCCTGCAACCCTACAGGCTGCCATCTTTATTTCTACCTTTAACCTGGGGCGTTGCCCACAGGCTGTTGCAACTATCCGGCTTTCAGCCGGAAAATCTCTATATACGTTTTCATTGGCCTGAAAGGCCAAAACTGCAAGCCCGTGGGCAACGCCCCATAGGCGCTAACTTTTTTCTCAGCCAATTTTTTGACACTGTGCATTCATGCCTAATGTAAAAGTAAAAAAGCTCGAGTCCTCGATTTTAACTCCCGAAGGGTGTTTTAGATGGTCCGATCAACCCACATAATTGACACTTCAACCAACCCACATAGATTACACTTTTCGTTAACATATTTCTCTAAACCGATGAGATCTCAATACTCAAGGTGCAATCGAATATAAAAATGCTCAAGTCCATTTGATTTCTCCCGCAACGACACTGTAATTAGCCTTTTACCTATTAGAATTTCCAGCGCCTTAATATCTTTATCCTCTTTGACTGCGACAAACGCAGCATCTGAATAGTGCAGTACAAAGCCACCTTTGCTTAATTTATTTTGGATATCAGAATACTGAAGGGCTTCTAGCCAATACATGCAGTTGTTGAGCTCGTCTCCTGAAATCCCCTCCTTTTCTAACGTCTCTTTTTTCTCGTTTAGCCATTCAGCCTTGTCATTCATCTGTCGATCATAATAGAGGAAATGTTCTAAATTCCAAAAGTGGGCTTTAGAAGGCTGAACGCTTGGCAACTTCTCATCACCTTTTTTGGCTAAAATTTTAGACACAGCGCTATTTGCTTTCTCTACTATAGAATCAGCATGTCTAATGGTAAGTGTTCTTAAGAACCGGATGGCCTCATCTCTGCTTAATTCTTTCTTGCCCTCTAACCATTGGTTCCCGTCGTCTTCTATCTGTTGTAAAGTTTTTGGTTCGACCCGCAAACCGCGACCGACCACCCTCAGAAGATAGGCGTCGCCACTTTGCTCTGTAAAAGGACGAACTTTTTTTCCCTCGAAGACGGATGAAAACAGATAGGCGCTATCGGTGCCATAACGTTGCAAAAAGAAATCGGCTAGGCGGTGAAATGGGTTTTTTGTCACAAGATAGACCATCCCGTCATCAGTTGTGACAACCGCTTTTCGACTCCAAGCCCAAGTTTTACTCTGATTTTCAGAAACTATTGCCTTAAATTTTGATCCATCGTACTGGTCGAGCCGAACACCGTCGCATCTTACTGAAAACATCTAGACCTCACTCTTAAGAAATAAATTTTACTACTTATTCATTAACCAGGAATAAATTATATATTAAGAACGATGTCCTCTTTTTTTATATTTCTCTTCTGCCTGCTCCCTCTATTTGGAGAGGTCCGTATTGGCCTGGAACGAGCCCCCTTTCAGGAATGGAAAGAGAAGAAAGTGGGGGTTGTTATCAATCAAGCTTCGGTCTCTTCTCAGCTTAAAAATACCTATCAGGTACTTTTATCCAACAAAATACAGGTGGTTGCCCTTTTTACTCCTGAACACGGACTTTTTGGGACGATCATGGAAGAAAAAGATCATAAGAACGAGGTCACTCGAGAAGGCATTCCTGTCTATAACTTGTTTGGAGTCAGTTCGAAAACAACGCAAGCACTGCTCCAAAAGGTCGATCTGATTGTATATGACGTCCAAGATCTGGGATGCCGCTCTTACACCTATGCCTCAACCCTTTTTCATGTAATGGAAGAGTGCGCCAAAAAGCAAACGCCTCTCTATGTTTTAGACCGACCCAATCCGATCAATGGAGTGGTTGTCGATGGGCCGATGGTAGACGAGGGGATGGAGTGTTTTGCAAGCTACATTGACATCCCCTATTGCCATGGAATGACCATAGGGGAGTTGGCAACCTATTTTAACGCAGAATATGCCTTAAATTGCCCTCTGAAGGTTGTTTGGATGGAAGGGTGGAAAAGGAAAATGAGTTTTGACGAGACTGGCCTCCCCTGGATTCCTCTGAGCCCTAATGTCCCTTCATCGGAAACTGCTTTTTATTACCCAATGACAGGATTTATCGGAGAGATCCCTCTCGTAAACAATGGAATTGGGACAACACTCCCTTTTCAAGTGATCGGAGCTCCATGGCTAGATCCCATCAAACTAAAAGAGGCGTTAGACAAACAAAAACTTCCCGGAGTGGCCTTTACCCCTTTTCACTTTGTCCCCATGAAAGGACGGCTCGCAAACGTCGAGTGTTGCGGTCTTTACATTGTGATCACCGATCGTCTGAACTATAAGCCTGCCACAACCGGTCTCACTCTTTTAGGGCTCTTAAAATCGCTTTATCCTGCAAAAGCCAAAGAGGCAGTGACCATTTGGCCCCTGACAACCGATAAATTTTCTCGAATCATGGGGACAAAACGTGTGGCCAATCTAATATTGAACGAGCCTTACCCAACAGCAAAGCTTGTTAAACTCGATCAAGACAAGCTTGAAAAATTTTTAATCCGTCGAAAAACCTATCTTCACTACGAGTAGATTTAGCAGTCTTTGATTTGGTCTGCTAACTTGTATTGACAAATTCCTTCTCGCCTCCTAAACTTCCTGTTTTTTAATGAGGTGAACTTATGGCTAAATTACGTCCACTCGGCAACAGAATCCTGGTGAAGAGAGCAAAAGCAAGAACTAGTAAGGGCGGCATTATCCTTCCCGATTCAGCACAAGAAAAACCGAAAGAAGGGGAAGTGATTGCAGTAGGCCCTGGCAAAATCAATACGCAAGGCAAAATTGAGCCCCTCAATGTAAAAGTTGGCGATACTATCCTTTTCAGTTCATACGCTGGAACTGAAGTGAAAGGCTTAGAAGGGGAAGAAGAGTTTCTTGTCCTTTCAGAAGATGATGTGCTTGGGATTAGGGGATAATTTTTATGTCAAAGATGTTGCAATACCACGATGAAGCACTTCAATCTCTTTTAAAAGGGGTTAAAACACTCGCCAAAGCCGTTAAAGTCACGTTAGGCCCTAAAGGTAGAAACGTTGTGATCGACAGAGGGTTTGCCCCTTTATCGACAAAAGACGGTGTCACGGTCGCTAAAGAAATCGCCCTAAAAGATAAATTCGAAAACATGGGCGCACAAATCGTCAAAGAAGTGGCTGCCAAAACGTCAGACAAAGCAGGCGATGGAACCACCACAGCGATTGTCCTTTCCGAGGCAATGTTCACCCTTGGTGTGAAAAATATTTCTGCGGGTGCTAACCCCATGGAAGTGAAAAAAGGGATGGAAAAGGCTTGTGAAGCACTCTGCGCTGAACTGACACGCCTTTCTACACCGATTGCAAAGCAAGAAGAGATCCAACAAATTGCCACTATTTCTGCAAACAACGACAAAGAAATTGGCGAAATCATTGCTAAAGCGATGCAAAAAGTGGGTAAAGAGGGGATCATCACGATCGGTGAGTCTAAAACGATCGAAACAACTTTAGACGTTGTAGAAGGAATGCAGTTTGATAAAGGGTATTTATCCCCTTACTTCATCACGAATGCCGAAGCGATGAGCGCAGAATATGACAACGCCTACATCTTGATCACAGATAAAAAGATTTCTACTGCAAAAGATTTACTCCCTATTCTTGAATCGTTAGCCGAAGGGAAAAACCCTCCTCTGCTTATCGTAGCTGAAGATGTTGATGGCGAAGCTTTGCAAACGCTTGTCTTAAACAAACTAAAAGTTGGGCTCAACGTTGTAGCCGTTAAAGCCCCTGGCTTTGGCGACAAACGGAAAGCGCAGCTCGAAGATTTGGCTATTTTGACTGGTGGTACCGTCATTTCTGAAGAGGTTGGATTGCAGCTTGAAGATGCAACGATCCAACATTTAGGACGTGCCAAGAAGATCAAAGTAACAAAAGAAGAGACAACCATCATCGATGGCGCCGGAGATCAAGCAAGAATCGAAGAGCGTGCAAAAAGCATCCGCACTCAATTGGACAATGCGAAAACATCTAGCTACGAAAAAGAAAGCCTAGAATCTAGACTTGCTAAGCTTGTTGGCGGTGTAGGTGTTGTCAACATCGGTGCTTCTACAGAAGCTGAAGTAAAAGAGAAAAAAGCCCGTGTAGAAGATGCTTTGCATGCTACACGCGCTGCCATTGCTCAAGGGATTGTCCCTGGCGGCGGCGTCGCTTTACTTCGCGCTCTTTCTGCTTTAGACAAATTAAAAGTCGATGGCGATGAATCGATTGGCGTTAAAATTGTCCGTGACAGCTGCTTTGCCCCTGCTACATCGATAGCAAGCAATTGTGGCCTACAGGGCAACTTGGTGGCAGAAAAAATCTTTGAAGGAAAAGGTTCTTTTGGCTTCAACGGCTTAACCGGTCAATACGGCGACCTAATCAAAGATGGAGTCATTGACCCTGTTTTGGTAACTAAAGAAGCCTTGAGAAATGCCGTTTCGGTGATTTCTCTTCTTCTCACCACAGCTTGCACCATTGTTGAAAAACCAAAACCTAAGTCTAAGGCAGCTCCTGACATGAGCGGCATGGGCATGGGTGGTATGGGAGGAATGGGCGGTATGGGTGGTATGGGTGGTATGGGGATGATGTAATTCCCCTTGCCAGTGCCCCTTACCCGAAATGCGGGTTAGAACCCGCAAAACAAGCTCAGACTATCTAGGCTACACACTTTCGGGCAGGGGCACTTTTATTCAAGCCGACCATGAGAACTCCATTTTTATGGTTTTTCTAATTCAGCTTTTTGAGCTTGGAGTTTTTTTAGTTTTTCTGAGTCTTCGGATATTTCAGCTTCTAGTTCGTCTACATTTCTACCGGCTTGTTCGAGTTTATATTGAAGCTGTTGAATTTCTAATCTTCTGTCCATATAAGCTTTCCCCGCCAAGACTTTTACATTTTTCAGGTCTGTAGAGACTTCTTTTGAGAGTATTCTAAACTGTTCTTGCTGAAACGGAAGAAAATTTTTATCTCGTGCTATTTTTCCTTCGAGTTTTTTGATTTTTTCATCTAACTTTTTAATTGATTCCGACTTCTCGTCTTTGCCTTCAAATTTATTCTTTGCCTCCAGGTAAGCCACTGCTGCCTCTAACCTTGCAATTGTAGCTTCAACCCGTGTTTTGACCACTTTGGGGAGGGTACTTTGATCGATGGGCTTAAGCTCTTCTAAGTGCTTCCTCACGTCTTGCAAATTTTCTTTATCTACGGATTTGTGCCCGAGTTCCATGGCTGCTATGGCATCTTGAACATTTGGGTCTCTCGACAGCACTTGAAATGAAAATAAGAACTTTTCAAAACGGCCAGTGCTCTGTTCACTCTTTTCGAACAATGCGATATTATGCCCTAATAAAGACCTATCAAGTTGAAACTTAGGGTCATCGATATACTGATTCTCATATTTTTTAAAAATTTCCTTGGCCTTGCTTAATAAATCACTCCTTTCTTTTCCCTTAGCGTTACCGGCTTTCAGTACAAGATTTCCCCCTTCTATGATCTTTCGTGTCGCTTCGTTTTGGCTATTGTCACTTGAAATACCACGTAAGCTCATAACGCCCTCTAATTTTCTTAATTCTATACTCGACTAGAAAAGTTAAGACGGGATAAATCAATTAAATCCTTATGAATAAGCGACCTAAGCTCTTTAGATAATAGGATGAAGGCACGTTTTATTGACCCCGCCCCTCTTTTAGCAACGCAAGTTCGAGGTCTGTAGCTCGTTTTTTAGCTCGAGTCCGGCATGATGGGCCTGCTCGCGTTTCGTGTTCTTGCTCATCAGATTTTCTTTTTTTGCTATTAGGAGGTTCGGCAATAGGAGGGTCTTCATTAGAAAGTGCGAAGCGGGTATTTCTAATCCATTCCAGGTCTCTCTCTATTGCGGCATCGATTTTGCCTTGGGCCCAAACGTCCTTTATAAGATTGCTACGTTTGTAGGCGACACCAGATTGTTTCCACCCTTCAGGTGGTTTTTTAGGATGTTGAGACAGCCATTGCAAAATGGCGGCCTCCTCAAAATAGACGGGAGTGCAGGTTGTCGTTGTCCCAGAAACAGCATATGGAGTTCGGATCTTCACTTTGGTTATGGCACAAACATAGTCGTTATAGACAGAGTCAGCAAAGACATCCAAGATCTCTTTTATATCAGCCGCTGTTCGTGCTTTACTCGCCGCCATAAATTGGTCATAACTCTCTTTGGAAATACCATAACTAGCCTCCCCTGTATTTTTATCCACACTTGCTTCGAAGGGTATTCTTAACCTTCTCAAAGAATTCCATGTCGGCAAGCCCCTATTCCACCTATCCCTGACAGCACCCGATAATCGGACGATTTCTTTGCTATGGGCTAATAAATAAACAACTGCCCCAATTGCTTCAGCTGTCATAGCAAAAGTCTCAACCTCTTGCCCAAGAAAATTTGGACGTATAGCCCTTGCGTTACCGCCTAAATCTACAACAACAGTCAATCCAAACTGACTAATAAAGCTTCGAGCATCTGCAGTACTTTGGGGGTCACAGGCTGCATTACTCCAGCTTTTTGCTACCCCCAAAATAGATGCAGCAGCTTGGGCTCCAAATTTAATGTCCGTACTGAATGGACCAAACGCTGCCATTTGAGCAGTCCCATAAACCAAATTCGTCCCAATATTATGCGTTTTTTGAATCGTGTTTAAATTTGAATCGGTTGCCGCCCCTTTAATCCTCCAACCGGCATGCAGCACATTACAACTTCTCATGATGACCACACCCCAGGAGAGCCCTTCAGATATGATCCCGAAAATATTATTAAGCATGTCTCTCATCCATTGAATTGAAAAGTTTAGGTGTTTTTGAAGTAAAAAAGCTTGTTAAGGAGATCATACAGGTAGAACCTCATCTGTTGGGTGTTCTAAGTCGGCCACAGCTTGTAAACCAGCCGCAGGAGGCACATTTTGGCGTTGCTGTAAATACTCTTCTAGCCCGTGTTGATGGAATTGTAAGCGTTCGTTAATGGCACGTTGAACGGCAGGTCGCTGCAACAATTGGTGGGCTTGAAGAGGCAACCTTGTCACGGGAGAATTATGGTGTACCGCCACCCAAGCCAAGATAGCACTACGTTCATAGAGAGTGCGCCCATTGGGGTCACATACAACATGCCGGATCGGCATATGGGTGATATTACACTCATATTTTCTAAAAACAAGATCATTGCCAAGAGGTGCTGGAATAAAATTGAGGGTTGAGAGATCCAACTCCTCTGGCAAGGCCACTTGCGCCGGCTGTTGTCCATGAATGTGGTGGTGATGCCGAACCAAAGCCCCTTTCAATTCTGTATAAAGCGCTTGGTTAGCACTGAAGACGATTGAGGAGGTCGCGCGCGCTGTTGCAGCAACGTCGGCAAAACCCTGATAACCTGCCTGTAACATTTTACACTCCTCCAAATCTGCTGGGACCTCTATTAACTTAGGCGAAGGACAATGTGAGTAATGCTGTGTGGAGATACAGGGCATTTTGCTTGGTTCAGCCTTCCATCTTTTTGCCGTTGCAAATTCTTCCGGGGGCAATTCAATGTAGGAACCTTCTAAATATGCTCCTGTCTCTAATGTAGCCCTTGCAAGACCTAAAAGGGAGCTTGCTGTGGCTTTGCAAAATTTTAGCTCGGTCTCATATGCATCTTCATCTGGTCGGGGTCTTTTAGTTGCCTTGATAGGTTCGATAAGGACGTTAACAACGCGTGTGGCAACTTCACCTGCTTTGACCCACATTAGCCTATTGTTAGATCCGCCAGAGGCTAAAAGAGCACTTTCAGTCACCAGTAAGGTAGACATGGCTACTCGATTTAAAGCATCAGCCGCATTTAAACCGTCAATTATTCCATCGTTACTGTGCTGCTGAATCACTGTGTCAACAGCATTGAACGCCTTACTAAGATCTACAACCCAAAGAGCTGCCTTCACTAGTGCCGCTTGTCCTGACATTTCATGCCTCAAAATTTCTTGGTTTACAAGCTTCCTAAATTAGATTATTGCCGCAAAATTGTCACCAGGCTATTTCCTAAATTGTAAGGCAATCCATTCTTTCGATTTTTTCGCTTTTACGAAATGCCAGCCACGTTTTTCAAAGCGGGCGATGGCCTCTTGCTCTTCTTTGGCTAATAAGCCTGAAATCACGAGATCACCCCTAAAGCTTTCAAGCCTTGGAAGGCTTGTCCAAGCCTTTTCTTGTTCAGACGAGATCATATTCATCGCAATCACCCCTTCTAAAAAGGGTGGTAGATCTTCTCCCGGAAGGGAAAATTGGATTGGAAAACCATTTAGCAACGCATTTTTCTTGGCATGCTCAATTGCTGCGGGGTCGATTTCAACTCCAAGCACAGCTTTTGCCCCTAAAGAGTAGCCTACAAGAGATAAAATCCCGCTGCCCGACCCTATATCTAAAAGGTTCTTCTCTTCAACAAGCTCTTTCAATAGGCCCAAGGTCAATTTAGTCGTGGGATGAGAAAGATCGCCAAACCCTGGCCCCGCCCTTAGCTTGACGTTGCCAACTGTTAATACTCCATCCTTGAAACCGGGAGCAAAAGAGGCCCATTGCGCTTCCCAGTCGATATCCCACTCTTTCATTTCATTTTTCTCTGGAAGATAAAGGGGGGTACATCGCTTGCATCGTACGTTTCTGGCGGCAACACCTGCACCTCTCTGATCTCCTCCGCTGACCCAAAAAGAGCCTGGGCTAAAATTTCATAAGCGATATCTCCATCCTTCAGCTGTTGGACATCGGTGACAAGCGCCACGTCGATCCCTTCCGGAAAAAGGCCATCAAGACCACTTGTGACAAGAAGATCGTCCACTTGGATCAAAGAGATCCCTTTTTCGCCCGGTTTATCATAAGGAATGCCGGTCCTTAAATCCCTTGCAGAGCCGGCGGCGTCTCCGGTTTCATAATTAAAACCTACCCCCTTCAAAACTGTACCAGAGTGGGGTTTTACAGATCCTTGCAACTCACCTTTAGCCAATAAATACCGCTCCCCTTCGGGTAAATATTCGCTTTTGAGCGATAATAACCGCTCATCGGGGATCCATTGCAACAATTGTTCGATCTGGTTGGCCATTAGAAAACGTTTAGGGTCACCTCTAGCCACTCGAACAGCAGGCTTGAGGTTGGAATCTGTGATGAGAAGAACTCTTGATTGGTTATCGCCTACATAATCAACAATCCCTAAAAGGGCTCCACGGTAAAGTACAGGGCTATTCATCCCAATCAAGCCCTCACCATTTCCTTTCCCCAGATCGATCCAGAAGGAAGACAGCCAATGTGTATAGGGCCTGTAAATGACTTGTGCCATTGTTTTTTGATCAAACGACTTGGCCTCTTTCTCTCCATCGGCTATTTCTTTTAAGGCTTTTCGTAACTGCCTGTTTTCATTTGCAAGCTCTTCAAAGCTATGCCGCTCTCCACTAAAAATGGTCCAAACATTCGATAAGACATAGACACCTCCATACCGCAGCTTTTCTCCACCCAATTTGCCCAAGGTCAAAACGGCTATTCCAACACAAACGAGGACTAAAATGAGGGGCAAACGTTTTTTCATGACAAGTGGGGCCTAAGAATATTCACAATAAAATCGACATTTTTAGAGGTAATATTAGCAAAGCTGACCCTTCCACTGTCAGGCAGATAAAGGGCAAATTCTTCACGCAGTCGACGAACATCTGTTAATTTTAAAGGAAGAAGAGAAAACATTCCTCTTCCCTTTTCAACATTTGGTAGATGGGTTTCCAGCCGCTCAAGAAACAACCTTCGGCCCATTTGCAAACGGTGCCTCATCTGCTGGACATCCTTTTCCCATGCTTGCTGCAGCTCCTTATCTGATAAAATTTTAGCCACAACACTTGCCCCAAACAATGGAGAATTCGAATAGCACGAGCGGATCCACTGCTTGCCTTGAGAGAGGATTTCCTGCTTTCCACTATTTGCCGAGACACAAAGAGCTCCGACCCGTTCTCCATAAAGGCCAAACGACTTTGAACAAGAAAAGGCTAAAAGAAATGGAATTCCTGCAGCCGTAAAGTACTTCAAAGGCTCCAAATCTTCCTTAATATCATCTCCAAAACCCAGATAGGCCAGGTCAAAGAAAGGAATGGCTCCCCCTTTTGCAAAGGCTTGCGACAGCCGTTTCCACTCCTCATCCGTTGGGTCGATCCCTGTTGGGTTGTGACAAACTAAATGGAGAAGCACTAAGTCTTTTTCTCCTAACCCTTCTATCATTTCGACCATCTGATCAAACTCTGGGTAGGGATATGTTTCGATTCTCAGCCCGACCCTTTTAAAAAGGGGCGTGTGGTTGGCCCACGTGGGGTTTGGCAAGTGGATCGTAGCCCCCTCAATGCCTCGTTTGGCCAGCTCTCCACCTAAAGTCAGAGCGCCTGCTCCACCGATCGCTTGAAAGACGACCAGATCTCTTCCAAGAAGTTTTTTTACCCCTTCTAAAAACCGGGGATCCCCTTCGATTGGCAAGTACTCTTCACTTTGCCCTTGCACACGTTTTTCTGCTTCCATGACCGAAGGCAAAGGCCATGGCTTACCTTCTTCATCCCGGTAACTACCGACCACCAGGCTGATTTTTCCTGGACGGTCATCATTTCTAAAGGCCTCTTCTACCCCAAAAATTGGGTCAGGTGGCAGCAGCTCAAGTTTAAATGGATTCCTCATAGCAACTATTCTTGCTTCCTTCCCATTATTCGGGTAGAATTATCTCGATTTTGTCCATTTTTGGAGTTTGCTCCTCTCCGAGGATGAGTTCAAAAATGTACGAAGTCGAGATTCTTCTTCTTTTGGGGGCGTTAGCTCAGCTGGTAGAGCGCAACAATGGCATTGTTGAGGCCAACGGTTCGACTCCGTTACGCTCCAAATCCCCTTTAACATCTCGGAAGCGATTGAAGTGCTAAACGGCCTTGTTGCATAATTAATCGCCATCATGAGAAATGTAGCTTAGGCTTTAGCCTGAGTTCGTTTTTGCGGGTTTTAACCCGCAAGCTTCTAGCAGGACTAAAGTCCTGCAAAACGAGCTCAGGATAAAGCCTAAGCTACAATGTGTATGCGAATTCTATTTGATTGTGCAACAGGAGTTGCACACGGCGTTGTTGCATAATTGTTCGCAACGTTTCTCTACTCCTGCAGCCTTACAGGCTGCCAATTTTATTCTCCAACTTAACCCGGGGCGTTGCCCGCGGGCTGTTGCAACTATCCGGCTTTCAGCCGGAAAATCCTAGCAATACAGGCTTTTCCCTTGGCCTGAAAGGCCAAAATTGCAACAGCCCGTGGGCAACGCCCCGGGTTTAGGATGAAACTTTATATGGCAGCCTGAAGGGCTGCAGGAGAAACGGGGAATCACGTGCAATTATGCAACAAGGCCGTTGCACACTCCAAACGCGTTCGCGAATTAAGAAGCGTCTTCTTCTTGAAGAATGTTTTGGGCCTTCGTTAGAGCTTCGAATTTACCCTTTGCCTTTTGCAATTTCTCAGAATCGGTTGCAACGGCTGCTTCTAGTTCTGCTAGCGGAACTTTAGAACCCTTTAGTATTTCTTCTTCTTGCGCTATCAAGGCGTCAAAATTGGTACCATCGCGGATATCTTCCATAGCCTGCAACCTGTTTTTATACATTGCTAAATCTTCTTCAGTTATCTCTTCATCTGTTGGATTTTTCTCCGTGATCTCGATTTCTTTAAGCATCTCTTTCATTCTTGGAATTAATTTACTCACATGCTTTTTAATAGCCTCTTCCTTAGCATCTTCTGCCAAATTTGGATCTATGTCTGGAGGTAACGTTTTGTTCGTATCTTCATCTACACTAGAGTTAGTTAATTCCTTCTTCGCATCAATGACTTCCTGCTTGCGAGCAGGGTCTTTTGATTAAAAAGACTTGATAGGGATTGTGTTACGATAAAGAATAGTGCTTCTAAAATATCTAGAGGCTGCTATGACCAAAAAAAAGGAAAAAGAATTTTACTCAGAGGTTGACCAATTACTTGACGCTGAAGAGTTTTTAGAATCAGTGAGAGAAGGTTTTTGTGGAGTTGACGATCCTCGCGCTAAAGATAATCTGTCTTATCCCCTTGTGAACCTGCTGATTATGATTTTGTGCTCAGTGTTGGCTGGAGCAAATACCATCATTGATATCTATAACTATGCGCACCTGAAGCTCAACATGTTCCAGCGCATTCTGAAAATGGAGGAAGCGCCAAGCTACGACGTATTTTGGTGGTTATTGACCAGGCTAAACCCAAAACAACTTGAGAGCTCATTGATCAATTCGATTCAGTCATTGCCTGATGAAGAAAAAGAGAGGCTGATAGCAATTGATGGCAAACATATCAAGGGGGCGGCTAAGAAGGGAAATTCATCTAGTTCCCGCTTGGGATAGCTGTCGCAGCCTTTTGCTGGGCCAAATTAAGGCAGATGAGAAGTCAAACGAAATAACGGCCATTCCAGAGCTTCTTGAAAGCCTGGATTTGGAAAATGCGACGGTGACGATCGATGCAGCCGGGTGCCAAACCGAGATTGTGAAGAAAATCAGGGAAAGAGGTGGCAATTACGTGATCGCTCTGAAAGGGAATCAGGGGATTTTGCGAGCAGAGGCGGAGAATTTTTTTACGCAAGCAAGAGAGGCGGGTTATCAAGAGGCAGATTGCCAAAGTTATTCAAGCTGCGAAAAGGGTCATGGAAGAATAGAAGAGCGCGAAGTAGTCGTGACAAGCAATCTAGACTGGTTGGAGTGCAGGCATGAGTGGAAAGATCTTACTTCTCTGATAGAGGTGAGATCCCAAAGGACCATTAAGGGTGAAACGTCGGAAGAAACCCGTTTTTACATCTCTAATCTCAAGTTGGCTCCAGAGAGAGCGGGAGAAACGGTACGCAGTCACTGGTCGATTGAAAATCGGTTGCACTGGAACATGGATGTTAATTTTGGTGAGGACGCGAGCTTGGCGTCCATTTGCAACGCCGGTGAGAATTTGGCCATACTCAAGAGGTTAGCGAGCACTATGATACGAATTGACCTAGGAGGCATACGGGGAACGGCTCAGAGGAGGCGACAAGCTATGTGGGATGACTCGTGGGCTCTAAGACTGCTATCGAGAATATTCGAGGTGGGCATGTAAATCTTTTTAATCAAAAGACCCTGGCTTGCGAGCCTGAAGATCTTCAAGTGGCTTCGACCTTTCTTCTGCTTCTTTTTTCAACAGTTCGAGTTTTTGCGAATCAGATGCGATTTTTTTCCCTAGATTAGCAATTTCATTCTCAACTTTTTGCATCTTATCTTGGATTGGATCTGGCACTGACATAGGCGCAAGTTCATTACTCCCCTCTGTGGTATGAGACTTGTCCTTCAAAGCTTTTAATTCTTTCGCTAGCTTTTTATTTTCTGCTTTTAGTGATTCAATTGTTCCTTGATAAGAGCTCGCTGCTTTTTGCGCTGTTTCATTAAATTCCGTTTTATATTTTACAAGTGCATCTTTCTGCTTAGAAAATTCCGATTCTAAACCTTTCTGATATTCGGACATATCTTCTTTAGCTCTTGCCAACTCCTTAGCAAGTTTATTGTGCCCCTCTTGAATCTGACCCATTAAACTACTTTTATCATTTTCCAATTCTTTCTTAAGACTTCCTAAACGACCATCAGCATTTTTCAATGCTACATCAGCATGTTGCAATGCTAGACTAAGACGTTTTTTCTCTCCTTCAAGGGCTTTTACTTGCTTGATGGCAGAATGGCGGCTATAGGCTAAGAAGATGCAAAGGGCGATGGCGCCGACTGCACCGGCGACAACGCTAAACTTCGACGCAGAAGCTGAAATCCGGGGGATAGCCCAGCCTTTCATGAGATTTTGTCCGCCTTGGATGGCATTCGTTACAACAGTTTGTAGATTAACCATAAATTTCTCGTTATTAAGGTAAATTCTCTCACGAATCACCCCTTTTCGACAACATTATTTTTTACTCTTCTAACGCCGGCAAGATGAATTTTCTTTTTCATTTCTTTTATAAACTGAAAAAAGTGGACAAATTTTTCAAGAAGTTGTTATACTGTATCTTATGTTAGAAGCTTCCATCTTCATAACCTCTGTTTCGCTGACGCTGACCCTGCTACTGGGCCAGTAGGCCTATTTTTATTTTGACCCCTCATACTTTTTTTCAAATTTTGTCCGCCGATAGGTTGGATGGTTAAGTCATTTTTAAGGTTTATTTATGTCGAATGATAGCACGTGGAAAAGTCAGGCAGGGTTTGTCTGGTCATTGATCGGGTCAGCCGTTGGATTTGCCAACGTTTTAAGTTTTAGTGCACAAGTTTATAAAAATGGGGGCGGGGCCTTTTTGATTCCCTACTGCATGGCCCTCTTTATGCTCGGCATTCCTCTTTTAATTCTTGAGGGAATCGTTGGCCATCGCCTTAAAGCCCCACTTGTCCAAGCCTATGGCCATGTGGCCGGCAAAATCGGCAAAATGTTTGGCTGGCTGGCTGTGATTGCCTGTTTGACCATCGGCGGGTTTTACATCGTGTTGACCGGCTACGCAGTTGCCTATACCTATTTTTCTGCAATGGGAACGATACCGGCCGATACGCAAGATTTCTTTTTGAATCGGTTTTTGCAAACGACAAAAGAGATTACCGATTTTGGCACATTATCAATCCCTATTTTGATTTCAACTATCGCAGTGGCTGTGGGAACGTGGTTTGTTTTAGTCAGAAACGTCAAAGACGGCATTGAAAAAATTTGCTCCATCTTCATGCCGATCCTTGCTACGATCATGACCCTTTTTGCAGTCGTTGTTTGCTTTTTGCCCGGCGGCCTTGAAGGATGGTCTTACTATTTGAAACCAGATTTTTCCCGTTTGGCCGACCCAAGCTTATGGAGAGATGTCTTTGGCCAGCTCTTTTTCAGCCTCTCTTTAGGGTTAGGGATCATAGTAGGTTATTCCCGCCACACAGGAAAAGCCACCAACATCGGAAGAGCAATGCTGTACGTGGCTTTGGGCGACTTTGCCGTCTCTTTTGTCTCTGGGGCTGCTATCTTTGGTTGCCTTGCCCATATCAGCTACACTCAAGGGATCCCTTTTGCATCGATTTTGACAAGCGATTCAACCTTTGAAATTGGCTTTATTGTCTTTCCTCATATCTTCAAATGCTTTGGCCCTCTATTAGGCCAGATCATTGGAGTGATCTTCTTTTTCTGCATTTTTATTGCGGGGATCACAGGGGTCTTTTCGATTGTCGAAAGCATTGCAGGCAACGTCGAAACGCAAAGTGGAGTCTCACGGAAAAGGGCTGTCACCTATTCGATTCTTGCTGTAGGAACCATTGCCCTTTTCTTCTGCATGGGCAATGCCTCCCACATTCTTGACGCCCTAGTGCCGATGGTGATGGGGACAAACATGTTGGTCGGCGGCTTGGCGCTAATCGTTGTCTTCCACTACCTCTCAAGAGAGGTGAAATCTGACCCGGTTTGGTGGTCAGGCAATCGGTTAACCCTCTTTGCCCTTTGTTTAAAATATGTGGCGCCTACGGTTTTAGCTATCATCCTTGTTGGAAACCTTACGCAAGAGTTTGCCTCCTTCGACCTTTACAAAGGAATTCGTTGGAGCTGGTTTGCCTTAGCGTTGCTGGCCTCCTACACCCTATCAGCACGCCACTCAAAACAGGTCCAACACGCTTAGTTGATTACCCCGTTTAGCCTATAAACGGGATAATTTGAAGCTTCTTTTACCCTCTCTTCTCTCCAAGGCGAAAAACTCCTACTCAAAATCTTTCTAGTTTATCGAAAATTTACAAGAAGAGGCGAATATCCAAGTAAGAGGGTGTATGTCTTTAGGAGTGCACGGTCAGGGAGAGGGGTTATCTAGGGCAGAAGAGCTCAACGTTATAGATCCTCCTACATCTAGCAAGAAAGCAGAAGCTGCTAACAATCAAAATGATGTAGAACTTTCTCTGGTGTTGACTTCAAAAGAGCCAGACCCCCTAAAAGCTGCAGATGCCGCAGCGCGAAAGAGGCTCGAAAGCCAATTTTCTCCTCTTCAAAGGCTTGCCCCAGGCCTTGATTTAACCGAGGTGCAACCTGGCATTCACTCTAGGAAGCTTGAAGGTGGCACAAGAGGAGTTTATCTCATCGATAAAGGGACTGCTAGAGTGGTGATTAAACCCCCTGACTCGTTTGGCGGGTCTTCTCTCTTCGGCATTATGTCGACGAAAATGCTAGCGAACTTGAAGGCAGTGGTACCGAAGTCTGAGCTGATTGAAGAGGAAGGCGATGCGGCAGAGCTGAGAAGAATCACATCATCGACGCCTGATGTTAAAAAATTTATAGCGATGGAAAAAGTTGAAGGGACTGCATTAGATGCTTTGCGCGAAGCAGATAAGGGTCGGTTGCTGTCAAAGGATCAACCTTTTTTTAAGGAGATGGGATACCTGTTTTCTTTAGATCATCTGCTCAGTCAAACTCCCGACAGGCTGAACAAAGATCGGTTTAATGGGGGGAACTACATGCTCACCGCCGACCATCTTGTTGCAATCGACAATCACACAGACTTGGCACAAGGGAATGGGAAACTTACGTCGGGGCTCGAGGCATTTAAAGACGTTGAGTTTCTGCCGAAGGCTCTTCAACGCCTTAATCTTCCCTTTCCCGCTGTTGAGGGTGATCCTTTCTACTCAAATAAGTTTAAAGAGGGGGTCGCAGAAGGCATTCAGACACTTGCAGCGACATTTACACGCACAGTGGATGGGAAAAAGGAAGTTAATAGCGAAAAAATAAGGGAGTTTGTTGTTAAATCTGAAGTTCCTGCTAAATTTATAGATCAGGTGGTAGAAAATCTAGAAAGGAGAATGGTCGTTATTATTGAACTTGCGAACGATAGCATGTATCATTTAGAAGGTAAGGAAGCGCAAGGGTGTTGCATCGTAATGTGAGGATTCTATGAAACCAATAATAAATACAGACTTTTTACTGCCATGTATTAGACACCTAAGGATTGCGAATACAGATGACATTGCAATGCTCAAAATGCAGCTCCCCCATTCTGGAGTGGAACTGCCCATAACCGAGATTTTTTTCGGTTGTCAAGATAGATGGGCCGAAGCTAGACAAATGGGTGATCGGACTAAAGCTATCTTGGAAGAGAAGAACATGAAATGCCTCAAAGGGGTGATCGACTCCCATCTCAAGAGTGTTTTGGAAGAAGTTTCGAAGGAAAAATCAGGTAAATCGCCTGACGCATGGGGGATGTGTGGATTGCGCATTCAAGGAGCCCTCACGTCCATTCAAACATTACTCGATAAAAACGTACACGTTGACGGCAAAGAAAAAACATTTGAAAAGTGGGTAAAAACATTAAACTCGTGGGCAAACGAGCTTGAAGACCCAGCCAAGAAACAACGGGTCATCAAACTAATTGCTCATCCAGATGACTTGAAGAATCAAAAGAAAACAGCGGCTATCCTTAAAGAAATTCAAAAAGTCTTTTCTTTGAGCACTCAAAAATAAAACAGAATCGGTAGGGATGTACATCCTTCTTGTGGCTCTGCCTAGATTTTTTAACCTTCATGTAAAATGTGGGTTGTATACGCACCTACAGTGAAGCTGGCTTGGGCTTTGAAGCGGGCTTTATCATACTTAAATTCAAATTCGGCCGGAATTTTTCCGGTCTTTTGATAGACCTCTCTAAAAGCCACTGTAGCTTGCGCATATAGGTTTTTAGCATCTTTAAAATTGCTCGCAATATAGCTTCCACAGGTGTGGGGATCTATCGTAAAAAGATAGTTCACGTTTACCCCAGGGAAGGTAAAATTAATTCCCCTTGGGCCATCTCCAATAGAAGGAATCCCCATAAATCTAAGTTCCGTACAGCTTCCTTTTAGGGCCGGTTTTTGGAGCCGTTTATTGGCCGGAACAAATTCTATGTTTGTTTCATGTACAGGAGGCTTTCTCCCTTCTGGGGTATAACAAACATCATGATCCATCACATATGGAAGACACGCTAAAGGTCGTGCAGGAGGTGAAAGCGGTTGACACACGGGAATGGGAGACATAAAATTTTCGTTCCAAAGGTCTTGAAGCAGTAAGGCTTTTCTCTCTTGATTGCTGTTGGAGCATAGGCCTGTTGCTCGCGCTAAATGAATCGCAATGAGATGTCCCCATCTATTAAAATAGGAACCTCCAGAACTGCTCAAGATTGTTTTAATTGTTGTGCACAGATTTCCGCTCTGATCGGTGCAGCCAAATAATTTGCCTATTGATGCCACCCTCTGTCCAGCCTCATTCCCATGCACAAGCATCAATTCTTGGTTGGTTTCTGCCAATCCGATGATTCTCGGGAACGGAAAATGGTGCCCAGGAAAAGCATTAGGGTCACAGATGCCTTGCGCGAACTGGATGACCGCAAAATCAGCTGCAACATTGGCAAAAATATTTACAATTTTATAGTGATCAAAACTGCATTGGTCCCAAAATGTCACCGTAAATGACTGTAGGCAGGCCCCATTGACAAGATGGTAAGGGATAATGGCACGATCAATACCCACCAGTGTTGCCCAGCCAATATGCGCACCATTGTTTCTAACAGATCCAGCACATTGCACCACACTATGTGCAGTTTGAGACCAATCAAATGGCTTGGCCGCAAGCTTCTGAGGTTGTTGAAAAAGAGAACTGAGCCATTGAATGGGGGTTGTCATAATTTATCCTGGGCGACGACCCCATTTAAACCATAAACGAGGTCATTTGAAGTTTCATTTTACCCTATTTAGCCTCTTTATTGGCACTCACTGATTTTACCATCAAAATACGGGTTATATTTGTCTCCATCAGATAGTTGGTATATTTGTTTGGCTTGAATGTAGCACTCTTTTGCTCGCTCTAATTGCTTTAGTGATAAGCAGACATTCCCTAAGCTCGTATAGCTATCTGCCAGGTCAGTATCACTTGGGTCTAGACAGACAACTTTAACTTCTAAGGCTTTTTCATAATTTTCTTTTGCCCCTATGTAGTCCTCTTGAGCCTTTAGCACATCCCCTATTTTCTCGTAGCTATCGGCCACGTCAATATGGTTTTTTCCTCGGCAAACGACGTAAATTTTCAATGCCCTTTCGAAAGAATTTTTTGCCTCTGCGTAATCCTCTTGTTTCTTTAACATATTTCCTATGTTGTAGTGGGCTGCTGCTACGCTCGCGTGGTTTTTTCCTAAGCAATCTATTTTAATTTTAATAGCTTTTTCATAAGATTCTTTTGCCTCTACACGAAACCCTTGAGCCTTGAGCACATCCCCCAAGCTATTATAGATTTTAGCCATTGCTATATGGCTTTCTCCTCGGGAAGCGACGTAAACCTTCAGTGCATTTTCGT
This sequence comes from Parachlamydiales bacterium, assembly GCA_963765145.1. GTDB lineage: Bacteria > Chlamydiota > Chlamydiia > Chlamydiales > JAJFMK01 > JAGVKY01. Next base: position 193,512 of record CAVXVG010000021.1, read on the forward strand.
AAGATTCTTTAGCCTCTACAAGATGCCCTTGAGCCTTGAGAACATCCCCCAAGCTAGTATAGATTTTAGCCATTTCTATATGGCTTTCTCCTCGGCAAGCGACGTAAACTTTCAATGCATTTTCATAAGATTCTTTTGCTTCTACAAGACGCCCTTGAGCCTCGAGCACAAGCCCTATATTGTAGTAGGTTGCAGCTACGCTCGCGTGGTTTTTCCCTAGACAAGCGATGTAAATTTCCAATGCGTTTTCATAAAATGTTTGTGCCCCACTGAAGTCACTTTGAAGGATTAGTACCAACCCTATATTATCATAGCAATCGGCCACATCTGTATGGCTTTTCCCTAGGCAGGCAATTCTAATTTCCAAGGCATTTTCGTAAGCTTTTTTTGCCTCTGCAAAGTCCTTTTGACCTTTCAACACATCCCCTAAGTTCACATAGTTTGTAGCTATGTCCCTATGATTTTTAGTCCCGAGGCAGTTAATTCTAATTTTCAAAGCTTTTTCGTAATGCTCTTTTGCACCTACAAGATCACCTTGATCTTTCAACACACTACCTAGGTTGTTGTAAATTCTGCCCACATCCAGGTGATCTTCAGTGCCATGACAAGCGATGCAAATGCCCTTCGCTTTTTCCAAAAGCTGTTTTGCCTCTGCGTGCTTTCCTAGGTCTTTTAGCACATTCCCTATGTTGCAGCAGCTTTGGGCCACGCTGATGTGGTTTTCGCCTAGGCAATCAATTCTAATTTGCAAAGATTTTTCGTATTTCTCTTTTGCCTCTTCAAAGTGCCCTTGTTCCTTTAACAAAGTCCCTATGTTGTTGTGGCACATTGCTAGGCTCGGGTGATTTTCAGTTCCTAGACATGTGCGAAAAATTTCCAAAGCTTTTTCGAAACACTGTTTAGCCTCTTCAAGCTTTTCTTGATCCTGCAGCACTCTTCCTATGTTGAGGTGGCTTCTAGCCACACTAGTATGGTTTTCGGTCTTGAGGCAAACAGTATTAATTTCTAAGGCTTTTTCGTAGTGCTTTTTTGCTGCCTCCAATTCCCCTTGAGTTAGTAGCACACTCCCTAAATTAGTATGACATGCTGCGACAGCTTCGTTGTTTTCAACCTCTATGGAGTTAAAAAATTCACTGGCTTTTTCAAGGCTCTCTTTTGCCCCTTTGAAGTCACCTAGACTCTCAAGCACAGACCCCATGTTAATGTTGCAGAGAGCTAGCCCTATGGCCGCATCCCTGTTAGTGTCTAAATAACGGAAGTAGATGTCGTTAACTTTTTGAAAATATTTTAGCGCCTCTTTGAAATCCCCTTGGGCATTTGCCACACTCCCCAAGCTATTGTAGCTATCAGATGCAGGCATGCTTTCAGCTCCTGAGCAAGCGGTATGAATTTGCAAAGCCTTTTCGTAATACTCTTTTGCTTCTTTGAAGTTGCCAGTATCTGAAAGAAAATATCCTGTATTTTGTGCTACATACCCTGTAGATTCGCTCAGTGTGTCTCGTTTTTCTGCATGCCCAATTAGGGATTGAGCATGTAAAACTAAAACATCTCCAGCCTCACGCTCTTCTTTGGTTCTAACTTGCCCTTTGAATTGTTGCTTCATAATGCTTATGCCAAGCTCGATGGTTTGGTTGGCCTCAGGCGCACACTCATCACGGGTAACTGTTTGGATGAGACGGTGGATAGAGATCCATTTTTTGTGGGAGCCTTCTTTCTGATCGACCTTTTGTTCGATGAGGGAATAGCTCTCAAGTATTCTGAGGGCATCTTGGAAGTCGAGGCCTGTTGTGTGGGCTTTTTCCTTGAGCCAGGCTTCTAGGAACTCTTCGGGGATCTTGTCGGGAGCAAGGTAGCTGCAGATGTTGAGAAGTTTGAGGGCGTTGGGATCTTCTTGGGTGATTTTTTCCATGGAGAGGAGCCAAGCTGTGGCGACGCTGCCTGGGTAACCTTTTTCTTTTTGAGAAAGAAGCTGCTTTTGGCCTTCTTTGAAAGCGGTGCGGTAGGTTGCGACATCAATTTGTTGCCTGCGGATGTAAGCGCCGGCTTGAGTGAGGGCGAGGGGAAGATAACCGAGTTCGTTTGCGAGAAGGTTAAATTCTTCTTCTTGATCAGAGATGCCTGAGATCTTTTGTAGGTAATTGAGAGCTTCTTCTTTGCTAAAGACATCAACGGCGACAGCCTTTTCCCAATTGGGGTTGCGGGAGGTGATCAGGATGTGGCCACCTTGTGGGAGGACCCGGTTGAGAAGTTGTGGGTCTTCGGCGTTGTCGAAGACAAGAAGCCATCCTTTCCGTTTCTCAAGGGCGTTTTTCATGGTGGAGATGACGTTGTCATCCTTAAGAAAATCTTCTGCGATGCCCATTTCAAGGCCGAGCGCTCGGAGGTCTGTTTTGATGGTGGCTTCTTGTTCGGACCGGATCCAGAAGATCATCTCGTATTCTTGTTCGTGTCTGTAAGCGTATTCAAGGGCAAGCTGGCTTTTACCAACGCCGCCCATCCCTGTATTAGTTATGGCGCTAGAAGTTCCTTGTTTGAGAGATTCTTCTAGAAGGGCGAGTTCTTTTTCCCGGCCGACGAAGTCTTTGTTACGTCCCATGGGGAGGTGGAAGATGGCTTGTTTGTAGAGCCCTTTCTTTTCGATCTTCTCTTGCCGGGCTAGCATGATGGCTAAAGTCTTTTGGAAATGTGCCTCTAGTTGGGTGTCAAGAGAGTCTGGTTGCAGTTGTTTGACGAACTCTAGGAAGGGGGCGATTTTTATTGCTCCTTCCTGTGCGATGGCGATCTCTGTGGGGTTAGCTCCGATTTTTTTTAGTCGCTCTACTTCATTTAACCAATGGGTGGTGTAAAGGTGGGTATTGCTAAGATCTGTTCCTTGAACAACTAGCGGAAAGAGACGGTATTTCCAGGGGGGATCTTGCATCGTTGTGATCACCTCAAAGAGACAGTTGAACGATTTGAGGTAGTTTGAGCTGATGATGCTGAAGGTGTAGTCTGATTCCTTTATCACCTTTTTCATGAATTCGCGGAGGCTTTCGAAGTTGCGTGTCTCTCGGATGTCTCTTCGAAGTTCAATTCCCATCTCTTTAAAGAGGGTGTCGATCTGGTCGACCTCATTTTTGGAGCCCCATTGGTAGGAGATAAAGATTTGGATGTTTTGAGCTATGAATTCTTTTTGTATTTCACTCAAGGGAAGCTGAAGGTATTTTTGGAGTGTTGCAGGAGAGGGATCTAGGTTAGTGGGAAGAGCAGGAGATAATGTTGTGGTAGAGACTTTTGCTTGTTGTTTTTGGAGGAGCCGTTCTTTGTCGTTTTGGTAAAAGTCGATGTAGGCTTGGGGCGATATCTTGCTGCTTTTGATATAAGCGATGGCCTCAGCAAGTTTAGCAGGATGGTTTTCTAAAGTAGACGCGAGTTGTTTGGAAGAACTCTCGAGTTGTTCTGCCTCTTCTGAAGTAAAGGGTCCCAAGGTCATATCTGGGTGGGAGAGATTTGTGCCGATGATGAGGGTATGGCTAGCGAAGAAGGAGGGGACAAGAGAGCGATCTGTCACATTATCGTAAATCAGGAGAAAGTCTTTCTTCAAAGAGAGTTTTCTTTTGACCTGATCGGGGTTGATCCCTAATTGGGCGGCAAGCTGCTTGTAGCTCACTTCGAGGGTTTGTTCATCGGTGGCATCGAGCCAAAAGGTGCCTGATGGGTAAGTTCCAGATTGTTTAGCGTATTCAATGGCAAGGGTAGTTTTTCCTATCCCCTTTTCCCCTGAGATGGAGACGATATTTTGTCTCTTAAAATTAGACGAGAGTGTTTCCAAGGCAGCCTTTCGGAGAATTTGCGCATTTGCGGGTGGTAAAAAGAAGAAGTGGCCGGCATCGAGAAGGTGAAGCTTTTTTTCTATGGCATTGGTCACCAGGGCGAGATCGTCTTGGAGAAGTTGACCCAGAGGGGGCATGAGGGTATCTCGGAGGACACGGATCAGGTGAGCGATGTTCTGTCGAATCATATCGACTTCGTTGTCTGTAGAGATCCCTTCCCAATATTTAACGTATTTCTGTTCATCGCCTGCTCCAAAGATCGAGACGGCTTTATCCATAATGACGGGGAACAGTCGCTGCTTGAACTCAGGGTCGGACAGCCTGGAAATAAGGGGAAGGAGATACTCTTTGGACTTCAGGAAAGTGTCAGTAATGAAAAGAAAATAGTGAGTGGCGGAAGCAGGACTCTCCTCTTGAGAGGCGATTTTGCCTCGCTGAAAGCAACCGGCAACTTGGCTTATCTCTGACGAGAACCTAGGTTCTGCTCCGATGTACACCGTGGCTTGCGACCCCCCTCCTTGTCTAGGAGAGTTCAAAGTGATCATTGAACTATTATTTACAAGTGAGGTGGGAGATGACATGTTTTTATCCTTATTTTTACAAATAGGATCAAGGGACAAGGCGTTTTTAGCAAGGAGGATGGACAAAAAAGGAAACTTTGAGTTTTAGTGACGAAAAACCATTGATCGGAAAGAGAGTATGAAACGTCAGCTTGCAAGCATCGCACTTTGCGCAAATTTTCTATGTTCACCTGCACTGAATGCCTGTGAAGAAAATATGTTTTGGGTAAACGCAGATTATCTCTACTGGAAGATCCAAAATTCACCAAATCCTACTCCGCTTTTAGCAACAGCCCCAACTACCGTTCCTAATTTGGACCCCTTGCTTGGCGTGCCTGGCACAGTTGTATTAATGGGCGAAAAAAGGATCGATACTGATTGGCGCTCAGGTGGAAAATTTGCCCTTGGCTGGAGGAGCTGCGAAAGTTGTTTTGCAGTCGAAGCCAATTACTTCTTTTTACCAAACAGCTCGAAAAACCAACGGGTCTTTTCAAGCGGCCTGATCGATTCGGCCTATTTGGGAGTTCCATTTTTTGACACGATAACAGACACAGAAAGTTCCTCTAACTTTGCCGTTCCGGGCGAATTTGCTGGATTGGTTGATCTAAAGCTGACAAACCGGATGCAAGGAGCCGAACTAAATGGACTGTACACTGCGTTCTCCGACTGTACCTTTGACGTGACGGTTTTAGCAGGTTTTCGCTATTGGAACTTCAACGAAAAGCTCAACATCTTTTGGGATAGCCCAGCGCTTCTCATCCCTGCAGAAATCTACCAGATCAGTGACAAATTTGATGTTGATAACAATTTTTACGGTGGTCAAATCGGACTCAGCGCCGATTTTTGCTGGAACAGATTTTCTTTTAACCTAACGGGGAAAGTTGCGCTTGGTGCTATGTGCGAACGCCTTAATATAGACGGCAGCTTTATTTTTAACGACTTTGGTGGCGTCATCACCCCGCGCATTACATCATCTGGCGGCTTTTTTGCTCTTCCCAGCAACATTGGCAAACACAACCGGACAAGCTTTGCCGTATTGCCTGAGGTAGATGTTCAAGTGAGTTACGCCATCATGGATTGCCTTGATCTGCACCTCGGTTACTCGTTCCTTTACGTCAACAAGGTCCTGTGGGCAGGTAATCAGATCAATCGGAATATCAACCCGACACAGTCTGCGCTTTACGAGTTTGAGCTTAACCCCACCCTTGTTGGAACCCCAAGTCCAATAGCTTCCTTCAAAGAGAACGATCTCTGGGTCCAAGGACTTAACGTAGGCCTTCAGTTCCGCTTCTAAGGGGATTATTCCCCTTCTGGAAGTTCTATAAGCAAGGAACCTTGCGGTGCAGGGCTTAAATTTGAGCCTTACGCATCCGTAAGTTCTTCGATTTTAGGGCCAACAGGAACTAGCTCGGCAAGTATCTTTCTCTCTGTACCATCTTCTTTAGTACTATAAACCATAACCTCTATCCCATTTTGAGGAAGTGTCGTTCTACACCCATCCTTTACACATTCAAGCTTGAATGGATTACAAGATAGCTTAAACTTGATGCCTTTCTCTCTTGATCCATTAAATTCCATGATTGGCGGAGAAAGTTTCAAAGAGCTGACAAAATGTCCCATGCGATTCTGCAGATGGTTAATGATATCATCGATTTTTTTGGGAACGTGTTTGCTGCATCCATGGGAGTAAGGGTAAAAGGCAGAGACAGCCCCCCCTGTAACAGTGACTCCATGACCGAAATGCCCGTCAGGGGCGCCGTAAAATTTTCCACCATCAGGCAATGTATAGGTCTGGGTCAACTTGATCCATTGCCAGCGGGAAGTGAGGCAAAGGCTTGCACCTGCCATCAGAAAGCTTAAACCCCACATTGCCGAACGTGTCGAGACAAAAAGGAAAAGAGAAGCGACCATCTCGCTTAGATAGAGCCGCCTCATTGTCTGTTCAGCTTGGGGTTTACCCCATTCCACCTTGGCCATTTGATGTGTCTCTTTAAATCGATGTGTTGGTTTGAAAAATGTGTCTACCCTCTCTTTTGTGAGCTCAGCAATTCCTATGACAGCAACCAAGGTCACTAAAACAGCTGCATGACCAACCAGGTGATGAGTAAGACCGACTGGTCTTTTATCGAGCCCTGCAAAAGAAAGGATTCTTCTATTGAGCTCAAAAACAGAGATAATACTCGGGCCAATAGCAAGTGCTCCTTGAACAACAAAAGGAAGCGTCTTTACGCGGTGGATTAGATTAAATAATCGTTCGTTATGGTGTTGCGCCAAGACGGTTGCGGTTTCAAACCCCCGCAAACCAAGAATCACTGCATTTAACACTGCTGCCACATTCCCTCAAATAAAAGAAATTATATTATCAATTTTTATAGTTTAAAACAACTAACTCTTCCAGAAAGTGTCGATGGCTTCTTTTAAAGACGACCGAGAGACGAAAAGCTTTTGGCAAGGGGGAAGGGCATTCAAAAATTGCTTACCATACCCCTTCTCTTTGAGACGGCTATCTAGGCAAAGGACAATTCCTTTGTCGCTGTGCGACCGGATAAGACGGCCAAAGCCTTGCTTGAATTTGATCAGCGCTTCGGGAAGATGGTAACTCAAAAATGGGCTTTTACCATCGGCTTGCAGTGCTTCTGAACGAGCCTCTATAATGGGATCTTTGGGGCTTTTAAAGGGCAATTTCATTAGGACAACTGTTTTTAGCTTTCCGTTTGGAATGTCGACCCCCTCCCAAAAAGAGTCTGTCCCAAAAAGAACGGGCCTTTTTTCTACTTGAAACTGTTCGATCAATTTTCTACGCGGCAGGTCTCCTTGAAAGAGAGGCGAAAAACCTTTCTCTTTTAAAGCGGTCTCAAGGGAACTTCTCAAGGCGTAAAGTTGCTGAAAAGAGGTAAAAAGCAAAAAAGTACCTCCTTTAAGCTGGGGTAAAACTTCGAGTAGAAGGCTTTCAGCTTCTTGAATGAAGGCGGGGCTGTCGGTGAGGGAAAGTCCCTCGACACCTAGAAATAGGGCCTGTTTGGGGTAGTTAAAGGGAGAGGCAAATGACTTTTCTTTCCATTCCCCCTCTTTTAAGCCTAGCCGCTCGGCAAGAGGTTTGAACCCATGTTTCCCCCCCAAAGTAGCGCTCGTCAACACAACCCCTTTCATTAACGAAAATAGAATGCTGTCGAGCGTTTGTCCCTGGTCAATGAGTGTCTCTCCAAGGCGGAGCTCTTCCCTCATCCGCCGTTTTCCCTCTCGCGCGAACCATTGGACTCTCCCTTTGCCCGGAGGATTGATATCTAAAATGGTCTTGATCGTCGTAATCCCTTCAGCAAATTGAGATCGTATCGCCTCCACTTCTTGAAAAAGGGGCTCTGTTTCCTTTAGAAGCTTTTCATCTTGTGTTACTTTCAAGTCTTGTAAAAGGCCTGAAACAAGAACAGGGACCGGTTCATTTAGTTTTTTGACCTGTTCGAAAAGAGTTTGAACCTCTTCTTCCTTGTGCTGTCCGGTCAGCCTCCATTTACTCTCTGAAAGAGATGCACCAAGATCGAGTGTCTGAAATAGACGGTGAATCTCCATGGTGCCTCGCTCTCTCATCCCGGGAAATTCTAGAACGATTTTTTCTCGAAACCGTTTAAGGAAAGGGGGCTCTTGCTCTTTTGAAAAATAACCTTCTACCTTTTGTAAAAGACGATTGAGAACCCCTTTACGCCCTTTCTTCTGTTCAGAATAGAGCCTTCCAAACAGTCGGAAAAGGTCTACATTAGAAATAGTGTTTGCGAAAAGATCGGTAGCAACCGCCTCTAAGTGGTGGGCTTCATCAATGACTACATACTGATAAGGGGGAAGAATGCCCCGATCGCCACGACTCTTTTTTGCAAGGTCGGTCAGCAGCAAGTGGTGATTGGCTACGATCAGTTTTGACCCTTCTGCTTTCTTTCGATCGGCAAAAAAAGAACATGTTTCATAATGAGGGCATTTTTGTCCGGTGCAAGAATCATAATCGGCAAAAACCCCGTCCGCCCATTCAGCAGGAACGGCAAAAGGCAAGTCGCCCCTTTTTAACGACCCCCCCTCGTTCTTCCACTTATCAAATTGTTCGGCTAGTTGCGGTTCTTCTAGCTCGTCTAGGTGCTTTAAGCAGACATAATTCGAAAGTCCCATAGCCAAAGAAACCCCGATATCATAACCAAGGGTCTTGATGAGGTAGGGGATATCTTTTTTAACGAGTTGTTCTTGCAGGTGGATCGTATGGGTTGAGACAACAACCCTTTCCCCTTTGGTATGGGCAAGCAAGAGGGCCGGCAGCAAATAGGCAAAACTCTTTCCTACTCCAGTGCCGGCCTCTAAAAGAGAAGTGCCCCCTTCGCGGAAGGTCTCTTCCACTAAGAGGGCAAGTTCCTTTTGTTCCCTTCTCTCTTCATAGCGGGGAAAGTCCTTAAAAAGGGGGCTACCACGTTCGAAGAAAGAAGAAAGCAAACTCACAAGCAATCCCTGCTAGAAAAAAAATGGAGCACCCCTAGATGGGGTGCTGGATGGTAGCCCAGGGTCAAGTAACCCTGAAAGGGTGATGCAACCCTGGGTGATAGTTTACTCACTCTTGCTCAAGAAGGTCTAAGAAAGCTTTTAGCTTTTTGGAACGGGTCGGGTGTCTCATCTTTCTCAAAGCTTTGGCTTCGATCTGACGGATACGCTCACGTGTTACCTTAAACTCTATCCCAACCTCTTCAAGAGTCTTGGGTTTTCCATCTTGCAGACCAAACCGTTGGATTAAGACCTTCTTTTCTCGATCGGTCAATGTCTCAAGCACCTCTTGCATCATATCTTTTAAGATAGAATAACCGGTTGCTTCTGCAGGAGAATCGGCTGTGGTATCTTCTAGGAAGTCACCAAACTGGCTTTCGCCCCCTTCACCTACCTCTGCTTGCAACGAAATTGGGTGTTGAGCAATTTTATAAATTTCTCTTACACGGTCAGGAGTGATTCCCAGTTCGTTTGCCAATTCTTCCGGAGTCGGTTCACGGCCTGTTTCCATCATCAACTTTTTCGCCCCGCGAAGGACTTTATTGATGGTTTCAATCATGTGAACAGGAATACGGATGGTTCTTGCTTGGTCAGCGATTGCGCGGGTCACAGCTTGACGGATCCACCAAGTGGCATAAGTCGAAAACTTATACCCACGACGGTATTCAAACTTCTCGACCGCTTTCATCAGCCCCATGTTCCCTTCTTGAATCAAATCGAGAAAGGAAAGGCCCCTGTTCGTGTACTTTTTAGCGATGGAAATGACCAACCGTAAGTTGGACTCTACCATTTCTCGCTTGGCTTCTTGGCTCTTGTCCATCCACCGCTGCAACATTCGAACATCTTTTTTGAATTCGTCTAGTGTACGCCCGGCAGCAAGTTCCCGTTTTTTCAAACGTCTTTTGCCTGCCATCAACTTACTTAGAGCAAATTTGTTTCGCTCTGCACGGGGCTCTAGCTCTTGTATCTCTTTTTCTAAGAAAAGGAATCGATCGTAAGAGCGTAGAATCACCTCGCCAAAGTCATCTGTGATGTTAGGACGGAGATGAAGCCTTCTTAAGTAGGCTTGGGAACGGATTCTGCATTTTTCCAAATCTTCTTGAAGATTGAGAAGATCGGCTTTTTTTATATCTTTATTTTCTATTTGAAATAGGATTCTTTCGAGGATTTGATCCTCTTTTTGAAGCAGCTCGACCAGTTTTGGAAGAAGGCGCATGTATTCAGACTTATTAGCGACTTCTTTTTCAGCGATACTCTTATCGAAACGCTCTTTTCCATGGATCAAATATTGCGCAATAGAAACAGCTTCTTTGGTCGAATAGCGGAAACGCATGATAATCTTTTCGATTTGGTCTTGCGCTTTTTCGATCCTTTTCGAGATCTCAACCTCTTCCTCTCTAGTCAATAGAGGAACAGAACCGATCTCTTTTAGATACATCCTGACAGGATCGTCAGGAGAGCCTTCAGAACGGCGAGGGAGCCCTTCTAGCTCTTTGGCCTCTTTCTTTCTCTCTTTTTGTTTATCCACCTCAATTTGGTTGAGGATTTGGATGTCAAGACCACCTAAGAAGATCAGAACTTGGTCAATTTGCTCCGCAGAGTCGAAACTCATAGGGAGAATTTCGTTGATCTCTTCGTAGGTGATAAAGCCTTGTTCTTTTGCTAAAGAGACAATCTCATCAACTTTTTGTTGCTGCTGATCACTGAACGCAGATTTCGGCTTAGGTTTTGTACTCATTAAGATAGGGGACCTGGAAACTAAAAAAGCGAAGTGGAAGGAACCACTCCGAGATTAATCGTAATGCATTGGACGATCCAATGCAAGTCTATAAAAACGTGAATTCTGTTGAACTCCCGATAAAAAAATTTGGGTCTTGATGGACTCGAACCATCGACCCCCTCATTAAAAGTGAGGTGCTCTAACCAACTGAGCTAAAGACCCAAAAACGTAGTAAAAGACGCCTTTTACTACGCTTAAGATTGACCCTAAGGGGATTCGAACCCCTGTTATCGGAATGAAAATCCGGTGTCCTAGACCAGACTAGACGATAGGGCCTTAGTGTTTATTCTTGTTTCTAACCTAAAAGGCTAGAAACAGCCACAAGTCTATCTATCCATCTGATTTTGCTGCAAGCAAAACGATTAGGGGTCCCCTAATTTCGCTAGACTGTCATGATTTCCTTTTCTTTTAAAGAAGAAATTTCATCTGCTAGCTTGCAAAATTTATCTGTCGCGTCCTGAATTTCTTTCTCCAATTTCTTTAATATGTCTTCTGCAATTTCCCCTGACTTTTTCTGCCGTTCTGCCTTTTCCTTCATATCACGACGGATATTGCGGATGCGCACTTTAGCTGCCTCCCTCTTTTCATGGAGGCTCACCACCATTTTTTTTCGAAGAGCTTCGTCCATAAATGGGATCACCAGACGGACTGCATTCCCGTCGACTACAGGCCTCATCCCAAGGTTGGCTGCCTCAAGCGATTTGCCAATGGCCCCAGCATTTTTCCCATCAAAAGGGGATATTAATATGGTTTTGCTATCAGGTGTCGTGATATTGGCCACCTCTTTTAGCCTCATTCTGCTGCCATATAGCTCAACAAAGACCCCATCTACTAGGCCTGCATTGGCCCTTCCGGTCCTTAAGCTTTTCAGCTCTTCCTTATAATGATCAATCGCCGCCAGCATCTTCTCTTCCGTCTCAGCCTTCGTCATAACAACTCCCAATAGTATATTAAGCTTAGTCTACTCCGTAGGTGAAAAAAGAGAAAGAAGGAGGGGCGGTACGCAAAGCGTTTGGAGTGCTAAACGGCCTTGTTGCATAATTAGTCAACTCCAGACCTGAGATCTCGTGAGGAATGAATAAACACCCGAAGGGTGTTTTGGATTGTAGCCCAGGATAAGCGAAGCGCAATCCTGGGTAAGAATGCATGAAATAAATGGCACTCTCGAAGAGAGTGCTGGACCTTTTCAACTCCAGCACCCACTTCGTGGGTGCTATTTATGTATTACACCAATAACCCAGGGTTGCGCGCTCCGCGCTTACCCTGGGCTACAATCCAAAACACCCTTCGGGCGTTTATTTCTTTCCAGCTAGCAATTGCGCAACAAGGCCGTGCTCTACGTCTGTTTAGCTTTCACTTTTCACCGACAAGTCAAAGCTAAACGGGCGTAGAGCACTCCAAACGCTTCGCGAACTCTAACAGCTAGTACCTAAAGCCAAAAATGGCCCAAGCTGGCGGCCGTTTGCAGGCCCTGCGTAAAAAACAAAAACCTCGGCTCTACTCCGTAGGCCGAGGTTTTTGTTTTATTCAAATGAGGCCATTCCGGCGCTCGAGGAATTACTTCTGTCCGACGGTCCAGCGTAGGAAGCTTGCGACTGTGAGGTCGGCTCCCTTCTGCTTGACAAACTCTTCAACGGAAAGAGAATCGTCTTTGATGTACTTCTGGTTGACGAGGCAGGCCATGTCATAGAATGCCTTCATCTTCCCTTCGACTATCTTTTCGACGATATTCTCTGGCTTCCCCTTGATCTGCTCTTTCGCAATGTCTTTTTCCCTTTCAAGAATTTCGGCAGGGACTGCATTTGCGTTGAGGTATTCTGGGCTTGCCGCTGCGACGTGCATTGCGATGTCGCGAGAAAGAGATTCTTTCCCGTCTGAACCCGCAATGTCCACCGAAGTGACAATTTTGCCCCCTAAGTGGGAATAAACAGCAACCGAGTGCCCTTTCTTCTTTGGAAGGAGAGTAAAACGGCTGATCTGGATATTTTCGCCAATCGCTTGAACAAGAGTTGCTCTGTATTCGTCGACAGATAATGTATTATCTTTCGAGAATTTTTGAGCCAAAAATTGTTCCAAACTTGCCGGTTTTGTTTTAGCAATTTCTTCTGCAATTTCTTGCACAAATTTTTGGAACTTCTCATTGTTGACCACGAAGTCTGTCTCAGCGTTAACTTCGACAATAGCAATGGCATCTGCAGTTTCAGCAACACCAATCTTCCCTTCGTTTGCTTCACGGCCTGCTTTTTTAACAGCAGAAGCCATGCCAGACTTACGGAGAAGATCAACAGCTTTTTCCATGTCGCCACCAACTTCTGTCAACGCTTCTTTGCACTTGTTGACAGCAACGCCAGTTCTTTCACGGAGTTCTTTAATTTTTTCCATTGTGATTTCAGCCACTTTTATCTCCTATGAAGCGTTTCCAGCATCTTCTAAAGAGATTTCAACCTCTTCAGCGTCCTTATCTACAATCTCAAGCTCTTCACTAAAAGCCTGATCTTCTTTTCCGGATGTGAGACGGATCTCGTTTTTCTTTTCGACAATGGCTTCAACCAGTGTTTGCAAGATCAACTTAACGCTTTTTAAAGCATCGTCGTTGCAAGCAATAGGAAATTTGATAGGATCTGGGTCGCAGTTAGTGTCAACAAGACCTAAAACCGGGATGCCCAATTTATTGGCTTCAGCAACAGCTAAGTGTTCTTTGTTTGTATCAACAACGATCAAAAGACCTGGCAACTTGCGCATCGAACGGACGCCGGACAAGTTTTTATCCATTTTAATTTGATCTTTTGAGAGGAGAGAAAGCTCTTTCTTTTTGAGGCCATCTCCACCGGCTGCAATCCTTTTTTCAATCTTTTCAAGTTTTTTGATCGATTGACGGATCGTTTGCAAGTTGGTCAACATCCCGCCGAGCCATCTTTCAGCAACATAAAATTCGCCGCAGAGCTCTGCAAGTTCTTTAAGAACAGATTTAGCCTGTTTTTTAGTTCCAACAAACAAAATTGAGCGGTGTTTACCGACAACTTCTTTGATCGCTGCAACCGCATCGCGGATTTGCTGCAATGTTTTGGAAAGATCGATGATGCAAATCCCATTGCGCTCTTCAAAGATGAAGCGCATCATTTTTGGGTTTTTGCGTCTTTTTTGGTGCCCAAAATGAGCGCCAGCCTCGAGTAGGTCTTTAATTGATATTTCAGCCAAGTCCTTGTCCCTTCTATTGATATTGACCACGGCATCTCACCTAGAGCGGCGAGATTTCGGTCTTGGATTGTTTTTAATGTTTATTCAAGAGCGCCTGATCAGAATCGAACTGACACAGATAGCTTGGAAGGCTATTGTTCTACCATTGAACTACAGGCGCGAAATACCGAACATCATGAGGTAATTGGTCATTTTTTACAAGAGACTAACAAGATAAGCCTCCATATGGCTTGCTTATCTAATCTTATCATCAACTCACTTCCCTTCTCTTTCCCCATTGCTGCAACTGCGTTTCTTAATATGCCTTCTGACTGCAGCTTTTGTTGAACATCTTTAGGAAAGTACTCTTGCTTTTCAATGTCAGCCTGCGTCCTTGCCGATTCTTTAGGTGCTGAATGAACATGTGATTGAAGTTGAATCCCCTCGGGCATCGCGTCTGCCACTAGTAGAGATGCATTTGGCAATGCCTTTCTGCCAAAAAAATTGTTCCACGCATTGGTTATTTGCTTAAAAAGGGGAAGAGAACCTTCTTTTCGTGGAGATGTCAAACGCTCTTGGCTAGCCTTAGCTCCAAATTTTTTCTCTAACTGCTTAAGAATTTTTACTTCATGCTCTGCTAAAGTGGGCGCTTGAGACTTATTAGCGCCAATAAATTCAAAAATCTTCTTCACTACAGCCAGCTGATCCGGGGTTAATTTATCAGCTATATTTTGTATAGCGGTCTGATTGGATATTCCCTTGCTTTTTGCTTCGTTTACTGCCGATTGCACGAAGCCATCATAAACATTTTTAAACCGTGAATAATCACCAGAAGCGCTACTCATAATCACCCCTTTTGTTCCTAACTAATGCTCTATCTATTTGATGAAGTTAGTAATAATAAATTGATGAAGTTAGTAATAATAAAGTGTTAATGAAATGCAAACTGAGGCTGAAGAGAGACTTGATCGAATTTGCTTTTTCTTCGCAGCACGTTTGGAATGCAAGCGGCGTTTAGCCTGAGCTTGTTACAGCGGGTTTCAACCCGCGACGGATGGTGCGGGGTTAAAACCCCGCAAAACGAGCTCAGGCTAAAGAAGTACTTGCAAAAATCGGATTGTTGGCTTTTTTTTAGAAACAGGTCCGAAGGACCGAAATATGAAAGCCCAGCGCCGAAGGCCTGGGTTACAAATGTGAAATAAAATTGGAGTCCTGAAAGGACGGCATAAAATATCTCCTGTAGTGTTTGTGGAACAGGATATGTCGTCCCTTCAGGACTCCAATTTCTATTGGCATACTTACCCTGGCCTTCGACCAGGGCTTTCATATTTCGGCCCTTCGGGCCTGTTTCTGAGCTTAATCTGATTTTTGCAAGTGGCTCTAAAGCCTAAGCTACAATATGTATCGCGAAGTTAGATGAATCCTATGGACCGAAGATGAATGCTGCGATTTTGGCAAGGCGAGGGTAGGTGAGCTTCTCTTCTTTTAGGTTATATTCATCCTTCACCATCTGGAACGTCTTCACAGGCGCTCTCTTTACGATCTTAATGCCAAGCTTTTGTTCTTGTTCTTTTTCCCAATTAGGATGTGCAGCCACGAAAGCCTTTGCTTTCGCATCCGCTTCCTCGTCCAACTTCTTTTGCAACTCATCATCAAGGATTCGAACTCCGAAATGGGCTTCGAGCGCTGCTTTTGCCTCTGCTATCGGAAATAAAACTTTCTCGTTACCGTCGTAATACCCAATCATGTAACTGCCATCATCTTGCTTTTCGACATAAAGGCGATCAACGTCATAGGGGTGACCATGTTCAGGTTGATGCCCATACCGATACAGCGCGATATGATTACAATCAATATTTAAAACGGCAATGTCCCTGTCAACACGAGAATCTAGAGCACTTGCCACCTTGTTTGGTCGTACCACCCAAACACCCACATCTTGCAACTGTTTGTATGCTGCAACTATTTCGACGGGCACTGGAGGAGGGCCCCGTTTAGGTAAAAGCTTGGCTACAAAGCAAGTAGCGGCAAATGCGACAAGTCCCGTTTCGTAAAAAGGCTTTAATGGGGTAAAACCACGTAAAGACAACCTTCCAGCAGCTCCGATGAAAGCCGTTGCGAGCAGCGCACCCCCAAAAGCTGCACGAGCCATCTGGCTAATGGTATGTACCCTATTAGTCGGGAAAACTTTGCCTATCACTAAGGCTGTTCCTGCAGCCCATGGCAGTGCCTTAAAAAAATGGGATGCTGCTGTCGAAGAAGCAGCAAAGAAAGTGTTAGACATCAATAACCTCTAAATAATTAGTTAAATATAGGATGAGCGCTTATTTCAGGCAAGAGCGAGGGTTTTCCTTCTTTGAAATGTAGTAAATATTTTAATGTCCGAATATGGGCATGGAAGAAGCAAGAAAACTGGCGGAAGAGGTTTTGGGGAAACCAAGCGGTAAAGCCTCCTTAGTAAAGAGCCTTTTTTTGGCCGATTTTCCAATGATCGGCTACCTCCCCTTCCCAACCTTGACCCTCTGCCTCTTCTTGAAAAACTCCATTCGATTGGCATCGATCCTGTTCAGATTGATCGAGATCAAAACATTCCTGACTATGTGATCAAAAGCCTTGGAGATTTAGGGTTATTAGGGCTGACGATTCCAGAAAATTATGGCGGCGGCGGCGCTTCTCAGTCCACCTACTGCAGATTAATGGAAGAACTGGGAGCGCTCTGCGCGTCTACTGCTATCTTTGTCAATGCCCACCAAAGCATCGGGCTAAAAGCCATTCTTCTGTTTGGCACTGAGGAACAGAAAAAGAAATGGCTCCCTTCTCTTGCAAGCGGCGAAAAAATTGCCGCCTTTTCTTTGACCGAACCGATGGCAGGCTCCGATGCCGGCGGCATACAAACGAAGGCTGTTTGGGATAGTGAAAAAAAGGGTTACATCCTAAACGGAACTAAACAGTGGACCACCAACGGAAGCATCGCCTCGGTCTTAACCGTCATGGCTAAAACCAAAATGGAAGATGGAAAAGAAAAGGTCTCAGCTTTTTTAGTTCCTTCAGATTCTCCTGGTTTGACCTTTACAGCCAAAGCGTTAGAAAAAGTAGGCATTAGAGGAACACGCACATCCAACCTGAGTTTTGAAAATGTTTTTATCCCTCAAGAAAATCTTCTCGGCAAGCTGGGCTCCGGCTTAAAAGTTTGTCTGACCACTTTGGACTTTGGAAGGACAACTTTTGGAGCCACTTGCACAGGCCTTTCAAAAAAACTCCTTGAAATGGCTAAAAAGCAGGCAATTGAAAGGATCCAATTTGGCAAGCCCCTCGCCCACTTTGAGATGATCAAATTCAAACTGGCAAAAATTGCAGCCTACTCTGCTGCCATGGAAGCAACGACTCAATTGACTGCCGCTCTAGTCGATCAGGGACTTGAAGATGTGATGTTAGAGGCAGCCATTTTAAAAGTATTTGCTTCAGAAGCCCTGTGGGACATGATTTACGAAACGATGCAAGTCTTTGGAGGGCGCTCCTTTTTTACCGATCTTCCTCTTGAGAGGATGATGCGTGATGCAAGGCTCAACATGATCGGAGAAGGGGCTAACGAAGTCTTGCGTGTCTTCATCGGAGCTGTCGGCTTACGAGAAGTTGGTGAAACGCTGAAAAGCCCACGCAGATGGGGTGCCTTTCTTTCTCAATGCGAGCTTATGAAAGGAAATAAAAAAGTAGTCATGGGTTTACAAAAAAGGATACGCCTTTTTAGCTGGCAAGTCCTTTATACTCTGGCTCGTTATAGAGAAGGGGTTGTAGAAGAACAATTTGTCATCAACCGTCTAGCAAGTAAAGTCATCTCCCTTTACACCCTCATGGCCCTTCTCTGGAAAGGGGGCGATAAAAGCATCATTGATCTGTATGCCAGCTTAGCCTTTGAGCAGTTTGACCATCCTTTTATCCCCAGTCATTTGGATCCTCTCATCAAAAAAGTGGCCAACGACATGACAGGAATTGATTAAATGCCTGATTGGTTGACCAATTTTGATCAGGAAGTAAAAAAACTTCGGCAAGAAAACGAAAAGGGTGTCGCAAGACAACGAAAATTGGGACGGATGACCCCAAGAGAGCGTCTAGACCATCTTTTTGATCCAGGCACTCCCCGTTTTGAAGTTGGCCTATTCCAAGGTTGGGGCATGTACAAAGAGCAGGGAGGCCTAACCTGCGCAGGGCTCCTTTCTGTCATTGGAACTGTTTCTGGAAAAGGTGTCATGGTGATAGCCAATGACTCGACGCAAAAGGCCGGAGCCTTTTTTCCCCAAACGGTCAAAAAAATGTTGCGGGCTCAAAAAATTGCCTGGAATTTGCGCCTTCCTTTGATCTACCTGGTCGATTCTTCAGGTGTTTTTCTTCCGATGCAAGATGAAATTTTTCCGGACCAAGACGATTTCGGAAGGATCTTTTGTAATAACAGCCGATTTTCTGCATTAGGACTTCCCAATTTAGCGCCATCATGGGGGAATGCATTGCCGGAGGTGCCTACCTTCCGGTTCTTTCAGATTTTTTGATCATGACGGAAGGAAGCGGCCTGTTCATTGCGGGCCCCTCTCTTGTTGAAGCTGCGATCGGGCAAAAAATTGATGCCGAAAGTTTAGGGGGCGCAAAATTACATGCCGAACTGAGCGGCACGATCGACCTAGTTTGCAAAACAGACCAAGAATGTTTAGAAACTTTGCGAAAAGCGGTTTCTTTATTAGATGCCTCTTACGATTTTCAACCCGTACTTGAACCGTTGCAAGACGCAATGGCTATTCTGCCGGATCAAAAAGAGTATGAGATGCGAGATCTGATTACCCTCTTGCTAGATGGAGGGTCATTTTTGGAATACCGACCCGATTTTGGGCGGAGCATGGTCACAGCCTTTGGGAAAATTGGGGGAACTTCGCTTGGCGTCGTCGCCAACCAAAAAAGAAGAACCGAAAATCCGAAAGGAGAAATGGAAATGGGGGGTGTGATCTATCCCGAAGGAGCTGAAAAAGCGGCCCGCTTTGTGATGGAATGCAACCAGCTCAAAATCCCCATCCTTTTCTTGCAGGATGTGAGCGGTTTCATGGTAGGAAAGCGGGCTGAAGAGGCCGGCATCATCAAAGCGGGGGCCAAGCTGGTCAATGCGGTCAGCAACTCGATCGTTCCAAAATGGACAGTGATTGTTGGCAATTCGTTCGGAGCCGGTCACTATGCCCTTGCAGGAAAAGCATACGACCCTGAAATGCTTTTAGCGTGGCCGACAGCCCATTATGGGGTGATGGGCGGCGAACAAGCAGCCTCCACCCTTTCTAGGCTAAGCCCTCAACTGGGCGACGGAGTTCGCGAGATGTATCAAGAAAAACTCGACATCCGCTATGGAGCAGCTCATGGATGGGTAGATGAAATTATCGATCCAAGGGCAACTCGTCGGTGGCTCAACATGCTCATTCCCCTTTCTCTACGGCGTCCTTATAAAGACCTCCCCTTCCAAACAGGGGTCTTTCAAACATGATTACCATAGGCAATGGGTGTGGATTTTGGGGAGACGACCTGCAGGCGCCGGCAAAACTTGCCCCTTTTGTCGATGTGATGACCCTCGATTATTTGTCCGAATTATCGTTATCGATTTTAGCCAACCAACAAGAGAAAGACCCTTCTTTAGGGTATGCTAAAGACTGTTTTGAAGTGATTAAGTCGCTTCTCCCTTTCTTTAAACAGAAAAAATTTTTGATCGTCACAAATGGGGGCGGTTTTAACCCGTTGGGATTGGCAAAAAAATTAAAGACAGAGGCACCCGACCTAAAAATTGCTGCCATCATCGGTGACGATGTCAGAGAGACTTTGAACAACAAAGAGCTCTACACAGCAAACGCCTATTTGGGAGCCCACTCGATTGCAGAGGCCATTCAAAAAGGGGCCGACATTGTGATCACCGGGAGAGTGGCCGACCCATCGATGACCCTTGGCCCACTCATCGCGCATTATGAATGGAAAGATTTTGATCTGCTCGCTCAAGGGACATTAGCGGGCCACCTGATCGAATGTGGGGCGCAAGTGACAGGAGGGTTGCGAGAAGATTGGGTCGACCTTCCAGATCTTGCCAACATTGGGTTTCCGATGGTTGAGGTTGAGGCAGATGGCAGCTTTGTTTTGACAAAGCCGGAACAGACCGGGGGCCTTGTCGATAAAACAGGTGTCGCGCTGCAAATGGTATATGAGATCGGCGATCCTTCCAAATACCTTTCTCCCGATGTCACAGCCGATTTTACCGAAGTCGCCTTGCAAGAGGTGGGACACAATCGGGTCGCGGTCACAGGCGCTAAAGGATCGGCCCCTCCTCAGACATTAAAAGTGGTTGGCACCACTAAAGCCGGCTATGAGGCCAAAGGGACCCTTGCTCTTTATGGGGGAAATGTTCGGCAGAAAGGGGAAAAAATTGCGGAAGTTCTTTTAGAAAGGCTAAAGCACTTTTCCTTTGATAAAGTCGATGTTTCGTTGATCGGTTACGGAGCTGTCGGACCGTTGAAAGAAAACCCCCGTTATTTACGAGAAACCCTCCTCCGTGTGGCTGCAAGATGCCAAACCAAAGAACCGCTTGAGGCCTTTGCCAGATCTTTTGCCCCTTTTGTCACCGGCGGCCCGAGTGGAGTGACCGGCTATGTCAATCCTCGCGGAGAAATCCGCCCTATTTTTGGTTTTTGGTCGGGCACCATTGATCGTTCTAAAGTGGAAGAAAAGATTATATGGATTTAAGAACCATCGCCTGGGGAAGGAGCGGAGATAAAGGGGCAAACGTCAACATTGGGTTGATTGCCAAAACAGAGGAAGCGTATGAATGGATGGTACGAGAACTTACAGAATCAAAAGTAGCCCACTACTTTGGCTCCGATAAAGTCATCCGTTATCTATGGCCAAAGTTGCATGCGATCAATTTTGTTTTAGAAGGGGTTCTTCAAGAAGGGGGAGGGTTGAATCTGAAGGTCGATTCTCAAGGAAAAGCCTATGCAGAGGCTTTATTAGAAATGGAGGTGATTTGGTGAAAAATATCTTAATTGACGACCGTTGTCGTTTTGTACCTCGTATTATATTAAACCGTCCTGAAAAAAATAATGCTCTTTCAATAGAGATGATGCAGGAATTACACAAAGCACTTGAAGATTATGCCTCTAAAGATAAGGTTAAAGCCATTATCTTGATGGGTGCCGGAGAACATTTCTGTTCAGGGCTCGATTTAAAAGAGGCCACAACCGACGATTCTATCGAAAAAAGCTCAATCACCCTGAGAAATTTATACCATCTCTTGTCTACTTATCCAAAACTTGCCATCGCTGCAGTTCAAGGCAATACAATGGCAGGCGGCATTGGCCTTGCAAAGTTGTGCGATCTAGTGATTTGTGCCAAAAATACCAAATTTCAGTTTCCTGAAGTTCATAGAGGGCTTGTTCCGGCCTATCTTCTAACCATATTGAGGGGCAGATTTCCCTCCAGCCTGCTCCGCTCGATGGCCCTTTTTTCTTATCCCATTTCGGGAGTTGAGGCTTTTAACAAAGGGCTTGTCGACTTTTTAGTTGAAGAAGAGGAGATGCAAACAAAACTTGAAGAAGTGATCGACTGGGTGTGTAAAGGGGCATCTGGGGCACAATTCCACACCAAAAATCTTCTTGGCGATCTCCTTGAGCCTCGCTTAAAAGATGACCTCATCTTTTCAGAAGGGCTCCACCGAAAAGCCAGAGAGTCTGATGAGGCTCGAGAAGGGGTTGCAGCTTTCTTTGAAAAGCGGTCTCCCTCTTGGTGTAAAAAGTGAAAATCACCCCTCTTGAAGGAAACAGACATGCACTGGATGGGGGTGCGATGTTTGGGCATGTTCCAAAAGCTGTTTGGACTAAGTTTTATTTGCCGGACGAAAAAAATAGGATAGAGCTTGCTTCACGTGCCCTTCTGATAGAGGATGATAAGGGAGACCTTTTCCTTTTTGATGGCACCATTGGAACGATTTTGCCTCCAAAAGAAAAGGAGCATTATGGTGTTGTAGGAGAAGAAAACCAGCTGCTTGTTTCTTTAAAGAAACAGGGGGTTGAGCCCCATGAGATAAAGGGGGTGATTTTATCTCATCTCCATTTCGACCATGTGGGTGGCATTTTTTCTAGAATCAATGGAAAGCTCTCTCTCCTTTTTCCGAAAGCCGATCTATTTGTCACCCGCACTCACTTCGAAAGGGCGTGCAAACCTCGCATCCGGGAACGGGCTTCTTTTCTTGAAGAGGTTCCACCAGTTTTGAAGGAGAGTGGAAAACTAAAACTCCTAGAAAGTGGAGATCCTCTCCCCTTTCCTGCAGAGTGGTACGTAACGGAAGGACACACGGTTGGCTTGATGGTGATGTTGCTCTATGCGCCCCATCTTGTCGCTTTAACGACCGACCTCATCCCTGGCATCCCCTGGGCCCATTTACCCATTACGATGGGGTATGACCGCTTCCCTGAAAAAACGGTCGAAGAAAAAGAAGCGTTGCTTGAAAGAGTGGTGAAAGAAAATGGGTCGCTCTTTTTGACCCATGACCCCCAGTTTCCCTTTGCAGCCGTTAAGAAGAGTGACCGTTACTCTGCGGAAGGAAGCTTTGCACCTTCTCTCTAAAACTATCTGGAATCCGCATCTTGGTCCTGGCTTTAGCGTCCAGGCACACCTGCACAATCTCTCCCCGACCCACTAAAGTTCCCTCTCTAAACATCTCAAAAAGAAGGGTGCAACTGGTATTGCTCATCTCTTTTAAACGGGTCTCGATTTCAAGCGGGTCCCCAATCGTCAACGGTTTGATAAAGTCTGCACTTGCATGGACAACAACAAACAAAAATGGAGATGTAGAAAACATGACCGAAAAAGGGACTCCGATCTGGTCGAATAACACTTCAATGGCTTCATGAAAGTAGCGGAATTGACTGCCAAAAAAAATAACGTTTGCACAGTCTGTGTCAAACATCCTAACGCGGTGATAAGTCTTCATACTCTCTTATTGAACGTTAACACTTTTTTTTGTACACCTCAATTATGTTATGGGAAAAAGTTTCTTTATTTTTTGGAGGAGTTGAAAAACAGGGCTCCTTCTTGAAATTTCACTCCGACAAAAATTTTCTGTTCTATCTTGTTGCACCTATGCATTGGACAGACGCCTGGTGGACAGAAGCGATGGGGGAAAACAGCCCTATCATTTTAGATCTCACAGGTTTGCATGAAATAAGTCTTGAAGGGAGGCGTTCTCTTGAAGCTCTTATGCATGCCAACACCTGGGCGTTTGGACTCAGCAAGAAAATGGGGAAAAAAATAGGGGAAGACACTCTATTACCCATCCATACCCATCTTTTTGAAAACAAGGCAGCGTTCTTAAACGAGTTCGAAAGAGCTGCAAGATATGATCACTTTTACTGGTCCATTGAAAAGGGTAACGGCAGTGATAGGATCTGCTTTTTCGGCCCTTTGGATAGCAGGCTAGATCGGACCAATGTCTACAACGACATCGTAGGAAGATTATCCTCTTCTAACTACATCATCGATTTTGCCCTCTGCCCTTTTATGAACAGTTCTGGCCTTGGTTTTTTATTGAGACTGATCAAACACAATGAGATGCTTCAAAGAACCGCCTCATTCATCGGATTTAATCCTCAAATTCAACAGACCCTGCGATTAGCCCGCCTAGAGCATCTTTTGAAGAGCGATACCTCTCTATAAATTGACGCCCATGCTCTAATAACAGACGTAAATAATTTCCTGTCAATAAGTGGTGTTCCAAAATAGGATGTATCGATTCAAATTCTCCAACAACCACTGCGTGTGGAAGCGATCCTTGGTGCGCTAAATAAAAGTTCCAAGGGTCTAAAAATGAAACTGCGTCCCTACGGCTGATATAGTTGATCGCACTTGCAAAACCTACAGGAGAAATAATAGTGGCAGGCCCTAATGTCACGATGTGAAGTTTGGACTTCTCTTCAGCTGTCAGCAACTTTGCAGCTAAAAGGGTTTCATTGGCGCCTATGCTGTGGGCGTAGTGGTAGATGACACCGGGCCCCTCAACCCCACCCATCTCTTCAATCAGACGACGCCAAAGGTTGGCCAGCTCTCGCGCCGGAACCGACAAGTAACCAAAAATCTTCGAATAAAACCCTTTGTAAATATCGGCAGTCCATCCTTCTGAATTCCAATAGACATAGTGGACATTGACCCCTCCATGAGCTGCCGACAAAGTATCTAACGTTTTCATGCAGCTTTCGACATCGTTCATGATACCGTTGATCACAGTCACTCGAACGTGGGGAGAAATCTCGCCAATCCCATATACCCCTTGATCAAAAGGTTGGTCAGCAAGACCATACACAAACAGCTCGTCTGTATTGATGAGATTCGAAAAAAACCCCTTTATATCGAGCCCCATCAACAGCATCGGCGCAACAACCGCCAAAATAAAAAACATCTTCTTCATCGTCGATAGATTTTAGCCGATCTTCTTATTTCGCACAGGAGTGCTATTTAATTTTTATCTCAAATAAGTTAAGTGCACCTGTGAGAAAATCTTTCTCTATCTTATCTAGTTGATGGTTAGGCTTCAAAGAAGCGCCAAATGGCAATTCGATGGCTAGACTTTGCCCATTTTGCAATTCAACGGTGACAGTATGAACGCCTGAATTTTCTTGAGCGTTCTTCAAAGGAGGCAGATTTTTTCTTTTAATTCTCTTATTTTGGAGAGGGAGAGTAAGAGTAACCGTCTTTGGACCAGTTAAAGTTTTAGAGCTCTCACTCGCCCAACCAGTCACCTTAAAAGATTCACCTTCCTCAACTCCACCGATTGTAAGAATGTACTGAGTTGGCTTAACTCTGTCTAAGCAAGCTGAAAGAAAAACTCTTTTATCTTGCGTTTCAGAGCGAATGGGGAAAGGCTCAAAGACCTCTTCAACGATTGTTTTTTTATCTTGAGTAAAAAACTTTAGTCGAACAGTTTCACCCGGATAACACCCGCGTAATCCAGGATAAAGATGTTCTAAATAAGGCCCTTTTGGGGATGCTTGAACCAATAAATTTACGACTCTATCGGAAGATACGAAAATAGGGACGTTCATCATAAATGGGTTGCAAGGCACCCAATTTTTCAAAAGGTCTTTACTGTCGACGACTGTCTCCCAATCTTTTGCAACAGACGTGCAAATATCCACTAAAATATTAGCCTCAGCACCAAAACCCTTTGGCGTTAATTGGATTGCCTTTTTCTCATCAAAAAAGATGAGTTTACGAACTATGTCAAACTGATGCTCAACAACATTTCTTTCAATAAAAGCGTCGCCTGCATGAAGAGCCCCAATATAGATGGCGAACAAGATCGCCACAAATGGTTTATTTAAACAAAATCGAATCATAAGCTTTTTAAAAAACAACGAGTTTACTCCACCTGCCGCTCCCAATCAAATCCTTTTTGCAAAAGACGTGTTATTAGCAAAAATATGTTCTGACATCAGGCTGAAAGCCTTTAACTGCAACAGGCCAGGGCAACGCCCTGGTTTACCGGATTAAAATAAAAATGGCAGCCTGAAAGGTTGCAGGACTTTTAATCCCACAAGTATCTCTCATCAAATTTTATCGCGTATTTTTCAAGAAAAAGTCTAAATTCATCTTGAAAAGAGACTGTTTTGTGATGCTCTTGTTGATTTTGAATATATTTCCTCAACGCATCATAGTTTGATTGGCTAACCGAAAATGCTCCATAACCCGCTTGCCATGAAAAGTCTCTGTAAAAATCACCTTTTGTTTTTATCCATTTCGAAGAGCCTTTCTTCATTTCCTCAATCAATTGGCTCACAGATAATGTGCGAGGTAAAGACAAAAACACATGCACATGATCTTGGACGCCTCCAATTTCGTGAACCTGCGAATCCAGTGTGCGCGCAATTCCTGCTATATAAGCATGAAGGTCTTCAGCGATGTCTTTGCTGATAAAACCTCGGCGAGATTTAGTGCTAAAAATAACATGGATTAAAATGTTTGCTAAAGATTGAGCCATCGTTTCCTGCAACCTTTCAGGCTGCTATTTTTATTATAACCCTGTAAACCAGGGCGTTGCCCTGGCCTGTTGCAGTTAAAGGCCTTCGGCCTAATGCCAGAACACATTTTTGCTAATATCTATTGCTTATTTCCTCTAGCATCTATCGCGAACTGGCCCCTACTTTAGTTTTCGCTTCCTCGAATGTCTCTTTAGGAACCTGTATGCGGTTGTATTCATAAAAATATCTAACTTACCCACGGTAAAATGCAACATCAACAAGAGGCTTATTCAAATCCATATTTTTATCGAAAATAATCACCAAATCTAATATTGTTTGGGTCATAAGGATATTCTAATAAATAAGGCCTCAGCATCTTTTCTGTATTTAGAAAATGAATAACAAATTCAGTTGCTTCAACAATTAATTTTCGTGCTTCTTCAACAGAATCGATAATCCCCCAGTAATTTGCCTCGATATGAATAAATTGAAGTTTGTCTTCAGCCTGTAGTCCAGTCTTTTTCTTCAGCCAAAAGACCAAATTTATTCTTCAATTCATTTTGTAAAAGGCTATAGCATTTCTGCCTGGACGATGCTTCCATCAATAGATTCTACAAATCCCGCAAAAGAAAATGATAATAGAAGAAAAAAGTGATAATAAAAAATTTATTCCCTGACATTTTATCACCTTAAAAACTTATTCGTTTTGTATACATTTTTCACTGCTTGCTCTATGCAAGGCCTGGTCGTGGGACAGGCAAATTCATGTTCATATATCGCTTTTGATTTTGAAATAGGCATTAGACATCGTTGTGGATCTATTCTTTTCAATTGCCCTTCACTTTGTTTTATGTCGATCGTAAAATCTTTTGAAGAGGAAATATACAAATATTCATTTATACCACAGTAATCAAAAATTGGGGAACTTGCACCTAAATATCTAAATAAATCTTTCGGTCCGGAATAACTTTTCATAGCTGAAGTAAGCACTACATTTCCTTCACTAAAAGCTAAAAAAGCAATCCTTGTTCATTTCGGAGAGGTTTCTTTTACATCTTTCACACAAGAATTAAGTCCCTGTTTTGTCTTTCTTGAGACTTGCCCGTAAATACCGTAAAACGCACGCCCAGCATCTTGAAACAAATTAATCACACCCTTTCCATGAGAAGGATTATAGATGCCAATGGGATTAAATCCCCACGACTTAACTTCAGCTGTAATTTCTTTATGTCGATCAACAGATGTATACATTCCAGTAATAACTATCACTAAATACTTTTCCTCTTCCAACTTTTCTCTGTCTAAAAGCTCATCATATACAAACATTTCATCTTTATAATTTCTGTCTAGGTGATGATCCGAAAGCTCGTACTTACATTCCGCCTCACAACCTTGGTGATAAGTATAAAGAACGCTTGAAAGTGCCGCCTGAATGAAGAGCTCCAATAAAGATGGCGAACATAATCGCCACAAATGGTTTATTTAAACAAAATCGAATCATAAGTTTTTTAAAAAAACAATGAGTGTACCCCACTTTCAGCCTTCAATCAAGGCAAGGAATTTTATAGTTCTCGCTAGCGTTTGGAGTCGCAGCTCTTGCTGCGCTTTGACTTTCAAAAAGTGAAAGCGCAGCAGGAGCTGCGCACTCCAAACGCTAACGCGAAATAATGTTATCGCGAATTAGCTGCCACTTTTGCTTTCGCTTCCTCGAATGTCTCTGAAGGCACTTTTATTTTTTCGTATACGTATGTGTAATTTACAGTACCTCTGTACATATTTACGCTACCCCAGCCTTCTTCATTCATTAAATTATCAACAAATTTAACGCTAAAAAACATCTTTTCAGGGCTAAACGGATGTTCTATTAAAAGCGGAATTGCATCAGGATTCTCATTCAAGAAATCAAGCACATAGGAGACAACTTTAACAATTAAAGCTCTAGCTTCATCCTGTGAATTAATATTGTTTAAGTAAAATGTTGTAAAAGTAACATAGTATATTTCAGGCCTACGGCTTGCCCACCCTATTGGCTCAACTTGAAGACCAAATCTATCATAAAGGTCTCTTGAAATTAGTTTAAAGCAAGTTTCTATAGCTAACTCTTTTTCCAAACACTCCGGCGTTTTATCTTCATCTCGTGGAGAAATAATCGGAGTTCTTATTGGAGTAAACAATAGACCAACTAAAAAAATAATGTTCACGAAAATGTGCAGCATCACTAATTCCTTTTCTCGAATGAGATTTTACCTGTTTGGAAATAATTTTCTATTCCGCGTTGAAGATGCGGCTCAAGTGTTTTACTTCTAAAGTCATGATCTATGCCTCCCAATTCTGACAATGGGGTTGCAGCAATGTATATTCTTGCTGGATCAGTATTCCGCCTACCAAAAAAATCGAATCTAGCCACCAGATCCATAGAAGTCATCAGGTATGCGTAATCGGCAAAAGCATGTCTCTCCAAATATTTTGCAGGAGCAACCCCAAGATATCCAACTCTGCTCAGGTCACCTTCGTATCTCTCTAAAGCTCTTATAGCCAAAATGTTCCCTTCGCTATGTGGACAAAGAAGAAACTGAGTGCCTTGAGGGGCTTTCGAAAAAATTGTATCCAAAGAATTTTGGAAATCCCTGATTGCTTTTTGAGAAACGTAACCCTCTCTGCCCGAATAAGCTCTAAATGCATCCCTACAAAGATTGACAAATCCCTCTCCATGATAAGGATTGTAAATCCCCACAACATTAAAGCCCATTCCAGCTAGATGTGCGCAATTTTTTTCAAATTCTTCAGGAGAAACTCCTATACCATTTACATGGATGACAACTCCTGAATCTGGCGGAAGATGCTCTAGATCGCACAAATCGTAGATGTACATTTCGTGGTCATAAGTTCGATCTTGCCCACCGAATTCATAGGCGTGGTCATCCATCAAAGTGATGCCTTCGAACATAGACGTGAGTACGTGTTGAACATCTTCCCTAATACCTTCAAACCAGGTGTTCTCACGGGTATAGAGATCGCTTTCGGCGTCGTCGGGCTTGAGGCCGAGGGGGTCGCGGTGGGTGAGGGGGCGGTTGAAGACGTAGGTGTAGAGGTTGGGGCCGGCTTCAAAGCCGAGGGGGTCGGGAGTGGTCCAGCGGCCTGTGGTGGGGTCGTAGTCGCGGCGACCAAAGCAAATCCAGCCGGTAAGTGGCTCTTGTCTTTTTGAGGAAAAACCCCAGGGAGATAGGCAGGTGCCTAAAAGTTCGCCATAAGCTGTATAACTCCAGGAGCCGGCGAGGTCGCCATTGAGAGAAATGAGGCCGATGATGCTCCCTTGATGGTCATGGAGGGGCGCATAGGGGATGTTGTCTAGTTCAATGGCGATGGCTGCACCGATGTCGGCACCAAGGCCAGGTCCTAAGATGCGAAGAGAGTTTTCAAAACCAATTTCTTGTTCGCGGCAAAAGTGAAAAGGAACCTCATTGCGGGTTAGACGGCGGTGGAACGAGTCGTAGGTAAAGGTAACAGTCTCTTCGCCATTGTTGATCGAGGTCAAGCGGTTTAAAGGATCATAGGTAAAAAGGAGGTTTTGAGAAGGGCTTTGGAGTTGGAGAAGGTTGCCGTTGAGATCGTAGGTGTAATGGGTGTCGGAACAAGCTAGAAGCTGGTTCAGTTCGTTTATTTCGTAGGGCTCTTCATCTTTAGAGGTTCGGTTATGGAAAGGGTCGTAGGTGTAGGTGTGCTCATTTTCTGAAGTGAGTTGGTAGAGCGGATCGTAGCGGAAAGAAAATGACTCTCCGTTCTTATCGTATGAAAGAAGGTTTCCAGCTTTATCGTAGAGTAAATTTTTCTGACTGTAGTAGGGATGCTGGATATTTTCGATCTGATAAAGGGAATCAAAAGTGTAAGAAACAGCTCCACCTTTTCCAATCAGCTGCTCTTCGGTCACATTTCCTAGATTATCGAACTGTGTGTAGGAATGTTGGTAAAGGGATGTGCCCTCTTTGTCGACTCTTTGAATAGCCGTCGTTGCTCGAGCATTATAGGTTAGCAGAGCTTTTCCGCCATCCGGCAGAGAATAGGAGGTCATTCGACCTAAACCATCGTAGGTATAGGTCATCGTTTCTCCGGTGGGAAGAGTTTCTGAAAGAAGTTCTCCTAATGGAGAAAAGACTTGGCGGGATGTTTTTCCTGTGATCTTGTCGACAACAAAAATCAATTCTCCACGCTTATTATAGAGATAACGATAACCCAATCGTTGATCGGAACTTACAAGCTCGCTTAAGCGACCTTGGTGATAAGTATGAATGAGCTGAATTCCGTCGGGCTTTGTTAGAATTTCAAGTTTGCCTGTGTTGGTGTAACTCATCCGAGTCACCTTTTTTAAAGGCTCAATCAGAGCCGTCACTCGGCCACGCACATCGACCTCTTTTAAAAGAGTCCGCTGGTCAGTGGGAGAAAAGGTTTCTTCCTTGATGACATTGCCGGCTTTATCGTAGGTGATCTCTTTACGCCGTACTTCTTGCCCAAAAGGGTCGAGGTGTTGGATGTGAGTTTCTTTTCCAAGAGCATTGTAGAGGGTGATGACCTGTTGCAAGTTCGGGTCTACAACTGTTTTCTCTTCTACAAGTTGCCCTTGATGTTCAGTTCGAGAATAGATGACACGGTGCTCATTGCCTTGATGATCTTTGACATAGATCACCCTGTTTAAACCATCAAAGACCCTTTCGATTTTTGCATCGCCACTCCATTCCTCAACGCAATTACTTGCCAGATCATATTTAAATGTTTTACGGTTATAGATAGCGCCAGAGGGATCTTCTAAGTAGGTTTCAACAGTTCTTCCCAAGGGGTCAACTTTCGAGACATCGATTGAAAGCAGCAGACTATCTTCGAAATGAGATTTTCTGTACGGGTGGCTTAAGTTGTCATACTCGATTGTTTCACGCCGTTTTCCACACTTAGTTTCGATCAGGCGGCCTAATAGATCGTATCGATAAGTAGTTGAAACTCCTTCCATATCGACTTTATTCATCAATTGAAGCCCTCGGTAATGGTAGAGCTCTTTCCCATGAGGAGTCGTTTTAGAAAGCACTCTGCTTAAGAGGTCGTAGGTGTAATGGGTCGTCACCCGATCTTCATCTGTAACTGAGAGGGGATATCCATCAATGGAATAACAGATAGTCTGCTCAGAACCATCGGGATGGATCACCTGATATGGCTTATCTTTCGCGTTAAATTTTTTATGGGTGGTATGACCTAACGGGTTTGTCGAAGTTATTTCGTTTCCAAAAGGATCGTAAGATTTGAGAATGACCGGAGATTTTAGCCCCTGCTCTGTGGCAATGGGAGGGAGTGTGATTTGAACCGGTCTTCCATACCTGTCAAAGGCTGTTTTTGTCTCTTGCCTGAGATAGTTCGTCGTTTTGATCCGGTGACTGAGATGATTATAGGCGTGATCGGTGATCCATTCTTGCCCTTCGAAGGAGATTTTCTCTTGGGTGCAACGATTCATGAAGTCATATTGCATCGATTTCGCAAAACCAGGCCGGGGTCCAACCTCTTGGACGCAATTATCGTTAGCATCAAATAGCCTTGTGATAATCCTTCCGAGAGAGTCTGCTTCGCTAGTGCAATTGCCATGAGGGTCGAAACTTCTCTGAATGGAAAAGATGAAGTCCCCATTGGCATCTCTCCGCTCTTCAAAAACAACGTCGCCCCGATTGTTGTACTGATAACGATAGGTTTCGAGGAGGGTGCTACCGGCGTAAATTTCTTTTTCGAGAGGGTAACCAAAAGGGATAACCTTTGAGGGTTTGATCTTTTCTACCCTGTGAACACTTGAACTGATTTCCTCTGAGTGGATCAAACAATGGTCGTTATCGTAACGGAAAAGCTCTGTTCGTATGGTCTCTCTATTTGTAAAAGTTGCTCGTTTGGTTAAAAGATTTGTCTCTTTTAAATACTCGTATTGAACTCTCAGTCCGTTTGGCAACGTTTCACTAAGTAAGAGGTTGAAACCATCATCGGAATAGGTAGCTGCCTTCGTGTAGGTTTCATCGTCAGAAAGACCGGTTAAATTGCCCTTAAAGATCTCTTTTAAGACATTTCCCCTTTCATCGTATTCGTAAGAGATCGAACGCAAAGGATGATCTAACCCATCTAATTGCACCTTTTCTTTGATCTGCCCCCCTTCGTTCCAATAGAATTTTTCCTTCAGGTCGCAAACAACCTGTAAAGGCAGAACAGGAAAATCCACACGATCTATTTTAACAAGATTGGTGAAGTGGGCAACTTCCTGTATGACAAAGTCCTTATCGTAAAAGTAGTCGTCTATATGCCCATAAGACGAAATCACCCTTGTGTGGGCTTGCTCCCATGTGCGCTCTTTTCGATCGTCTTGAAAGTATTGGATGAAGTGGGTGGTGATCTTTTCCGATTTTGCTCCGACAGGCTGTTCAATCGTTTTAACTTTGCACAGCAATTGAGCATTACTTGGGAGGTTGGCATAGCGTCCTTCTTTGCCAAACCAACCATCGCCTTCGGCCCAGTAGCTAAACCTTATTCCTCTATTTTCAGGAAGAGAAATCGTCTCCAACATTCGGTTATGCTTTTCAGGTAAATATCCATATTTAATCCTAGGACGATCGCTGCTGTCGACAACTAGCAGCTGATCTTTACGCTGATTTTTTTTCCTAGCATAGGTCAGAGCCATGTGTCGACCATCGGGGGCCCAAGCTGCCACTTTGTGATAATCTCCACAATTGTTGTGGTGGAGATCGAGTTTTACAATTTGGTGACCCGAAGGGGAAAACAGCTCTATTCCATGTACCTCTTGTGGGCGGCATTTGCCCTCCTCGTAACCTAAACCCCAATGGAATCGTTTAATAAAGCCATTTGGGGTTTCAATTTCTTGTAGCGGAGCTGAACCGTCACCATGGTATTGGTCAACTTCCCCCCAAAATTTCTTCTTTTCTCCATTCCCAAAAATGACTGCACCACTCCATTCTGTACCTTTTGCCGGATTTGAACTGACGTGGACATTTTTTAAGGCAAATCGCCCTGTAGGATAGCCATGGCCTAAATTGGTTGAGCCTTTTCCGTTTTTAACTACATCGAAGAAAAGTATCTTCTCTTTTGCCTCCTTCTTTTCATCGAAGGAACGCTCTTTCTTCTTTTTTTGCTCTTTCTTTTCTTCAAAGGAAAACATCGATTGATGGTCGACAAAATGTGAGTAATCTCTATCGTTATCGTCATCCAGCCTTCCTCGGCCGAGCGTCTCGTGAAAATCTAGGTTCCAGGAGTGTCCCGAGCTCATATCACTGGAACGGGTATGGATAGGGTCGTAGTGAAAGGTGCGGCCAACCGAGAGAGGCTCGATACCCGGGATGGTTAAGTCTTCAACACTGATAGAAGGAGTACCGGTTATGACATTGACATAACCTCCTGCAATACAGGGAAGGCCAGATTCGAAGTGGGCGATGGGAGAAGGATTTTCTCCAGACAACAGGGCGATAAAGAGCAGGCTGATCCAAAACATCGGCTTCGATCCTCCTCCTTTTACCACATTTCAGCAAAGAGAAAAAATTCGCGAAGCGTTTGGAGTGCTAAACTCTTTTACGTTGGTTAAATATGTAGCGAGGCTTAGCGCGAAGAAGTGAGTTTTTTGGTGACTTTTTTGAGGGTGGAGAGGAGGTAGTCGACCTCCTCGGAAGTGTTGTAAAGGCCGAAAGAGGCTCTGACAACGCCGTTCAAGCCAAACTTGCGGATCAAAGGTTGAGCGCAAAGATGGCCCGTTCGCAGTTCAATGCCCTCTAAATCGAGCAATGTACCCACATCGAGAGGATGGGCCCCTGCAATGACAAACGAGGTGATTGCACCTCTGTGGTCTGCTTCTCCAATGACTTTAATCTCTGGAATCTCTTTTAGTCCTTTACGAAACTTCTCAGAGAGTTGATGCTCGTGTTCGCCCACTTTTTGCAGGTCAAGGCTCGATAAAAAATCGATCGAAGCCCCTAATGCAATCGCCTGACCAATGATAGGTGTACCTGCCTCATATTTGAGCGGGGGAGCTGCATAGGTTGTCTTTTCAAAAGTGACGGTGTCGATCATATCACCCCCACCTTGGCATGGAGGCAACGTTTCTAAAAGCTCTTTTCTTCCATAGAGAATACCGATTCCATTGGGGCCATATAGTTTGTGGCCGGAAAAAGCATAAAAGTCGCATCCGATCTTTTGCATGTCTAAAGGAATGTGAGGTGCCCCTTGAGCCCCATCCACAACCACAATTGAACCATTTTTATGGCCCATTTGAACGATCTCTTCAATCGGGTTAACCGTTCCTAATACATTGGAAACATGGGCAATCGCAATGACTTTGGTATTGGGATTCAGCAATTTTCGAAACGCTTGTAAATCGAGCTCTCCATTCTCTTTAACTGGAGCGACAACCAATTTTGCCCCCTTTTCTGCAGCTACGATCTGCCAAGGTACAATGTTGGAATGGTGCTCCATTTCAGTGATGAGAATCTCATCCCCTTTTTGAAGCACTCCTCGCCCTAAAATCGTCGCTACCAAATTAAGACCGTCAGTTGTTCCTCGGGTAAAAATGATCTGATCAGGCGATGAGGCATTGATAAAAGTTGCCACCTTTTTTCGAGCTTGATCATACTTTTCTGTCGCAGTAGAAGAGAGGCTATAGACGGCCCGATGAACAGTTCCATACTCCTGCAAATAAAAATGGGAGAGGGCCTCAATGACAGGAAGGGGTTTTAACGTTGTAGCCGCAGAATCTAAATAGACAAGAGCGTGTCCATGGATTTTTTGCTTTAAAATGGGGAAAAAATCCCTTACTTTTCGATCCATTGCGCAAGCTCCTTTCTTCGAGCCGATTCTGGATGAAGTGAGATGATATCTTCAAGAAAAGCGTGTATGAGCAAATCTTTTGCTCTTCTTTCTGGAATGCCGCGTGTCTTTAAATAGAAAATCTCTTCTGGCTGCAATCCACCTGCTGTTGATCCGTGGGAGGCTTTTACATCATCTGCAAAAATTTGCAAATTAGGCCTTGCCTCAGCTTTTGCCTCATCGCTTAACAGCAGATTTTGGTTCATCTGATAGGCATCGGTGCCTTGAGCTTTGGCATCGACATAGATTTCCCCGTGAAAACAAGAGGATGATTGATCAAAAAGAGCCCCTTTGAACCGTTGCCTCGAACGGGCATTAGGTTCTTGGTGAACCATTTCGATCCAAATTTCGCTTGATCTTGCCTCTTTTAGTGACCAGAGGCCTGCTAAGTCGGCTTCTGACCCACTGCCTGCTAATGTCACCCTTTTGTGGTGGAAATCTATTTTAGACCCTTTCGAGAAGTGGATCGTCTCTAAATGACTATCCTGCTTCAATTCCCCACGTAAAGCTTGGAAAGAGATCTCATCCTGATCTCCGATTTGCACTTCTGTTAGATGGCATTTTGAACCGCTGTCTAAAAATAGATCGGTTAAACCAAAGCTTAAAGGAGAAGATTCTCTTGTTACATGCAATTGTAAAGAGGCATTTTTCCCTAAAGCAACCAACAGTAAGGGGCAAGAAAAAGAAGCTGAAGAGATGTTCACTTCGAAAGGTTTTTCTAAATGACATCCTGGAGGGATATAAAGAAACGCTCCTCCGCGGCTTAAAGCAAATGAAAGCAACGCAAAAGGGTTTTTCTCTGTTTTAATGAACTTTTCAACACGGTCTTTAATGACAAAAGGGAACCGCGTTGCTGCCTCTTCTAGCGAGATAAATAATGCTTTAGAACCAATATCTCGAGGAGAAAACGAGGGCGCAGGGGTTGCTTCCACTTCTTTTTGATAAAGCCAACGGAGCATCACTGAACGGAAAGCATCTTCTTTACCGGTTGGCAAACCAAGCTGCAAGAATCTTTCCCAAGCCCTTTTTTGGTAAGGAGCAAAAGCACCTTTTTGACAAGGCGCAAAAGCGCCTGCTTCTACCAAAGAAGGTAATGAGTTTAAAAAGGGGCATAATGCCTCAGGCATCTTCAGTCCCCTCTGGGGTAAGCCAGTCATACCCTTTCTCTTCAAGCTCTAAAGCAAGGCTTGCATCGCCCGATTGGACAATTTTTCCATCCATCATCACATGGACAACATCGGGTTTGATGTAATCCAAAAGCCGTTGGTAGTGGGTGATCAAAATCAGCCCCATGTTCGGGTTCATCAGTTGAGTGACACCCTTAGCAACGACCCTTAATGCGTCGATATCAAGCCCGGAGTCAGTTTCATCTAAAAGGGCAAGTTTCGGAGATAACATCGCCATCTGCAAAATTTCGTTCCGCTTCTTTTCGCCGCCCGAAAACCCTTCGTTGAGGTTTCTTTCCCGAAATTCTCTTTTAACTTCCAAAAGCTCCATTTTTTCTTCAAGCATTCGGTAAAAGTCTGTTTCTGGCATGGGCTCTTGGCCTAAACCTTTTCGGTGCGCATCGACAGCCATTTTTAAAAAGGTGACATTGCTGACACCCGGAATTTCTAAAGGGT
Source organism: Parachlamydiales bacterium (assembly GCA_963765145.1). Lineage (GTDB taxonomy): Bacteria > Chlamydiota > Chlamydiia > Chlamydiales > JAJFMK01 > JAGVKY01. Next base: position 229,878 of record CAVXVG010000021.1, read on the forward strand.
ACTGAAAACTCATGAAAAGGCCGGCCACGGCTCTCTCGTCAGGCTCTAGCAGTAACAAATCTTTCCCTTCTAATCGGATGGACCCTTTTTCAACTACATAATCGGGATGGCCGGCAATCACCTTGGCCAAGGTCGATTTTCCAGCTCCATTGGGCCCCATGATCGCATGGATTTCTCCCGGCTTGACTTTCAGATTGACCCCTCTTAAGAGAGAAAGTCCATCGACACTTGCATGTAGATCATCTATTTCAAAAAACATTTGTAAGACCTAAAAAGTTATGGCAGTTGATGATTGAGCGAGACCAAGAAGTCGAAAAATTTGCGAGGAGTTCATAGCCTGCTATGGACGACGAGCAAATTTTACGAATTCGCCGGTCGCAGCCAATCAGCGACTCCATAACTTTTTGAGGTCTTACAAACATGTTACCCGACCGAGTTTTCCAATTTTAGTGTGAGAAGTTTTTGGGCCTCTTGCGCAAACTCCAAGGGGAGTTCTTTGATCACCTCTTTACAAAAACCATTCACAATCATGTGGATTGCATCTTCTTCCGAAATACCTCGGGAGAGAAAATAAAAAATTTGTTCCTCGCTTAACTTGGAGGTTGAAGCTTCATGCTCCGCCGACGCATCGGGTGTGCCTACAACAATGTCTGGAAAGGTGTTGGCAGAACATTGGTTACCGACGAGCATCGAATCGCACTGCGTATAATTTCTCGCCCCTTTGGCCCGCTTGGCAAAATGGACTTTCCCACGGTAGGTATTGTGAGACTGATCAGCAGAAATCCCCTTCGAGACAATGGTAGAGCGGGTATTTTTTCCTAAATGGATCATTTTTGTGCCGGTATCGGCCTGCATTTTTCCATTGGTCAAAGCGATAGAGAAAAACTCTCCGACCGAATGGTCTCCTTGCAAGATGCAGCTAGGATATTTCCAAGTGATAGCAGCGCCCACCTCAACTTGGGTCCAAGAAATTTTAGAATGATCGCCTAAACATTTGCCCCTTTTAGTGACAAAGTTAAAAACGCCTCCCTTTCCTGTCTCTTTATCCCCACCATACCAGTTCTGAACGGTAGAGTAGCGGATGGTAGCCCTATCCAAGGCGACCAGCTCAACAACGGCTGCGTGAAGCTGGTTGGTGTCATAAGAAGGAGCGGTGCATCCTTCCAAATAACTGACAGATGACCCCTCTTCTGCCACAATCAATGTTCTTTCAAATTGCCCAGATTCTTTGTCGTTCATCCTAAAATAGGTAGAAAGCTCCATTGGGCATATGACACCTTTTGGGATGTAGACAAAAGAACCGTCGGAAAAAACGGCCGAATTCAAGGCGGCAAAAAAGTTATCTCCAATCGGGACAACCGAACCTAAATATTTTTCGACAATCTCAGGATAGGTTTGGATCGCTTCTGAAATGGAGCAGAGGACAACCCCTGCCTCCTCTAGCTTTTTCTTAAATGTCGTTCCGATAGAGACAGAGTCAAAAACTAAATCGACAGCTACATTGGACAATCGTTTTTGCTCGTCGAGAGGGATGCCCAGCCTTTCAAAGGTCTTTAAAATTTCAGGATCGACCTGATCAAGGGAGGTGACTTCGGCCTTTTTCTTTGGAGCCGAATAATAAACGATGTCTTGGTAGTCAATTTCTGGATAGGTGATGTTGGCCCAGCGAGGCTCTTTCAACGTGATGAAATGTCGGTAAGCCTTGAGGCGAAAATCTAGCAGGAATGGCGGTTCTCCCTTTAGGGCAGAAATTTGCCGAACGATATCTTCGCTTAAGCCTTTCGGCAGCCTGTCGCTTTCAACAGAGGTGGTGAAACCATATTTGTAGGTTTCTCTTTCTTTTAGGAGATCTTCTGTACCCATTGCTCAAAAATTATATAGGATCTTCCTAAAGGAGACTATAAAAAAAATAGCGATTCCTCCGAGAATGTCTGCATGAATGTTGAGATTTTGTTGGCGACCTACAATGGGGAAAAGTTTGTTGAAGCACAATTGGCTTCAATAGCTGAACAAAGTTTTGCAGACTTTAAAGTATTGATGTCAGATGGGGGTTCTACTGACAGCACAAACGAAATTTTGACGAAATGGGCCGAAAAAGACCCCCGATTTCACCTGCTACCTTCAGGCGGCAGACTGGGCGTTCAGGCCAACTTCTCTCGATTAATGGGCGAGTCGACAGGGGATTACCTTTTCTTCTCAGATCAAGATGATGTATGGAAAAAAGATAAAATCGCCCTATTTCTAAAGAATTTCCAACAATTAGAAGAAGAAAAGGATAAAAAAACGGCGATCCTTATCCACTCCGATTTAGAAGTGGTCGATGAAGACTTAAAACAAATCTCCCCCTCTTTTTGGCAATTTATCCATCTGGACCCAGAAAATGGGAACCGGTTTAGCCGGCTGCTGCTGCAAAACATTGTGACCGGCGCGGCTTGTGCCATCAACCGCCCTCTTTTAGAACTCGCAAAACCGATACCGCCTGAAGCTGTGATGCACGATTGGTGGATCGCTTTGGCAGCCAATAGCTTTGGCATCATTAAAAGCCTGTCTGAAACAACAGTGCTTTACCGGCAACATGGAAAAAATGCAGTTGGCGCCAAACCTTACTTCTCATTAAGACTGGTCAAATTTGCCCTTTCTCTCCTTTTAAAAGGACCCGATCTTGAGAAAGCCAAACGGTATAGCGCTCAAGTCGAAGCCTTTGCCACCCGTTACCAAAGCAACTTTACACCAGAACAAAACCTCACATTAAAAGCCTACCAAGCCCTCTCACTGGCTTCCCCTTTAAGACGAGTACGTCTCGCCAAGCAACACCATTTTTACCACTCCGGCAGCCTCCGCAACATCGCCTTCCTCCTCTTCAGCCGTTAATTCTCGAAAGTACGAAGGTTTTCCTTCACACGATTTAAAAATTCATCTATTAAAAGGTGATATGTCTGGTGACTTACATTTGGGGAACGAACCCTTTCAAGCTAATGATGTTCAACAGAATATGCAGGTCCAAGTGCCTGTGCAAGCTCAAGGACATCAGCAGCCTCTACCTCAACTGCAAGAATTGCTCCATCTTTCAGGAAACCTATTAAACGAAAAACTTGCAAGATTAGGACAGATCGATCTTGCTATCCGCGCTGAATTTATTCAAATTTTTGATTTAATCGACCTGATAGCAAACGGTGGAAAAGTAGACCCCACACATCTATTAAACGTGTGTGAAAGGCTTGGTGTGCGGGTAGACGACAACTTTCCACTCATGAGGGTATTGGATGGCCTAAAGCCCCATGAACTCGTAGCCGCTGAGCAATTAAAAAACATATTAGTTAATAGACAATTATACCTACTAGATGTTCAACAATTCTTACAAGACAATCGGGAACGTATCTTCGAGGGATTTGAGTGGGAAGGCGCAATGCAAGGTGCCCAAAATCCTCCACAAATTACCTTTCTGGGCGGCGAAACACACTCTAAAGGCAAAATACCACTAGTTGTAGTGACCATGACAGCCAATGGTGTTGAAAAATCTTTGGTTTTGAAACCTAGAGACGGGAGAGTTGATCAAAGAATCCTGCAACTCTTCCACCAGATCAATCAGTTAGATATTGACGCAAGAACAGGCATCCCAGAAAGAACTCTAAATGACGGCCCTCCACCACAGCTCAACTCTTATAAAATACTCACTCCCGATCAAGAGTGGGACATTCCAGCCCATTTACAACCGTTATGCTTGTGTGAATTTGTTGGGACAGAAAACGTCCTTGGTCAACACATCGATGGAAGAGGAATCGCTGGACCAGGTCAGCGGTGGGCTGGAGCACAAAAAATTGGAGATACAACATCTGTTGATCGGTTTTTTAAAAAGCGATTGCAATATCTTCAACAAGGTCGAGATGTTATAGCGCAAAAGGTAAGGAACTATCGATTTCAAGTAGCTGTTTTTACGCATTTAGGGGTTCAAGATCAACACAATGGAAATTACCGTTTTGATCCAAATTCCCCATGCCCAATGATTCCGGTCGACATGGAAGTTATATCAGATCATGCAGAAAGCACTGACATGTGCACCCTTTTTGCTCCTTTACCTTTAACTGATGATGAGCTGGCACTTGTACATTTGACTAAAGAAGAACTTAATAGCAATGGAGAACAACCTTTCCGCAGAAGGCTTGTTTTAATCCCAACTTCAGCTTTTTTAGGAATTTTAGAGCATATTTCTGCTGACAAAGTTGTTAATTTGGTCATGAACGAACAAATAGGAGGTCAGGCATGGTTTAATGCGGAAATGCAGAATGCGTTAAAAGAAAGAGTCATTTCTGATTACTTAAATTACGATGTTCCTGTTTTTACAAAAGTTGGGAATCAAATATTTTACGGCGAGCCTCACGAAGGGCTTCTTTTAAATTAATCATTTGGATACCATTAAATGTATGTCATCATCCTCTATCCCCCCTAATTCTAACCAACCGACTTTTACTTCTTGCTATAAGTTTAGTCAAAAGTTTTTAGATGAAAAGACTAAGTATCTCGATCTGTGCCTAACTGAAGCCAGCCATCGGGTCAATCCCTCTTATTCTATGGCGGAACTCACTAAGTTGAGCCAAGAAATTGCAACCAAATTTTTCGAAGAATTTAAAGGATTTGTTTTGACAAATTCAAATGAAATGAAAGAACAGTTTGAAAGAGACACCTATCTTAAAATTGAACATTCTGAATTTTTCTGGAAACTAAGCCCTGACCTAAAAAAGATATTAAGCGGTCAATTGAAGCTAGACGATGGCTCACAAGCTGACGATTTCCTTCTGCTTGAAGAATGATTCCAGACGCTTCGCGAAATAAATCTTTTCTTTGCTGAAAATTCGGGCACGGGCAAGGGCAAGTTTAAATGATGTTGGTAATAGGCTGCTTTTTAGTAGAATGGACGGCCTATGAAGAGAGCCATTCTTCTTATTCTTCCTCTTTTTCTTTTAGTGGGTTGCTACAGGGCACCTTGCTACCTGTCTGTTGAAAGCGCGGCTGAGTTTGTAGTCGACTCATATACCTTGAGAAGAGGAAAGATCGCCATTCTGGAAATGCAGGGCATCATGTTGCCCGAACTGCCGCCAGACGCTTTAGATGAATACAAAGATTTTATTGTTGAAGATGATGTCCTCAACATCGCCATCTTCCACCCCACCCGAAAAGACCTGATCGAATCGATCCAATTCATCAATACCAATATTGGGTTCACAGTAACGGATGGGATCATTCAAATCCCAGACATCCCACCTGTGAGAATCGCGGGACTCACTTTGGCAGAAGCCAAAGGGTTCATTGAAAAGGTATTTCGAGAAGAAATCGACAACGTAGAAGTCTTTGTCACCTATAAAGACCGTCTTCAAAGAAAAGTAGACCTGATTGGACATGTCGCAGCTACTACTTTGCCGGTCGATGGAAAAGTTCGCCTCTACGAACTGCTCTCTAAAGCTCACGTCCCTTTGCATGCCAACTTTTTTAGCAGCTATGTGATGCGCGATGGGGTCGAACTTCCAATCGACCTACACCAATTGATCCACAAAGGGGACATGTCTCAAAACATTGTGATGCGGGGTGGCGACAAAATCTTCATCGCCGATCCAAGCGACGCCAAAGTGATGGTGATGGGAGAGGTCTTGATTCCAAAAGTGGTCAATCTCCATTATGGCACCATGTCATTGCGTGAAGCCATTGTACAAGCCGGCGGCATCCCCTTTACTGGCAACAGAAACTGCATCCAGGTCATTCGCGGGGGCATCACCTATCCCAAAATTTATCTCTTGAATTGGGAAGAGATCGTCCATCTTCCAAACGACAGCCTCCTCTTAATGCCGGGAGACACTGTCTATGTCTCTGAAACGCCTATTACTCAATGGAACCGTTTCATCAGTCAAATGGTCCCTTCCATTGGAGGGGTGCAAAGCTCCACAGAAATCATGAAGGCGGCCAGTGTCTTTTAGTGTTTAATTGCGTAAATTTCTCATCTTTTCGCTGCGTCAAAGCCCCGGGATCACACGACCAGATCCGGGGTTGTATGTGCTTAATACTACCCCGGATCTGGTCGTGTGATCGCGGGAGCTTTCACGCTAGCCAAAAGACGAGAAATTTATGCAACTAAACACCAGTCTCTCTCTCCGCGACCTTTTCCTCCTGCTGGCTAAAAAGAAAAAGATGCTATGGACTTCTGCCTTTGTCGGAGGAGTCCTTATGCTAGGAATGGTCCTTACCAAACCAGTTCTCTATAAAGCAGAGGGCACTTTTGTCGATCGAGGCAAAAGCAATGGAATCGAACCTTCTGCCCTGACTTTATCGTTAATGGAAGAAAAAGGGGGAGAAGTCTTGTCCCTCTTGCAATCGGAAAGGCTTTTAGAACGGACGGTTGTCAGACTTGGCCTGCAAGCACATGTTAGTCCAGCGACTCAAGTTCCATTTCTTTTACGCCCTTTCTACCATCTCAGATCTGCTTGGGCCCATTTCAATAACGAAAAAACCCCTATCTTTACCGACCATCCACCCCCTTTTCTTCTGACCAACTTATCGTACGAAGGGGAAGAACTATTATCGTTTGAACTTCTTTTACGAGAGGATGGAAGTTATAAAGCAGATACCACGATTCCCTTTGTCTTAGAAAAGACTCCAGCTGCAGTTGCAGGGCTTTACCAAGTCATGTTGATTCCCAAAAAAGCGGCGATGAAAGATTTGAAAAACTCTCTTCTGATTGAGCCATCAAAAAAAATCAACGAGCTTGTCTTACTCGATTGCACTTCGCCGAGCCGGATAATGAGCGCTTTGACTCTCAACACTCTCATGGGAGAAGCCGAACTTGAGATGGAGACGATCGAACGCTCCGGAGCTTCTAAACAGGCAGCCGTCCTTGAAGAGCGGCAAGTCAAAAGTTTAGATAAGCTGCAAGAGCTTCTTCAAAACCATGCCGACACCTTATCCAAAGATTTAGCCCAGATCGGCTTTATCGACACTGATAAGGCTTTAGCCTTTTATGCCCAAGCAGAAGACCAAATCGAAAAAGACTTGTTAAAATTGGAATTCGAAAAAAGGAGAATTGAAGAGGCTTTAAAAATAGGCTTAGAACAAGTCGAAAGGCTTTCTTCTCTAAAAGGTTTGACTACGCTAGACCTACCTTTTCATGAACTGAGAGACCTAAAGGCTAAACGCGAGGCTCTTTCCTTTTCTCTTTTCCATGAAGACACCTCATTCCCTTTTCTACCACAGCAGGGAATGAAATGGTCTCAACATCCACTGCAACCTTTCCAAAACCCTTTTTCTACTCTTTTACAGCCCTCTTTTTCAGAGACCAGCTCGACCTATGAGGGCCTCTCTAGCGATGTTTCTTTCAACCTCCTTTTGGCCTATCAAAAGGGGATCGATGAAGTTGATGACAAGCGCAAGCAGATCTCTCATCTCCTCGAGCAGCTTGAAATCGACGAAGTCCCTTTAAGCGCCATCGCCATGAGCTTTTCTGAAAGCGAAGAGGCTGCAAAAAACATCAAAGCTTTGGAACTGGCTCTACAAGACCCAAAAAATAGAAGCCAAAAAGAGCAAGAGAGGGTCAAAGACGAGTTAGCCCATGAACGCTCCTTCTTAAAAAACCATTTTCAAGGACTAGAAGAACTTCTTTCTTTAAGACGAGAACTTCTGGAAAGAAAAATCAAAGAACTTCGACATGTAGCCCTGCAAGGGGTACAACAAGAGCTAGGGCTCCTTGAAAACGAAATTTTGATGGGCCTTTCTGACAGGCTAATCCGCGTTGAAGAAGAGCGGGAATTGTTAGAAGAAGAAAAACTGAAACTGCAAGCAAAACTTGCTCCCTTACCCGATAGATGGGTAACAGAGACCCTTCTTCAACAAAAACTTCACCTCCACCAAAACCTATTTGGAGAAATTACCCGTCTTTCAGAGAATAAGGAAATCGCTTCCAAGCTCAATTTGGTCCTCTCTTCCCCACTGGATAAAGCAAGGCCTCCTCTTTTACCGATAGATCCCAGGTTACTTCTTTTTACATTGCTGGGCAGCTTTTCAGGCTTTTTCTTCTCCCTTTCTTTCCTACTCTTCAACATTAGTCGAAAAGGGCTTCCTGCCACCCCTTCCAGCTTGAAGCAACTCGGTCAGCAAGTTCTCCTTTTTACGGAGATTAGTAAGGCATCTTCTTTAGAAACACTGCCCGATGACCAACTAAATGGGCTACGGAAACTGTTACAGCATGCCAATGGGCACTGCCTCTTTTTAGGCTTTCCCGACCACCTCTTCCCCCTCCTGGCCTCCCTTTATTTCCGGAAAACAGGGAACAAAGCTTGCCTTCTCAATTTAGATGGATCCTTTCATCTCGATTCGGAAGTTTTAGAACACACAGAATACACAGAGCTTGTGGTCAAAAAAGATCGCTTCCTCCCAGACACCCTCTCATCTCCAGCTTTTCAAGAGACCCTTAAAAACTTAAAAACCCCTCTACTTTTATCTTATTCTTCTAAAAAAGAGGATCTACCTCCTTCAAATTTCAAAACCTCTTTTATCTTAATCGAAGATGAAACCCTAGATAATTTGGAACCTTTCTTCTCAAGAAAGCCTCTTTTTTGCTTAAAATGATAGTAAATTAAAACAAACGTCTCTTTCAATTTAAAATTCTTGAAAACAATTAAATTAACGTGTAATATCATTATTTAAATCAAGGATTTGCAGATGACTACTTCAAACTTATTAAACATGGCAGCTCTTGGCGCCTATAGCGGCTACGCTATCGGAAACATTGGGAGCGAACAACTAACAGAGCAAAACCAGGGGACACAGAACGCATTCCTTATCAATCGCATAGCGATCGCTCTCTCTAGGTCGCCTCTTTTAGAATCCTCTCTTAAATCTGCGGCTGATTTTTGGGGTTCTTTTTCCGGATTTATCCTGCTTCTGGGAGCTTCTAGTTTCAATGATAGTTCTCATATTGTAAAAAAATTAGCCGAGGGTGCTTCCGTGTTTATAGCAGCTCATGCTTTAGCTATGCTCTGTTTACGGAAAGATGCATCGCAAGCGGCTTTTTTAATACCATGCTTAGCTTCTATAGCTTTTAAGCAAAAGTACTTACCTAAAAAGTTAGAAAAACCTTATGAATTTGCAGCCCGTGCTCTTCAACCAGTCTCTTGCATTTTGAGCGGCAATAAAATGTTAATGGTGCTCGGCCTTCTCCAAGTTATGAGTTTGCCGGAACTTAGGAAATAAATTTCCCCTTTGGAGAGGTTCTGATATGCTGAAAAGCATGTTAGACCTCCATTTCATCAAACAAAATATTGACTTAGTGAAAAACGCTATTGTCATGAAGAATATCAGTTTCGATTTAGACCAACTTCTTGAGCTCGACAAAGTGGCTCTGCACCATAAAAGGCAGGTTGAAGCGCTGCAGGCAGAACGCAATGCCAATGCCAAAAAAGTCCCTACAGCAACACCCGATGAAAAAGCTCAATTGATCACAAGGGGCAAAGAGATTGGAAAAGAGATCGATGCTTTAAAGCCTGCGCTTGAAGAAGCTGAAAAAAAACTGCAGGAACTTCTTTACCGTGTGCCCAATATCCCCTCTAAAGACGCGCCTATAGGGGCCGATGAAAGCTTCAACGTCGAAGTCAAAAAATGGGGCACACCTCCTACATTTCCTTTTAAGCCTTTGAATCATCTCGAACTGCTCCAGAAAAACAATTGGGGCGAACTCGATAGGATTGGACAAATTGCAGGCAGCCGTTCTTACGCTCTTAAAAACGAACTTGTTCAAATCGAGCTGGCCTTGTTGCAAATGGCTCTAGATAAAGCCAAAAAGCACCATTTCCAGCTCATCTCGATGCCATCGATGGTCAAAGAACAAACGCTTTTTGGTACCGGTCACTTCCCGGATGGTAGAGACCAGGTTTACTTCATCGAATCAGATAATCTTTACCTCTCAGGCACAGCTGAGGTCCCTGTTAACAGCCTCCATGCAGGTGAAATTCTGCAAGAAAAGGACCTTCCTCTTCTTTATGGCGGCTTTTCTACCTGTTTTAGACGAGAAGCGGGCAGTGCAGGACGAGATGTGAGGGGTCTCATACGGGTTCACCAATTTTACAAGGTGGAGATGTATGTTCTCTGTAAAAATTCGGAAGAAGAGTCTGCCAAATACCATCAGATGCTGCTTAAAATTGCTGAAGAGCTGCTGCAAGACTTAGAAATCCCTCACCGTATCGTAGAGTGTTGCACAGGAGATATGGGTGTTGGTAAGTTCAGGATGTTTGACATCGAATCTTGGGTGCCTAGCGAAGGAAAATACCGCGAAACACACAGCTGCTCTTCGCTGCACGATTGGCAGGCCAGAAGAACAGGCCTTCGCTACCGTGACACCGATGGCACGGTCAAGTTTTGCCACACGTTGAACAACACGGCGATTGCTACACCAAGGATTTTGGTTCCACTGCTCGAAAACCACCAGCGAGCCGACGGTACAATAGCCCTTCCCGCTAAGCTACAAGCCTTTTTGAAGTAGCGCGAAGCGTTTATAACGCTAACGGCCTTGTTGCATAATTAATCGCAGCAAAAAAGCTTTTCTAGTTCGCAAAGCGTTTGGAGTGCGCAGCTCCTGCTGCGCTTTCACTCTTTGAAAGTCAAAGCGCAGCAGGAGCTGCGCACTCCAAACGCTCCGCGAGGTAAAAATAAATCCGCTAGCTTCTCGTTCAGTTACCAAACCACTCTCAGTTGTTAATTATGCAACAAGGCCGTGCTAAACTCCTGTTTAGCTTTCACTTATTATTGAGAGTGAAAGCTAAACAGGAGTTTAGCACTCCAAACGCGTTGCGAACTAAAACAGCTTTTTTAGTAAAAATTCGGGCGGGGGCAAGGGAAGTATTTACTGAACGTGTCTTTCTTGTATTTCGCGCCATTTGTTGATCATCATGGCGGCTATGGGCAATGCCTCTTTCCCCAACCTGCCATACCTCAAATGGATCACAACGACTAAATCGGGCTTAGACTTGAGCGCCTCTCCTTCAAAAGCCATCCCTCCAAACCAGACGTGACACACCTGGCAAGCATCTTGGGTCAAGGGGCCGAGTCTTTCTATTGCATCGGAAGTACTGGTCTTCCCAATCATGCTAGGAGCCACTTTTTCAAAAACAGTTCCAAACGACTTACTTTGAGGAAATAGATTCCTGACCTCTTCCGGAGTCATTTTTCCAATCACCCCTTTCATCCCCTTCCAAAGTACCTCTTGGACTTGCTCAGGAAGCGAAACCGTTCTTTTATAAGATGTTTCTTTATCCAAAGCAATTTTCGGTTCAACTATTTTTCCTCCATTAGCCAAGGCAGACAACATCACGGCTGTTTGCAACGGGGTTACAACCAACGTATGCTGCCCAATCGAAGTGGCATAAAGTCCGGTCCGATTTTTCTCTAAGTCGGTAGGCAAAAGGCCACGATATTCTCCTGGAAGATCGATTCCTGTTTTTTGACCGTAGGAGAGCTGCTCTGCCCATTTAACAAGATCATTAGGATCAGGAAGCACTTCGGAAGACAACAAAGCAAAATAGGGGTTAGATGAGGTGGCAATCGCCTTTTCAATGTCCATCTTACCGATGTGATAATTCATACTACGGGGCAGCCTGCCTCCTTTATAAAGCTGAGGAATCACGGCCCCCGACTCGAAAGTTCCCACCGTCCAACCACCTTTCCCCCTTTTGACCTCATCGACAATGGTAAGGGGGTTAAGCTGTTGCAAAGAGATCTTTTCTGTCCCATTATCAACAAGTTGCTGATAGATGTGATGTAACGCTGCCCAAGCGGGAACAAACTTAAAAATCGAACCTTGTGTACAGGCTTGACGGAAGGCAAAAGAGCGTCCCACACCCCATCCATAATGGGGATGGAAGGCAAGCGCCAAGGCTTGTTGCCCCGCCTTCCTATTAGGTAAATGTCTCCAAGAGGCAATTAAAGGCTTTTTTAAGCTGTCCCAATCGCGCAACACCCATAAATAGTCAGCGTCGAAGAGGTTTGTGGCTGAAAGCAAGACCGACTCTTCTGTTCTCCAAAAAAGTTCGAATTGCCTTTTTTCTTCTGAGTCGAAATGGTCCAAGTAAGGCCTTGCCCAAGTTCCCTTGTCTCGTTCTTCTTGCCGCTTTTTCTTTAAAAACGCCTTTCCTTCTTTCAGCCGCCAAGGCAAAAATTGTTCTGTATGAAAAGCCGACCTCGCTTTTTCTTTTAACTCTTTTTTTACCCTATGGAGAAGACCGATATCACTTTTGAACTGCTCTAAAGAGATCTGTCCGAACTTTTCAATAAGTCCCTCATCGAATCGATCTTCATCGACCAAAAGGCCTACCATATCTACTACTTGCAGCTTTTCATCCTCTTTTAAAGAAGCAGGAAGCAAACTCCCCTTATTGCGAAGAAGCAATACCCCTTTTTCGATCGTATCCACCTCCAGAATCGCTTTTAAAGCCAAATCATCTCGAAGAAAAAGAGATTTCAAAAAAGGCTGCCAGGTTAACGTGAGCTCCTCTTTCTTCCCACACTCCTTTCTTCAGATCGAAAAATTCCCTTTTCAGTGGGATCGTCTCCATCCAGACATCGAGAAGGTATCGCTCACTTTCTAAAGCTGCCCTTACCTCTTGCAGTCTGTCTTCTTCATTATAAAGCCCGCCGTTTTGCACAAAGGCGTTGGGGTCGTAGCGGGGGTGAGAAGCCAATGCGAGGATTTCTCCGCTCTCAGGATCGATTGCAATGATCGCACCTCCTCTAATCCAAGGCCCTCTTGCATCGACCAGCGGTTTATCGCCTCTTTTGACATGCAAAGAGAGAGGAGCTCGGATTTTTTCAATCCCAGCTAAAAGCTCTTCAGCATATTCTTGCAGCTCTTCTGAGAGGGTCAAAGTCAACCTTTTCCCACTTTGAGGATCAATCTGACTCTCTTTATTTAAAAAATGACCTTTAGCATCTACCTCAAAGGTTGTTTTCCCACGCAATCCTCTTAATTGCTCTTCATAACTTTTTTCAACACCCTGTATGCCTACCTGGTCATGGATCGAATAGGCCTTTTCTTCCAACAGCACAAGGCGTGCTTGCACTTCAGGCGAACTGCCTTCTTCCTCTAAAGATGTTTTCAATCTGCTAATTTCTTGAAAAAGCCGATCTAAAAATGGTCTATCAATGGCCCCCATGTAGCCCAAAATATCGCACCCCACCTTTCCGCAAGGATAAAACCTCTTAGAACCTCTTTCCAGCGCTATGCCAGGCCATTGGCGGCTCAAAGCGCTTAAGCGGCAAAACACCTCTTCAGACACACCCTCCTTTAACCAAAAAGGGGCATTTCCAAAAAAGACTGCTTTGGAATAGATCAAATCTTCTATACGCCCTGCATCTAACTGAAGTTCTCGAGCTAAAAGGGAAGAGAGGGCAGTGATATATTCATCCCGAACTTTTCTTTTTTCTCCCCCTTCCCACACGACGCGTGGGACCTCGGCAATATCACCCCAAGTCACGCCTACGTTAAAAGACAATCGATTCAATGCCATTGGAATACCAAACCGATCGGTGATCGTCCCCCGCTTTCCAGGCTCATACAAGGTTTTGATCATCGGCCGGCGCGCTTCTTCCAGCTTTTCTTCATGCAGAAAAAGGGTTAGGTACCATACCCGTAAGGCAATGGCTATAAAGAATAAGAGAAGAAGGTAAAGAACGCGTGCAACTTTTTCTGACATTAGGCCTGCAGAATACCATGAAAAACGTTACTTCTAATAGCGCGCCAATCGATTTTCTAAGCTTCTTTAAAGGAAACACCACATTTATTATTAAAAATTTAACAAACGGGTAGGAAAATAATGAAATAGAGGGAGGATTTACAATGAGTAGTTATGGTGATTATACTCCAAGGCTAAACGCTGTATACGAAGGTTATAAAACGCAAGGAAAAGGAAACTTTGATCCTAGCAAGCTCACTCCCCAAGAGAAATCCTTATTTACGAAATATGGAACGGATAGATCAAAAAACCAACCGATAGTATTAGACCCTTCTCAAGTTGAAGTTCTTGAAGGGCTGGAAAACAAGTATGGAATTCCTAAAACTGACCATCTATTTACTGACTATGTAGGGGCTCCTCCAGCCACTGGCCAAGAAACCTCTCCTACTAAATTAATCCGATCTCCTGTTCAGGGTCAGCAAACTAAACACGTTCTAACCTACACAGATTCAAAGAACAACATCTATGAACTAGAAAAATTTACCCTACCAAATAATTCAACATATAAAAAAGAAGGCGATCAATGGAAACTTTACGACTTTAATCACCCCAATGGCACGGCAGCAAAAACTTTTGATGTGATGCTTTTGTCCCCTCAAAATTTGGTTTATAAATTAAAGGAAGCGGCTCAACCGAAAGCTGCTGCTTCTACACAAGCGCCTATTCCCTCTAAAAGAACTGCCTCAACAAAAGACGTTCCTGTTTTTGGTATGCCAAACGGCAACCCTCCCAATAAATGCTGGTTCAATGCATCTATTCAATGTATTTTCAGAAATCCTGAGTTAACTGCATTGATTCTGAAAGATGATCTAGCACCAAGAGCGGGGGAAACTCCGGATAAATTAGCTTTGCGAAAAGAATTAAAAAAATTTTTAACTAAAGTGATGGAGAATCAAACTCCTACTTCAGATGACAAAAGGGCTCTTTACGATATTGCGCTACGCTCATCATATCCGACAGAGGCAGTTGGAAGGCAGCAAGATCCGGCCGCGTTTGTTACAACTGTAATGGCATGTTATGCAACTACTGTTACTTTAAGCCGTACTAAGTATGTTGGTGGAGTAGCTAAACCTCCAACACAAGAACAAGCAGCTCTTACGCCCGCCATGACCTCTTTTTTTCCGCCGGATAAAAATGGGAATGACGTTTTAAAAGAATCTCTTGAGTCGATAATAAGAATTCCGGAAAGACAGGGATTCAGACAAGATGGAAGCTATAGCCATGCACCTGAAATTCTTACCTTTTCAAGTGTACCTCCTGGCAACCAAGTAAAGCCACAAAATATTAGTGATCTTAAAACCTATGCTACATTCAAACCTCCTGCAGATTTTTTTGCAAATAAAGAAGAAGCTGCTTATGAACTAACAGGTTTTACTGTACACTGTGGAACCTCTTTTGGAGGTGGCCACTATGTGAATTACGCTAAAAACAACGAAGGACAATGGTACTTGTATAACGATGGACATGAACCTATAAAAGTAACCGAACGACAAGCTCTCGCTTGCCGACCGGATCAGTCAGACAACTCTAGTTTAAGCGCTTATGGCCGCTATACTCCTAGCACATTATTTTACAAAAAGGTCAGCAGCTAAATATTCACTTCCTCACAACAATAGCAGTAACGGTTTTGTCGTCGCCGCCCATGCTGACCATCATCCCGTATCCACTATCCATATAACGGATCAAATCGGCCATTTGTCGAACACCTGTAGCGCCGGTCGGATGGCCAAAGCCAATCAATCCCCCGGTCATATTGATTTTTAGTTTTCCGGGGTTTTGCAAAAATTCTCCCCCTTTTCCAGGCGGCGCGAGACCAATGGCCTCAATAGACAAAAGGGCAGAGATCGAAAAACAATCGTGAATCTCTAAGTAAGACAAATCTTGAGGTCGTATCTGGGCCTTATCTAAAGCTTTTTTTGCGGCAAGGGCGGTGGTCTCAAAAACGGTTAAGTCAGCTGGCAATTGAGTGATATCGCCCTCTGCTTCGCCCCACGAAATGATTTCTATACCCCTTTTTTCTGTGGTAAGAACGCAGGAAGCTGCCCCATCAGTGATCTTCGAACAGCCCAAACCGTTTAAACAACTTAAAAAACGGTCAGGTTGTGGGGGAAGGCGCGCCTCCGCCTCTACATCTTTCCTCACATTTCCATATTCTTGCGACTTCGGAAACTGGGCTGCTTTTTTGATCTCTGCTATTGACCAAAGAGCCATTTCTTCTCTTGTTTTTGCCTCTCCATATTTTTTCATGTAGGCGGCTGCCCGATGATCAAACAATGAAGGAAAGAAAAACGCCTCTCCCTCTTTTCTAAAGGCGTGATAATCAGATGCGCCTGCCAAAATATCGGCTACGTAAAGTGGTTTAAAGGTGTTTTGGATTTCAAGCCCAGCCACAAGAACATTCTTGGCTTGCGAAGCAAGCAACGTTTTAATGGCGTGAGTTAATGCCCTTCCACCACTTCCACAAGCGCCATCGATCGACAAGCAAGGCTTGCCCAAAAGCGACGGAACAAAATGAGGCAAAAAGGCCCCTAAATGCCCCTGCTTAAAGAACGGCCCCGGCATAAAGCTGGCTATGACCCCTTCATCAAAGGAAACATCTAACCCAGATAGGGTTTCTGCAAGGTGGTCTTTGAAAGTAGGCAACGCTTTGGGGTCAAAACCTGGCCTTCCTGGACCCATGAAAGTAGAAGTGTTGCCGCAGTCTGCATATAGTTTCATCGTTTTAACCTTTTATCCCAGGGCACAAAGGAATGGTGAAACCCCTGTTTCAACACCTTCTCAAGGTTTTCCCTTAATACCCCTTTCTCCATTAGATCGGAGGCAATGGTATTCAACCCTTGCAGGTATTTTTGAAGAAGCGGGTCACCATCTTGATTGATCTTTTCAACCACCTCTGCCTCTCCCATTTTTTTATGGTGGGCAAGCTTATGGGGCGGAGGCAAACGGCTGACGCCCGACAAATCCTTTCCCATCACTTTGCCGATGGCTAGCACAATGTCCCTGCCAACAAAGTCGACCAGCTCAAAAATTCCAAGAGGTCGACCCAATTTTTCTCGAGTCATCTGATTGAGCTCTTCCACAGAGTGGCTGGAGAGCATCGATAAGGCCATTTCGATTTCAGGAATCATAAAACCATTCCCAATAAAGCCTGGGATGTCGGGCGATAGAACCTCTTCTTTTTTCCATCCGGCCAAAAGCTCGCTGATGGTAAGAGACAACTTAGGATGTGCATTTGCAGGCACCACAACCTCAATAATGGGCTGGACTGGAGGTGGATTATAAAAATGGAGCCCTGCCAACCTCCCGACAATCGGTTTTTCTAGTTCTTTGATCGGGATGGCAGAGGTATTTGTAAAAAAAAGAGCTTCTTTGGGTAATTGTTTGCTTAATCTTGCGAAAAGATCGGTCTTCACTTTGAGGTCTTCCGCTGCTGCTTCGAAAACAAAAAGGGCTTCTTTACACCCCTCCAATCCTTGTTCAAACAAACAGTGATCCAGTAAATTGGAGACAAACGAATCTACAACCTCTTGGTTGCTGGTTCCAGTACGAAATTTCTTCCTCAAAGGAACGATCATTTTCTCGGCAAATGATCTACCCCTTTTTTCTAGGCGATGCCTTGTAGCCACTAGCTGAGCCTGTATTGGATCGACGCAGATCAAAACCCTAGAAAACTTTCCCTCATCTAGCGCTTCTTGTGCCATTTTGTCTAAAAGAAGCTCAGCAATGCCTTGCCCCATTTTTCCTAGACCAACAAGGAGAAGATCACCCGGCGTGAGCATGGACCTTTTTCCCCTTTTTGCTTAAGAAATCGTCTATCCGTTTCTTTGCATCTTCACTTTCAAACGAAGCAGAGAACAAATGGTCTGCCTCGTCGGGGTATTGTAACCCTCTTTTGATGGTATGGATCACTTTTGGCGGGGCTTTTAACACCTCATCTAAGAACAAAAGGGTCGAAGGTAGAAGGCTGTCTAGGTGGAATAGCTTATCGACGAGCCCTATTTTTTCTCCCTCTTCCGCACTGATCCGGTTTCCTCGCAAAAGAAGCTGCTTAGCAACCGATTTACCCACTCGAGGAGGCAATCTTTTAAAAGCACCAAATCCTGGGACTAATGCTAAATGAACTTCCGGAAAACCGAGTTGAGCTTTATCGCCGGCAAAGATAAAATCGCAAGCCAAAGCCAACTCTAAGCCCCCTCCCAAGGCATAACCATGGAGGCATGCAATAGAAAGCAAAGGGGAAGCTTCAATTTTGTCTAACACCCGATGGGCGATGGTCAAATAGGAGGTGACCTCCCTTTTGCCCATATGACTTAAGGCAGCGATATCGGCGCCCGACACAAAGGCCTTATCTCCCTCTCCCGTCAAAATAACTGCGCGGATCTTGGGATGAGACTCCAACGTTTCCCAAATCTTTTCTAACTCTAAAAAGGTTTGGGGCCCTAAGGCGTTTAATACCTCTGGCCGGTGGAACCTGACAAGAGCGACTCTGTCTAATTCTTCAAAAACAACATGGGTCATGAAAACTTCCTCTTCCCACCTATTTACCCTGACTTGCTGATTAACATCTACGTCGCAAAATAAACACTCACTTGCTCTTCTAGATAAAATCCATTACTATCCGCATCCTTCTCGCAAGAAAAAACATGAACGCCCACGAATACAGTGAATATATTATTTACGCTGATGAGAGCGGCGACACGTCTTTAAGTACAATCAACGAGCACCATCCAGTTTTTGTACTGGCTTTTTGTATATTTTCGAAAAAGGAATATCGTTCTGAAGTTGTGAAGCATGTTAAGGAATTTAAGTTCAATTATTGGGGACATGACATGGTTGTCTTACACAGCTCCAAATTGAGGAAACAGACGGATGCATTTGACTTTCTTGTTAATCCTAAGAAAAGAGCCTTATTCATTGGGGACATGAACACAGTTTTTAGAAATAGCCCTTTTACAATTATTTCAACGGCAATTGATAAGCGATTGCTAAAAGAAAGATATTCGATACCATTTGATCCTTATGAATTGGCCTTAACGTTCTGCCTTGAAAAGTTATACTTGTTTTTGCAAGAGAAGGGGGAAGAGAAAAAGCTTACTCATTTAGTGATTGAAAGTAGAGGTCTAAAGGAAGACAAGGACTTGGAATTGGCATTTCGGAGAATCCTGGATAAAGCCTCTGCTTCTGGCAACGACTATCTATTTGAAATAGTATTCGCCGATAAAAAATCAAATAGCATTGGCTTACAGATTGCTGATCTTGTTTCGTATCCAATAGCAAGATACGTTGTCACACAAAAAAACGAATCTTATGAGATCTTAAAAGAAAAATTCCACGAATATCCGAACTATTATGGAAAAGGACTAAAGATATTCCCTGTATCTGCGAAACATTTCGCTATACCAGGCCTCGAAAAGCGAAAAGCCCCGGAATACTCCGAGGCCACAGCGCCGACTAGGAAACCCCCGGTCCACTTACAGTCAGATTAATATAGCACTTAACTTTTCGTCAAGCACTGGCATCGAATGCTGTTTACCATCAAACACTTAACATTTTTTCCAAAAGAACTACTAACGCCTCCCAGATTTTATGAAACGCTTTTCTCTTTTCTTGTTGTGTTTGGCCTGCTTGTCTGCAGAGTGGCCCTGCTTTGACTTATCGATAGGCTGTGGCGTCCAATACGATCGCTCTCACTGCACTCCATACGGAAGGACCGAAGCAGGAATAGGTTGGGAAGGTTTTTTTGCTCAATACCAAGCCGATGTGGGCAATCTATTATGGAACCAAAGGGCAACTCTGAGTTACGACTTTTCTTTTCTATGCTTCCACCTTCTACCCACTACCGGTTGGAACCAGTTTGAAAGCCATTCTGTAACATTTTCTGGCCCCTTTGTCGGAGCAGACACCGGTCTTTCTTTAGGACCCCTTTCCTTCTCTGCAGGTTACAGATACACATTTGACGGTCATGCAGATGGGCAAATAGGAATTGCTTCGATCGGCTGTTCCATTCTGCCCCTCCTTTCTCTCTACCTAGAGGGAGAGGGACGCTTTTTCAACAGAATATTATTTGGCCCTTTCCGCCATCACTGGAATAGTTACGATTTAACTGTCGGAGCACGGTTTAGTTTTTAATGGGAGTCAACACCCTTTCACGTCACGCTTCCAGCCAAGCGAAAAAATAAACATTTACCTATACTCAATAGATTGATTAATCTTAACAAAAAAAAGTTAATTTATCATGGCAAATATAATTAACACTATGGCGATCACCTTTTCCTATTTTTCTAGAGAAGAATGTAAATCTCTGAGAATGGTGAGCAAAAAATGTTGTGCTGCTGTAAATGACGCCGGTTCTCGTAAATTCTGCCAGCTCTTCAAACTTGCATTGCAAGCCAGCCCATCAGAACAAACGCTTGTCGGTGAGCGTCTATTGGCCTTTGCCCGCCAACTGTCTTACCTGAAACATAAGCTGCCCATTGAAGAGCTAATTGGCAAAGAAAATGACATAGCATCGCAAACCTTCTCATTACAAGATTTTTACGAAAAAATGCGTTATCAATATAAGCAGTTATTAGCTATTACAGATATTCCTAACAATCCTGCAAAAAGCCTATCCGATGCACCAAGACCTACCATTTTGCACCAAGAGTTTAATGCACTATATAGAAGATTTTGGGGCAGCCCTATCAACGACGATGATATAAGAAGAGTAGAAGGATGGGTCTCGAAAGGGGTTGACCTTAGAAGAAAAGACACAGATGGAAGAACTGTCTTGAGTATTGCCATTCAGAAGGGAGCAAATCCTAGATTGCTAAAGCCAATGCTTTCGCATATCGACGGGACAATGCTTACTTCGGATGATGTAGAGAAGCTTTCGTATGATCTGGCAGAAGGCCAATATAGTGATCCGTCACGTTCTAAAGAGATTGAGGACATAGTCGTTCGTTGTGGATTAACTTCCGAGCTGTCTGGTTGGCGATTGTACCTTGCCATCAAACAACATGACCAAGCCACGTTTAAACAAGAGCTAAGACAACTTTTTCACCGCATCAACGATTGGCTCTATTTTAAGAACACAGCTCTCCTAGCAGCCATTGAATGGAATAATCTAGACGCTTTGCGTACGCTTTTAGAGCTTCCTAATCTAGATATTCATAAAACATGTGAGTATGAACTAACAGCCGTGCATCAGGCTATTATTCGTGATAACAGCCAAATGCTCGGCATGCTTTTTGGACATCAAAACGCGCAGCCTAATTTCAAAGATGTCGACGGTAACACCCCCCTCCATTATGCTATTTCTAAAAAAGCTTTTTCTTGCATAAGCATGCTTATTGAGGATCCGCGTGTTGTGCTGACAATAGCAAATCCGAGTCGCCAAACACCCTATATGCAACTTAGGATGGCGAGGACCGAGTCTCCAGAGTGGCTCCAACTTTTTAAAAATGCCCACAAAAAACACCTTCGCGGACACACTAGATCCCTCCTCTAGCCTAAATATATGCACATAGTAGACGTCTACTTTAATTCTCGGAACCAAGCCCAGCCTCTTGCGCGCCCTACACAAACTAGGGGAAATGTCGAAAAATTACTTTGGCATCTTTTTGAAGAGGCTTATTCTGAAAAATTCCCTCTGGATATCAAAAACAACCCCTATCATATCTACCTATCTCCTAATGAGACATGTGAGCCTATTTATGATTTTAGCAAGGAGCCGTCTCAACATAAAAAAGGGGAAGGAGCCCTTTCACTCAATTGGTAAAACTAGAGAAGCTTCTCCAAGCTCCAATGCGTCCATTTTTATAAGCTCTGAAGCTATCTCAAGGCTAAATCGAAAAGATTCACACTTCCTCTTTTCGTCATTTGCCAAACCCTCTAAATTTCTAAGTGCAGTCAAGTCTCTGCCAATTGTCTTTATCTTCTCATCCGCAGAAGACAATTGCTCTTCAAGAGACGAAATTTCATTATTCACGTGCTCTAGCGCAGCTTGATCTTTTGCTAGAGTAGATTCACAAGTAACAATTTCAGTAGACAATGAATCGACTTCAGCTAGTAAAAGCTGTATCCGGTTTTCATTGTGCTCCAAATTTTTTTCTGCAACTGAGATGATTGCAACTATTTGAGAGTACAAAGGCAAGCCTCTTAATGGGTTGCCTGTTTTTATTCCCTCTATCAACCCATAGAAGGGGATGAGATCTAAGGCCCCATTGATTCTTGTCTGTTGCTCTGAAATGACACGCTGCGCAAGATTTTCGACCTCGGTGACTAAACGGTCTTTATCACTTACTAAGAAAGCTTTTTTATTCTTCAGTCCTTCCAGCTTCACTTCGACTAATTCTACTTTTTTTCTAACACCACCTTTTTTTTTGAAAAAGATCGACATGTCGTTTCGTCGTTTGAATGATCTCGTCTTTATAATGTTGCTCATCATTTTTCAGCTGTGCTGTCAGGCCAGCAATGATCTCAATAAGTTGCTCAACATCCGACTGCAGTGTCGTTAATTGAGCGATAGCTCTTTTTTTCCCTAGTGAGCTCAGCGAGGCAACTTTGCTTGTTATAGATTTAAATATCTCTCTAATGAGGTCCAGAGAGCTATTATCAAGCTTATCTTTTTTGTTTGATCCAAATTGTGGCTCTAATAATCGTTTTAGAGCCACGACAACTAATGGATTACTGTCCATCCTCTAGCAAACCCTGGTCTGAGTTGACATCTTGCAGGAGAGCTTTAGTGAGATTTTCAACTATTTTTGAAGTTTCAGCTGACGTAGGAAGGTTTTCCATTCCACCATCAACGATTAAATTGACGCTCCTGATTTCTTCCAGCGCCATACTATTGATTCTAGCTAAAGCAAGCCATCGCATTCCAGAGTCTGCGATCTCTCCTATGAAGAGCTCTGCGTCTACATCTGCAAGAAGCTCCATTGTCTGATTATCAGTTAATCCATTGCATTGTCTTTGAACTCCTAGCCAGAATAGCCTAGTATTTTCAAAAATCGTCTTTATTCTTCCCATTGTTTTCGCCGTAACTTCCAATGAGGTGATTGCAGTATCAAGAGAGGTGCTTTGTTGGTTTAACCCTTGCAGCTTGCTTAACGATTCTGCAAGACTTGCATTGGTTTCTCGCATCTCTTTTCTTGTTTCACGCCGGATTTGCGCTATCTTGTCTTCTTTTTCCTGGTAATGCTTAACCTGGTCTGCAAGGTTCTCTTCCACTTTTCTCAAAGCAGCTTCTGCATTTTTTAAAACAGCATCTTTTTCGTCTAATTTACTTTTTCCTTTTGATATTACTTCTTCTAAATCAGCAATTTCATTTTCAATCGCACCACGAGTCTCCGAAGTTGCACCACTCAATTCCTTTTTCTTTTTTTCGAGCTTAAATTCATTATTGGCCAACTCATCTTTGATGCGAGATTTTTCAGTCAGTATTTCTTCCATTCTTTCTAGTAGAACTTTTGTTCCGCTAGAGTCGACCTCTTTTTTTCCAACAACCTTTTCTACGATGCCAATAGTCCTAGTAGCAACAGACTCCACCATAGAGACCGCAGGTCGCATCACAGCTGACACCATAGAAAGGGCGAAAGCTTTAGTCTCTAGAGAAGCACTTTTTTTACGAAGACGTTCTTCTTCTTCTTTCTGTTTTTCATAATCATCTTCAAGATCCGTTCTTCTTTGCTGTAAGACATCTCTAGAAACTAATATTTCATTGACGGTCTTCTCTAATTCTTCTTTTCTTTCTCTAGTCCCCTGCTCTTCATTCACAGCTGCGATCAAAGCTTTTTTAGATTGCTCACAGAGATTATCAGCGCTCTCAACAAGAAATGAGCAAATAGTAACCATTTTCTCAGCAAGTTTTGCTGTTTTTCCAATGATTTCTAGAGCTCCTTTTATCTGACCTTTTGCGGCGAGTTTACAAGCTATTTGATAGGTTTTTAATGCATCCAAAGAGCTCGTCATAAACCCTGCGCAAGCATTGGTAGAATCTTTAATCAGCCTTTGGTAGTTAGCGTTTATTTCTACTATTTGCACACTGCATTTAAAACTCTTACTTCCTGCGTAGGCAAGATGCAAGAGCTGCCCTGCTTGCCCTAATCCTTTCATGGCAGCGTGTACATCAAGCACCTGGTATTGTTGGATTGCTCCGGCAACAGCCACACTAAGATTTTGATCCGCATCAATAATTCTTTGTACATCAGCAGCTTGGATTACCGGCCCCATCAATTGAGGTCTGAATAGAGTAAGAGACATGGTTTCTCTCCTTATTTTTGAAAAAGAGCACCTTATCTTTTTTTTGCAATATTGTCTAGAGCGGGCTTTTAAGTAGTTTAAACTCAAAATCGAGAATATTTGACGGAAGAGGCGGGATCTGATTTATTGGGGTTTTATGATGAAACCTTTTTCGACACTCTTAAAAAGCTCCTCTCCTTTGCAAATTATGGGGGTGCCCAACGCTTTTTTTGCTAAAATTGCGCAAGATATTGGCGTTAAAGCCCTTTACCTTTCCGGCTCTGCTGTTGCTGCTAACCAGTTTGCTCTCCCCGATTTAGGACTTCTTTCTTTGGATGTGATTTTCGAAGAAGCACGACGGATTGTGGAGGCCACCGAGCTTCCATTACTGGTCGACATCGATACGGGTTGGGACCATCCGCTTCTTCTAGAGGAAGCTGCCCACCGATTTTCAAAACTGGGGCCGATTGCCTTACAGGTCGAAGACCAAGCAGGGGCCAAACGGTGCGGCCACAGAGAGGGGATCACCTTGGTTTCAACCGAAGAGATGGTCGAACGAATAAAAGCCTTAAAAGGGATCGAAATTGTTGCCCGAACCGACGCCCTCTCCATCGAAGGAGTTGAAAAGACGATCGAAAGATGTAAAGCATATGAAGAAGCAGGCGCCGACATCCTGTTTGTAGAAGCAATACCCTCCCTTGAGATGATCAAGGAGCTAAAGAAACACTTAACAAAACCCTTACTGGTTAATTTAACTGAATTTGGCAAAACCCCCCCCTTTTCTTTAGCAGAAATGAAAGGGGCTAAGGTCGATGCTCTTCTTTATCCCGTTTCCCTCTCAAGAGTGATTTGGGGGGCAGGACAAAGATTTTTAAGGCAGTTTTTACAAGAGGGTTCGGCCTCTTTTGCAAAAGATGAGATGATGGACCGCAAAGAGTTGTACCGTCTTTTAGATTACGAAACATGGGAGAAAAAGATTGGTGGAAACACTCATTGATGAGATTGCCACGTATGTAGCAGCTCCAAAAACTTTTCCTGAAGAGACATTAAGAACAGCCCAACTAGCCTTTGCAGATGCTTTTGGATGTGCCGTCAAAGCCACAACCGTCCCCGCCTGCACAAAACTTCTTCCCCCATGGTTTGGAGAAACATCCTTACATCCCATTGAAGAGGCCTTTAAATGGACATGCTTGATCCGATGGCTAGACTACAACGACACCTGGCTTTCGAAAGAATGGGCCCACCCGTCAGATAACATTGGCGCCCTTATCCCTCTCCTAAAAAACAGGTCCTTTCATGACCTTTTTGTTGCAATGATCGAAGCCTACGAGATCCAAGGAGTTTTGAGCCTTTCCTGGAGCTGTAATGAGAGAGGGTTTGACCACACCTATTTTCTAAAAATTGCAAGTGGAGCTGTCGCTGCCAATCTTCTTGGAGGAAACATCGCCGATACTCTTTCACATCTTTTTATCGATGGCTCTTCTTTAAGAACCTACCGTCACTTTCCTAATACCACCTCCAGGAAATCGTGGGCTGCAGCCGACGCCGCCTCAAGGGCTCTCTACCTGGCAGCACTCGTCTCAAAAGGGGAGGCTGGCCTTCCACAAGCTATTACCGAACCAAAATGGGGAGTGGAAGCACGCCTTTTTGGAGGGGAAAAACTCACTCTCAAAGCCCCTCTTGGCCATTTAATCATGGACAACATCCTGTTCAAAGTCAGTTTTCCTATCGAATTTCATGCGCAAACAGCAGTAGAGGCAGCCCTCAAACTGCATCCCGACATCAATACAATTGAGAAAATCACGATCTACACACATGCTGCAGCCAAAAAGATCATCGACAAGAAGGGGCCGCTTACATCTCCTGCCGACAGGGATCATTGCATCCAATATGGTGTAGCCATCGCCCTTCTCTTCCACGACCTAAAAGTCGAAGACTATGAAGAGGAGAGGGCTCAAGACCCACGCATCGACTCCTTAAGGGCAAAAATGGAGGTGATCGAAGAGCCCCGTTACACCGAACTTTATCACGACCCCAACCATCGCTCCATTCCCAACCGAATAGAAATAAAACTAACAAACAACCCCAACCCACTCATCTCAGAAGTACTAAACCCTCTCGGTCATCCCAAACGGCGAGCCGAAGCGCTTCCCCTCCTCAAAAAGAAGCTTAAGGAGAACCTCTCCTCCCTCGGCCCCGCCAAAGCCGAAGAGCTCACTACTTTCCTATTCTCTCCCAACCTATCCAGTCAGCTCATCCCTCACGACCTTCTTTACTAAGCGGGGCAGATCGGAAATCATATAAAGTGGGACTGAAAGTACCCCTTCAGCAAACGAGAGGGGGGCTTGAGATATTTGGACACCAAGAGGGCTCTTTTTTTCTTCCATAAATTGCTTGAGAGAACGAAGCCGCCCTCTTGCCCCAGATTTCACCTCAAGAGGGATGATGTCATTTCCTACTTCGATTAGATAATCTACTTCTGCAGAAGACCATTTCTTTTCACGCTCCCAATAGTACAAGGGGGCCTTTCGGTAGGTCTTTCCATAGGCAATAAGCTCTTGCCCAACGAATTGTTCGGCTAAACGCCCTGAATGGACAGAAGTCATGTCTTCAACATCCAACACCATTTCTAATGGTTTAGGAAGCAAACCCATATCTAGAAAAAGAAGTTTGAATTTTTTTTCGTTTTCTTGCCCTTCCAGCGGAACATCTGTTGCTTCATTTGCAAAAACTTGGTGTAAAATGCCAGTATGAGTCAGTACATCTAGCGCTTCAATATAATCTCTAGATTGAGCGTGAGGCTGTATTTTTGCATATTTGAAATGTTCCGCTATCAATCTTGGAGCTGCTGCAAATAACAACTTCATGAATTTTTGCTGACCACTTCTAGGGTATTTATCCAAATCACTTTCGTAAGTAGCTAATAAGGATTGCTGGATCCTGTCTAAATCTAAAAATTGCCCTATCTTTAAAAAAGACTGAACAACCTCCGTCATTCCACCTACAATAAAATACTCTTTGGTCGCGCGAAGAAGAGAAGCATGAGTTGCTTCGCCAACGGGATGTTGGGGGGTAGCTTCTTGGAGCCACTCTAGAGCAAGGCTTTCTCCTTTGGCCTCTAAAAACTCTTTAAAAGAGAGCGGCCGCATGAAAAGGTAATCGATTCGACCAACGGGGAAGCTGTATCGTCTATCCCCTAAAATAAATTCCAAAAGAGACCCTGCGGCAATCAGATGAAGCTCTGGCATCCGTTCTTTAAAAAAGCCAAAGAGACCAAGGCTTCAGGACATGCCTGTATTTCATCTAAAAAAAGGAGAGTTTTTCCAGGAATGATCGGTGTTTTCATACGGGTGGATAGATCTCGTATGATCAAGGCTGGATCTAAATCGGCTTGGAATGCGCCTTTTAAATCCTTCATTTCTTCGAAATTGATCGTGATGTAAGACTCAAAGTTCTCTTTTCCAAACTTTTCAATAATGAAGGTTTTACCAACCTGTCTTGCCCCTCTTACTAAAAGGGGCTTGCGATCTTCCCTTTCTTTCCATTCCTTTAAGTCTTTTTCAATCGCTCTTTTCATACCTCTTGTACAGAATAACCCCCATATTTTCTGCAATGTTGCAGAAAATAGGGGGGTTATTCTCTGCAAATTATAATACGCCGACTTCTCTCCAGGCATCTTTGAGAGAGGCGGCAAGAATTGGGTCTTGCAGAGGGACAGCCTGCACTGTCAAATTGGCAAACTCTCGCATGCTTTTGCACTGACCTCCATTTTTGATGTGGGCGATGGTTTGGAACCAAACTGTTCCGGCCATCTCCCAGGGAGCTCCTCCACGAGGTTGGATCCTTTTCCAAAACAGGTAGAATGCTCGGTTTAAAATTCCTGAGTTGACGTGAACACCTCCATTGTCAGATGCATCCATGCTTCTGTGAGTATAGTGCGCAACTTGCGCATCCCTACATTGATAGGTCGAGCACTTATCATAAGCATTGCCCGGATTAACAAAAGAACGCAGCGGAAAACGTCCCTCTACACAGTTTTTTGCGATGACCCACTCTTCGTCTATCGGGCTGAGTTTGTTTTCATCATAAAATCGAATCAATATCCCCATCACGTCACAGAGATGTTCATTGATAGCCCCGGCCTCTCCTTCGCAGGGAAGGAACGGATCCAATAGTCCATGTGTTAGCTCATGCGCTGTAATATCCAGGTGTTCAGGCAAATTTCGGAAAACTTCATCTCCATCTCCGAAGTGGATGGTCTGATCTTGAGGATTCCAGTAGGTGTTAACAAGCCCGTTACCTTCATGAATCACGGCTAGAAACGTTTTATTTTGACCCGATGGCGAAAGAGGATAGCCAAAGACCTCTTTGTAAGAGGAGGAGACTTTTCGAATGTTCCAGAAGACCTTTTTTAGAAGATTGT
Organism: Parachlamydiales bacterium; assembly: GCA_963765145.1. Classification (GTDB taxonomy): domain Bacteria; phylum Chlamydiota; class Chlamydiia; order Chlamydiales; family JAJFMK01; genus JAGVKY01. Next base: position 258,282 of record CAVXVG010000021.1, read on the forward strand.
CTCCATCGATTGACGTCTCTGGAACAAACCCATCAACATTTTCTGTAGTAATGCGCGTTCTGTCCATCATCTTAATTGACACATCGCCATCCCGTGGTTGCACCCCAAAGCAGTTTAGGCCGCTTTCCTCGTTAGCCAAAAGAGGGATAGAGCGCGAGTGGACTTGTTTGAAATAATCAGGCGCAGTTGGGGGAAGAATGCAATTGCGTTGAATAGTAGCAGCAGTCGAAGAAAATGATAGCGAGGACATGTTTAATATATTAACGAAAAAAATCCATTTAATAGTCAACTTTATCTAGCTGAGCGCGAACAATCAACTCGATACGCCTCTTAACAAGTTAAAAAAACTTATTACCACCAAGAAAATACGGGTAAAAAAATACACAAAAATCATCTGCGGTGTTATTTCTAGAAATCAAAACAGTGAGATAAAAGGAAATACCCATGAGCAAACTCCTCCCCACAGGGACTATAGCCCCAGATTTCACTCTCAACGTCACTCCAGACCAAAAACTGTCTTTGAGTGAGCTTCGAGGAAAGCCGGTGATTCTAGTCTTCTATCCGGCCGATTGGAGCCCAGTTTGTGGAGACCAGTTAGCTGTGTTAAATCAAGTTTTGCCCGAGTTTAAAAAATTCGGGGCAGAACTTTTAGGAGTTTCGGTAGATGGTTTGTGGTGCCACATTGCTTTCGCAAAATCCCGAAATTTACATTTCTCCCTCCTTTCTGATTTTAATCCGAGAGGAGAAATCTCACAAAAATATGGTGCTTATCGCGAAAAAGATGGAACGTGTGAACGTGCGATCTTTGTGATCGATAAAAATGGGGTGATCATCTGGAACTACCTTTCACCCATAGCAGAAAACCCAGGCGCTGATGGAATTCTTGAAGCCCTCGAAAAACTTCCAAAATAAGACGGTAAAACAATGCTAAAAAACCCTGTTTCCAATGATGACCATATCGAAGGCACCCAAAATGCGGCTGTTACTTTAGTTGAGTATGGCGATTATCAATGCCCCTACTGCGGAGAAGCATACCCTATCATTCAACGGCTCCAAAAACATTATGGCTCGAAACTTAGGTTTGTGTTCCGGAATTTTCCTTTAACAGAAATTCACCCTCTGGCAGAACCTGCAGCACAAACAGCAGAATATGCAGCAGCAGAAGGACAATTTTGGGAAATGCACGATCTTATTTTCGAAAATCAGTCCAATTTAAGCATCGAATTATTGTTGCAATTGGCAGATTTTTTGAAGTTATCCCCGGCAGAACTACAAGAAGCACTGAAGAACCACTCCTTTGATGCTAAAATTCAAAAAGACTTCATGAGCGGCATTAAAAGTGGCGTCAATGGCACCCCAACCCTTTACATCAATGGCGCTCGTTATGCTGGCCCTGTCGATTTTCAGGATCTTGTTTCAGCTATCGATGAGATAATCGCAGTTTCGAAATGAAAATTGCTATTCTGGATGACTACCAGAACATCGCCCTCAAGATGGCAGATTGGTCTTTGATTTCAGGCAACCCTGAAATCAAAGTATTCAACGACCATGTCGTTGAGCTTGAAAAGCTCGTTCAACGCCTCCTTCCCTACGATATCCTTTGCGTTATGCGTGAACGAACACCTATGACAGCAGAACTGATCGATCGCTTGCCAAATTTAAAACTCATAGCTTCTACCGGCAGCCGAAATGCTTCCATTGATACAGAAGCCGCCAACCGTCGAGGCATTGCTGTTCTCCACACAAATTATGAATCGGCACCCACCATAGAGTTTACCTGGTCTTTGATCCTGGCGATTGTCCGAAACATCACAATTGAAAATAGGTCATTACGAGATGGGGGATGGCAAACGGGTGTTGGAGGGGATCTTAAAGGAAAAACTCTAGGGGTTCTTGGGCTTGGACGAATAGGAACACACGTTGCCTTAATTGGGCAGGCTTTTGGGATGGATATCATTGCGTGGAGCCCAAACATGACGATTGAAAAGGCTCGAGAAGCAGGAGCGCGCCTTGTTTCAAAAGAAGAGCTGTTCCGACAATCAGATATTGTGAGCGTCCATATTGTATTAAGCCAAAGCACCAATGGAATTGTTGGACAAGCAGATCTAGATTTGATGAAATCCTCTGCTTACTTGATCAATACATCACGTGGACCTCTTGTTGATGAGAATGCGCTGATCAGAGCGCTTAAAAGTAAAAAAATCGGAGGCGCTGCTATTGATGTCTTTGACGTCGAGCCTTTACCAGCAAATCACCCTTTCCGCAGTTTGCCAAATGTATTGGCAACGCCACATCTTGGTTACGGCTCAAAATCTTTGTACCAAATATTCTACAAAGACTCAGTCGAGAACATCCGAAAATGGGTCTTAGAAAACACCAGCCATTGAAACATCGAATTGCCACGAATTGCCGTTTTGTACAACCCGACCAGCAGTAGGGGGCGAGAAATGAGTTCCCAAGATCAAGACATCACGGCCACTTTGATCGGTTAAAAATTTTCTGCGCGTCTTTATTGCTGCCTCAGGGTCGACGTCGAAGTTGCAATCAAGATCAGGGTACTCCAATTCAATTGGGTGGTGGAAAATGTCGCCTGTGATGATCGCTTCCATTCCATTCGAACGGATAGAAACGCTAACATGGCCAGGGGTATGGCCCGGTGTAGACATCAACGAGACTTCAGAGGTCAGATGATGATCCGTTTCTACTAATGTATGCAAACCTGACTCGATGATCGGAAGTATCGAATCGGTCATAACATTGGCAGCATCGAGAATTTTGGCAGACTCGGTGTTGGCTGCTTCACCCGACAAAAATTTTTGATACCAGTATTCCAACTCTATGCGGCCGAAGAGATAGCGTGCATTAGGAAAAGTAGGAATCCACCGATCGTTTAACAAGCGGGTATTCCAACCGACATGGTCGACGTGCAGATGGGTGCAAAGCACAGTGTCAATGGATTCAGCAGGGAAACCTGCTTCGGCAAGCTGAGATAGAAACGTTCCTTTGCGCTCATTAAAGATAGGAAGATGGCGCCTTTTATCATTCCCAGCACAAGTATCGACGAGAATCCGTTTACCCTCGGACTCTATGATAAAAGAATGAATCGAGTAATGGATCATTCCGGAAGCATCTGCAAAGTGGGGTTGAAGCCAGCCAATCTTCCTAATCTGTTCAGGTTTTATCCCTGGAAAGAGCAGATCGGGGCGGTCTCCAAATGCTTCAATGTCCACAACGCGCGTGACAGTCACGTCACCAATGCGCCATACGTTAGGTTTCTGCTGCATGTTGTTTCTCAAACTCCAAACTTTTCACCAAACATAGGCCGGCCGCTCTTAGAGGTCTCATGCGAAGCTTCGTCCTGAATCACGTCCCAATGCTCGGCCAGTTGGCCGTCGACGATGAGGAGGATGTCTACCACGATCCAAGCTGTTGGCTGACCAAAACCTGAAAACCTTCCGTGGAGCATCACATGATCACCTTCTGCGACAATCAGTCCAGGTTCATACTTTAACGACGGAGGCATGCTTTTGATCAGATTGAATAGACCTTCTCTTCCAGGTGGAATATGAGCGCTGTGTTGGACATAATTTGGCGACCAGAGGCGCTCTGCCGCTGCATAGTCACGCTTATTAAACAGCGTGTCAAATGCATTGAGGACTAGCTCTTTATTTTTTGATAAATCGTGGGAACTATCCATTTCAGAAATAACCTCGCGTGCTGCAAAAACAATTCTGCGTGTTGATCTTGTACTCCATGGCTGGAATCGGGATAAATGATTAGCTGGGCGTTTGGTAGATGTTGAGCAAGAATAAGCGAATTAATCGGCATAACCACAACGTCATTGTTACCGGAAACCACCAAAATCTTATGTTTTATATTTTTTAAATAAGCGTAACGATCATGATTTGGTATCGTCCCCCACTCTTTAAGCGCTTTTAACTGAGCTTGAGTTGACTCCAAAGATACAGGCGGATCACGGTCTTCCTTGCGAGCCTTTAGCCTTTGTATGAAGGCTCTTCCTGCCGATTGACTAGTTTCTGTGGGCGAAAAAAATGCTGTTAACACCGTGTTTTCTGGGTTCGCCCTCATTTCATCAATCGAGAGTTCCGTGAACGTCATCCCTTCGCCTCCACGAGGACCTGTTCCCACAAGGATAATGTGTCTAACAAGCTCGGGATGATCAAGGGCCAACTGCTGCGCGATCATCCCTCCCAAAGAATGGCCCAGCAGATCAATCTCTTTCAATCCAAGGGCTTTTATAAATGTTACAAAATGCTTTGTCATTTCTAACACAGAGGCAGGTGTTTTGCTTCCGGAACTTGCAACGCCTGCATTGTCAAATAGAATAACTTCTCGATCTGCAGCAAAGCCATTGATCACCTTTGGATCCCAGTTATCCATGTTTGCTGCAAAGTATTGTAGAAAAACAAGTGGGACCTTTTCGGCCTTACCGAAACGTCGATAGGCATACCGAGTGCCGTTTGCATCTATGTATTGCGTAGGTGATGTCTCATGCAATTGATTAGCCATAAACCATCCTTTCACCTAGCAATACCATACATTACTTAAAAAGAACTGTGATTTTCAAAAAATGTTGCTTATTTGACTGGGGTGGGGTGGATCTGGTTTATTGTAGTCTTATGGACATGGAAAAAGTGATTCCCATTCGTGGGGACCCAAAAGATCAATTAGCCAATGAAAGAACCTTTTTGGCCTGGATAAGAACCAGCATTGGGATCATGGCCTTTGGATTTGTGGTCGAAAAATTTGCCCTTTTTTTAAAGCAAATTGGCTATCTGTTAGGGCATGAAGCGGTTTCAGTTCCTCATCAAGGGACTTCTACAATCTTTGGCATGTTTCTGGTAGGAATTGGTGCTTTAATCGGGCTGGCCTCCTATTTTGAATTCAAAAAGGTGAGGAAACAGCTAGCACAAGGTCGTTATGAACCTTCTGCTTACATGCCTTTTGCTACAACTGCCCTTGTTGTATTCATGGGCCTTTTTCTTGTGATCTACTTATTAAACACATAGTTTTAAAAAAAATATATTAAAAAAACCGCACAATGTGTTAATTTTTAACGAGATAAAAGAGAGAGAATCACATGGCGAGCTTTCCAGGACTAATGAGATCTATTTATATAGACGTAGGTCAGACCAACACCCTCTTATGGGAAAATCTCCCCGTCCTTCGGGTGAACACACCCCAGGAATGCCTTGGGACTTCTGAACTCTCTTTCATTTTACAAAACCAAATCATTGTCAACGAGTACCCCTCCGACCTTAACACCTGGGTATTTGAATGTGTTCACCCCAGCTGCGCAGCCGCTTATGGGCTAGTCAAACAGAAGGAAGATTGTTTTCTCAGCCCTATTGAGTGCAAAGCATTGGAAGTGTACATGAGATTCCGGGAATTTCTCGTAGCTAATTCAGACTTATTCCTTTTCCCGTTGTTGAAAAAGCAGCAAGGGAGTTGAGTTATGCTCAAGACAATGGCCTGTACACCCCAACAACAGTCTCGCTTCTTGATAAGGGAGGAGGTAAATACAGAATAGCTTTGACGGCATCCTCTAAGGAAAAACTTGGAAGTGGGCACGGTGGAGATGTTTACCGTGTGCCAGGGTACACCATTGACACCCAGAACAAATGGTTAAAAGAAAGACCGCATGTGATCAAAGTCTTGAAAAAACGAGATAATTTAGAAGCCTATATTAAACATGAATTACAGGGACACCAGCTATTTGGCTATTTACGAACTGAGTACAAAAAGAAATATTTTGAAAAGCTTTCCGGCATTGCAGAGGCCGCTCGCCTACATCAATTGCAAAATGGCGACATCTGTTTCGTAATGAAAGAATACCGCGGAAAAGATTTGCACCACCGCCTGGTCAGGACCTCAAGCTCTCTTCCCAATTTAGATTTCACCGCCAAACTTTTTTTAGGCCCAATGAAGGCCCTGGCCTACTTTGCTGAAATGGGAGTTGTCTATTTTGACGGCAAAGCACTCAATACTTTTATTAACGGAAAACAAATGGCCATTGGCGATCCGTCAGGAAGTTTTATCTTGCCCGAATTGTCCCCAAACGAAACCTATTGTACCCTGCTGGAAAAGATTGATCTAGATAAACTGAAGTTTCCAGACTTTACGGCTAAGTACATCACGGAAAGTGAGTATAAAACTTATAAAGAGCATCTTAATGCTCTTTACACAACTTTAAGTGCCTTGAAAAAAGGCACCCCTGCAGTATTGCACAAACCACTGCCTCCTTACATGACAGGCTCTTACAATACACTAAGAAGCCGAGGAGAGAGTATTCAGGTCATGCAGATGGGCATGATGATCCTTTCCGCTTACCTCAAGACAGACGAAGTCTGGGTCTCTTCTTCACATTTTTTTTCATACGAAGAGGTCGAAGCGAATAAAAAAACACGAACATATCTTGTGCGAGCCAAAAAAGAGCTGATTGAAAGGGTATTTACGGAGAAAAGATTTGTACGTGATTTTGGAACTGACAGGGCAACGCGGCTTGGAAACTTGATTGCGAGAATGACAAGCTCCGCTTCTTCTAGAATCGGGGCCAAAGAAGCAAACATAACCTACCGAAGCATCGTACTCAACGACCCTCTATAGTAACGCGAATTCGGCGTCCTTTCTCTCGGAGAGTAATCGCCATTGGGAAGAGAAAAATTCTTTTCACAATGTTCCCAGAACTTGGCCGAGATTGCATTTGACTTCGATCCCTTCTTTGGTTTTGGCCAAGAGTTCGGGGTCTAGGTGGATACGGCCAGACTCGAAGAGAAGAACGACTTGAGAACCGCCGAAGGAGAAGTAACCTTTCGGCTCTCCCTTTTTGTAAGAAACATTGGGTGTGAAAATCTCATGGATCGAGCCGACAGAGGTCGCCCCAATTTCTAACATGATCACTTCGCCAAACTTGCACTCTATGCGGGTGATGCGTCGTTTATTTTCACAAAAAATGGTGGGTCTTTGTTTGATAGCTTGCGGGTTTACAGAAAAAAGGGGCCCTTTAACTAGTTTGGCCTCGCTTGGCACCCCATCGCAAGGGAAGTGGAACCAGTGGTAGTCGGGCGGTGCAAGCCGTCCTAAAACAACGGCGCCGGTTTTGTAACGTTTTGCCAACTCTTTATCTTGCAGTAACCACTCCAACGTCCATTTTTTCCCTTTAAATTCGAGAGACTCAAGAACAGAGCCATCTTGGTAAAAAAGATAACGTCCATCGGCCGGGATAACAGCACTTTTAGGGTTTTCATCGATGGGTCGTACCCATTTTTTTAAACGACGGATAAAAAAGGCATTAAATGAATCGAAACTTTCGACCGGGTCTAAAAATTCTGCAGCATCAACGTTGTAACTTTCAATAAATCGTGTGATTTCTTTGCGGCTAAAACGGCTATTGGCAAACCATCCTGCCAAAATGGAGACAAACGAAAAGTGGGCAAAGAGCCAGCCCACGACTCGACCAACCGTTTTTGAAAAAAAACTGTTACCCCAGAAAAAGTCAATCGCCCCTTTTCCATAGACCTTTTCTTCAAAATCTTCTTTTTTTTGCCGATCAAAAACTTTCATATGATACAATCATACTTATCTCTTCGTTGAAAAGAAAGCTCTCTATTACTTACCCTTTCCAACAGTACACATAAGGCGACACATGCTCGGTTTTTTTAAAAAGATATTTGGCACACAACAAGATCGGCTTCTGAAAAAATTTCGGAAGGTGGTTATGGAAATCAATCGGGAGGAACAAAAACTTCAGTCCCTCTCTGAAAGTGAGCTAAAAGGAAAGACAACAGAGCTAAAGACGCGATTCCAAAATGGTGAGTCGCTTGATGACCTATTAGTAGAAGGTTATGCCGTTGTCAAAAACGCTTGTCGCAGGATGTGCGGCGTGCCTGTTCATGTTTCTGGCTATGACCAACTTTGGGACATGGTTCCTTATGATGTTCAGCTAGTTTCTGGCATTGCGATGCACAAAGGAACCATCTCTGAGATGCACACCGGTGAAGGGAAAACCTTAACTGCCGTCCTTCCTCTTTACCTTAACGCCCTATCCGGAAAGCCGGTACACCTTGTCACTGTCAACGACTACCTTGCAAAGCGGGATGCCGAATGGGTTGGCTCCGTCCTCCGGTATTTAGGGCTGACAACAGGTGTGTTAACCACTGACGTTCCTGCCCACCAACGAAGAGAGATCTATCTGGCCGATGTAGTGTATGGCACAGCATCCGAATTTGGGTTTGACTACCTCCGTGACAACTCGATGTCCATGTCTAAAGAAGAGCAGGTTCAACGCGGCTACTATTTTGCTATGATCGACGAAGTCGACTCGATCCTCATTGATGAAGCCAGAACTCCTTTGATCATCTCTGGGCCAGTCCCTGAAAGCCGTCAAATGTATGACGAGTTGAAAACCGGTGTGGCCGAACTTGTCAAGATGCAGCGAGATTTTTGCAACCGACTGGTCACTGAAGCCAAAAAGACTTTGGAACAAAAGCCAACCGACGACGAAGCTCTTGAAAAATTGTGGATCGTTTCGAAAGGAACGCCACAAAACAAAACCCTTAAAAAACTTAAGGAAGAGGCCGAAATCCGCTCTGGCCTAGATAAGAAAGACCTTTATTTCCACAACGACCAGAATAAAAAAGAGAAATTGCATGCTCTTGCTGCTCTCTATTTTACTATAGACGAGCGTGGCAGCGAGTTTGAGATCACCGATAAAGGGATCGAATCTTGGGCAAGTTCAGAGGCTGTTTCAGGTTCTCCCGAAGACTTTATCATGCTCGATTTAGGCCACCTCTACCATGAAGTGGAACAAGATCCATCTCTTTCTGTCGAACAGAAAATTGAAGCGAAAGTGTCTCTCCAAAGAGAAGATAGCAAACGGAAAGAGCGCTCTCACAACATGCGCCAGCTTTTGCGCGCCCATCTTTTAATGGAAAAAGACGTCGACTACATCATCCACGACGGGAAAATTGTCATCATCGACGAGAACACGGGACGTCCTCAACCTGGACGCCGCTTTTCAGACGGCCTCCACCAAGCGATCGAAGCTAAAGAAGGGGTGGCTATCCAAAAAGAGACTCAGACATACGCTACAATCACATTGCAGAACTATTTCAGAATGTATGAAAAAATTTCTGGGATGACCGGTACAGCTGTCACTGAAGCGCACGAGTTCAAAGAGATCTATAAGCTAGACGTCCTTGAAATCCCGACGAATAAGCCTTCGCGCCGTGTTGATTTGAACGATGAGATCTACATGACAGAGCGGGAAAAATACAACGCCATCTTGAAAGACGTCAAACAGGTCAACGGAGAAGGGAGACCTATTTTGATTGGGACAGAATCGGTTGAGATTTCTGAAAAACTGTCTCGTATCTTGAAGCAAAACAAAATTGATCACACTGTTTTGAATGCTAAACAAAACGACCGTGAGGCTGAAATTATTGCTCATGCTGGTCGCAGGGCGGCTGTCACTATCGCCACCAACATGGCTGGTCGTGGAACTGACATCAAATTAGAAAAAGGGATGGCTGATTTAGGTGGACTGTACGTACTAGGCACCTCTCGCCACCGTTCTCGTAGGATCGACAGACAGCTGCGAGGTCGTTCAGCCCGTCAAGGGGACCCTGGCTTTGCCAAATTCTACCTCTCTTTTGAGGATGAATTGCTTAGACTCTTTGCTAATTCATCGATGACATCTGTCATCCAACGGTTCAGACCACCTGAGGGAGAGCCTATCTCTGCAAAAATCCTCAACCGTTCCATTGAAACGGCCCAAAAGCGGATCGAACAACGCAACTACATGATGCGTAAACATACGCTGGAATACGATGATGTGATGAACCGTCAGAGAAGGGAAATTTACGGCTTCCGTAATGATCTTCTCCATATGGATGATTTGCGGCCGCTGATGGACGAGATCTTGCAACATGTGATCGACCATGCAGCAAGCGAGCCTAATTTCCGCGAAACATTGATCACCATCTTCCCCCTTTCTTTTGACGAAGATAGCCCAGAAGAGGCCTACGACCAAGTGAAGGCAGCTTTAGACAAGAAATTGGATAATGAAAAAGAGAGAGTAGGGCAGTTTTCTAAACAAAACCCCCTCCTTTCTATCTCCATCAGTTTGGACGAGATTGTCCGAGACATGTTGATCAGAATGTTGGATAAACTTTGGATTGAGCATCTTCTGGCAATGGACCATTTACGGACCGATGTAACCCTTCGCAGCTTAGGTCAAAGGGATCCTTTGATGGAATTCAAGCAAGAGGCGTTCCAGCTTTTCGGCCAGTTTTCCACCAATCTCTATCAGCAGATGGCTCGCGCCCTCTTCCGATTCCAGATCGTTCCTGCAGCAGCACCGGCTCCTGCAGTTCAAGCTCCCCCCAAGAAGCTTGAATTTGAAACCGACAGGTCTCTGGTCGACACCGAAGTATAAAGAAGAAAGAGTGGGCGCTTGAGGGCGCCCAACCTTTTACGCGGCAGCGTTTGGAGTGCTAAACTCCTGTTTAGCTTTCACTTATCATTGAGAGTGAAAGCTAAACAGGAGTTTAGCACTCCAAACGCTGCCGCGTGACTTATAAAAGAAGTTCGGAGGGGGGGATGAGGCGGACGAGGGCTGCACCATCTTGGCCGGTGGCAGGAGCTGGCAACTTGGCTAATGTCGTTAAAAGGATTTCAGCCTCGTCTTTGGTGAGGAGGCGATTGTAAACTTCGGCTTTGATTGGGTTCTTCTCCCCTTTTAGAAGGGCATGGAGAAGGTCGATAGCCGACGCCTCCTCGTATTGGGCTGGAATCGATTGGAGGATATAACCTTTTGCGCCAAAGTATTCGAGCTCAAAACCGAGAAGTTCCAAAGTATTTCCAAGCAGCTCGAAATTTTTCTCCTCTTCTGATGAAAGGGTGATCACTTTTGGAATCAAAAGTCCCTGTCTTGGAAAGGATGTAGGGGTTTTGGATTTGAGAAGCTTTTGATAAGCTCTTTGAAGAGACAGAACCGCCAACCCCTCCTCAGGCTCTTTTAAGAGGACGGCAAAACTGAGAGGATCAAAAACCACAATCCCTTTTAAGCAGTGCAAAATCTTTGGTTTAATGGCCAGTTCTTCGAAGAGAGAGGGGGTCGGTTCATACGTTGGGATGAACTGCTGAGAATATGCCTTTGGCTCCCATTTGTAGTGCATGGGAGGCAGTGCCGTTGTTACTTCTCGATCGAGAGGGAAAAGGGCCCTTTCGATCCCTTTAGCAATAAAATTGTGAAGATGCCCCTTTTCTCTTAACCGAATTTCCTTTTTTTGCGGGTGGACATTGATGTCGACAATCCCCTTTGGAAGGGTTAAATGGAGCAAAAAAACAGGGTGGCGCCGATCGGGCAAAGAAGGGCCAAACCCTTCTCGTACAGCAAGAGAAATGAGGTAGGGATCGACCATCCGTCGGTTAACCAGCAAAGTTTCATCACTTCTAGTATTTCTGTGATGGGCCGGCCCTAGCAACCAACCCGTTAGGGCAAAACCTTTGTCATGGATGTCGATCGAGATCCACTCCTCCCTAGATTTATCTAGGTCGATTTGCAAAAGTCGCTCTTTGATCCGATCGACAAAAGGGGCTTCCCTTGTTGCATGGGCTCGGAAAATCGATTTTTGATCGCTGATGAGGGAAAACGAGACCTCCGGGTGCCCAAGGGCAAGCCCTCGTACCGCTTTCACAATTTCTTGTGTAAGCCGATCAGGAATGGGGAGAAATTTTTTTCGCACAGGGACATTGAAAAAAAGGTCTTCAACTACAAGAGTAGTCCCTTTTTCTCGGTGCGTTTTCTTATTTTCTACAGCCAATCCACCTTCGATTCTAAAAAGATGGGCCGATAATCCATCGCAAGAGGTGGTTAAAGTGACTTTGGCGATCGAAGCGACCGAGGCCAAAGCTTCTCCCCGGAATCCCAATGTACCGATGGTGTGCAGATCGTCAATTGTACGCAGTTTAGAGGTGGCATGCCTTTGAAAAGCCAGGGAGATCTCCTCTTCAGGAATGCCATAGCCATTATCTGATATTTTGATCAAAGTTCTTCCACCAGACATCAGCTCAATCTGTATTTCGGTCGATCCTGCATCTAAACTATTTTCTACAAGTTCTTTGACGACGGAAGCAGGGTGTTCAATGACTTCACCTGCAGCCATCTGATTGATCAAATGCTCATCGAGCTGAAGGATAGGTTGCCTCATAGAGGGGCTCTGAAGCAATAAAGATAGGTATTTCCATACTTGCGTGGAGGAGATTCTAAAAGAGATGTAGATGGAAACGAAATTTCTTTTCCTTCCTCGATATACAAGGCACCCCCCTTCTTTAACAATTTTGAAGAAGCAATAGATTCTAAGACATGTTGAGAAAGCATTTTACCTTTCCACTCTTTTAAATAGGGAGGGTCGGCAAAGATGAGGTCAAAAGGTTCTTCTTTTTTTGCTATAACAGGCAGAAGTGTGAAAACATCTCCAAAATAGAGGGTGGCCGAAGATTCGCAGTCTAATTTTTGTAAATTCTCTTCTAAACTTTTCTTAGCCATCATCTCTTTTTCAACAAAGCAAGCAAAGCTTGCTTCTCGGCTCAGAGCTTCAATTCCAATTGCGCCACTGCCGGCAAAAAGGTCTAGTACCCTGGCCCCTTCGATCTCACCCTGACAAATATTAAAAAGGGCTTGCCGCACTAACCCGGAACTAGGCCTTGTGTTAGAACCTTTTGGGGCGACTAGATTACGCCCCTTATAGAGACCGCCGAATACCTTCATCATGATCTTCTACTTTGCTTGAGGAGTGGGGGGCTGAATGGTGGTCTTTTGATCTGTAGCAGGAGCTAGAAGGTAAACTCCTTCAATTCTCCATCCACCTTTCTCCTCATGAAGTGTAAAGTCGACAGGATAGATTTGGTCCCCATTTTTAATATTCATTTTTAGATACCCACGTCCTCCATCGAGATGGCCATCTATTACTTGTATGCTGTTACTATCTGCTTGGAAGATAGGCCGATCTTTTACATACTGAACAAACATTTTCTGGGTGGTCCCCTTTTTAAAGTCATCAGTGGTAAAGTCTTCGTAGGCATTGTCTAGATGGTTTTCTTTCAGTTCAACTAAAAAACTATATGCTATTGCAGAAAGAGGCTTGATCGAGTCCAAATCTCGAAGATCTTGCCCCGAGATCATCTGATTGATGACAAACCCCAATATTTTCCATTCGCCATCTTCCTTGACCAGAGTGAATTTTAAAGGGAATAAAGTTGTCCCTATATTTAGGACAACAGGAAACACAACGGTTTGCCCATCAAGCGTAGCAACGCTCGGTTCAATTTTTTCAAAAGCGGTTAAAATAGGGTAATCAGATAAAAATTGAACGAATTTGGGATAAGGCATCGCATCTTTAAAATCTTTTGAGACACTCTCATAAGCGTCTTGAGGATCCCCATTTTTTAGATCATTGAGAAAAATGATCACATTTTTGCTCAATTCTTTTGAGGTCTGCACTTTCGCAGTTTTAGTTTTGGTGTCTGCTGCAGCCAGAAAATATCCCCCTGCCATCAAAACAAGCAAAATGAAGCCAAAGAGAAGTGGGAACCAAAGCTCACGTAAAATCGAAAATTCTTCTTTATCTTTTGTCATGGGTACCTACCTACGAGTTTCAGCCATTTCCCCCTTTTTTTCCACCATTACAGGATGAAGAGCAGAGGAATTTTTTCAACGCGCTAGCGTTTGGAGTGTTAAACTCCTGTTTAGCTTTCACTTTCGCTGATAAGTCAAAGCTAAACAGGAGTTTAGCACTCCAAACGCGTTGCGGACTAAAAGGGTTTTTGATTAAAAATTCGGGCAGGGGCAAGGGCACGGGCAGGTTAAAAAAAGGGGGTAGTGGTAAGATGAATGCATGTCCACATTACTACTATCTTTATTGCTGGTTACTCTTGGGTTGGAAGAAAAAGTGGGGCAGATGCTCATGACCCATTTCCATACGATAGAGGATGCGAAAAAACTCATCGAAGAGGCCCATATAGGGGGAGTGATCTATTACAACTGGAGCAACGACCTTTCCTCTCCAGAAAAAGTCAAAGAAACAAGCGAGAACTTACAACGACTTGCAAGTATTCCTTTATTGATAGCGATCGACCAAGAAGGGGGGATTGTTGCCAGATTAAAAGAGGGTTTTACCACCTTTCCCGGCGCAAGACTCTTAGGGTTAACGGACGACCCTGACCTTGCAAAAGATATAGCCCTTGCCATGGGGCAAGAGATGCGTTCTGTCGGCATCAATCTCAATTTGGCCCCTGTTGTAGACATTGCAGAGACTGTTAAAAGTTCCCTTTTGCGGCGAAGTTTTGGCAATAGCCCAGAAAAAGTGGTGCTATTTGCCGAAAAGGTCTTAGAAGGTTTTCGAGAATCAGGGCTTTTTTCCTGCTTAAAACATTTTCCTGGTCATGGATCTGTTGAAAATGATTCCCATTACACATTGCCTGTTCAGAAAAAGACAAAAGATGAGCTTCTGAAGTCCGATCTTGTCCCTTTTAGCCTTCTTGCAAAACATGCTGATACCATTATGACAGGTCATATCATGGTGCCTGAACTTGATGGCGAAAAATGTGGAACGTTGTCCTTTAATATTTTAGGGCTTCTTCGTAAAAAGATCGGTTTTGACGGCGTGATCATCACTGACTCTCTCGTGATGAAGGGTGTTTTAGAACAGGCAGATTCGGTTCTTGATGCTGCTATCCAATCGATACAGGCGGGCGCAGATATCATTTTGCTAGGCGGCAAGCAATTAAATACGGAAGGGGAGTTAGAACTGACAGCAACGGATGTTTGCAACATTCATCAAGGGATATTAGCCGCTGTCAGACCGAGGGGACATAACAGAGGAAAGAATTAATCAGTCCGCAAAAAGAATTTCGGCATTAAAGGAGAAATATACGCCCTACAGCTATCAGTTCGAAAAGCACGAGGCCATTGCAGATAGAGCTTTAACGGCCCTGTTAAAGAACCAATCTGCTTCTCTTGGAGAAAAAATTTGGAAAAATGAGTGTGGCGGCACGATCGATGGCTTAACCCATTGGAATAAAGGAGAAGAATTCGGCTCGTTTGGAATTGGTCATTTCATTTGGTATCCGGAAAACAGCACATCCCCCTTTGATCAAACCTTTCCTTCTCTGATTGCCTTTTTGGAAAAGAGGGATGCACGCTTCCAGTTTGGCTAAAAAGCTCTTCTACTTGTCCCTGGAATTCGCAGGGATCAGTTTTTAAAAGAAATTAAAAGTGAAAAAATGGTCGCTTTAAGGCAGTTTTTATTTGAGACAAAAGACAAACAAGCCCTCTACATAGCTTACCGTTTAAAAGATGTTTTGCCGAAAATATTAGAAGATCTACCTGAAGATCAAAAGGTTCGAGTTAAAACCAACTTCTTCACCCTTTTAAGTGACCCTCAGGGCCTTTATGCATTGGTCGATTATTTAAACTTTAAGGGCGCCGGAACCAGCGCAAGTGAAACCTATCAAGGAAGAGGATGGGGTTTAAAACAGGTGTTAATAGCCACAGATGGGAAGCTTGAATCGTTCATCCTGTCCGCTAAAAAAGTTTTAACTGAAAGGGTCGACAATTCTCCGAAAGAAAGAGGAGAAGAGCGGTGGTTGAAGGGATGGCTTGCAAGGATCGATTCTTACCAGTAAGCTATGGGAAACGCGTATTCACCGAACTCGTGTTATAAATTTATCTTGCTATGCAGACCTACCCTTTATTCACAGAAGAAACACAGGACGAAAGGCTTCCTCCAATAGGTAGGGAGGTATTTTTATCTCTTCCTGACGAAGAAAAATACCACCATTTCCTCTATCTTTTTCAAAAATCGCAAGATCTAGATTACGAAGTCCATGACGCCAGAGAAGGGCTTCACCAACTTCAAGTTGAGCTGTCTAAATACCGGGATATTCTTGAAGAAAAGAAAAAACAAGCTGAACTCATTGCGGAACTAAACGAAAAAATCACCTCCTTTCAAGTAGAAAAAGAGGGGTGGGATGCGCGTGAACAAGAAGAAACTAGCGCACTGAAAAGCCAAGTATTGGATTTGCAGCAGTCAATTTTAGTTCAACAACAAGAAAAACAGCAGTTGATCCTTGAAAAGGAACTCTATGAGAATGAGTTAAAAGAAAAAGAAGAGCAAAAAGATCATTTTATCTTGCTTGAAAGAGCGCAAGAAGAAAATCGCCTTTTAAGACTTGAACTCCAAAAAATCAAAGAGATCGTTTTACAAGGCCTTAAAGAAGCAAAAGAATTGAAGGTGAAGGCAACGGCAGCTCTTCAAGAAAAAGCAGATCTAGAAAAACAATCAAGCCGCTTCCGATCTGAAGCTGAAACGCTTAAACGTGAAAGAAGCCATTTTGATGAACTTCTCCGCAAACTAAAAGCAGAAAGCCAACATCTAGTTCCAAAATTAAAAGACGAGTTAGACATCACCCGAAGAGAATTAGAGCAAGCCAAGATCACCTTAGCTAACCGAGTGAAAGAAGCCACATACCTGCAAGATAAACAAGAAGAGGATCGCGTCAATTACTTAGAGCGAATCAAAAGGCTTGAAGATAGGCTGCAGACAGAGCGGACACAAAGAGATGCAGAAATTGCTCGCCTGGCCGGCGGAGAAGAGCTATTGCTCCGTCTTTCTCCACATATTGCAGCACTGCACAAGATGGTGGTCGACAAGGATAAACAAGAGGTGTTCGAATACGATGCCTCGACCCCTTCGTTATTTGACTCCATCCCTAAAAGCAGTAAAGAGCGTTTGTTTTGAAGGACGCCGAGATTATTCTAGGCATTGATCCAGGCTCCCAAGTCACAGGCTGGGGTGTGATTGCACTTCGCGCTGGAAAATGGGCAGCTTTAGATTTTGGCTGCATCCGTACCGACAAAGACGCCCTCCTTTCCGCCCGCTATCTTTCCATTTTTGAGGGAGTCCTCGCCTTGATTGAAGAGTTTTCACCTGACGCTGTCAGTGTTGAAGATCAATTTGTCGATCGTTTTCCCCGAAGTGCGTTAAAACTTGGAATGGCACGCTCTTCTGTGATGATCGCTGCAGCAAAAAAAGGGGTCCCCCTCTTTACGTACCCTCCTAAAAGGGCAAAAAAAGCGATCGTCGGTGTAGGTCAGGCTTCAAAAGAGCAAGTCCAGAGAATGATGGTCAACCTTTTATCCTTAAGCAAAATTCCCACACCACATGATGCTGCAGACGCGCTAATGCTTGCGCTATGCCATGCCTACTCCCATTCAAACCCTCTACAGCGTGGTAAAAATGTATAGTTATCTTACTGGACTTCTTAAGCAAGCAACGCCAGAACAAGTTGTTCTGGATGTCTCTGGGGTAGGTTATCGGATTGGCATTCCCTTATCTCTTTTTGCAAAACTTCCGTCTATAGGCTCTTCCATCACTCTTCACGTTTCCTTCGTTGTGAGAGAGTTTTCTCATGCCTTGTGGGGATTTAAAGAACCTGAAGAGCGAGATCTTTTTGAGCAATTGATTGATCTCTCTGGTGTTGGCCCCAAATTAGCCATCAGCATTTTGGGACATCTTGATCCGGCTGACTTTTATAAAACAATTTTCAACGCAGATATTGACGGCCTTGCAAGAGTTCCTGGCATAGGAAAGAAGAAAGCCGAAAAACTCATTTTAGAAATGAAAGGAAAAGTGCCTGAACACTATCCTACTGCAAGCCAGTTTGCTGTACCTCTTTCGGGACAAGCGGCCCTATTATCTGACGCAACACGCGCTTTGGTCCATCTAGGTTATGTCCATCCTATTGCCAACCGGGCAGTGCAAAAGGGTTTGCAACTTCTTCCTGAAAACGCCCCCTTATCGGCTGTCATCACCGAAGCGTTAAAGCACGTTTAATTCAAGAGCTCAATTCTTCTCATTAAACCACAGAGGCAGTGAGATCACAGAGAAAATATGAGCACATTGAGAACACCCTATTGTCCGAACGATTGAAGCATCTTTCTTTGCGTCTCTGCGCCTTTGCGTTGAAAATTTAGTTAACTTTTACCAACGCATTTTTTTGGCTAAAACTTACCATTTTCAACGCAAAGGCGCAAAGACGCAAAGATAAAGTGATGGCGTTACAACTCGCCTCAATTTTCTCAAGTTTTCTCAGTGATCTCACTGTCTCTGTGGTTTACTAGAAAAAATTAATTGGCGAGGGGGGCGGGCTTATAGAGGAGGGTGCGGGAGCGAAAGTAGAGAAGCATCGCATGCCCCGCAGGGAAAAGAAGGCCGATCAGCAAAGCATTTAGCTCTGACAGTTCGGTGTAGGACAAAAACAGGAAGAAGGGAACGAAAATAAAAACCACAACCGAAATGACACCTGAGAGAAGAATATAACGGGTGTCTTTGTAAGAAGTTAAAAGCGCAATATAGGTTGCTCTGATTCCCTCAAAACAAATGTAAAGGATCACAGAAATCCACCCACCAAGAAGAAGCGAATCAATAGCACTAGCCTCTCCATTAAAAAACGCCATTCTAATGGCCTCTACTGCCAAAGGAGATAAAAGAAGAGCGACCACAGTTGGAATGAGGATCATTGAGAGCGCAGACAGCATTACTTTTGGTATGACCTGCTCTCGTCGTTCGCCAATGTAGTTGGAAACTATGGCTGTAACTGCTTTATTAAGGCCCTCGGGAAAAAAGAAAAACAGCATCAATAAGCTTTGAAAAACACCCGCTAACAACATGTGGTTAACACCTAGCTGTCTCATCATTTCGTAGAAAAGAGACCACCCCATCAACTCGATGGTGATCGAAAGGCCTGCTGGTATCCCGATGAGAAAGCACTCTTTAAAAATGGGGTAATTGAATTTCCAATTCGTTGTGCCAAAGAGTTTTCTATGCTTTCGTCGCATGAAAAAGAAGAAAAAAACGGCACTTTGAAAGGTAGTGCCCATGCAGGTGGCAAAAGCTGCCCCTTCAATACCTAAAGGAGAGATCCAGCCTTCAACTCCGAAAATCAAAAAATAGTCGCAAATGACATTCAAAATGTTCGTAGCAATGGCAACTCGAACAATGATTTTCGTATTTCCACGCCCAATAAAAAAGGCGGCAAGGGGCGCATAGGCAAACGAGACAGGCCCGGTCAGCAACATCCATTTTAGATAAATGGCTTCTTGCTCTCTGCCAACTCCGAAGATGGTCTCAACACCACCAAAAATGGAAAAGGGGATAAAGAAAAGGGCCGAAAAAAGGGCCATCCAGAGCATTTGCCATACGGGAGCGCCAATGGCCCCGTAATCTTTTGCTCCATAACTTCTTCCTACAAATACTTCGGCAATAGAACCTATCAAACAAAGGCCTGACAAGAAACTGACCCCTACAATCGAAGCATTCACCGAAGCGGTCATGGCGCTTAGGTCGTAGGCAGCAAGAAACAACCGATCAATAAAAATCATGCTAAAAAAAGACAACGAGGTCAGCATGAGGGGGATGGAAAAAGCTGTTAGCTCACGAAGAGAAGCAGGAGGATGGCGGGTGAGCGACATAAAAAAATCTTACCATCTTATTGCTTAACATTCATTCTAAATCGACAGCTTTTTCTTCTTTGGCCACCAGAGTACGAGAACGGAGATAAAGAAGAAGGGCATGCCCCAGAGGGAATAGAAGCGCAAGAAACAGGGCCGTCAGTTCGGCCGGTTGTCCCCAGGTGTAAAGGAGTAAAAAAGGAAAGACGATGAAAAGTAGAACTGAGGCGACCCCAGTCCCTAAAATAAAGCCTGTTTCTTTGTAGGCTGTCAAATGAGCAGTCATTGCTGAACGAAAAGCTTCAAACGTGATGTAAAGAAGAACTAAAATCCAAGCTCCTAAGAGAAGAGCATCGATCTCTATCCCCTCGCCATTTAAAAATCCAAGTCTAATCCATTCAACTGTTAAGGGAGAGGTAATGAGGGCAAAAACAAACAAAGTGAGCATGAATTGCAGGCAGGAATAGAGGGCTTTTGGAATCAATTCCTCCCGTTTTTCGCCAATGTAGAATGCGATGATCACCGTCATCCCCTTTAGCAATCCTTCAGGTATAAAATAGAACAGGACCATTAAGCTTTGGAAAATGCCGGCAATGGTGAGGTGGTTATCACCAAACCATTTCATCATCTCATAAAAAACAGACCACCCAAAAAATTCTAACGTCATCGAGACGCCTGCCGGTATCCCGATCCAGATGCATTCACTAAAGAGGGGCCATTGGATTTTCCACTCACCCGTACCAAACCGTTTTCTGTTCTTTTTGTGAATAAAGAAGTAGAAAAGGGCCCCTGTTTCAAACACCGTGCTTAAACTAGTAGCAATAGCTGCCCCTTCAATTCCCAAGCTCGGTATCAGATCACCAAAACCAAAAATGAGGAGATAATCTAAAAAAAAGTTCACTCCATTGGTGATGACCGCCACCCAGACAATCAGGGCGATTTTCCCTTGCCCCACAAAGAAAGAGACCACCGCTTGGTAAGCCAAATACATGGGACCAAAAAAGACCATCCAATCAAAGTAGGTCGCCTCCATTTCTCTCCCCGCTCCAAAAATGAGGCTACCTCCCCAAAATCCAAGGGGGAGATAAAAAAGGAACGAGAAAAGGGAATACCAGAGCATTTGCCAAACAGGAGCGCCAAGCCCCTTCAGATCTCCTGCTCCAAATCTTCTTCCAACAAAGACCTGAGCAATCGAGGCGATCGCAGCTGCACCATTGATGAAAGTCCAAGCCAGGATCGAGCCGCTAACGGCCGCATTCATAGCCCGCAAATCATAGGCTGCCAAAAATAACCGATCGACAAAGACCATGGCAAACCATGAGAACGAGGTGACCATGAGCGGCATCGATAATGAGAGGAGCTCTCGGATGGAAGCGGCAGGATATCGGGTTAATTTCATAAAAATGTTATCATACTGATCCACTATGATTAGCGAAACCCTCTCATCAACAATTGCTGCCATTGCCACCCCTAGTGGCGAAGGTGGAATTGCAATTGTCAGAATCTCAGGACCTTACGCAATCCCCTTTTGCAAAAAAATATTTTCTAAAAATATCGACCAAGCTGAAAGTCATACGGTCCATTTCGGAAAAATCAAAGGAAATAGGGGCGAAGTGATCGATGATGTTTTGCTTCTTTTGATGAAAGGACCCAAAACTTTTACCGGTGAAGATGTTGTCGAGATCCATTGCCACGGTGGTGCTCTTATTTCAAAATTGGTTCTGCAAAGGGTATTGCAAGAGGGTGCACTGCTTGCAAGGCCCGGTGAATTTTCTGAAAGGGCTTTTTTGAATGGGAAAATGGATTTAAGCCAAGCGGAAGCTATCCAATCTCTGATCTCTGCCAAAAATGAACAGGCTCTGAAAGCTGCGCAAATTCAGCTACAAGGGGGCTTAAGACAGAAAATTTTGTCTTTAAAAGAGTCGTTAACAGGTCTTGCCGCTATTTTCGAGGCGTGGGTCGACTTTCCGGAAGAGGGGCTAGAATTTGCAACAACAGAAGAGGTCATAGCCGATCTTGAAAAAGCCCTTTTGGAAATAAACCTGCTGTTAAAAAGTTTCCATTTTGGGAAGTTTGCTAAAGAGGGGATCAAACTGGCCCTTATTGGAGCCCCTAATGTTGGAAAATCTTCTTTAATGAATGCTTTGATCGGAAAAAACCGTGCGATTGTCTCTCCTATTGCAGGAACCACAAGGGATACGGTTGATGCAGAACTGCAAATTGGGGGTTTCCATGTGGTCTTGACCGACACTGCAGGCATTAGAGATGTAGGCGAAGAGATCGAGCAAGAAGGGATCAAACGTTCTAAGGAAGCTCTTCAGGCAGCTGACCTTATCCTTTTTCTTGCCGATGGAACCAAAGGCTGGACCGAGGAAGAACAAACCATCGCCCCTCTTTTGCCTCAAGACCGGACCTTTCTTGTCTGGAATAAAATCGATCTTCCCCATCAAGAGGTCCCTACCCATTTCAACTCTGTAAAAATTTCTGCCAAAGAAAACCTCGGGATCGAAACATTAAAAAGTACGATTGAATCCCATCTTTTTTCTGGACATGGACCAACAGAAGAAGGTGTTGTGCTTACCGAACTTCGACACGAGCAGGCTTTACAGCAAGCATCAACTCTTCTTCAAGAGGTAATTCTTGGGCTAAAGTCAGATATTTCTCCCGAGTTTCTACTCTTTGATTTACGCTCTTGCTTAAAGGCGCTTGGCACCATCATTGGAAGCGATATCACCGAAGATATCCTTTCAGCCATCTTTTCTCGCTTTTGTATTGGAAAATGAACAAGAAAGGTTGCTATTAAATCATCCACTAAAAATTCATGTTATGATATGTTCTTTTCTGATTTTAAATTCAAATATCTGAGTGCCAAACAATCCAGGCTGATGAACTTGCCATCCAACCACTTGATCATTTTCTTTCACAACACCCCAAAGGTAATAACCAGAACTCTTATTTTCATTAATTATTGATGCGTGCTTTTTGTAGATAGCATCGATTCTTTGTTTTATTTGAAAATGAATTCCGTCTTGGCTTGCACAAAATTGTGATAGATACTGTTCCTTCTGCTGAAGCTCAACATCACTTCTGATGCTGTCCATTTCAACCCTTAAGGCCTCTTCCATTTCTGTCACTGCAGCTTCAGTGAAAAGATTTACGAATTGTTTCACATTGTAAGGATTTTTCTTAAAATCAATGTTGAGTAGTTTTAAAGAAGCTTGACCGTTATTTAAAATCCTTCTTTTAATCTCATCTGCAATCAAACTAAGGTTAGGCTTGCCTCCTTTCTGATTTTGATCATCGTCCCGGGTAAGTAGGTCTTTACCTTCTTTCTTAAAGCTACCTTTTGTAACCAGAATAAAGTGCCCTAATCCTGCCTCTGAAGGGTTATCGTGTATTTCACACTTGGGGAACATAAGCTCTAAGCTTGTCAGTTCTTTAAACCTGTAACCCTCTTTATTCTCCGTGATACCCGCGACTATGCCGTTTATTTCTTTTAACAATCTGATTGAGGTAGTCTTATATTGATACAGTTTATCTGCAACAAATTCAAATGTTCCGGCGATTTCAATTGAGAACGTATTTATATTTCGTTTAAGAAGTACAACTCTATTGTAAAGCTTGCTAAAATCTTTGGCTTCAGCGAAAACTTCACTAGCATCAGCTGAATGCCCATACTTCCCATAATAGCCTTCGAAGTCCATCGAATTGCCGTAAGTAGTAGTAGAGTAGACTGTAACATCTCCATAAGCAGATGGACCATTACTCATTATTGGGATGCCCTGAGCGCTTGCTCCAGGAAGAGTGAGAGCCTGTGTGGACAGTCTATCCAAAAAGGTTAGTCCATCTATTATAGAAGTAAACACTTTGCTAGTTAGGTTGACAACACTTTCTATAGCGGGCCTGACATAGTTTTTCCCAAGGAGAAAAGCTGGATCTTCTTTAATCAATTGAATATTACCATCTACGTCTATTAATAGATTTCCCTTTACTGAAGGATCTACCATGAAGCTTGACGATCCATTAAACTGGCTGCATGGCTCTTGGATCATTGCATGCATAATAGTGCTCGAAAAAGCTTCTGCTTGAAATGCACATGGATAATTTACTTGTGATAAGCTCATCTGAAAACCTTTGAAAAACAGCGGAATCTAACAAAAAAAACCGAAAGCTTCAAACGAAATAAATAGGCATCTTAAAATGAGTTACTTAGGCAGTGTAACTAAATGAAAAATAAGCTAAAACTCATTGAGAACGAGCTAGATAGACTCATACCAAATCCTGAGCCTGCCCTCCATTTTAAAGATCCGTTCACCCTTTTGGTTGCGGTGATGTTATCTGCCCAATGTACAGACGAACGGGTCAATAAAGTGACGCCTATTCTATTTAAGCTGGCCAATACGCCAAAAAAAATGGCCGAGCTGCCTCTTTCCACCCTCGAAAAGACCATCCACTCCCTTGGTTTTTTTCGTATGAAATCCAAAAACCTAAAAGCCCTGTCCCAAATGATTCTCGACAATTTCCATGGACAGGTTCCCACCAACATGCATGACCTGGAAACCCTTCCCGGAGTTGGTCACAAGACAGCGTCGGTAGTTATGGCTCAAGGATTTCATCACCCTGCATTCCCTGTCGACACCCATATTCACCGTTTGGCCAAGCGTTGGGGTCTTTCTTCAGGTAAAAATGTTGTCCAGACCGAAGAAGACCTCAAAAAACTTTTCCCGGAAAAAGATTGGGGTAAAGTGCATTTACAGATGGTATTGTTTGGTAGAAAGTATTGCCCTGCGCGCGGACACAATCCCGAAGCATGCCCCATTTGCTCAAAGATATAACGCGAAGCGTTTGGAGTGCTCTACGCCTGTTTAGCTTTCACTTATTATTGAGAGTGAAAGCTAAACAGGCGTAGAGCACTCCAGACGCTTCGCGCAATTCAAAAAGTTGAAAAAACGGCGACATTCGGCTCTACTGCGTAGGCCAATGTCGCCGTTTTATTCAAATGTGGCCTTTCGAGTGTTTGAGGTTCCAGCGCCCACTCCATCCTCCCTGCTCTTCAATTTATTGGGGAAATGGAGTAGTGTTTACATTCTGTATGGCTACACTACAAATTAAAAAAGGACTGGATGTTCCGTTGAAGGGAGCTCCGGTGGGTGAACTGCGTGAACTGCAAGCAAGCGGCAGACCGGTTACTCCAGATGTCATTGCTCTCGACCTGTCGCCCTTTGATAATAAAAGATTTCGTCTTCTGGTAAAACCTGGCGACCGAGTGAAAAGAGGCCAACCTCTTGTTTTTGATAAAGGATTAGAGCAACGGGTCTTTGTTGCGCCTGCCGGAGGGGTCGTTCAAGAAATTGTACGAGGTCTAAAAAGACGCCTTTTATACATCCCGATTCAAGTTGATGCAGAGGAAGAGGTTGTTACTTTCCCGACGCTAAACCCGATCACAGCATCCAGAGAGCAAATTTTAGAGCGCATTGCGGAAGGGGGATTGCTACCTTTTATCCGCCAGCGTCCTTTTGATTTGCTGGCCGATCCCAGAAAAAAACCGCGTGATATTTTTATTCAAGCGGTTAATAGCGGCCCCTTTGCCCCCACGCCAGAGATGCAAGTCGATGGCCATCACGAAGATTTGAAGTGGGGTTTAGAGGCACTTCGTCACTTAACTTCCGGCCGGGTTCATGTGGTTATGAGAGAAGGGTTGCATCTGCATGACGTGGACGGAATCTCTTTTCACACTATTCGGGGGCCCCATCCATCAGGCCTTGCATCGACCCATATTAGCCTACTTGCCCCCATTACCAAAGTTGATGAAACAGTTTGGACCCTTTCGTTGCCCGATGCCATTGCCATTGGTCATCTTTTACGAACCGGTCGGTTTTTGGCCGAAAGGGTCATTGCCATTGCAGGCGAAGGGTTTGTAGAAGGACGCACCGGGTTTTTCCATGGCCGTCTGGGAATGCCGATTGCCTCGCTTACGGAGGGGCGCCTTCCAAAAGGTGATGTCCGGTTTATCTCCGGCGATCCGCTTACGGGCCGCCAAGTGCAAATGGATGGATTTCTAGGGTTTAATGATTCTATTTTGTCTGTTATTCCAGAGAGAAAAGGGCGGGAGCCCCTCCATTTTTTCAGATTAGGATTGGATAAGTTTTCGGCAAGTAGGGCCTATCTTTCAGGTTGGTTTAAGAAGAAAAGCTATTCATTTGACACCAATTTGCACGGAGAAACGCGGGCATTTATCATAGGTTCTCCCTATGAAAAAGTGGTCCCGTTACCGATTAACCCGATGTTATTAGTCAAAGCCATTTTAGCTGAAGACTATGAAGGGGCTGAAAAACTGGGCCTTCTTGAGGTTGCTCCAGAGGATTTTTCACTTCCGGCGTTTGTCGATCCCTCCAAGATTGAGATGATGGGGATTGTCAAAAGGGGACTAAACCTTTATGCCGCTGAAGTGACAGACAGTCTGTAAAACTCGGAACTCGCGTTATAAGGGTTGTAGGGATTATTATTTTTAAGCTATGCGTGGTGATATGAACCGTTTTTTTTCTTTTTTCTTTATCTTGGTGTTCCTTTTAACTGGCTGCAGTTCTGAACGAACCATCGCCAACAATCTGGAAGAAAGAGATGCCAACGAAATTATGGTTTTTTTGGCAAATAAAGGGATACCAAGCGCTAAAGTTGCTGTTGCAACAAGCGGGGGTGGAGGCGGATCAAAGATTCCGATGTACGACATCCAAGTGCCTGATTCTAGAGCAACTGAAGCAATGGCTATGTTAAATATGGCCGGTCTTCCAAGAAGGCACGGAGAATCTCTTCTCGGCATTTTTACCGGAGGGGGTCTTGTACCTTCTCAAATGGAAGAAAAAATCCGTTACCAGCAGGGTCTTGCTCAAAACATCGCCAACACGATTCGAAAAATCGACGGAGTTTTAGATGCTGACGTTCAGCTCTCTTTTCCTGAAGAGGATCCTCTTAACCCAGAAAAAAACATCGGCCAAGTAACAGCTTCTGTCTATGTCAAACACAACGGCGTGTTGGACGACCCAAACGCTCACTTGGTCACCAAAATTCGACGCTTAGTGGCAAGCAGTATTCCCGGCTTAAAATTTGATAACGTCACGGTGATTGGAGATAGAGCCAGGTTCACCAACAGCCCTGTAGAGACAACTGCCACCTCTGCTGATCGTGGCCTTGCCAGCGTGTGGTCGGTCTTAGTAGCCAAAGAGTCCGTTTCTCGTTTTCAACTGGTCTTTTTTACTTTTTTAATCCTGATTTCTCTCTTATTAATCGGTTTGGTTTGGCTTATCTGGAAGTTTCATTTGATACTACAGCATGCTGGAGGAATTTCCTCTCTTTTCAGCCTCCATCCGATTGACCCGAGCCACTTGGAAGAACCTGCTTCAGAAGAGGTTGAGGGAGAAGAAAAAGACGCTGAACCTGCAGAAGCCCCGGCCCCCGCTGCCCCCTCCACACCCGAAACTGCAAAAAAAGAAGCAGCTCCACCAACTAAAGGGGAGCCGCCGAAAGGTGCCAAATGAGTCTATCCGATGTCTTTCAAGACGCGCTTCGCACCCATTTTTCTAACGCATCGGCTGGTGCGCTTGAGCCTTGTCAGCTGTTGACAGCAAGGGAAGATTTTCTTCCTCGGATTCACTATTCGTGGTTTTCAGAAATGTTACAAACTCTGCCACAAGAAGAACAAACCCTTCTAAAGTCAGCCTTACCTCCAAGCATTATCGATCGATTGGGCGGGAAGTCGTTGCCTTTTTCGAACATTTTTCAAAATAAATTAGCCGAAAAGATGGGACTATATAGTTATCCATCTCTCTTCGTATCGACAAAAGGACCCTTTTTTTCTTTACTCGACCTCGATAAAGAATCGATCATTGATATCATCTCCCTTCTCCCTTTCCCTCTTCTTTCGCCCCAAGTGAAAAAGATTGTAGATAAGAAAAGGTTATTGGCCCTTTATTCGTTACTGACAGATCCTCAAAGAGATCTTCTCAAGCAAATGTTGATCCGACCAGATCAGGGGACGATTACCGATTTCAATCTTTCGTACTTGGAAAGGGTGACTTCTTTAGCGATCTAGAGCTTAAAATCCATAAAACCGGTATTGAACTATTGTCTCAAGCGACTCATGGCGAGAGTGAATCTTTCCGCTTCTCATCTTTCTCTCGGATACTCGACAGAGGGCGGGGGAAAATGTATTTAGAAGCCCAAGAATCACCCATTGCAAAGGATCCTGTTGGGCTGTTGCATGCCGTCTTAAAATATCATAACCAGAGAAGAAGCCATGCCCCAACCAAAACCTGAACATCTTCTGACGTTACTTGAAGGCTCTATTGTTCAACCTCCTCTTGGCACACGAATCTTAAAAAAAGAGGTTGTCTCCACTCTTGTGACTGGCGAAGAATTGATCAAAAAAATCAAAGACGAGGGCGACCGATACAAAATTGATGCGGCCAAAGAGGTTGAAACGATCCGAGAAAAGGCCTTGCAAGAAGGCTTTGAAGCCGGATATGAAAAATGGCTAGAAGCGATCCATCAGTTAGAAGAAGAAATAAAAAAAGTACGGGGACAAGTTGAAAAACAAATCGTTCCCGTTGCAATCAAAGCGGCGCAAAAGGTTGTAGCAAAAGAGCTTGAAACACACCCAGAAACCATTCTAGACATAGTAAGAGGCCATTTAAAGGCAGTTGCTCAACATAAAAAATTTACCCTTTATGTTTCTAGGGAAGAGTTTGACATTCTCGATAAAAGCCGAAATCAATTAAAAGAAAAGCTGGAACTTCTAGAGGCCTTTTCCATCCGTATTAAGGATGACTTGAAACAGGGAAGTGTTGTCATAGAAACAGAAGCCGGCATTATCAATGCAACCATTGAAAATCAATGGGCAAGAATTGAGCGTGCCTTTCAAATGGAGAATAAGTAATTGATGATCATTTTAAGGCTCTTCTTCTGCTAACCGTCTGGTTTGCAACCCTTCTGTCTTTCTGCGGCAGATGTTCCAGCTACAACACCTACTGAAAGCTATCAGGTCATCGATAAGCTTCCTCCCCTTCCCCAGCAGCCACGTGTAACAACCTCAGAACGACCTGAGGATAAGCCCAAACCCAAAGTTGCTGCTCCACAAGAAGACACCGTCTTCCAACAATCTCGGCCCACGCTTGTGATGCAAGCAGCAGTCATTTCGTTGATGGCGCTGTTCCCTTTTGCGGTGATGCTGTTGTCCCCTTTTTTGAAATTTGTGGTGGTGTTATCTCTTTTAAGAACAGCGCTGGCGTACAAAACTCTCCCCCCAACATGGTCATCAACGGCGTAGCTTGATGATGAGCCTTTTTATCATGTATCCGGTGGGTGGGAAAATTTATGAAAAAGTGGCCCCTGTAATCGAATCCAGCACAGTTCCGGAATCGCTTTTTTCAAGCGATAGCCCACAATATATTTTAGCTATAGCTGCAGCCTCTTCCGGCCCTATAAAGGAATATTTAAAGGATAACAGTTTCGTAAAACACCAAAGGGTTTTCTACAGGATGGTCTACCGCAACACTCCTGAAAATATACGCAGCGCGGTCACTCCGGACGATTACATTGTTTTGATCCCTGCTTATATCACAGGGCAATTGAAAGAGGCTTTTGAGATTGGTGTTTTGGTTTATATCCCATTTTTCGTGATCGACATGGTGGTGTCCAACATCCTCCTTGCGATGGGGATGATGATGCTTTCACCTGTCACCATCTCGATGCCGCTGAAACTTTTCCTGCTTGTGATGTTAGATGGGTGGACCATCTTGATTCAAGGGCTTGTACAATCATTTAGGTAGGCAACCATGTTTCAAACCCAACTTGTTCAATTGGCCTATCAGGGGCTATTGATGATTCTTCTTCTATCAGCGCCTCCGGTGTTGATCAGCTTGGTGTTTGGCCTTGTTGTGGCTATTTTCCAAGCTGCAACACAGATCCAAGAACAAACTTTGGCCTCCACCGTCAAATTGGTCGCGGTGACTTTGGTTTTAATGATCATGGGAGGATGGATTGGGGCGCAAATCATGACTTTTTCCCAAAACATCTTCGATAATTTCTACATCTGGAGCCGTGGTTGATCGACCTGTCGGCTCTCACAACCTCTTCCGGTGGTCAAAATGACCTCCTCTATAGCTTTGCAAATAGCGAAATGTTGCAGGCCAAAGCATTCGAATTTTTGTGCCTGTTTTTTCTTGGATTGATGCGGCTTATTCCGATTGTCGCAACAGTCCCTTTTTTAGGCTCAAGGATATTGCCTATCCCCGTCAAAGTGATTGAAGCGGTCTGCCTTTTTCTGGTCTTTTTTCCTGTTATCTTAAAAACCACAGTGACCGAAGTTACCTTCAATCACCATTTTTTGTTGTTGATGGGGAAGGAGTTTATCGTAGGTTTGATTTTGGGCTTTTTTTTAGACCTCCCGTTCTCCTTGATGCAAAGCGTAGGGGTCTTAATCGACCACCAGAGAGGCTCTGCCAGTCTCATGGTCAACGATCCAACCACACAAAACCAATCATCTCCTCTTGGCCTGTTTTTCAATATGATCTTGATCTATCTCTTTTATGTTGTGGATGGTCCGGTCATTTTTTTCGAGGCGATGAATTATTCGTACGAATTGATCCCGCCCGATCGGTTTTTGTCGCCCCTATTCTTTAACTTGCAAAGTCCTTTTTGGCAGAGAGCGATACCTTTAGCCAACCAATTTATGGTGTTAACTGTTCAGCTGGCAGCCCCTTCTCTTATCATCATCCTGATGACCGACTTCTTTCTTGGGATTGCTAACCGTCTTGCGCCGCAAGTTCAAATCATTTTCTTGGGTCTTGGTCTTAAAGCGACGATGCCCCTTATTGTCATTGCGATCGGTTGGGGCCTTTTCTAGAAGCATCTACAATCGAAACGATCAAAGAGACCCGCTCTCTTAACGACATCGTCAGAGAGATCGCCGGGCAGCTGGAGAAGGAAGACAAACAGCATCCTACTTCCATTCAGCCTGCTCCCCTCTAAATTAAACGTGCCCTTGCCCCCGCCCGACAAAATCAAGATTCGCACAAATTTGCCTTTACTCCGCAGCGCGTTTGGAGTGCTCTACGCCTGTTTAGCACGGCCTTGTTGCATAATTCTCACTAAATAGAAATAAACGCCCGAAGGGTGTTTATTTATTTCTCACGACACTCACCACCCAGAGAGGTTAATTATGCAACAAGGCCGTTAACACCAAACGCTAAAGCGGGATTTTAGTGACTATTTTGCTTGTCGAAGGCTTCTTGCAGACGTTCTTTGATGTCCGGATGAGGCTCACAAAAATCGATCATCTCTTGAGTCACCTTGACGCCACATTCAATTAGAGCCTCAACCCGAGAAAGCTCACCTACGGTGATGTATCCCTTTTGGGAAGTTATTAAGGTTTCTAAAAAATAATAAAATGCAGGTTTTCCGTCAGGGCCAATTTCTTCATTAGGATCAAGGCCAGATCGACCCCGCCAAATCACCAACCCAAATATCACACTTTGCCCATACCATGGAGTGTCTCTTGAGAAACTGACTTGTATCGCTCCTCGCTAACGTTAGAGCAGCTCATTAAGTAGGCGAGTTTTTTATGGTCGTAATGCACTAAATAATAAAACGTGGATTCACTGATTTCGACTTCTTTACACTGTAACAAAAGTTCGAAAGCTGCGGAGTTTTCGGTACGGGCAGCTAGCTCCATAAGGGTATAGCCTAGTTCAGGATTTTTAGTATCCAAGCTAAACCGTTGATTCAAAATATTAATGCTGCCTTGGTTGTCCCTAATCAATTGTTCGAGGAGCTCTTTATTTCCACAATCCTTTGAGCTGCGCTATAAGCTACTGGTCCACCCGTTAAAAACATCTTCAGAGCTAGCTGATCTACTTCCTTGTTTGCTCTGAAAAATTCAAAAAAGAGGAGGCTGACCATAGAGATCGCAGCGACAACGAAGACCGCACCATAGGCAAAAGGTGTAGAGGGCAGCCTATTATTAAGCGGAATGGAAACGATGCTCATAATGAGGCTAGCCCGGGCATGAATCCCCGTATCATTGGGTTCTAACCTCGTTGGGTGTACCAAAGGTTTTGAGAGATTGAAAATATTGAAAAGTACAGAAGCCATTACATTCACCTATTTTATAGAAATAAATTTTACAATAATAGCCTTTAAAAGACACTATCTATCTGCGACAGTCATCTTCCAGATGAATCCTCTTCTTTAAGGGGAGGTTTAATGGGAGCGGGTTGGCTAGAAAAACTTCCTAGATCAGATTTTGTAGCTTGTGAGGACAAAGCCTGTTGCCGCGCCTGTTCGAACAGCACTTCCACGACTCGATTCAAGTCTACAACCTCCTCGGGAGTGGTAGGGGCGGTGGCAATCATCAGCTCTTGGAGGGGAAATAATGACATTTAATGGGAGATGGAGAGAGGTCTTAGCATAATGGATATAGTTATTTTTAATGTTCTAGTTATTGACTGGAGATAGCTTGCTTTGCTTGATCGAAAACAACACCTGCATTGTAGCTGGAGCGAATGAAAGGGCCGGCAAAAACGTAAGGAATGCCAATCTGTCTTCCAAAGTCGGCTAGTTGATCGAACATTTCCGGAGGGATAAAGGCTTTGACAAGGAGATGTTTGCCGGTTGGTTGTAAATATTGGCCCGCAGTCACAATTTGCACTCCGACTTGGCGGAGATCTTGTAACGTTGTTTTGACCTCTTCCTCTTCTTCGCCAAGCCCCAACATCAAACCCGATTTGATCAATGTTTTTGGGCATTTTTCTTTGACATAGGCCAACACCTGCAAGCTTCGATCGTAGGTGGCTTTATGGCGTATTCTAAGGGTCAAACGGCGTACGGTTTCCACATTGTGATTGAAAATTTCAGGGGGTTCTTCAAGGATATCTAAACTCTCTTTTGAACCCTGAAAATCAGAGGTGAGCAGCTCAACAGTGGTTTGTGGGTTTTGCTTTCTGATTTCTTGCACCACTTTTTTAAGGTGAAGGGCCCCTCCGTCGGGCATGTCATCTCGTGCCACCATGGTGATGACAACGTGTTTTAAGCCCAATTCTTTGACCGATTTCCCAATCCGTTCAGGTTCATGCGGGTCTGCAGGAGGAGGTGTTGGACTCGAAGTGATCGAGCAAAAACCACACTGCCTAGTACAGGCTTTGCCTAGCACAAGAAATGTGGCTGTCCCTTTTGACCAACATTCCAAAAGATTTGGGCATTTTGCCTCTTCGCAAACCGTATGAAGCCGCTCGCCACGCACTTCTTGGCCCGTATGGAAAATTTGACCTCCAGCCGGAAGCTTTCGATGCAACCAAGAAGGAAACCTTCCAGGGCCTACCACATCCCCTTCTTGGGGATGTTCCGGATTGTCTGGAAGGATATTAAGACGTGGCATTAGACAGGTTTTCTTTTGGGTGGCATGTGCAAAGGAAAATCGGTTGCTTGCAAAGCCGATTCCATCCAAATTTCTGCAATGGTTGGGTGGGCATGGATGGTAGCTGCCAAATCGTCAACCGTCAGTTCGTTTTGGACGGCCAACGTTATTTCGCCAATCAACGTGCCGGCATCGTATCCGACGACTTGAGCTCCAATGATGGCACCATTTTCTTTATCGACCACAATCTGAGCAAACCCTTCGGCATGCTCTTCAGCCTGCGCTTTTCCGATGGCCTGATAAGGGAACATGCTAAGGGTGGCATTGATCCCTTTCTCAATTGCGTCTTCAAGGCTTAAGCCGACAGTTGCAATCTCGGGCACTGTGAAAATCACAGAGGGGACAGCTTCATAATGCATTTCTGCATCGATTCCCGCTGCATGGTCTCCTGCCACCAACCCTTGGTGAGAGGCGACGTGGGCCAGCCACCACTTGGATGCAATGTCGCCGATGGCATAAACACCCGGGACTTCGGTTTCCATATTCACGCTAGTCGGGACAAGCCCTTTTTCGTTTAGTTTAATTCCAAGTTTATCAAGACCGACCCGATCGGTGTTCATTTTTCTGCCGACTGCAACTAAAGCTATATCGCCGCTGATTCTTTCTCCGGTTCCCAAAACGGCTTCTACACCTGTTTCAGATACATTTAGCTCTTTCACCATCGCACCAACATGGTATTTAATACCCTGCTTTTCAAAAGCCTTCATCAAGGCTGCAGCGACACCCTTTCCTTCTAACGGAAGAAGCGTCGACAACATTTCAATGACGACCACTTCCACATCAAGGGCATGGAAAAGGGAGGCAAATTCACACCCGATGATTCCACCGCCGATAATGATGATTTTTTTAGGCAGCTCTTTGTAATTCAAAATAGTGGTTGAATCGTGAACTTTTTTCCCATCGACTTTGAAAATCGGGATCTCTTTTGGTTCAGACCCTGTAGCAATGACACTTTTTTCTGCGTGGAGGATTTTTTCTTCGCCCGTTGCAAGGACGACTTTGATTTCGCGCGGAGAAAGATAGGTAGCCCATCCTCTGAAAAGGGTGATTTTGTTAGAGGCAACAAGCCCTTCAACCCCTTTTCTAACTTTTGTAACCACTCGATCTTTCCGGTCGATCATCTTGCCGTAATCGAAGGAAATATTCCCAACTGCGACACCAAATTTTTCAGCATCTCCGATTTGCTTGAGAACGTTTGCGTTGGCGATCAACGTTTTTGTTGGAATGCAACCGCGGTTAAGACAGGTTCCTCCCAGATCTTTTCCTTCAACAAGGGCCACTTTAAGCCCTCTTTGAGCTGCTCGAATGGCTGCTGGGTAACCCCCGGGACCGCCACCAATCACCACTAAATCAAACGTATCATCCATAAAATTGAAAACTCTTCTATTAGACCTCTTGCACAATTTCATTTACTTGCTAAAACTGCGCTTTTTGGCAAATTCATCTTTAAATTTATTGGCAATATGTAGATATTGCCGATAAATTTAAAGGTGAATTCGCACAAAAATCATCAGTTTTTTCAAGCAAAGCAAGTTATGCAAGAGGTCTATTGTTGAACTCATGTATGTAATTAGGATAACTTTCTTGTATAGCTGTCGTCAATTAGACTTGCAGATAACTAAAAATTTATTACAATGGCATCATGGCTAATGCGC
>CAVXVG010000022.1:0-10851 GCA_963765145.1 Parachlamydiales bacterium
CCCTGTCATTTAACTTTATAACATTTTATTTTATGAATAGACTATTTTTAATATTTATTTTTGGATGCCTCTGTTCTTTTCAGCTTTCTGCTGAATGTGAAGAGGATTTTTACGATTCAACAGAGTCGACAGAACAATTTTGCAGGAAACCTGTTTACATCGGTGTTTTCGGTGGGATAGACCAATTCATGGAAAGCGTGCCGAGAGCAACCGTCGTATATAACCCAAAGTTTATCGGTGGATTTTGTGTCGGAACCCAACTAAACAAATACTTCCGAACTGAAGGAGAGTTCGCCTATCGCAAAACTACCATTTCTCAACGACGTGAAGACATCAAGCTAGACATCTATACATTAATGGCGAACCTTTGCATCGATATACCAGTGTGTGGAGTAACGCCTTATTTTGGCTTTGGGCTTGGTTCGGCGAATACAATGTTCCACGCGATTTCAAATTATTACGGTCAATCATGGAGTGGGCGCTATAGAAACTTTGCATGGCAAGGCTTTCTCGGAATAAATTGCCCAATCTTTTGCAAAACGGACTTAGGGCTCCGACTAAACCTACTTTCTGACAGGAAAAACCTCTATCACGAAAGTTTAGTTCTTGGCCTGAACCAATATTTCTAGAGAAATACCTTAGAGATAATTGGGCCCCCTTGCTTGCTGCGCAAGCTTCGGGTCGGAGGCCGTCGTCGCGAAGCGACGGCGGCCCCTCACGCGTAGCGCCGCTAGGCACTAGCGGCTTTTTTTTACTGTTTGGGGTCATGTTTGTGATCAGGCCTCGCTTTTGCAGCGGAGTTTAAAAGAATTATCTTTTGCGGCCATGATGAATATTATTAGTGTGATGAAAAGGATGTCTGGTAGGCGTATGAGGGATAGCTCGATATGCATCATAAGCACCAGGAGCTCTACGAGCTGGCGCTACTGCTGGAGCGACAGGTCTGGGCTGCTGAATCGCTCTAGGTGGCTGGGCTGGGATTACTGACCGATTTTGTAGTCCATAATTTTGTTGCTTAAGAGGCTGCGTAGGCTGATTTTTATAGTTATAGCCTTGATTTCTGCTAGTTGGGTAGGTGGTTATTGGACGGGAAGCTGGCAGAGATGCGAATCTGCTATATGTTGGTGTTTGCCCCTGCTTATGATTAACTCGATAGGCCTTTTTTTGTTGAGTTGTCTCTTCTGTGATAGGGTCGTCAACTTGTGATTTCCCTTCCTCGGAGGCTTTTTTCATCTGTTTGATTTGACCATCATATATAAAAATGTCTTCAGGCTGATTTGGGAACATCAGTTTGAATTGCTCCTCTGTACATTGTCTAAAAATAGCCTCAAATTTCGGATCGTGAACAATCTTAGCCTTCCTTTCATCGCAAAATCCAATGTTAGAAAAAAGCACAGACAAAAATCTCTGTTCATTTTTTGCTTTATTAGAAAGACAACGGAGTTGCTCCAAAATGTCCAAACCCAAAACCCTTACTTCTAAGGTAAGGGCATCTTCATTATATTTAACCCATTCTTCTAAGAAAAAGAAAATACTATGGGCTACAGAGGATATGGAGGCCATATTTTCAGGATTTTCAATAGAGCATAGTTTTCTTGTCCCTGCCAGGCTTGAAGCGACATCAACCCTACCTTGAAGGGTTAAAAGTACCTTTTTTAAAACGTCTATCTTTTCCTGCTCTCGATGAAGTAATCGACAAAAAGAAATGTTCATTAATTCCGAGATTGCATCCTCAATAGGAACTGAAGAATCAGAGTTTCTTTTTTGTTTATATTTTGGAGTCATTTTAATAGCGAGCACTCCAAGCTCATCAGAAAGCTCGGGCGTCAATGTTGAGCTCACCCTGCATGCTCGAACAATTTTTTCTAGATTATGGGCGTGTAATAACTGCATTTCATTGTCATTGCTTGCAAGCGCATAGACATAATCTGGGCTACCGGTAATTTCATACACCTGCCCTAAGAACCGAATGCCTATCCGACTAACGTTATCTGTCCGATCTATTTCAATGCGGTTAGCTATGCGGTAAGGACAATCAGGATAGACACGTAAAATTTCCTGATTTGCTTTAACTGGGTTAAACCCACTGAAATAAGAGGCAGAAGCCATAAATCATTTCTCCAATGAAGACAAACTTTTAAAACAACAATCTACTTTTAATCAATAAAGATCGCTGAGGAGTAGTTAAAGGAGGACTAGTCGCCTCCTCTTTATGACTTTAAGTGTTTGTGGTCATGTTAGGGGCGACGCCTAGATTAGGACATTTAGAGAAACGTCTTTTCTTGATCTTAAATTTATGACCCCAAATATAGAAATTCGAATGTCGCGGAAAATAATGAAGACATGATACAAATTAAAACTATGCAAAGCGGAAATCCCACACTCACAAATAATACGTTTTCGAGATTTGGCTTCGAACGAACTGTAGGCGAAGAGATGACCATCGAAGGGGTGGCCTTCAAAACGTTCATCTTGCTTCTGATCGCACTAGCAACAGCCAGCTGGACTTGGATGACTTTTTCTCAAGGACACATAGGTCTTGTGACGGGAGCTTTTTGGCTCGGCCTGATCGGCGGTTTTGCCCTTGCACTCGTGACTACATTTAAGATGGCCTGGTCGCCAGTCACAGCTCCCCTTTATGCAGCCTTCGAAGGGTTATTTCTAGGCAGCATCTCGGTGGCCTTTTCTGGAGTTGCTGTACAAGCAATTGGCCTGACAATTGCTACCATGTTCGCTATGTTTGCAGCCTATCAAACAGGCATTGTTCAAGTTACAAACAAACTGAGATCGACGATTGTCCTTGCCACTTTCGGCATCGCGATTTTTTATTTGATCTCGATGATTCTTTCTCTGTTTGGCACTGGAATTCCCCTTGTTTTTGAAAATGGCTGGATTGGCATTGGCTTTAGCGTCCTTGTTGTAGGAGTTGCTGCCTTTAATCTACTGATCGATTTCGACTTCATCGCAAATGGCGTTGCAAGACGCTCGCCAAAATATATGGAGTGGTACAGCGGGTTTGCCCTCTTGGTAACCCTAGTTTGGCTCTATCTCGAAATTCTCCGTCTCCTCGCCAAACTTAGATCACGCTAGAAAATCATGAGCTCATCCTCGCGACCTCTTGCTTGCTCCGCAAGCGTCGGGTCGCAGGGCCGCACTCTCTCCCTCCAATGCCCACCGCAAGGGCAAGCACACCACCGCCCGGCACAACTACCGCGCCTCTACCCCTACCTCTTCCTCCAGAGTAATGCTCCTCTCGCGTCAAGTTACTCCCAACGCTTCGAGTAAGATCTTGAGGCCATCCGCCCGACACAACCAGAACGTCCCCACCTCCACCGCTTCTTCCAGAGTAATGCACCCTGCTTTAACGAATATTTATAATGATGAGGTTCAATGGGGTTGACGAATTAAAACAAGGGGGCCTTATGGCTTCATCAACCGGCGCCGACGCAAGCCATGAAGATATTCAGAATTTTTACAGTCAGTGGAGCGCTGTTTACGACACTAAAACGAAAGAGCAGGCTGCCTTTGCCAAGTTAGAAGATAAAGACAAAGAAATTGTCAAATTAGCGTTTGAGTATCTTAAGAAGGGCAGCGGAAGTAAGGAAGGAGTACCTCCCACATCATTCACAAAAGACGAATTGGATCACGTTTCTGATCAATTAAAAAAACGATTTTCGTTAAAACCACTCCAAGATGCTGCTGACGTGGACACTGCTAAAGTGGCCAAAAGCTATAAAAACATCATGGGGATTGCAAAGCATCTTCCTACAGCTACTGAAAAAGGAAATGTTGGCAAAGTTGAGGCGAAGTTTGCCCAGCAACGGACAGAAAAAAAGCTGCTTTAACAGCCGAAGACATTGCTGAATTAAAAGAGACAGGGGTTAAAGGCTCAGGCCTAAAATCGGAAGTCGTAAGGAGTGTTTTCACCAGTGCAGGCCCCGGCTGGGGAGGGATAAGAGCCGACAACCTGGCTTTTTCAGAGATAGCGAAGCTACAGGAAGAGATCTTTCAACAGCGCGAAGAAATTGCAGCATCGATGAACACATATATCTCAACGGGCGAAGGTGACCGAACAGAGCTTCTAAACAAGATTGCAGCTTACCGTCAAAACTGCCGAGTGTTGCTAAGCGTAATGGAGCTAAGAGAACAACTTGACGCAAAAAAACTTCTTTTGCTGCCTCATTTAGCTGCTAACCACGGGGTTGGGCTACACCATCAAGCCAAAGTGATGATGGAACATGAGGCTTATGCTCTAAGCATGGAAGAGATTTTAACTACCGAAGGTATGAATGCAAAGGTCCAAGAGAAGATGGAGGCAGATGGTATCGCCCCTCATACTGCATACCAGCTTTTGCTTACCGAAGGGGCCATTACCCCTTCTGAAGCCAGAAAAACCCTTGAAACGGGGGTAGCAGAAAAATTATACAGGGCCTTTTTGTGGTTAAATTATGCCCGCTCTAGGGGAGACGCACGGGCAGCTATCTCTTTGGCCGGGCTAGTTTTGTCTACAAGCGATACCTGCAAGCAAGAATATACTGGTGTGGAGGCGGCATTTAAAACAGCTGAAAATTACTTAGATGAAGCCATAAAAAAGGGCAACGACGAATGCCGAATGGACGCAAGAGACGCGATGAAGTCTTTGAAGAAACTTCGCTTCAACACCGCTTTTAAAAACGAGCGACCCATGGAAGAGTTATCCTTTGCTGCCCAAGAGGTCATCGCAGATACAAAACAAATTACAAAATCCCTCCCTTTCCGGGAAGCAACGTTCCGCAAACAAGCCTTGAGGAAAGAGGTGCTGGAACTAGTTGAGCAAAAAGACAAAAAAAAGGCTGTGGGGATTTTAGACAAATTAGAAGGGTTTGCCAAAAAAAGAGAACTGACTGCCACCGAAAGCGGCAAGGCAACAACCTTGAAGACTCAGTTAGAAGGTCTAGTCAAAGGGGATGCCACACAACTTGTAGAGGGCATAGAAAACTGTGTTAAACGTGCGAATGAGCCTGCAGATAACTACACGGTTGCAGAACTAGCTTTTCGAAACCAGATATTAGATTTGGCTCTAAAAGGTTCTCAAGAAGCTGTTGATGAGATCTTAGATCAAATACAAAAACGCTCTGAAAAAGGGCTTGTGGGTATCGGAGACATCGACGCTCTTGCAGAAATGGCGGCACACGGCTTTGTCGCACCAAAAATAATGCTGCAAAGTGAAACCATGAAGCCATATTTAGATCGCGTGGAGAAGGACATTAAAAAAAATATAGTTACTGCAGAATCGATCCAAGAATTGGGCATTCTTGCAGCACATGAAAATAGTAGAGCATCAGCGTTGCTAAACGGCTTGAAAAATTCCCCTAATAAGGGCGACGACGTCAAGAAAGCCATGCAGCTAGTGGAAGAGCTGGATGTTTATAACCGGTATGTAGACTCGCCTAAAAAATTAAAAGCTGACCAGATCATTCCAGTATTCGATTCGCAAAAACGTGTTGATAAGATGTATTTACAAGCCTCCTTTACACAAAAAGACGTACAGTTTTTGGAGGTTGCAGCAAAGCAGAATGTTAAAGGTGCAGAGACTCTCCTTACACTCATTGAAGAACGTAGCAAACCCCGGCTGCCCGCAGCAAATACTGCCGCAGAAGCTAAGCCGAGCGCTTCTGAAGGTCAGCCGGTTTCTCAAGAAGAAAGGGACAAGACGAGGAGTGGAAACACAGATACCGATCGTGAACTTATTCAAGCGATAGATCAACATTTTACAGAAGGGAAGGTTGCTGCATCCGATTTGCTGAGGTTGAAGGCAGCTGGAGAGTATGACGAGGCAAGCAATCTCCTTAAGCTCATCATAAACACTCAAGGCGATGAAGCATTTAAAAATTTAAGCGACGAAGATTTGAAGATAGCTAGGGAAACTTTAATCGAGATTACCTCTAATCGAGAGCAAGAATCATTTCAAAAAGTAGAGGCAGGAGACCAAGCAGCTGTTCCTGCACTTAATCAATTGATTAATCGACGTTGCCGAGAAGGGCGCGCCGAGATGAAGGATTTAGAATATTTGGAAGCTGCCGCTAAAAAGGGCTCTGAATGGGCAGAGCAGTTGCTTACGGAAATCATATCAAATAACGGCAGTAAAGCTTTTGATCATTTAGACACCGCAAGCAAGACCTCAGTTGAGCAAAAGCTAGTAGAGATCGACAAGGAACGTGAGCAAAGCGCTGTGGACGGCATATATCTCCGCTTAGAAGGGGGGGGTTTGACAGCTGCCGACATTGACTTTGTGGCGAAGGCTGCAAAAAAAGGAGATGCCGGTGCATTCGAATTTCTTCAGCTTATTGCGCATCCTGAGGACAATGCGCTCTCTACATTAGCAAAAAATGCGTTCTCTAAATTAACAGGCAAGGAGCTTGTGAAAGCCAAAATAGCATTGATTCGGCTACGTTTTGATAGTGGGCATGTTACGAGTTGGGATGTAATAGCATTGAGGGACGCTGCTACAAACGGTTCTTCTGAGGCAGATCAGCTCCTTAAGCAAATTGGAGAAGATCCAGAGAAGGCTTTTGGCCTTGAGAGGTTAAGGGCTGAGGAGGAAGAGATGGCGGCTCTTCAGGATCCTACAGCGAAATTTAAGTTTGGACCTACCAAGGATCCCGAGAGATCCGAGCTCCTCATCTTGCTAAGCGTTCTCAAAGGACGATGGGCCCACGTGAATGGACTCTTCGACAACGCTATAGTGATGCTTTCTAAGAAAGTCGAAAGCAATCGCACACAACAAGCACCTAGAGCGGAAGAATTTTCTAACTATCGCAATGCGGTTGCGCAAATGAAAGCGGGTCAAAAAGAGGGTGGGCTTGAATGTATTAAACAGCTAGCCCAGTGGTTCACAGAAGGGATCATCACTTCAGGGGATTTAGAGAATTTGGAGTGGGCTGCTAACAATGGTTATTATGAAGCAGAGAACCTCCTTAAAGTCATCATAGGAACTAAGGATACAGCTTTTAAAGGGTTGTCTGAAGATGGAACTGGTCCTGCGTTGATAAAATTATGGGAGATCATCGGTAGGCGGGAAAAAGCGGTCGTCCCCGCCGTCGAAAACGGTATAAGCCTGTCGAAAATGCTACGAACCTTTGTGTCGGCCTTTTCTTTTATCTCTAGTGCTGCAAAGGGTTTGATGACAACATTAACTAAAGAACCTACAGAGCCTACTTTGAGCACGGAAATGGAAGGAAACGCAGGCATAGAGGCTATTGAAAGCGTAAGCAAATACGAACAAGCCCAATTGCATCTCAAAAATAAAACTGAATCGGAATCCGGAAGAGATTTCGAAGGCAAAGTGTTAACAGCTGAATTTTCACAAGACGGCCAAGTTACCGCTAAAGAAGTAGTCACGAGAACCGATACAGTTCCGCTGCTTATCAAAGGATTGAAAACCAAGCTTGCGGCTTTAGAAAAACAACAAGCAGAAGGTCGGGGCGGTGAAAAGATCGATCAACAGATCGCATCTGTAAAAGAGCAAATCGAGCGTTACGAAAAAAATGGCAGCAAAGCTACATGGGCTTCCACTAATGCACCTCGCCTACTCTTTCACACTACGGAAGACGAAACACAAGCTCAAGAGCTCTACCTGCCGGCACTCGGCAACCACCGGATGCAGACTGTAGAAGATCGTGACGGAAAGCCATTATCAACTGTAGCCCGCTCTGCGGCCATCACCGATTTTAGCCATGGAGACATCAGCCTTCAAGAACTTCAAGATTACGATATATTAAAAGCTTTAACAACGGACAAAAAAGCTCTCGATTTACTTAAGTTTTATGATTTGCTTTCACCTGACGGAATCTCTGCTGATCCAAAAAAATACAACGAATTTATAGAAAGAGTTGAAACCAGCGTAGCCCGATCTTATGGCGACGATATACTAAAAACAGACGAAATTGGAATGAAAAAACTTGATCCAACAAAGCTGAATGAAATCATCCAAAAACGTGAGGAATTGATCAAGTTACAATTCTTGCAGGATCTTCATGAACAATTCAGAAACCGGCCTGTCACAGATGACTCTGTCGTCGTCGGAAGAGTTTCTCTCCTAGACATGACCAAACCACCGGAAAGAGATAGAGGTTTTGTCAATAACGAAAGAACTCAAGGTTTGGATATGAAGGCGTTATATGACAAATTAGATGGGGCCGAAGTCGTTTTTAATATTGAAAATCCGGATGGCGGTGCATACTTCGATGATTCGGGCAAAATTCACATGCCTAAAGCATTTTATGCCGATCAGAGTTCATCAGGTCGTGAGCCTAAAACAACAACAATAAAACTCTCTTTTTCAACGTCTCAGTCCAAAGAAACACTCAGAATGAGGGTTGCAGAGAGCTATTAATGAGCAAGCCATTAGCAAGTTGGGAGAATTAATACCTTCAGGAAAAGCAGAACATTCCGCTTCTCTAGAACTCATCAAGGATTTGCTTGCACGCTCCAAGATAGATGACCCTTATGTGATTACCAGAGAGATCGTTCATCTCATGCCAAAAATCAGATTTTTACGTCAGCTTGAATTGTCATGGAGCGAAAGACCGGACAGGGCTATGTGGCAGCTGCAGCAAATTCTACCGTCGAATATTAAAACCACTCGCTTCTGAGTCCGGCAATCCTGAAACGCTGGCAAAGGGAGCTGCTATCGGACAGAGGCATCTATACGTATCGTCTTCGACAATGCCAAACACAACTCCTTCAAACGATCACCAAACTCTCTCCTGATCCATATGGTGTCGAAGACGCCGAGGGCGCTCTACTCCGCTTAAAGCATATCAGAAGGTCAGCCGGAGAATGGATTGGCGCAAATGATTGAAAAAAAAATAAGGGGGCGATCTCCTATTTTCGATGCCGCTCTGTCCTCGTCAACTCTATGGAGACCGCAAATCTGTCGCTTCACAACATAAAGTTAAAGAGGCCAAGGATGGAGGGCAAAGTCAGTAAGCTCTTCATAAAGATGGCCGAAGCAATCTGCGACTATAAGACTTTCGAAACCTTTCCCCATTTTTTCAAGCTCATGAGCAGGTCGGAATCGGAATAGAGGAT
The DNA here is from genome assembly GCA_963765145.1 of Parachlamydiales bacterium. GTDB lineage: Bacteria > Chlamydiota > Chlamydiia > Chlamydiales > JAJFMK01 > JAGVKY01. Next base: position 9,073 of record CAVXVG010000022.1, read on the forward strand.
CGTTCTTGAGGTAACAAGTGGATATGCTAGAATTTGTTCCTCTCTGTGGGGAGTAAATGGAATCGGAACAGCCTGGTACATGGACTGCCATCTTCAATGCCGATATTTTAGTGGCAGGAAACTTGAACATCGGGGGCGGGACGTTGGCCCTCCCGTTGCTGCCTGGCGTCGGGGGCCATATTCCCCCTCATTGGTCTGGTGGCTGTCCTGCTGGTTGTTGATGACCGCTTCTTCCCTTCTCTCTTTTTTTACTTCTTCGTAAGCTAACCTATGGATGTACCAAGCGGCGACCATGTGATCAGCATGGCCAAACGTTTCTTGGGCCCCATCGGTCAAGCAGTCAGCTGGATTGTCTACCTTTACATTTGCTTACGACCCTCTCTCTCAAGTAAAGCTACAAATGCCGTAGGTGGTGGAAGAGCTTTTGGCCTCTCAATTTGGGCTATCTCCTCACTGGTCCATTGTCTTTGTAGCCATTGCTTTGACCTTATTGATCTATTCAGGCACCAAACTGTCGGCCTGGTGTGAACACCATCTTGTTTTTAGGGATGTTGCTGGCTTATCTCTTTTTAGTCGGAATGGGCCTGGATGAAATCAAACCCCACTTTTTGGCAAGAGAGGGGGAATGGTTCCCCTCTACGTTTGCAATCCCTTTGCTGCTAACCTCTTTTAGCCACCAAACCATGGTGCCAAGCTTAACTCCCTACCTAAAAAGGAACGGCAAACTGTTGAGAATGGGCCATTGTGGGAGGCACTTTGATCGCTTTTGCAGTGTATGCCCTTTGGTTGACCATTGTGCTTGGCATTGTGCCGGTTGAAGGGGAAAAAGGATTGATCGACGCCTACATTCAGAGGTTCCTTCGATGCAATTCCTTGCAGAACATGTTCAAGGCCGTTTTTTAACACCTATCGTCCACTTCTTTTCTTTCTTTGCCATTGTCACTACTTTCATCGGGATGGCATTGGGGCTATTTGACTTCTTTTTGACACGCTTGAATATCCGCTGAAAATAAGACAGGCAAGGTGGCCCTTGGACTGTTGATTTTAATTCCTGTGATCTTCTTTGCCCTCTATTTTGAGCGGGCTTTTTTAGTCGCGATGGAAACAACGGGGGGCATAGGCGATTCGATCATCAACGGCATCATCCCTGTTTTGATGGTATGGGTCGTAGCGTTATGAAACAAATCCAAATCAAAATCATCCACCACAAAGACTCCAATAGATCTCCTAAAAAGGCAATTCTTCTTCGTTCACATCCGCCGAAACCGAGGTCTCACACTTCTTTAGTATATCGCTGAATCGTTCAACGACAAGCTCATTTCCACCGTACTTCATTCTTAGGATTTCCTGACCAGCGCCGTCGCTTTCCAATTTCTGAGTCCATCCGAAAACATCACCATGAAGATGGTCGATGTAATGAACGAACCCGGCTTCTGGAATGTTCATGGTCACAGGCGAGCCCCACTCAACGCGTCCGTGATGCGCTAAGACAACATGCATCATATGATCGCGGATCACTTCCGGCTGACCATATTTCTGCAGGCTTCAAAGATCATCGCAGCCACCATTGGAATGTGTGGACAAGTCTGCCCCTGAACCGTACGCTGAAACGAGCCGTCTTGTTTGTACTCGAAGATCTTTCCAAAGTCATGGAACAGAAGCCCGAACAAACAAAGGTCACGGTTCAGCACCCTTGGCTGTAGTAAGGCAGTTTCAAAAGCGTATAGCCAGTTTCAACCATCTGCCAGGTGTGCTCGAGCAATCCTCCGACAAATGCAT
>CAVXVG010000023.1:0-21018 GCA_963765145.1 Parachlamydiales bacterium
TAGTTGGGTATGGGGCGTTCCCTTGCTAGCTCTTTTGATGGGTGCTGGCATTTTTCTGACGATAGCCTTACGTGGCATACAATTTCGGTACCTTCTTTATGCTTTACGCTTAGCTTTTGGTTTAGAGGAAAAGAAAGAGGGAAAAGGGGATTTATCCCATTTTCAATCTTTGATGACTGCTCTGGCTGCCACTATGGGGATTGGCAATATTGCAGGGGTGGCGACAGCTTTTGTTGTGGGTGGTCCAGGCGCCCTTTTTTGGATGTGGGTGACAGCGATTTTGGGGATGGCCACCAAATATGCCGAGGCATTGCTTGCCCAAAAGTTCCGTATTGTTGATAAAAATGGCGAGATCGCCGGCGGCCCGATGTATTTTATCGAAAGGGGCCTTGGCTGGAAGGGTCTTGCTTTAGCCTTTGCCTTTTTTGGAGCAGTTTCATCTTTCGGTGGCGGAAATATTTTACAGGCCAACAGTGTTGCTGCAGTAGTGCAGGCAACTTTTTCGATCGACCCTCTCTATAGTGGGATTGCACTGACTGTTTTGATTGGGATTACCTTGCTTGGCGGTGTTAAAAGCATTGGACGGGTGGCAGGTTTGCTTGTGCCTATGATGGCCCTTCTCTATATCGGAGGGGCGTTGGTTGTAATCTTATCGAAAGCAGCAGAAATCCCCCACGCTGTGATGGATATCTTTAGTGCTGCCTTTGCCCCCCAGGCCTTTTTAGGAGGTGCCTTAGGTACTTCATTGCTGATGGTCATTCAGACAGGCTTAAGCCGCGGATTGATGACATCAGAATCGGGTCTAGGAACGGCCTCTATAGTCGCTGCCGCTGCTAAAAGCGATCATCCTGGTCGGCAAGCGATGGTTTCGATGACAGGCAGTTTTTTGGCAACTGTCGTGATGTGTTCTGTGACGGCTCTTGTGTTGGGCGTGACGGGTGTTTTAGGGCTAAAAAATCCGGATGGAAGTTTTATCACCGGAGCTGCCCTAACGGTTCAAGCCTTTGAAAGTGTCCTCCCGGTGGGCGGCGGCATCATCGTAGCTATTGGTTTGATCCTTTTTGCTTTCACCACGTTGATTGGCTGGTCTTACTATGGTGAAAAGTGTGTAGAGTACATGGTTGGCGAAAAAATCGTTCCCTATTACAGGGTCCTTTTTACTTTAGTCATTTTACCCGGCGCGCTTCTTAAGCTTGAAGTGGTGTGGATTTTGGCAGATATTGCCAACGGTTTAATGGCTTTCCCTAACTTGATAGCCCTTTTTGCATTAAGCCCCGTTATTCTATCTGAGACAAAAGAGTTCTTGACCATCCTAAAAAAGGAAAAACAAGATATTCCAGAGGTCGGGTAAATCCTCATTACCTTAAGATAAAACGTGCCCGTGTCCGAATTTTTAAACAGGAAGTTTTTCTAGATAAATTAAAAGGACATTACTAAAAAACTTTTCGGGCAAGGGCAAGGGCAAGGGCAAGGGCAAGGGCAAGGGCAAGGGCAAGGGCAAGGGCAAGGGCAAGGGCACGCACACGGGCACGTTTATAACTTTTGTGTAATAGGGTGTCCTACTAGGTTTGCTCGCTTGAGGTGAAACTTCTGGTTTCGAGATCATAGACTGGCATGATATAAAGGCTCTCGTAAATAGATATGGCCGAATATTTCTTTGATTCAATGCCATTCAGTTTTTGTTTCCAGGCATTAGCTAAATTTTGATTGGGACGAACGACGCCAAAACCGGTGGTTTCGTAGATGTCTACCAATTGCCTAATAGCCTGTTGATGATCGGCCTCAGCTGCCCGATTTAAGGCATAAAACGCATTGTCAACATCGTCCTTCTCTAATAGTAGTTTAAACATTTCGTAATGGGCTTCAGGAGAACCTATAGAGGCAGCTTTTTCAAGCCATTGCAAGGCAGAATTATTATCGCCGCTGACTTCGTAAAATGTTTTACCGACGATGATCATCGAATCAATATCGCCGAGCGCTGCTGCAAAGAGTGTAGTTTCAAACCGCTCCTTGAAGGTATAACCATCTTGCTGTTCTAAAAAGAACTTCAAATGGCCGAGTGCTTTAGATTTGGCTAATAAAGGTTCAGCATATTCAGGTTCACTGTCTTTATACATCATATAAAGATGTAAATAAGCATAGGGGTTTTGATAGACAGTTGCTGCTTTGACAAACCATAAACGTGCTGAAAAGCTATCTTTTTTAGATAAATAGGTTTTACCTACTTCTACCATTGAGTCAACATGACCAAGGTGTGCAGCATCCAATTGAGCTTTGAAGACTCCGTCGGCATCGTTTAATTTTTTATTTTTCGCTACGAGTTTTAAAGCGATTTCTAAATCGTTTAGCTTGGCATCACCCAAAAAACCAAGTGCGACTTCGCCTACAACAGGGACAAGCCCAACAACAGCTTGCATCACAGAGGTTTCGGCAATGACGGCATTATAACTTGAACCAAAAACACCTTCAGCTGTCTCTTGCCCAAGCATCTTACCGGCAAGTACAACCAAACAATAAACAGGAGAGGTTGGTCTTCGCATAAGCTCGCTTTGAGTTGCCGAACTGCGAGCAGCAACAGGGGATGGGGTTGTCTGGTTAATCGCCACCATTTCAATGCCTCCACGTTAATGCGAATTCGAAGTACTTTCTCTCGGAAGAACGGTCATCTTCCGGCGAAATTCGTGCCATGTTGGTCTCGTCAATAGCTTTTTTCGCTATTGACTTCGTCCAAAATGTACGAATTTCATCCAGAATCTGGCCATTCTTCGAGAGAAATTTCATCGAACTCTCATTACTCAAGTTGTTTTAGAGTATGGGAAAAAGATTTTTCTTTTTCAAGAGCTTCAGAAAGTTGTATTTGTAGCTTTTTGACTAGCTCCTGAGGGGCTTTTTGGCAAAAGTCAGAATTGCCCAGTTGTCCTTCAAGCTTAACGGCTTCCAATCGGATTTTTTCTAATTCTTTTGTCAATCGGACTTTTTCTGCCTCTAAACGTTGAGGAGGTAAGGGGACGACCCATTGCACATCTCCATGGAAAGCCGAAGCATACAGAGCAATGTGGGGCAGAGTTGAAGCCGTTGTGACGTCGCCAAGTTTTACAAGCGCTTTTAAAAGTGGCAGGTGGTGAATAAAAAAGGCGACATCCTTTTCTTTTCCAACCAAAACAAGGGCGCTCTGTTCTCCGGGAGGTATTTTCATTTCTGCACGGATGTTTCGGATAACACCGACCGCTTCTTGTAATTTTAAAAATGTTGAAACGATCTCTTTATTCTCAAAAGGCAGATCAAGTACTACCGGATAAGGGCTAACGGCTGCTGCGGGGGAAGATAAAGCTGAAAGGGTAGCGGAAAGCCATCCTGAACCGGTTGCTGTTCCCCCTTTTTCTTTTAAGAGAGAGAAAAGTTCCTCAGTAATAAACGGAGTGAAAGGGTGTAAAAGTCGGATCGACTGTTCCAAAACTAAAAATAGAATCTTTTTCTTTTCAGCACCGTTTTTGTGTGTTGGATCTCGCAGGATCGGTTTTGCAATTTCTAAATAGTAAGCGCAAAACTCGTCCCAGAAAAAGCGATAAACTTCTAATACGGCCTTGTCAAAAGCGTATGTTGCCAAAGCATCGTTGACGCCCTGGATCACACTTTTAAGCCTTGTTAAGATCCATTTGTCTTCTAATTGAAGGTTTTCAACAACGATTTCACCACCTATTTTGTCCTCTCCAAGGTTCATGAGGACAAAACGGGCTCCATTCCAAAACTTGTTTGCAAAGTTTTTGTACTCTTCAAGACGTCTTCGGTCTAAGTCGATTTGCCGTTGAGAAGTAGGGCAGGAGGCCAAAGCAAGACGGGTTGCATCGGCGCCAAAACTGTCGATGATTTCCATTGGGTCGATGATGTTGCCCTTCGATTTGGACATCTTTTCCCACTTGGAATGGACCTCTTTTGGAACAGGCTTTCCGGCATCGAAGGCATCTCGTTCTTCTTTAGAGCAGTAGGTCACCATTCCATCAGGAGATACGCGCCAGTACGATTTTGCAAAGATAAGGCCATGCAAAAATGTTTCTGGAAATGGGGGTTTGTCTAAGGCGAAGTCACCCATCATGATCATCCTTGCAACCCAGAAAAAGAGGATGTCATACCCGGTGATCAAGGTCGAATTGGGGTAGAATTTTTCTAAATCGGAGGTTTTGTTTGGCCAGCCAAGAGTTGAAAAAGGCCATAAACCAGATGAGAACCAAGTGTCCAGAACATCGTGGTCTTGTTCCCAATCGTCCGGATGGTCGGCGATCTCTTTAGGAAGATCATCAACAACAACGATTTTCTTGTTAGGATCTTTTTTGTGGTGCCAAACAGGAATGCGGTGTCCCCACCAAAGCTGACGAGAAATGCACCAGTCACGTAAATTGTCGATCCAGTGGTTGTAAGTTGGGTCCCAATGGTTTGGGATCAATTTGGTTTCCCCAGTTTTGACAATCTCTTTTAACCGGTCTTTGAAGGCGGTCATTTTGATGAACCACTGTTTAGATAACATCGGTTCAATAATGGCTTTTGATCTGTAAGAGCGGCCAATCCGGTTGGTGTGCTTTACTTTTTTAACAAACAGGCCAAGTTGCTCGAGTTCTTTGATGACGGCGATTCTTGCTTCAGGGAAGGTGAGTCCAGTAAAGGGAGCTCCATTCTCGTTGACCTTTCCCTCTGGTGTCATGATGTTGATGAGAGGAAGGTTGTGCTTTAAACCTAAGTCATAGTCATTTCTATCGTGACCAGGCGTGACTTTTACGGCTCCTGTTCCAAAAGTTGGATCCACCATCGGATCTGACAAGATGGGGATTTCTCTTTTTTGAATGGGGTGGAGAACTTTTTTTCCGATGAGCGCTTTGTAACGTTCATCTTCAGGGTGTACAACAACTGCCGTATCGCCAAGCATCGTTTCAGGCCTTGTTGTGGCCACCTCAATAAAGCCGTTTCCATCTGCAAGGGGATAGCGAAAATGCCATAAAAACCCTTCTTGATCTTCATAGTCGACTTCGTCATCGGCAAGAGCAGTTCCTGAGACAATATCCCAGTTAACAAGGTAATCTCCTTGATAAATCAAGCCCGCATTGAATAGTTTTTCAAACATCACACGTACAGCGCGGGAGGATTGCTCGTCCAGAGTGAAGCGGAGTCTAGTCCAGTCGCAAGAGCAACCCATCGATCGAATCTGATCTAAAATGGCTGAACCGTACCGTTCTTTATGTTCCCATACGTGCTTTAAAAAGGTTTCTCTTTCAAAATCGACCCTTCTTTTGCCCGTTTCGGCAAAAAGCTTTCTTTCGACGACCGTTTGAGTGGCAATGCCGGCATGGTCGGTTCCCGGAACCCAGAGGGCTTCGAATCCGCTCATCCGTTTCCAGCGGATCAAAACATCTTGCAGGGTACTGACAAGGGCGTGTCCCATGTGCAGGTTTCCTGTCACGTTGGGAGGGGGCATTACGATGCAATAAGATGGTTTTTTGGAGGTGGCGTCTGCTTTAAAAAACTGATGTTTTTCCCAGAATTGATCCCATTTTTTTTCTACCAGCTTCGGTTCATATGCAGACGACATGTTTTTCCTTAAAAAACGTTTATTCTAAGGGAAAATGCAAAATCTTTAAAGTTTCTTAAAACTTTTTTGCTACAATCTTTTTTTAAATCAAGGGAAGCATGTACCCATCTTTAGTGAAAGCCACAGATTTTTGTTTAGGAATTACCGGCACGATAGGATCTTTTGCAAAATTAGCCAAAATTTCTCTGCCCGATCCGATTCGAATGGTTTTAAAACGGGCCGATATCTTGAAAACGATTAAGTTGCCCAAGGCTGGGATGAAAGTTTGGGAATCAAAAAGACCTGTTGAGTTGACCCACAACCTTATTTCTCTCTATTTTTCTGTTTTTTCTGTTCGAAAGGCAATGGGGTTAGTCCCTCGATCTGAACTTCCCTTTGCGGCTGTTTTAAGTTTAGGTTCAGTCGATCTATTTAGAAGATCGCTCACGAACTATTGGAGTTTGTCAAAAAACAGCGAAGCGGCTTGCTTTGAACCTATTGATAAGGCTGAACAATTGTTTAGGAATCTTGCAAAAGCTAAGTATGATATTTTTGATTCAGGGCTGTTTATGGTCTCTTCATTGTCGATCAGTGCCCGAACCTTCTTTCCAAAATCATCTTTTGTCGTTTACACCTATCACACTTCGAAGCTAGCCGCTGCAATTCTCCCTTACCTCTGCTATTCCGGTAAATAAACCCAAATAAAGAACACGATTAGTAAGGTGCTTTTTCCTGAGTTAACATAGTATTAATTAGATCTTTCGATAGGATTAATTATATAAGTTTAAAATAGATGTTCTATGAGTGGAGCATCTGTAACACCTACTTTATGGGACCAGGCAAAGAAAGGCGTTGAAATCGCCGCTCTTTGGGGATCTCCGCTTGCGACTGTGGCAAGGGCTGCTTATGGCACTTCAAGATCCAGCATGGCCATCTCCGCAGCCATCCAATCGTTACCGACTTCGACTATCATTGATCCCCTTGTTTACACGTTAGGCGCTCCAAGCTTATTCGGTCTTCTTGGAGTGGTCATGGTCCCTTACCATCTTTATTTAGCTTACCAATCAGCTACAGCGACAGGAGAAAATTGGAAAACAAAAACCTTTAACGTCATTAAAAACGTGGGCGGCCTGGGAATGGCTATCGGGTCTATCGTACAAACTGTTTCCTTTATTTGGGCCGAGACTAGGCCTGCGTTCTCTTGGCTTCCAGGTTTTCAGATGGTAGCTGCTCTCATTGCCGGTACAGATGTGATTGTGACAGGCATTCAGTTGCATAAACTGAAGAAAATCGATAGCTATTTGAATGGTCTAACGAGCCTAAACGATATTCCAGAACAATATAGAGGAAATATATTCAGTGTCGAGACCGCGGAGAAATATTTAGGGGTTCCAGCTATCAAGTTTAATGAATTTAAAGAAAATCTCAAAAAAGAGCCAGATGGTGGTCTTACAGTCTTGAAAGGAAGGGTCAAAGAAAAGTTGTTTGAACAGAGGCTTAGAGTCGCCGCTGGTGTGATCTCAATTGTTGCTCTAGTTATTCTAACAGGTTTAGCCTTTGCCCCAACTCCTATTGCACCAGTTGCAATAGTCGCTCTGACGATCACGGCCTATTGCTTAAGCGGTACATCCAGTTTTTTGGGTATCATGGCTATTAGGTCCAACGTCAAGTTGATCAATCCCTTATTTTCCTGCACTGTCGAACCAGCCGTCAAAAAAACAATCCCCTTGTTCGACAGGCTTTTTAGCCCCGCATTAAGGGAAAAGTTTAAATTTCCCCATTCAAATCCCTTCCAAGCCGCTTCTGTTGCAGCGTAAGGAGCTGGTTCTGCTTTCTTTTGGTGAAAAATAAAATCACTTACTTAACGCGCTATTCTATGGGCTTTTTTTCTCGTCTCGGTAATAATTGGATTTATGCCCACAATCAGTGCGTTTTACGGAATTTTCATTAAAATGTTTTTTGCCGATCATGCGCCGCCCCATTTTCATGCAGAATATGCTGAATTCAAAGCGACAATTGATATACAGAAATTAAAGTTAATTGAGGGAGAACTTCCTCGAAGAGCACTTGATCTTGTTCTTGACTGGGCCGAATTACATCAGAAAGAACTGATCCAAGATTGGGACCTATGTCAAAACAAGCAACAACCAAAAAAAATTGAACCTCTTAGGTAAGATATGTATTGGGATGTCATTGAAGTAAAACCTGAAAAAAACTGTACTTTGTGGGTGCGTTTTGCCGATCAAACTAAAGGTCGAGTTAAATTCACGGAACAATATTTATCAGGCGTTTTCGAACCGATAAAAGATCCCAATTTCTTTAATCAGGTATTTATTTCGGAAGGGGTTGTTACGTGGCCTGGAGAATTAGACCTTGCGCCTGATGCTATGTACAAAGAAATCCAAGCAAAAGGTGAGTGGATTTTAAGCTGATCCGTCGAGGGAGTTTTTCCAATAGTTGAATTGCTCTTGGTCGTTTGAGGCTCGAGACATTAACATCATCTGAAAAGCAAGGGTCCGCTTTTCCCAAAAGAAGGCCTGTTTAGACCATCTGGAAAGATCAAGCTTTTGGGTAAAATAATAGGCACCAAGAGCTGAACTTTTTGGAAAGCTTTCTTCCAAAAGATTTTGAAAATGAATATGGGCTATCTCTTTGCCGTCAAATCGTTGAAGGAGGCAGCCAAAAGGGAAAAAGAGGGGCGAATCTTCATTCGATAGATTTTCAATAGGGAATTGGTCTAAAACTTTTCCCACCTCTTCAAAACGGTCTAATAGAATAAGAGCGGCTGCTTTGAAGTAACCTTTCCACGCCTCTTCTTCAGCATTAAGGGGTTCAATAATTTGATCCAATACAGAATAACCCTCTTCGTACCTACCCAAATATAAAAGCTTAGAACTTAACCACAAGATAGCTGTTTTATCTTTATTTGCAGGGACATGGAGATCGAGCAAAGCCTCATACGTCGGTTCTAACTCAATCGGAACACTTTCATAGGGCAGACCCGCATCTAAAAGGCAGAAAAGGGCTCTTTTATACAAAGTCTGCGTCGGTTTAATCTGCAAAAATTGCTCGATGACATGTCCTTGAGCTAAATGATAAGCGATCTCGATCCCTAATGAGGGCAAGTCTCGGTGTCCGATCTGATCCAAAAACCAAGGGGTTTCGGTGTTTCTTTGTAGGCGCTCTAACAACCGTTTTCCTTCTTGGAAGGTTTTTTCTGGGCAATGGAGAATCAGAAGAAGGGAGAATTGGTAGGTGGCAATCCGGTCGATCCTGGAACTTTCTTGTGTGCGGAATAAAAGATGTTCTTCAAGCAGCGGTAAAAGAGGATGGCGGGGAGTCCGGCGCCAAGCGATGTCGAAACATTTAGCCTCCTCCTCAAACTCTCCAAGTGCTTCATAAATCAGAGCTTTACCCAGGTATTCTAAAGGGGCGCCAGGTGTTTTTCGAAGTTTTTCAAACTCTTTGAAGGCCAGTTCAAAACAGTTTTCCTTTTCTTTTAAATCCAAAGAGATTTTTCCCTCTTCTAAAAGGGTGACACCAGCTCTAAAAAGGGCCTCTCTTCCTTCTTGTCTGCCAGGAAATGAGGCGCCAATTCTTCGGTATTCTGAAAGGGCTTTGCCATAATCTTTATTGGTCAAAAAGGCATCCGGTACTGCTATGCATTTCACCAACACATTTTGGCCAGCTTCATAAACTTGCAGATCGCTCATTTCTAAAAAAGTATCCCGAAGCATCAATCCAACATGGCTTCCTTCTTGCGGCAAGTGGGTGATGTAAGAAAAAACTCTTCGCCCATCTAATGAAAGATGGATCGACTCATCCACCTTTTCTACAGTGATATGGTACTTTCGCCCCACTTTAAGCAGTAAATCGGGCGATTCGATCACATGCACACCCGAGCGGATCAAACGCGTTGGAGTTCCGGGAATGGCAGAAATCCAGAGGCAATACCCATCGAGTAAATTTTGCCTTTGCTCCCTATCTTTTAAAGAAAGGAGTAGGCCAATCCCTTCGCCCCCTTCTTTGATTTCAACGTCGGTTTCAAGGCGAATATTTCCAGGGAATGAGCCCTCCGATATCATCAAATTCACCCAAGTGGTCTCTTCGGTCGATCTAGAGATGACATTGAAGTCATCCATCAACACATTTTCTTGAAATTCCCAATCTCGAGGCGCTTTTGGAGAGAGAGTTTGGATGTGGAACCATTCAGAGCGCCCTTCAATATACCCTTCAAGCTCATGGATCATCTCTTGAACACGCCCATACCGTTTCTTGGGGTCTATGTTAAGGCACTTGTCGACAATAGAGACTAAAACTTGAGGAATATCTCTGTAGGGGGCGACTTCGATGGGGTCTTTTAGGGGGGCGTCATCGCCCCCTTTTGCTTTGTAATCGGCAAGGCTTTTTCTTTTGAAAGGAATTTGAAGGGTTAAAAGTTGGTAGAGGATAACTCCTAAGGCATAAATTTCGGTTTGGATGGTAGCAGGACCTCCCAAGGCCCTTTCCGGAGCCATGTAAGAAAGGGTTCCAACAACCTTTCCAATCCGTGTGAGTCCGGCATTTTTTTTGCTTGCAGTCAACTGCTCATCCGGAGCGCCTGAAAGATCGGCTAGTCCCCAGTCGAGAATTTTTGCTTCGCCATACCGCATGACAATGACATTTTCCGGCTTGATATCTCGATGTAAAACCCCTTTGGAATGGGAATAGGCGATAGCTTGGCATATCGAAATAAAGATGCGGATCAGGTGGGGAATGGAGCCCTCGTTGATGCGCTTGCCCTCTTTTTCTGCCTTTCGGATGTCTCTTAAAAGTTGTTTTAACGTATGTCCTTCTAAATAGGGCATCGTGTAATAGAGTAAATCGCCAGTTCTCTCGATGGCATAGATCGGCACAATCGATGGGTGGGTCAGCTGACTTGTGATCCTCGCCTCTTTTAAAAATCGGTTGTAAAGAGTTTTATGCTCTTTTAGGTCTCTTCTGATTTGTTTGACAGGCAATCCTTCTTCCACAAGCGACGTCATAGGCTAAAAAGACCTCGCCCATGCCTCCTTGCCCAATTTTTCTCAAAATTTGGTAGGGTCCAATCGTAAATTGGATCGGCTCTTCAGCAGGGATCTGCCCTGAAATCAAAGAGGCGCCCCAATCACTGCCTCCATGGCTGCCGTGTGCAGTTCCTCCTTCCACATCTCCATTGCCTAAAGAGACTCCGCAATACACACAAAAGCGGAGGGGCTTTTTGGGAAATTGGCTAGAGATAACCATTGCGCCAAAGCAGTGGGAACAGACAACAGTTTCGTGCTCAGGGCTCAACATGGTACTCTAATTCCTCAATCACCCGTTTGCCTTCTTGAGACAAAAAATCAACCTTGTAGGTATAGCCCCAGGCAGGATCGTAGACAATACCATTTGAAACTTTATAAGAGTTTCTGGCCTGGTGGAAGAGGGCATATTGGCCTACTTCATCCCTTTCTGGCAACATATAGAGGACGCCAAAATCGATGATTCTGACAGGAAAACCGGCAAAGTGGGAAAACAGTTTTTCTCTCATTTCGCCAATACTTTTCCCTTTTAGAATCTCTTCTCCTTTAAAAACCCAGGTCCAGCCGTTTCCATCCTGCAAAAGCAGCGCCTTTTCTTCGGCTCCTCTTCCCAGTTGCACGGTCGCTACCAACCTGATCTTTTCGAACACATCCTTCTTCATGTCAACAGACACACTACCCAAAACAGACTTGGAAGGCAAGTGAGCTAGGGTAAAGAAGAGCCTTGTTGCATAATTAATCGCTGCGAAAAGGCTTTTTTAGTTCGCAACGCGTTTGGAGTGCGCAACTCTTGTTGCGCTTTCACTCTCTGAAAGTCAACGCTAAACGGGCTCAGGAGCACTCCTCTAGTAACTCAACATTAACCAAGAAATTATTCTCTTCTTTGTGCCTCTGTGTTCTCTGTTTCTCTGTGTTGAAAATGATGAACTTTTACCTATAAATGTGCTTTGGCAAAAAGCTAACTAAATTTTCAACACAGAGGCACAGAGAACACAGAGAAAAAAATGCTTCGCATGTTACTTCATGATCAGAGAGGCGGTAGTCTCTTCCTTGCTCCAAACACTCACGCGAGATTAACAGGAGTTCCTTAATCATTTAGGAGGTTGTCGGTTAAGTCGGTGCGGCCAAGGAAGGGCTTGGGGGTGTCAATGTGTCCTTGAAACAGAGGGATGCCGGTCGATTTTTCCCAAATGAGGAAGGAAAAGGGGCGGTTTGCATGGAAAGGTATGACTTTTTCTTCCGGCATGTAGCGGGTCGTTGTGAACACAGTGCCTGTTGCTGCAGCAGCTTCAGTCCCTTTTTCATCCCAAGACATGTAGGCCTCATGAATGATGTCGGTCAGCTCTACTTGGCCGGCTACCATCCCTGCAAAGTCGGCCGCCATGGTGAAGGGAAGAACAAATCCTAAGGCTTGAAGAGGTTTTTTTAGGTCGTAAGAAGATCTAACCTCCATTTTAGGAATTTTTAAATCAACTCTAGCAGCTAGAAGATGAGGCCCGTAGGTGTCGACATCGATGGGGCGTATACCACCCTCTTTTGGCAATAATATCCAAAGAACAACATCTAAAGGGTTGCTCTTATAAGGAACCTCAACGATCTGCACAAAGTCATCTTCATAGTAATTGAGGTTAGAAGTTTGTTGCATGAAAGTAATGGGGAACGCTTTGCCATTCGATGGGGTGAAGGTGTCTTGGTGTGAGTTTGAGAGGGAAAAAGGGAATAAAAAGGGTGCATTCATATACAAAGTGGAGGCTAATACCACTTTGGTATCCTTTTGAATCGAACCGGGTTTCAATAAATCGGGTATTTTTCCATGTGTTTTGATGCTGATCCAATGGTTGATCTCTTTTCTAGCAACATCTGAGTGTTCTTTGAAATTTACTTGAGCCAGCTGCCCATTAAACACATCTACAGCCGTTTGTTGAAAAAGAGGGTTAAATAGCATGCCGGATTGCAGCCACAGCCCAACTCCGTTAGAAAGCTGCATGGGCCCATGTACGTTCAGAGTATGGATAGCCTCTTTAAAACCGGCCTTATCTCCACTGCTTGGCAACCCAAGCAACTCCCAAAAGGCTAATTCAGTATCACCTCGTGCCCCTTCTCCTGCAAGCCCCAGGAGTGTACCAATGTTCCATGGAGAAAAGAGGGTGTTTTCACCCGGCTTTTCAAGCACCGTATCCATTTTTTGACCAAATTGACGAATAGCCGGGCCGATTAGGTTGGGTTCTGAAAACCCAAACACGAACGGAACAGAGACTAACGCCACTAAAAGGGCAAAATAAAGGGGACGTTTGGAATTAATCATGGGACATTAATAGGGTGCAAATGTTGATGATATTAAACAGACTGTGCAAGGTGATCGATGCAAAGAGGTTGCCCGATTTCTCGTAGATCCAAGAAAGCGTTAAAGCCAATATGAACAAGGCAGGCAAAATGATTCCATTGGATGCTCCTTGTTCTGCTGAAAAATGGAAAAGGGTGAAAACAATGGCCGTCAGTGGAAGGGCAAATTTTGCAGATAAAAACCGTCTTAATACATTTTGCAGCAATCCTCTGAACAAGAGTTCTTCCAACACAGGAATGGCAAACGCAATCAGAGCAGCTACCAGAGCAAACTGCCACGGAGAATCGGCATAGGCTAAAAGAAACAAAATAGCGTCTTGATCAACTCTAGGGATACCCAACAGTTGTTCAAACAAGACAATCATTAGCCCTTCAACGATAAAAACAATCGGTAGAACTAAAATCAGCGCTACAAAACCTGTTTTTACACTTTTCCAAAAGGAATAGGCGCCCGGTCTTTTCCACAGTTGAATGAATGGAGGGGTGAGGGAAATGATGACGTAGACCAACGTCGAGAGAAAGACAACAAGGGGGATTTGCAGATCGTTTGGTGGGAAAAACTTATTCCAAACAGAAGCCAAAAAGATTTGAAAGGGGAGGAAGAGGAGAAAAAGAACAATGGAAACCCAAACAGGGATGATGGCCCGTTCCATTTTAGGAACGTGCCACCAACTCCTTTTAGTGATCCGTCGAACAGCCCAAATCGACCAAAAAAGTAGAACAAGGGCTAAAAGGAGATCTACCAAGTGCAAAAGACGGCCTCTTCGATTTTGTTAGCCACTTCGCCAGCTAGTTCTTTATGACCTTTTGCAAGAGGGGTGTTTTCATATTCTGGAACCAGGTCATTTAACCGGCATAGTTCGTTTTTGCAGCTTTTGGGAGACACAAGTTTGTATGAGTCTACAATTTCTTGACGGACAATGAGAGGCTCTTCGTGTCTTAAGTCGATGACCCTTAAACGAATAGACATAGCGAGCACTTGGTGCCTATCAGGTGTGTGGTTCACTTGAATGTCTGGGTAGAGCTCTCTTTTGTAAGGTTTCATTTCATGCTCAACCAATTCAGCGATGATCAAGAAATCATTGTGAGAAAAGTGGTTGGCAAAAGAGAGATCTGAACCAAAGTAGTCACGCCCTTTTGTTTGCTCAAGAGCAACTTCAAATTGATTAAAAAGGAGAGACCCAAAAGGTTCCTTCACACATCAGGTGATCGAGGATATCATCTGTCAGTTCAGCTTCAAGATCCCAAGGGAGCTTGGCATTTGTTCTGTTTACCACAGGAACAACAGCAACCTGTGGGCGACACCGCGGAGCTGGCGGAGCAGTGGGGGGCCGAAACGCATCCGGCAACTAATGCTAGGAGTGCGAGGGCAAATGGAAATAAACGAGACATAGACCAAAATCGTGTAATACTTAGAATTAACTGTAACATGTTACTCGAATCCGTCAAGGGGGAAAAGTTTTTTAAATGGTATTACCAATCGTAAAAGAGGGAGCACATACTCCGGTCAAATTAAGCCGTTATCTCCAGCTTAAGGCAGAAAGAGAAGCTTTGTACGAACGGATGTGGTTGTTATCAGACAATCCTTTTTTATCAGAACCTATTTGGTTTGATCGGACATTTCAATTTGTAAAAAAACATGTGACTGAAGAATGTCGAATCGTTGCAGATTTTAGGCTGTGGAAAAGGAGAGATGACAAGCCGGTTGATTGATATGGGGAAAGAAGTTGATGCTGTCGACATTGCTTACGAAATGCGCTGAAAAAAATAGTGCCGAGGGAGAAGTTGAGAACGATTCGAGAGGCTCTTCCCAAAACTAAATTGATCGATTTAAGTTACGATGCAGTTCTTGCTTTAGACTTGATTGGGGGAATGGAGCAAGAAGAGTATCGATTGTTTTTTTCGGAGCTGGCACGGATTGGAAAGAGAGATTCTCTTGCGATTGTTTCGACACCTTTTGATCGAAAAACAGAAGGGGGATTGGAGCGGTTTTTGTCTCTTTTTGCCACCGAATATGAATTAGTGGATCTGGAATGTGGCTATTTACGCTTCCAGCCAAAATCGAACATTTTAACTAAAATTTTAGAACAGGTGCGGAAGTTCATTTTGGCCGAACGGGGCATCACCCACGTCATCGCCTGCGGCAAGAAGAAAAAGAATAACAAGTTGAACATGGCATTGCGCATCCTTCTTAGGTAAAAGCCACCCCATAAAGAACAGGATCCGACTTCGTCGGGCAGGACGTCCTACGGCGGCAGGATTGGCTAACGCAGGCAGGATCGGCTAACGCAGGCAGGATAATTTTCAGTTTGCAGGAGCAGCCTCTTGGTTAAAAAAAAGGCTGAAAAGCCTTGATTGCAACAGGCCAGGGCAACGCCCTGGTTACAGGATTATAATAAAATTGGCAGCCTGAAAGGTTGCAGGAAACCGGAGATCCTGTAGCCCTTCAGGCTGCCAAATATATTTTCCATTATTACCCGGGGCGATGCCCGCGGGCTGTTGCAATTCAAGGCTTTCAGCCTTTTTTTTCCGGCAAGGGCAAGGGCAAGGGCAAGAGCAGGGGCAAGGGGTAGTTGGGAGAAATGTTAATGAAGAAAAGCCGGAGAGGGCTTGAAGCAAAGCAGACAACTCACGAGGCTGCTACCTTCCGATTCTGACCTGATTAGAGTGCTACTCTCTCCAAGTTCCCCGGCAAAAGAAAAAGCATATCACATCACGCTTTACCTTGACCAGTTACAAAAATGAATGATACGATATGGGGCCTAACCCGAGTGTTTTTTCTTCTATGTTGCGAAGCATGACAGCTTTTGGCAGAGGCAAGTCGTCTCGCAAATTAGGCAGAATTTCTGCTGAGATCACTTCCTTAAACCGTAAACACCTTGAGATCAAAATTTCGCTTCCACGTGGTTTATACCATTTGGAACCGGAATTGCGTGGTTGGCTCACTCCTCATATTGGGCGAGGAAGTGTTCATATCCGGATAACGGCTGAATGGGTCGGCAAGCCGCCGTTTGCTTTAGGTCTTAATACCTCTTTTATCAAACATTATGTGGATGAAGGGAAGCGGTTTGAATACGAAGCTGGCTACCAGTTGCCTCAAGGTTTTTGGGTTGAGTGGGCGCTTAGCCAGGAAGGTGCGCTTCACGAAGAGCACGCTGTTGATGAATCCGAGCTCATCCGGCTGCTTGAAGAAGCAGTACAAGACGCGCTCGTCCCGTTTTCTGAAATGAAATTGAAAGAAGGGAAGAATTTAGCAGCCGATTTGAGCAAAAGATTGGTCTATTTGAGGCAGGAAGCCACAGATTTAGGAGTCGTTTTAGTCGGCTTTCTCCCTAAAATGCAGCAAAAAATGAAAGAATTTCTAGCCCCATATTTTACCGATGCTCAAGAGATGGAAGATAGGGTTTTAAGAGAAGTTGCACTGATTGCCAAAAATGGAGACTACACGGAAGAGCTGATCCGGTTAAAGTCGCACATCGGGCAAGTCGAAAAACTGATTTCCTCTGAAGAGATGCAAGTTGGAAAAACGATGGAATTTCTTTTGCAAGAGATCGAACCGTGAAGTCAATACGATCGGAGCAAAAGCTCAAGATTTAGAAGTTTCAAAGCGGGTCGTTGACATCAAAAGCGAATTGGAAAAAATTAGGGAGCAAATCCAAAATGTTGAATAAGCTTCCTAAAACATCTAAAGGGCATCTATTTGTCTTAAGTGGTCCGGCAGGCAGCGGCAAGACAACGCTGGTTGACCGACTGACACTCGAATTTCCACATGTTAAAAAGAATGTTTCCTATACAACACGAGCTAAGAGGGCAGGAGAGACGGAGGGTGTTGATTATCACTTTGTTGACTTGCAAACGTTTGAAGAAATGGAAGCTCGGGGCGAATTTCTTGAAACGGTACATCTTTTTAACAGCAACTATGGCACGTCAGTAAAAGCTATATCAAACCAACTCGAACAAGGGTACCATCTGGTTTTAGTGTTGGATGTCGAAGGGGCCAAGAAAGTGAAAGAAATGTTAGAAGTTCCCCTTCTTTTCGTCACAACGCCCGACTTGCAGACGCTGGAAAAACGGCTGAC
Source organism: Parachlamydiales bacterium (assembly GCA_963765145.1). Taxonomy (GTDB): domain Bacteria; phylum Chlamydiota; class Chlamydiia; order Chlamydiales; family JAJFMK01; genus JAGVKY01. Next base: position 17,022 of record CAVXVG010000023.1, read on the forward strand.
AGCACGTGGCAGCGAAAAACCACAAGATTTAGAAAAACGACTCGAAAGGGCCCGTTTTGAAATATCACAAGGAGAAAAGTATTATGATTATCTCTTTGTTAATGACGACTTAGATGCAGCCTACCAAATTTTACAGAGCATCCTCGTCGCGGAATTACATAAAAGGAAAGCAATTCCTGCTAGAGAAAGTTAAAGAACCCCAGAATGGGGTGAAGGAATATAGCCCAGGGTAAAGAAACCCTGAAAGGGTGATGCAACCCTGGGTGTTACGGCTGGAATTGCTAAAAAAAAGGAAAGTATGGACAGAAAAAAATCATTAACGAATGAGCACCTCTTGAAGCGCTTTAAGAGTCAGTTTGAGATTGTGAGTTATGCCATTAAAAGAGCCCAATCGATGATCACTTCCGGTCGAGCACCGCTGGCAGCGATAGACACACAAAATTCGGCCTATCAAGTGTTATGCGAAATTTCAACTGGTCGAGATACCTTTGATGTTTTTGACAGCTTCAACCTCGATGATGAAGAGGACGACGAAGAGGACAAATCTTAAGAAATGGCTGTTGTCTTTGCCACTTTAGTTGGGATACTGAGCTTTTTGGCCGGTATTTTGGTGATAGGGTGGGCTTTAACAACAACGGTCAAATACCCTAAATGTCCCTATACAGGACTTCCATTGCAGCCGGCCTTTGCCATACCTCTTCCGACCAAGCAAAAAATTTATGCTTATTTGAGGGACTTTGGGGGCTTCGACAATCGACCGTTTAGATTTGCAAAAGCTGCTTTTGATAGGGAGTCGGGCCGAATTTTCCAAGATTGTGTAGATTGGAAGGGGAAAATGGAGCTCGACTGGACTTTTCTTCTCAAGAAATACCAAGGGCAATGGATTTCTTGGGGTAGTTTATCCGAAGAAATGAAACGAAAAGTGAAAGAACGGCACAGCTCAATAGATGGGTTTCAAATGGAAAGATCAAGTCCTGAGCCCTCTCCTACCAAAATAGAATCTATGTATGTGTATACAAAGCCTGGCCCCTTGTATGTCGACATTAATTCTATGGTTCTCATGGGATGGAAGCTGGTTCCAGATACAAGTGTAGAAGTTTTAATTGTGCAACAACCAGACCGATAAATAAATGGCAAAGCAAAAAGTTCTTATAACGTCGGCGCTTCTTTACGCCAATGGTCCGATGCATTTTGGCCATCTTGCAGGGGCCTATTTGCCGGCCGACGTCTCGGCCCGCTTTAACAGGCTAAAAGATCGGGATGTCCACTACATTTCAGGTTCTGACGAATATGGGATGGCAATCACCCTGTCTGCAGAATTGGCAGGAAGAACACCTCTGGAGCATGTCAATCTTTTCCACGAGATCAATAAAACTCTTTTTAAGGCTTTGAATTTTTCTTTCGATTTCTATGCCAGAACAACTTGGGAAGGGCACAAAAAGCCAGTCCAAACGTTCTTTTTAGAACTTTTAGAAAATGGATGGATCGAGCCAAAAATCACAGAACAACTCTATTCTGAAGATGAAAAACGGTTTTTAGCCGACCGTTATGTGGTAGGCACCTGTCCAAAATGTGGTTATGAAGAGGCCAGGGGTGACGAGTGCCCTTCTTGCGGCGCTAGCTTTGAAGCGGTCGACCTGAAAAATCCCCGTTCAAAACTTACGGGCTCTAAACTGACTAAAAAAGAGACCAAAAACTGGTTTTTGTTGCTCGACAAATTCAAAGATCAATTAACCCAATTCATCGCGAAAAAGCCTTGGAAAGAAAATGTTTTGAATTTCATTTCCGGATACATTGACGGGGCAAAACCCCGTTCGATCACAAGGGATATGTCTTGGGGCGTGCCTGTCCCGTTAGAAGAAGCTAAAGACAAGGTCCTCTATGTCTGGTTCGATGCTCCGATTGGTTATATTTCAGCCTCTAGAGAATGGGCGATTGAACAAGGGAACCCTGAAAAATGGAAAGACTATTGGTTAGACCCTGCAACAAAGCTGATCCACTTCATTGGCAAAGATAATATCCCTTTCCACGCGGTGATTTTTCCTGCCATGTGCATGGGGCAAAATTTGCCACTGAAATTAGTGGATGAATTGCCGGCAAACGAATTTTTAAACCTTGAAGGCAGGCAATTTAGTAAATCGGATGGTTGGACAATTGATCTGGCCGTATTTCCTAACCCGTTACTCATCCGATCAAGTCCGATATGCTTTGGTAGCGATGTCTCCTGAGACTGCAGACTCTGAATTTACCTTCAAAGAATTCCAAAACCGTTGCAACAGCGACCTGGTAGGAAAGTTCGGCAATTTTATCCATCGAACGTTGTCTTTTATCCAAAGCCATTTAGGTGGAAAAGTTCCTCAAAAAGGGGTGTTGACTACGGGAAGATGATACTTTAGCCAAGATCTGAAAGAACTTTACCATCAGGCAGAAGAGGCTTACGAAACGTTCCGCTTAAGAAGGGTCATCCAACTATTAATGGAGATGGCGCAGCGTGCAAACGTCTATTTTGATCAGAAAAAGCCTTGGGTTTTGAAGAAAGATCCTGCAAAACAGCAAGAGCTTGAAACTGTTTTACATCTTTGCTTAAAAGCCATTCAATTGCTAACTGTGGTGGCAACACCCTTGATCCCCGATGCGACTAAAGAGATCTGGAAGCTATTAGCAATGAACCCTTTAAACTGGGACCAGGCCTTTGACCTGATCAAAGCGACAGAGTTGCCGGCCTACGACTCTTTTTCGAAAAATTGAAGATGAAGAGATCGCAAGAGAAATTGAAAACCTCCACCACTTACATAAGAAAGCGAAAAAACCTGCTATGGAACAAGAACAACAACAAACCTACCTCCCTTTAAAACCTGAAGTGACAATCGATCTAGTTAGCCAACTCGATTTATGAGTTGCCGAAGTTCTTGCCGAACGTGTTCCAAAGAGTAAAAAACTGCTCAAACTGCAAGTCAATTTAGGCTTTGAACAGCGAGAAATCGAAGCAGGCATTGGCGCTTCCATCGACCCGGAATCACTTCCAGGCAAAAAAGTGGTCATCGTGGCCAACTTAAAACCTGCATTATTGATGGGGATTGAAAGCCAGGGATCATCTTGGCCGGTGGAGTTGACACTCTGGAAATCCCAAGCATTGCCAACCTAAACCCCGGCGACCCGGTTAAGTAACACGTCTTTGCTCAGGTTTAACCCTGCCCCGCCGTGCCCTTGCCCGAATTTCTAATAAAAAAGCTTTCTAAGAACTAACAGACGACCTTTTTACTCAGGAATTCTCGGGCACGGGCAAGGGCAAGGGCAGGGGCAAGGGTTAAATTTGTGTGTATATATTCGTTTTGGTATGTAGGGGAAATACTGCCCTGAGGTTTCTCGATGAAGGTTTTTCTTTTTTCCCTGCTTTTCACGTTTTCTGTTCTAGCTGCAGACATTGTAGGCTTTTGGAAAACAATTGATGATGCTACAAAAAAAGCACAAAGCGTTGTGGCAGTCTATCCTTATAAAGGTAAGTACTATGGGAGAATAGTAGCCACTTACGATGAACATACCGGCGAGTTAAAAGATACCATCTACACTCCGGATGAAAGGGCTCCCGGCGTAGTGGGCGATCCCCATTATGCAGGGCTCGACCTGATCTATAATCTAGTGCCAAAAGACCATAAATTTGTTGGTAATATCATCGACTCCAACGATATAAACGATGGCGAACGCGGCAATGAGCAGCGTGCGTGTGGATGCTTTCGTTTTCATTTCAGTTCCCTGAAACCGAAATCAGACCGTGGCAAATAAAAACCCGCCGGTGTGACCAGCGGGTTTCGTGAAAATCACTCGTTCAAAAAACCCACCGGCGCGAAAGGAAATGCCAAGCAACGCGTTTCGGCGTGGCGGCAATCATCGGCATGGCTGATTTTACGAACATTCCGGAATGATGCTGTGGAAATTAATTGGTCGGGTCAATGAAATTTATTTTTCCGCGGCGGAAAAAAATCACATTGGCCGGACG